>JBFMHC010000025.1:0-169423 GCA_040751755.1 Pseudomonadota bacterium
CCCACGAAGGGGCTTGCTGGAGCCCAAGAACCGTTCAGCATCTGTTTCGATCCCATCCTACGAAACGATATTGACCCTGAACTCGTCGCCACGAACGAGTGGGCGGGGTAGTGCAGAGGTTCCCTAATTGTCTTTTGGGAGCGGTAGCCCGATGAAAACAGTCTTGTGTGTCGATGATTCCAGCACGGTCCTCCTCAGCCTTTCCGGCATCCTTGGCAAGGCCGGCTACGGCGTCGAGAAGGCCACCAGCGCCGAGGAGGCCCTGGGCAAACTGAACGGGACGATGAAGCCCGACCTGATCATCACCGACCTCAACATGCCCGGCAAGAACGGCATCGAATTCATCAAGGAGGTGCGCCAGAAGCCGGCCTACCGCTTCGTGCCCATCCTCTTCCTCACCACCGAATCGCAGCAGGACAAGCGCCAGGAGGCCAAGGCCGCCGGCGCCTCCGGGTGGCTGGTCAAGCCGGTCAATGGCGACGAGCTGATCAACACCATCAAGCTCGTCGTCCGCTGAGGCCTGCATGCAGACCTGTGCGAAGACCTTCGTCAACCGGCTCCTTGTCAGCAACCTCGCCGCCGCCGTCCTGATCCTCATCCTGATCGTCGCCCTGCACGATCAGCTGCATGCCTACCTGTTCACCCCGCTCGGCCTGCCCGAATACGGCGAGGACGCGCTGGCGGCGCTGGTGGTCCTGGCGGGGGCGCTGGTCTTCTCCTACCTGATATCGCGGCTGGTGTACCGCGACACCTTCTTCGGCGCCGACCAGGCCTTCCTGGAGCGGGAGGCGTCGCGCGCAGACGAGCGCCAGATCGCGGCCGAGGTCGCCGGGCAGCTCGAGGGGTACCGCAAGTTCAACGAGGTCGCGCGCGGCCACATCGACAGCGTCATCAAGCAGACCGAGGAGGCCGCCTACGGCATCGTCGAGCAGCTGCAGTCGATCGACGGCAAGCTCGGCGAACTCACCATGCTCGCGAGCAACGGCAGCGGCGATGCGGGCGCGCAGATGGCCGCCACCGAGGTGGAGTCGCGCGCCAACCGGCAGGCCATCGACGAGATGCGCGCCTACGTCGCCAGGCGCGGCGGCGAGGCGCAGCGCGACAAGGAGCGCGTGGAGGCGGTGGTCCGCGAGGCGGAGCAGCTGGAGGGCATCGTCCAGTTGATCAAGCACATCGCCGGGCAGACCAATCTGCTCGCCCTCAACGCCGCCATCGAGGCGGCGCGCGCCGGCGAGGCGGGGCGCGGCTTCGCCGTGGTGGCGGACGAGGTGCGCAAGCTGTCCATGCAGACCGGCGATGCCGTCACGCAGATCAGCCGGGGTATCCAGGACGTCGCCGGCGCCATCCAGGGCCAGTTCGCCGACAAGCTCTCCGACAGCAGCCTGAACGAGGAGAGCGACCTCCTGGAACGCATCACCGTCCAGCTCGACAACATGGAGCGGCGCTATCTGGCCCTCGCCGGGCAGAGCAACGCCGCGCTCGGCGCCATCCAGCGCACCAGCGAGGAGATCGCCGGCATGTTCGTGCAGGCGATGTCCAGCGTGCAGTTCCAGGACGTGGTGCGTCAGCAGCTCGAGCACGTCGCCCAGGCCTCGGGGCGTCTCGACGCGCATGCCGAGCAACTGGCGGAGGCGCTGCGCCGGCTGGAGGCGGGGCAGGCACTGCCCACCCCCCTGGAGGTGCAGCTGCAGGAAATGTTCGGCAGTTACGTCATGGCGCAGCAGCGCGCCGTGCACCAGCGCAGCGCCGGCGCGGCCGGAGGGAGCGACGAAGGTACCTCGGCCCCGCCCAAGATCGAATTGTTTTGAGGGGAGGTCGCATGCAACAAGCGAATGTCGAGCGCCTGACGCCCGTCGGCGAGATGACCATCTACAACGCGCTGGAGACGAAGGCGCGGCTGCTCGCCGCCCTGGAGGGGTGCGCCGAGCTGGAGCTGGACCTGTCGCAGGTCACCGAGATCGACACCGCAGGCTTCCAGCTGCTGCTGCTGGCGAAGAAGACCGCCTGCAAGGACGGCAAGGCCCTGCGCCTGGTCGCGCACAGTGCCGCGGTGCGCGACGTGCTCGACCTCTACGACATGGCGACCTTCTTCGGCGACCCGATGGTCATCCCCGCGCACGAGTAACCCAACGCATTCCACCGAGGGCATCACATGGATGAACTGCAACAGGCGTTCGCGCAGGAGAGCGGCGAGCAGCTGGAACATATCGAGGACACCCTGCTGCTGCTGGAAAAGAATCCGGACGACCGCGAGGCGGTCAATGCCCTGTTTCGCTATGCCCACACCATCAAGGGCGCGGCCGGGGTGGTCGAATGCGGCTTCATCGTCGAGTTCACCCACGTGGTGGAGAACGTGCTGGACGAGCTGCGCGACGGCGCCATCGCGGTCACGCCGGACCTGATCGCCCTGCTGCTCAACTGCAAGGACCACATCGGCGCCCTGCTCGGCGTGTTCGTGGATGGCGCCGAGTCGCCGGACGAGGAGCTGCTGGCCCGCGGCGGCCGCCTGACCGAGCGCCTGCGCGCCTTCCTGCCGGCGTCCGCGTCCCTGCCCGCCACCACCCCCGACGCCGACGTCGAGGTGAGCGGCGGCGGCCCGGTGGGCACCGATTGCTGGCACATCTCCATCCGCTTCGGCACCGGCGTGCTGAGGAGCGGCATGGACCCGCTCTCCTTCCTGCGCTACCTCGCCACCCTGGGCGAGATCGTCCACCTGACCACCCTCTGCGACAGCCTGCCGTTGGGCGACGAGAAGGACCCGGAGTCGTGCTACCTGGGTCTGGAGATCGACTTCAACACCACGGTCGACAAGGCACGCATCGAGAAGGTGTTCGAGTTCGTGCGCGACGACTGCCTGCTGCGCATCCTGCCGCCGCACTCCAAGCTGGGCGAATACCTGCAGCTGATCGAGAGCCTGCCCGAGGACAACATGCGCCTGGGCGAGATCCTCTTGAAGACCGGCGTGCTGACCGAGCAGGAACTGGCCGAGGGTCTGCGCATGCAGGCCCTCAACCAGCCGCCCGCCGACGAGGCCGCGCCGCCGCCGCCGCTCGGGGAGATCCTCGTGGAGCGCCAGGTGGTGCAGAAGGAGCTGGTCGAGGCCGCGGTCGCCAAGCAGGCGCAGGTCAGCGAGAAGAAGGCCCTGGAGGCCAAGCTGGTGCGTGTGCACGCGGACAAGCTGGACAAGCTCATCAACCTGGTCGGCGAGCTGGTGATCGCCGGCGCCGGCGCGCAGATGCTGGCGCTGCGCTGCGGCGACGGCACGCTGCAGGAGGCCACCTCGCTGATCTCACGCCTGGTGGAGGAGATCCGCGACGGCGCGCTGAAGCTGCGCATGGTGCAGATCGGCGAGACCTTCAACCGCTTCCACCGCGTCGTGCGCGACGTCTCGCGCGAGCTGGGCAAGGAGATCGAGCTCGTCATCACCGGCGCCGAGACCGAACTCGACAAGACCGTGGTGGAGAAGATCGGCGACCCGCTCATGCACCTGGTGCGCAACGCCATGGACCACGGCCTGGAAAGGCCCGAGACGCGCGTGCAGCGCGGCAAGCCGGCACGCGGCACGCTGCGGCTCAACGCCTACCATGACTCCGGCAGCATCGTCATCGAGGTCTCCGACGACGGCGGCGGACTGAACCGCGACAAGATCCTCGCCAAGGCCATCGAGCGGGGCATCGTCTCCGCGGAGCAGAGCCTCTCCGACCGCGAGATCTACCAGCTCATCTTCGAGCCCGGCTTCTCCACCGCCGATCAGGTGAGCAACCTCTCCGGCCGCGGCGTCGGCATGGACGTGGTGCGGAAGAACATCGAGTCGCTGCGCGGCACCATCGAGCTGGACAGCACCCCGGGCGAGGGCGCCACGGTGCGCATCCGCCTGCCGCTGACGCTGGCGATCATCGACGGCTTCCTGGTGGGCGTCTCCGGCGCCTCCTACGTCATCCCGCTGGACATGGTGCTGGAGTGCGTCGAGCTGTCCGAGGCCGACCGGCGGATGGCGCACCAGCGCAGCTACATCAACCTGCGCGGCGAGGTGCTCCCCTTCGTGCGACTGCGCGACCACTTCGAGCACGAGGGCGCCATGGCCAAGCGCGAGAACATCGTCGTCGTCCACTACGCGGGGCAGAAGGCGGGCATCGTCGTCGACGAGCTGCTGGGCGAGTTCCAGACCGTGATCAAGCCGCTGGGCCGGCTGTTCGCACACCTCAAGGGCATCTCCGGCTCGACCATCCTCGGCAGCGGCGAGGTGGCGCTGATCCTGGACGTGCCCGCGTTGATCCAGCGCGCCGCCGGCAACGAGGCCCAGACCGCCTCGCTCGGCGCGCGCCAGAGCGGTGCGCCGCTGTTGCAGTGAATCCAGCCAGATAATTGTCTTGTCAGAGAGGAGTAATCGTATGTTCCAGAACATGAAGATCGGCACGCGCCTGGGTCTGGGCTTCGGCCTGGTGTTGCTGTTGCTGGCGGTCATCGCCTTCGTCGGCATCACCCGCCTGGGACAGTTGAACGCCGGCGTGGAGTTGCTGGTCAAGGACCGCTATCCGAAGACGGTGCTGGCCAACGACGTCATCGACAACATCAACATCATCGCCCGCGCCATGCGCAACACCCTGATCCTGGACGATCGCGGCGAGGTCGAGAAGGAACTCGGGCGCATCGTGGAGGCGCGCAAGAACATCAAGGACCGCCTGGAGAAGCTGGAGTCCAGCATCACCAGCGACAAGGGCAAGGAGATGTTCAAGGCAGTCACCGACGCCCGCGCGGCCTTCGTGGGCGGCCAGGACCAGTTCCTCAAGCTCGTCGCCGAGGGGAAGCAGGCCGAGGCCAAGGTGCTGCTGGTCACCGAGCTGCGCGCCAAGCAGCAGGTCTACTTCAAGGCGGTGAACGACCTCATCACCTACCAGGGCAAGCTGATGGAGGAGACCGGCCAGGAGGCGATCGACACCTACAACGCGGCGCGTACCCTGATGCTCATCCTGGCCGCCGCCGCCTTCGTGATCGGCGCCGGCGGCGCCCTCTGGGTCACCCGCTCGATCACCCGGCCGCTGGGCCAGGCGGTGGGCGTGGCCAACCAGCTGGCGGAGGGTGACCTGAACGCGAAGATCGAGGTCAGCAGCCGCGACGAGACGGGCATGCTGCTCGCCGCCATGCAGAACATGGTCGCCCGGCTGTCGCAGATCATCACCGACGTGCGTGCCTCCGCCGACCATCTCTCCTCCGCCTCCGAGGAGGTCGCGGCCACCGCGCAGTCGCTCTCGCAGGCATCGAGCGAGCAGGCCGCCTCGGTGGAGGAGACCTCCGCCTCCGTGGAGCAGATGTCCGCCTCCATCAACCAGAACACCGAGAACGCCAAGGTCACCGACACCATGGCCTCGCAGGCCGCCAGGCAGGCCACCGAGGGCGGCGAGGCGGTGGGTCAGACCGTCTCGGCCATGAAGCAGATCGCCGAGAAGATCGGCATCATCGACACCATCGCCTACCAGACCAACCTGCTGGCGCTCAACGCCGCCATCGAGGCGGCGCGAGCGGGCGAGCACGGCAAGGGCTTCGCCGTGGTGGCCGCCGAGGTGCGCAAGCTGGCCGAGCGCAGCCAGACCGCCGCGCAGGAGATCGGCGAGGTCGCCGCGAACAGCGTGCAGATGGCCGAGAAGGCCGGCAAGCTGCTCGACGAGATGGTGCCCTCGATCAACAAGACCTCCGACCTGGTGCAGGAGATCACCGCCGCCAGCGAGGAGCAGTCCTCCGGCGTCGCCCAGATCAACACGGCGATGAGCCAGCTCAACCAGATCACGCAGCAGAACGCCTCCTCGTCCGAGGAACTCGCCGCCACCGCCGAGGAGATGAGTGGCCAGGCGCAGCAGCTGCAGCAGGCCATGAGCTTCTTCAAACTCGGCACGGCCGCCCCCGCGGCCGCCGTGCACCGGGTAGCGGCGCCGGCCGCCAGGCCCGCCGCAGCCACGTCGCGCGTCGTCGCGCGCCGGGTCGAGGCGGTGACGCCGGACGAGTCGGAATTCGTGCGTTTCTGAGGGGGCCGAGCATGGGCGCAGTCATCCAGGCACAACAGAACAGGCCGGCCGTGGCGGAGGAGGATCAGAGCCAGTATCTGACCTTCGCGCTGGGCGGCGAGATGTTCGCCATCGGCATCCTCCATATCAAGGAGATCATCGAGTACGGCAGCCTCACCGAGGTGCCGATGATGCCGGCGTTCATCCGCGGCGTGATCAACCTGCGCGGCGCCGTGGTGCCGGTGGTCGACCTGTCCGCGCGCTTCGGCAAGGGGGCGTCGGAGATCACGCGCAAGAGCTGCATCGTCATCATCGAGGTGCAGACCGAGGACGGGAAGCAGGACGTCGGCGTGGTCGTCGATGCCGTCTCCGAGGTGCTCGACATCCCCGCCGCCGAGATCGAGCCCGCGCCCGCCTTCGGCGCCAAGATCCGCGCCGACTTCATCGCCGGCATGGGCAAGGTCAACGGCCGTTTCGTCATCATCCTCAACGTCGACAAGGTCCTGTCGGTCAACGAGATGGCCATGCTCTCCGACGTCTCGGCGGCGACGGCCAACACCAGCGCCTGACCTGGGGCGACGCCTCGGGCATTCCCCCTCTTTCCCAACCCCGCTTCCGGCGCCACACGCGGCCGGGGCGGTGGGCGGGCCGCACAAAAACGGTGCGTTTTTTGCCGCCGGTGTGCTCAAGTTTGGTGCCTGCCTGCCGTAATTGCCACGAGCCTCACCGAGTCTCTTTCATCAATAACAAGGATCCCTCTCATGAATGCCCTGCTCGCGCCCGGTGTCGCCCTCATGGGTCGTCTGCGTTACGCCGGCAAGTTCAGCCTGATCAGCCTGCTGTTCGCCTTCCCCATCGCCATCATGAGCTATCTCCTGGTGAGCGAGATCAGCGCCGGTATCGCCTTCGTCAACCGTGAACGGGCGGGGGTCGAGTACCTGACGCCCCTGCGCCAGGTGCTGGAGGGGGTGCAGCAGCATCGTGGCATGGCCAATGCCCTGCTGTCCGGCGACGCCTCGTTCGCCGACAAGCTCGCGGCCAAGGCGCACGAGGTCGAGGCGGCGATGCGTAAGGTCGAGGCCGTCGAGGCGCGGTACGGCGAGGACTTCAAGACCAGCGAGCATTGGCGCAAGATCGAGGCGGACTGGCAGCAGCTGAGCGGCGAGGTACGCGGCCTGCAGGCGGCGGAGAGCACGCGCCGTCACACCGAGCTGATCGCGCGCCTGACCGCCTTCTTCACCGAGGTGGCGGACGCCTCCAAGCTGACCCTGGACCCGGAGCTGGACAGCTACTACCTGATGGACGCCCTGGTGGTGCGCCTGCCCGCGCTGACTGAGGCGCTCGGCCAGGCGCGCGCCCTGGGCGCCGGCATCGCCACGCGCCAGGCCATCACGGTCGATGAGCGCGCGCGCCTGGCGGTGCGCCAGAACACCGCGCGCGAACTGCTGGAGGCGGCCAGCCATGGCCTGGAGGTGGCCGGCGGCGCCAACGCGACCGTCAAGGAACAGACCGAGGCGGAGATGGCGCACAACCGCCAGGCCGTGCAGGAATTCCTCGCCCTGGTCGGCACGCAGTTCGTCGAGGCGGAGGCGATCGGCATCGCCCCCAAGGCCTATTTCGATACCGCCACCCAGACCATAGGCGGCATCTACAGCCTCTACGACCACCTGCTGCCGGAGCTGGACAGGCTGCTCGCCGAGCGCGCCGGGCAGCTGGCCGGGAAGCGTCTCTGGATCGTCCTCGTGGTCAGCGTCTCGCTGCTGCTGGTGGCCTATCTCTATGTCGCCTTCTACCGCTCCGTCAGCCAGGTGGTGGGGCAGCTGGAAAGCGCCGCCAGCCGCATGGCCGAGGGCGACCTGACCGGTGACATCACGGTGAGCGGCCGCGACGAGCTGGCGCACGTCGCCGAGGCGTTCGGCCGCATGGTCTGGCGGTTGCGCCAGATCGTCGGCGACGCGCGGCAGTCCGCCGAGCACCTCTCCACGGCCGCCGACGAGATCTCCGCCACCGCGCAGTCGCTCTCGCAGGCCGCCTCGGAGCAGGCCGCCTCGGTCGAGGAGACCTCCGCCTCGATCGAGCAGATGTCCGCCTCAATCAACCAGAACACCGAGAACGCCCGCGTCACCGAGAACATGGCCGCGGAGGCCGCGCGCGAGGCGACGGAAGGCGGCGAGGCGGTGGGCGAGACGGTTGCCGCCATGGGCATCATCGCCGAGCGCATCAGCGTCATCGACGACATCGCCTACCAGACCAACCTGCTGGCGCTCAACGCCGCCATCGAGGCGGCACGTGCGGGCGAGCACGGCAAGGGCTTCGCCGTGGTGGCCGCCGAGGTGCGCAAGCTCGCCGAGCGCAGCCAGAAGGAATCGCAGGAGATCGGCGGCCTGGCCAGCACCAGCGTCGCCCTCGCCGGAAAGGCCGGCAGGCTGCTGGAGGAGATGGTGCCGTCGATCAACAAGACCGCCGGCCTGGTGCAGGAGATCGCCGCCGCGAGCGGCGAGCAGTCCGCGGGCGTCGCGCAGGTCAACACGGCGATGGGCCAGCTCAACCAGATCACGCAGCAGAACGCCTCCTCGTCCGAACAGCTCGCCGCCACCGCCGAGGAGATGAGCGGACAGGCGCAGCAGTTGCAGAACCTGATGGCCTTCTTCAAGGTTTGAGCACGGGACAGCACGGGGAGATCGGTTTGTCGCCGCTCACCGACCAGGAGTTCGCCGGTTTCCGCAAGCTGCTCTACGAGGTGGCCGGCATCGACCTGTCCGATGCAAAGAAGCTGCTGGTCAGCGGACGGCTCGCGAAACGCCTGCGCGAACGCGGCCTGGCGAGCTACGGCGAATACCTGCGCCTGCTCACCAGCGGCCGCCAGCCGGAGGAGACGCAGATCGCCATCGACCTGCTGACCACCAACGAGACCTATTTCTTCCGCGAACCCAAGCACTTCGACTACCTGCGCGACAAGGTCCTGCCGCAGCACCGCCCCGGCACCGCGTTCCGCGTCTGGAGCGCGGCCTGTTCCACCGGCCAGGAGCCCTACAGCATCGCCATGCTGCTGGCCGATAGCCTGGGCGACGCGGCCTGGGAGGTGACCGCCTCGGACCTCAGCACACGCGTGCTGGAACGCGCGCGCGGCGGCCTCTATCCCATGGCGCAGGCCGAGCACATCCCCGTGCCCTACCTGAAGGCGTATTGCCTCAAGGGCATCGGCAGCCAGACGGGCAATCTGCTGATCGAGCGTCGGCTGCGCAACCGAATCCGCTTCCTGCAGGTCAACCTGAACCAGACACTGCCCCAGGTCGGCGAATTCGACGTGATATTTTTGCGCAACGTGATGATCTACTTTGATATGGAGACCAAGCAGCAGGTGGTGCGCCGGCTGCTGGCCCAGTTGAAGCGCGGCGGGCACCTGTTCATCGGCCACTCCGAGAGCCTCAACGGGGTCAGCGGCGATCTGCAGGCCATCGCCCCGGCGATCTACCGCAAGCCCTGAGTCCCTCTCCGAACACCTGGACCCTATCGACATGCGCACACTCGACCACGTCACCGAGGTCTTCCTGCAGCCCGGCGACTTCCACTTCGGCGACGAACACACGCGCATCCGCACCCTGCTCGGTTCCTGCGTGTCGATCGCCCTCTGGCACCCGACGCGGCGCATCGGCGGCATGTGCCACTACATGCTGCCCTCGCGCGAGCGCGGCAGGGCCGACAAGCTGGACGGACGCTACGCCGACGAGGCGATGGAGCTGTTCTTCCAGGCGATCGACAAGGCCGGGACGCGGCCCGCCGACTACCAGGTCAAGGTGTTCGGCGGCGGCAAGATGTTCCCGATCATCATGAAGGACGCTTCCTGCGGTCCCGCCGCCTGCAACACGCGGATCGCCACCTGCCGCAACATCGCCTGCAAGAACGTGGTCACCGCGCGCACCCTGCTGCAGGGCCACGGCATGCGCATCGCCGCCGAACACCTCGGCGGCGACAGCCACCGGCAGATCGTCTTCGACCTGTGGAGCGGGCACGTCTGGATGAAACAGACGCCCGCGCCCCATGCAACCAAGCCCTAGAAGGACACCATGGCCGATCGCATCAAGGTAATGGTGGTGGACGACTCCGCCGTGGTCCGCCAGGTGGCCCGGCAGGCCCTGGACAGCGACCCGGGCATCGAGGTGATCGGCACCGCCTCCGACCCCCTGTTCGCCTATCAGAAGATGCGCGAGACCTGGCCGGACGTGATCGTCCTCGACATCGAGATGCCGCGCATGGACGGTCTCACCTTCCTGAGGAAGCTCATGGCCGAGAGGCCGACGCCGGTGGTGATCTGTTCCTCCCTCACCACCGCGGGGGCGGAGACCACCATCCAGGCCATGCAGGCAGGCGCCACCGCCATCATCACCAAGCCCACCGCCAACCTGAAGCACTTCCTGGAGGATGCATCGAGCCAGTTGGTCGGCGCGGTGAAGGCGGCGGCGCGCGCCAACGTGAAGCGCCTGTCGTCCGGCGTGCCCAACCTGCCCAAGGTGGCGCCCAAGCTCAGCGCCGATGCCGTCCTCGCCGCGCCCAGCGGCCCGGCGATGGCGCAGACCACGGAACGCATCATCGCCATCGGCACCTCCACCGGCGGCACCCAGGCCCTGGAGGCGGTGCTCACGGCCCTGCCGCGCATGACGCCGGGCATCGTCATCGTCCAGCACATGCCGGAGAAGTTCACCGCCTCGTTCGCCGAGCGGCTCGACGGCCTGTGCGAGATCGAGGTCCGGGAGGCGCGCAACAACGACCGCGTGATGCCCGGCCGTGCCCTCATCGCCCCCGGTGGCAAGCACCTGCTGCTCAAGCGCAGCGGCGCGCAGTACCACGCCGAGGTCATCGACGGTCCCCTGGTGTCGCGCCACCGTCCCTCGGTCGACGTGCTGTTCCGCTCCGTCGCCAAGGCCGCGGGGCGGAACGCGCTGGGCATCATCATGACCGGCATGGGCGACGACGGCGCCCGCGGCATGAAGGAGATGTTCGACGCCGGCGCCCATACCATCGCCCAGGACGAGCGCACCTGCGTGGTCTTCGGCATGCCCAAGGAGGCGATCAAGCTGGGCGGCGTGCGCGAGGTGATGCCGCTCGACGGCATCCCCGAGGCCATCGTCGCCGCCGGCCGCGGCATGGGCTGGAAGAACGCCATGTGAGGCGGCGCGCGCCGCCGGGGTCAGGCACCCACGAGGTAGGCGACCACCATGCCCGCGAACACCGCGGCGCCGAACCAGTTGTTGTGCAGGAAGGCCTTGAAGCAGGCCTTCGGCTCGCGCGCGCGGATCAGGGTGTAGTGGTAGGCGGCGACGCCGGCGGCGGCGAGCAGCCCCGCGAAATAGGGCCAGCCCAGGTGCATCGCCACGCCGACGTAGGCCAGCAGCGCCAGGGTGAGGCCGTAGCACAGCATCACCGCCGCCACGTCGAAGCGGCCGAAGGTGATGGCCGAGGTCTTGATGCCGATCTTCAGGTCGTCGGCGCGGTCCACCATGGCGTATTCCGTGTCGTAGGCCACGGCCCAGGCCACGTTCGCCAGCAGCAGCACCCAGGCGATGCCGGGGACGGTTTCCAGGTGCGCGGCGAAGGCCATGGGGATGCCGAAGCCGAAGGCGATGCCGAGGTAGGCCTGCGGGATGGCGAGGAAGCGCTTGGTGAAGGGGTAGCTGGCGGCGAGGAAGGCGGCGGCGAAGGAGAGCTCGATCAGCAGCCGGTTCTTGAGCGGCAGGATCAGCGCGAAGGCGAGCAGGGCCAGCACCGCCGCCAGGACCAGGGCCTCGCGGGTGCCGACGCGGCCGGCGGCGAGCGGGCGGTTCTTCGTGCGTTCCACGTGCGGGTCGAAGTCGCGGTCGGCGTAGTCGTTCACCACGCAGCCGGCGGAGCGCATCAGCACCACGCCGAGCATGAAGATCCACAGCACCGCCCAGTCCGGGCTGCCGGCGCTCGACAGCCACAGCCCCCACAGGGTTGGCCAGGCGAGCAGGAGGATGCCGATCGGCTTGTCCAGCCGCATCAGCCTTTCGTATTCGGTGAGGCGTTCTCTCAGGGTCATGGCAGCTTCAGGATGGCTGGCAGGAAGACCTCGGTGACGAGGATGGAATGGCCTTGCAGGGCGAAGCGCGAGCGCCGCGCCCAGAGTTCGCGCGGCGGGGCGTCGAGATGGCGCGCGGCCTTGCGGTACAGCGGGTGACGCCGGTCCAGGCGCCTGAATTCAAGGGGGTGGCGGCGGATGCGCGGGTCGGAGAACAGCGCCGCCCCCAGGGGCCGGTTGCCCAGGCCCGACAGGCCCACCCAGGGGCCGCGCAGTCCGGCGAGGGGGATCACGCTGTGGGCGAACACCAGCGGCTCCCCGCCGCAACGCAGCAGCACCTCGCGGACCATCGCCAGGCGCCGGCGCCGCAATGCCATCAGCGCCTCCTCGTCCGCGTGCGCGGGGCCCGCGGCCTGGGCCAGGCGCGCCACGTTGAAGGCCGGGCAGGCGCGCATCAGGGCGTGGGTCAGGGAGCCCGGCGTGCAGAGCCAGCGGCGGTAGGGCGTGACGCGGAGGAGATGGGGCTGCCAGCTGTCCATGGGGCGCGGGGGGTGGGAACCGGCGGATTATGCCATCCCCGTTCTCTGCGCTGGTTCCGCGGGCCGTCTGGATTGATGCAGGTTAAGGTCGGCGTGGCGACGCCGGGAAATAATGGCGTTCGCCGCCTATACCGGTAACAACAGTGAATCCCCAACTGGGGAGGGAGGTCTGCATGTATGCAACAGAAGCGATGCCTGTGTCGGCGCTGGCACCTCCCACCGTCCTCATCGTCGACGATGCCCCCGAGAACCTGAGCGTCCTGAGCGGGTTGCTGGAACCGCTGTATCGCGTGCGGGCGGCCACCTCCGGGTTCAAGGCCCTGGACATCGCCCGCACCGACCCCAGGCCGGACCTGGTGCTGCTGGACGTCATGATGCCGGGCATCGACGGCTACGGCGTGTTCGCCCGCCTGCGTGACGACCCGGCCACGGCGGACATCCCGGTGATCTTCGTCACCGCCATGGACAGCATGGACGCGGAGCTGCGCGGCCTCGACGTGGGGGCGGTGGACTATCTCACCAAGCCCATCGTGCCGCCCATCCTGCTGGCGCGCGTGCGCAACCAGCTGGAGCTCAAGCAGGCGCGCGACCGGTTGAAGGACCAGAACGCCTGGCTGGAGGCCGAGGTGGCGCGGCGCATGAGCGACAACGACCTGATCCAGCTGGTGAGCATCCGCGCCCTCGCGCACCTGGCCGAGACGCGCGATCCGGAGACCGGCAACCACATCCTGCGCACCCAGGGCTACGTGCACCAGCTGGCCATCGGGCTGCAGCGGCTGCCGCGCTTCAGGGACACGCTGAGCGAGCACTTCATCCAATTGCTGGTGCGTTCCGCGCCGCTGCACGACATCGGCAAGGTGGGCGTGCCGGACGCCATCCTGCAGAAGCCCGGCAAGCTGGATGCCCAGGAATGGGAGATCATGAAGACCCATGCCCGGCTGGGGGCGGAGGCGATCGAGCAGGCCGAGCGCGACGCGGAACGGCCCGTTGAGTTCCTCGACCTGGCCAAGCAGATCGCCCACTGGCACCACGAGAAGTGGGACGGCAGCGGCTATCCGGACGGCCTCGCCGGCGACGCCATTCCGCCCTCCGCGCGCGTCATGGCGATCGCCGACGTGTTCGACGCCCTGATCAGCGCGCGCGTCTACAAGCCCGCCCTGCCCTACGAGGAGGCGCGCGGCATCATCGCCGCCGGGCGCGGCCGGCACTTCGACCCGGACATGGTCGACGTCTTCCTCGCCGATTTCCCCACCTACTGCCAGATCGCCGAGCGGCACCGGGACCCCTCCGGGACGGCAACGTGAGTCACGTCCGCGCCGTCTTCGGGGTTCTGTCATGAACGGAGAGACGCCACCCCCGTCCTACCGCGCGACAGCGGGGGACGCCCTTGTCCCCACGCTGCTCTACGCGGTCTTCGCCGGCCTGTGGATCCTGGTTTCCGATCGGCTGGTGACCTGGATGTTCAGCGACCCCCTGCACCTGGCCGTGGCCAACACCCTCAAAGGCTGGGTCTTCGTGGCCGTCACCACCGCGCTGCTCTATGCCCTGCTGCGACGACGGCGACACTGGCAGGCCGCCGAGGCGCCTCCGGCCGCCGTTGGCCGCCGTTTTTCCTGGCCCCTCTTGGCCATCCTGCTGCTCATCGTCGGCGCCACGGCCGCCGCCATCGCCTACAACTTCAAGCATCAGCGCCAGGCGGCGGAGGCCCGCCTGCAGGCCATCGCCGACCTGAAGGTGCGCCAGGTCGGCGACTGGCTGTGGGAGCGCCATGGCGACGCCGAGTTCGTCCAGAGCAGCGCCTACTTCGCCGAGCAATACGCGCTCTGGGTCGAGAGGGGGCATGCGGACGCGGGCCAGCGCCTGCGCACGCGGCTGGAGCAGTTGCGGCTGAGCCGCGGGTTCGGCGGCATTTCCCTGTTCGATCCCTCGGGCAGGCGGCTGTGGGGGTCGTCCGGGGCCCCCGCAGCGACGGCGCCGGCCCTGGCGGAGGCCGTGGCGCAATCGCGGGACGGTCTGGTCAGGCGCGTGGGGCCCTACGTGGGGCGCGCCGGCCACGCGCGCCTGGACTTCGTGGCCCCCCTCACCGCCGCCGCTGGGGCACCTCCCGTCATCGTCCTGCACGTGGACCCGGCGGAATGGCTCTTCCCCATGCTGCAGACCTGGCCCGTGCCCAGCGCCAGCGACGAGACCCTGCTGTTCAGGCGGGACGGCCGGCAGGTGGAGTTCCTCAATGAACTGCGTTACCGCAAGGGCACGACGGCCTCGTTCCGCCTGCCCCTGGCCGATGCGGGGCAGCTCAGCGCGCAGGTGCTGCGCGGCGAGGCCCGCGAGGGGGCGCTGATGGTGGGGTGGGACTATCGGGGCGTGCCGGCGCTGGGGGTGGCGCGTGCCGTCGCGGGCACGGACTGGTACCTGCTCGCCAAGATGGACCGCGCCGAGGTCTATGCCCAGGCGGTGGAAGGCGCGGTCTGGACCGGGTTGTCGGGCGTGCTGGCCCTGTTCATCGCCCTGGCCAGCCTGGTCATGCTGCGCCAGCGCAATCGCCTGGCCATCGCCGAGAGCACCCGCCAGGCCGAGACCGAGCGGCTGCGCGCCCTCAAGCTCCTGGAGGCCTTCGCCGAGAGCTCCGACGACGCCATCTTCGCCAAGGACCTGGAAGGCCGCTACATCCTCTTCAACCGCGCCGCAGGCCTGTTCGTCGGCCAGCCGGCGGAGGCGGTGCTGGGGCGCGTCGACCGCGAATTGTTCCCGCCCGGACAGGCCGAGCGGCTCAGGGCCGGGGATCAGGCGGCGATCCGCGAGAACCGCAACCACACCGAGGAGGAGGCGCTGGACACGCCCCTGGGCACGCGCGTGTTCCTGACCACCAAGGGGCCCCTGCGCGACGAGCACGATCGCGTCATCGGCACCTTCGGCATCTCACGCGACATCACCGAGAGTCGTCTGGCGCAGGACGAGCTGGCCGACCAGATGCGGCGCTTCCACATGCTGCTGGACAGTTCGCGCGACGGCATCGCCATCCTCGACGAGGAACAGCGGGTCATCGAGGCCAACCGGCGCCTGGCCGACATGCTGGGCTACGCCCCCGAGGAGCTGCTGCGCCTGCATGCCTGGGATTTCGACGTCCAGCCGCGCGAGCCGCGCGGCGTGATGGAAGACGCGGGCCCGGAGCGGCGGGTATTCGAGACGCGCTACCGGCGCAAGGATGGCAGTCTCTACGACGTGGAGGTCAGCGCCAGCAGCGCCGTATGGGGCGGGCGCAGGCTGCTGCTGTGCATCTGCCGCGACATCACGAAGCGCAAGCGCGCCGAGGCGGCCGTCCACGAGAGCGAGGCGCGCTACCGTGCCCTCGTGGAACAGTCCCTGGCCGGCATCTACATCATCCAGGATGGCCGTTTCCGCTTCGTCAACCGGGGTTTCGCCGCCATCTTCGGCTATGACTCGCCGGACGAGATCCTGGAGCGCGTGCCCTTCACCGACCTGGTGGCGCCGGGGGACCGCGCGCGCGTGGCCGAGAACGTCCGCCGCCGCGTCGAGGGCGAGGTCGGCGACATCCATTACGTGTTCAAGGGCCGGCGCCGCGACGGCAGCACCATCGACGTGGAGGTGCACGGCCGCGCCTTCAACTACGAGGGCCGGGCCGCGGTCATCGGCCTCATCCTCGACATCACCGCGCGCAAGGCCGCCGAGGACGCCCTGCGCGCCAGCGAGCTGCGTTTCCACGACATCGTCAACGCCTCCGCCGACTGGGTGTGGGAGGTGGATGCCCAGGGCCGCTACACCTATGCCTCGGAGAGCGTGCGCGACCTGCTGGGCTACACGGCGGAAGAGATCATCGGCCGCACCCCCTTCGACCTCATGCCGGCCGGCGAGGCGGAACGGGTGAGCGCCGAGTTCGCCGCCATCATCGCGCGCAAGGCCCCCTTCCGCGACCTGGACAACGTCAACGTGCACCGGGACGGCAGCCTGCGCTACGTGCAGACCAACGGCATGCCCATCCTCGATGCCGCCGGCAAGCTGCTCGGCTACCGCGGCCTGGACCGCGACGTCACCGGCCGCAAGCTGGCCGAACTGGAGCTGCGCGAGAGCGAGGCCCGCTTCCGCGCCCTGTTCGACAATGCCGCCGTGGCGATCATGATCCACGACAAGGACAGCGGCGAGATCGTCGAGGCCAACCGCCAGGCCATCGAGTCCTACGGTTGCGCGACCCTGGAGGAACTGCGGGGTGGCGGATTGTGGTGTGAGCCGCCCTACAGCCTGGAGGATGCCGTGGCGCGCATCCGCAAGGCCGCCGAGGAGGGGCCGCAGCACTTCGAGTGGAAGAGCCACGACCGGCAGGGCCGTGAGTTCTGGGAGGACGTGCTGCTGAAGAAGATGGCGCTGAACGGCGTGGAGCGGGTCCTCTCCGTGACCACGGACATCACCGCCCGCAAGGTCGCCGAGGCGGAGCTGAAGGAGCGCAACGCCGAGCTGGAGCGCTTCAACCGCGCCACGGTGGGGCGCGAGCTGGACATGATCGAGCTGAAGAAGCAGGTCAATGAACTGGCGCGGGCACTGGGACGCGAGGCGCCGTATCCCCTGGACTTCCTGCGGGGGAACAGGGAATGAGTCCGGCGGACGGGCGCGCCCAGGAGCGCGGGGAGACCGGCTACGACGCCACCTTCGAGCAGGTGGCGGTGGGCATCGCCCTGGTGGCGCCGGACGGCCGCTGGCTGCGGGTCAACCGCAAGCTGTGCGAGATCGTCGGCTACAGCCAGGCGGAACTGCTGGGCAAGACCTTCCAGGACATCACCCACCCGGACGACCTGACCGCCGACCTGGAGCAGGTGCGGCGCATGCTGGCGGGGGAGATCGACACCTACGCCATGGAGAAGCGCTATCTGCGCAAGGATGGCGGCGAGGTCTGGATCAACCTGACGGTCTCGCTGGCGCGTAGGCCGGATGGCACTCCCGACCACTTCATCTCGGTGGTGGAGGACATCCAGCGGCGCAAGGATGCGGAGGCGCGCGCCGCCCGCTACGCGGAACGCCTGCGCAACCTGGGCACGGTGGTGGAGCGGGTGGCGGGGGTGCGGGACGTCACCGAACTCATGACCATCCTGCGCAGGGCGGCGCGGGAGCTGACCGGCGCCGACGGCGTCACCCTGGTGCTGCGCGACGACGGCAAGTGCCATTACGTGGACGAGGACGCCATCGGCCCGCTCTGGAAGGGGCAGCGTTTCCCGCTCGAATCGTGCATCTCCGGCTGGGCCATGCTGCATGGCGAGGCGGCGGTGATCGAGGATATCTACGCCGACCCGCGCATCCCCCACGATGCCTACCGCCCGACCTTCGTGAAGAGCCTCAGCATGATGCCGGTGGGGCGCACACACGCCGTCGCGGCGATCGGCTGCTACTGGGCGCAACGCCACCTCGCCTCGCCGGAGGAGCAGGAGATGCAGCAGGCCCTGGCCGACGCCATGGCCGTGGCCCTGGATAAACTGGAGCTGTATCGCGAGATGAGCGTGGCGCGCCAGGTGGCGGAGTCCGCCGCGGCGGAGGCGCACGACAGCGCCGAGTCCCTGCGCGAGGCGCAGCGCCTGGCAGGCATCGGCAGCTGGTCGTGGCGGCTGGAGGGCAACGTGCACACGTGGTCGGAGGAGATCTACGCCATCTACGGCCGCGACCCCGCCCTGCCGCCGGCGCTCTATCCGGAGGTGCGCCGCTACTTCACGCCGGAGAGCTGGGACCGCCTGGCCGCCGCCGTGGAACAGGCGCAGCGGGATGGCACGGCCTATGAGTGCGATGCCGAGTTGGTGCGCGCGGACGGCACGCACCGCTGGATCACCGCGCGCGGCCAGGCCGTGCTGGACACGGCGGGCAGGGTGGTCGCCCTGCGCGGCACGGTGCAGGACATCACCGCGCGCCGGCAGGCCGTGCTGGCCCTGCGCGACAGCCAGGAGCGGCTGCGCCTGTTCATCGAGCACGCGCCCGCCGCCCTCGCCATGTTCGACCGCGACATGTGTTACCTGGCCGTCAGCCGGCGCTGGCGGGAGGATTTCCGGCTGGGGGGCGGTGAGCTCGTCGGCCGCAGCCACTACGCGGTCTTCCCGGAGATCGGCGAGCCCATGAAGGCCATCCACCGCCGCGGCCTGGCGGGCGAGGTGATGCGCGCCGACGAGGACCGCTTCGAGCGGGCAGACGGCTCCGTGCAGTGGCTGCGCTGGGAGATGCGGCCCTGGTACCAGACCGGGAACGGCGTGGGCGGCATCGTCATCTTTTCCGAGGACATCAGCGCCGACAAGGAGATGGAGGAGACCCTGCGGCAGAGCCAGGCGAGGATCATCGAGGAGCAGCGCCAGGCCCGGCTCGCGGCCCTCAACCTGATGGAGGACGCGATGGCCGCCCGGCAGCGCCTGGAGGCGGTCAGCGCCGAGTGGCGCAAGCTGGCCCAGGCGGTGGAGCAAAGCCCGGAGAACATCGTCATCACCGACATGGAGGCGCGCATCGAGTACGTCAACGAGGCCTTCCTGCGCGCCACCGGCTACAGCCGCGAGGAGGTCCTCGGCCAGAACCCGCGCATCCTGCATTCCGGCAGGACGCCGCCGGAGACCCACCGGGCCCTGTGGGAGGCGCTGACCCAGGGCCGCTCCTGGGAGGGTGAGTTCCTCAACCGGCGCAAGGACGGCAGCGAATACGTCGAGTACGCCATCATCACCCCCATCCGCCAGGCGGATGGGCGCATCACCCACTACGTGGCGGTGAAGGAGGACGTCACCGAGAAAAAACGCATCGGCGAGGAGCTGGACCGCCACCGCCACCACCTGGAGGAGCTGGTGGCGAGCCGCACGCGCGAGCTGGCCGAGGCGCGGGCGCGTGCGGAGGACGCCAACCAGGCGAAGAGCGCCTTCCTGGCCAACATGAGCCACGAGATCCGCACGCCGATGAACGCCATCCTCGGCCTGACCTATCTGCTGCGCCGCGACGGCGCCACGCCGGGCGAGATGGCACGGCTGGGCAAGATCGAAAGCGCGGCCCAGCACCTGCTGTCCATCATCAACGACATCCTCGACCTGTCCAAGATCGAGGCGGGCCGGCTGGAACTGGAACAGCGGGACTTCGCCCTGGAGGGGCTGCTGGACAATGTCACCTCGATGGTCGCGGAGGCCTGCAGGGCCAAGGGGATCGCGCTGGAGACGGACCTCGACAGCGTGCCGACCTGGCTGCGCGGCGATGTCACGCGCCTGCGCCAGGCCCTGCTCAATTTCGCCGGCAACGCGGTGAAGTTCACCGAGCGCGGCAAGGTGAGCCTGGGTGCCCGGCTGCTGGAGGCAACGGACGACGAGTTCCTGGTGCGTTTCGAGGTGCGCGACACCGGCATCGGCATCGCGCCGGAAAACCTGCCCCGCCTGTTCCATGCCTTCGAGCAGGCCGACGTCTCCACCACCCGCAGGTTCGGCGGCACCGGCCTGGGGCTCGCCATCACGCGGCGCCTCGCGCAGCTGATGGGCGGCGAGGCGGGCGTGGAGAGCGAACAGGGCAAGGGCAGCTGCTTCTGGTTCACGGCCCGCCTGCGGCGCGGCAAGGGCCCGCGGCCCGAGGCGCTGCTGGGCAGCCATGGCGACGCCATCGGGTCGCTCGCGCACGGCCACGCCGGCGCGCGCATCCTGCTGGTGGAGGACAACGAGGTGAACCGCGAGGTGGCCCTGGAACTGCTGCAGGGTTCCGGGCTGCTGGTCGCCACGGCGGAGGACGGCGGTGTGGCGGTGGACAAGATTCGCGCCGGCGAGACCTTCGACCTGATCCTGATGGACGTGCAGATGCCCGTCATGGACGGCCTGGAGGCCACCCGCCTGATCCGCGCCCTGCCGGGCTGGGCGGACAGGCCCATCCTGGCCATGACCGCCAACGCCTTCGAGGAGGACCGGCGCGCCTGCCTGGAGGCCGGCATGAACGATTTCGTCGCCAAGCCGGTGGAGCCCGAGGCCCTGTACGCCTCGCTGATGCGCTGGCTGCCGTCGCGGCCGCCGACGGGCGCGGGACAGGGTGCCACCAACGACGCTCCGCCGGCACCGGCCGCCGGCCTGCCGGCCTGGCCCGGCTTCGATGCCGCGCGCTGCCTGCTCAGCGCGCGCAACGACCCCGCCCGCTGCCTGGATTACCTGCGCAAATTCGCGCAGGGCCACGGCGAGGACGTCGACCGCCTGCGGCGCCACCTCGCGGCAGGCGACATGGAGGCGGCGCGGCGCCTCGTGCATACCCTCAAGGGCGTTGGCGCGACGTTGGGCCTGATCGGCGTGCGGGAAGGCGCGATCGCGCTGGAGGCGGCGCTGAGGTCGTCCACGCCCGCCAGCGCCGCCGATGCGTCGCGCCCGGAGGCGCTGGTGGGCGCACTGGAGGTGGAGATCGGCGCGGCCCTCGCCCACATCGCCAGCGAGTCGCCCGAGGGGGCTGCCGGCGCGCGGCCGGCGGACGCCGGGCGGCTGCCGGAGGTGCTGGCGCAGCTGGAAGAACTGCTGCGGGCGGCGGATACCCGCGCCAATCCGCTCGTCCGGGAGCAGGCCGCCCTGCTGCGCTTCGCCCTCGGCGAGGCCTATGACCCGCTCGCGCGGCAGGTGGAGGCGTTCGAATACGCCATGGCCCTGGACATCCTGCGCGCCGCGCTGCCGGGCGCGCCCACCCGGTCCGGCTAGTCCGCGCAGCGCCTGGCCGGTTGGGATGTACCAGGCGCCGCTGGGACGGATGCACGCTGCGCGGACACGAACCCGGCATTGACAATCGGTCGCATAACAAAACCTGCATCAAGAGGAGACCCCGATGCGCCGATTGTGTCTGCGGCTGTGGCCGCTTTTCGCCCTCGTTTTGTCCAGTCTCCCCGCGAGCGCCGCCGGCCTGTTGTTCGCGGTGAACGAGGGCACCTCCAGTTCCGCCGACGCGCTGTTCCGCAACGAGAAATACGCCAGTCTGGCCGCCTACCTGAGCCGCGCGGTGGGCAAGACGGTGAAGGCCGAGACCTCGAACATCCTGCCCATCCTGATCCGCAACGTTGAACGCCAGCGCTACGACGTGCTGCTGGTGCGGCCCAGCCACATCGCCGCACGGGCGATGCGCGACCACGGCTACCGCCTGCTGGTGGCGGCGAAGGGGGAGTCCAAGGTGCACTTCATCGTGCGCGGCGATTCGCCCATGCGCAGCCTGCGCGACCTGCGCGGCCGCTTCGTCGTCTTCCCAGAGGACCTGGCCTATCCCAGCGCGATCGGCCTCGCCGTGCTGCGCGACGCCGGCATCGACCCGAAGGCGGGGCGCATGCAGTACATGAACCGCCAGGAGGCGGTGGGCTATGCGGTGCAGCAGGGTCTGGCGGACGCGGGCGTGGTCATCTCCTATTCCAAGGTGGCCAAGAGCTGGGAGAAGGAGGGCGGGCGCTTCCTCCACACCAAGGACAAGCTGCCTTACTGGAGCATCGTCGTCTCGCCCAAGGTAAGCGCCGAGACGACGGAGAGGCTGCGCGCCGCCCTCCTGGCGCTGGATCAATCGCCGCGGGGGCGGGAGATCCTCAAGCGCATCGGCATCGCCGGCTTCGTGCCGGGCGAGCAGGGGGCCTACCTGGACATGCTCAACTGGGTCGAGGGCAGGCGCGGCTGAGGCGTGGGCCTCAGGCCCGCAGATAGTCGAGGCCGCGCGGCAGCCAGCGCCGCAGGTGGCGCCGCACGCTGTCCGGTCCTGTGCGCAATAGCGCCTCGGCGGCGCCGCGCGCGGCTTCCAGCAGTTCCATGTCGCCTTCCAGGTCGGCGAAGCGCAGCATCGGCACGCCGCTCTGGCGCGCGCCGAGGAACTCGCCCGGGCCGCGCAGATGCAGGTCCTCGCGCGCGATGGCGAAGCCGTCGGCGTTCTCCTTGATGATCTTCAGGCGTTGCTTCGCGGTCTCCGAGAGCGGGTCGCCGTACAGCAGCAGGCAGGCGGATTCGCGCTGCCCCCGGCCGACGCGGCCGCGCAGCTGGTGCAGCTGGGCGAGGCCGTAGCGCTCGGCGTGCTCGATCACCATCAGGGCGGCGTTGGGTACGTCCACCCCCACCTCGATCACCGTCGTCGCCACCAGGAGGTGCAGCGCGCCGGCCTTGAACGCCGCCATCACCGCGGCCTTCTCCTCCGCCTTCATGCGCCCGTGCACCAGGCCGATGGCCAGCTCCGGCAGGGCCTCGACCAGTTCGGCGTGGCTCTGCTCGGCGGCCTTCAACTGCAGTTTCTCCGACTCCTCCACCAGCGGGCACACCCAGTAGGCCTGCGCCCCGCCCAGGCAATAGTCGCGCAGGCGGCCGATCACCTCGTCGCGGCGCGCCAGGGAGATGACCTTGGTGGCGATGGGCGAGCGCCCGGGCGGCAGCTCGTCGATCACCGAGACGTCGAGGTCGGCGTAGTAACTCATCGCCAGGGAGCGCGGGATCGGCGTGGCGGACATCATCAGCAGGTGCGGGGTACTCCCTCCCCCGGCGGGGGAGGGCTGGGGTGAGGGAGCCCGGTCAGCGGAATCCACCGCCGCTCCCTCACCCTGCCCTCTCCCGGGGGGAGAGGGTTCGACTTGCTGGATTGCCTGCCAGATCGCCTCCAACACGGCCTGGGTCTCTCCCAGCACCTGATTGTTCCAGAACCGCAGTACCCGCATGCCACGAGCGAGAAGGAAGGCATCGCGCTTCCCGTCCTGCTCGGTACGCTCGGCGTGTTGTCCGCCATCCAACTCGATCGCCAGCCTGTGTTCGTGGCAGTAGAAGTCCAGGACATAGGGGCCGAGCGGCTTCTGGCGCTGGAACTTGGCGTCGGCCAGACGGCGGTCGCGCAGCAGGTGCCACATCAGCTGTTCCGCATCGGTCTGGGTCTTGCGCAGTTCACGGGCAAAGGCCAGGGTCGCCTCGGGCAGGGGAATCTTGCACAGGGTGGCGGTCTTTCCCTCTCCCCCCGGGAGAGGGCAGGGTGAGGGAGCAACGGTGGATGTGCCAAACCTTGCCCCCTCACCCCCGGCCCCTCCCCCGGCGGGGTGGTGTCCCTTCTCGCGCAGGGCCAGGCGCTGTTCCACGCCGAAGCGATGCTGTTCGTCCACCACCGCCAGGGCGAGGTCGCGGAATGCCACGCCGGCCTGGAACAGGGCGTGGGTGCCGACGGCGACGTCCACCGTGCCCTCGGCGATCGCCGCCAGGGCCTGCTGTTTCGCCTTGCCCTTGAGCGCGGCGGCCACCCAGGCGACCCTGAAGCCGAGCGGCGTGAGCCATTCGTGGAACTTGAGGTAGAGCTGCTCGGCGAGGATCTCGGTGGGCGCCATCACCGCCGCCTGGCTGCCGGCGGCGAGCGCGGGAAGCACCGAGAGGACCGCCACCAGGGTCTTGCCGCTGCCCACGTCGCCCTGCAGCAGGCGGTTCATCGGGTGGGACCGCGCCAGGTCGCGGCGGATCTCCTCCAGGGCGCGGCGCTGCGCGCCGGTAAGCGGGAAGGGCAGGGCGGCGAGCAGGCGTTCGGACAGGCCGCCGTCCGTGGCCAGGGGCGGTGCGGCGAGGGCGTGGCGCTGGCGCGCCGCGAGGCGCAGGGAGAGCTGCTGCGCCAGCAGCTCGTCGAACTTGAGGCGTCGCCATGCCGCGTCGCGCCGCCCTTCCAGGGCATGGAGGTCGGTACTTGGCGGCGGCTGATGCAGGCGCGTCAGCGCCGCCGCGAAGGCGGGCAGGCCGAGGCGCTCGCATAGGGTCTCCGGCAGGGTCTCGTCCAGATCGGCCTCGGCCAAGGCCGTCGCGACGGCCTTGCGGATGGCGTTCTGCGACAGGCCGGCGACCGTCGGGTAGACCGGCGTGAGCTCGGTGGGCAGCGGCGTGTCCGGCTTCACCACGCGCAGGCGCGGGTGCACCATCTCCGCGCCGAAGAAGCCCGGGCGCACCTCGCCGAACAGGCGCACCCGCGCGCCGGGCTTCAATTGCGTGACCTGGTTCGGATAGAAGTGCAGCAGGCGGAAGAACAGACGCGCGCCGTCGGCATCCTCGATCTCCGCCACCAGCTGCCGGCGCGGCCGCGGCTGCACCTCGGCGTGCACCACCGTGCCCTCCACCTGCACGGTCTCGCCGACGCGCGCGGCGCGGATGGGGGTGAGACGGGTCTCGTCCTCGTAGCGCAGCGGCAGGTGCAGGATCAGCTCGGCCGGTTCGCGGTAGCCGAGCTTGCGCGCGACTTGTTCGGGAGACTGGACGGGCATGGGTCAGGGGTGTTGGATGGCCTCGACCCAGCGATATCCCAGGGCACCGGGCCTGACGAAGATCACCACGTGATCGCCTTGCACGGCGTTGCCGTATGTGCGGGCATCGACCTCTATGCTGCTGGGAAGGTCGGCGCGCGCCGCGGCAGCGTCGAAGTGGAGGGTGTAATAGGTGCCGTATTTGCGCCGATAGCCCGTGGATTTGTGCGAGACGGTGACGATGTGAGGGGTGGCAACGGCCTGTTCCCAGTTGCAGTTCGCGTCGCGGGCCAGGGCATAGCTCGACATGAACAGTCCAAGGCCGCCGGAGAAGAGGATCTCCAACATGACGATGTGGGCGTGGGAGCTGCCCCGGAGCCAGGCGGCGGCCAGTGTCAGGAGCACGAACAGAACAATGAGGGTCGCCAGTGCGGAAAAGCCGAGCAGGCCTATCCCATCGATCATCACCTGGCCACGCTCCAGCCAGAAGATCCGGAAGAGTTCCACGGCGGCGAGCATGAACAGGGCGCTCGACAGGGACACGAGAAGCATCGCGCGCAGGGCATAAGGGTCGCGCCGGCGCGGGCCATGCTGCTTCGCAAGGAACTCCAGGTTGTCGGCGATGCCGTGCAGGGCGGCGACGATGTTCCGCTTTGCCTGGCCGTTCAGGTAGTCGAGAGGCGTTGTCTGGGAGTGGAGCTCGACCTCCGCCCACAGATGCCGTCCCTCGCAGGTGAGGGTGCGGAGGTTGGAGTCCAGAAAGAGCGCCTTGACCACGCGCCGCAGTCCCTGGACCTGTGCCAGTTCGGCGCACCAGACGGGGTCGTCGGAAACCAGGTAGAGGTGGTCGTCGAAACCGGGGTCGCCCAACTGCTGTTCCACGGACAAGCCCAGGCGTTTCGCCCAACGATCCCAGCGGGTCTCGCGCTTGACGCGGAAGTACAGGCCGGGCGGCGCGGTGACCGCATAGCCGAAGCGGTGGGTGCCGTTGTTTTCGCTATGCCGGCTCTTGTAACGGCGGCCATCCCGTGAGGTGAGACCGGGATCGTCCGTCCATCCCCAGGCCCAGAAGTACTTCCGCCAGAACCTGTAGGCGAAGAAGCCGATGAGCGAGACGATGCCCAGGGCGATCCACATGCTGTTTGCGCGTCAGCTCAGCACCATCACCGCGTCGGCCTCCACCAGGGCACCGCGCGGCAGTTCCTTGACGCCGACGGCGGCGCGCGCCGGGTAGGGCTGGGCGAAGTACTGCGCCATGATCTCGTTGACCTTGGCGAAGTTGCCGAGGTCGGTGAGGAAGACGTTGAGCTTCACCACGTCGCCCAGGGTGCCGCCGGCCGCCTCGGCGACCGCCTTGAGGTTGGCGAAGACGCGGTGGATCTGCGCCTCGATGCCGTCCACCATCTGCATGCTCGCGGGGTCGAGGCCGATCTGGCCGGACAGGTAGACGGTGTCGCCCACCTTCACGGCCTGCGAGTAGGTGCCGATGGCCTGCGGCGCGTCGGCGGTGGCGATGATGGTCTTGGGCATGGCGGCTCCGTGCGGGTGGCTGTCGATGGCGGCGAAGCCTACCAAAGATTGCCCGCTAGGGCTGCGCGAGGAGGATCGCGAACATGCGCTCGCGCTCGGCGTCCGAGAGGCCGCGCAGGACCTGCATGGCCTTCGTCGCCACCCCCTCGTCGCGGGAGACGGCGTATTCCACCGCCAGCACGCGCCAGGCCTCGGCAAGCGCGGGGTCGCTGGCGCGCAGGCGGGCGAGGGCCTGGCTCACGCCGGCCGGGCCCTTCATCTGGTAGAAGGTCTGGCCCAGGTTCCGCCAGGCCAGCAGGTAGTCCGGCCTGGCGCGCACCGCGCCGTGGTAGGCGTCCATGGCCTCGCGATGGCGTTGCGTGGCGCGGTAGGCATTGCCCAGGTTGTTGTGGGCGTACCAGTCGCCGGGGTCGAGGCGCAGGTTCTCGCGGTAGGCCGCGATCGCCTCCGGGTAGCGCCCCAATGCGCCGTAGGCGCGGCCGAGCACGAACCAGGCGAGGGCGTTGCCGGCCTCGTCCTGCGTGAGCCGGCGCGCCAGGGCGAGCAGGCCACTCCAGTCGGCGCGCCGTTCCAGGGCCTGCGCCTGGGGCAGCCAGGCGGGGTCGGCGGCATGGGCGGCTACACCGTGCAGCGCCGAGGCGAGCAGGCAGGCGGACAGGAAGGGGCGAAACGTTCGCGGGGGCATGCGGCGACCATAACACCGCGGGGTCGCGGCGATGGCGTCGCGGGTAAAATGCACGCCTTCATCTCGGCACTGGACACGCCGCATGCTGCGCATCACCGAACTCAAACTCCCCCTCGACCACAGCGAGGACGCGCTCCGCGCCGCGATCCTGCGCAAGCTGAAGATCCGCGATGACGAGCTGATCGCCTTCCACGTCTTCCGCCGCGGCTACGACGCGCGCAGGTCGGACGACATCCACTTCATCTACACCCTGGACGTCGAGGTGACGCGCGAGGCGGCGGTCTTGAAGCGTCTGCGCGACGACCGCCACGTCGGCCCGTCGCCCGACACGAGCTACCACTTCGTCGCCCATGCGCCTGAACACCTGGCCTCGCGCCCGGTGGTGATCGGCACCGGGCCGTGCGGCCTGTTCGCCGGCCTGCTGCTGGCTCAGATGGGCTTCCGGCCCATCATCCTGGAGCGCGGCAAGCCGGTGCGCGAGCGCACCAAGGACACCTGGGGCCTGTGGCGCCAGGGCAAGCTCAACCCGGAGTCGAACGTGCAGTTCGGCGAGGGCGGCGCCGGCACCTTCTCCGACGGCAAGCTGCACAGCCAGATCAAGGACCCCGGCTATCGCGGCCGCAAGGTGCTGACCGAGTTCGTCGCCGCCGACGCGCCGCCGGAGATCCTCTACGTGAGCAAGCCGCACATCGGCACCTTCCGCCTGGTGCGGGTGGTGGAGAACATGCGCGAGACCATCACGCGGCTGGGCGGCGAGTTCCGCTTCCAGAGCCGCGTCGCCGATCTCGATATCGAACGCGATGCGCAGGGCATGGGCAAAGTACAGGGCGTGATCCTCGACAACGGCGAGCGCATCGCCGCCGACCACGTGGTGCTGGCGATCGGCCACAGCGCGCGCGACACCTTCAAGATGCTGTTCGAGCGCGGCGTGCACCTGGAGGCCAAGCCCTTCTCCATAGGCGTGCGCATCGAGCACCCGCAGAAGCTGATCGACCAGGCGCGCCTGGGCGTCAACGCGGGCAACCCGCTCCTCGGCGCGGCGGACTACAAGCTCGTGCACCACTGCGGCAACGGCCGTTCCGCCTACAGCTTCTGCATGTGCCCCGGCGGCCAGGTGGTGGCGGCCGCCTCCGAGCCGGGGCGCGTGGTGACCAACGGCATGAGCCAGTATTCGCGCGCCGAGCGCAACGCCAACGCCGCCATCGTCGTCGGCATCACGCCGGAGGACTTCCCTGGCGACGCCCAGGCCAACCCGCTCGCCGGCGTCGAGTTCCAGCGCCATTGGGAGGAGAAGGCCTTCGCCGCGGGCGGTGGCAACTACGCGGCGCCGGCGCAGAAGGTGGGCGACTTCCTCGCCGGCCGGCCGTCCACCGAGCTGGGCTCGGTGCAGCCCTCGTACACGCCAGGCATCCACCTCACCGACCTCGCCGCCTGCCTGCCCGAGTTCGCCGTCACCGCGATCCGCGAGGCCCTCGTCGCCTTCGACAAGCAGATCAAGGGTTTCGCCATGGACGACGCGCTGATGACCGGGGTGGAGACCCGCACCTCCTCACCGGTGCGCATCACGCGCGACGAGCACTTCCAGAGCCTCAACACGCGCGGCCTGTTCCCGGCCGGCGAGGGCGCGGGCTATGCCGGCGGCATCCTCTCCGCCGCGGTGGACGGCATCCGCGTCGCGGAGGCGGTGGCGCTGGACATGGTCGCAGCCGCGCAGGCGACTTGAAGCGCGTCGCCATCGTCGGCGCCGGCCCCGCCGGCCTCATGGCCGCCGAGGTGTTGAGCCAGGCGGGGGCGCAGGTGGGTATCGAAGTCGAGGTGTTCGACGCCATGCCGACCGCCGCGCGCAAGTTCCTGATGGCCGGCAAGGGCGGTCTCAACCTCACGCATTCCGAACCCTTCGCCACGTTCGTCGCCCGCTATGGCACCCGCCAGGCCGAGGTCGAGGCGTGGCTGCGCGCCTTCGGCCCGGACGACCTGCGTGCCTGGGCGCACGGCTTGGGCTGCGAGACCTTCGTCGGTACCTCCGGTCGCGTCTTCCCGCGCGACATGAAGGCCGCGCCCCTGCTGCGCGCCTGGCTGCACCGCCTGCGCGAGGCCGGGGTGCGCTTCCACATGCGGCATCGCTGGCTGGGCTGGACCGCGGACGGCGCGCTGCGTCTCGCCACTCCCGAGGGCGAGGTCGAACGCCGCGCCGACGCGCTGGTCCTGGCCCTGGGCGGCGGCAGCTGGGCGCGCCTGGGCTCGGATGGTACCTGGGTGACCGGGTTGCGGGCGCGCGGCGTCGAGGTCGCGTCCCTGCGCCCGGCCAACTGCGGCTTCGACGTGGCCTGGAGCGCCCACTTCCGTGAACGCTTCGCCGGCGAGCCGCTCAAGTCGGTCGCCTTGATCGACGCGAACGGCCAGGCGCGGCGCGGCGAGTGCGTGGTCACCGCGCACGGCGTCGAGGGCAGCCTGGTCTATGCCTTCGCGGCTGGCCTGCGCGACGCGATCGAGGCGCAAGGGGAGGCGATCATGCACCTCGACCTGATGCCCGACTGGACCTTGGAGCGGGTGGCCCGGGAACTGGCGCGGCCGCGCGGCGCGCGCTCCATCTCCAGCCACCTGCAGGGCCGGCTGGGCCTCAGGGGCGTGAAGGCCGGTCTGCTGCGCGAGTGCCTGGACGAGGAGGTGCGCAGCGACCCGGTGCGGCTCGCCGCCGCCATCAAGGCCCTGCCGATCCGCCTGCTCGCGCCGCGCCCCCTGGACGAGGCGATCAGCAGCGCCGGTGGCGTCGCGTTCGCCGCGCTGAATGACCATCTCATGCTGAATGCCCTGCCCGGCGTGTTCTGCGCCGGCGAGATGCTGGACTGGGAGGCCCCCACCGGCGGCTATCTGCTCACCGCCTGCATGGCCAGCGGACGCGTGGCGGGGCAGGGGGCGCTGGGGTGGCTGCGCCAATGAAAAAGGGCCGCGATCCACGCGGCCCTTTTCGCTGTGCGCTGCTTGATGTGGACGTTCAGCCGGCGTAGTTGGCGGCGGCGAAGTCCCAGTTCACCAGGTTGTTGAGGAAGGTCTCGACGAACTTGGGACGCAGGTTGCGGTAGTCGATGTAGTAGGCGTGTTCCCACACGTCGACGCACAGCAGGGCCTTGTCGCCGGTGGTCAGCGGGGTGCCGGCGGCGCCCATGTTGACGATGTCGACGGAACCGTCGGCCTTCTTCACCAGCCAGGTCCAGCCGGAGCCGAAGTTGCCCACGGCGCTGGTCTGGAAGGCCTTCTTGAACTCGTCCAGGGAGCCCCACTTGGCGTTGATGGCGTCGGCCAGGGCGCCTGCGGGCGCGCCGCCGCCGTTCGGCTTCATGCAGTTCCAGAAGAAGGTGTGGTTCCACACCTGCGCGGCGTTGTTGTAGACACCGCCGGCGGGGGCGGACTTGACGATGTCCTCAAGCGACTTGCTCTCGAAGTCGGTGCCCTTGATCAGGTTGTTCAGGTTGGTGACGTAGGCCTGGTGGTGCTTGGCGTAGTGGTACTCGAAGGTCTCCTTGGACATGTGCGGCTGCAGGGCGTCCATGGCGTAGGGCAGTGCGGGCAGTTGGTGTTCCATTGTCGTTCTCTCCTTGGTTGGCGGTTGTCCCGAATCAGACGGGCGGATTGTAGGGTTGCGACGGGGTGACGGCAATACTTGACTTATCTACTCAACAATAGGTACAGTGGGGTCATGCCAGATCACTGGCGCGTACAACACAAGATTCTGTAACCGGGTGAAGAGAGGAAATACCATGGAAATCGAAATCAACGGCCGCACGGTGGAAACCGATCCCGAGGGCTATCTGGTCAACCTGTCCGACTGGGCAGAAGACGTTGCCTCTTTCCTGGCCAGCCAGGACAAGCTGGAGCTGCAGGAGAACCACTGGAAGATCATCCACTACATGCGCGACTACTTTAACGAGTACGGCACCGCGCCCAACCTGCGCATGCTGCAGAAGGCCCTGAAGGAGGAGTTCGGTCCGGAGTGGGGCGAGAAGAAGTTCCTCTTCGACCTGTTCCCCTACGGCCCCGCCAAGCAGGCCGGCCGCTACGCCGGCACGCCCAAGCCGACCGGCTGCGTCTGATCCGCCTTTTCGCACTACACTGGCCCCGTTTTGAACGGGGCCTTTTTTATGCGCAAGACATTCGCGGTATTTCTGCTGTTGCTGGCCGGCGAGGCCGGCGCCTTCCCCTGGTATGCCAGCGGCGACAACTTCCGTGGCGCCCAGCTCATGACGCCCGAGGAACGCAAGGCCCACGTGGCAAGGCTCCAGGGCATGCAGGGGCTGGAGGAATGCCGCACTTACATGCAAGCGCATCATCAGGATCTGGACCGGCGCGCCAGGGAGAAGGGCGTGACCCTGCCTCCCGTGCAGGGCGACCCCTGCGAGGTGATGCGCACCATGGGGCGCATCAGGTAGTCCGCCAATGCAAAACGGCCCGCGAGGTTTGCCTCGCGGGCCGTTTCTGGGGTTGCCGCCGGCGCCTAGTGCACGCTGCCGAACGAGGGGTCGGCGTTGCCGCTCGGCGTGGGCAGGCCGGCGATGCGGCAGCCCTGCGTGACCGGGCCGTGCGGGAACAGGGTGTAGAGGAACTTGCGTCCGCCCTGCTCGGCGTAGGTTTCTTCCATGGCCTTCAGCAAGGTGCGGGCGTTGGGGTCGGGACCGCATTCCGAGAAGTGGTCGCGCAGATAGCAGATCACGTCCATGTGGCTGTCCGTCAGCTCCAGCCCCTCTTCCCGTGCGATCCGGCGCGCCTCGTCTTCGCTCCAGGGCTCCAGGTCGTTGAGATAGGCATCCGCGTCGCAGGGGGCCAGGCCATCGGCCATCACCAGTTTGTTGATGTCCAGCATTTGCAGTCTCCTGTAAGGGTTGCGGGGTGGGCTTCACGGGCCCTTGCCCTTGATCTAGCACGCCTTCCGGGAAACGCAATAACTCATTGATTATTAAGATTAATACCTCTTTTTAGGCGATTTCTCGCAGGACCCGCAGGCCGAGGTTGACGTCCAGTTCGTTGACCCGCCTGGGTTTGCGAGCGGCGGCGCGAGCCTCCCAGGCGGACTCGAACCAGGAGCCGCCCTTGGTGATGAACCACGCGCCGGGTTCCGCGACCTTGTTCTTGCGCAGGGGGTCGGTGGGGCCGACCCAGGGATCGCTGGTGAACTCCCAGACGTTGCCGTGCATGTCGAACAGGCCCCATACGTTGGCGGGGTAGCAGCCGACGTCGATGGCCTGGTTGGACGGTGCGCAGAAGGGCAGGAAGCGGCGCCAGCCGCGCGTGTTGCGTCCCTCCAGGCGGAACGAGCCGGTATTGCCCTCGCCGCAGCCCAGGTCGTCGCCGAAGCAGTACAGGGTGCCCGAGCCGGCGCGCGCCGCGTATTCCCATTCCGCCTCGCTGGGCAGGCGGTAGCGCCGGCCGGTCTGCTGGCAGAGCCAGTCGAGGTAGGCCTGGGCATCGATGCGGGCGATGTTGGTCACCGGCTGGCGGCCCTCGGTGCGCACCAGGTGGTCCGCCCAGCGCCAGCCGCTGGCGGTGGCGAAGCGCTCGAACTCCTCGGCGGTGACACAGTAGCGGCCGATCGCGAAAGGGCGCTCGATGACGGTGTGGCGCCGCGACTGCTCGCCGAAGCCGAGCTCCTCCTCCGTGGCGCCCATCTCGAACACGCCTGCCGGGATCACCGCCAGCTCCGGGCCTGCCGTGCCGTCCAGCAGGGTGTCGTGGAAGTGCGCGTCGAGATCCAGTCGCGCCGCGGCCTCCACTTGCAGGGCGCGGAGCCGTGCGGGGGCGAGGTCATGGACGAAGGGATGCGTGGCGTCGGTGAGCGTGTTCATTCCTGCCCCGCCCGCCAGTGCCCGGACTTGCCGCCCAGTTTTTCCTCCAGCCGCACCGACTCGATCACCATGCCGCGGTCCACCGCCTTGCACATGTCATAGATGGTGAGCAGGGCGGCGCTGGCGGCGGTGAGTGCCTCCATCTCGACGCCGGTGCGTCCCACGGTCTCGGCGCGGGCGCTGCATGAAATCGCATGGGCGTCGGGCTCGGGCGTGAAGTCGACGCTGACCCTGGTGAGGGCGATGGGATGGCAAAGCGGGATCAGGTCGGGCGTGCGCTTCGCCGCCATGATGCCGGCGAGGCGCGCGACGCCAAGCACGTCGCCCTTCTTCGCGTCGCCGCGCAGGATCATGTCGAGGGTCTCCGGGCGCATGACGATGCGGCCGGCGGCGATGGCGACGCGGTGGGTCTCGGGTTTTTCTTCCACGCCCACCATCACGGCGCGCCCCTGCTCGTCGAAGTGCGTGAACTGGTTCATGTCTGTCAGAGGGAACTGTCTTGAAGCGGCGGCTATCATAGCCCCCATGCCCATGCCGCGTCCCTTCCTGCCTCCGCGCCCCCTGTTGCTCTCCCTGTTCCTCGCCTGGCCGGCGGCGTTCCCCGCGCACGCCCTGGACCTGCCGGACCTGGGCGAGATCTCGCGCGCCACGCTCTCGGACTCCCAGGAAGGGCGGATCGGCCGCGAGGTCATGCGCCAGATCCGCGACAGCGGCGACTATCTCGACGATCCCGTCCTGCTGGCCTATCTAGACGGCCTGGGAGACCGGCTCGCCGAGGCCAGCCAGGAGCCGGGGCGGCGCTTCGAGTTCTTCGCCGTGCGCGACCCCAGCATCAACGCCTTCGCCCTGCCCGGCGGCTACATCGGCGTGCATACCGGGCTGCTGTCGGCGGTGCGCGACGAATCCGAGCTGGCCGGCGTGCTGGCGCACGAGATCGCCCACGTCACGCAGAAGCACATCGCCCGCATCGTCGACGCGCAGCGCAGCTCCAGCCTGACCTCGATGCTCGCGCTGGCGGTGGCGATCCTCGCGGCGCGCTCCAACAGCCAGGTCTCGCAGGCGGCCATGGCCACCGCCCAGGCCCTCAGCCTGCAGACACAACTCGACTTCACGCGCGAGAACGAACGCGAGGCCGACCGCGTGGGCCTGCAGACCCTGGGCGCGGCGGGGTTCGCGCCGCAGGGCATGGCGACCTTCTTCGAGCGCCTGCAGGCGCAGGGGCGTCTCTACGAGAACAACGCCCCGGCCTATCTGCGTACCCACCCGCTTACCTTCGAGCGCATCGCCGACATGCAGAACCGCCTCGCCGAACTGTCCTACCGGCAGCACGAGGACAGTCCGGAGTTCCGCTACGTGCGGGCCCGCGTGCAGGCGGAGGAGGGGAGCCCCGCGGATGCCGTGGCGCGCTTCGAGGCGCGGCTGAAGACGCAGGACGAGGGGGCGGCCAAGGCGGAAAGCCACTACGCCCTGGCCCGCGCGGCGCTACGCGACAACGATACGGCGCGCGCCCGTGCCGCCTATGCGGCGCTGGCACGCTACGACGCCGGCCAGGCGCTGTCTTCGCCCCTGGTCGCGCTGCTGAACGGCGAGCTGTTGCTGGCGGAAAAGAAGGCGCGCGAGGCGGCCGCCGCGACGGGCGAGTCCTTCAAGCGCCATCCCGGCTACCGGCCGCTGGCCTATCTGCATGCGCGCGCACTCCTGCGCGCCGGGCGCCCCGGCGAGGCCCTGGATTTCCTCGTCCGGCAACAACGCTTCTGGGCCGCCGACACGCAGTTCCAGCGCCTCGCGGCGGAGAGCTATCAGGCCCTTGGGCAGGCGGCACGTGCGCATCTGGCGCAGGCGGAGGTGTACGTGCTGGAGGACCGCATCGGACCCGCGATCGAGCAACTGCAGCTGGCGCAAGGCCAGCGGGGTACGGACTTCTACACCCAGTCGATCATCGACGCGAGGCTGCGCGAACTCAAGGAAAGGCAGGCGGGTGAAGCCCTGAGATAGGGGGCGGGGGCGCTTGGTAGCAAAGTACTTGCACCCGATTCGATCGTACTAAATTCATTCGGAAACGCTTGTCTGCGAGGGCGCCGAGCGATATGGTTCGCCGGTCCATTAGGGATGCCATCCACTGTCACGTGGTTTTAGAGCGCTCAACGAGGAAGGAGACTAGGAGATGAAGAATCTCGCGCGGAAACGTGTCGCCCTTATCACCGGCCTGCTGGCCACGCTGCTGGCCGGTGCCGCCATGGCCCAAGGTGCAAAGAAGGAAGAGTCCGGCAAGGACATCGCCTACAACCGCTCCAAGGGCAACTGCCTGGCCTGCCACGGTTTCCCCACCCAGCCCGATGCCGAACAGACCGGCAACAGCGGCCCGCCCCTGATCGCCATGCAGGCCCGCTTCCCCGACAAGGCCGCGCTGCGCGCCAAGATCTGGGATGCCACGGCGAGCAACCCGAACAGCGTCATGCCCCCCTTCGGCAAGCATCAGGTGCTGACGGAGCAGGAGCTCGACAAGGTAGTCGATTACGTTTACGGCCTGTAAGGCGCATACATCTGAGGAGATCACATGAACAACCTGCGTAGGAACGTACTGAAGGGCGCCGGATCTGCCGGCGTGGTGGGCGTGGCCGTGATGGCGGGCCTGCTGAAGCCTGGGATGGCCTTTGCTGCCTGGAACAAGGCTGGTTTCGAGGCCAAGGACATGGCCGGGGCGCTGAGTGCCGTGGGCGGCGCGGGCGCGACGGCGAGCGGCGACATTGTGGTGAAGGCCCCTGACATTGCCGAGAACGGCGCGGTGGTGCCGGTCGAGATCAGCAGCAACATTGCCGGCACGGACGGCATTGCGATCTTCGCGGAGAAGAACGGCTTCCCGCTGATTGCCGACTTCAAGCTGATGAACGGCGCCGAGGGCTACGTTTCGACCCGCATCAAGATGGGCGCGACGTCGAACGTGGTGGCGGTGGTGAGCGTTGGCGCCAAAAACTACAAGGCGCATAAGGAAGTCAAGGTGACGATCGGCGGCTGCGGCGGCTGATGCGGCCCCCCCTGTATCCGAGACCTTGAACAGAACACAGGAGAAAGAACATGGCTGAACCGATGAAGATCCGCGCGACGATGAAAGATGGCGTTGCGGAAGTGAAATGCCTGATGAACCACGTGATGGAGACTGGTCTGCGCAAGGACGCGAAGACTGGCCAGATCGTTCCGGCGCACCACATCACGAACGTGACGTGCGAAGTGGCTGGCAAGAAGGTGATGGACGCGCAGTGGGGCGGTGGCATCAGCAAGAACCCCTACCTGGCGATCCGCGTGAAGGGCGCCAAGGCCGGCGATAAGGTGGTGGTTGCCTGGACCGACAACAAGGGCGACTCCACCTCCGCCGAGGCCGTGATCGGCTGACAGGGCTTCCGCCCGCTACAAAGCCGGACCTCGGTCCGGCTTTTTTATTGCCATCGGCCGGTGCGCTCGCCGACGAAGGGGTTGTCGCGACGCTCCTTGCCGAACGTGCCCATGGGCCCGTGGCCGGGAACGAAGCGGATGTCGTCGCCGAGGGGAAACAGCTTGTCGCGTATCGAGTGGAGCAGGGCCGCGTGGTCTCCCTGCGGGAAGTCGGTGCGGCCGATGCTGCCCTCGAACAGCACGTCGCCGACGAAGGCTACGCGCGCCAGGCGGTCGACGAAGACGACATGGCCGGGGGTGTGGCCGGGGCAGTGGATGACGTCGAGCACCACCTCGCCGACCTGCAATTGGTCTCCATCCTGCAGCCACCGCTCGGGCTCGAAGCCCGGCGTGGGCGGAAACCCGAACATCTGCGCCTGGGTGGGCAGCTGGTCGAGCCAGAAGGCATCCGCGCGGTGCGGGCCGATGATCGGCACTTGCAGTTCCCGCGCCAGTTGCGCCGCGCCGCCGACGTGATCGATGTGGCCGTGGGTGAGGAGGATGCCTTCCGGGGTGACGCCCTCGTGTTCGATCGCCTCGCGTAGGCGCTGCGTATCCCCACCCGGGTCGATCAGGACGGCCTTGCGCGTGTGCTCGCACCAGACCAGGGAGCAGTTCTGTTGATAAGGCGTGACAGGGTGGATGGTGAATTTCATCGTGCCGCGCCCCAGGCCGGGAGGTGAGGACGTTGCACGGCTGCCACCGTCTGGCGATGACGAGGCGCGGGACTCGCCGCGCGGGCAAGTCTTTGTTTGCCAAAGAATCCGGGGGTCATAATATTAGTATTTGAAGAAGATCTTAAATGCGTGGACGGGCAATCCGTCCACGCCGTATCCACAATCCAGGAGCATGCCATGAAACCTTTGACCATCGTTCTAGCCGTTGCCGCTTTGTCCACCTCCGTCGCCGCCTTCGCCGGCGATCCCGTGGTCGGCAGACAGAAGGCCGCCGCCTGTGTCGCCTGCCACGGCAACGAGACCTTCACCGGCATCTTCTACACCCTGCAACTGGGGGGGCGAAACGCCGACAAACTGGCGATCAAGACCAACAAATACAAGACCGGCAAGATCCTGCACCCGGTCATGAACATGGCTACCGCCTTCTATTCCGAAAAGGACATCGAGGACGTCGCTGCCTATTACCAGTCGCTCGGCAAGCCTGCCTTCGTGCCGCCGTTCGTGCAGATCAAGGGCGACGACGAGGCGCCCGCCGCCACGACGGTCAGCGCGAAATAACGCCACCCGATGCCGGGGCTGCGCCTGAGCCGGGAGAAGGTCTACGATCCCGTGCTCAGAATCATCCACGCCTGGGTGGCACTGACGGTACTGCTGTTGCTGCTCAGCAGCCAGGCTGCGCAGTGGCTCGGCTTCACGCCCGAGGCTGCGGCCCTCTGGCGCATCCACGCCTGGATCGGCTATGGCCTCCTGCTTGGTCTGGTGGCACGGCTAAGCTGGGCGCTCTACGGGCCGAAGCATGCGAACTGGCGCCAGCTGTGGACATGGCGCGCCTGGCTGGGCGCCCTGCGCGAGCGAGCCTTCTTTGTCGCTCCGGCCCGATTCGGACACCACCCGCTGGCGACCGCCGCCTACCTCGCCTTTTACGCCGCGGCCCTGGTGATGGCCGTGAGTGGCCTCGCACTGGCCGCCATCGACCAGGGACAGGGGCCGCTCTATCACTGGCTCGGCCACGACATGGCCTGGAAGGCCTGGTTCAGGGCACCGCACGACCTCCTGGAGGAATTCCTGCTCGCCTACGTGATCGCCCACGTCGCGGCCCTGATCTTGCACGAGGCGCGCCATGGCGTGCCCATGGCGCAGGCGATGGTCAGCGGCTACCAGTACCGGAGGGATGACGCGGAATGAGTGCCTCCTGGCGCCAGCTGCTGGTCCTTTTCCTGGCCGTCGGCGCGGTCTCGCTCTGGTTGCTGCGCGCCCCCGTGGAGGCGGAGTGGGTTTTTCCCATGCCGGCAGGCAAGACCTACGTCGCGGAGTGCGGCGGTTGCCATACCGCGTTTGCCCCCGGCCTGCTGCCGGCGCGTTCCTGGCGCAGGATGATGGGCGGGTTGGCGACGCATTTCGGCGAGGATGCGAGCCTGGACGAGCCGCAATACTTCGCAGTCCTCAAGGAGCTGGAGACCCTGGCGGCGGACGGCAGTTATGCCAACCCGCGCATGCACCGCATCAGCGCGGCGACCCCCGCCGATGCCGCGCCGCAAAGGATCAGCGAGACCGTCTATTTCAAGAGTCTGCACGATGAACTGCCGCGCGGGACATGGCAACGAAAGGGAGTGGGCAGCGCCGCGAATTGCCAGGCCTGCCACGCGCGCGCCAACCAAGGCCGCTACCTGGAGCGCGAAGTGCGTATCCCCGCCGCCAGCTAGCGGTCAATCGCCGAACAGCCGGCGCAGCGCATCCGCTGGTGAGGAGGGGGGCACGGCCGCGGTGTCGTCCGCGGCCGTGCCGAACAAGGCGTCGAGCGTGCCGCGGTTGTCTACCTTGGCCGTACCCGCTCCGGCGTGGGCCAGCGCATGCGGCTGGAACCACTCGCAGAAGTTGGCGCGAGTCTTGTCCGCGACGGCCTCGGCCATCGGTTCCCGGCACTGCTTCGCCTTGCCCGTGTCGAAGTGCCGGCACATGCGACATGCGTGCAGCTCGGCCTCGCAGGCCGGGCAGGCCGCACGCCGGCCCAGCGGCTGGGGCAATGCCCGCAGCGAGGCGCCGCACTTCCAGCAAACGAGGTCCTCGGTCACGGCGCGTTGAGCTTGGTCGGCCTGGGGCTTATTCCTTCTTGCCGCAGGTGTTCATGCCGAGGATGGGGTAGATCGGGCAGAACTTGACCAGGCCGGTGAGCAGCGGGACGACGCCGATCCAGGCTCACACCGGGCCACCCAGCAAGGCGGCCCAGGCGATCAGGGCGACGCCGACGACGATGCGAAGGATGCGGTCGATACCACCAACGTTTGCGTTCATGCCATTGCTCCTTACAGTGGGGAATACGGGCTTCGCCGGGATAATGGGCCTATTCTGCGTGATTTTGCCAAAAAACCAGGGAAACCCTGATTTTTCGATCTGCTAATGTGGGGATAAGCTTAGCGGTTATATGTAGATGCCCAAAATCGGAGTAGCAACCCATGAATGATAGCGCCCCGAGCGCATTCCTGACCGCCGAGATGATCCAGGCCTGGGACTGGGTGCCAAGCATGATCTGGGTGTCCGATCTGAAGGGGCAGTGTTGTCACGTCAACCTTTCCTGGCGGGAATTCACAGGGCGAACCTTGGAGGAATGCCTTGGTAATGGCTGGCTGCAGGCGATGCATCCCGATGATGCGAAGTCCTGGCCGGAACAGATCGGCATGGCCGTGAAGACGCGAGAGCCCTTCCTCCTGGATTGCCGGCTCCGCCGTCGCGACGGACGCTATCGTCAGCAGCTCAAATCCGGTCGCCCGTTTTACGACACCAAGGGCAGTCTGCTCGGCTTCATCGGCTGTTGCACCGACGTCACCACGCATCGTCAGGCGCTCGATGCATTGCGTCAGGCCAGCGAGAAGCATCGCTCCGTGCTCGCGAACCTGCGCGATGCCGTGGGTGTGATCGAGAACCTGTTGCGCACCGAGGAACCGGGGGCAACGGTCAGTCACGACGACCGCCTCACGCCGCGGCAGCGCGAGATCCTGCACCTGATCGCGCGCGGCTTCGCGACCCGCGAGATCGCCCTGCAACTGCACGTCAGCACCAAGACCGTGGAAAGCCACCGTGCCCAGCTCATGCAGCGCCTCAATATCCACGACGTGGCCGGCCTGACCCGCTACGCCATCCGTACCGGCCTGGTGCAGCCGGACTTCTGATCCCTCCCCGACGCGCGCCGTCGCCCAGGCCCGCTAGCGGCGGGGGCTATCCCTGCCCGACACCGGCCGCGATGGCGGCGACACGCGCCCGCCTGATCGCCGCCGGAATTTCCTGCTTGTCCGCCGTGTCGCGGGCGATCGCGCCGGCATCCACGCCGCGTGCCAGTTCGAGCGTCCGTGCCAGCGTCTCCGCCTGCGGGAACGGTCGCGTCTCATAACCGGGGCGGCCGTGGAAATCGGCCGCGCAGGCCTCGACGAACTGGGCGAAACGATCCGGGCGGCGCAGGGCGTCGGTGTGCTCCAGTAGATTCAATAGATTGTCCGCATCGAGCCGTTCCGCGCGGTGCGCCTCGCCGTGCCAGCGGGCCACGATGCGCGCCAGATCGGTACATTCCGCCGGCACGCGCAGGCGCTGCCCGATGTCAGCCACCAGCGGCACCGCACTGGTCTCGTGGCCTCCGTGATCGGGCCAGTTCTCCTGCGGGGTGAGACCCTTGCCCAGGTCGTGCAGCAGCGCGGCCCAGCGTACCGGCAGGGCATGACCGGCTCGCGCGGCATGGTCGATGACGCGCATGACGTGCTCGCCGGTGTCGACCTCCGGGTGCTGTTGGGGGTTTTGCGGCACCCCGAACAGGCGGTCCAGCTCGGGCAACAGCCGCGCCAGCGCGCCGCATGCGCGCAGCACCTGAAACATGCGCGAGGGAGTGCCCTCCATGAGGCCACGCGCCAGTTCCTGCCAGACACGCTCGGGCACCAGGGCATCGACCTCGCCGTCGTCCACCATGGCACGCATCAGATGCAGGGTCTCGGGGGCGACGCGAAACTCGGGGAAGCGGGCGGCGAAGCGGGCGGCGCGCAGGATGCGCACCGGGTCCTCGGCGAACGCCTCGCTGACGTGGCGCAGCAGGCGCGCATCGAGGTCGGCCCGGCCGCCGTAGGGGTCTGTGATTGAACCGGCGGCGTCCTCCGCCATGGCGTTGATGGTGAGGTCGCGGCGTCGCAGGTCCTCTTCCAGGGTGACGTCCGGTGCGGCGTGGACGGCGAAGCCCTTGTAGCCGCGCGCGGTCTTGCGCTCGGTGCGCGCGAGTGCGTACTCCTCCTGGCTTTCGGGGTGCAGGAAGACCGGGAAATCCTTGCCCACGGGGCGGAAGCCGAGGGCGACCATCTCCTCGGGAGTGGCGCCGACGACCACGTGGTCGCGGTCCTGCACCGCGCGGCCGAGCAGGCGGTCGCGCACCGCGCCACCGACGGTGTAGACGCGGATGTGGGACGGGAAGGCGATCGCCAAGGCGGTGACCGGGCTCAGCGCCCGGCCCTGGCGCGATGGAAACCGTAGGTGTGGCGATGGTCCTCCTGCCTGAGGTAGCCGATCACTGCCTCGAGGGGCGTGGCGCAGGCGAAGCAGGGGCGGTATTCGCGCGGGCAGACGTTGTCGCTCAGCATCGCGTAGTGGTTGTCCCGCGTCATCATCTTGCGCCCTGGCTTCAGTTCCATGATGCGCGCGAACCAGTAGGAGGCGGTGCGACCCAGGGGGATGATGCGGCGCCTCAGGCCGAGGGCCTGCGCGGTGGCCTGCAGGAGCTCCGCCAGGGTGTAGACCCTGGGGCCGCACAGGTTGTAGGTCTGGCCGATGCTCTCCGGTCGCTCCAGGGCGTCCGCCATGGCGCGCACCACGTCGCCGACGAACACCGGCTGGAAGCGGGCGCCGGCGTTCGCGAGCGGGATCACGGGGGTGAGGCGCAACAGGCGGGCGAACATGTTGAGGAAGCTGTCACCCGGCCCGAAGATCACCGAGGGGCGGAACACCGTGACGCCGATGTGCTTGCGCGCGTTCAGCACCAGTTCCTCGCCCGCCGCCTTGCTGCGCTGGTAGGCGCTGTGCGATACGGGATCGGCGCCCAGGGCGCTCATGTGGATGAGGCGCGGCACGCTGGCGGCGAAGCAGGCCTGGACGGTCTTCCTCACCAGTTCCACGTGGGCGTACTGGAAGCTGCCGCGCTGCGCCTTCGGCGAGTCGACCTGTCCCGCGGCGGTCTCGTGCAGGATGCCCACCAGGTTGATGACCGCGTCCGTCTCGTGCAGGAGTTCCTTGAGAACCTGCGGGTCGTGCACGTCGGCCTCGATCACCTCGACGCCGGGCAGCATGGCGAGGTCCTTCACCGCCTCGCGTCGACGCGCCGGCACCAGTATGCGATAGCCCCTGCTGGCGAGCAGAGCGACCAGATGGTGGCCGACGAAGCCACCTCCGCCGAGGACACATACGGTTTTCGGTTTCATGCAGTTCCTGCCATTGCGCTTGGACGATGGCCGCATTCTAGGCAAGCCGCGTCGCCAAGTCTCGCCGCCGGGCTCACTCGGGTGCGGGGGCGGTCTCGTCGGCATCCGCCACGGCCTGCCCGGCACGCGCGGGGATCACGCCCAGGCGGTCCTTGAGGCGCACCGCCTCGCCGCCGAAGCGCGTGCGGTAGAACATGGCGTTGGTCATCACTTTCTTCACGTAGTCGCGCGTCTCCTGGAAGGGAATGGTTTCCACGTAGACCGCGCCTTCCAGGGGCGTCTCGGCCTGCCAGCGGCGCGCCCGCCCGGGGCCCGCGTTGTAGGCCGCGGTGGCCAGCACGGGGGACTGGGCGAGCGAGTCGTAGATGCGCTTGAGGTAGTAGGTGCCGAAGCGGATGTTGGTGTCCGGGTTGCCGACCTTCTGGTGGGCACGGCGGTCCAGGCCCATCTGCGCGGCGATCCACTTCGCGGTGGCGGGCATCACCTGCATCAGCCCCTGCGCCCCCACCTGCGAGCGCGCATACGACATGAAGCGCGATTCCTGGCGGATCAGGCCGAACACCCAGGCCTCGTCGAGACCGTTCTCGCGCGCGTAGGCGGAGGCCAGGTCACGGTAGGGGGCGATGAAGCGCAGATCGAAGTTGTGCTCGCTCTTGGTCTGGCTGGCGGCGAAGATCGCCCGGTCGTGCCAGCCCTCACGCAGCGCCAGCTCCGCAGCCGCCAGCAGCTGCCGGTCGCTCATGCCGCGCAGGGCGCGATTCCACTCATCCTGCGCGTTGGCCGGCAGGTCGAGCTTGCGCAGCAGCAGGGCGAGGCGCAGGGCGGGGTTGGCCTCCGCCGCCGCCAGATCGTCCGGGGTGACGCGGTAGAGGCTGGGACGGGCCTCGACGCGCGGCGGCATCTCCTCCAGCGCGAGCAGGCCGTAGTAGTCGAGCTCCTGAGACAGCTTCGCGAACAGGAGGTTGGCGGGGAACACCGCGTTCAGGGCCTTGAGCGCGCGCGCCTTCCAGTAGCGCCAGACCGACTCCTCCTGCAGTTCCTGCGGCATGGCCTGGATGGCCTGGTAGAGCTCCAGCCACTTGCCGGCGCGCAAGGCGGCACGCGCGCGCCAGAGGATCTGCAGCTCGCTGTGGCTGGACAGGTGGTCCGCGTCGACGCGCGCGAACCACTCCAGGGCGCGCGGATCATGCTTGCGCGCGGCTTGCATGGCGATCTGGCCCCAGCCGTAGGCGCGTTCCTCGACTGTGTACCGGTCGCCGTGGGCCTCCCACAGGCGCGCGGCGCCGGGCGGATCGAGCCGGGCGAACAGGCCGAGGGCGTAGAGGGCCGCCTCGCGTTGCGCGCGCCGCGCCGAGCCGGCCTGGATCAGTTCGTCACCGTGCCGTTGCGCCATCGCCAGGGCGTTCGCCTCCAGGCGTTCCGCCTCCGGCAGGGCGGCGTCGAGGGCGCGCGCCAGGCCCATGTTGCCAACGTCCAATGCGAGGCGCAGGCGCTTGTAGCGGTCTTCCGGGGTGAGCTGGCCGAGTTGGAACAGGGCGTCGAACAACGGCGTGCAACTCTCCGGCAGGTTCTTGCCGGTCAACCAGAGCTCGCGCCCTTCGCCCGCCGCGCCCCTGTCGCCTTCGCGCAGGCGCAGATGGACGTCGTAGCAGACCAGCTCCTGTGTGGGGCGGTAGAGGGCGCGGAACTGCGCGCGGAACGCGGGCCAGTTCTCGGCCAGGGCGTACAGGCCTGCCAGTTCCGCGCGCAGGCGGTCGGCCAGGGGGCTTTCAGGATAGCGGGCGATATAGCCGGCGAGATCGTCCGGGGTCGCGTTGTGGGCCTTGAGGCGCCAGTAGTCGATGTAGGACTGTAAGGGGTGGTCGGCCGGGATGCGCGCGGCGAAGCGATCGAAACGCTCGAACTGTCGCTTGTGGAAGCTCTCGCGCGCGGCGCGGAAGTCCGATTCGACGGAGGCCTGCACGGGCTGCAGCCAGACCGTGAACGACAGGAATAGGACTGCCCAGGGAAAACGCACGCTCTTCTATGCCGGCGGGAAAAGCGTGAATGTACCGGTTTCGCCGGGGGCTTCAAACGGCCCTGGCGAAACCGGGTATGGCGTTCAGTATTTTTCCGCCAGGCTGACGTTGACCTTCACCTTCACGGTACGGCCCGGGTCGTAGGGCATGAAGGCGGTGTAGTCGTGGCCGTTGTAGCGGTAGACCACGTTGTAGCCGGTGAGGCGCTGGTTCCAGTTGTCCTCGACGCGGCAGCGCTCCTCGTAACGCGGACGTTCATACTCGCGCACCACGTTGCCGTCATTGTCGATGCGGTCGCCGACGATGGCGCCGGTGGCCGCGCCCACGGCGGTGGCGACGCTGCGGCCGCTGCCCTTGCCGACGGTGTTGCCAAGCAGACCGCCGACGATGCCGCCGATCACGGCGCCGCCGTATTCGCGCTTGCCGGAACGCACGCTCTCGTAGCCCACCTGTTCGCTCCAGCATTCGCGGCGCGGCTCGTTGTAGCGTTCATAGACCGGCGTGGAGGAGATCACCCAGGCGGTGTCGCGGAAGGGGTCCGCCTGCGCGGGCAGGGTGGCGCCCACGCCCAGCAGGGTCAGGCCGGAAATCAGGAGTTTGTTCGCGGTTTTCATGGTCGTTCCTTCTCTCGGTTGAATGGGGGGTGCTGCTGTTCAGCGGCGGCCTCGTCCGCGGCCGCGGCGCTCGTCTTCTTCGCTGCCGGGAGCGGGGCCGTAACCGGCGTCTTCCTGGTAACGGCGGTGCTCGTAGCCCATGCCGTAGCCCATGCCTTCGCCCGTCTCGCGCCAGCGCTCGCGGCCTTCCATGCGGCCGGGGCCCATGGGCTCGCGCTGCATGCGGTGCATGCGCTCCTGGAAGGTCCGGCGCATCGCCGCGCGTTCCTCGGGGCCGGCGTTCTCCCAGCGCTCGCGCATCTGGCGCCGTTCCTCCGGGCTCAGCTGCGCGACCTGCGGCAAGGGCGCGCCGAACACGCCGCCGAAGTCCTGGGCCGCCGCCGGCAGGGCGGCGAGGGCGAGCAGCAGGGTCATGAGGGCTTTGCGATTCATGCGATATCTCCTTGTCACGCTTCACATGCTAGGGACCGGCGGTAACACGGGGGTTTCCGGATCGGATAAATTTGTTTCAGAGTGTTTCGAAGGAATGACCATGACGGATACCCCCCGACTCCTGGTGGTGGATGATGACGCGGGGATCCGCGATCTGCTCGCCGACTACCTCGCCAAGCAAGGCATGGCGGTAAAGACGGCGCGCGACGGCAGGGAGATGGACGAGCGCCTGACCGAGTTCACGCCCGACCTCGTGGTCATGGACCTGATGATGCCGGGCGAGGACGGGCTCTCGCTGACCCGCCGCATCAAGGCGGAGCGCGACGTGCCGGTGATCATGCTGTCGGCGCGCGGCGAGGACATCGACCGCATCGTCGGCCTGGAGGTCGGCGCGGACGACTACCTGCCCAAGCCCTTCAACCCGCGCGAGCTGCTCGCGCGCATCCGCGCCGTGCTGCGGCGCGGCGGCGGCCGCGGCGAGGCGGAGGCGGGCGAGGTGTTCCGCTTCGGCCCCTTCGCCCTCGACCTGGCCTCGCAGGCCCTGTCGCGCGAGGGCGAGGAGATCCCGCTCACGCAGGCCGAGTTCACGCTGCTGAAGATCTTCATCGAGCACCCGAACCGCGCCCTCTCGCGCGACCAGATCATGGACTGGCTCAAGGGCTTCGAGCGCGACCCCTTCGACCGCTCCATCGACGTGCGCGTCACCCGCCTGCGCAAGAAGCTGGAGGACGATCCCGCCAACCCGGTCTACATCCGCACCGTATGGGGCCAGGGCTACCTGTTCGCGCCCAAGGGCAAGGCCGCTTGAACCTCCTGCCGAGCCAACTGCTGCCGCGCAGCCTGTTCGGTCGCACCGCCGCGGGCCTGCTGCTCGCCTTTCTGGTGTTCGAGGCGATCGCCTCCGGGGTGGTCTGGCTGCTGGTGGTGCGGCCGCTCGCGGAGCGCTCCGCAGATGACCTCGCGGCGAAGATCGTGCTCGCCGCCAAGACCTGGGTGGAACTGCCGCCGCAGACGCGCGCGGACTACGAGATGGAGCTCTCGTTCCGCCACGACCTGGAGCTGTCCGAGGCGAAGCAGCCCCTGACGCGGCTCGCCGAGCCGGGCTTCTTCCCCGAACTCGTGCAGGATGCGCTGAGCCGGCGCGCAGGCCAGCCCATCCGGCTGAAGCGTGGCCCCGACCCCGACCTCGACTGGCTGGAGATCCAGGTCTCCGACAAGCTGTTGCAGGTCGGCTTCGACCGCGAACGCTACGCCCTCGCCGCGCCGCTTGCGGCGCTGGGGGTGTTCCTCCTCGGCGCCATCCTCACCGTCCTCACTGCGCTGCTGATGGTGCGCAAGGTGAGCCGCCGCCTCGGTACCCTGGCCGGCCTGGCGCGCGAGGTGGGGCAGGGCAGGACGCCGGTGCGCCTGCCGGAGACCGGCGCGCAGGAGCTGGTGGAGCTGACCGCCGCGTTCAACCGCATGGTGGGCGAGGTGCAGGCCCTGCTGGAGAACCGCACCGTGCTGCTGTCCGGCATCTCGCATGACCTGCGCACGCCCATCACGCGCCTGCGTCTGGCCCTGTCGATGCTGGAGGACGCCGATCCGGCGATGGTGGCGCGCATGGAACGCGACCTGGCGGAGATGAACCAGCTCATCACCGACATGCTCGCCTTCGCGCGCGCCCTCGGCAGCGACGACGCCGCGGAGTGCGACCTCGCGCGCCTGCTCGGCGAGCTGGCGGAACAGGCGGGGCGGCTCGGCCCCGTCGAATGGGTGGGCGCGGCGTCCTGCCGCACCAGGGTCAGCGAGGCGGCGCTCCGGCGCGTGCTCGGCAACCTGCTGGAGAACGCGCGCCGCCATGGCGGCGACCGGCCGGTCAGCCTGCAGTTGGAGTGCGGGGCGAAGACGGCTCGGATCGGCGTACTGGATCGCGGCCCGGGCATCCCGGAGGCGGAGCGCAAATCGGTGTTCCGGCCCTTCTATCGTCTGGATGCCTCGCGCAGCCGCGAGGGCGGGGGCAGCGGCCTGGGGTTGGCGATCGTCGCCCAGCTCGCCGACGCGCACGACTGGCGCGTGGAACTGGCGGACCGCGAGGGGGGCGGGCTGGCCGCCTGGGTGGAGATCCCGGTCCGCGCCTGAACCGGGCTATTTGCCGTGGTAGCGGAACACCAGCACTTCCATGTTGAGGAAGGACAGGCTGGTGATGCTGAGGTGGCGCGTATGCGTGCGGATCACGTGGCGGGCGCTGTCGGCCGCGCGCCGGACGCGGATGGTGAGGCTGGGGGTCAAGGTCAAGGTCATCGGTTCCTCCTGGTTCTTGACCAGGTCTTTGCAAGGCGCATGCCTGCGACCGGTGGCGTGCCAGCCCGCGTGGTTGGCGCGTTCGTTGCCGTTCGGGGGGCGACCGGGCGGCATGCGGCTGGCGAAACCTCAAACGCGGCGACAGGATTTCGACAGACGCGGGGCGCCCGGTGCGCGAAAAGCCCTGGCCGGCGTGGGGCGGCGCTCGGGTAAAATCCGCGGGTTTTCGCCCATCCTTCAAGCACATGCCCGCATTCCAGGACATCATCCTCACCCTCCAGCGCTACTGGGGGGAGCAGGGCTGCACCCTGCTGCAGCCCTACGACCTCGAGGTCGGCGCCGGCACCAGCCACACCGCCACCTTCCTGCGTTCGCTTGGCCCGGAGCCGTGGAAGGCCGCCTACGTGCAGCCCAGCCGCCGGCCCAAGGATGGCCGCTACGGCGAGAACCCGAACCGCCTGCAGCACTACTACCAGTTCCAGGTGGTGCTGAAGCCCGCGCCGGAGAACATCCTCGACCTCTACCTCGGCTCCCTGGAGGCGCTGGGCTTCGACCTCAAGGCCAACGACATCCGTTTCGTCGAGGATGACTGGGAGAACCCCACCCTGGGCGCATGGGGCCTGGGCTGGGAGGTGTGGCTGAACGGCATGGAGGTGACCCAGTTCACCTACTTCCAGCAGGTCGGCGGCATCGATTGCAAACCCATCACCGGCGAGATCACCTACGGCCTGGAGCGCCTGGCCATGTACCTGCAGGGCGTGGAGAACGTGTTCGACCTGGAGTACTCGCCGGGCGTGAAGTACGGCGACGTGTTCCACCAGAACGAGGTGGAACAGTCCACCTACAACTTCGAGCACTCCGACGTGGAGTTCCTGCTCACCGCCTTCAACGCGCACGAGAAGCAGGCCAAGCTGCTGATGGAGAACCAGCTCGCCCTGCCGGCCTACGAACAGGTGCTGAAGGCCGCGCACACCTTCAACCTGCTCGACGCGCGCGGTGCCATCTCCGTCACCGAGCGCGCCGCCTACATCGGCCGCATCCGCAACCTGGCGCGCAGCGTGGCGCAGAGCTACCTGGATTCGCGCGCGCGTCTCGGCTTCCCCATGGCGCCCAGGGCCTGGGCCGACGAGGTGCTGGCGAGGCTTGAGAAGGCGGCCTGATGCGGCGTGCCATGTGTTGTTTCACTCCCTCCCCCTCGAGGGGGGAGGGCCGGGGAGAGGGTGAGGGCGGCGTCCGCCGCCCTGGGTATCACGCAAAGGCCCGCCCTCTCCCCAACCCCTCTCCCCTCGCGGGAGAGGGGCTTGTAACCGGAAGCCCCCGCTTATGAACACTAAGAATCTGCTGATCGAACTCTTCGTCGAGGAACTGCCGCCCAAGGCGCTGAACAGGCTGGGCGAGGCCTTTTCCTCCGCGCTGTTCGAATCCCTCAAGGCGCAGGGGCTGGCCGACGCCGGCAGCGTCGTCACGCCCTACGCCTCGCCGCGCCGGCTCGCTGCGCACGTCACGCAGGTGGCCGCGCAGGCCGCCGACAGGCCGGTCTCGCACAAGCTCATGCCGGTCAGCGTCGCGCTGGCCGCCGATGGCCAGGCCACGCCAGCGCTGCTCAAGAAACTCGGCGCCATGGGCCTGGACGCCGCCGTGCTGCCGCAGCTGCGGCGCGCCGTCGATGGCAAGGCCGAGGCCCTGTTCTTCGACACCGTGGTGAGCGGCGCGAGCCTCGCCGACGGCCTGCAGAAGGCCATCGAGGAGGCGCTGGCGAAGCTGCCCATCCCCAAGGTCATGACCTATCAGCTGCAGGACGGCTGGAGCACGGTCAATTTCGTGCGCCCCGCGCACGGCCTGGTCGCGCTGCACGGCGCCGAGGTGGTGCCGGTGTCGGTGCTGGGCCTGAGCGCCGGCCGCGCCACCCAGGGGCACCGCTTCGAGGCGGCCGTGCAGCCTGTCGTGATTCGCGACGCGGACAGCTACGCCGCGCAGATGGCCGAGGAGGGGGCGGTGATCGCCGGCTTCGCCGCGCGCCGCGCCGAGATCGCGCGCCAGCTCGAGGCCGCCGCCGCGCGGGAAGGCCTGAGGCCGATCGAGGACGAGGCCCTGCTGGACGAGGTGACTGCCCTGGTGGAGCGCCCCAACGTGCTCACCTGCCAGTTCGAGCCGGAGTTCCTCGATGTGCCGCAGGAGTGCCTGATCCTGACCATGAAGGCGAACCAGAAGTACTTCCCGCTCCTCGACGCGGCCGGCCGGCTGACCAACAAGTTCCTCATCGTCTCCAACATCCGCCCCGCCGACCCGTCCAAGGTGATCGGCGGCAACGAGCGCGTGGTGCGGCCGCGCCTGGCCGACGCCAAGTTCTTCTTCGACCAGGACCGCAAGAAGCCGCTGGCGGCCCGCGTCGAGGCCCTCGACAGGGTGGTCTACCACAACAAGCTGGGCAGCCAGGGCGCGCGCATCCAGCGCCTGATGCGCCTGGCCGGCGCGATCGCGCGCGAGCTGGGCGCCGACGAGGCCCTGGCGGCGCGCGCGGCGCAGCTCGCCAAGGCCGATCTGGTCACCGACATGGTGGGCGAGTTCCCCGAGCTGCAGGGCATCATGGGCCGCTACTACGCCCTGCACGACGGCGAGGACGCGCGCGTCGCCGAGGCGATCGCCGACCATTACAAGCCGCGCTTCGCCGGCGACGTGCTGCCGCAGGACAACATCGCCCTCAGCGTCGCCCTGGCCGAACGCCTGGACAGCCTCACCGGCATCTTCGGCATCGGCCTGCCGCCGACCGGCGACAAGGACCCGTTCGCGTTGCGTCGCGCCGCCCTCGGCGTGCTGCGCATGCTCATGGAGCGCGCCCTGCCGCTCGACCTGGGGCAGCTGCTGCAGCACGCGCAGGCGCAGTTCGCCGCCGAGCAGGTGGCCGCCAGCGTGGCCGTCGACGTATTCCAGTTCATGCAGGACCGCCTGCGCGTGGCCCTGCGCGACCAGGGCTACGAGGCCGCCGAGGTGGAGGCGGTGGTGAGCCAGGCGCCGACGCGCATCGACCGTGTGCCGGCGCGCCTCGCGGCGGTGCGCGAATTCATGCGCCTGCCCGAGGCGGAGGCCCTGGCGGCGGCCAACAAACGCATCCAGAACATCCTGCGCAAGGCGGCGCAGGCGGGCGAGACGATCAATGCCGAGGCGGACGCGGAACTCCTCGCCGAGGACGCGGAGAAGGCCCTGTTCGCCGCGGTGCGCGAGATCACGCCGGCGGTGGAGACGGCACTGGAGGGCCTCGACTACACCGATGCCCTGCGCCAGCTGGCCGCGGTCAAGGCGCCGGTGGACCGCTTCTTCGACGAGGTGATGGTGATGTCCGACGAGCCGCTGGAACGCGCCAACCGCCTGGCCCTGCTGGGGCAGCTGGGCCGGCTCATGAACTGCGTCGCCGATATCGCGCAGTTGAGCGCGAAGTAGCATCCCGGACAGGGTCATGGCGCCGCCGCTCCAGGACTCCTCGCGCTACGCGCTGTCGCCCTACAGCGCGGAGTTCCGCGACGGCGCCACGGAAGCGGCGTTCCGCGAGCACATCCACCCGCTCTGGGTGCGCGACACGCGTCGCGCCTTCCTCATCGCGGCGCTCTTCTACCTGGCGTTTTCCATCACCGACTTCCTCATCCTCGGCGTCGGCGAGCAATACCTGATCGTGTTCGCGACGCGCGTGCTGGTGGCGGTCTCGGGCCTGGCGATCGCCTTCACCGCGCACCACTTCTGGCGCGCCCTGGTCGACGGCATCACACCCAGCCTGGTGGTGGCGCTGGCGATGGCGGGTTTCCTCTCCATCACCCTGCTGCGTCCGTTCGAGTCCGGCTGGCACGGCATGAGCATGATGGTGATGCTGCTCGGCACCTACGTGTTCATCCCCAACCGCTTCCTGCCTGCGCTGGTCATCGCGCTGGCCAGCACCCTGGTGTTCATCTGGGTGCTGGTGGGCCACTTCGAGCTGCCCTACCAGGAGGTGTTGGTGATGGCGCTGCTGTTCCTCGGCATGAACCTGTTTGGCGCCATGTCCGCGTATCGGGTCAGCCGCCTGAGCCGCGAGAACTTCCGCGACGCGGAGATCCTGCGCGTCGCCAACCAGCGCCTGCTCGACGAGGTGCAGGTGCGGCAGCGCCTCGAGCAGGACCTGATCGCGCAGGTGCAGCACGACGAACTGACCGGCGTGACCAACCGCCGGCGCTTCCTCGAACTGGCGCGCCAGCGCATGCTCGATGCGGAGGCGGGCGGCCAGGCGCTGAGCCTGCTGCTGCTGGACGTGGACTACTTCAAGCAGATCAACGACACCTACGGCCACCTGCGCGCCGATGAGGTGCTGCGCGCCCTGGCGCGCCTGTGCTCGACGCTGCTCGGCGAGGAGGCCCTGCTGGCGCGCGTGGGCGGCGAGGAATTCGCCCTGCTGCTGGAGGGTGACGAGGCGGTGGCGCGGCAGCGCGCGGAGCGCCTGCGCGTCGGCCTGTGGCAGACGCCGATCGCGCTCAGCGACGCCTCCATCCACATCACCGTGAGCATCGGCGTGGCGCAGTGGCGCACCGGCGAGCCGGTGCCAGCGCTGATGACGCGCGCCGACCGGGCCCTGCAGACCGCCAAGTACAAGGGGCGCAACCGGGTGGAGTGCGCGGCGGAACTCCCCGGCTGAGGCGGCCTGTCCGTTCCCCGCGCGAGGCCTTTTCAGGCCCCGCGCATGCCCTCAAAATCGCAGGCTCGTGAAACGAGGTCAACGCCATGAAATGCGTCATTCTGGACCGGGACGGGGTGATCAACTACGACTCCGACCAGTTCATCAAGAATCCGGACGAGTGGAAGCCCATCCCCGGCAGCCTGACGGCGATCGCGCGCCTCAACCAGGCGGGATTCCGCGTCGTCGTCGCCTCCAACCAGTCCGGCCTGGGGCGCGGCCTGTTCGACATGGTCACCCTCAACGCCATCCACGCCAAGATGCACAAGCTGGTCGCTCAGGCGGGCGGCCGCATCGACGCGGTGTTCTTCTGCCCGCACCCGGCCGACTCCAAGTGCGACTGCCGCAAGCCGAGGCCGGGCCTGCTGCAGGACATCGGCACGCGCCTGCACATCGACCTTACCGACGTATACGCGGTGGGTGACGCGTTGCGCGATGTCCAGGCCGCCCTGGCGGTGGGCGCGCGGCCCATGCTGGTGCGTACCGGCAAGGGCCTGCGCACCCTTGAGAGCGACGAGTTGCCGACCCACGTGCCGGTGTACGACGACCTCATGCAGGCCGCCCTGGCGATCATCGAGGGCGCCGCCTGACCATGGCCCTGCTGCGTTCCGTCGTGTTCCTGCTGCTGCAGATCCTGCTCACCGTGCCGTTCGGCCTGCTCTCCCTGTTCCTCCTGCCGCTGCCGCGTCTGCCGCGCTACCGCGTCATCACCCTGTGGGGGCGGGCGGTGATCTTCCTGGCGCGCCGGGTGCTGGGCATCCGCCATCGCGTGATCGGCCTGGAGCATGTCCCGGAAGGTCCGGTGGTGCTGCTGGCCAAGCACCAGTCGGCGTGGGAGACCATCGCCTTCCAGCAGATCTTCCCGCCGCTCTCCTTCGTGCTGAAGAAGTCGCTCCTGCGCATCCCCTTCTTCGGCTGGGGGCTGGCCCTGTTCAGCCCCATCGCCATCGACCGCGGCGCCGGCCGCGAGGCCCTGAGGCAGATCGAGGCGCAGGGCCGGGAGCGCCTGCAACAGGGGTTCTGGGTCCTGGTCTTCCCCGAGGGCACGCGCGTCGCGCCGGGCGAGACCGGCACCTACCAGATCGGCGGCCCCTGGCTGGCGGTCAAGGCCGGCGTGCCGGTGCTGCCGGTGGCGCACAACGCCGGCCGCTGCTGGCCGAAGAACGCCTTCGTCAAGCATGCCGGCGAGATCACCGTGGTGGTGGGCCCCCCCATCCAGACCCAGGGCAGGAAGCCGGGCGAGGTGCTGGCCGAGACCGAGGCCTGGATCGAATCCACCATGCGGGGGCTGTGAGGCCGTGTTCGGGCGCGGCGTGAAACGCGAGATCCGCGAGTCCTGCCTGGAGGTGCGGCTGGCCGGCGAGGTGCTGGCCTGCCGCCTGCGCCGCAGCGCGCGGCGACGTTCCCTGGCCCTGCGCGTGAGCGAGAGCGGCGAGGTGGTGGTGAACGCGCCGCTGCGCATGCCCGAGGGCGTGATCATGGGCTTCGTCGGCAAGCATCTGGACTGGATCCGCGGCCGTCAGCAGGAGGCGGCCAGCCACGCCGCGGGCTGGGGCGACGGCATGCAGCTGCCCTATCTCGGCGGCATGCTCACCCTGCGCCTGCTGCCCGCCGCGCGGGCCGGGGTGGCGCGGGTGGGCGACGAGCTGCACTGCCACGCCGCGCCCGCGCAGGCTGAGGCGGCGGTGCAACGCTGGTACCAGCGCGGCGCGCGCGAACTGCTGGCGGCGCGCCTGGCGCACCACGCCGCGCGCGCCGGCCGGGACACGCCGCCGCTGCGCCTGTCCGGGGCGCGCACGCGCTGGGGCAGCCTCTCGCCCAAGGGCGTGGTGAGCCTGAACTGGCGCCTCGTCAAGGCCGGCCTGGAGGAGATCGACTACGTGATCTGCCACGAGCTCGCGCACTTCCGCCAGCGCAACCACTCGCCCGCGTTCTGGCGCGAGGTGGAGACCCTGTTCCCCGCGTGGGCGACGGCGCGCCGCCGCCTGCGCGAGAATGCCCGGGTCTATTTCCAGTTCTGAGGCGAGGGCCAAGCCATGCGCATGCTCCACACCATGCTCCGTGTCGGCGATCTTGATCGCTCGATCGACTTCTACACCCAGGTGCTGGGGATGCACCTGCTGCGCCGCAAGGACTATCCGGACGGCAAGTTCACCCTGGCATTCGTCGGCTACGGCGACGAGGACGCGCACACCGTCCTGGAGCTCACCTACAACTGGGGCGTCGACAAGTACGAACTGGGCACGGCCTTCGGCCACATCGCCATCGAGGTGGACGACGCCTACCGCGCCTGCGAGCAGGTGGCCGCAAAGGGCGGGCGGGTGACGCGCCCGGCGGGGCCGATGAAGCACGGCTCGACGGTGATCGCCTTCGTCGAGGACCCGGACGGCTACAAGATCGAGTTCATCCAGAAAGGCACGCGCGGCACGTGATCCCATGGTTGCGTCCGGATACCCCCTTCCCCCCGGTGGAGACCGCGCAGGTCGAGCCCAACGGCCTGCTCGCGGTGGGCGGCGACCTGTCGCCGGCGCGCCTGCTGGCGGCCTACCGGCGCGGCATCTTCCCCTGGTTCAACCCCGGCGAGCCCATCCTCTGGTGGTCGCCGGACCCGCGCATGGTCCTGTTCCCGGCCGAGTTCAAGTGCGCCCGCTCGCTGGCGAAGACCTTGCGGCGCGGCGCCTACGAGGTGCGCGTGGATAGCGCCTTCACCCGCGTCATGCAGGCCTGCGCGGCGCCGCGCCGCGGCCAGCGCGGCACCTGGATCAACGCCGAGATGGTGCGCGCCTACACCGCGCTGCACGAGGCCGGCCACGCGCATTCCTTCGAGACCTGGATGGACGGCGAGTCCGGCCCGGAACTGGTGGGCGGGCTGTACGGCGTGGCCCTGGGGCAGGCCTTCTTCGGCGAATCCATGTTCTCCCGTCGCACGGACGCCTCGAAGATCGCCTTCGCCCACCTGGTGGGCGAATTGCAGGCGCGCGGTTTCGGGGTGATCGACTGCCAGATGAGCACGCCGCACCTCGCCTCGCTGGGCGCGCGCGAGATCCCGCGCGCCGCGTTCACCGCCCTGCTGGAGCGGTTCACCGCCGTCGAGGCGCCGGTGGGCAAGTGGCAACCTCGGTTCCCGGGGTATGGGGCATGAGGTCGGCGACATGAGGTTGGCGACATGAGCACGCTCAAGGAACTGCCCATCTTCCGCCTGCAGTTCTACCTGACGGCGCCCTATCCCTGCAGCTACCTGGCGGACCACATCGCGCGTTCGCAGGTGGCGGCGCCCGGCGGGCTGATCGACACCGTGGTGTACAGCGAGCTGGTGCGCCTGGGCTTCCGCCGCAGCGGCCAGCACGTCTACCGGCCGCGCTGCGACAGCTGCACCGCCTGCACGCCGGTGCGCATCGCCGTCGACGGGTTTGCCCCCAACCGCGCGCAACGCCGCTGCGCGCAGCGCAACCAGGACATCCGGGTGCGCCTGTTGCCGCCGCAATTCGAGGAGCAGCACTACCGCCTCTACCGCCGCTACCAGGCGGCGCGCCATCGCGGCGGCGGCATGGACCAGGACGATCGCGAACAGTATCGCGGCTTCCTGCTGCAGAGCCGAGTCGACAGCGCGCTGGCGGAGTTCACCCTGGATGGCGAGGTGGTCATGGTGGCCCTGATCGACCGCCTGCTGGACGGCCTCTCCGCGGTCTACACCTTCTTCGAGCCGGACCTGCCGGAGCGCAGCCTGGGCGTGTTCGGCGTGCTGAGCCAGGTGCGCATGGCGCGCGAGATGGGCCTGCCCTACGTCTACCTGGGCTACTGGATCGCCGACTGCCGCAAGATGGCCTACAAGACCGCCTACCAGCCCCTGGAGGCCCTGCGCGACGGCCGCTGGGGACCGCTGCCCAAGGATGCCCCTCCTTCCCCCCCCGCCGAACCGAGACAGGAAAGCGATGGCTGAACTCCCCGACGCCGTGCGGCAGGTGCTGACCATGCACGCGCCCTTCATCCATGCCGTGGTCAACGCCCTGCGCGACCGCGCCCAGCTGCCGCAGCTCATGGAGACCTTGCAGGCCGCCGAGCAGCAGGGCTGGCCGCGCCTGGTGGCGGCGCTGCGCCAGATCGTCGACGGCAAGCGCGACGACAGCGTGAAACTGGGCCTGGACGCGGAGGACCGCATCATCGTCGAGGCGGTGCTACGCGGCATCGACAACCCCGCCACCCTGCCGGACCTGCGGCAGCAGGCCGACCGCGCCGCCGCCGCGCCCGGCCTCGCGGCGATGATCGGCGCGGCCCGCCGAGGCGACGCGCAGGCGCTCGCCGCGCTCGCCAACATGGCCGAACAGATGGTGCGCGCGGGCGGCGACATGGCGCGCCTGGGCGGCATCATGCGTCGCCTGGTGAACGGCGAGAACGACGCCGACGCGCTCACCAAGGGCATGGGTCCCCTGGGCCGCCAACTGGTGCTGGGGATCCTGGATGAGCTGGCCAGGTCCGGCCTGCACTGATCGCCACGGGCTTGCCGGCTTCCGCGCCCTGCTGACGGGATGCCTGGCGCAACTGCTCGCCGGCTGCGCCACCGTCCCCCCACCCGCGCCCGACAGCTTCCTGCCGCTGGCGGCGGACGCGCGGGTCTGGCACGAGGCGGGCGGCGAGGCCTATGCCGGCGAGGCCGCCGCCCTGCTCGATGACGCCATCGCCCGCGTCGAGGCGGTGCACGGCCTGCCCTTCCTGCGCCCGCCGCGCCTCCTGGTCTGTCACACGCCCGCCTGCTACCGGCGTCTCATGCCCGTCGCCGCCTACACGGCGGTGGTGCTGCCGGGCGAGCGGCTGCTGCTGTCGCCGAAGCTGGAGCTGGAGGAACGCGAGCGCCTGCCCGGCATCCTCGCGCACGAGCTTTCCCACCTGCATCTCGCGCAGCGGCTCGGCCACTACACCACCGCCCTGCCGGTGTGGTTCCACGAGGGGCTGGCGAGTCTGGCGGGGGAGGGCGGCGGCGCCGAGTTCAGCAGCGACGAGGAGGCCTGCGGCGCCTGGGACGCGGGGCGGCGCATCGACTTCACGCGCCTGGACAGCCCCGGCAAGCGCCACCGCGCCGCCGACTTCAAGCTCTCCATCCACCAGTTCTACCGCCAGTCCTGGCGCTTCATGGCGTACCTGCGGCGTCGCGCGCCCGCTGCATTCGCGGCCCTGCTGTCGCAGGTGCAGGCCGGCAAAGACCTGACCGCGGCCGTGGCAAATGCCTACAATGCCGACCTTGAACGGTTGAGCCTGGAGTTTGATTTTGACAGTCGCTGATCTGTTGCCACGAGGAGGTGTTTGGCGTGGCGGAAGATAAGTACTTCGTGCCGGTACGCGCGGCCGACATCGTCGTCGGCCAGCCCCTGCAGTTCGCGATCTTCGACGCGGACCACGTCCTGCTGTTGAACCGCGGCGTGGTGGTCACCAGCGAGCACCAGCTGGAGGTCCTGCTGGAAAAGGGACTGTACCGCGAGCAGATGCGTCCGCAGCGCACGCCGTCGCGGGCGGTCACCCTGGAAGAGGAGGAGGGGGGCGAGATCACGGGGGGAGGGGACAGGCCGCGCGAGGAGGTGCGCGACGGCGACGCGCCCAAGCTGGCGCCGGGCGACGTGCTGCAGATGCAGCCCCTGCAGGAAGGCCAGACGGAACGCTGGACGGTGCGCGTGATCGGCCTCCTGAAGGGCAAGAGCCTGCTGGTCACCGCGCCGGTGGTCGACGGCAAGCTGATCTTCATCAAGGACGGCCAGACCTTCCTGGTGCGCGCCTTCTCCGGCCTCAACGTGTGCGCCTTCAAGGCCCGCGTGCTGAAGTCGCAGCTGCAGCCCTACCCCTACCTGCACCTCTCCTGGCCGGACAGCGTGCAGGCCATGCGCATCCGCAAGGCGATGCGCGCCCCGGTGAACATCATCGTCGCCGTGCTGGACACCGAGGACGGGCGCCAGTCGGGTTCCGGCAAGATCGTCGACATCAGCGTCGGCGGCGCCAAGCTGCTCGCCCCGACCCGCCTGGGCTACAAGGACGACAAGATCTGGCTCTCCTTCAAGGTCACCCTCGGCGACATGGAGGAGTACGTGAAGACCCCCGCCATCATCCGCACCATCGGCGAGGAGACGGACGAGCAGGGCAGGACCATGAAGGCCTACGGCATGCAGTTCGGCGAGCTGAACCAGTCGCAGCGCCTGATCATCATGAACGTGGTATACCACCACGTCCTCAAAGAACCCGTCTGACGAGCCCCCCATGCAGCAATACCTCGACCTGCTCCGCCACGTCCTCGAACACGGCACGCGCAAGTCCGACCGCACCGGTACCGGCACGATCTCGGTGTTCGGCCACCAGATGCGCTTCGACCTGGGTCAGGGCTTCCCCCTGCTCACCACCAAGAAGGTGCACCTGAAGTCCATCATCCACGAGTTGCTGTGGTTCCTGCAGGGCGACACCAACATCAAGTACCTGAAGGACAACGGCGTCTCGATCTGGGACGAATGGGCGGACGCGAACGGCGACCTGGGGCCGATCTACGGCTACCAGTGGCGCAGCTGGCCGACGCGCGACGGCCGTCACATCGACCAGATCGCCGAGGTGGTGCGCACCCTCAAGAGCAACCCGGACTCGCGCCGCATCATCGTCTCCGCCTGGAACGTGGGCGAGCTGGAGCACATGAAGCTGCCGCCCTGCCACGCCTTCTTCCAGTTCTACGTCGCCGACGGCAAGCTGAGTTGCCAGCTCTACCAGCGCAGCGCCGACATCTTCCTCGGCGTGCCCTTCAATATCGCCAGCTACGCCTTGCTGACCCTGATGATGGCGCAGGTCACCGGCCTGAAGCCGGGCGACTTCGTGCACACCCTGGGCGACGCGCACATCTACCTCAACCACCTGGAGCAGGTGAACCTGCAGCTCTCGCGCGAGCCGCGGGCGCTGCCGAGCATGCGCCTGAACCCCGCGGTCAACGACATCCTCGGCTTCAGGTACGAGGATTTCACCCTCGAAGGCTACGACCCGCACCCCGGCATCAAGGCGCCCGTCGCGGTCTAGTCTCGGCGAGGCGGCGCCGCGGATGTTTTCTGCAACATCGCCGGGCTAGACTGCGGCGCGTCCTTCCCCCAACCCCCGTTTCCCGGAACCGCCATGAAGACCCTCTCCCTGCTTGCCCTCTCCCTGCTCGCCCTCTCCGCCCACGCCGACGAGGCGGCGATCCGCAAGGCCTTCGCCGAGCGCTACCCGAAGGCGGTGATCAAGTCGGTGAGCACCACCCCGGTCCCCGGCCTGTACGAGGTCTACGCCGGCGGCCAGATGCTGTACGTGGACGAGAAGGGCGACCACCTGCTGATGGGGCCGCTGGTCGACACGCGCAGCCGTTCCAATCTGACGCAGCAGCGCATGGACGAGCTGAACCGGGTGGATTTCGCCAAGCTGCCGCTGGACAAGGCCATCACCATCGTCAAGGGCAAGGGCGAGCGCAGGATCGCCGTCTTCTCCGACCCTGACTGCCCGTTCTGCAAGCGCCTGGAGAAGGAACTGGCGGGCATGGACAACCTGACCGTGTACCTGTTCATGCTGCCCCTGGCGGAGCTGCACCCGCAGGCGGTCGGCATCGCCAAGGACGTCTGGTGCGCGCAGGATCGCGCGAAGGCTTGGCAGGACTACGTGCTGGAAGGCAAGAAGCCGGCCGGCGGCGCGGCCTGCGACACCCCGGTGGACGCCATCGCGGCGCTCGCCGGCGAGCTGGGCATCAACGGCACGCCCGCCATCATCCTGCCCAATGGCCGCCGCCTCGACGGTGCGGTGCCCGCCGCGCGCATCGAGGCGATGCTGAGCGGCGGCTGAACGCCGCCCGGCCGGGCGTTCAGGCCCCGGCCATGAACGGGTAGTCGGTGTAGCCCTTCTCCCCGCCGCCGTAGAAGGTGGCGGGGTCGGGGGCATTCAGCGGTGCGTCGGCGCGGAAGCGCGCCTCCAGGTCCGGGTTGGCGAGGTAGGGCACCCCAAACGACACCATGTCGGCGCGCCCCGCCGCCAGCACCGCGTTGGCCGAGGCCTTGTCGTAGCCGGCATTGGTCATCAGCACGCCCTTCCATACCTCGCGCAGCGTCAGCGGGTCGAAGTACGGCCCGGCGGCGCCGGGGGCGTCCTTGCCCATCTCGGTGAGGTGCAGATAGGCGAGCGGGAAGCGGCCCAGCAATTCCACCACGCGCGTGAAGGTGCCCTTCGGGTCGCTGTCGAACATGCCGTTGAACGGCTGCACCGGCGACAGGCGCACGCCCACGCGCGCCGCGCCCCACACCCCGCACACCGCCTCCACCACCTCCAGGAGCAGGCGCGCGCGCTTGTCGACGCTGCCGCCGTAGGCGTCGGTGCGCCGGTTGCTGCCATCGCGCAGGAACTGGTCGAGCAGATAGCCGTTCGCGCCGTGCACCTCGATGCCGTCGAAGCCCGCCTCCAGGGCCTTGGCGGCGGCGTTGCGGAACTGCGCGACGATGCCCGGCAGCTCGCCGGTCTCCAGCGCGCGCGGCGTCACGAAGGGCTGCGGCCCCTGGTAGGTGAAGGCGTCGCCGTCGATGCCGACGGCGGAGGGCGCCACCGGCAGCTGACCGCCAGGCTGCAGGGACGGGTGCGAGACCCGGCCGACGTGCCAGATCTGGCAGAAGATGCGCCCGCCCGCCGCGTGCACCGCCTCGATCACCGGCCGCCAGCCCGCCACCTGGGCGTCGTTCCAGATCCCCGGCGTGAGCGGGTAGCCCACCGCCTCGGGGCCGACGCAGGTGGCCTCGGTAATGATCAGGCCGGCGCCGGCGCGCTGCCGGTAGTACTCGACGTTGAGCGCGCCATGCACGCCCTCGACGCTGCTTCGGTTGCGCGTCAGGGGGGCCATGGCGAGTCGGTTCCTGAGGGTGTAGGGGCCGAGGGCGATGGGGGTGAACAGGTCGATGTCGGGCATGGGCATATTCTCTATATCGATGGCACGGATCTCGGAGGTTTCCCACGCGCCGCCGGCATTGCCATTTCTGATTGGACAGCTGCTGGGCACGTGTCTATGGAGTGTAGTTCCAACAAAAAACAAGGAGGACGACAGATGTCAAAGACCCACCATCACGCCATTCGCATGGCCTTGCTCGCGCTTTCCGGCGAGGCCGGCGCGGGCTGTTACGACCCGCCGGAGCCCTATGTCGACTGGTCCGGCTGCGACAAGCCTGGCGCCTCGCTGGCGGGCGCGAACCTGCGCGGCGCCAATCTGGAACACACCAATCTGCGCGATGCGGACCTCTCCGGCGCCGACATGCGTGGCACCTACCTGTGGAGCACCTACCTCTGGGGTGCCAACCTCAACCAGGCCGACCTGCGCGGTGCGGACACCCAGGGGGCCTATCTCAAGGAATGCCAGCTTAGCCAGGCGATCTGGCGCGACGGCCGGGTCTGCGCGCCGGGCAGCGTGGACGGCTGTCAGTGAGCCAGGGCGGCGGCGAGGGCGTCGCCGGCCGTTTCTGGCGTGGCCAGGGTGGCGTCCTCGCCGGGCCACCAGGACTGCGCGTAGGCGCGCACCTTGCCCATGCGCGCCAGCGGCTGCCGCAGCAGGCTGACGCCGGGCACGCCGAAGGCGCGCGCGACGATGCGGCCGTGCAGGCTGGAGCCGCAGTAGAGGCGTGAGTGGGCGAGCAGGGCGCAGATGTCCCACAGGTGCAGGGACTCGAACCGATGCACCGCGCAGGTGGTCATGAAGCCGGCGAGCCGGCGATACACCGCCAGGTCGTCGTGCCAGGGCGCCGCGCCGGCGCGGAACAGGCACAGGCCCAGCCCCGACCCCGTGCAAAACCGGTCCAGCTCGCCGGCGAGCGCCTTTAGCGTCGCGTCGTCGCCGAAGTCGGCGCTGAACTGCACGGCGACGTAGCCTTGCGGAAAGGCCTGGCGGACCTCCGCCAGCGCCGGGCCGGCCGCGTGGCGGGCGATCTCCTCGCCGAACATCTGCGCGACCTGCTCGCCCGGGTCGGCCTCCAGCGCCGCGGCGATCCCCCATTCGGCGAGACGGGCCTGGGTGACGCGGTCGCGCACGCTCAAGGCGTCCGCCGCCTGCAGGCGCGCCCGCACCTCGTCTTGCGCGGGCGCGGGCAGGCCCGCCAGGTCCACGCCGCCCACGGCCTGGCAGGCGAAGCGGCCGGGGTGGCGGAACAGGGCCTGGTCCGCCAGGTAGGCGAGCCGCTGGCGCAGCCCGAGCTGCGTCTCCGCCCAGGCCTGGCGCGCCGCCGGATCGCGGTCGTAACGGGCGATGGCGGCGTCCGCCGCCTCCCGCTCCAGGACCATGACCGCCGCCTCGTACAGCGTGCAGGTGAGGACCTCGCCGCCGACGTGCAGCAGGTCCGCCGGCGCGTCGCCCCACGTGTCCTGCCAGTCGCGCGCCAGTTGCGCTAGGCCGTGTACCGCGTGTCCGCCCCAGGGACGCAGGTCGCGCGCCGCCACGCCGGCGAACAGCAGCGGCCGTCCCGCATGCCGGCGCGCCGCCACGTGCGCGAGCAGGAGGTCGCCGAAGTTGTGGCGGTCGAAGGCGCCGAACAGGATGAGGGGGGTGTCGCTCGCGGCGGGCATCGCTGACCTGTCACGCGGTGGATGTCAGAATGCGCACCCTACGTTCACAGGATTCGGGAGACAAGATGACGACCACCCGCGAGGTCATGGCCGGCAGCGGCGTCGGCTTCGGCACCAGCGGCGCGCGCGGCCTGGTGGCGCAGATGACGGACGAGGTGTGCTTCGCCTACGCGCTGGCCTTCCTGCACGCCATCGGCGCGCAACCTGGCAATCGGGTGGCGCTGGGCATGGACCTGCGCCCCAGCAGCCCGCGCATCGCCGCGGCCTGCGCGGCGGCGATCCGCCATGCCGGCATGACGGTCGAGTTCTGCGGCGCCCTGCCCACGCCCGCCGTCGCCTTCCACGCCCAGGAGCAGGGCATGCCGGCCATCATGGTGACCGGCAGCCACATCCCCTTCGACCGCAACGGCATCAAGTTCTACCGCGCCAGTGGCGAGATCACCAAGGCCGACGAGGCGGCGATCAACGCCGCCGCGCTGGCCATGCCGGCGGCGATCCAGGTGGACGCCCTGCCGCCCGTCGACCCCGCCGCCCACGCCCGTTACGCGCGCCGCTACCTCGACTTCTTCCCCGGCCGGCCGCTCGCGGGCATGCGCCTGGGCTTCTACCAGCACTCCAGCCTCGCGCGCGACATCCTCACCGAGATCGCCGAGGGTCTGGGCGCCGAGGTCACCGCCCTCGGCCGCACCGACCAGTTCGTGCCCATCGACACCGAGGCGGTTGGCGAGGCGGATGCCGAGATGGCGCGCCGCTGGGCGGCGGAGCACGGCTTCGACGCGCTGCTCTCCACCGACGGCGACGCCGACCGCCCGCTGCTCGGCGACGAGCGCGGCGAGTGGCTGCGCGGCGACATCGTCGGCATCCTGTGCGCGCAGTATCTCGGCGCGCGCGCGGTGGCGACACCGGTGAGCAGCAATACCGCGCTGGAACGCAGCGGTGCCTTCGCGCGCGTGGCGCGCACGCGCATCGGCTCGCCCTACGTGATCGCCGCCATGGAGGCGCTGGCCGCCGAGGGCCTGGACGGCGTGGTGGGTTACGAGGCGAACGGCGGTTTCCTGGTCGGCTCGCCGGTGGAGAAGGACGGCCGCGCCCTGGCGCCCCTGCCGACGCGCGATGCGGTGCTGCCCATCCTCGCCCTGCTGGCCATGGCGCGCGCGGGCGGCGTGCCGCTGTCGCGCCTCGCGCAGGCCCTGCCGCCGCGCTACACGGCGAGCGACCGCATCAAGGACTTCGCCACCGAGCGGAGCCGCCGCCTGATCGAGGACCTGGCCGGCAGCGATGCCGCCATCCAGGCCCTGCTTGGTGACCTGTGCGGTGCGCCCGCCGGCCTGGACCGGACCGACGGCCTGCGCATCACCTTCGCCAATGGCGAGATCGTGCACCTGCGCCCCTCCGGCAACGCCCCGGAACTGCGCTGCTACGCCGAGGCGGACAGCCCGGCGCGCGCCCAGCAGCTTGCGCAGGCCTGCCTGGCGCGGGTGCAGGGCTGAGGCACGGCTTGCCGGCCTGGTACGTCTACATCCTGCGCTGCGCCGACGGCACGTTCTACACCGGCATCACCACCGACGTGACGCGCCGCCTCGCCGAGCACAACGGCAGCGGCCGCGCCGGCGCGCGTTATACCCGCGCGCGCCGGCCGGTCAGCCTGGCGCATGTGGAGACGGTGGGCAGCCGTGCCGAGGCGGCGCGGCGTGAGGCGGCGATCCGCCGACTGGGGCGGGCGGGCAAGATGGCGTTGTGCGACGCCGGCCGGGCAGGCCGCGGCGAGGAAAAATAATGCCTTGACGCATGCATACCGGTCGGTATGATCGCGGCATGGACAGCAAGCAACCCGACATCACGCGCGAGAAACTCCTGCAGGCAGCCTTCTGCGAGATCCATCGCCATGGCTTCCAGGCGGCGAGCATCGCCAACATCCTGCAGGACACCGGGCTGACCAAGGGGGCGCTGTACCACCACTTCCCCACCAAGCATGCCCTCGGCCTCGCGGTCATCGACGAGGTGATCAAGACGCGCCTGGACGGCCTGATCTTCGCGCCCTTGCGCGACAGCGCGCGACCCGTGGCCGCCTTGCTGGAGGTCATCGCGACGATAGACAGGAAGGTGCCGTCCGACTTCGTCCTGCTGGGCTGCCCGCTCAACAACCTGATGCAGGAGATGAGCCCGCTCGACGCGGCGTTCCAGGCCCGTCTGAATGGCGTGCTGGGCACCTGGCAGGGCATCGTCGAGGACGCGCTCCGGCGCGGCCAGGCGCAAGGGGATATCCGCCCGGAGGTGGATTGCGTGGCGGCGGCGTTGTTCGTCGTCTCCGCCTGGGAGGGGTGCATAGGCGTTGCCAAGAACATGCAATCGCCCGAGTCATACAGCCTCTGCATGCGGCAGTTGCACGGCTACGTGCGGAGCCTGATGCCGGTCCAGGCCGACCTGGACCGGGAGTAGTCGCAGTCCGTCTTTTTTTTGCCATCAAACATACCGAACGGTATGCATGTTATTGAAAGGGGAACAGCATGAACATGATTTCCATGGTCGAGCCCGACGTCGCGCGAGGCGACGTGGCCGAGATGTACGGGCAGATCCACGAGGCGATGGGGCGCGTGCCGAACGGCATGCGCCTGTTCAGTTCCAGCCCGGCACTGCTGGCGCAGCAATGGCAGCAGCTCGGCTATTACATGCAGCACCCGCGGCTGGGTTTTCCACTGCTGGCCTTCGTGCGCCTGCTCGTCTCGCAGCGCCATGAGTGCGAGTACTGCATCGGCATGAACGAGGCCCTGCTGATCGACAGGGCGGGCGTATCGGTGGACGCGGTGGCGGCGGCGCGGCGCAACCCCGCCCACGCGCCGCTGGAGGAACGGGACAAGGCCATGCTGCTGGCCGTGCTGAAGGCCGTCGAGGCGCCCAAGTCGGTGACCGCCGAGGACCTGGAGCGCCTGCGCGCGCTGGGCTGGGAGGACGGCGACATCGTCGATGCCATGTTCCATGGCGCCCGCAACGTCGCCATCGACATCATGTTCAACACCTTCAAGATCGCAGCCGACCACTGAAAGGAGAGACGCATGGACGTTACCCAGGCCATCGAACAAAGGCGCTCGGTCAAGGCCTTCGACCCGCATCACCGCATGGCGGAGGAGGAGGTCGCGCGGCTGCTCTCCCTCGCGCTCCTCGCGCCGACCGCCTTCAACATCCAGAACTGGCGCTTCGTCGTGGTGCGCGACCCGGAGCTGCGCGCGCGCATCCGCCAGGTGTCCAGGGACCAGGCGCAGATCACCGAGGCCTCGCTGCTGATCGTGCTCTGCGCCGACCTCAAGGCCTGGAACAAGGACACGGCACGCTACTGGCGTACCGCGCCGGCAGAGGTGCGGGAGGCGCTGGTGTTCATGATCCGCCAGTACTACGAGGGACGGGAGCAGGTGGAGCGGGACGAGGCCATGCGCTCCTGCGGCATCGCCGCCATGGCGCTCATGCTCGCCGCCAGGGAGATGGGCTATGACTCCTGCCCGATGGACCTCTCCGACCTGGATGCGGTCGGCGAGCTCATCGACCTGCCGCCCGACCACGTGGTCGCCATGTTCGTCGCCATCGGCAAGGGGGTGAAGGAGCCCTGGCCGCGCGGCGGCCAGCTGGCCATGGAGGAGGTGGTGCTGAAGGACCGCTTCGGCTGATGCCGGGGCCGCCGGGCTGGCGTCGTCAGCCCGGCATCTCGATCTTGCCGCCCAGCTCGGCGCTGCCGCGCCGCAGCAGCTCGAACGCCGCCTCGATGTGCTCCGGCGGCCCCTTCACGCCCAGTTCGATCTCGTAGCGTTGCGGGTTGAGCCTGGGCAGGCTGAACACCTTCACCCCCGGCCAGTCGCGTTCGATCTGCTCCATGAGCGGCGTCAGCGTCGCCTCGGCGAGGCCGTAGACGAGCATCGCGCGTTCGCCGCTGGGCTGGGCGTGGAACAGGTGGGCGTAGTGGGTGTCCAGCACCCATTCGATCATCGGCCAGGCCATGTCCGGGAAGCCGGGCACGAACCAGTGGTGCAGGATGCTGAAGCCTGGGATGCGGTTGTAGGGGTTGGGGATGATCTCCGCGCCGAGGGGGAACTCGCCCATGCGCAGATGGCCCGGCGTGACCTCCTTCTCCAGCGACTGGATGCGCTCGGTGATCAGGCGCAGGGCCTCGGGGTGCGGTTCCAGGGGGCGGCCGAGGGCGCGCGCGGCGGCCTGGCGCGTGTGGTCGTCCGGGGTGGCGCCGATGCCGCCGCAGCTGAACACCGCGTCGCCGCCGGTGAAGGTGCGCGCCAGGGTCTGGGTGAGGCGTTCGCGGTCGTCGCCCAGGTAGGTCACCCAGGCCAGCCCCAGGCCGCGCGCGGCGAGGATCTTGCGCACGCCCTCGAAATGGCGGTCCGCGCGCTTTCCGGAGAGGATCTCGTCGCCGATGATGATGAGCCCGAATGCCATGCCAGCCTCCTTGAGTTTTCGGAACCCCTGTATCCGGGGCCTCTTACAATGATGCCATGCAAACCCCGCCCAGCTCACCTCATCCCTACGCCGCCCTCACCCCCGACGTGGTGCTGGATGCCCTGGAGGGCATCGGCCTGCGCTGCGACGGACGCCTGATCGCCCTCAACAGCTTTGAAAACCGCGTCTACCAGGTCTGGCTGGATGAGGGGCCGATCGTGGTGGCCAAGTTCTACCGCCCGGAACGCTGGTCCGACGCGGCCATCCTGGAAGAGCACGCCTTCACCGAGGAGCTGGCGGAGCGTGAGATCCCCGTGGTGGCGCCGATGCGGGCCGATGACCGCACCCTGCACGCGCACGCCGGCTTTCGCTTCGCCCTGTTTCCGCGCCGCGGCGGGCGCACGCCGGAGTTCGACCACGGCGACACCCTGGAATGGATGGGGCGCTTCCTCGGCCGCATCCACGCGGTCGGTGCATTGCAGCCCTATGTCCACCGTCCCGCCCTCGACATCGCCAGTTTCGGCGAGGCCTCGCGCGACTTCCTGCTCGCCCACGACTGGCTGCCGCCGGAGCTGCGCGCGGTGTGGCAGGGCGTGGCGGCGCAGGCCCTGGACGGGGTGCGCCACTGTTATGACCGCGCCGGCACGGTCGCCAGCCTGCGCCTGCACGGCGACTGCCACGCCGGCAACGTGCTGTGGACCGACGACGGGCCGCACTTCGTCGACTTCGACGACAGCCGCATGGGTCCGGCGGTGCAGGACCTGTGGATGCTGCTCTCGGGCGACCGCGCGGCGATGACGCGCCAGTTTGCCGACGTGCTGGCGGGCTACGAGGACTTCATGGAGTTCGACCCGCGCGAGCTGCACCTGGTGGAGGCCCTGCGCACCCTGCGCCTCTTGCACTACTCCGCCTGGATCGCGCGGCGCTGGGCAGACCCGGCCTTCCCCGCCGCCTTCCCCTGGTTCGACACGCCGCGCTACTGGGAGGAACGTATCCTCGAACTGCGCGAGCAGATCGCGCTGATGCAGGAACCGCCGCTGTGGTCGAACTGACCCGCTCCCTCCCCCGGCGGGGGAGGGGAAAGGCGCGCCGGCCCCGGCCTATGCTGAAGCATGACTGAAGCACGCGAATGGGTGTTCCGGGCCACGGGGCTCACCAAGATCTACCGCATGGGCGAGGTGGAGGTGCAGGCCTTGCGCGGCATCGACCTGGAGCTCTACGCCGGCGAACTGGTGGTGCTGCTCGGCCCCTCCGGCAGCGGCAAGTCCACCCTGCTCAACATCCTCGGCGGCCTGGATACGCCGAGCGCGGGCGAGGTGCACTACCTGGACCACAACCTCTCCATCGCCAGCGAGACCGAGCTGACCCTGTTCCGGCGCGACCACGTCGGCTTCGTGTTCCAGTTCTACAACCTCATCCCCAGCCTCACCGCGCGCGAGAACGTGGCGGCGGTGACCGAGATCGCCCGGGCGCCGATGCGGCCCGAGGACGCCCTCTCCCTGGTGGGCCTGGGGCAACGCCTCGACCACTTCCCGGCGCAACTCTCCGGCGGCGAGCAGCAGCGCGTGGCGATCGCCCGCGCCATCGCCAAGAACCCGGCGGTGCTGTTGTGCGACGAACCGACCGGCGCGCTCGACTCCGCCACCGGCGTGATCGTCCTGGAGGCCCTGGAGAAGGTGAACCGCGAACTCGGCACCCTCACCGTGCTGATCACCCACAACGCCGGCATCGCCGACATGGCGGACCGCGTGATCCGACTCTCGGACGGGCGCATCGTCGAGGAACGGCGCAACGCCGAGAAGCGGGCGGCGTGCGAGTTGAGCTGGTGAGGGTCATGGACAGGTCGCTCCCTCATCCCCAACCCTTCCCCCGGGGGGGGAAGGGGGCGATACCCCTCTCCCCCCGGGAGAGGGGCAGGGGTGAGGGAACCCGGCCTGTCTTCGCGGAAGCGTGGCCATGACCGCCCTCAACCTCAAGCTCCTGCGCGATCTCTGGCACATGCGCGGCCAGGCCCTGGCGATCGCGGCGGTGATCGCCGGCGGCGTGGCGACGCTGGTGATGGCCCTGTCCACCTATGACTCGTTGCTCACCACGCGCGACCGCTTCTACCGCGAATACCGCTTCGCCGAGGTCTTCACCACCCTCAAGCGCGCGCCCGAGCCCGTGGCGCAGCGGCTCGCCGCGATCCCCGGCGTGGATCGGCTGGAGACGCGCGTGGTGGCGGTGGTGAAGCTGGAGGTCGAAGGCTTCGAGGACCCGATCACCGGCATGCTCTCCTCGCTGCCGGACGTGGGCGCGCCGCTGCTCAACACCCTGCACCTGAAGCGCGGCCGCTGGCCCCAGCCCTACAGCGGCGACGAGGTGATCCTCAGCGACACCTTCGCCGACGCGCACGGCCTGCACCCGGGCGACCGCCTCCACGCGGTGATCAACGGCAAGCGCAAGGCCCTCACCGTGGTGGGCGTGGCGCTGTCGCCGGAATACGTCTACCAGATCGCGCCGGGCGCCATGTTCCCGGACTTCAAGCGCTATGGCGTGCTGTGGATGGGCCGTCACGCCCTGGCCGCCGCCTACGACATGCAGGGGGCGTTCAACAGCGTCTCCGCGACCCTCACCCCGGGCAGCGACGAACAGGCGGTGGTCGACCGCCTCGACACCGTGCTCGCGCCCTATGGCGGCGTCGGCGCGCACGGCCGCAAGGATCAGTTCTCCAACCGCTTCCTGAGCGAGGAGCTGAAGCAGCTGCAGACCACCGCCACGGTGTTCCCCTCCATCTTCCTGGGTGTCGCCGCCTTCCTGCTCAACGTGGTGGTGACGCGCCTGATCGCCACGCAGCGCGAGCAGATCGCCATCCTCAAGGCCTTCGGCTACCACCACACCGCGATCGGCTGGCACTACGTGAAGCTGGTCATGGCCATCGCCTTCTTCGGCGTGGCGGGCGGCGTGGCCCTCGGCGCGTGGTTCGGCAACGGCCTGGCCAACGTGTACATGGACTTCTACCGCTTCCCCTACCTGGAATACGTGCTGCGGCCGCGCGTGCTGCTGATCGCCCTGGCGGTGACCTCGGCCGCCGCCCTCTCCGGCACCCTGTTCGCGGTGGGCCGCGCCATGCGCCTGCCGCCGGCCGAGGGCATGCGCTCGGAGACGCCGACCATCTACCGCGCCACCCTGCTGGAGCGCCTGGGCCTGCAGCGCTGGTTCAGCCAGCCCTCGCGCATGATCCTGCGCCACATCGAGCGGCGCCCGCTCAAGTCGCTGCTCACCGTGTTCGGCATCGCCTGCGCCGGCGGCCTGATGATGGTGGGCAACTACCAGCGCGGCGCCATCGACTTCATGGTCGACGTGCAGTTCAAGCACGCGGCGCGCGAGGACCTGGCGGTCACCTTCATCGAACCCACCAGCGGCCGCGCCCTGCACGAGCTGGCGCAGCTGCCGGGCGTGCGCCACGTGGAGGGCTTCCGCGACGTGCCGGCGATCCTGCGCAACGGCCACTACCACTACCGTTCCGCCCTCTACGGCATCCAGCCCGAGGGCAAGCTGCACCGCTCGCTCGATAGCGCACTGCGGCCGGTCCAGGTGCCTGCGGGCGGCGTGGTGCTCACCGACCACCTGGCCAACAACATCCTGCACATCCGCCCCGGCGAGATGCTCACGGTGGAGGTGCAGGAGGGCCGACGCCAGGTCCTGCGGGTGCCGGTGCTGGGCCTGACCAAGCAATACCTGGGCGTCTCCGCCTACATGCGCCAGGACTCGCTCAACGCGCTGCTGCGCGAGGGCGACGTGGTGTCCGGCGCCTATCTCTCGCACGACCCCGGCGCGGAGCGCGAGCTCTACGAGCGCCTGCACGGCCGGCCGCGCGTGCTGGGCATGGTGGCGCACGCCGCGGCGATCAGGAGCTTCTACGACACCCTGGGCGAGTTCGTGCTGTTCTTCAACATGGTCGCCACCGTGCTCGCCGGCACCATCGCCTTCGGCGTGGTCTACAACAGCGCCCGCATCGCGCTGTCGGAGCGGGGCAGGGAGCTGGCCAGCCTGCGCGTGCTGGGTTTCACGCACGGCGAGATCGCCTATATCCTGCTCGGCGAACTGGCGGCCCTGACCCTGGCCGCCATCCCCGTCGGCTTCGCGGTGGGCGCGGGCCTGTGCGGCATCCTCGTGGTGGTGTTCGAGTCCGACCTCTACCGCCTGCCGCTGGTGCTGGAACCCTACAACTTCGCCCTCGGCGCCACGGTGGTGGCGGTGTCCGCCCTGGTTTCCGGCATCTTGGTCTGGTACCGCCTGGGGCGGCTGGACCTGGTGGGCGTGTTGAAGACGCGGGAGTGAACGGGCGGCGGGTTTCTACGATGAGAAATGAAGGTGGAGTGAAGGCGGCGGGCGATGCCCGCCTCACCCTCTCCCCAACCCCTCCCCCCTCGAGGGGGAGGGGCCAGCTTCCTTCCCCCACCTCCGGGAGTGGGGCCTACAACTCCCCTCCCCCTTGAGGGGGGAGGGGCGGGGGGAGATGGTGGGGCAGGCGCAGCCTGCCAAGCAAACGAAAGGAATGGACGACTCATGACGAAACCCTGGCGCGGACGCATCGGCACGGTGCTGCTGGCCCTGGCGGTCGCCGCCGGCATCGGCTACGGCTTCATGCCGCGGCCGGTGGCGGTGGAGTTGGTGCAGGCGCACAAGGGCAGCCTGGCGGTGACGGTGGACGAGGAGGGCAGGACGCGGGTGCGCGAGCGCTATGTCGTCGCCGCCCCGGTGGCCGGCGAGGCGCGCCGCATCACCCTCAAGGTGGGCGACGCGGTGGCGGCCGGGCAGGTGGTGGCGTTGCTCGACCCCGTCGCCTCCGCCAGCCTCGACCCGCGCAGCCGCGCCCAGGCGAACGCGCGCGTGTCCGCCGCCGAGGCCGGCCTGCAGGCGGCGCGCGAGAACGCGCGGGTCGCCGCCGCCGAGGCGCGGCTGGCCGAACAGGAACTGGTGCGCAGCGAGTCCCTGGGCAAGGAGAAATTCCTCTCGCAGGCGGCGGTGGACCAGGCGCGCGCGCGCCAGCAGGCGGGCCAGGCCGGCAGGCAGGCCGCGGAATACGCCGTGCAGGTGGCGCGCCACGAACTGGAGGCCGCGCGCGCCGCCCTGGCGCAGACTGCTGCGCTCGCCAGGGGCGGTCCCGCCGAGACCCTGCGCGTCGCCGCGCCGGTGGCCGGCCACGTGCTCGCCGTGCCGCACGAGAGCGCGGGCGTCGTGCAGCCCGGCCAGGCGCTGCTGGAGATCGGCAACCCGCAATCGCTGGAGGTGATGGTGGAGGTGCTCTCCACCGCCGCGGTGAGAATCCGCCCCGGCGCCCGCGTCCTGCTCGACCGCTGGGGCGGCGAGGGCACCCTGGAAGGGCGCGTGCGCGTGGTCGAGCCGGCGGGCTTCACCAAGGTCTCCGCCCTCGGCGTGGAGGAGCAGCGCGTGCGCGTCATCGCCGACCTCGTCAGCCCTCCCGAACAGTGGCGCTCGCTCGGCGACGGCTACCGCGTCGAGGCCAGCTTCGTGCTCTGGCAGGGCGAGGGCCTGCTGCTCGTTCCCACCAACGCCCTGTTCCGCCACCAGGATGGCTGGGCCGTGTTCGTCGCGCGCGAGGGCAGGGCGCACCTGCAGCCGGTCAGGATCGGCCAGCGAAACGGCCTTGCCGCCCAGGTGCTGGGCGGCCTGGACGGCGGCGAGCAGGTGATCGCCCACCCGGACGACAAGATCGCCGACGGCGTGCGGGTGAAGGCGCGGCAGCCGTAGCGGGCTGGCGTGTGTGGGCGTTGGCAGTGACGGCGAGCTTCGCTCGCCTTCACCCTCTCCCCAACCCCTCTCCCCTCAAGGGAGAGGGGCTTGCTTTGTCCCCTCCCCCCTGGAGGGGGAGGGTTAGGGAGAGGGGGTGAGGACAGGCGGCAGCCTGCCGATTTTTATGTCTTAATCCGTACCCGAAGCCGCCAGCCCGAGACCCGCAATGCCCGCCAAGCCCATCCTCAACGTCATCGCCGCCATGGCGAGGAACCGCGTCATCGGCATCGACAACACCCTCCCGTGGCGCCTGCCCGAGGACCTCAGGCACTTCAAGGCCCTGACCATGGGCCACCACATCGTCATGGGGCGCAAGACCTACGAGTCCATCGGCAAGCCCCTGCCGGGCCGCACCACGGTCATTGTCACGCGCGACCCCGGCTACCGCGTCGAAGGCTGCGTCACCGCCACCTCCATAGACGCCGCCCTGGCCGCCTGCGGCGACGACCCGGAGGTGTTCTTCGTCGGTGGCGCCGAGATGTACGCCCAGGTGCTGCCGCGTGCCGACCGGCTCTACCTCACTGAGATCCAGGCGGACTACCAGGGGGACGCGTGGTTTCCGGAATTCGACCGCGCCGCCTGGCGGGAGCTTGAACGACAGGCGCACCGAAGCGAGGCGGGGCTCGAATACCACTTCGTGACCTACGCGCGGGGATAGCGCGTCCGGGCGCCCGCGCGGCGCCTATGCTGGGAGAAACAAGGGGTCGCCATGAACCTGCCCGGCATCGCCATGCTGCTCGCCTCGCTGCTCGTCACCGGCTGCGCGTCCATGCCGGAGACGCAAATGGCGCGGCGGGTGGACCCGGGCCAGGCGCCCGCGTTGCGGACCGGCGAGGTGCTGATCTACGGGCGCATCCTGTTCATCGAGAACGGCGCCAGCAAGGCCCCGTATGGCCTGGGCAAGCCCCTGTGGAGCGTGATCACCCGCCAGCCGGTGGTGGCACCGCAGGCGGACGGCGCGGGGCCGCAGCCGCCCAGGCGCAGGAACATCCCCTTCCTCAGCACGCGCAAGGACGGCGTGTTCGCCTACGCCATCCCCGCCGGGCACTACGAGATGGGCGGCCTGGTGCCGTTCTACTACACCCCCTTCATCGAGCCGGCCCTGGAATTCGACGCCAGCGAGGCCGGCCGGGCCTACTGCCTGGGCGACCTGGAGGTGGACTACGACGCCTCCAGCTGGCTGGGCGGGCTGTGGGGCAACTACATCACCCACCTCAACCACGTCGAGGTCATCGACCGCTGCGACGGCCTGGCCGGCCAGGTGCTGGTCGACGCCACGGCCGCCCCGCCGGCGAAGAAGGCCTTGCTGAGCCGCATCTACGGCCGCATCCCGGGCTTCTCGGGCCAGTTCGTGCCGCCGCCCATCCACCGTTAGCCGGCGATGGACAAGCGCGCCCGCCGTCCACGTGTGCTGGTGATCCTCCTCGTCGCCCTGGCGTTGCTGAGCGGCTGCGTGACCACGCCCCCGGCCCCCGCGCTGCCGCCCGGCCCGGTGGCGGTGGTGCCCGCGCGCCATCCGCCGCAGGCCGATTTCAACGTCTATGCCCTGGGCAAGGGCGCGGCGGCCGGTGAGCTGGGCGGCCAGGGCGCCGCCACCGGCGCCGCGGCCGGGGCGCTGCTGCCGGTGGAGATGGGGCCGATCGGCATTGCCGCCTACCCCATCATCGCCCCCTTCACCATCCTCGCCGGCATCGTCGTCGGCGGCACGATCGGCGCCAGCTACGGCGCCATGCACGGCCTGCCGGCCGACCAGGCCGCGCAGGTGCGGGCACTGGTGGACCAGGCGGTGAACCGCATCGGCGTGCACGAACAGGTGGCCAGTCGGGTGGTGGCGCGTGCCCAGGCCCTGGGGGTGCCCGCCAGCCTGGAGGCGCAGGGCGGCCCCGGCAGCGGCGCGGAGAAGCTCGACTACGCCGCCCTGCGGCCGGCCTACCGGGGCGTACTGGAACTGGCGGTGGAAAAGCTCGGCATGGCCGCGCGCAAGGGCGACCCGCCCCGCATCGCCCTGGAGATGAAGCTGCGCGCGCGGGTGGTGCCCCTGGGCGAGGGCGGCATCGCAGGCGAGCAGCAACTGGCGTGGTCCGGCAAGCCCCACCCCCTCGGCGCGTGGCGGACGGGCGGGGCCGACATGCTGGCGGCCGAATTCGAGCAGGGCTACGACACGCTTGCCCAGTACGTGTGGGAGACCGTGGTTGCGCCCTGCGGGGCGGGGCAGGCCAAGGCAGGTTGTGCGCCCAAATAGGCATGCGTCGCGACTGATGGTTGATGCGGTCTGTCTACAAGGAGGGGTGACCGCTACTGCCTCTTTGTGGACGCTCATGCGGCTTTACGAAAGAGGTAACTTCCACTCCAATACTGTAGTGCTCCGCTATTGAACAGCTTAATGCTTAAGTTATGAACAACCACATGGCCAATAAAAGACAACAAAAAGGAGATGGCTAAACTACGATGCAGTAATGGGGGTTCGGTTCAATTGGTTTGGGCAATCTTATGAGACTGACTGGCATTACAGTGTTGTCATCCATGCTTGCAGTAGGATGCGGCACCAATGGTGAGGCGGTACCGTATGACACCGCAACGAAACAGTCAGCCCTGCCATCACCCATTGCCAAAACAGAGATTCTTGTCGCCCAGAAATTGCCCTTGAGCCCGTACAAGGGGCTGGCTGTTGTTATGCCTCACACCTTCCATCCATATACAGACGAAGTTAGAGCGCTGCGGCAATTTGGATATTTTGAAAGTGTTGTCGGGGTCTCCGATTTGCAGGGGCTGGTCATCAATAATGGCTTGCAGGATCAGGTGATGACTTTTGATAAATGGTCCGGCTATCAAGAGCTTTTTCGTGCCTATAAGGCATATTTGATCATCAGGTTTGCTTGCCAAGAAAAAGACGGTATTAGATATAGGCTTATCGTCACGAGGCCTGACACATTGGAAAGCGTCTTTGTAAGCGAAGTATTGGCTTGGTCTAACGCCCGGCTCAACCTACATGTAATGCTTACCCTAGGATCAGGAATGAGGAAGGGTGATTTTTGCCCGGTTACAGAGCAAGATATACGTTTGCTAATGAATTCGTTGTTCCGGTGGGTAAACGAGAACCGTTGAGTAACCCCAAAACCCATGGCCATTCAAATACCTCCCCCTTGGCTTGGATTTGGATGCCAAATAAATAATCGGTTGCATCGATTGGGCTTGTTGACGAATAGACCAAACCAGCCTGTACGTTACTTGGGTGTTCCATGTCTCTCCCTGATGCTAACAGCCTGCGGAACTCCACAACTTCAGATTGCAGAAATTGATCAGGCAACCGGAAAAATTATATCGACAACACCCATTTCGAATGCGGTTGTAATTGCAGCAAAAACCATTTCACTGAAATCATATAAGGGGATGCTGTTCGTTTCGGACTGGGGGCAGCCAGGCACGGACGAAACTTATATGCGCACATCGGTGTTTATTAAACAGGTTATGGCACTTAATTGCTTTGATCGTGTTCTAGACTCAAAAGGCCTGGCGCAGGTGATTGCCACAGAAGGCTTAAGTAATAAGGTGGAAAACACCCATGAACCCCTTAGCCTAAACAGGCTATATCACACATATCAACCTTTTTTGTGGGTGCATTTTGAGTCAGGCGGGAGCGCAATACATCCATATGCAAAAATTATTGTAACAAACCCCTCCACGCTGGATAACGTATTTATTGGTCAAACGGCTTTTTCGGGCTGGGTTGGTATCACTAACGAACAAGGATTTTACCCACTTTTCAATGCATTTTCCGTGTGGCTAAGACAAAATTGGTAAGGGAATAAATATGCCCACAGCCGGCTTTGTTCCTGTGACTGTCAGGGGTTTATCGCCACTTGGCTGGAGGTGCTCCGCCACCGATAAGCAATAACATCAATGGCTGGAATTTGGCCGATAGAGGCCTTTAGACTCCCTTTCATCGGCGGCCGCTTCAGGTTCCTTGCTGACGTAGGTTCCCATTTGGTCCAAGGCAGGTTGTAGCCGAAACCTGCCCCCTAACGGCCTTATTCCCCTTTTTTCGACGCCAGCATCGCCTTCAAACCTTCGAAGGGATTGAAGGTGGCGCTCGTCGTGGTGCCCTGGCCGCCATCCTCCCGCCCCGCCAGGTCCTTGAGCTTGGCGTGTTCGTTCTCGTGGCAGTAGGTGCAGAGCAGCTCCCAGTTGCTGCCGTCTGGCGGGTTGTCGTGGTGGTTGTTGTTCTTGTGGTGCACTTCCAGCAGTTGCAGGTTGGCGTGGGTGAACTCGCGCGCGCAGCGGCCGCAGACCCAGGGGAAGAGCTTGAGGGCCTGGGCACGGTAGCCGGCCTCGCGCTTTTCGGCGTTGCGCCGCGCTTCCAGGACGATCTGGTCGAGCCGTTCGTTTTTCTTGTCCATGCGCCACTCCGTGATGCCGTGCAGTCGCTGCAGCTTAAGGCGGTTGCGGCGTGGCGGCCAGGGGTGTCGCGCCGCTCACTGCGGCTGGTTGAGCCTTTCCAGCTGTTCGAGGTCGGTCTTCATGCCGGAGGTCTCGCGGATGCGGGCGAGGATCTCCTTCTTCAGGGCGAGGAATGCCGGCGCGTGCTTCATGTCCTGCTGGCGCTCGGCGGGCAGCGGCACGTCGTAGATCTGGGCGATGCGGCCGGGGCGCGGCGCCATCAGGACGATGCGGTTGCCCAGGTAGATCGCCTCCTCGACGTCGTGGGTGACGAAGACGATGGTGGTCTTCTCGATCTTGTGCACGTGCCGGATCAGGTCGTGCATCACCTCGCGGGTCTGCGCGTCGAGGGCGCCGAAGGGCTCGTCCATGAGCAGGATCTGCGGCCGGGGCATGAGGGCGCGGGCGATGGCGACGCGCTGCTGCATGCCGCCGGAGAGCTGGTTGGGGTAGGCGTCGCGCACGTGGTCCAGGCCCATCAGCCGCAGCAGGGCGTCGGCGCGGCCGCTGGCGGCGTCGACGTCGGCCTCGGTGCGGTCGCGCGTGTGCACCTTGAGGTTGCGGCACCACTTGATGTTGTCGGTCACCGACAGCCAGGGGTAGAGGCTGTAGTGCTGGAACACCATGGCGCGGTCGGCGCCGGGGCCGGCCACCGGCGCGCCGGAGACCGAGATGGTGCCGGCGTCGACGTATTCCAGCCCGCCGATGGCGCGCAGCAGGGTGGATTTGCCGCAGCCGGAGGCGCCGACGAAGGTGATGAATTCGTTGTCGTGGATGTCGAGCTCGATGCCCGAGAGGGCCTGGACCTTGGCGGCGCCGGTGGCGAAGGTCTTGTCGAGGCCGCGGATGCCGATCTTCGTGTTCATTTGCCGTGCAGCCAGGGAAAGGATTTGCGGTGGACGAGGCGGAACAGCTGGTCGATCAGCAGGCCGATGGCGCTGATGAGCAGGATGCCGGCGAAGATCTTGTCGGTCTGCATGAAGCGCTGCGCCTTGAGGATGGCGTAGCCCAGGCCGGAGTTGGCGGCGACCAGCTCGGCCACCACCAGGTAGGTCCAGGCCCAGCCCATGGTGATGCGCAGGGTGTCGAGCAGGGCCGGCTTGGCGGACTGCAGCAGCACCAGTTCGATGATCTCGCCGCGGCTGGCGCCTTGGGTCTGCGCCGCCTCGATCTGCGCCATGGGCACGCGGCGCACGTCCTCCGCCATCATCAGCACCATCTGGAAGAAGGTGCCGATGAAGATGATGGCGATCTTCGAGCTCTCCTCGATGCCGATCCACAGCATCACCAGGGGGATGAAGGCCACCGCCGGCATGTAGCGGATGAAGTCGGTGAGCGGCTCCAGCAGCGCCTGCACCGGCCGCCAGGTGCCGATCAGCAGGGCCAGGGGCAGGGCGATCAGGGCCGAGAGGGTCCAGCCGGCGACCACCCGGTAGACGCTGATGGCGGCGTCGCCCAGCAGGTCGTCCTCCATGGCCCAGCTGGCCAGGCGCCGGGCGACGTCGGCGGGCGAGGGCATGAACACCTTGTCGGCCAGCTCCAGGGCGGCGACGCCCCACCAGGCGGCAAGCGGCGCGAGGATGCCGAGCAGGGCCAGCAGCCAGTAGCGGCGGCTGGAGATGGGCGCGCGGATGGCCCAGAAGCCCGGGCGCGAGGGGAGGGACATGGCGGCTCCTGTCACGGTTGCAAGGACGGTTACATAGGGCGGGAGCGACGCGTCATCTCGTCCTCCCGGGCTTTTGTCCCTCCGTGGAGCCCCATGCCTCCCAGCGGCCGGGACCGGCGGCTCTCGGACCAGACACCCGTGAAGGCCGGAACCCTAGCCGCGCATTCGAGCAGCGACCGTGATCGCCCCCTTGGTGGGCTATCAGCAAGCGGCATGCCACCCGCAACCGGCCGCGAATCGCGGGCGGATGCACCGTTTCGGCGGGCGATGCCGCGACGGGTGCACCAGGATGAGGGCCGGCGTGCACCGGGCTGGTGCCTTCGCCGCGCATGCGCCCTAGGCGGATGCCGCCAGCCAGGCATCGAAGTGCGCGCGCTCGGTGGCGCCCACCCAGGCGTTGATCTGCCACAGGTCGGCGACCGGCATGCGCGTGAACGGCAGCTCGTGCAGATAGCGGTCGGGGCCGAATTCCGGCGTCATGGTGGCGACCGCCTGGCCGCGCGCGAGCTGGCGTTGCCAGATCCGCTCCCACAGGCGCTGGTGCGAGGCGAGCCAGTCGGCGTATTCGGGTGCGGCCGGGTGCGGCACCTGCGGCCCCTGGTCGTAGCCGACGCGCGCGTGGATGTGGTGGGCGTGCGCCGCGACCAGGTCGATCGCCTCCGTCTCCTCGTCGAGGGCGCGCTCGCACACCACGCACCAGTGGCTGAAGTCGCAGGTCAGGCGCAGTTCGGGCAGGCGGCGCAGCACCTCGACGGTGACCCAGGGGTTGAACAGGGTGCGGCTGCGGTGGGTCTCGAACACCAGGGTGTGGCCGGCCCGTTCCGCCAGGCGCATGGCGTCCTCGAAGAAGCGCAGCGACACGTCGAGCGGCCAGGCGTCGCAGCCGCCGATGCAGGTGACGAAGCGCGGCGCCAGCACATCCGCCGCCGCCAGGGCGTGGCCGATGTCGGCCAGGTGGCGCGCGGGCGGGGCGTGCCGCTCCGGCACGTACCAGCCGCCGGTGTAGACCTCGCCGATGTAGGCCAGGCCGTGCCCGTGCAGCACGGCGGCCAGCTCGCGCTGGCGCGCTGCATCCAGCGGCAGCGTCGCCTCCAGGCCGGTGAAGCCCGCCTCGGCGGCCTGCGCGGCGGCCTCGGCGAGCGTGCCGGCGTGTCCCCACAGGGTCTTGAACAGTTCCAGGCGCATGCTCATTCCACCGGCCGCAAGCCCGCGGCGACCAGGCCGCGGTAGAAGGCGATATCGTGGTTGGGCCAGAGCTGCGCGCCCTCCTCGCCGGCCAGGCGCTTGAGCTTGCGGATGCTGTCCAGCGCCTCGCCCTCCCGTTCCTGCCAGCACAGGCCGGGGGCGACCTCGTCGCGCAGGTTCTCGGTGAGGTCGGCGGCGTCGCCGCACAGGATCACCGGCGGCCCCTTGGGCAGCTCGATCAGCAGCGACATGTGGCCGGCGGTATGGCCGGGGCTGGCGATCGCGTGCACGCCGGGCGCCACCTCGTATTCGCCCTCGTGCACCTTCCAGCGGTAGTCGCCGGCGAAGTCGTCGGCGAAGTAGGCGACGTCCGCGCCGCTGCGGGCGGCCTCCAGCTCGTCGCGCTGCACGTGGATGTCGGCGCCGCACACCTCGCACAGGCCGCCGGCGTGGTCGAAGTGCAGGTGGCCGATGAACACCACGTCGACGTCCGCCGGGGTGAGGCCGAGGCGGGCGAAGTGGTGGGGCAGGCGGTCCTCCTCGCGCATCTCCGGCGGGCCGAAGGGGAAGACCTCGGGGTCGTAGTAGCGGTCGCGCCGGGCCGGGTCGGCGATCTTCGCGTAGTCGCAGCCGACGTCATAGAGGATGCGGCCGTTCCGGGTCTCGATCAGGTAGGCGAGGATGGGCGCCTCGATGGTCTCGCCGTGCCCGCGGTTGCGGGTCGAGAGCGACTTGTCGTAGCGGTGCGTGGCCGTCAGCAGCGGCCACATGCGCAACACCTGGGTCATGGCGCGGTCTCCTTCTCGATCAGGGGGATCACTTCATCGCAGCGCAGCACCTGGCCGAAGATGCCGCCCTCGACGGCGACCATCGCCAGCGCGGCCTGGTGCAGCGCGGGATGCGCCGAGGCGCAGGCATCCCCCACCAGGATGCAGCGGTAGCCGCGGTCGACCGCCTCGCGCAGGGTCGAATGCACGCACACCTCGGTGGTGACGCCGGCGAGGTACAGGCGCTCGATGCCGCGGTTGGCCAGGATGGCCGCCAGGTCGGTCCGGTGGAAGGCGCCGTAGCCGGGCTTGTCGACCACCGGCTCGCCGGCTTGCGGATAGAGCTCGGCGACGATGTCGTGCCCCGGCTCGCCGCGCACCAGCAGGCGGCCGAGCGGGCCGGGCGAACCGATCGCGGCACCGGCGGCGTGGCTGCGCGCCAGCTTGGCGGGCGGGCAGTCCGACAGGTCGGGACGATGACCCTCGCGGGTGTGCACCACCAGCATGCCGGCGCGGCGCGCCGCGTCGAGCAGGCGCCGGATCGGCGCGATGGCCTGGCGCAGGGCGGCGACGTCGAGGCCGGCCGTGGCGGCATAACCGCCCGGGTCGAGGAAGTCGCGCTGCATGTCGATGACCAGGAGGGCGGACTTCATGCCGGCACCGTGCGCGCCTCGCCGCGCGTCTCCAGCACCGCCGCGGTGAGGATCAGCGCGCCGCCGACGATCTCCCCGGTACCCAGCGCCTCGCCGCCGATGAGCAGCGCCGACACCACGCCGACCACCAGTTCCGCGAGCAGCAGGATGGCCGCCTTGCCGGCCTCCAGGCGGGCCACGCCGTAGTAGGTGGCGAGCGTGCCCGGCAGCACCCAGAGCAGGCCGAGGGCGAGCAACCCGAGCGAGACGCCGGCGTCCAGCGCGGGCGGCGCCTCGCCCCGCCAGGCCATGAAGACCAGCGAGAGCAGGGCGCAGCCGGCGAACACGGCGAGCGAGCGGACCAGTTCGGGCAGGCCGCTGGCGGCGCGGATGGCGACGTTGTTGAGGGCGAAGGAGAGGCCGGAGGAGAGGGCGAGCAGGTCGATGGCGCCCAGGGGGGCCTCGAACACCTGCGGCCCGCCCAGGGTGAAGCCGAGCCCGGCCAGGGCCAGGCCGAGCGCCGCGAGGCGCAGCGGCGTGAACGGCTCGGCGAGGACGATGCGCGCGGCGACGATGGTCCAGACCGGGGCCAGGTAGAACAGCAGCATCACGCGCACCACGCTGCCGTAGGTGAGGGCGCTGGCGAACGAAGCGTTGGCCCAGCCGCCGAGCAGGGCGATGAGCGCGAGCATGGGCAGCCGGCCGCGCCAGGCGGCGCGGCTGGACCAGGCCCAGGGCAGGAGCGCCAGGGCGGGCAGGCCGAAGGCGGCGAACTGGATGAAGCTGCCCTGCACGCCGTTGCCGGCGAGCGTCTTCAGCGGCCACCAGAACAGGCCCCAGAGCAGCGCGCCGCCCAGCAGCGCCAGTGCCGCCATGTCACACCGCCGTCAGGAAGGAGACCGCCACCGCGCCCTTGAAGCCGGCGGGGTTGCCGGCCTCGATGTGGCCGTAGTCCTCGGCCAGCACGCGGCCGACGCGGTGCCGGTGGAAGGGCGGCAGCAGGCGGCGCATGGGGATCACCTGCTGGCGGTCGTTGCCGTAGAGCTCGCGGTGCAGGGCGGGCAGCCGGTGCCAGGGCACCGCCGGCTTCTCGTGATGGGCGTTGTGGTAGGGGAAGTTGAGCAGCAGCAGGTTGAGCCAGGGCCAGCGCAGCGAGACCACGTTGGAGTAGGTGTTGGCCTGCTCGTAGGCGGCGTCGCGCAGCCTGTCCTGCGGGATCTTGTCCTTGTCGAGGATGGCGTAGGCATCGTAGGTGTGCTGGTAGCAGTCGGCGAAGCGCAGCACGGTGATCATGAGCAGATAGGCGACGCCGTAGAGCAGCAGCGCGCGCGGCGCCAGCCAGCCGAGGGCGGCGAAGGCCGTGCCGCGCAGCAGCAGGATGGCGAGCAGGCGCGGGCGATCCTGGCGCCGTTCGGGGCGCGCGAAGGGCAGGGCGATCACCCAGGCATGCATGAGCAGGTCCACCGCCGGGACGTAGGCCCACTCCAGCGCCAGCACCAGGCGCCGGCGCCAGGCCGGGCCGCCGTTCAGCCAGGCCTTGGCGTCGAGGCTGATGACGTCGGCGCGGTCGACGTGGTGGCGCATGTGCTTGAAGCGCAGGTGTTCGTAGCGGGCGTAGCAGCTGCCGGTGAGCCAGGTCATCAGCACGCCGGCGCGGCGGTTGAACTCCGGGCGGGAGAACACCGTGAGGTGGGCGAACTCGTGGAACAGGTAGGCGGCGATGATCAGGGCATGGGCGAACCAGAGCGTCGCCGCCAGGGCGACGGGCAGCGGCGCGCTGGCCATCAGCCAGAGGCCGCCGACATAGCCGGCGCCGGCATAGGCCAGCGCCAGGGAATTGGGCAGGGCGCCGTCGGGCGCGCGGAACAGGGGCTTGTTCATGGTCGTATGGCCGCGGCCGCCGCGCCGCAGAGGCGGCGGCCGCCGGGCATTACTTGGCCAGCGTCTTGACGAAGCGGTCGTCCAGGGTGGTGGCGATGTCCACCGGCTTCTTGATCTGGCCGCTCTTGACCAGGATCTCGTTGATGATGGCGCCGCTGGCGTAGTAGGAGGTCGTCTCCTTGCCCTTGACGTAGGCCTTGGGCATCTCCGCGACGGGGATGTTGTAGACGCCGGCGAGCTGCTCGCCCACCTCCTTGGGCGACACGCCGACCGCCTTGCCGATCAGCTTGGCGGCATCGGCCGGCTTGTCCTTCATGTACTTGAGCGCCTCGGCGTAGACCTGGGTGATGGCGGTGATCTCCTTGCCCTTGGCGGCGATCTTCTTGTCGCTGAAGGCGAGCACGTCGGCGATCAGGCCGGGGGCGTTGCGCGAGGAATAGATCACCTGGAACTTGCTGCCGCCGGTGGAGAGGATCTGCGAGACGTTGGGCTCGTAGGTCACGCCCGCCGGCACGGCGCCGGAGATCATGGCGGCGGGGATGGCCTCGGGCGTCATGTTGACCGGGCTGATGTCCTTGGCGCTCATGCCGTTCACCTTGAGGGCGTAGGAGATGAGGAAGTCCGAGGGCGACAGCGGCGCGTAGGCCACCTTCTTGCCCTTCAGGTCGCTGATCTTGGCCAGGGGCTTGGCGGCGAGGACGGCGTCGCCGCCGTTCGAGTAGTCCACCGGCAGGACGACCTTGAACACCTGGCCCTGGCCGGCGGCGCCGACCACCTGGTCATAGGTCATGAGGGCGCCGTCGAGCGCGCCGCCGGACAACGCAGAGGGCAGGGCTGCCGGGTCGGGAAAGGTCTGCAGGCTGACCTTGAGGCCGTGCTTCTTGTACAGGTCGAGGGCGTCGGCGACGTAGAAGGGCGAGTAGCCGATCCAGGTGGTCAGGCCGATCTTCATGGTCGTGGCGGCCTGGGCGCCGTTCACGGCGACGGCGCCGGCAAGGCCGAGGGCAAGGGCGAGGGAGGTGCGGAGGAAGGAACGTTTGTGCATGGCGGGCTCCATGGAGGTGGCAAAGGGGGAGGGCGAACACATCGCTTCCTCCCGGGCTTTTATCCCTCCGTGTAGCCCCCATGCCGGCGGAGCCCGTCGCTCTCGGACCAGCGTTCACCGACCTCGGTGAACCGGAACCCTAGCGACGCTTTAGAACGGCGATCGACATCGCCCCCCATGCCGACTCATAGCAATGCCCGTGCCATGCGCCGGAGGCCTGGAACCCCCTGTTTTTCGGGCTGCGGCGTGGTGTTGCTGCGCCAAGTCTGTGCCGTATCGGTCGACCCCGCACCGCCCCGGTGCGTGCTGCCGTCAGGCCGCATGTGTGGCCGGCATGCCTTGCCGCATGGCGCGCGGGGAGGTCTTTCGCGTTCTGTGAATAGACCGAACGGCTCATTTTCACGGCGCGCGCGTGTCCAGCCAGTGTCATGGAGGCTTTCTAGCATCCCCCTCGCCGTATCCGGCCGGCGAGCCGGAACGGCGGGCCACGGGCCCCATCCCCTTCCGGGGCCTGTCCGGCGCATCACCCCCAACCCACTCAATCGAGAAAAAGACATGCAACCCACGCTGCTTCACACCCTTCTGGCCCTGGCCGTCTCCGCCGCCTCCCTCAACGCGCACGCCGCCGCCTACAACAGCAACCTGATCGTCAACGGCGACGCCGAGGCCGGCGTCAGCGGCTGGACCGCCCTCGACATGGACACCCCCCTGTTCATCACCGTCGAGTACGGCGACAACTGGGTCCAGCCCACCGAGCCCGGCCCCGCCGACCGCGGCCTGCTCTTGTTTGCGGGCGCGTCCGGCTTCAACTATTCCGGCGGTTACCAGGTCCTGGACCTGAGCGCCAACGCCGCCGACATCGCCACCGGCAAGGTCGGCTTCCAGCTCTCCGGCTGGCTGGGCGGCTGGACCACCCAGTCCGACAACGCCATCCTGATGGCCAGCTTCCAGGATGCCGGCGGCAACGAACTCGGCTTCGCCCAGCTCGGCCCGGTCATGCCCGAGGACCGCGGCAACGCGACCGGCCTGGTCTACCGCATGGACGGCGGCTTCCTGCCCGGCGCCACCGCCCAGGTCGAGTTCAAGCTCGACATGGAGCGCCTCAACAGCTACGACAACGACGGCTATGCCGACAACCTGTCCTTCACGATGGCGATGGCCCCCGTGCCCGAGCCCGAGACCTACGCCCTGATGCTCGCCGGCCTCGGCCTGGTGGGCGTGGCCGCCCGCCGCTCCCGCGCCGCCCGCTGAAGCGGGGGTAAGGCCCGCGGCCCGGCGCCGCGGGCGCGAATGTCCCGACATAACACCCGGCCGCGGGGGGCCGCGCAGGCGCGCGCCACCCCCGGCCCATCCACAGTGAGGAACCCTCCATGAGCAACATCGACCGTCGCGGCTTCCTGCGCGTCCTGGCCTCCGGCGCCGGCGCCACCGTCGCCCTTTCCGTGCTTCCCCCGTCCATCCAGCGCGCCCTGGCCGTCGAGCCGAACCGCCGCACCGGCACCATCATGGACGTGGAGCACATCGTCATCCTGACCCAGGAGAACCGCTCCTTCGACCATTACTTCGGCACCCTGGCCGGCGTGCGCGGCTTCGGCGACCCGTTCCCGATCCCCGTGGCGGACTCGACCGGCATCACCGGCAAGACCGTGTGGACCCAGCCCAACGCCTCCGTGCGCGTGAGCGGCAAGCCCATCGCCCCCTTCCACCTGAATACCGAGCAGAACTTCGACACCATGCGCGTCGCCGGCACGCCGCACTCCTGGACGGACGCGCAGTACGCCTGGAACAACGGCCTGATGAACGCCTGGCCGAAGGCGAAGCAGAACCACTCCCTGGGCTACTTCAAGGAACAGGACCTGCCGTTCCAGTACGCCCTGGCCAACGCCTTCACGATCTGCGACGCCTACCACTGCTCGTTCCAGGGCGGCACCAACACCAACCGCCTGTTCCTCTGGACCGGCAGCAACGACCCGCACGCCACCGGCAACGGCCCCGCCACCTACAACGACTACGACTGGTTCACCTCCGATCCGGGCAACAACGGCGGCTACACCTGGATGACCTACACCGAGCGCCTGGAGCAGGCCGGCATCAGCTGGCAGGTGTACGAGAACATGGACGACAACTTCACCGACAACTCGCTCGCCGGCTTCCAGTCCTTCCGCGACGCCTGGTTCCAGCGCCCCGGCTACTCCGAGGCCCTGCGCCAGCGCGGCGTGAGCACGCGCGACCTGGACAAGCTGAAGGAGGACGTGCTGGCCGGCACCCTGCCGCAGGTGTCCTGGGTGGTCGCCACCGCCGAGGGCTCCGAGCACCCCGGCCCCTCCAGCCCGGCGCAGGGCGCGGACTACACCGCGCGCCTGCTGGACGCCCTCACCGCCAACCCCGAGGTGTGGAGCAAGACCGTGCTGTTCGTGAACTTCGACGAGAACGACGGTTTCTTCGACCACCTGCCGCCGCCCGCCGCCCCCTCCTACGTGACCTGGAACGCCGACCCGGCGCTGGCCGTGCTGGCGGGCGATTCCACCGTCGACACCAGCGGCGAGTACCACGAGCACCTGGTCAGCTACCACAGCAGCACCACCGAGCAGAAGCTGCTGCACCGCGCCTACGGCCTCGGCCCGCGCGTGCCCATGTACGTGGTGTCGCCGTGGAGCAAGGGCGGCTGGGTCAACTCCGAGGTGTTCGACCACACCTCCGTGATCCGCTTCATCGAGGCCCGCTTCGGCGTCATGGAGCCGAACATCAGCGCCTGGCGCCGCGCCGTGTGCGGTGACCTGACCTCCGCCTTCAACTTCGCCGACCCCAACGACGAGGCCTTCTTCAGCAAGCTGCCCGCCACCCTGGCCCTGGCCGACAAGGCCCGCGCCATCGTCGGCCAGCCGGTGCCCGTGCCGCCCAGCCCGGCGGTCATGCCCATGCAGGAGGTCGGTATCCGCCCCGCGCGCGCCCTGCCGTATGAGCTGCACGTCGGCGCCGAGGCGATCTCCGCCACCCAGGTGCGGCTCCGCTTCGACAACACGGGCGCCGCCGCCGCGGTGTTCCACGTCTACGACCGCCTTAACCTGAGCGCCATGCCGCGCCGCTACACCGTCGAGCCGGGCAAGCTGCTGGACGGCGTCTGGAGCGTCGCCGCCAGCGGCGCCTACGACCTGTGGGTGCTCGGCCCCAACGGCTTCCACCGCCATTGCACCGGCAACGCCAAGCGCGCCAACCTGCCCGCGCAGGCGAAGCCGGAGGCGGTCGCGGCCTACGACGTGGCCGGCGGCAAGCTGCTGGTGAAGCTGGAAAACCATGGCACGCGCGTCTGCGTGTTCAGCGTCGTCGCCAACAAGTACTTCGACGCCAAGCCGCGCTACGTCACGGTCCCGGCCAAGGGCGCCAAGACCCTTGAGCTGCCGCTGCACGACAGCGCCTACTGGTACGACTACTCGGTGAAGGTGCGCGGCCAGGCCGACTTCAGCCGCCGCTTCGCCGGCCGCATGGAGACCGGCGAGCACGGCTTCAGCGACCCGGCCATGGGTGGCGTGGCGGTGGAGAACCAGTACGTGGTCTGATCCGCCCCGGCGGTCATTGAGCAAGGGCACGGCCGCGAGGCCGTGCCCTTTTCATTTGCCCCGGACGGATAACCCCCTCCCCCGACGGGGGAGGGCTGGGGAGAGGGCGGCAGCCGAAGGCCGCCAAGAGCGGCAAGCCCCGCTCAAACCCCGTGCTGCCTGAACCACTCCCGCATGCGCCGCCAGCCGTCCTCAGCCGGCTCCTTGCGGTAGCTCTCGCGGTAGTCCGCGTGGAAGGCGTGCGGCGCGTCGGCGTAGACGTGGATCGTGGAGGCCTTGCTGGCGGGGTTGTCGGCCTTCGCCAGGGCCGCGCGCATCTGTTCCACCGTCTCCAGGGGGATGCCCGTGTCCTGGCCGCCATACAGGCCCAGCACCGGCCCGTTCAGCTTGTCCGCGATGTCCAGCGGGTGGCGCGGCGTCAGCTCGCTGGTCTTGCTCGCCAGGCGGCCGTACCAGGCCACGCCGGCCTTCACGCGCGGGTTGTGGGCCGCGTACAGCCAGGTGATGCGCCCGCCCCAGCAGAAGCCGGTGACGCCCAGGCGCGCCGCGTCGCCGCCGTTCGCCGCGGCCCAGGCCGCGCAGGCGTCGAGGTCCGCCATCACCTGGCTGTCCGGCACCTTGGACACCACCTTGGCGAGGATGTCGGGGATGGTGGTGTACTGGCGCGGGTCGCCCTGGCGCGCGTACAGCTCGGGGGCGATGGCCTGGTAGCCCAGCTTGGCGAGGCGCCGGCAGGTGTCCTTGATGTACTCGTGCACACCGAAGATCTCCTGCACCACCAGCAGGGTGGGGAAGTTCGTCCCGGTGGCCGGCTGGGCGCGGTAGGCCGGCATGTTGCCGTCCGCTGTCGGCACCTGGATTTCGCCGGCGACGAGGCCGGTTGCGTCCGTGCTGATGGCGGTCTGCGCCCGCACCGGCTGCACCGCCAGGGCGAAGCCCGCGCCCAGCGCGGTGACCAGGAAGCCGCGCCGGCCCAGGGGCGGGGGCGGCGGCACCAGGGAGGCGTATTCGGCGGTCAGCAGGTCGGTGTCTTGCATGGGTCTCTCCTCTCGTTGGGTTTGTGGATGGTGCAGGGGCAAGGCTACAGGAGCCGGCGCGACGCAGATAGCGCGCCGCGCCGCCCGCTCAGGCAGGGTGCTATGATCCTCTTACCAAGTAAGACATCGGAGGCGATATGACCACCGTAACCGTTTCGGACAAGGGCCAGGTCGTCATCCCGGCGGAGATTCGGCGCCAGCTGGGCATCACGCCCGGCTGCCAGCTGGACTTCTCCCTGGATGGCAACACCATCCGCGCCGAACTCAAGCGCCGGATCCCCCCCACCCGCGTGGAGGAGGGGTTCGGCATGCTGGTCTGCGGGCAGCCGGGCAAGCGCAGGCTGGCCGACTTCGACGTGGCCGCGGCCATGCGGGAGGCCAAGGATGATCGCGATTGACACCAACATCCTGGCGCGCTTCTACGTGGATGACCCGGGCGACCCGGAGGCGGCCCGGCAACGTCCCGCCGCACGCCGGCTCCTGGCCGAATCACCCGGCATCTTCGTCCCCCTGACGGTGGTGCTGGAACTGGAATGGGTGCTGCGTGCCTTTTATGGCTTCGCCGCCGCCGATTTCGCCCGCGTCGTGCGGCATCTGCTGGGGCTCGCCAACGTCACCGTGGAGGAATGGCCGCGTGTCGCCGAGGCCGTGGACTGGCACGTGGAAGGCCTGGATTTCGCCGATGCCCTGCACCTGCTGGCCAGCCGGCATTGCGAAGCGTTCGTGACCTTCGACGACCGCCGTTTCGCCCGGCGGGCGCAGCGCCTGGGGGGTGAGCCGGCGGTCAGGGTGCCAGCATGACGACGATGAGTGCGCGGGCTTGAGTGGCGAGCCGCTGCGGCCCGGTGGGGACTGTCACGGCGCGGCCTACAATGCCCCCATTCCCGTATCCCCGCCGCCCCCAACCGCATGCACCCTCGCTTCACCATCCCGCCGGACGAGGTCGAATTCAGCGCGATCCGCGCCCAGGGGGCCGGCGGCCAGAACGTCAACAAGGTCTCCAGCGCCGTCCACCTGCGCTTCGACATCGCCGCCTCGTCGCTGCCGGACGAGATACGCGAGCGGCTGCTGAAGCTCGGCGACCAGCGCATCAGCAAGGACGGCGTGGTGATCATCAAGGCGCAGGAATTCCGCAGCCAGGAGAAAAACCGTGCCGAGGCCCTGCGCCGGCTGGAGGAACTGATCGCCAGCGTCGCCGTGGTGCCGAAGAAACGCCGGCCGACCCGCCCCAGCCGGGCCGCGTCCGCGCGGCGCATGGAGGAGAAGGCGCGGCGCGCGACGGTGAAGGCGGGGCGGGGCAAGGTCCGCGAATAGGGCAGACCGGGCAGCGGCAGGACTAGGACAGACAGGAAAGGACGGGCACCACGATGGCCACGATGACCTATGAACAACACCTCGACGAGGTCGCCACCCTCCTCTACGAGGAATATGAGCTGAGCGAGGAGGCGGCGATCCAGATGGTGATGCGCGCCCAGGCGGACGACTACTTCAGCGGCCACGACGACGACCCGTCCATCTGCACCCTGGAGCGCGCGCACCAGGACGCGAAGGCCGTGTTCAAGCGCTACAAGTAACCGTCAGCGGTCCACCCCGCTTCCCGCGTCCCCCTCCCCCGACGGGGGAGGGCCGGGGAGAGGGCGGCGGCCAAAGGCCGCCAGGAAAGGCTAGGTCCGCTCAGGCCCCATGCGGCCTGAACCGCGCCCGCATGCGCCGCGTCAGCCACGGCTTGGGGCCATGGCGTGATATGGCTTCAGCTCAGGTGGGAAAGTTGTTTTGCAAGACCTGACCCCATCCTTTTGCGCAATGTGCTCATGAGCCAAATGAATTCACAAGCAATAACAATAAGAGAAAAGCAAACGCTGCACTTTCTAGGACGGCAATACCCATTGCTGTGAGCAAGCGGACAACGTCTTTGGGGCCGGAAAGCGTGAGATAGCTCAAAACTGCTGAGAAGGCGGCGAAGAGCAATATGCCAACGAAGGCTGGCATATAGCCGCCTGGGCGGTGTTCGGCATGAGCAGAGGCGTATGCAAAAAAGGTGGCAGAAAAGATGCCGAGGCCACCCAAAATGGCCACGGGAATCAGCCAGCCGAGAATGTTTTTGGGTAAGGCGACATGCATAGTGTTTAGCCTTGCCTAACGTCGAAGGTGAGGGGCGCGGAGACAGCAAGCAAAGCTTGCTGGCGGAGCGTCCCACTCGACCGTAGTGTTAGACACGGTGCTCTTAGTAGTAGCCACCAATCACCCCATGAAATATATAAAGAAGTTCAAAGCTAACAAACCACCACCCGGCGCCTACCAAGAAACCGAACAGAATGACTTTCAGTTTTTTTTCCGGTGATTTGTTGAGAAAAAACAGACTTGCAATAACAGATGCTACCCAAAAGGTGCTGCCATATGAATAACAATGAACTTTGAAGGCGAGGCCGTTTTGATTGATTACATGCACGCCATACCAGTCGACCACAAGTAGCAGACTGACGAATGTTATGAAGACAATAAGTAGCGGAGTAGGTAGCGGCCACATTGCGAGTGTCTAACGTGCAATATACACCTGGATAGGTGTATATTTAATTTCAAACGAGGTGTATAATATTTGATGATCTCCGGCAACCTATTGATTTTAAAAAAATCAAAGCCACATGAGGGGGCGCGGTGAGCCGAGAAAATACACCTGCGGAGAATCTGGTAAGGCGGTGTGATATCTGCTGACGCATTGTTTCTTCATGGAACCTCCATTTTCCGCGCGGTAAGCCGCGTCTGCTTATGCACCTGTCTCATTACAGGGCAGCGTTTGATTTTCTAGCGGCTAGATTACACCCGTTGCACTCGCCTGCCATCCACAGGCAGGCCGCCGATCACTTCCCTTCCTGCCCACCGATCCACCCCAACCCCCGAAACCTTAGATACAACTCTCGGCAGGCCCAGGCATCGGTCGCGGCGTAGCCGATCTGCGCGGGGGTGAGGCGGGGCGCGGCCCAGTTGGAGGTGCGTGTGCCCTTGGGGATGCGGAAGCCGAGGATCAGGCCGGCGAGGTTGCGCAGGCCGCTCTGGCCGATGCCGTGACGCTTGGCGACGTTGCCCAGGTCGAGCACGGCGTTTTGCTCGAAGGGGAAGACCAGCTTGAGCTGGCGCAGGTCGTGGGCGAGGGCGATGCCGGCCTTGACGATGCCGGGGGCGGCGAGGACCTCGGCCAGCGCATCCGCGCAGTCGACCTGGCGCAACTGGAACAGGTGCACGGCGCGCGCCGTCGCCACCTGCACCAGGCAGGGCAGGTGGTGCTCGCCCTTGGTGAAGGCGGGGCGGGTCTCGGTGTCCAGGCCGACCACGCCTTCCTGGCGGATGTCGGCCAGGGCGCGGGCCAGGGCCTCGGCGGTGTTGACCAGGTTCACCTCGCCCTCGTAGCGCTGGATCGGCAGCTCGGCGAGGGCCTCGCGGGAGATGGTTTCCTTTGCGGTTTCGGGCCGGTTCATCAGGGCTTGGGCCGCCGCTTGATGCTGGCGTTGGCGCGCGAGGGGGCCTCCGCCCGGGACTCGTCGGGGGTGTCGAGGATGCGCACCTTCACCGCGCGGCCCTTGATCTTGCCGGCGGACAGGCGGCGCACGGCCTCCTGGGCGATCTGGCGCGCGACGGCGACGTAGGTGTTGAACTCGCCGACCGTGATCTTGCCGACCTGCGCGGCGGTGAAGCCGGCCTCGCCGGTGAGCGCGCCCAGCACGTCGCCGGGGCGGATCTTCTCCTTGCGCCCGCCGAGGATCTGCAGGGTGGCCATGGGCGGCAGCAGGGGGCGGTCGCTGGCGGGCTGGAGCTCCTCCAGGGCGTGCCATTCCGGTTCGCTGCCGAGCGCCTTGGCGAGCTCGGCGACGCGCCGCATCTGGCTGGGGCTGGCGAGGCTCAGGGCCCAGCCGTCCTGGTCGGCGCGGCCGGTGCGGCCGATGCGGTGCACGTAGACCTCGGGGTCGGGCGTGACGTCGACGTTGATCACCGCCTCCAGGTTGGCGATGTCGAGGCCGCGCGCGGCCACGTCGGTGGCCACCAGCACGGAGCAGCTGCGGTTGGCGAACTGGATCAGCACCTGGTCGCGTTCGCGCTGTTCCAGTTCGCCGTGCAGGGCGAGGGCGTGCAGGCCGCGCGCGCGCAGGACCTTGAGCAGGTCGCGGCATTGCTGGCGGGTGTTGCAGAAGGCGAGGGTGCTGACCGGGCGGTAGTGGTCGAGCAGGCGCACCACGGCCTGCAGGCGTTGTTCCGGGGCGACCTCGTAGAAGCGCTGGCGGATCTTGTCGCCCGTGTGGCGCTCGGCCAGCTTCACCTCCTTGGGGTGGCGCAGGAACTGGTGCGCGAGGCGGGCGATGCCGTCCGGGAAGGTGGCGGAGAACATCAGGGTCTGGCGCTTCTTCGGGCACTGGCGCGCCACGAACACCATGTCGTCGTAGAAGCCCATGTCCAGCATGCGGTCGGCCTCGTCGAACACCAGGGTGTTGAGCGCCTCCAGGCTCAGGCTGCCGCGCTGAATGTGGTCGAGGATGCGGCCGGGCGTGCCGACGACGATGTGCGCGCCGTGCTCCAGGCTGGCCATCTGCGGGCGCATGGTGCTGCCGCCCACCAGGGAGAGGATCTTGATGTTGTCCTCGGCGCGCGCCAGGCGGCGGATCTCCTGCGTGACCTGGTCGGCCAGCTCGCGCGTGGGGCACAGCACCAGGGCCTGCACGTCGAAGCGGCGGCGCGGGTGCAGGTTCTTCAGCAGGGGCAGGGCGAAGGCGGCGGTCTTGCCGCTGCCGGTCTTGGCCTGGGCGATCAGGTCGTGCCCCGCCAGGGTGAGCGGCAGGCTGGCGGCCTGGATCGGCGTCATGTTGTGGTAGCCGAGGCGGCGCAGGTTCTCCTGCACGGCGGGCGGCAGGGCGAGGAGGGAGAAGGGGGCGTCGGGCGCGGCCGAAGGCGTTTCGGCCTGGGGCGGTGTGGTGGGCTGGTGTGCGGTCATGCCGGATTGTACCGGCCTGGTCGGCGGATGGCCCGTCCGGGGAGACGCGGATGGAGCGGAGGTCATTCCGGCGGACGCCGGGGTGACGGGTGTCAGGGGTGTCCCTGGGGGATGTTGATCCTGGATCCGGCCGTGGCACGGCTATCTGGTCGGTCGCCACCCTCTCCCCAACCCTCCCCCGTCGGGGGAGGGGGCCGTTATTTCCCGCTCTCAGCGGGAGAGGACAGGCAGGCGGTCTTTCTGCACGTCGAGGCCGGCGGGCCGATTTTCCCTCTCCCAGAGGGAGAGGGCAGGGTGAGGGGGCCAGGCCTGGGTTTTCGGCAGTCCTGGCCATTGCAACTGCGTTTTCCGGGGTTGTTCAAGTTCGTCGTTCCCGCGATGCCGGGATGACGAATGAATCCGTGTCTCACTAGGCCTGCGACTGGCCCGCGTCGTCGGATGCCATCGGCTCGACGCGCGCCACGGACCACTTCGAAGCGGCGAGGAATCTCTCCAGCTCATGTACCGGCAGGGCCCTGGCGATGTAGAAGCCCTGCACGGTGTCGCAGCGCAGGCGGTAGAGCTGCTGCAGGGTCTGGGCGTTCTCCACGCCCTCGGCGACCACCTTCAGGCCCAGGTTCTGCGCCAGGTCGATGGTGGATTTGACGATCACCGCGTCGCCCTTGCTGCGCAGCATGTCCATGACGAAGGAACGGTCGATCTTCAGTTCGCCCACCGGCAGCTTGCGCAGGCGCGAGAGCGAGGAGTGGCCGGTGCCGAAGTCGTCGATGGAGCAGTCGATGTCGAAACGGCGCAGTTCGGTGAGCACCGTGTTGAGGTGTTCGTAGTCGCCGAAGAAGGCGTTCTCGGTGATCTCCATGGTGAGGCCGCACTGCATGGCGTGGCGGCTGAACAGCGTCGACAGCTCGGGGATGAAGCCGGGGTCGGTGATCATGCTGATCGGCACGTTGACGGCGATGCGCAGGTCCAGGCCCTTGCCGAGCCAGTCCTGGCGCTGCCGCACCGCGGTCTCGATCACCCACCAGGTGAAGCGCTGGATCAGGCCGGTCTGCTCCAGGGCGGAGATGAACATGTCCGGCGGCACCCAGGAGCCGTCCTTGCGCGGCCAGCGCGCCAGGGCCTCGACGGCGGTGATGGTGTTGGTGACGAGGTCCAGCTTGGGCTGGTAGTGCAGCTCGAACTCGTCCTCGTCCAGCGCCGTGCGCAGTTCGCGCGCGAGGGCGTAGCGGCCGGGGCCGGTGTCGTCGCGCTGCTCGTCGTAGACGTGCGCGCCGCAGTTCTCGCGCTTGGCCGTGAGCAGGGCGGTGTCGGCATGCTTGAAGAGGTCCGAGATCTCCTCGCCGTGGCGGGGGCACAGGGCGATGCCGACGCTCGCGCTCACCACCAGCTCCTGGCCGGCGAGCTGGATCGGCCTCTCCAGGCTGGCCAGCATGGCGCGCGCGGTCTCCAGCGCGAGGGCCTCGTCCGCGTGGTCCAGCAGCAGGGCGAACTCGTCGCCGGACATGCGGCTCAGGGTGCCGGACGGGCTGAGCACGGCGGAGAAACGCTCGGCCACGGTGCGCAACAGCTCGTCGCCCGCCTCATGGCCGAGGCTGTCGTTGATCTCCTGGAAGCGGTCCAGGTCGGCGATCAGCAGGGCCATGCCGGTCTGGCCGGCCACGCGCCCGGCGATCTCCATGCGTATGCGGTCGCGGAACAGCGAGCGGTTGGGCAGGCCGGTGAGGTGGTCGTAGAGGGAGAGGTATTCCAGCTCCTGGTTGACCGCGGAGAGCCGCTTGTTGACGCGCTGCAGCTCCAGGTGCGCCTCCTCGGCCTCGTGCATGGCCTGGTTGACGCGCTCCATGGCCATGGCGTTCTCGATGGCGATGGCGGCCTGGCCGGCGAACAGCTCCAGCAGGTGCAGGTCGCTTTCCGTGTATTCGCCGCCGTCCGCCTTGTTGATGCAGGCGATGCCGCCGAGGAAGTGCTGGCGGCCGATCAGGGGCACCAGCAGCAGGGTGCCGGCGTCCTTCTCCCACAGGTTCTTCTCCCGCTCGGGCAGTTCGCTCAGCACGCCGCGCCACCAGGCGCGCTTGTGCTGCCACACCCAGCCGCACACGCCGAAGTCGAGCGGCAGCGAGGCGCCGACGATCTCCTCGATGTTCGCGCCGGAGCCGGCGCGGTAGGTGTATTCGTCGCAATCGCGGTTGAGCAGGGGCAGCAGGACGGTCTGCGAGGGGATCAGCTCGCGCACGCGGTCGACGATCAGCGCGAAGACCTTGTCGAGGTCGAGCTCGCTGTCCACCGCGCCGGTCGTCTCGCGCAGCAGGGCGATCTCCCGCTCGCGCTGCCTGAGGCGCGCCTGGAGGTCGTGGATGTCGCTCGTGTCGTCGCGGTCTGGTTCCGTGGCCATGCCGTTGATCTGGATGATGGGGCGGCGAGGAGGGGCCTGCGCAGGCCGATACCCCACCGCGTTGTCCGAATTATGCGACGCACCTGCCTTCGCCACCAGCGAGGAAGCCCTCTAGGGGCATTTCCGGCGGGGCGCTACTCCGGCAGGCAGATCTCGCGCCGCGAGACCGCCAGTGCGGTGCGCAGGAACAGGCCGCCGATCACCACCGTGGCGACGCCCAGCAGCACGCTGGCGAGGCGCGCGAACAGCAGCTTGCCGGTCGCCTCGTACATGACGAAGGTGGCGACGGTGACGGCGGCGAGGGGGAAGGAGTAGGCCCACCAGGAGAGGTAGAACTTCAGGCGCGCGAACCAGGCCAGCTGCGCGAACAGCAGCAGGGTGAAGAACAGGGCGGCGTAGTAGAGCACCAGGGCCAGCATGTCGAGGCCGCCGGTGAGCTTGACATAGGCGATGAAGCCCACCGCGGGCGGGGCGATGAGGATGAACAGGGTGGGCATGAGCCGCTCCGGCAGGCTGCCGTGGAAGATCACGCGGTAGAAGATGATGGACAGCAGCACCGGCCAGAACAGCACGCCGATGCTGAAGAAGAACCAGGAGACCTCGGCCGGGGCGTGGCTGACGCCGGCGATGGGCACCAGGATGTTGCCCACCACGGGGATGAACCAGGCGGGGGGTGAGGTGGACGATCTCGAACTTGGTCTGGTGCATCCACTGCGTCATCACGTGCAGGGTGAGCACCAGGTGCATGGCGCTGCCGAGCAGCCACAGCAGCTTGGAATAGGGCGGCGAGTAGGGCAGCCAGCCGATGCCGAGCAGGATCAGGGCGATGCTGATGGTGGGCACGAAGTTCATGCGCACCGGGTGCGCCCACTCCGCCGCCACGGCGGCGCGGTGCTTGAACGTCTTCGCGCCGTAGACCGCCGCCAGCACCACGAACAGCAGCGTCGCCAGCCCCAGCAGCCAGGGGCTGACGGGCCATGTCAGGCCCATCAGCTCCTCGGCCTTGTGCCAGGCGATGGCGAGGCCGCCCAGGCCCATGACCATGGCGAACCAGGCGACGGGGAAGTTCTGCAGGCGGTTGGGCTGGGCGGTGCTCTCGGTCATGGCTTCGGTGCGGGATCAGAGGGGTTTGCTGACGGAGATGATGCCGCGCACCATGCCGGCGGCGTAGCCCACGGCCTTGTCGTCCGGATACTCGGCGGCCAGCTTGGCGCGCGTCGCCTCGCTCATGGTCTCCGGCGTGCCGTGGCAGTTCAGGCACAGGGACTGGGTCACCAGGGCCTTGGCGTAGCGGAAGGTCTTGCCCTGCGGGCCATCCACCACCGCGTAGGTGTCCAGGGTCTCGGGCTTGGCGCCGGCCGCCAGGCGCTTCTCCAGGTCGGCGATGGCCTTGGCCTCCCAGGCGTCGGGCACCGCGCCGGGGTTGCGGTTCTTGTTGCTGACCCGCTTGAACTGCATGCCGCTGTTCTTCGAGACCTCGGCAGCGATCGCCGGCGCCTTCTCCTTGCACACGGAGATTGCCTGCTCCGGGCCGCCGGCGCTCATCGCGGCCTTCAACTCGCCGCCCAGGTTCTTGATCAAGGCGCCGGAGTAGGTGCGCGCGGTACCGGCCATGCCGGCCTGCTGCTCGGCGGTCGGCAGGGCGGCACAACCGGCCAGGGACAGGCTGATCAGGGCGAGTTGGGTGAGTTTCGCTGCGTGACGCATGGTGCGCTCCTTCATGGTGGTGGATGCTCCCCGGGGCCGTGCCGGCCCCGCGGCGGGTCTTACTGGCTGAGGCTGTCGCGCACGCGCGAGAGCATGGCCTTGGCCTCCCTGGCGACCTCCTTCATCACCGGGTTGTCGGTGATGCCGGCCATGGTCTCGGGGTCCTGGAAGGAGAAGCGGGTGGTGTTGGCGTCCAGGGCCATGGCGGCGACGCCGCAGGGCAGCAGGGCGCCGGCATTGGGTTCCGCCTCGATCACGCGCTTGGCGAGGCCGGGGGCGCAGGCGCCGAGGATGGTGTAGGCGGGCATCTCGGCGTTCAGCTTGGCCTTCATGATGTGCTGCACGTTGATCTCGGACACCACGCCCATCTTCTCGGCGGCCAGGGCCTGCTTGAATTTCTCGACGGCGGCGTCGAAGGGCAGGGCGACATCACAGGTGAATGCGTACATGGGGGGTTCTCCAGGTCAGAAGTAGTTGGTGCGGTCTTTTTCGATCGGCAGGCCGGCCTGCTCCCAGCCCATGATGCCGCCGGTCACGGACACCACGTTGTTGTAGCCGATCTGGTTCAGCGCCAGGGTGGCGAGCGCGGCGCGGCCGCCGGTGCGGCAATACAGGACGATGGGGGCGTCCTTGCGGGCGAATTCCTGCACCTCGCCGATGCGGAATTCGAGGATGCCGCGCGGGATGTTGATCGCGCCGGGCAGGCGCGCCGCCTCGTATTCGCTGGTCTCGCGCACGTCGAGCACGCGCACGTCGCCGGACATGGCTTCCCACGCCTGCTGGGGCGTGACTTCCTTGATCTGCGCCCGCGCCTGCGCGACGAGCTCCATGGGGGTCATGGTCATTGGGGTTCCTCTCTTCTCGGTTTCAAGCGTTGCTGATGGTGTGTAGCCCAGTGCCGTGCGGCATGCCGCCGCCGGCCTGGTTGCGCATGTGGTCCGCGACCTTGAGGAAGGCGCGGTCCAGTTCCTCGCGCAGGCGCTCGTCCTGCACCACCTCGGCGAGCGCGAGGCGCATGCAGTGCATCCACTGGTCGCGCGCGGCATCGTCGATGGGGAAGGGCAGGTGGCGCCGGCGCAGCATGGGGTGGCCGTGCTTCTGGACGTAGAGCTGCGGGCCGCCCAGCCAGCCGGACAAGAAGTCGAACAGTTTCTGGCGCGAACCGGCCAGGTCCTCCGCGTGCAGCTTGCGGATGTCCCATACCTCGGGCAGCTCGTCCATGTGGCCGTAGAAGCGGTCCACCAGTTCGCGGACCTTCTCCTCGCCACCGATGCGTTCGTAGTGCGTCTGCATGGATTGCCTGAAATATTAGAAAACGCTTATCTTACTTCGACCCGGTCGAAGCCATAAGCATATCCCCCCCGAGTGGGTATTTGGTTGATCGGATTACTCGGGATTTTTATCCTTACCCCCATTTCATTGAGCGGCGGATCGACATGCACAGCAGCCAACACCAAGACCTCCAGAAGGTGATGCACTCCATCATCCAGCGCATCGCCACCGGACCGGACCTGTCCAAGGACATCAGCCAGGAAGAGGCCTACCTGGGCATGAAGGCGATCCTGGAGGAACAGGTCGATCCGGTGCATGCCGCCATCTACTTCATCGCCCTGCGCATGAAGCGCGAGACCAACGAGGAGTTCCGCGGCATCCTCGACGCCATCATCGAGGCGACGCAGCGCGTCACCGCCGACGTGGACGAGGTGGTGGACATCGCCGACCCCTACGACGGCTACAACCGCTGCCTGCCCGCCGCGCCCTTCCTGCCGGCGCTGCTCGCCGAGCTGGGCGTGCCCGCGATCAACCACAGCGTCGAGGCGGTGGGGCCGAAGTACGGGGTGACGGCGCGCCACGTGCTGCGCGCCGCCGGCGTGAACGTCGACCTCGACACCGCCGAGGCCGCGCGCCGCCTCGCCGACCCCGAGCTGGGCTGGAGCTATGTCGACCAGGCGCAGTACTGCCCCAAGCTGCACGACATGATTCCGTTGCGCACCAAGATCATCAAACGCCAGGCCGTGACCACCGTCGAGGTGCTGGCCAAGCCCATCCAGGGGCGGCGCCGGACGCACTACGTCACCGGCTTCGTGCACAAGCCCTACCCGCCCATCTACGCCATGCTGGCGCGCCATGCCGGCTTCGACACCGGCATCATCATCCGCGGCGTGGAGGGCGGGGTGATCCCCTCGCTGCGCCAGGCGGGCAAGGTGTGGGTGTACCAGGACCGCGGCGAGGAGACGGAGACCGACATCGATCCGCTCGCCCTCGGCATCGAGCAGTCGGTGCGTTCCGTGCCCCTGCCTGACAACCTGCCCAAGTCCGAGCGCGAGGGCGACGAGGTGGCGATCATGGTCGACGTGGAGGCTACCGCGAAGGCGGCTGCCGCAGCTGGCATGGCGGCCCTGCGTGGCGAGAAGGGCGCCACCTACGACTCCCTGGTGCTGAGCGCCGCCCTGGTGCTGCATCACATCGGCAAGGCCCCCAGCCTGGCCGCCGCCGCCGACCGCGCACGTGCCGCGCTGGACAGCGGCAACGCCGCGAAGCGGGTGCGCTGATGGCCTGGGTGGATGTCGCCGGCGCCGACGAGCTGGCGCCGAACCAGATGAAGCGCGTGGAGGCGGGCGGCCGGCGCCTCCTGCTGGTCAACGCCGAGTCACAGCATTACTGCGTCGACGAGATGTGCACGCACGAGGACTATTCCCTCTGGTTCGGCTGCATCAAGGGCCGGTCGATCAAGTGCAGCCTGCATGGCAGCTATTTCGACCTGGAGAACGGCCGGCCGCTCAACGAGCCGGCCGATTGCGCCCTGCACACCTACCCCACCAAGGTGGAGGCGGGCAGGGTCTGGATCGACGTCGCCTGAACGCCCGCAGGGCCGGGCTGCACGCAGCCCACCCCCCGTGGGGGGGCAGGAAAACTCGCGACCGTCCTTCGTTTTCTTGAGCGGCGTCAGCTCAGGCCTCATCGGCCGCGGCCGCCACCGCCGCCGCCCGCATCGCCAGCGCCGCCGGCCTCTCCGGCATCGCCGCCGAGGCCCCCGAGACTGCCGCCCATGTGCCTGCCGCCCGAGACGGGGGCGAACATGATGTCCTCGCTCAACACGTGCTGGCGTGCCTCATAGCCGGCGCCGTATGGCAGGTCCTCGCCCTGCCTGGCGGCCGTCTCCTGGCGCGCCTGCGTGGTGTGTCTGCGCGGCGCCACGCTGAAGTCCGGCAACTGATAGGCCGGGCGCGGCCGCAAGGATTTGCGCGCCGGCGCCTCGCGTTGCTCGCCCTTGGCGGCGACCTCCGGCGTGGCCTGTGCCGGGGCCTTGCGCCGCGCGGTCTCCGCCGCCGTGGAGGGCGTGGCGGCAAGGGCCGCGGCGAGCGCGAGGCATAGCAGGTAAGGGATGGCTGGGCGTGTCATGGTGCGCGATGTCGATGGCCGCTGTCGTAACGCTTCCATTATGGCCGCCCCCCGTAGCAGGGGCAGCGCGGCGCAGGCGGGGCGTGTATCGCTTTGTATCGGCGCGTAACACGGTGCCGGCCGTGTGGCGTCCGCTGGTTAAACTAAGCTGGAATCATGGCTAACCCTGACCGAATCCTCGTCGTGGACGACGACCCCGCGCTGCGGGAGTTGCTCCTCGCCTATCTCAGCGACACCGGCTTCGCCGTCGACCTTGCCGGCGACGGGACGGAGATGCGCCAGGCCATCGCCCGCGCCCGCCCGGACGCCGTGGTGCTGGACCTGATGCTGCCGGGGGAGGACGGCCTGGCGCTGACGCGCGAGCTGCGCGCCACCGCCAACGCCAGCCTGCCCATCCTCATGGTCTCGGCGCGCGGCGAGGAGATCGACCGCGTGGTAGGCCTGGAGATGGGGGCGGACGATTACCTCGCCAAGCCCTTCAGCCCGCGCGAACTGCTCGCCCGCCTGCGCGCCCTGCTGCGCCGCGCGCATGCCGTGGCCGCCGACCCCGGCGAGGCGGCGCGCGAGACCTACCGCTTCGGCCCCTACCAGCTGGACACCGCCGCGCGCCGCCTGCTGTGCGACGGCCAGGACGTCGAGTTGTCCGCCGCGGAGTTCGACCTGCTCAAGGTCCTGGTGGAGCGCCCGAATCGCGTGCTGAACCGGGATGTGCTCCTGGACCTGCTCAAGGGCTACGAGCGCGATCCCTTCGACCGCACCGTGGACATCCGCGTCGGTCGCCTGCGCCGCAAGATCGAGCCCGACCCGGCCAACCCCGTGTACGTGCGCACGGTGCGCGGCGAGGGCTACCTGTTCAACCCGCGCGGCGCGCAGGCCTGATGGCGCGCCGCCTCCCGCGCCTTCATCGCTTTCTTACCCGGTCCCTTTCCCGGCCCCTGAGCCTGACGCACCAGAACGCCCTGCGCCTCGCGGTGGTGTTCCTCGCCTTCGAGCTGCTGGCGGCGGTGGCGGTGGCCTCCCTGCTCATGTTGCCGATGGCGCGACGCGCCGCCGGCGACCTGGCGGGGCTGATCGTGCTCTCGGCGCAGACCTGGAGCGAACTGCCGCCCGCCACCCGGCCCGCCTTCTCCCTCGAACTCACGCGCGGGCACCAGCTGGTGCTGGCCGCCGCGCCGCCTCCCAGCCGCCAGGAGGCCATCTGGCAGGGGCCCTACCTGCGCCAGCTGGAGACCGAGCTGCGCAAGCGTATCGGCCCGCACACCCGCCTCATCAGCGCGCCGCTAGACGGCGAAGCCTGGCACTGGGTCGCATTACCCAGCGGCGGGCGCACCCTGTGGGTGGGGTTCCCGCACTCGCGCGTCGGCACGCAGCCCATCGCGACCCTGCTGGTGACCCTTGCCGCCGCCTTCGTCATGACCCTGCTGGGGGCGGTCTGGCTGGCGCGCCACACGGTGGCGCCGCTGCGCCGCTTCGACGCCGCCGCCTCGGTGCTGGGCCGCGGCGAGACCCCCGAGCTGCTGCCTGAGACCGGCCCGCGCGAGCTCGCCGCCCTGGCGCGCCGCTTCAACACGCTGGCCCGCCAGGTGCGCGACCTGCTGGAGGCGCGCACCACGCTGCTCGCCGGCCTCTCGCACGACCTGCGCACGCCGCTCGCGCGCATGCGCCTGACCCTGGAGATGATGCAGCGCAGGCCCGACCCGGCGTGGATCGCGCGCATGGACGCCGACGTGGAGGAGATGAACCGCCTGGTCGGCGAGCTGCTGGAACTGGCGCGCGGCCTCGGCAAGGAGAAGTCCGCGCCGGTGGACCTGTTCGACCTGCTGGAGGAACTGGCCGGCCACGAGCGGCGGGCGGGGGCGGCGGTCAGCGTGCATGCCGCGCCCCTGACGGTCGACGCGCCGCCCGCCGCGTTGCGGCGCATCCTCGGCAACCTGCTCGCCAATGCCCGCCGCTATGCCGCGGGCACGCCCCTGGAGCTGCGCGCCGAGGCCGACGACGACGGCTGTCGCATCGGCGTGCTCGATCGCGGACCGGGCATCCCGGAGGCGCAGCTGGAGGCGGTGTTCCGTCCCTTCCACCGCGTCGAGGCCTCGCGCAGCGCCGCCACCGGCGGCACCGGCCTGGGCCTGGCGATCGTGCGCCAGCTCGCGCAGGCCAACGGCTGGCGGGTGAGCCTGGAAAACCGCGAGGGCGGCGGGCTCGCGGCCTGGCTGGAGATCCCGGCGCAGGCCGCGCGCCTGCAAGACTGACTTCCGTCAACCCGCGTGCCGCGCGGCGCTTTGCGGCAAGGTTGGCGCGCCAGATAATGTCGGCATCCCGGTCCCGGCACATCCCATGAACAAGAAGAAGATCCTCCTGCCCCTGCTGCTCCTGGCAGTGGGCATCGGCGGTTTCGCCGCCCTCAAGGCGACCCGGCCCAAGCCGCCCGTCGCGCAGGTCAAGGAACCCGTGTGGCGGGTGCGCGCGGTGCCCGTGCGCGTGGTCACCGCCAGCCCGGTGGCGAGCCTCAACGGCAAGGTCGAGAGCCCTGACCAGACGCAGGCGGCCGCGCCCGGCGTGGGTCGCGTGTCGGGCGTTCGGGTGCGCGAGGGCCAGGCGGTGGGCAAGGGGCAGATTCTTCTGGAGCTGGACCCGCGCGACTTCCAGCCCAGGGTGGAGCAGGCGCGCGGCCAGGTGCAGGAGCTGGAGGCGGCAATCGCCAGCGAGGACCTGCGCCACCGGGCGGATCTCGACCAGCTGAAGCAGGAGCAGCGCCTGCAGGCGTTCGCCGCCGCCGACGTGGCCCGCTTCGAACGCCTGCAGAGCGAGAACTTCTACTCCCAGGCGGCGGTGGACCAGAGCCGTGCCAGCCTGTCGCGCCAGGAGATCACGGTGCGCGGCCGCGAGCTGGCGATCGCCGACCACCAGGCCCGCCTCGCGCAGCTCAGGGCGCGCCTCACGCAGGCCCAGGCCAACCTCGCGCAGGCCGAGCTGGCCCTGCAGCGCAGCCGCGTGGTGGCGCCGTTCGCGGGCTACGTGGCGCAGGTCGCGGTGGCGGTGGGCGACCAGGTGAACACCGGGCAGACCCTGCTGCGCCTCTATCCCTCCGCCGGCCTGGAGGTGCGGGCCAAGCTCCCCGCCCCCCTGCAGGACGAGTTCCTCGCCGCCATGGCGCGCGGCCAGCACCCCCTGGCGGGCGCCCGGATCGGCGGCGAGGTCGTGCAGTTCCGCCTCGCTCGTGTCGCCGGGGCGGCGGACGCGCGCGGCCTGGACGGTTTCTTCACCCTCGCCGGCACCGCGCCGGCGCTGCGCGTCGGCGAGCTGGTCAGTCTGAACGTGCGCCGCGCGCCGCTCGCCGGGGTGGTGGCCGTGCCCTATGCCGCGCTGTTCGGCGGCAACCGCGTGTACCGCATCGTCCAGGGCCGCCTGCAGGCGGTGGACGTGGAGGTGCTGGGCGAGGCGGCGCCGGGCCCCGGTGCCTTCGCGGCGCCGAACCTGCTGGTGCGCAATGCCACGCTGAAGGACGGCGAGGCACTGCTCGCCACCCACCTGCCGAATGCCATCGCCGGCCTGAAGGTCGAGGTGCTGAAGTGAGGCGCCGGATGTTCCCCCTCCCCCTCGAGGGGGGAGGGCAGGGGAGAGGGGATTTAGCATGAAGCGCCAGGATCTCCTCAGCACCTTCGTCCACCACCCGGTGGCGGCCAACCTGTTCATGCTGGTCTTGATGCTGGCCGGCCTGTTCGCGGTCTCCCGGCTCAACGTCCAGTTCTTCCCCAACTTCAATCTCGACTTCGTCACGGTGCGCGTGGAGTGGCGCGGCGCGGCGGCGGAGGACGTGGAGGAGGGCATCACCACGCCGCTGGAGCAGAAGCTCAAGATGGTCTCCGGCATCAAGCACGTCACCTCCACCTCCAGCCAGGGCGTCGGTTCCATCTCCATCGAGTTCAAGGAGGGCACCGACCCGATCACCGCAGTGGACGAGGTGAAGCAGGCGGTGGACCAGTTCCGCAACCTGCCGCAGGACGCGGAGCCGCCGGAGGTGGTGCGCGTGATCCGCTACGAGCCGATCGCGCGTCTGCTGCTCACCGGCGGCAGCCTCGCGGAACTGCGCCACCTGGCGCGCCAGTACGAGCAGGAACTGCTGGCCCGCGGCATCGACAAGGTGAGCCTGTTCGGCCTGCCGGACGAGGAGGTCGCCATCACCGTGCCGGGGCGGGAGCTGGAGCGCCTGGGCCTGACCCTCGACCAGGTGGCCGCGCGCCTGGCCGCCACCAACCGCGACCTGCCCGCGGGCAAGGTCGGGGAGGGGGAGGTCGAGCGCGAGGTGCGCGGCGTCAACCTGCGCAAGGACCCGCGCGACTACCGCGACCTGCCCCTGGTCACCGAGGCCGGCAGTCGCGTCGAGCTGGGTCAGGTGGCGGAGATCGCGCGCGGCCCGCGCGACAACAGCCTGTACGTCGAGGTGAACGGCCAGCCGGCGGTGGAACTACTGCTGCAGCGCGCCGAGACCGGCAACTCGCTGAAGGCGGCCAAGGCCCTCAACGCCTGGCTGGAGGAGACCCGGCCGCGTCTGCCGCCGAACGTGCAACTGCAGGTCTACGACGAGGTGTGGAGCCTGATCGAGGAGCGCATCGACCTGCTCGTCGTCAACGGCATTCAGGGCCTCGTCGTCGTCGTCTTCACCCTGCTGCTGTTCCTCAACGGCCGCGTCACCGTCTGGGTGGCCATGGGCATCCCCACCGCCTTTCTCGCCACCCTGGCGGTGCTCTGGATGGCGGGCGGCTCGATCAACATGATCAGCCTGTTCGCGCTGATCATGGCCCTGGGCGTGATCGTCGACGACGCCATCGTCGTCGGCGAGGACGCCTATGCCCACTACAAGATGGGCGAGCAGCCGATGTTCGCCTCGGAGGGTGGTGCGCGGCGCATGTTCTGGCCCGTGGTGGCGTCCAGCCTGACCACCGTGGCGGCCTTCATCCCCCTGATGATGGTCTCCGGGCCGATGGGCAAGATCCTCGGCGACATCCCCTTCATCATGATCTGCGTGCTGCTGGCCTCGCTGGTGGAGTGCTTCTTCATCCTGCCGGCGCACCTGCGCAACGCCTTCGTGCACGGCGCGCGCGACAAGGTCCATCCCACCCGCGTGCGTCTCGACGGCGCGTTCGAGCGCTTCCGCGACGGCCCGTTCCGGCGCGCCGTGACGGCGGCGGTGGAATACCGCGGCCTGACCATCGTCGCCGGCCTGGTGATCCTGATCCTGGCGGTGGGCCTGCTCGCCGGCGGGCGCGTCAAGTTCACCTTCTTCCCGACACCCGAACCGCAGGTGGTCTACGCCAACGCCACCTTCGCCAGCGGCACGCCCAGGCCGCAGGTGGAGGCCTTCCTCACCCACCTGCGCGAGAGCCTGGAGGCGACCGGGAAGGGCTACGGCGAGAAGGTGGTGAACCACGCGGTGTTCCGTTCCGGTGCCTTGTCCGGCGACCAGAATCCGCGCCAGGGCGACCAGTTCGGCTCGGTCACCGTGGAGTTGACGCCCTCCGAGCAGCGCGCCGTCCGCACCGAGACGTTCATCAAGGACTGGGAGGCGCGCATCCGCGTGCCGGCGGGGATCGAGAACTTCGTCGTCGTGCCGCGCCGCCAGGGCCCGCCCGGCGGCGACCTGGTGGTGCGCCTGGCCGGCCGGGACGCGCACACCCTCAAGCTCGCCTCGCTGGAGGTGCAGGCGGCGCTGCGCCAGATCCAGGGCGTCTATGGCATCGAGGACGACATGCCCTACGGCCGCGAGCAGGTGGTGTTCAGCCTCACGCCCGCCGGCGAGGCCCTGGGTCTGACCCTGGACGATCTGTCGCGCCAGTTGCGTGCATCCCTGGATGGCCGCCTGGTGCAGCTGTTCCAGGACGGTCCAGACGAAGTGGAGGTGCGCGTGCGCCTGCCCGAGGCGGAACGTGCCAGCCTCGCCCTGCTGGAACGCATGAGCGTGCGTGCGCCGAGCGGGGAGTGGGTGCCACTCACCACGGTCGCGCGCTGGACCACGCGGCAGGGCTTCGAGGCCCTGCGCCACGCGGAGAGCCAGTTGGCGGTGGAGGTGAACGCGACGGTCAACAGCGCCGTCGCCAACACCGGCGAGGTGATCGCCGGCCTGTCCGACGCCACCCTGCCCGCCATCGAGCGCAAATACGGCGTGGACTGGTCGTTCCAGGGGCGCGCGGCGGACCAGCGCGAGACCATGGCGGACATGAAGTCCGGCCTGCTGCTCGGCCTGGCGCTGATCTACCTGGTGCTGGCCTGGGTGTTCGGGCACTACGGCTGGCCGGTCATCATCATGCTCGCCATCCCCTTCGGCCTGGTCGGCGCGGTGACGGGGCACTGGGTGATGGGCATCGACCTGACCATCCTCTCCATGTTCGGCCTGTTCGGCCTCTCCGGCATCGTCGTCAACGACTCCATCGTCCTGGTGGAGTTCTACCGCCACCAGCGGGAACGGGGCATGGCGGTGAAGGAGGCCCTGATCAATGCCGCCTGCCTGCGCCTGCGCGCCATCCTGCTCACCTCGCTCACCACCATCGGCGGCCTCTCCTCGCTGATGCTGGAGACCTCGCTGCAGGCGCAGTTCCTCATCCCCATGGCCACCTCCATCACCTTCGGCCTGGCCCTCACCACCGTGCTGGCGCTGCTCTGGCTGCCGGCCATGCTCTCGTTCTACGAGTCCGGCCACGTGCGCCTGATGCGCTGGCTGGGCCGGCCGGCGGTGGCGTGATGAGTGGCGTGACGAGGGCCGGCCATGCCGGCCTCCACCCTCTCCCCAACCCCACCCCCTCGGGGGGGAGAGGTTGGGGAGAGGCTGAGGCAAACGTAACCCGCGAGACCCAACCATGAGCAACCATTCCGTCCGTTTCTTCGATGCCCAGTTCCAGCGCCAGGTGGCGGGGGGCGAGTACGCCTTGAACCCGTTCGAGCGCATGGCCCTGCCCTACCTGCAGGGCGAGGTGCTCGATCTCGGCTGCGGCCTCGGCAACCTGGCGCTGGAGGCGGCGCGCGCCGGCTGCCGCGTCACCGCCCTGGACGGCAGCGCCGCCGGCATCGCGCGCCTGCGCGAGACCGCCCTGGCGGAAGGCCTGGACGTGCGGGCGCACGAGGCGGACCTGGCGCATTTCACGATCGATCGCGACTACGACACCATCGTCGCCATCGGCCTGCTGATGTTCTTCCCGCGCGCGCGCGCCGAGGCCCTGCTCGCCGACATCGCCGCGCACGTGCGGCCGGGGGGCGTGGCGGCGCTCAACGTGCTGACCGAGGGCACCACCTTCCTGGGCATGTTCGAGCCGGGGCACTACCACCTGTTCCCGCAGGGGGCGCTGGCCGAGGCGCTGCCCGGCTGGGAGGTCCTGGCGGCTTCGCGCGACAGCTTCCCCGCGCCCGGCGAGACGGTGAAGGTCTTCGACACGCTGATCGCGCGCCGGCCCGCCTGACCGGCTCAGCCCTGCCGCTTCTCCACCGCCCACACCGCCGCCTCGACGCGCGAGCGCAGGTTGAGCTTGCGCAGCAGGTGCTTGACGTGGACCTTGACGGTACCGTCGGCGATGCCCAGCTCGCGCGCGATCAGCTTGTTGCTCTTGCCCTGGGCGATGAGGTCGAGGATGCGCCCCTCCTGCTCGGTGAGGCCGGCCTGGTCGGGTGCCTTGGGCAGGGCGTCCTCGCGCAGGGAGTGGGCGAGCAGGCGGGTCAGGCGCTCGGTGAGGGTGACCTGGCCTGAGGCCGCCTCCTTGAGCTTCACCAGCAGGTCCTCCGGCTCCATCTCCTTCAGCAGGTAGCCGTCGGCGCCGGCGCGCAGGGCCGCCACCAGGTCGCCCGCCTCGTCGGAGACGGTGAGCATGACGACGCGGCTGTCGAGGTCCCAGGACTTGATCACCTTGAGCACCTCGATGCCGTTCATGCCCTTCATGTTGAGGTCGAGCAGGATCATGTCCGGATGCAGGCCCTGCGCCAGCTCCAGGCCCTGTTCGCCGGACGAGGCCTCGCCCACCACCTGGAAGTCGCCGGTCATCTCGACGAGCTGCAGCACCGCCTTGCGGAACAGCGGGTGGTCGTCGATGACCAGCAGGGTCTGGGGGGTGTCCGGGCTCATGCTTCCTGTCTCCTGAGGGGGATGGGGGCGCCGCCGCGGCGGCCGTGCGGGCGGAAGGTCAGGGAAACCACGGTGCCGCCCTCGGTGCGCGCCTCGACGGCGAGCCGGCCGGCGAGGGTGCGCGCGCGCTCCTCCATGATGGTCATGCCGTAGTGGTGCAGGTCGGCGGCCTTGGCGATGCCACGGCCGTCGTCTTCCACGCTCACGCGCACCTCGCCGTCCGCCTGGCAGGCGAGGCGGACGCGCGCGTGGCCGGCTTGCGCATGGTGCTGCACGTTGGAGAGGGCCTCGCGCACGATGTGCAGGATGTGGATCTCCTCGTTGGGCGTGAGCGGACAGTCCTCCAGGGCGAGCTCCAGTTCGATCGCCAGGCCGCTGCGCTCGCTGAACTCGTCCACGGTCTGGCGCAGCGCCGAGGGCAGGTCCTGGCCCTCCATCCTGAGGCGGAAGGTGGTGAGCAGCTCGCGCAGCTGCCGGTAGGCCCCGCTCATGCCCTCGCGCAGTTCCAGCAGCACCTGGTCCGCCTCGCCGCGCTTGGCCGGGTCCTTGAGCGCCAGCTGCAGGCGGCTGACCTGGATCTTCATGTAGGCGAGCGACTGCGCCAGCGAATCGTGCAGCTCGCGCGCGATCACCGCGCGCTCCTCCAGCAGGGCGACGCGGCGGTTCTGCTCGATGCGCCGCTCCGCGCCGATGGCCACGCCGATGTGGCGCGACAGCGCCTCCAGCAGCTGCACCTGCCAGGCCTCCAGCTGGCGGCCCTCGGGGACGTCGAGGATGAGCACGCCGTACTGCCGCTCCGCGTCGGCGAGCGGCAGGGTGAGACGGCGGTGGAAGTCGCCGGCGATCGACAGGCGGGTCTGCTCGGTGCCGTGGCACCACAGGCATTCCGCCTTCTCGCACGGGCTGGCCTCGCCCGCTTCCAGGGTGCTGGCCACCGCCACGCCGCTGCCCCCGCCCGCTTCGCCCAGGCAGATGATGCCGTGGCCCAGGCCGAGCACCTGCTCGATGTCGCGCAGCAGGGCGAGGTAGGTGGCCTTGCCGGGCGGTGCGCCGTGCAGGCGGGCGATGGAGTGGTAGAGCAGCTCCAGCGACTGGTTGCTGCGCGTGAGTTCCGCGGTCTTCTGCGCCACGCGCGATTCCAGGTCCCGGTAGAGCTTGGAGAGGTCCTCCGCCATCAGGTTGAAGGCGCGGCCCAGCTCGCCCAGCTCGTCATCGCCGGTGTGCTCGGTGCGCGCCGAGAGGTCGCCGCGGCCGACGCTGGCCGCCAGGTCCAGCAGCTTGCCCATGGGCTGCACCAGCTGGGTGTGGATCAGCCAGACGGTGAGCAGGACCACCAGCACGGTGAGCGCCAGGGCGCCGCCCAGCACCAGGCGCATGACCAGGATCTTGGCCTCGGTGGAGTCCTCCATCTGCTTCACCAGCTGGTTGATGCGCGCCACGAAGTGCGTGGTCTCGTCCAGGATCGCGGCGCGCCGCGCCGGCTCCGCATGCGGGTCGGCGCCGTCGGCGACGGCGAGGAAACGGGGACGGTGGCGCAGGCGCCATTCCTGCTCGATCGCGCGATAGCTCGCGTTCACCGCGGATTCGCCGACGCGCGGCAGCATGGCGCGGATGGCGGGGTCCGCGAGGGTGTCGTCGAAGCGCGCCACGGTCTCGCGCAGGCGTGCGCGCGTCACGGCGTCCCCGGCCGGCGGGATGGAGAGGTATTGCCCCGCCATCTTCCAGGCGAGCATGCGCAGGCTGCCGGCGCGGTTGATCGCCTCGCCGCTGCCCTGGGTGGACTCCGCGACCAGGCCGGAGACCGCCATGCCCAGCACCGCCAGCAGGGCGATGGCGGCGATGGCGCCGCCCATGCGCAGCAGCAGGGAGCGGTTGAGCGCCCTGCCGGTGGGGAGACGGAACAGCGGTCTGGCCTGCTTTCGCATGGGGTGAAGGTCCTTTTGGGTCGTCGCGGCGCGCCCCTCTACCCCCTCGTGCCGGGGGGCGGGGTAGTGGGAATACCCCCTTCGTCCCGGCCTGTCCCGGGCGGGCGGAGGGGGCCGCGCGCAAGGCCAAAGATAACAACAACTTAGCGCCCTACCACCATACCCATTAGTGGGTATTCCCTCGCGAAAACCCCGCCAGGCCCCATCTGGCGCGGTTTTTCAGGCTCCATAAACTGCGGATCGACAACTTTCGGACATCGGGGTTTTTTGATCCACAGGGGTATGCCATGACACCCACCGCGCAGAAACAACTCTCGGTTTTGGTGATGAGCACATTGGCGTTCACGGTGTGCTTCGCCGTGTGGATGATGTTCGCGGTCATCGGCATCCCCATCAAGACCCAGCTCGGCCTCAACGAGACCCAGTTCGGCATCCTCGTCGCCACCCCGGTGCTCACCGGCTCGCTGATCCGCCTGCCGCTCGGCATGTGGACCGACAGGTTCGGCGGCCGCCTCGTCTTCTTCCTGCTCATGCTCGCCACCGTGGTGCCGATCTGGCTCATCGAATACGCGAGCACGTTCTGGCAGTTCCTGGCCATCGGCCTGTGCGTCGGCCTGGCCGGCGGTTCCTTCTCGGTGGGCATCGCCTACTGCGCGCGCTGGTTCGACAAGTCGCGCCAGGGCATGGCCATGGGCGTGTTCGGCGCCGGCAACTCGGGCGCGGCGGTGACCAAGCTGGTGGCGCCGGCCATCGTCGTCGCCTACGGCTGGACCATGGTGCCGCAGGTCTACGCGGCGGCCATGCTGGTCACCGCCATCCTGTTCTGGTTCTTCACCTACGACGACCCCGCGCACCGCGTGCCGTCGCACATCACCGTACGCGACCAGCTCAAGGCCCTGAAGGACCCGGCGGTGTGGAAGTACTGCCAGTACTACTCCATCGTGTTCGGCGGCTACGTGGCGCTGGCCCTGTGGATGACCAAGTACTACGTCAGCGAGTACGGCTTCGACCTCAAGACCGCGGCCTTCCTGGCGGCCTGCTTCTCCCTGCCGGGCGGCGTGCTGCGCGCCGTGGGCGGCTGGCTGTCGGACAAGTGGGGCGCGCACCGCGTCACCTGGTGGGTGCTGTGGGTGTCGTGGATCTGCCTGTTCATCATGTCCTACCCGCAGACCGAGTTCACCGTGAAGACGGTCAACGGGCCCCACACCTACAACATCCATCTCGCCCCCGAGGTGTTCACCGCCCTGCTGTTCACCGTCGGCGTCGCCTTCGCCTTCGGCAAGGCCAGCGTGTTCAAGTACATCTCCGACGAGTACCCGCACAACATCGGCGTCATCTCCGGGATCGTCGGCCTCATGGGCGGCCTGGGCGGTTTCCTGCTGCCGATCATGTTCGGCGCCCTGGTCGACCTCACCGGCATCCGCTCCTCCGCCTTCATGCTGATGTACGGCGTGGTCTGGGTGAGCCTGATCTGGATGTACACCACCGAGGTCCGCAAGCTGGACCTCATCAAGAAGCCCGCCCTCGCCGCGGACGACATGGAATGAGCGCCTCGTTCACTTCCCCACGGTTTTTCACCCTCTCCCTTGAGGGGAGAGGGCAGGGGCGAGAAGGGGGTTTCGCGGAGCATGCTCCGCGCCCTTCGAGCGGTTCCGGCATGCAGGCCGGAACGCGCCCTGCAAGGGAGGGTGGGTCTTTCACCCATCCCCCGGGCGGCTCGCGCCGCCCCCTCCCTCTCCCCAACCCCTCCCCCCTCGAGGGGGAGGGGCTTCAAAACCCACGCTACGGAGCATGCCAATGAGCACGAACATCGCTAAATGGGACGTGGAGGACCCGCAGTTCTGGGACTCCACCGGCAGGCGCATCGCCAACCGCAACCTGTGGATCTCCATCCCCAGCCTGCTGCTCGGCTTCGCCATCTGGATGATGTGGGGGATCATCACCGTGCAGATGCTGAACCTGGGCTTCCCGTTCTCCAAGGAGGACATGTTCAGCCTTACCGCCATCGCCGGCCTGTCCGGCGCCACCCTGCGCATCCCGTCCTCGTTCTTCATCCGCCTCGCCGGCGGGCGCAACGCCATCTTCCTCACCACGGCGCTGCTGATGATCCCGGCCATCGGCACCGGCATCGCCCTGCAGGACAAGACCACGCCGCTGTGGGTGTTCCAGCTCCTGGCGCTGCTCTCCGGCATCGGCGGCGGCAACTTCGCCTGCTCGATGTCCAACATCAGCACCTTCTTCCCGAAGCGCCTGCAGGGCACGGCCCTGGGCCTGAACGCCGGCCTGGGCAACTTCGGCGTCACCACCATGCAGATCCTCATCCCCCTGGTGATGACCGCCGGCATCTTTGGCGCCATGGCCGGGGCGCCCATGGAGCTGGTGAAGGACTCGGGCTGGATCCTCGGCAAGATCGCCGCCGGCACGCCCACCTTCATCCAGAACGCCGGCTGGGTGTGGATGCTGGCCCTGGCGCCGCTCGCCTTCCTCGGCTTCTTCGGCATGAACAACCTGCTGCCGATCTCGCCGGCCATCGGCGGCACCGTGGCGGCCTTCATCAAGGTCCTCTGGCTCTACGGCCTGGCCGCCGTGACCGCCGGCGTCGGTCTCTACCTCTACCTGCCCCCGGCGGCGGGCGGCCTGGGCCTGCTCAACATGTGGGTGGCGCTGCCCCTGATCATGGTCGGCACCCTGCTGCTCATGCGCCTGTTCGCCATCGGCGAGATGAAGGCGGGCATCCAGAAGCAGTTCTCCATCTTCTCCAGCAAGCACACCTGGTCGATGACCGCCCTGTACCTGGTGACCTTCGGCTCCTTCATCGGCTTCGCCGCCGCGGTGCCGCTGTCCATCACGGTGATCTTCGGCGACACCCACGTGTTCGACGCCGCCACCCAGACCTGGGTGCACACCAAGAACCCCAACGCCCCCTCGGCCCTGACCTACGCCTGGATCGGCCCCTTCGTCGGCGCCCTGGTGCGGCCGATCGGCGGCTGGATCTCCGACAAGGTGGGCGGCTCCATCGTCACCCAGGTGATCTCCGCGGTGATGGTGGGCGCCTCGGTCTACGCCGGCTACATCATGATGCAGGCCTACCACTCCGCCACCCCCGAGGTCTATTTCACCCAGTTCCTGGTGACCTTCGTGGTGGTGTTCGCCGCCTCCGGCATCGGCAACGGCTCCACCTTCCGCACCGTCGGCGTGATCTTCGACCGCGCCCAGGCCGGCCCCGTGCTGGGCTGGACCTCGGCGGTGGCCGCCTACGGCTCCTTCATCGCCCCCGAGGTGATCAAGGGCCAGCTCAAGGCCGGCACCCCGGAAAACGCGATGTACGGCTTCGCCATCTTCTATGCCCTCTGCCTGGTCCTGAACTGGTGGTTCTACCTGCGCCGCGGCAGCGAGATCCGCAATCCCTGATCCCCACGATTCACAGGAGAAAAACATGAGTCACTTCCTAGACCGCCTGACCTACTTCACGCATCCCCGTGAATCGTTTTCCGGCGAGCACGGCGTCAAGACCATCGAGGACCGCAAGTGGGAGGACGCCTACCGCAACCGCTGGCGCCACGACAAGGTGGTGCGCTCCACGCACGGCGTGAACTGCACCGGCGGCTGCTCGTGGAAGATCTTCGTCAAGAACGGCCTGGTGTCGTTCGAGATGCAGCAGACCGACTACCCGCGCACCCGCGACGACCTGCCCAACCATGAGCCGCGCGGCTGCCAGCGCGGGGCGTCGTTCTCCTGGTACCTGTACTCGCCGCACCGCATCAAGCACCCGATGATCCGCGGCCGCCTGCTCGACCTGTACCGCGCCGAGCGCAAGTCCGGCAAGGACCCGGTGGAGGCCTGGGCGGCGATCCAGGCCGACACGGCGAAGCGCGACAAGTACGTCAAGGTGCGCGGCCTGGGCGGCTTCGTGCGCACCAGCTGGGACGAGGTGCTGGAGATCACCGCCGCCGCCAACGTCCATACCATCCAGAAGTGGGGCCCGGACCGCATCTACGGCTTCTCGCCGATCCCGGCCATGTCCATGATCTCCTACGCCGCCGGCTCGCGTTACCTGTCGCTGATCGGCGGCGCCTGCGGCTCCTTCTACGACTGGTACTGCGACCTGCCGATCGGCAGCCCGCAGACCTGGGGCGAGCAGACCGACGTGCCGGAGTCGGCCGACTGGTACAACTCCACCTACATCATCATCGCCGGCGCCAACCTGCCGATGACCCGCACCCCGGACGCGCACTTCGCCATCGAGACGCGCTACAAGGGCACCAAGATCGTCTCCATGTCGCCGGACTACGCCGAGTTCTGCAAGTTCGCCGACCTGTGGATGCCGATCCGCCAGGGCACGGACTCCGCCGCCTTCATGGCCATGGGCCACGTGGCGCTGAAGGAGTTCTACGTGCTGCGCAAGACGCCGTACTTCCAGGAGTACGCGCGCAAGTACACCGACCTGCCGATGCAGGTGGTGCTGCGCAAGCATGAGAGCGGCTACGTCAGCGACCGCAACCTGCGCGCCTCCGACCTGGGCGGCATGAACGAGGCCAACAACCCGGAATGGAAGACCATCGTCTGGGACGAGTTCTCTGGCGCCTTCGTGGTGCCCAACGGCTCGATCGGCTTCCGCTGGGGCGAGGAGGGCAAGTGGAACCTGCTGGAGAAACAATCCGACGGTTCCAACATGTGCGCCGAGCTGACCTGCCAGGGCAAGGCGGGCACCGAGGTCGTCCCGGTCGGCTTCCCGCACTTCACCCCCGGCGAGCCGGAGCTGCTGTTCCGCAACGTGCCGGCGCGCCGCGTCAGGCTGGCGGACGGCGGCGAGGCCCTGGTCGCTTCGGTGTTCGACCTGCTGGTGGCGCAGTACGGCGTCGACCGCGGCCTGGGCGGCGGCAACGTGGCGAGCGACTACAACGACGCCAGCTGCGCCTACACCCCGGCCTGGGCCGAGAAGGTCACCGGCGTGAAGCGCGCCGACATCGAGCGCACCGGCCGCGAGTTCGCCGACAACGCGGCCAAGACCAAGGGCAAGTCCATGGTCATCATGGGCGCGGCGATCAACCACTGGTACCACCACGACCAGTCCTACCGCTCGATCATGAACCTGCTGCACCTGTGCGGCTGCGTCGGCCAGAGCGGCGGCGGCTGGGCGCACTACGTCGGCCAGGAGAAGCTGCGGCCGCAGGCCGGCTGGGCGCCGATCGCCTTCGCCCTCGACTGGCACCGCCCGCCGCGCCACCAGAACTCCACCTCCTACTGGTACTTCCACACCGACCAGTGGCGCTACGAGACGGTGAAGGCGGACGAGCTGCTCTCGCCCGCCGGCAAGGGCCGCAACAAGGGCTACAGCCTGGCCGACTACAACGTCGTCTCCACCCGCCTGGGCTGGCTGCCCTCGAACCCGCACTTCAACAAGAACCCGATCGAGATCGGCATCGAGGCGGCCAAGGCCGGCGCCACCGACGAGGCGGGCGTGGCGAAGCATGTCGCCGAGCAGTTGAAGTCCGGCGCCCTGGACATGGCCTACGCCGATCCGGACGCGCCGGAGAACTGGCCGCGCAACCTGATCGTCTGGCGCGGCAACCTGATCGGCACCTCCGCCAAGGGCCACGAGTACTTCCTCAAGCACCTGCTCGGCGCGCAGAACGGCGTGCTGCAGGAAGGCGGTGTCGGCAACGACTGCAAGGAGGTGAAGTGGCGCGACGAGGCCCCGGTCGGCAAGCTGGACCTGATGGTGGACATCAACTTCCGCCTCAACTCCACCGGCGCCTACGCGGACATCATCCTGCCCACCGCCACCTGGTACGAGAAGCACGACCTCAACACCACGGACATGCACCCCTTCATCCACCCGCTCGCCGAGGCGGTGAGCCCGGGTTGGGAGTCCAAGTCCGACTGGCAGATCTTCAAGTCGCTGGCGAAGAAGTTCTCCGAGCTTTCCGCCAAGCACCTGGGGGTGAAGAAGGACGTGGTGTCCCTGCCCATGCAGCACGACTCGCCCTTCGAGCTGGCGCAGCCGCTGGGCCAGGTGCGCGACTGGAAGAAGGGCGACTGCGACCCGATCCCCGGCAAGACCATGCCGATCATCAAGGTGGTGGAGCGCGACTACGGCAGCACCTACAACAAGTTCATCGCCCTCGGGCCGCTGATGACCAAGCTGGGCAACAACGTGAAGGGCCTGGACTGGAACACCGAGCAGGAATACAAGGAACTGGCCTCGCTCAACCGCACCGTCACCGAGCCCGGCATCTCCCAGGGCATGCCCAGCCTGGAGGAGGACATCGCGGTGTGCGACTCGGTGATGCGCATGGCGCCGGAGACCAACGGCGAGGTGGCGCACAAGTCCTGGAGCGCCCTCAGCAAGAAGACCGGCATCGACCATCACCACCTCTATGCCGGGCGCCACGAGGACAAGATCACCTTCCGCGACATCCAGGCGCAGCCGCGCAAGATCATCACCGCGCCGACCTGGTCCGGCATCGAGTCGGAGCACGTCTCCTACACCGCGGGCTACACCAACATCCACGAGCACATCCCGTTCCGGACGCTCACCGGCCGCGCCCACTTCTACCAGGACCACGAGTGGATGCTGGACTTCGGCGAGGGCTTCTGCTGCTTCCGCCCGCCGGTGGACATGCAGGAGCACAAGAAGGTGCCGAGCAGCGTCACCAAGGGCCCGCACCTGGTGCTGTCCTGGATCACGCCGCACTCCAAGTGGGGCATCCACTCCAGCTACCAGGACAACCTGCGCATGCTCAACCTGTTCCGCGGCGGTCCCTACTTCTGGATCTCGGAAGAGGACGCGAAGAGCGTCGGCATCGCCGACAACGACTGGGTCGAGGCGGTCAACGCCAACGGCGCCACCGTGGCACGGGCGGTGGTCAGTCAAAGGGTGCCGAGAGGCATGGCGCTCATGTACCACGCCCAGGAGAAGAACGTGAACGTGCCCGGCAGCCCGACCACCGGCAAGCGCGGCGGCATCCTCAACTCGGTCACCCGCGTGGTGGTCAAGCCCACCCACATGATCGGCGGCTACGCGCAACTGGCCTACAGCTTCAACTACTACGGCCCGGTCGGCAGCAACCGCGACGAGGTGGTGGTGGTGCGCAGGATCGCCGACCAGGACGTGGACTGGCTGGAGCGGCCGCTGACGCCGGAGCGCGAGCAGCAGCGCAACCCGGTGGGCGTGGGGCCGAAGTGATGGGCTTTTCTCCCTCCCCCTTGAGGGGGCGTAAGAGGGAATTCGCGAAGCATGCTTCGCGCCTCTGGAGCCGGACCGGGATGCAGCCCGGTCCGTGGGGCGCGAAGCGGGACCGGGGAGAGGGTGAGGACGGCGAAGCCGTCCAAAAGGGCACGCAACTGCCCACCCTCTCCCCCAACCCCTCCCCCCTCGAGGGGGAGGGGAGACAGGCAACGGCGCCCCTCGATGGAGGGGAGTCAACCAGGTTCAACCGCCGAGGTGCCGAAGGTGACGGGTCTCGTGGCTGGGTCACAGCACCCCAGGGCCTCGGCGGTTAACAACACAGGAGCATGAAATGAAAGTTCGCGCGCAATTCGCCTTCGTCTTCAACCTGGACAAGTGCATCGGCTGCCACACCTGCTCGGTCACCTGCAAGAACGTATGGACCAACCGCAAGGGCGTGGAGTACGTCTGGTTCAACAACGTGGAATCCAAGCCCGGCATCGGCTTTCCCAAGGACTGGGAGAACCAGACCAAGTGGCGCGGCGGCTGGGAGCTGAAGGACGGCAAGCTGCAGCTCAAGTCCGGCAGCAAGCTCAACCGGCTGATGAACATCTTCGCCAACCCGGACATGCCGGAGATCGACGACTACTATGAGCCGTTCACCTTCGACTACGCGCGCCTGCAGAACGCGCCGCTGTCCGAGGCGGCGCCGACCGCGCGGCCGGTGTCGCAGATCACCGGCGAGAAGATGGACAAGATCACCTGGGGTCCCAACTGGGAGGACGACCTGGCGGGCGAGTTCGAGAAGCGCGCCCGCGACCAGAACATGGCGAACCTGGAGAAGGAGATCTACAAGCAGTTCGCCAACACCTTCCACATGTACCTGCCGCGCATCTGCAACCACTGCATCAACCCCGCCTGCGTCGCCGCCTGCCCGTCCGGCTCGATCTACAAGCGCGAGGAGGACGGCATCGTCCTGGTGGACCAGGACAAGTGCCGCGGCTGGCGCATGTGCATCTCCTCCTGCCCGTACAAGAAGGTGTTCTACAACTGGGAATCCGGCAAGGCGGAGAAGTGCATCGGCTGCTACCCGCGCGTCGAGTCCGGCATGCCGACGGTGTGCTCCGAGTCCTGCGTGGGCCGCATCCGCTACAACGGCATCATGCTCTACGACGCGGACCGCATCGAGGAGCTGGCCTCCACGCAGAACGAGCAGGACCTGTACGAGGCGCACACGCGCATCTTCCTCGACCCCAACGACCCCAAGGTGATCGAGCAGGCCCGCATCGACGGCGTGCCGGATGACTGGATCGAGGCGGCAAGGAAGTCGCCGATCTGGAAGATGGCCATGGACTGGAAGATCGCCTTCCCCATGCACCCCGAGTTCCGCACCCTGCCCATGGTCTGGTACGTGCCGCCGCTCTCGCCGGTGCAGTCGCACATCGACCAGGGCAACCTGCCCACCGAGGCCGACGGCTGCATCCCCAAGTCCGGCACCCTGCGCCTGCCCATCAAGTACCTGGCCAACCTGCTCACCGCCGGCAAGGAGGAGCCGATCCGCCAGGCGCTCAACAAGATGATCGCGATGCGCTCCTACATGCGCTCCGTGCACGTCGAGGGCGAGCCGGCCACCGAGGCGCTGAAGAACGCGGGCATCGACGAGGCGACGGCGAAGGAGATGTACCGCTACATGGCGATCGCCAACTACGAGGACCGCTTCGTCATCCCCACCGGCCACCAGGAGGTGACGCTGGAGGACTTCTACGCCCACCAGGGCCAGAACGGCTTCACCTTCGGCAACGACTCCTCCGCCGGCATCTCGCCCAACTCGCTGTTCCCGGAACGGCGCAAGGAGTCGGTGGAATCCCTGCAACCCGCGCCGTCTGCGGACGAGCGTTGAAACTCCCCTCCCCCTCGGGGGAGGGGCCGGGGGTGAGGGAACCCGGCATCGCGACCGCGACCGCGACCGTTGCTCCCTCACCCTGGCCCTCTCCCGGTGGGAGAGGGAATGGACCTAGGAGAAACACATGTTCTACAAGCTGCTTGCCAAACTGCTGGAGTACCCGGACGCCGAGCTGCAGGCCGAGTTGCCGCGCCTCAACAAGGCCCTGCGCGAGGGCTTCGAGGCCACGGAATGGATCGTCCTGGAGCGCTTCATGCGCCAGCTCGCGGATGAGTCCCTGACCGAGTCGCAGGCCGCCTACGTGCGGACCTTCGACATGACCCCGGAGCATGCCCTGCACCTCACCCACCACCTGTTCGGCGACGACAAGAACCGCGGCCCCGCGCTCATCGACCTGACCGAGTACTACCGGCAGTACGGCCTGGAGATCGCCGCCAACGACGGCGGCTCGCGCGAGCTGCCGGACTACCTGCCGCTGGTGCTGGAGTTCGCCGCGCAACTGGAGGCCGAGGAGGCGCGCGTGTTCCTCTCGCAGTGGACCAAGGTCCTCAACCAGCTGGCGGCCAACCTGGAGACCGCCGAAAGCCCCTACGCCCCCCTCGTCCGCCTGGTGGAACGGCGCAGCCGTCTCGCCCAGCCGATGGCCGAGGCCGCCGCCTGAACTAGGAGACCATCATGCACTTCGACCTGCACACCTTCCTCTACGGGGTCTATCCCTACATTGCCCTGGTCACCTTCGCCCTGGGCAGCTGGATCCGCTTCGACCACGAGCAGTACACATGGAAGAGCGACTCCAGCCAGCTGCTGTCCAAGCGCTACATGCGCTTCGCCAGCAATGTGTTCCACGTCGGCATCCTCGGCATCTTCTTCGGCCACCTGGTGGGCATGCTGACGCCGCACTCGGTGTTCCTCGCCCTCGGCGTCTCCGACGAGGCGCACCAGGGCATCGCCATCTTCGCCGGCGGCATCTTCGGCATGATGGTGATCTTCGGCGGCCTCATCCTCTGGCTGCGCCGCCTGTTCAACCCGCGGGTGCGCGCCGCCAGCCGCTGGATGGACATCAACATCCTGGGCTGGCTGATCCTCACCGCCTGCGTCGGCTTCTCCACCATCTTCTGGTCGCTGGGGCATGCCGAGCACAAGGACTTCTCGGTGATGATCCGCCTCACCGAGTACGTGCAGAGCGTGGTGACGCTGCAGCCCAACCCCGAGCTGCTGCGCGGCCTGGACGCCGTGTACAGGCTGCACATCTTCCTCGGCCTGTCGGTGTTCCTGTTCTTCCCCTTCACCCGCCTGGTGCACATCTGGAGCGCGCCGGTGGGCTACCTGTTCCGGGCCTATCAGATCGTGCGCGCCAAGCGCGTCTGACCGGCCACCGGAATTCGACCCTTTCGCCGCCGCGCCATCGCTGATGTTCCGCGCCTCCTCTCGATTGTCGTCCCTCCTTGGCGGAACCGGCGCGGCGGCCTTTTTCTTCACATGACCCGAGGTACAGCCACCATGTTCAAGATGCCGAAAGTCAACTACCGCGAGGATGCGGTGAACACCGCCAACCCCTACGCCATCTACACCCGCAAGCTGGTCGTCGACGGGCGCGAGGTGCTCACCGACCCCGAGGGCTACATCCTCAACATGGACGAGTGGAGCGAGGGCTACGCCGAGGCCCTGGCGGCGCAGGAGGGCCTGACGCTGACGGACGAGCACTGGGACGTGGTCCGCTTCATCCGCGAGTACTACGAGGAGCACGGCGTGCAGGCGCCGGTGCGCGACATGGTCAAGCACTTCCGCGTTGCCTGGGGCGAGGCGCGCGGCAACAGCCGCTACCTGCACGACATCTTCCCCATGGGCGGGCCGCAGAAGCAGGGCAACCGCCTGGCCGGCATCCGCAAGACCAAGGGTGAGCACTGAGCCTCGCCCCGACTGGCACTGACATAGATCAAGGCTATCCTGACCTGTGAGCCCGAGTATCGCCACTCCCTTTTTCAATTGATCCGAACACCATGAACATCAACATCCCCGTACAGCCCATCGTCCACAACCACAACCGCCCGGACGGCATCTACCCGTTCGACGCGCGCGGCATCGCCAAGCGCTTCCGCCACGCGGCGATCTTCGGCGCGCTGGACAGCCTGCAGCCGGGCGAGCGCATGCGCTTCGTCAACGACCACAACCCCATCCCCCTGTTGCAGCAGATGCAGGCGCGCTACGGCGAGCGCATCGCCGTGCACTACCTGGAACAGGGCGAACAGGGCGTGATGATCGACTTCATCGTCCAGTCGGCCTGACGCGAAGCCCATGCTGGCGGAACGGGTGCACACCTTCGGGCAGTGGCTCAAGGCCCGGCATGGCGAGCGCGTGCACAAGATCGCGCTGGACGCCGGCCTCACCTGCCCGAACCGCGACGGCAGCAAGGGCACCGGCGGCTGCACCTTCTGCAACAACGCCTCCTTCAATGCGAACGTGGCGCGGCAAGGCGGCGACACTCACCCTCTCCCCCCGGGAGAGGGCAGGGTGAGGGAGCAACCGTTGCCTCCAGACGAACGCAGATCCCTCACCCCCAGCCCCTCCCCAGAGCGTGCCGCCATGCCCCTGCGGGCGCAGCTGGAGACCGGCCGGCGCGGCATCGCGCGCGGCACGCGGGCGCGCAAGTACCTGGCCTACTTCCAGGCCTACACCAACACCTACGCTGACGTCGCCACCCTGAGGGCCCTGTACGACGAGGCCCTGGCGATGGACGGCATGATCGGCCTGTCCGTCGGCACGCGCCCGGACTGCGTGCCGGACGCGGTGCTGGACCTGCTCGCCGGCTACCGCGAGCGCGGCATGGAGGTGTGGCTGGAGCTGGGCCTGCAGTCCGCCTTCGACGAGACCCTGGCGCGCGTCAACCGCGGCCACGGCCTGCGCGAATACGTGCAGGCCTGCAAGCGCGCGCGCCGGCGCGGCATCCCCGTGTGCACCCACCTGATCGCCGGCCTGCCCGGCGAGACCGCCTGGCACAGCCGCGAGACCCTGGACATCGTGCTCGACATCGGCACCGACGGGCTGAAGCTGCATCCCCTGCACGTGGTCAAGCACACCCTGCTCGCCAAGCAGTGGCGCGAGGGCGGCTATGCGCCGCTGGGCATGGACGAGTACGCCGGGATCGCCGCCGACCTGATCGAGCGCACCCCCTGGGACATCCCCTATCACCGCATCACCGGCACCGCGCCCGCGCGTCTGCTGCTGGCGCCCGACTGGTGCGCGGGGAAATGGCCCGTCATCAACGCCATCGAGGCCGAGCTGGCGCGGCGCGGCACGCGCCAGGGCGCGCGGACCGCCGCCGAGGCCCCGCCCTTCGCGGCGCCGCGCGCCTGCGTGCCGTTGCCGCAATGACACCCACGAGGACACCCCCATGTCGTTCCCCGCATTCTTCGCCGACCTCCCCACGCTCACCCTCCACGACCCGCTCGCGGAGGTCCTGGGCGCCGCGGAGGGCGGGCGCCTGCAATACCGCTACGAGGACGCGGTGCGGCTGGCCGGGCACTCCTGCCCGACCGTCGCGGGCGCCTGGCTGATGGCCCTGCGCGGCCTCGCCTTTCTCCATCCCGGCGGCCTGCCGCGCCGCGGCGACATCCGCGTCGAGCTGCGCGGCGCGCAGGACGCCGGCACCACCGGCGTGGTCGGCGCGGTGCTCTCGCTCATCACCGGCGCGGCGGGGGAGGGCGGCTTCAAGGGCCTGGGCGGACGGCACGCGCGCCGCGGCCTGCTGAGTTATGGCGCCGACATCCCCGCCGAGGTGCGCATGACCCGGCTCGACACCGGCGCCAGCGCCTTGCTCGACTACCACCCCGAGCTTGTCCCCGCCGACCCCGAGGCCGCGCCGCTCATGGCGCGCGTGGTCGGCGGCGTCGCCGACGCGGAGGAGGCGGCGGCGTTCGCGCGGCACTGGCAGGCGCGCGTGCGGCGCATCCTGACGCGCCACGCCGAAGACCCGGACCTGGTGGTCTGCCGCTGACCGGAGCCGACCGTGACCGAACCCGCCCGCCCGCGCCGCATCGCCGTGATCCGCCACCTCGCCTTCGAGGACGCGGGCACCTTTGCCGCGCCGCTCGCCGCCCACGGCGAGGTCGTCACCCTGGACGCGGGGGTCGACGACCTGGCCGCGCCGCTGCGCGAGGCCGACCTGGCGGTGGTCCTGGGCGGACCCATCGGCGTCTACGAGACGGCGCGCTACCCCTTCCTCGACGCCACCCTGGCGGCCCTGCGCGCGCGCCTCGCCGCCGGCCGCCCGACCCTGGGGATCTGCCTGGGCGCGCAGCTCATGGCCGCCGCCCTGGGCGCGCGGGTGTACCCCGGCGGCACCAAGGAGCTGGGCTGGGCCCCGGTCGAGCTGACCCCGGCGGGCGAGCGTTCCTGCCTCGCGGCGCTGGCCGGCCAGCCGGTGCTGCACTGGCACGGCGACACCTTCGACCTGCCGCCGGGCGCGGAGCGCCTGGCCGGCACCGCGCTATACGCCAACCAGGCCTTCGCGGTGGGCACGCACGCCCTGGCCCTGCAGTTCCATCCCGAGGTGGACCACCGCCGCATCGAGCAGTGGCTGATCGGCCATACCGGCGAACTGACCGCCGCGGGCATCGACCTGGACGCCCTGCGGCGCGACAGCCTGGCCTACGGGCCCGGCCTGCGCGCGGCGGGCACGCGGCTGTGCGCGCAATGGCTGGAGGGGCTGGGCGATGCTTGAGCTGATCTGCCCCGCCGGCAGCCTGCCCGCCCTCAAGGCCGCCGTCGACCACGGCGCCGACGGCGTCTACCTGGGGCTCAAGGACAACACCAACGCGCGCAACTTCGCCGGCCTCAACTTCGACGCGAAGAGCCTCGCCGAGGGCATCCGCTACGCCCACGCCAGGGGCCGCAAGGTGCTCATGGCCCTCAACACCTACCCGCAGCCCGCCACCCTGGCGCGCTGGCACGCGGCGGTGGATACGGCTGCAACATCCGGCGTGGACGCGATCATCCTCGCCGACCCCGGCCTCATGGCCTACGCGCGCAAGCACCACCCGGCGCTGCGCCTGCACCTCTCGGTGCAGGGCTCCGCCACCAGCTACGAGGCGGTCAACTTCTACCGCGAGCGCTTCGGCATCCAGCGCGCCGTCCTGCCGCGCGTGCTGTCCATGGCGCAGGTCGAGAACGTGGCGCGGAACACCGACGTGGAGATCGAGCTGTTCGGCTTCGGCGGCCTGTGCGTGATGGTGGAGGGGCGCTGCCTGCTCTCCTCCTACGCCTGCGGCGACTCGCCCAACACCTTCGGCGCCTGCTCGCCGGGCCACGCGGTGCGCTGGCAGCAGACGCCGCAGGGCATGGAGACGCGCTTGAATGGCGTGCTCATCGACCGCTACGCGGAGCACGAGAAGGCGGGCTATCCCACCCTGTGCAAGGGCCGCTTCGAGGTGCAGGGCGAGACCTACTACGCCCTCGAGGAGCCCACCAGCCTGAACAGCATGGAGCTGCTGCCGGAGATGGCGCGCCTGGGCATCGCCGCGATCAAGATCGAGGGCCGCCAGCGCAGCCCCGCCTACGTGGCGCAGGTGACCCGGGTGTGGCGCGCCGCCATCGACGCGGTGAAGCGCTCCGCCGACACGTTCAAGCCCAACCCCGCCTGGATGGCGGAACTCAACAAGGTCTCCGAGGGCAGCATGCACACCCTGGGGGCGTATTACCGGCCGTGGAAATGACTCATCGAACCATAGCGGGATATTTCCCTCCCCCAGCGGGGGAGGGTGCCCGGAGGGCGGGTGAGGGCGGGCCCGCAGGGGCCGTTGGTCGCGATGGCTCCCCCCATACGGTCTCTTCGAGACCGCCCTCTCCCCAACCCTCCCCCGTCGGGGGAGGGAGTCCCGCGGCCTGCCATATGCCATGAAGCTCTCACTCGGCCCCCTCCTGTACTACTGGTCCCGCGAGGACACCCTGGCCTTCTACGAGGCCGCTGCCGGCTGGCCGGTGGACATCGTCCACCTCGGCGAGACCGTGTGCTCGCGCCGCCACCTGCTGCGCCTGGCGGATTGGCTCGACCTTGCCGAACAGCTCACCGCCGCCGGCAAAGAGGTGGTGCTCTCGACGCAGACCCTGATCGAGTCGGAGTCGGACCTCAAGGCCCTGCGCAAGCTCGTCGCCGATGGGCGCTTCCTGGTCGAGGCCAACGAATGGGGCGCGGTGCGCCTGCTCGCCGAGGCCGGCCGGCCCTTCGTAGCCGGCCCCACGCTCAACGCCTACAACCCCGACACCCTGGCGATGCTGGCGGAACTGGGGGCGCGCCGCTGGGTGCCGCCGGTGGAGATGCCGCGCGGGATGCTGACGGCGATGACCGTGCCGGCGGGCATGGAGACCGAGCTGTTCGCCTACGGCCGCCTGCCGCTCGCCTTCTCCGCGCGCTGCTTCACCGCGCGCCACTACAACCTGCAGAAGGACGACTGCCAGTTCAAGTGCCTGGACCACCCGGACGGCCTGACCCTGCGCAGCCGCGAAGGCGAGGACTTCCTCACCCTCAACGGCATCCAGACGCAGTCCGCCAAGGTCATGAACCTGGCGCACCGCCTGGATGAGCTGCGCGACACCGGCGTCGATGTCCTGCGCCTGTCGCCGCAGGCGCGGCACATGGAGCGGGTGGTGGAGACGTTCCGCGCCCTGCTCGACGGTGAGGGTGGCAAAACCGGCACCGCGCCGGACGCGACGCAAACCCTGGACCGCCTCATGCCCGGCCGGCCCTGCGACGGCTACTGGCTGGGCGAGGCCGGCATGGCCTATCAAGGCCTTTCACACCCCTCCCCCTCGAGGGGGGAGGGGCAGGGGAGAGGGTGAGGCAGGCGCAGCCTGCCATCTTCGTTAAATCAACCGGAGACACGTCATGCAACTCCCCGCCTTCCCCCGCCCCCTCGCCCGCGTCATCGCCGCCCTGCCGGCCTGGCCCGCCTCGCGCGCCTTCGCCGCCGCCGCCAACCTCGCCGCCTGGCCGACCCTGCGGGAACTGGACTGGGACCACGTACGCGGCCGGCGTTTCCGCGTGACGGTGAAGGACCTGGGCCTGCACCTGCATTTCTCGGTCCGCGCCGACGGTTTCCGCGCCGAGCGGGACGGCCCCGCGGACGTGACCTTCACCGCCAGCGCGCCCGACTTCGCCCGCCTGGCCCTGCGCCTGGAGGACCCGGACACCCTGTTCTTCAACCGCCGCCTGCTGATCGAGGGCGACACCGACCTGGGCCTGACGGTGAAGAACATGCTCGACTCCGTGGAACTGGAGGCCCTGGCCGAGGCGATGCCCGGCCCCCTCGGCGGGCTGGCGCTGCGCCTGCGCCGCCTCGCCCTCACGCAACACCCCGCCTGACCGCCCGCGCGAAAGGAAGCACATGATCACCGACCGCATCGACGCCATCACCAAGATCCCCCCGGCCTACCAGCACGCGGAACTGCCCGCGCCGAAGAGCGTGAAGATCGAGATCTCGCCGCGCTGCAACTACCGCTGCGGCTTCTGCGCCCTGCGCACGCGCGAGAAGCAGCCCAAATGGGACATGGACTTCAACCTGTTCAAGCGCATCACCCGGGAGATGCGCGAGGCGGGCGTGGAGGAGGTCGGCGTGTTCTACCTGGGCGAGTCGTTCATGAACCCGCGGCTGCTGGTGGACTGCATCAGCTATCTCAAGTCCGAGCTGGCCATGCCCTATGTCTTCCTCACCTCCAACGCCTCCATGTCCTTCCCCGAGGCCGTCGAGGCCTGCATGGCGGCGGGCCTGGACTCGCTCAAGTGGTCGTGCAACGCGGCGGACGAGGAGCAGTTCAAGAAGATCATGGCGGTCTCCGGCAAGCTGTTCCACCGCGCCCTGGACAACATCAAGTCGGCCTGGGAGATCCGCCAGGAGAAGGGCTACAAGACCGGCCTCTATGCCTCCTCCATCCACTACGACGGCGAACAGCTGGCGAAGATGGAGGCCCTGCTCAAGGCGCGCGTCATCCCCTACGTCGACCAGCACTACTGGCTGCCGCTGTATTCCATGGGCGCCTTCGCGACGCAGCGCGAGGAGGAGCTGGGCTACCGCCCGACCGCCGGCAACCAGGGCCGCCTGGGCGCCCTGCGCGAGCCGCTGCCGTGCTGGTCCGCCTTCACCGAGGGCCACGTCACCGCCGAGGGCATGCTCTCCGCCTGCTGCTTCGACGCCACCTCGCAGTGGAGCATGGGCGACCTCAACAAACAGTCCTTCATGGAGGCGTGGAACTCGCCCGCCTTCGTGGCCCTGCGCGAGGCGCACCTGCGACGCGACGTCACCGGCACGGTGTGCGAATCCTGCATCGCCTATTGACCCCCCACTTGATATCGAGGACCGACATGCGCTCCATCAACGACTACCTGACCGAAGACCACCATGCCTGCGACGACCTCTTCGCCGAGGCCGAGAACGCCGTCGCGGCCAACGACTGGACGGCCGCCGAGCCGCGCTTCCAGGCCTTCCGTGACGCCACGCTGCGCCACTTCGCGCGCGAGGAGGCGGTCCTGTTCCCCGCCTTCGAGACCGCCTCGGGGATGACCGGCGGCCCCACCTGGGTGATGCGCGACGAGCACGCGCGCATGCGCGAGGCGCTCGACGCGCTGTCCGCGGCCGTGGGGCGGCGCGATGCCGAGGGCTACCTCGGCCACTCCGAGACCCTGCTCATGCTCATGGGCCAGCACAACATGAAGGAGGGGCAGATCCTCTACCGCATGTGCGACCAGGTCCTGGTCGCGCAGGCGGAGGACCTGCTGGGACGCATGCGCGAGCAGTCGGAGGCCGTGCCGGGATGACGCGCGAGATCCTGGTCGACGCGCGCGACCTGGAGGCCCCCGAGCCGCTGGAACGGGCCCTGGCGGCGCTCGGAGGCATGGGGGAGGGGGAACGCCTGCGCCTGCTGGTGCCGCGCGAGCCGCTGCCGCTGTATGCCCTCCTTGAACAGATGGGCTACCGCCATCAGGCGCGCATGCTGCCGGACGGCGCTTGCGAGGTGTTGATCCACCGCGCCTGACGTGGCCGGCGCCGCGGCGGCCGCATGACATCGGTCAAACCCATGCGCCGGCGAACCGCGGCATAGTTGCCGCGTGTCCATTTCCTCTCGCGGTCGCACGCCGGCGCGAGCGTATTCCATGTCCGGTATCGGGCTCTCCTACGAACAGGCACCGCCCTTCGGCGTGCCGCTGCTGTTCTTCCTCGCCGCGCCGGCCTACCTGCTGCTGACGGCCCTGCTCGCCCTGGCCGCGCAGGCGGACTGGCTGGCGGGCCGCTGGATGCCGGCCAGCCTGGCGCTCACGCATCTCGTCACCCTGGGCTTTCTCGGCATGGTGATGCTGGGGGCGGTGCTGCAGATGCTGCCGGTGGTCCTGGGCAGGCCGGTGCCGTGGGTGCGCTCGCTGGGGTGGCTGGGTGTGCTGGGCGTGGGCCTGGGCACGCCTGCGCTGGCCTTCGGCCTGTGGCGCGCGGACGCGGCCTGGCTGTACGCGGCCATGGCACTCCTGCCGCTCGGTCTGGCACCGCTGCTGGCGGGGGTGGGCGCGGCGCTGGCACGCGCCCCCGGCGAGCCCTGGCTGGTATGGCCGACCCGGTTCGCCTGGCTGGCCCTGGCCGCCACCGTGCTGCTCGGGCTGGCGCTGGCGGGGGCGCTCGCGGGCCTTTGGGGCCTGCCGGATCTCGCGCGTCTCACCGATCTGCACGTGGCCTGGGGGCTGGGAGGCTGGATCGGCCTCCTGGTGCTGGGCTTCGCCTACCAGGTGGTGCCGATGCTGCAGCTCACCCCCGGCTACCCGGCGTGGGCGACGCGTTGGCTGGCCTGGCTGGTGCTCGTTGGTCTGCTCGGCTTCGGCCTCGCCGAGACCGCCTGGCCGGGGACGGGGGGCGTTGCGCTGCTGCCGGCGCTGGCCGGCGGCCTGGCGTTTGCCGGGCTGACCCTCGACCTGCAGCGGCGGCGGAGGCGCAGGATCGGCGACGCGACCCTGGACTTCTGGCGCCTCGGCATGGGCATGCTGGCGACGAGCCTGCTCGGGGTGGCCGCCATGCCCTGGCTGCCGGAGGCCGTCGTGACGAGCCTGGGCATCGCCTTCCTGCTCGGCTTCGCCGCCTCGGTGGTGGAGGGCATGCTGTACAAGATCGTGCCCTTCCTCGCCTGGTTCCACCTGCAGGCGCAAAGGCCCAAGGGCGGGCCCATCCCCAACATGAAGCAGCTGTTGCCGGAGGCCGCCGCGCGGCGCCATTTCCGCCTGCACCTGGCGGCGCTGCCGCCCCTGCTTGCCGCGCCGCTGCTCGCGGCGCTGCCGGCGACGGCCTTCCTCGCCCCCTGGCTGGCGCGCCTGGGGGCCCTCGCCCTGGCCGCCTCGGCCTGGGTGCTGTGGCGCAACCTCGCCGGCGTGGGCCGCATGTTCCGCGCCCACGGCGGGCGGTTCTAGGAAACCGCTGCGTCATTCGTCACCCCGGCGCATGCCGGGGTCCCGTGCGCGGATATTTCCGGATACCGGCTTGCGCCGGCATGACATAGGGGCGGCTACCCACAAAGGGGTACCCCCTTTGCCCGGCGTTTCCGGGTGGATTTACGCTCAAACGCTACCTATGCTGTCTCCAGTTTTGTGAATCGCTAGATATAGCGTTTTCGCCACAACACCAGGAGACCGCATGACCCCGCTTGCCCCCCCGCAAACCGTTGCGACCCTGCCGCGCGAGGCCGTCAAGCGCGACGGCCGCCGCGTCGCCTTCGACGCCGCCAAGATCCGTTCCGCCATCGCCCGCGCCGGCCAGGCCAGCGGCGAGTTCGAGGCCGACGAGGCGGACCTGCTCACCGCCCAGGCGACCAAGGTGCTGATCCATCGCTTTCATGGCCAGCCGCCCGCCATCGAGCAGATCCAGGACGTGGTGGAACAGACCCTGATCGCCGCCAACTTTCTTGCGACCGCACGCGCCTACATCGTCTACCGCGAACAGCACGCCAAGCTGCGCGCCGACCGCAAGACCCTGGTGGACGTGGCCTCGTCGATCAACGAATACCTGGAACGCCAGGACTGGCGCGTCAACGCCAACGCCAACCAGGGCTACTCGCTGGGCGGGCTGATCCTCAACGTCTCCGGCAAGGTGACGGCCAACTACTGGCTCTCGCACGTGTATGCGCCCGAGATCGGCGAGGCGCACCGCGACGGCGACCTGCACATCCACGACCTCGACATGCTGGCGGGCTACTGCGCCGGCTGGTCCCTGCGCACCCTGCTGCACGAGGGCCTGAACGGCGTGCCGGGCAAGGTGGAGGCGGCGCCGCCCAGGCACCTGTCGAGCGCCGTGGGCCAGATCGTCAACTTCCTCGGCACCCTGCAGAACGAGTGGGCGGGGGCGCAGGCCTTCTCCTCCTTCGACACCTACATGGCCCCCTTCATCCGCAAGGACGGCCTCTCCTACGACCAGGTGCGCCAGGCCATCCAGGAGCTGGTCTACAACCTCAACGTGCCGTCGCGCTGGGGCACCCAGACCCCCTTCACCAACCTCACCTTCGACTGGACCTGTCCGGACGACCTGAAGGAACAGATCCCGGTGATCGGCGGCGAGGAGATGCCCTTCGCCTATGGTGACTTGCAGGCCGAGATGGACATGATCAACCGCGCCTACATCGAGGTGATGAGCACCGGCGACGCCAAGGGACGCGCCTTCACCTTCCCCATCCCCACCTACAACATCACGCCGGACTTCCCCTGGGCGTCGGAGAACGCCGACCGCCTGTTCGAGATGACTGCCAAGTACGGCCTGCCGTACTTCCAGAACTTCGTGAACTCGGAGCTGAAGCCCAACATGGTGCGCTCCATGTGCTGCCGCCTGCAGCTGGACCTGCGCGAGCTGCTGAAACGCGGCAACGGCCTGTTCGGCAGCGCCGAGCAGACCGGCAGCCTGGGCGTGGTGACGATCAACTGCGCGCGCCTGGGCCACCTGCACAAGGGTGACGAGGCCGCCTTGCTGGCGCGCCTGGACGCCCTGCTGGAGATGGGCCGCAACAGCCTGGAGGTGAAGCGGAAGGTGATCCAGGGCCTCATGGACCAGGGCCTGTTCCCCTACACGAAGCGCTACCTCGGCACCCTGCGCAACCACTTCTCCACCCTGGGGGTGAACGGGCTCAACGAGATGGTGCGCAACTTCAGCGGCGATGCGCACGACATCACCAGCGAGTGGGGTCACGCCTTCGCCTGCAGGGTGCTCGACCACATCCGCGCGCGCATCGTGCAGTTCCAGGAGGAGACGGGCCACCTCTACAACCTGGAGGCCACACCGGCCGAGGGCACCACCTACCGATTCGCCAAGGAGGACCGGAAGCGCTGGCCCGGCATCCTGCAGGCGGGCACGGACGCGCAGCCGTACTACACCAACTCCTCGCAACTGCCCGTGGGCTTCACCGACGACCCCTTCGAGGCCCTGGCGCGGCAGGAGGCGCTGCAGGCCAGGTACACCGGCGGCACGGTGCTGCACCTGTACATGAACGAGCGGGTCTCCAGCGTCGAGGCCTGCAAGGCCCTGGTGAGACGCGCGCTGACCAACTTCCGCCTGCCCTACATCACCGTCACGCCCACCTTCTCCATCTGTCCGAAGCACGGCTACCTCGCGGGCGAGCACCCGTTCTGCCCGAAGTGCGACGCGGAGATCCTGGCGCGGAAGCGCCAACTGAAAGCAGCCTGACCAAGGAGACGCCATGAACGACCAGACCGATCTGAACGCCATCGAGACCGAACTCAGGGACGAGGAGCGCCAGCCCTGCGAGGTGTGGACCCGCGTGATGGGCTACCACCGCCCGGTGGCCAGCTTCAACACCGGCAAGAAGGGGGAATACGCGGAACGGCGGTTCTTCCGGGAACAGACTTGCGGGCTTGGGGAGTGAATCCCTCCCCCTCCGGGGGAGGGTAGGGTGAGGGAGCCCGTTGTGAAGATGCAAAACTGTGTCGAGGTGCAGACGTCGTTCCCTCACCCCGCCCTCTCCCGGGGGGAGAGGGAGAAGCCTCCGCTCCGCATCGGCGGCTTCACCCCCTTCACCACCACGGACTACCCCGGTCTGCTCGCCGCCGTGGTGTTCTGCCAGGGCTGCCCCTGGCGCTGCGCCTATTGCCACAACCCGCATCTGCTGCCCGCCGACGGCCCGGAGACGCATGCCTGGACGGACGTCCTTGCCTTCCTGGAACGGCGGCGCGGCCTGCTCGACGCGGTGGTGTTCTCGGGCGGCGAGCCGACCCTGCAGGCGGGGCTGGAGGAGGCCATGCGTGAGGTGCGGGCCATGGGCTTCCGCGTCGGCCTGCACAGCGCCGGCATGTACCCGGAACGCCTGGCGCGCGTCCTGCCGCTGGTCGACTGGATCGGCCTCGACGTGAAGGCGCCGCTCGCCGCCTACCCGCGCATCACCGGCGTGCCCGGCAGCGGCGCGCGCGTGGCGGAGAGCCTGCGCCTGGTGCTGGCCTCGGCGGTGGCGCACGAGCTGCGCTGCACCTGGCCGCCGGACCTCCTCGCGGACACCGATCTGCGGGACCTGGCGGACGAACTGCGCGCGCGCGGTGCGGGGCGCCTGCTGTTGCAGGTCTGCCGCCCGCCCGGGGCGGTGGCGGGTGGTCTGCCTGGGCTGCCCACACTGGACGGCATCGCCATCGAGGTACGGCCGTCGATCTAGCAGGGGTGTCCGCCCGGCATTGCCACGCCCCCCGGCTGCCCGCATCATTCGCGTCGCTATCGTCCAACCCAGGTGACCCGATGCCGTCTGGAATGACCCGCGCCCTCGGCGCGTTGTGGCTGCTGTGCTGCGCCTGGTGCCTGCCGGGCCTGACGGCGGCCGCGGAAAAACCGCATGCGCCGGAGCGCATCCCGGGCGTGGTCGTGCTCAGCGCCGAGGAGGTGGTCGACCTCATCCTCGCCAAGCCCGGCCTGGTGATCGTCGATTCGCGCAAGAAGTCGGAATACGCCAAGGGCCACATCGAGGGCGCCGTCAGCCTGCTCAACACCGGCATGCGGCGCGAGGACCTGGAGCGCATCAGCCCGGACAAGGCGGCGCCGCTGATCTTCTACTGCAACGGCGTGCGTTGCCTGCGCAGCTCGGACGCCATCCGGAAGGCCATGCAGTGGGGCTACCGCAACGTCTTCTGGTTCCGCGGCGGCTGGAAGGAATGGTCGGACAAGCGCCTGCCGGCGGTCGGCGAGTGAGGCGCGGCGCGTGACGGGCAAGCATCTGCTGCGCGTCGAGCGCCTCTCGATCCGCGGTGTCACGGTCGCCATCATCGTCATGGTGGGGGTGGTGGCCACCATCCTGTCCCTGCTCGCCGGCGGCTACTTCCGCCGCGCCGCCCTCGACGCCCAGGCCGACAGCCTGTCACGCGTGATCGAGGTGGCGGCGCAGGAGGTGCTGAAGGCGGTGCGCGGCCACACCTTCGAACTGGGCATGCGCCTCGGTCACAGCCCGGAACTGCTCGACGCGGTGCGCGGCCTGGATGCGCCGGGCGGGCGAGAACGCCTGGCGGCGCTGCTCGACGACCCCTTCGTCAACGGCTTCGTCGGCTTCGCCAGCGTCAACCTGGAAAAGATCCGCGTCCACGACCTCAAGCTGCGCTTTCTCGCCGAGAGCGGCCGCGGCATCGCCGGCCTGGAACGGACCCTGGCCCCGTCGCTCGCCGCCACCGTGGCGCGGCGCAGCGGCGTGGAACGCCTGAAGGCGGCCGACGCCCTGTGGCTCTCGTCGAAGGGGCCGCTGCACTCCACCCTGGTGCCGATCGGCGGCCTGCACCCGCTCGGCTATCTGGAGATCGTCGTCGATCCGGCCTACAACCTGCCGGAGATCGGCGCCATCACGCGCACCCCCATCAGCATCCACACGCCGGACGGCCGCCCCATCGTCGTCGGCGCGCGCGAGCAGCCGGACCGGCACCTGCCGGTTGAATACACCCTGCTTGCCGCCGACGGCCGGCCGGCCTTCCGCATCGTCGGCCACGAGGACGTGGCGCGCCTGGACGCGCGCATGGAGCGCACGCGCTGGGTCACGGTGGGCGGCTTCCTGCTGCTCACCGTCGCCACCCTGCTGGTCGCCCTCTGGCTGTTCAACCGCTTCCTGTTCCTGCCGGCGCGCCGTCTGGCCGGGGACATGGAACGCATGGCCGCCGGCGAGCTCGACCTGCGCGTGGACGACACGGGCCTGCGCGACTTCGCCGTGCTGGCGCGCACCTTCAATGCCATGACCGAACAGGTGCGCATGCGCACGCGCGACCTGGAGCGCCTGCTCGACCTCGACGACAGCGCCATCCTCTGCTTCGGCGGCGAGGGCGAGGCCCTCTACTTCAACCGCGGCGCCCTCGCACTGCTCGGCTATACGGCGGGAGAGATCGGCGACCTCGACCTGGGCGATGTGTTCGTCGACGACCTCGGCGCCCTGCTGCGGCAGGCGGAGGCGACGGCCGAAGGCAAGCCGAGGGTGCGGCTTGCCTGCCTGCGCAAGGACGGCGCGCGCGTCGAGCGCGACGCGGTGGTGCGCACCCTGGATGCGCGCGAGGGGCGCGGCCATGTCGTCGTCCTCGATGCCGATGGCGCAGCGCAGCCGGCGGAGGCGTTGGTGAACGGCCTGCAGCGCCACGAGCAGCGCATGCATGCGGTGGAGCAGTCGCTCAACAGCCTCCTGGAGATGGCGCGCGCGGCGCCGGGTTTCCTCTCCGCGCCCACGGCCGCGGAGTTGCTCGGCGGCGAGGCGGAGACGGGCGCCGCACGCGCCTCGCTGCGCGAGCAGGCGGTGCAGGTGATGCTGTGCGCCCTGGCCTGCTGGGAACGCGACCTGGGCCGCAGCAAGCTCGACCTCGCGGAGGCGAGCCAGATCTGGCCCGTGTACATCGACAAGTCGACGCCGACCACGCGCACCCTCGACAAATATCTCAACCTCGACACCTGCCCCAGGAACCCCCGGACCCAGCGGGTCATCGACACCGCCGAGTTCGTGCTCCGGCAGATGGGGCGAAAAGGCTCCGACGAGCGCACGCGCCTGCAGGACGCCCTGGCGGAATTGCGCCGCCTGGTCGCCGGCATGAAGGCGACGGAGTAGGGGGGGATGGCTTGCATTGAGATTGACGTAACATATGGTTTATCTTGTTGTGGGTTCATGCTAAATCACATTTTATGTCGAAGGCCACTTTAGCGACCTACGTCCTGCCGCCGGAGGCCGCCGCCGCGCTGGCCGCCCTGGGCGAGCAATTGGCCCTGGCGCGTCTGCGCCGGCAGGAGTCCCAGAGACAGTGGGCCGGCCGCCTGGGTGTCTCCGTACCCACGCTGATTCGCATGGAGAAGGGGGACCCCACGGTGCGCATGGGGGTGTACGCCACCGCGCTCTGGTTGCTTGGGCTGTCCGGGGGGCTTGCCGAGCTGGCCGCCCCCGCCAAGGACCTGCGGGTCCTGGAGACCGACGTCCGGGAGGCCAGCCGGCTGCGCGCAAGCCGGACGCGCAAGGCCAGGACCGCGCTGAGCGGAAGGAAGGCGGGGACCGAATGACCGTGCGTGCCACGCCCCCGGATACGCTCCACCTCTGGTACCTGGGCGACCCGGCGGTGCCCCGCCTGGTGGGGGAGCTCAACCTGGTCATGAACCGCCGCGGCGTCTCGCTGCGCTACGCCGATGGCTGGATCCGGCATGGCTTCCCCCTGAGCGAGGACCTGCCACTCAACGACATCGAGCACTTCCCCAGGGAAAAGGACACCGCCGCCGGTGCCGTGGACGACGCCAGGCCTGACAGGTGGGGAGAGCGCGTAATTCGCCAGCTCGACCGGCCAGTGCGACTATCGCTCCTGGAGTTCCTGTATTACGCAGGCGACGACCGTTTCGGCGCCCTCGGCGTCTCCACCTCGGCCGAAACCTATCTGCCACGGGTGATCGGCCCCCTGCCCAGGCTTGCCGACGTCGGCGCCGTGCACGACGTGGTGCGGCGGGTCCTGGCCGGGGAGCCGGTCGACGAGCGCCAGAAGCGCTTGCTTGCCCCCGGCGTCACCATGGGGGGGGCCAGGCCAAAGGCACTATTCCAGCTGGACGGGGAGGAATGGGTGCTCAAGTTCGCTGAGGAGGACCGGCCCGCGGAGCCCCTGATCGAGCATGCCGCCATGACCCTGGCCGCCCAGGCCGGGATCACCGTTGCGCGGACGCGGCCCATTCCCTTCGGGCATGGCATCGCCGTGGCCATCCGACGCTTCGACCGTGCAGGCAGCGGCCGCCTGCACGCGCTCTCCGCCAACGTGGCGCTGAAGGCCGCGGGCGTGGAGCTGTCGTATCCCAACCTGGCCCTGCTGCTGCGCAGGCGGGGCGCCCCTGACACCCACCGTGCGCAGATGCATGAGCTGTTCAGGCGCCTGGTGTTCAACATCCTCATCGACAACACCGACGACCACGAAAGGAACCATGCCCTCCTGGCCCTGCCGAACCAGTATTACTCGCTTGCCCCGGCCTTCGACGTATTGCCCATGGGGCAGTCGCTCGGCAGCCAGGCCATCGTGGTGGGCGGACGCGGGGCGGAATCGACCATCGAGAATGCGCTGAGCGCGGCTGCCCAATACTGGTTGGCCCCGCGCGATGCCCTGGCCGAGGCACGCCGGGTTGCCGGGGTGGTCGAAACCTGGCGCGCGCATTTCGCCGGCCAGCGGCTCCCGGAAAGCGTTCTGGACGAATTGGCCCACCACATCGACCGGCCCTTTCTCCTGGACCAACGCCGGGCCTTGCGGGGCTGAGCGGAGCGGGCTTGTCGCGATTGCACGAAAGGGCGTCGTCGCCTTTCGTGCAAATCCGCCCGCAGTGGTTTGCAAACCATTGAATATAAAAACGAATATCGCGCACGGGAACGTACGAATTTCGACGAAAAAAGGGCTGGATCGGCATCTCCCGGCCACCTAGTTTTCACCTCCAAGCAGTTGCGCGGACCTTGCCTGTCGGCGTGGCGGCCAGACCCAAGCCCAACCATTGGAGGATGCAAAATGTGGCAGAAACGCAACGATGAGGCACCGGCCGCCCGGAGCGGCCGGATCAACAAGATGCGCGTCGGCGGCGCGGTGCTCGGCCTGGTACTGGCCATGGGCGTGCAGCCGGCGCTCGCCGGCCACGGCCGCGACCACGACCACGGCAAGGGCCACGCCTACGGCCACGACGGCTTCCCCACCGTCACCCCGTTTACCCGCATCGCCAAGCTGCCTGTGGTGCGCGACGCCGAGGGCAACGTCGACCACAAGGCCACCTACGCCAAGGCGAAGGCCGCCGCCGAGGCGCTGGCGAACTACGTCGCGCGCACCAAGGACGCCGGCCTCAACGGCGGCGACTGGGTGCTGGGCGGCACCTCCGCCGCCTGCCGCTCCACGCAGACCTGCACCGACACCGAGATCAAGGAGGCGATCCTGGAGATCCCCTCGCCCGAGCCGATCGACCCCAACGACCCCGCCTATCTGGCGGACGGCACGGTGACCGCCGCCAACACCAAGAAGGCCAACGTGCTCGACTTCTGCAACGAGCACTTCGCCAAGCAGGCCCTGGGCATCTCCGAGATCGTCCCCGGCAAGAAGGTGGTGAACGGCTACAGCCACACCCCCGCGCTGCCCTGCGAGGTGTCGATCTGGAACGACGACGAGCACATCTACGTCGACATGCTCGACCCCAACGCCATCTTCTCGCTGTTCTTCACCGACGTGCTGTTCAGCGCCGAGATGAGCGACCCGGCCTTCGCCGATGCCATCCAGCAGCTGCCGCCGCAGGTCAAGTCGGACATCCAGGCCGTGGTGCTGAGCGCCATGCGGGCCTTCGACGCCAAGACCAGGGCGGTCGACAAGGCGATGGGGCCCAAGTACAAGGGCCTGGACCAGGTGGTGAAGGTGGTGGCCGATTCGCCCTACCAGTCGCCCTATCTGCACATGGGCTACACCAAGGTGAACGGCGCCGCCTTCACCCCGGCCGAGTCGCTGGCGGTGACCCAGGCGATCATCAACACCATGAGCGTCAACGGCAAACCCGGTGCCGGTACCCACCCGACCGTGGTGGACAGCGGCGGCAACACCCTCGACAGCCTGCTCAGCCCCGGCTCCAGCTGGCGCTCCGCGCGCGCCTTGCCACTCACCCTGCCGGGCAGCAACCACGTGATCGAGGCCTGCTCGCCCAAGTACGCGAAGATGGCCATGAGCGTCGGCCTCGACCACGTCACCGCGCTGCCGTGCGAGATCACGGTGCAGATCATCGACCAGGACAGGAACGGCAGCCTGGAGACCCTGGTGGTCAGCTACCTCGACCCGCACTTCATGCTCAACGCCCTGTTCGCGGACATCTCCAAGGCGCAGAAGCAGGCCTTCGCCAGCATTCCCGGGGCGATCATGGGCGACCTGCAGGAGATCGTCGCCGCCGCGCTCAGCGTCAACTCCGGCATCGCCCTCAACCCCGGCATGCGCATCGGCTACGACATGCTGCCCTGAGCGACACCCCGCGCCCGACCCCCGGCAGGCCCCGCCCGCCGGGGGTTTTCGTTTCAGGTCCGCCGACCTGTGCCAGCTCATGGTAGATGGCGGACACCCCCCCTCTGGCCTGAGCACCCCGCGTGCATCGGCTGGTTCCGAGGCCGGTACTGCCCGGCGGGCGGCCTCACGTGCCGTAGTGCGCCTCCACCGTGATGCCCAGCTTCTTCAGCATGGGCGTGGGCAGTTCGCCGCCGGCGCAGACGATCACCGCGTCGTTCTCCAGTTCGATCATCTCCTCACCCTTGGCGAGGAAGGCCCGGTCGGCGGTCAATTCCTTCACGGTGGTCTCCAGAATCTGGCGCAGGCGCCCCTCGGCGATGGCGGCCTCCAGGCGGGCGCGGTTCTTCGGCTTGACCCGGTCGAAGGCCTTGCCGCGGTAGCTCAGGGTCACGGTGGTGCCCGGGGCCTCGCTCACGTCCAGGGCGGCCTCCAGGGCGCTGTCGCCGCCGCCGACCACCAGCACGTGCTTGCCGGCGTATTGCTCGGGGTCGATGAGCCGGTAGACCACCTTGGGCTGGTTCTCGCCTTTTGCGCCCAGCTTGCGTGGCGTGCCGCGGCGGCCGATGCACAGGAGGATGTTGCTGGTGGCATAGCTGCCCTTGGCGGTGCGGACGGTGAAGCCCTGTTCCTCGCGCACGATCTCCTCCATGCGCTCGTTGAACTGGATCCTGGGACTGGCCTTGTCCAGCACCCCCTGCCAGACCACCATCAGCTGCTCCTTGCTGACCTCGCGGAAGTTGATCTCGCCGACGATGGGCAGCTTCATGGGCGCGGTCATCACCAGCTTGTTGCGCGGGTAGTGGTAGGTGGTGCCGCCCAGGGAATCCTCCTGCTCCAGGGTGACATAGCGCAGGCCGGCCTCGTGCGCGGCCAGGGAGGCGGAGATGCCGGCCGGACCGGCACCGACGATGACCACGTCGAGTTCGGCCGCGCCGCGGGGGCGCCTGGCGATGGTGCCCACCGCCTGCACCCCCTGGCGTACCGCGTTGCGGATCAGGCCCATGCCGCCCAGCTCGCCGGCGATGAAGATGCCCGGCACGTTGGTCTCGAATTCCGGCGTGACATGGGGGATCTCCACGCCGCGCTTGGCGGTGCCGAAGACCAGACGGATGGCGCCGACCGGGCAGGCGGCGGCGCAGGCGCCGTGGCCGATGCAGTGGCTGGGGTTGATCAGCACGCCCTTGCCGTCGATGACCCCCAGGGCCTTCTCCGGGCAGGCCCGGGAGCAGGCCCCCGAGCCCATGCACAGGGAGGGGTCCACCAGGGGATGCAGGGAGGGCGGTTCGGTCAGCCCCGCCTCCTGGGCCTCCTTGAGGATGGCGCCGCTGGCGCGCGAGCGCCGGTTGTGCAGCCACAGGTGCAGCTGGATGGCGCCTAGCGCCAGCAGTACGGGCACCAGGTAGTAGACGAGATCGGACATGGGTCAGTGGGCGGCGGCGAGGAGGGCATTTTATGCAAGCGGCGCGAGGCCATGGCAGTTGCCGGAGTGCGGGGCACCTTCCAGCGGCATGGCGGCCTCGGCCAGGCTGAAGGTGGTCATCGGATCGTCGCCGAAACGGTGCTGGTGGATGCCGACGCGGATCTCGCTCGGGCCGTTGCCGGGCAGCGGGTTTTCCCGCACGACACGGCGGATCCTGCTGATCAGCTTGCGGCTGCCGAGGATGTCGGTGTTGGGCAGGAGGATGAAGAACTTGCCGTTTTCCCATCGGCACAAGGTGTCGGCGATGCGAAGTTCGTCGGCGATCGTCCAGGCGAAGTTCTGGATGGTTGCCAGCGCGGCCTTGTCTCCAGCCTCCGCCGCGTGCTCGGCCAGTCCCTGGATCTCGCACTTCAGGAGGGAGAAGGGGATGCGGTAGCGGTCCGCCACCGCCACGGTGAGCGCCAGTTCATCCTCGAAGCGTTCCGGGCTGGGCAGACTGGTCATGGCATCGAGCTGGCCCTTCCGGGCGCTCTGGTGCGTGGGCTCGTCCCCTGGCGGCGTCCTTCCGGCCACCTGCCAGACCAGCCCGCCGCCCAGCCCGGCGAGCAGCAGGTGCACGCCCAGCTCCCCGGGATGGGCCGCGTGGGCGACGAGCAGTCCTGCGAACAGGAGCGCCACGCTGCCCACCAGGCGCGCAGGCTGCCGACGATGCCGGTATGCCCACCAGGCACAGATCAAGGGTGACCAGAACAGCAGCCTGGCTGTGACCGTCCGCGCCGTCGCATCGTCCAGGCCCGGAAGCACGCAGCCGAGCAGGAGAAGCAGCAGCACGGCATCGGCCATGTCGTCGCCGAATCGCATGGCCCAGCCCATGCCTCCGAGCCTGGCCAGCCAGACGGCCAGGACCAGGACGATACAGGCGAGCAGGGGCCAGGCGGCGTAGCCGCCCGAATGGCGCGACAGTTCCAGCGCGATCAGCGCAAACAGGACGGGCAATGCCACGCCCGGCCGTGCCTGGCCCGCCTCTGGCGTACCTGCGGACTCTGGTCCGGCGACATGCATCATGGCGAACTCTCCGTTGGCCGGTGAAAACAGCAGGCCGTTCATTCCACTGCTTGTGGGGCCCGTAAATTTGATATTCTCTGTGTGTAATTATTCCACAATACATGTTCATGGGCTGCGAGCGCGTCCGGGCGGACCGGACGCCTTGTCCAAGACGCCGCCCCTGGCATTACAACGCGAGGTAGACGAAGCATGCACGGTGGAGTTGGGACTATGAGCCTGCCTGTGGAAGGGATGGCCTCCCGGCCGGCCACGGGCCGCCTGCTGGGCTGGGCCTGGCGCATCGCCCTGGGCGTATTGGTGGCCCTGGTACTGGTGCTGGCCTGGCTGGTGGGGGCGGGGCACCTGTATGACGCTGGCTCGGACCTGGGCTACAACCTGGGATTGCTGGGCGGGCTTCTGATGCTGAGCCTGCTGAGCTACCCATTGCGAAAGCGGATACGCGCCCTGGAACGCCTGGGGCGCATGGAATGGTGGTTCAGGTACCACATGATGGCGGGCATCCTCGGGCCGCTGCTGATCCTGTTCCATTCCACCTTCCGCATCGGCTCCATGAACGCCCGCGTGGCCCTCTACGCGATGCTGCTGGTGGTGTTCAGCGGCCTGGTGGGGCGCTACCTCTATCGCCACCTGCACCGAGGCCTCTACGGCCGCCAGCTGTCGCTGTCCGAGGAGCAGGCGGAGCTCAAGGCGAGCATGGAACGGCTCGGTTCGGTCTATTCCCTGCAGGCGGACATCGAGTCACGCCTGACATCCTTCCATGATGGCGCGACTATGCCCCCGGCAGGCCTGCCTGCGCGGCTCTGGCATTTCATGACGTTGCGCGCCAGGGGCGGCAGGCTCGCCCGCTCGATCTGCCGCGACGCGAAGCATGCCCTGTGGCAACTGGCCAAGGAGGGGAGGCTGTCGCCCCAGGAGGCCAGGCTCAACTACCGGCTGGCCAAGGCGCAGATCACCCGCTACCTCGACGCCGTCGTCAGCGTGTCGCAACTGAAGACCTGGGAGCGCCTGTTCTCGCTTTGGCACATCGTCCACATCCCCTTCCTGTACCTGCTCCTGCTCAGCGGAATCATCCATGTCGTCGCGGTCCACATGTACTGACATGCTGTTCCGCCTCTTCCTGTTGACGATCGCATTGCTTTCGGCCGGCGCATCGGCCGGCGTGATCGAGAAGGTGATCCTGCCCGGCAAGGTCATCACCGGCCACGCGAAATACGAGCTGGAGTGCGAACGCTGCCACCAGCACTTCGACAAGTCCGCCCAGTCCGGCCTCTGCCTGGACTGCCACAAGGACATCGACCGGGATGTGAAGGCCAGGACCGGCATGCATGGCCGCTCCGCTGAGAAGCCCTGCAAGTCCTGCCATACCGAACACAAGGGGCGCGAGGCGCGGATCGCCGCCCTGGACAAGCGGACCTTCGACCACGCCCAGACCGAGTTCAGCCTCAATGGCGCGCACAAGGAGGCCAAGTGCGAGGGGTGTCACCAGCCCAGGCGCAAATACCGCCAGGCCCCGAAGCTGTGCAACGACTGCCACCGGCGCGACGACTTCGAGAAGGGCCACAAGGGGCACCTTGGCGCCAAGTGCGAAAGCTGCCACAACGAATCCGACTGGAAGGAGACCCGCTTCGACCACGAAAAGACCCGTTTCCGCCTGCTCGGCGGCAAGCATGCGGACGCGAAGTGCAAGGCCTGCCACGTCGACAAGACCTACCAGGACACGCCCCTGACCTGCGTCGGCTGCCACCGCAAGGACGACCAGGCGAAGGGCCACAAGGGTCGCTACGGCGGCAAGTGCGAGTCCTGCCACAACGACCGGGGCTGGAAGGAGATCCGCTTCAACCATGACGCGGACACGCGCTATCCCCTCAAGGGCAAGCATCGCGAAACACGCTGCGACAGCTGCCATCTGCCGCAACTGGGGGCGCTGTACAAGCAGAAATGGACCACCACCTGCGTCAGCTGCCACAAGCAGGACGACCGGGAGAAGGGCCATCGTGGCGCGCTGGGAGACAAGTGCGAAAGCTGCCATACCGAACGCGACTGGAAGACCACCAGCTTCGACCACGACAAGACGAAATTCCCCCTGCGCGACAAGCACCGCGACGCCAAGTGCGAGTCCTGCCACAAGGGCGGGGTCTCCGGCCTGAAGGCGAACATCAGGGTGGAGCGGGCCTGCGTGGCCTGCCACCGCAAGCAGGATGAGGAAAAGGGCCACAAGGGCCGCTATGGCAACAAGTGCGAGACCTGCCACACCAGCAAGGACTGGAAGGCCAGCCTGTTCAGCCATGACCGCGACACGAAATACGCCCTCAGGTACAAGCACCGGCAGGTGAAGTGCGATGCCTGCCACCTGCCGGAACTGGGTGACATCTACCGGCACAAGCCGGATGCACAGTGCTACGCCTGCCACCGCAAGGACGACAAGCACAAGGGCCAGCTGGGCAGGAAGTGCGAAAGCTGCCACGACGAGAAGCGCTGGCAGGGCGTGCCCTACGACCACAACCGGTCGCGCTACCCCCTGACCGGCAGCCACGCCCGCGTGCCGTGCAAGAACTGCCACGCCACGCCGGCCTACCACGACGTCGCGCTGACCTGCCACGGCTGCCACGAGGCGAACGACAAGCACAAGCGGCGCTATGGCACGAAGTGCGAGGCCTGCCACTACACGGGGACCTGGAAATCCTGGGACTTCGATCACCGCAGCACGCGCTTCGCACTGGATGGCGCCCATGCCGACCTGGCCTGCGAGGACTGCCATACGGAGGCCACCATCGGCCGCAAGCTCGGGCGCAACTGCATCGCCTGCCACGACCGCGACGACGTGCATGACGGCGGCTTCGGCCAGCAATGCGAGCGCTGTCATGTCACCAGCGACTGGAAGAAATACCGGCGCTGATCGTTGACGGGGTTGCGTGTGTAAATTACACACGTATAGAATCGGCACAACAACCTAAAGGTGCATGGGGGTAGGGATGCGGTCGACAGCGAGTTGTCTTGTCATGTGTTGCGTGCCGGACCGGACCGGTCGTTAATCCCTCGCACCCGTGAAGAGCGAACCGTTGGCCTCCTCGGGAAAGCGTCCAGTGGGCGTCTTGCTCCGCCTGGCATGGGTGCTTGTGCTCGTCTGTCTCGGCATGCTCGGGCGCGTGGATCCGGCACTGGCCCTGCCGGGTGGGGCGGTTTCGTTCAATCACGCCGACACCGGTTTCAGCCTCGATGGCGCCCATGTCCGCGTCGATTGCGCGGCCTGCCACACCCAGAACCTGTTCCGCGGCACCCCGAGGGAATGCGCCCTCTGCCATACCATCGGCGGCAGGGCGCCCGGCAAGCCGCCCTCCCACATCGCCACCACGCAGGCGTGCGACTCCTGCCACCTCAAGGCGGACTGGACGCCGACGCGTTTCCGCCACCTGCCCAACCAGGGCGTCATGGCAGGCAACTGCGCCACCTGCCACAACGGCATCGCCGCCACCGGCAAGCCGGCCAACCACCTGGCGACCACCGCCGCCTGCGATTCCTGCCACCGGACCTCGGCCTGGACCCCGGCCGGCTATTCCCATGCCCAGGTGGTGCCGGGCAGCTGCGCCACCTGCCACAACGGTGCCCGCGCCGGCGGCAAACCCGCCAGCCACATCCCCACCACCGCCTCCTGCGACGCCTGCCACAGCGCCGGCGTCGCCTTTTCTTCGCTGGCCGTCAGCGTCAGCGCCATGCACGCCAACATGACCGGGCCCATGGCCGGTGGCAATTGCTCGACCTGCCATGGCGGCGCCTTCGTCAGCCAGAACGCGCACGCCAAGCCGGCCACCCACGTGGCCACCACGGCGCAGTGCGACACCTGCCATGCCTCGACCTCCTCGTGGGCGGGGGCGCCGTTCGACCACGCCACGGCCAGCCCGGCGGCGACGGGGCGGTGCGCCAGCTGCCATGGCGTCAGCGCCCTCGGCAAGCCGAGCAACCACATTCCCACCGCGGCACAGTGCGATACCTGCCACGACAACTACGCGGCCTTCAAGCCCGCGCGCATGAACCATGCCGGCACCGCCGGGGCGTGCGCCACCTGCCACAACGGTTCGTTCAACTTCAGCGGTGCCCAGGCCAAGCCGACGACCCATATCCCGACCACGGCCTCGTGCGACACCTGCCATGTGAACGGCTTCACCAGCTGGAGCCCGGCGGCGATGGACCACACCGGCATGGCGGGACGCTGCTCCACCTGCCACGGCGGCGTGTACGTGTCGCAGAACGCCCAGAGCAAGCCGGCCACCCATATCGCCACCACGGCGCAGTGCGACAGCTGCCATACCGGCACCACCTCATGGGCGACCGGCAGTTTCAATCACGCGACCGCCACGCCCGCGGCGGCTGGGCGCTGCTCGACCTGCCACAACGGCAGCTCCGCCCTGGGCAAGCCTTCCACCCATGTCCCCACCTCGCGCCAGTGCGACAGCTGCCACAACACCACGGCCTTCAACCCGGCGGCCATGGATCACGCCGGTACGGCGGGCAACTGCTCCGCCTGCCACAGCGGCGCCTTCGCCTTCGCCAACGCCCAGGGGCGTCCGGCCAACCACATCCCCGGCAACGCGCAGTGCGACACCTGCCACACGACGGTGGCCTTCCGGCCGGCGAACATGAACCACGCCGGCCTGGCCGGCACCTGCTCCGGTTGCCACAGCGGCGCCTACACGGGCGCCGGGGCGGTGGCCAAGCCGGCCACGCATGTGAGCACCACCGCGCAGTGCGACACCTGCCACACCTCCACCCTGTCCTGGAGCGGCGCCACCTATACCCACCCGCCCAGCGCGACGAACACCTGTTCCACCTGCCACAACGGTGTCACGGCGCTGGGCAAGACGACCACCCACATCCCCACCGCGGCGCAGTGCGACACCTGCCACTCGAACTCGGTGTTCGCCAGCTTCAACCTCAACGTGACCATGAACCACACGGGCATGGCGGGCAGCTGTGCCACCTGCCACGGCGGCGCCTATGTCTCGCAGAACGCCCAGAGCAAGCCCGCCACCCACGTGGCCACCACGGCGCAGTGCGACACCTGCCACAGCTCGACCACGTCCTGGGCGACGGCCACCTTCAACCACGCCTCCGCCAACCCGCCGGCGACGGGGCGCTGCTCGACCTGCCACAACGGCACGGCCGCGCTGGGCAAGCCCTCCACCCATATCCCCACCAGCCTGCAGTGCGACACCTGCCACGGCAACTTCACCGCCTTCAATCCGGCGCAGATGAACCATGCCGGCACCACGGGCAATTGCGCCGCCTGCCATAACGGCGGCTATACCCACGCCAACGCCCTGAGCAAGCCGTTCAACCACATCCCCACCACGGCGCAGTGCGACACCTGCCACAGCTCCACAACGGCCTTCGCCAGCGTGGCGATGAACCACGCCGGCAGCGCCGGACCGGTGGCCGCGGGCAACTGCGCCACCTGCCACAGCGGCGCCTACCTGGCGCAGAACGCGCAGATGAAGCCGGCCAATCACGTGACCACCACGGCGCAATGCGATACCTGTCACCAGTCCACCACCACCTGGCTGGGCGCGGTCTACAGCCACCCCGCGACCGCCGCCGGCACCTGTTCCACCTGCCACAACGGCGGCACGGCCCTCGGCAAGCCCGCGACCCACATCCCCACCAGCCAGCAGTGCGACAACTGCCACGCGGGGTTTGCCGCCTTCACGCCCGCCGCGATGAACCATGCCGGCACGGCCGGCCAGTGCGCGACCTGCCACAACGGCAGTTACACCGCCGCCAACGCCCAGGCCAAGCCCGCCAGCCACGTGCCCACCGGCGCCCAGTGCGACGCCTGCCACATCAACGGCTTCCTCAGCTTCGCGCCCGGCACCATGAACCACGCCGCGACCGTGTCGCCGGTGGCGACCGGCAACTGCGCCACCTGCCACGGCGGCGCCTTCGTCTCGCAGAATGCGCAGATGAAGCCGGCCAGCCATGTGGCGACCAACGCCCAGTGCGACACCTGCCACAACTCCACGGTGTCCTGGGCCACCGGCGTGGCGTTCACCCACCCGGCCAACGCGCCCGGCCAGTGCGCCACCTGCCACGGCGTCACCGCCCTGGGCAAGCCCACCAACCACATCCCCACCACGGCGCAGTGCGACACCTGCCACAGCGGCTACGTCGCCTTCGCGCCCGCCGTCATGAGCCACGCCGGCACCAGCGGCCCGGTGGCCGCCAACAACTGCGCCACCTGCCACAATGGCGGCTACCTCTCCGCCAACGCCCAGGCCAAGCCGGCCACGCACATCGCCACCGCGGCCCAGTGCGACGGCTGCCACGGCACGGCGGCCTGGAAGCCGGCCAACTACACCCACACGGGGGTGACGGCGGGCAGTTGCGCCACCTGCCACAACGGCGTGCAGGCCCTGGGCAAGCCGGCCGGCCACATCCCGACGACGGCCGCCTGCGACGGCTGCCACGCCATGACGGCGAGCGCCTTCGCCCCCAGGACGTCCAGCGTCAGCGCCATGCACAGCGCCATGGCCGGCCCGGCCGCGACCAACAACTGCGCCACCTGCCACAGCGGCGGCTACCTGGCCGTGAACGCGCAGATGAAGCCCGCCACCCACGTCGCCACCGCGGCGCAGTGCGACACCTGCCACCACTCCACCACCAGCTGGGCGACGGTGACCTACACCCATGACGCCAGCGCCGCCGGCCGTTGCGCCACCTGCCACGGCGTCACCGCCCTGGGCAAGCCGACGACGCACATCCCCACCTCGGCGCAGTGCGACACCTGCCACAAGAACTACACCAGCTTCGCGCCCGCGGTCATGAGCCATGCCGGCACGAGCGGCCCGACCGCCGTCGGCAACTGCGCCACCTGCCACGGCGGCGCCTACGTGGCCGTGAACGCCCTCGCCAAGCCGGCCGGCCACATCCCCACCACGGCCCAGTGCGACAGCTGCCACAAGGCCGGCTACGCGGCCTGGACGCCGACCGCCATGAGCCACGCCGGCACCACCGGGCAATGCAGCACCTGCCACAGCGGCGCCTACGTGGGCCAGAACGCGCAGGCCAAGCCCGCCACCCACATCGCCACGAGCCAGTCCTGCGACCTGTGCCATGCCACCACGGCCTGGGTGCCGACCAGCTTCGCGCACCAGGGCGTGCAGGCCGGCCAGTGCGCGACCTGCCACAACGGCGTGAACGCCACGGGCAAGCCCGCGCTGCACATCCCCACCGGCCAATCCTGCGATTCCTGCCACCGCACCGGCCAGCCCTGGCTGCCGCTGCTCGCCTATGCCCACACGGGGGTGGTCGCGGGCAGTTGCGCCACCTGCCATAGCCCGAGCTATCCCAATATCGCCTCCAAGTCGGCCAGCCACCTGCCCACCACGGCGGCCTGCGACAGCTGCCACCACAGCTACACCGCCTGGTCGCCCACCACCTACGGCCACGCCGGCATCGCCCCCGGCACCTGCGCGACCTGCCACGGCGGCCTGTACGCGGGCGTCACCGTGAAGCCGGCCAACCACATCCCCACCACCACCCCGGCCGGCCTCCTGGGCGACAACTGTTCCCTGTGCCACAGCAGCACCGCGTCCTTCGCCACGGAGCGGATGAACCACGGCACGCTCCAGACCAACTGCGCGGTCTGCCACGACTCCACCTCGCCCTATCTGGGCAGCATGGAAAAGATCAACCGTGCCCGGCACGAAAACGCCGGGGCGAGGGACTGCTCCACCAGCGGATGCCACAAGCCCCTGGGCAGCAAGGGCCAGCCGTACAGCAAGTGGGATTGACTTGATCACGACGCCGACCAACACGCCGGCCGGCCCGGCGCCCGGGCTGCGACGCCGGGCCGCGAAGCTCGCCGCCGCCTGCCTCCTGGCCAATGCCTGCCTGTTCCCGCCGGGCCTGGCGCATGCGCAGGTGCTGGACCGGGTGGCGGTGGAATTGCGCGAGGCCGAGGCGGACATCGTCGTGCACTTCGCCGGCAAGATCCTCTACACCCGGCATGTGCCGCTGCACGAGGGCAAGACGCTGCGCGTCTTCTTCAAGGAGCTCGATGCCGCGCCCCATGCCCAGGGCTATACCCAGGAAACCCTGTGGACCACCGAGAACGGGCGCATCCCCAAGGCCGCAATCTCCTACCAGCACCGTGAGGACGGCCTGGTGGTGGAATTCGATCGCTCCACCCGCTACAAGGTGCGCGCCGGGGCGGATGGCCGCAGCATCGTCATCACCATCCCCGCCGCCCCTCTGCCGCTCGCGGAGCCTTCTCCAGCCAAAACGGTTCCGCCCGCGCCGGGCGAGGGTGTGCCGGCGGCCAGCGCACCCCCGGAGGCCCTCGCCAGGCCCGGCGAGCCCGCCGCCGCGCCGAGCCCGCAGGAGGTCGAGTCCAAGGCCCGGCGCGAGATGGAGGAGGCGCGCCAGGCCCTGGCCGGCAAGGATGGCGCGACTGCGGCGAACCGCCTGTACCGCATCCTGGGCCTGCCGCAGAACGCCCTGACGGAAGAGGCGCAGGCCCTGATCGGCGAGGCGCGCGAGCTGAAGGGAGAACAGGCCCGTGCCCGCGCGGAATACCAGCTCTACCTCAAGCTCTACCCCCAGGGGGCCCATGCGGAGCGGGTGCGCGCGCGGCTTGCCGCCCTGGATCAGGCGGGGGGCGTGCCGGCCAGGGCGCCCGAGGCGCGCAAGGCCGCGAAGAAGCCGGGCGCGCCGGCCGAATGGAAGATCAACGGCAGCGTCTCCAGCTATTACTACACGGGCAAGTCCACCATCGAGACCCTGGTGGCGCCGCCGCCGGGAGAGCTGACCTTCAACCGCGAGACCCTGTCCGCGGTGGACCAGGACGCCCTCATCACCTCCCTCAACTTCAACGCGCGGCGCCGCGATGACGACACGGACATGCGCGTGGTGCTGCGCGACACCGACAACCAGAACTTCCTCGACCCGGATCGCAGCTACAACCGCCTGTATTCCGCCTATTTCGAGCGGACCGACAAGGCGAAGGGCTACGCCTTCCGGGTGGGACGCCAGAACCCGGACGGCGGCGGCGTGCTGGACCGGTTCGACGGCGTTTCCGGGGCCTACGACCTGAACCCGCGCTGGCGCGCCCACGCGGTGTACGGCAAGGCGGTGGAGTTCCTCTCGCCCTTCGACAAGAAGTTCTACGGCGGCAGCATCGAGCTGCTGGGGCAGAGCGGTGTGCCCGGGATCAGCCTCTATGCCATCGAGCAGACCCTCGACGGCTACGGGGACCGGCGCGCCGTGGGCACGGAGGTGCGCTATTTCGACGGCAAGGCCTCCGCCTATGGCCTGATCGACTACGACCTGCATTACAAGGGGGTCAATATCGCCCTGCTCCAGGGCAACTATCTGGGCGCGGGGGGCGACAACTACTTCTTCATCTACGACCACCGGCGCGCACCCTCCTACAGCCTGGTCAACGCCATGCTGGGCGCCCCGGGCGTCTCCCTGAACGACCTGGTGGCGGTGGAGGGCATCGACCTGGTGCGCGACCAGGCGATCGCCCTGAGCGCCGTGTCGGACATGTTCGCCGTGGGCATGACCCACCCCCTGTCGGAACGCTGGCAGGTGGGCGCGGACTACCGCCGCACCTCCATCAGCAGCACCCAGCCGGTGACGGTGGTGCTGCCCCTGTCCATGCTGAGCGCCTGCGTCGGCACCATAGACGCGATCAACGGCACCTGCGTCATCGACACCGCGGCCATGCCGGGCTCCGGCGTGAGCCATGTGTTCACGGTGCAGGGCATCGGCAACAACCTGTTCGCCCCCAACGCGGTGGGCGTCGGCAACCTGAGCCACATCCTCGCCCCCACCTACACCGGCACGGCGGTCAGCCTCGTCTACCTGCGCCCCCTGGGGGAGAAGTGGAAACTGGACATCAACCTGCGCTACTACACGCAGCAGAGCGACAACGGCGACAGGCAGAGGCGCCTCTCCCCCAGCCTGCGCCTGTCATACCAATGGAAGAGCAACTGGTATTTCGAGGGCGAGATCGGGCGAGAGATTTCCGACTATTCCACTTCGACCCTGAGCGACCATACGGTGCGCGACTACATCTACTTCGGCATCCGCTGGGACTATCAATAAGGGCCCGGACGGGATGTGCGGCTTTCACATGCGTTATTTGGAGAATCCGACGTGACCCTCTATTCCATCCTGGCGATCGTTTCCCTGTTGCTGGCCATCCTGGTCCTGGCGCGCGTCTGGCCCTGGCAGATACCGGGCAGGGGCGGGGATGCGACCCTGCGCGCCATCCTCCTGGCCCGCGCCGCCGGTGAGATCGACGAGGCCGAGTTCGCGCGGCGCCAGGAGGCCCTGCATGCCGCCCTTCTCGCCACGCCGCCCGCACCCGCCGCGCCGCGCCGCTACTGGGCCTTGCCCCTGCTGCTGGGCGCGGCGCTGTTCGGCTGGCTGGCCTGGCAGGGCGGGACGGAGGGGGAGGGGGCGATGGACATGCCGGCGGCGACGGCCGCCAAGCCGGGTGCCGCGCCCCTGCTCGACAGCATCATGAAAACGGACAAGCAGGCGAATTCCGGTGGCGACCTGAAGTCCCTGGCCAAGCCCCTGGCGGACAAGCTGGCGAAGGACCCGGGCAACGGCGAGGGCTGGCTGCTGCTGGCGCGCACCTACCGGGAACTGCACCAGTACGCGGAGGCGCTCCCCGCCTACGAGCGGGCGTCGGCCCTGCTGCCCGCCGACGCCGCACTGCTGGCGGAGTGGGCGGATGCCTACGTGATCGTCAAGGGGCGCAAGTGGGACGACGTCGCGCGCGGGCTGGTCAAGCGGGCCCTGGCCGCCAACCCCAGGCACCCCATGAGCCTCGCCCTGGCCGGCAGCGAGGCCTTCGAGCGGGGCGATCTCAAGGCAGCCATCGGCTATTGGGAACGCATGCGCGATGCCGCCCCCGCGGGCTCCATGGACGCGAAGCTGGCCGAGGCCAACATCCAGGAGGCCACCAGGCTGATGGGCGCGAAGCGCTGAGCCGAGCACGTCGTGGCCGGCGCCCCGGCGGCCTGCGCTATCCTAGGGGTGTCGTGTCTTGCCGAGTCGGTGGCCTGCGGATGGCGCAAAGATTCCCCCTCAAGCCCAAGCACCCCGAGCGCATCTGCTGGGGCTGCGACAAGTATTGCCCGGCGCACGACCTCATGTGCGGCAACGGTTCCGGACGCACCGAGCACCCGATCGAGGCGCTCGGCGAGGACTGGTACAAGGAGGGCGACTGGGGCCTGGTGGCCGAGCAAGGGGGGAAGGCCGACGGAAAGCCCTGAGGCGCCGTGCGGATCATCGCCGGGCCTCCCGACACCTCTCCCATGCCCACCCCGCCCCGTCCCTTCAACGCGACCCAGCTGCTGATCTTCGGCCTGGTCGCGGCGGCGTTCACCAACATCTATCTCACCCAGCCGGTGCTGCCGGTGCTGGCGCGGGAGTTCGGCGTCGACGCGGCGGGGGCGTCCCTGACCGTGTCGGCGACGGTGCTGGGGATCGCCCTCGCGAACCTGCCGTTCGGCCGCCTTGGCGACCGTTACCCGCTGCGTCCGCTGCTCCTGGTCGGCGGGGCGATGGTGGCGCTGGCCGGGCTGCTCGCCGCGTCGACCGGGAGTTTTTCCCTGCTGGTGGCGGCGCGTTTCCTGCAGGGGCTGTTCATCCCCGCGCTCACCACCTGCGTCGCCGCCTATCTGGCCAACAGCCTGCCGGTCGAGCGCCTCAACGTGGCGATGGGCGCCTTCGTCTCCGCCACCGTGGTGGGGGGCCTGGGCGGGCGCCTGCTGGGCGGCTTCCTGCATCCGCCCCTGCACTGGCGCTATGCCTTCGTCAGCGCCGCTGTGCTGCTGGCCGTCGCGACCCTGGCGGCGGCGCGCTGGCTGCCCGGGGTGCGGACGCGCCCCCACCACCCGCAGGGCGAGGTGGGGTTCCGCGCCCTGCTTGTCAGCGCGCCGGTCCTGCGCATGTACTTGGTCGGCTTCGGCGCCTTCTGGGTGTTCTCGGCGACCTTCAACTTCCTGCCCTTCCACCTCGTCGAGCCGCCGATCTCCGCCTCCACCAACCTGATCACCTTCCTCTACACCGCCTATCTGATCGGCGCGGTGATGGGGCCGTTGTCCGGGCGCCTGGCCAACCGCCTCGGCAGCGGCCGCACCCTGGTGCTCGGCTCGCTGCTGTTCGGCGTCTCGCTCGCCGGCCTGCTGGTGCCGAGCCTGCCGGTGGTGGTGCTGGCCCTGCTGGGCAGCTGCGCGGGCTTCTTCACCACCCACGCCGCCGCCTCGGGGGCGCTGAACGGCCGCCTCACCGCCAGCCGCGGGCGTGGCAACGCGCTGTACGTGCTGTTCTATTACGTGGGCGGGGCGGTGGGTATCACCGCCAGCGGCTACGCCTGGCGGCTGGGTGGGTGGGAGGCGGTGCTGGGGCTGAACGCCCTGGTGCTGGGCATCCCCCTCGCCGTGGGGGTGTGGGAGGCGCGGGCGCGGCGTCGCGCGGATGCCTAGCGCGGCAGCAGGCGGTCGATCAGCGCCAGCAGTTCGTCCGGGTCCACCGGTTTCGCCAGCCCGGCGGTGGCGCCCAGGCCTTGCGCCATGTCCAGGTATTCCGCGCGCCCCAGCCGGCCGCCGCCGGAGATGGCGATCACGGGAAGGCCGGGCGTGTTGCGGCCGATATCCAGGATCAGCTCGATCCCGTCGGCCTCCGGCATGACGATGTCGGTGATGACGAGGTCGAACGCCTCCGTCGCCATCAGGCTCAGCGCCTGCGCGCCGTCCGTCGCCTCGACCACCTGGTGGCCGGCGCGGTGCAGGTATTTGCCGAGGGCGTAGCGCACGTCGACGTCGTCATCCACCAGCAGGATCTTGGCCAAGCTCGTCCTCCGTCTCGAAATGCCGTCACGCCGCCGGCGGCGCGGCGCGCTCGTCCGGCGCGGGCAGCAGCGGCAGGAAGATGTCGAATCGCGTGCCGACGCCGGGCTGGCTAGTCACGACGATGTCGCCGCCCGCCTGGCTCACGCTGCCGTAGGTCACCGACAGGCCCAGTCCCGTGCCCTTGCCCACCGCCTTGGTGGTGAAGAAGGGCTCGAAGATATGGTCTAGCACGTCCTCGGGGATGCCGCAGCCCTCGTCGGCGATGCCGAGGCGGGCGTAGTCGCCCGCCTCCAGGCGTACCGGCACGCCGTCGGCGAGGCCGTCCTCCACCCGCACCCGGTCCAGGTGGACGCGGATCTCGCCGCTGCGCCCCTGCATGGCGTCCACGGCGTTGCCGAGCAGGTTGAACAGCATGGTGTCGATGTCCGCCTCGCTTTCCGGCACCCAGGCCGCATCGAGGCCGATGTGCGGCCGCAGGGCGAGGGTGGCGGGGAGGGTGGCGGTGGCGATGGAGAGGGTGCGGCGCAGGGCGCCCACCAGCTCGCAATGTCCCGACGCGGCCGTCTCGGTGGTGCGCGAGAAGGCCAGGACCTCCTTGAGCAGGCGCGAGGCCTTCTCGCCGGACGCCTGGATGCGCGCCAGGTCCTCGCGTTGCTCGCTGCCCTCCGGCGCGTCCTGCTTGAGCATCTTGCTCAGGGTGATCACCGGCATGAGGAAATTGTTCACGGAATGGGCGATGCCGCCGAGCATCGTGCCCAGGGCCTCCATCTTCTGGTGCGCGGCCAGGCGGCCCTCGATGCGCTTGCGGCGTTCCACCTCGCGGGCGTTGTCGAGCGCCAGTCGTTCCGCCTGCAGGCGCGCATCGGCCTCGCGCTGCAGGAGGCGGATCAGGAACACGGAATAGGCGCCCATGACGACGATGCCCAGCAGGCCGAGCAGGACGATCTCGTTGCGCAGGTCGGTGATGTCCTGCGTGGTCTGCTCGAAGTCACGGTTGGCGGCCTCCTGCGCCTGCGACAGGGCCAGGTTGATCATCGCCAGGGCCTGCATCTCCAGGGCCTCGAAGCGCTCCTTGGCCGCGGCGATCTCCGCCACGGGCGCGTCGGCGCTGGCAAGGCCGATGATGTGCTCCGCCTGCCGCACCAGGCGGTCGCGCGCCGCGTCGATCGCCTCGATCCGGAAGGCGTCCGGCACCTTGCCGCCGTCGTGTTCGTACAGCGCCCGCAGGGCATACAGGGCGGCGCGGAATTCCTCGTCGCCTTCATGGATCAGATCGGCCTCCGTGTCGGCGGCCTTGCCGAGCGCGGTGGGCGCTTCATCCGTCTCCGCCGCCGCGCCCTGCGTCAGCTTGGCGACGATCAGCTCGGAGCTGGAGGACACCACGCGGAGGATGCCGAAGCGCATCTGTTCCAGGTAGCGCAACGCGGGCACGATGTGCGTCTGCATCTCCTCGTTGGCGTGCAAACTGCGATGCGCGGCCTTGGCGCCGAACAGCACCGTCGCGAACAGCAGGCACAGGACCGCCCCGGTCGCCAGGTGGAGCCGGGCCTTCATGAGGTGCGGGCCGTCATCGGCGGGGGCCTCACTTCTCGGGCGCCACCTTGGGCAGACGCCAGATCTCCGCGTTGTACTCCTCCATGGTGCGGTCGGTGGAGAACTTGCCGCTGTATGCCGTGTTGAGGATGCTCATGCGCGTCCAGCGCTCGCGGTCCCGGTAGGCGGCGGCGGCGCGCGCCTGCGCGTCGACGAAGGCGCGGAAGTCGGCGGCCACCAGCCAGGGGTCGTGCGGGCTGCGCACGGCCTGGACGATGGGGTCGAACAGGCCGGGTTCGAACTGGCTGAAGTGGCCGGACTCGATCAGCGCCATGACCCGCTTCAGGTCGGGGTCGGCGGCGATGATGGCATCGGGGTCGTAGTGCGCGCGCGTGGCCTCCACCTCCTCGGCGGTGAGGCCGAACAGGAAGAAGTTGGCGTCGCCCACCTCCTCGCGGATCTCGATGTTGGCGCCGTCCAGGGTGCCGATGGTGACCGCGCCGTTCATCATGAACTTCATGTTGCCGGTGCCGGAGGCCTCCTTGCCGGCGGTGGAGATCTGCTCGGAGAGGTCGGTGCCGGGGGCGATGATCTCCATGGCGGAGACGCGGTAGTTGGGCAGGAAGGCGACCTTGAGGCGGCCGTCCACGTCCGGGTCGCCGTTCACCATGTCCGCCACCTTGCAGATCAGGGTGATGATGCGCTTGGCCATGAAGTAGCCGGGTGCGGCCTTGCCGCCGATCAGCACGCAGCGGTCGGTCCAGCCGGCGGTGTCGCCGGCCTTGAGGCGGGCGTAGAGGTGGATGACGTGCAGGATGTTGAGCAGCTGGCGCTTGTATTCGTGGATGCGCTTCACCTGCACGTCGAACAGGGCGTCCGGGTTGAACGTCACCTTGCAGTCCTTCTGCACCAGCTCGGCGAGGCGGGCCTTGTTGGCGCGCTTCACCTCGTGCCAGCGCGCGCGGAACGCGGGGTCGTCGGCCTTGGCGGCGAGGTCGCGCAGGGCGTCCAGGCGCGTGATCCAGTCCTCGCCGATGTGTTCGCCGACCAGCCGCCTGAGGCCGGGGTTGGCGCCGGCCAGCCAGCGGCGCTGCGTGACGCCGTTGGTCTTGTTGTTGAACTTGTGCGGCCACAGCTCGAAGAAGTCGCGGAACAGCCCCTGCTTGAGCAGGTCGGAGTGCAGCTCGGCGACGCCGTTCACCGAGAAGCTGCCGACGATCGCCAGGTAGGCCATGCGCACCTGCTGCTCGTGGCCTTCCTCGATCAGCGACATGCGCGCCAGGCGCGCGCCGTCCCCCGGCCAGCGGCGCGCCACCTCGGTGAGGAAGCGGGCGTTGATCTCGTAGATGATCTCCAGCAGGCGCGGCAGCATCTGCCGGAACAGGCGCACCGGCCACTTTTCCAGGGCCTCGGGCAGCAGGGTGTGGTTGGTGTAGGCCATGGTCCGGCTGGTGATCGCCCAGGCCTCGTCCCACTCCAGGCTGTGCTCGTCCATGAGCAGGCGCATCAGCTCCGCCACCGCGATGGTGGGGTGGGTGTCGTTGAGCTGGAACACGTTCTTCTCGCCGAACTGGCTGAAGTCCTGGCCGTGGCGCAGCTCCCAGCGGAACAGCACGTCCTGCAGGCTGGCGGAGGCGAGGAAGTACTGCTGCTTGAGGCGCAGGGCCTTGCCGTTCTCGCTGGCGTCGTTGGGGTAGAGCACCATGGTGATGTTCTCGGCCGCGTTCTTCGCCGCCACCGACTCGGTGTAGGAGCCGGCGTTGAACTCGCCCAGGTCGAACTCGTCGGTGGCCGCGGACTTCCACAGGCGCAGCACGTTCACCGTATCGTTGCGGTAGCCGGGGATGGGCGTGTCGAACGGCACCGCCAGCACGTCGTGGGTGTCGACCCAGCGGCTGTGGCGGCGGCCCTCGGCGTCCAGGTAGGTCTCGGTGCGGCCGTAGTACTGCACGCGCCGCGTGTGCTCCGGGCGCTCCAGCTCCCAGGGGTTGCCGTCGCGCAGCCAGTGGTCCGGCTCCTCCACCTGGCGGCCGCCCTCGATGTTCTGGCGGAACATGCCGTACTCGTAGCGGATGCCGTAGCCCATCACCGGCAGCTGCAGGGTGGCGCAGCTGTCGAGGAAGCAGGCGGCGAGCCGTCCCAGGCCGCCGTTGCCGAGGCCGGCGTCGGGCTCCACGTCGATCAGCTCTTCCAGGTCGAGGCCGAGGCGGCGCAGGGCGTCCTCGGTCGGCGCGTCGAGGCCGAGGTTGAGCAGGGCGTTGCCCAGGGCGCGCCCCATGAGGAATTCCAGCGACAGGTAGTAGGCGTGCTTGGCCTGCGCCTGCTCGTAGCCGTGGCGCGTGCGCTTCCAGCGCTCCATCAGGCGGTCGCGCAGGGCGAGGACCAGGGCCTGGTAGGGATAGTGGGTGGAGCGGCACATGCGGTCGCGGCCGAGGAAGTTGCCGTAGTAGCGGCGGATATCCAGGGCCAGGGCCTGTTCGTCCATGCCCAGGCGGGGCAGTTCATAGAGTTCGGTGGTGGGCTTGCCCACGCGGAGGGGCTTCATGCGGAGGGAGGCGGGCTTGGGAACCATGCTGATCGTGCGGCTGGAGTCGGATGGGAAAACAGGATACTGGCCGGGCCCGCGCTTGAAAATCGGAAAAACATCCCAGCCCCGGCTTGGGGCATGGTGCGGTGCATGTGGCGTTCAGCGGTCCGGGTATGCCCTGCGCAGGCGCTCCAGTTCGGCGCGGTAGCGCTCGCCGTCGCCGTAGTCGAAGAATTGGTGGTAGCGCTCGTGGGTCTGTGCCAGGCGGCGGGCGTGCTTGATCGGGCACCAGAACTGCTCGGTGCGGGCGATCACCTCGCGCGCGTAGGCGATCAGGCCGTTGGCGTAGCTGCAGTAGGCGCAGTGCGCGCGCTCGATCCAGTTGAGGTAGGGCAGCAGGCCGCGGTCGAAGGCGAAATACTCGCCGCGCGGCACGCGCGGGATGCCGTAGACCGGGAAGCAGATCAGCTGGTACCCGCTCACCATGAGGTCGAGCAGCAGCAGCGGCACGATGGCGGCGTAGATCACCGGCGCGGTGAGCACGTACAGCACCGGGGCCTCGAACAGGTAGCTCAGGCTGCCCCGGCGCAGGCGCCGCTGCATCGCCTTCATCTCCCGCTCGAAGCGCACGCGATGGTTCTCGATGCGGTAACGGAACTCCGCGCGCTTGCTCTCGAGGTCGGCCTCGACCTCGGTCTCCAGCTCGTGGATGCGGCGCAGGAGTTCTTCCATTCGGGCGTTCATCGGGCGCTCCGGGGTGACAGATGGGGGGATGGTACAGGGCGGGCCGGCGGCCCGCCGCATTACGCTCCACCCTCTCCCCCAGCCCCTCCCCCCTCGAGGGGGAGGGGAACCAAGTGCCTGCCTTGCTCCCTCGTCCTAGAGGGGAGAGGGTGGGGCGCGCAGCACCCGCCATGCGAAAATCCGCGCCATGAAGACCGACCCCAGCATCCTCATCACCGGCTGTTCCTCCGGCATCGGCCTCGCCGTCGCCAAGGGCCTGGCGGCGCGCGGCTGGCGCGTGTTCGCGAGCGCGCGCCGGCAGGACGACGTGGACGTGCTCGCCGCCATGGGCTTCGAGGCCCTGCGCCTCGATCTCGACGACTCGGCAAGCATTCAGGCGGCGGTGGCGGAAGTGCTCGGCCGCACCGGCGGCCGCCTCGACGCCCTGTTCAACAACGGTGGCTTCGGCCAGGTGGGCGCGGTCGAGGACCTCACGCGCGCGGCCCTGCGCGAGCAGTTCGAGACCAACCTGTTCGGCTGGGTGGAGCTCACCAACCTCGTCATCCCCGCCATGCGCGCCCAGGGCCACGGCCGCATTGTCTTCAACAGCTCGGTGCTGGGCTACGCCGCCTTCCCCTACCGCGGCGCCTACACGGCGGCGAAGTTCGCCCTCGAGGGCATCGCCGACACCCTGCGCCAGGAGCTGCGCGGCAGCGGCATCCACGTCAGCCTCGTGGAGCCGGGGCCGATCACCTCGCGCTTCCGCGAGAACTGCCTGCCGCATTTCGAGCGGCACATCGACTGGCAGGGCAGCGTGCACCGTGCCAGCTACGAACGGCAGCTGGAGCGCCTGCACAAGCCCGGCCCCGCCGCCCCCTTCACCCTGCCGCCGGAGGCGGTGCTGGCGAAGGTGGTGCATGCCCTGGAGAGCCCCCGCCCGCGGCCGCGCTACCCGGTCACCGTGCCGGCAGTGGCGTTCTGGTGGCTCAGGCGCGTGCTCTCCACGCGCTGGATGGACCGCGTGCTCATCAAGGCCTCGGGCGGGGGAGGGCGCTAGGGTGGAGAGGGTGCTGGGCGAGCTGGTGGGGCAGGATGCGTTGCTCCCTCACCCCGGCCCTCTCCCGGAGGGAGAGGGAGCAGATATTCCCCTCCCCCCCTGGGGGAGGGGTAGGGGAGAGGGAGCAACGCCTCAATTGCCACCCCGCCCGCGCATCGCCGATCTTCGCGAACGTCTGCGCGAGCTGGGCGCCAACCCCAGGCACGAGTACCGCGTGCTGCGCGCCTGGGTCCAGCGCGCCTCGCTGGACACGCGCCATCGCAAGGCGGAGGACTTCCTGCCCAAGGCGGTGCGCGAGGCCCTGCCCGGGCTGATGGCGGAGCTGGAAGGCCTGCTGCGCACGCGTGCCGAGGTGCCGGGCGCGGACGGCTCGGCGCGCCTGCTCCTGGAGCTGCCGGACGGGCAGGGCGTGGAGAGCGTGCTGCTGCCGCGTGACGGCCTGTGCGTCTCCACCCAGGTGGGCTGCGCAGTCGGCTGCACCTTCTGCATGACCGGACGCGAGGGCCTCAAGCGCCAGCTCGGCAGCGCCGAGATCGTCGCCCAGGTGGTGATGGCGCGCGCGCGCCGGCCGGTGAAGAAGGTGGTGTTCATGGGCATGGGCGAGCCGGCGCACAACCTGGACAACGTCCTGGAGGCGATCGACCTGCTCGGCAAGGAGGGCGGCATCGGCCACAAGAACCTGGTGTTCTCGACGGTGGGCGACCCGCGCGTGTTCGAGCGCCTGCCGCAATGCGAGGTGAAGCCGGCCCTGGCGCTGTCCCTGCACAGCACGCGCGCCGAGCTGCGCGCGCGGCTGCTGCCCAACGCGCCGCGCATCGACCCCGAGGAACTGGTGGAACTGGGCGAGCGCTACGCGCGCGCCACCGGCTATCCCATCCAGTACCAGTGGACCCTGCTGGCGGGCGTGAACGACGGCGAGGAGGAGGTGGAGGCGATCGCGCGCCTGCTCGCCGGCAAGTACGCGATGATGAACTTCATCCCCTACAACACCGTGCCGGAGCTGGGCTACCAGCGGCCGGACTGGGCGCACGCCTCCAGGCTGGCCGGCATGCTGCACCAGCGCGGCATCGTCGCGCGCCTGCGCGATTCCGCCGGCCAGGACATCGACGGCGGCTGCGGCCAGCTGCGCGCGCGCCTGGCGCCGGCGCGGCCCTGATCAGAAACGGTTGGTGAAGCGGTAGCCGCGCGGCAGGGCCAGGGTGTCGGCCCAGATGTTGTGCGCCCAGCCGCGCAGGTATTCCATCTCCTTCGCGCTCTCGTGCTCGGACACGCCGCTGCCCGGCTGCACCTCCATGGACTTGCTGGCGGGGTCGTAGCGGAACACGGTGGCGACGTGGAAGGCGGCCTGGTCGCTGCCCAGCGAGTAGCAGGTGCTGGTGAGCACCGGCGCGGGGTCGGGCTGGCGGCCGGCGAAGATCTCGCCCAGGGCCCAGGCGCACAGCTTGCCGCCGTTGTTGGCGAGCGCCGCGGCCTTCGACAGGTTGGAGAGGATGGCGTCGCCGAGGATGTGCACCTTGGGTACATTCAGGGACTCGAAACTCAGGTAGTCGACCGGGCACCACATGCCGTCGTCGCCGGTGCGCGCGCCGATCCCGGCGGTGATGGCGCCGGCGCGCATGGGCGGCACCAGGTTGATGACGTCGCCCTTCACGTCGTCGAACTCGCTGCTCACCTTCATCGCCTTCGCGTCCAGCGCGGTGACGCGGTTGCCGGGGCGGTAGTCGATGATCCCCTTGTCCGTGCCGAAGCCGTAGTACTTCTCCCAGGCGGCGGTGAACAGCGCCTTCTTCGAGACGATGCCGTCGTTGGCGTCGAGCACGACGATCTTGCTCTTCGGCTTGTGCCGCTTCAGGTATTGCGCCACCAGGGAGATGCGCTCGTAGGGCGCGGGCGGGCAGCGGAACGGCGCCATGGGGATGGCGATCACGAACACGCCGCCGTCGCGCATCGCCTCCAGCTGTTTGCGCAGCACGCCGGTCTGTTCCGGGCCGGCCTTCCAGGCATGCTTGACCACCTGCTGCGCCGCCGCGTCGTAGCCCTCCACCTGGTCGAACATCAGCTCCACGCCGGGCGACAGGATCAGCCGGTCGTAGGCGAAGGTGTGGCCGCCGGCGGTGGCGACCGTGCGCCTCTCGGGGTCGATGCGCATCACCGTGTCCGGCACGAAGCGGTCCACCCGGGCCTTGAGGTAGTCGTAGGGGAAGGTGATGTCGCGCAGCCGGTTCATGCCGCCGATCACCGTGTTGGACATGGGGCAGGAGATGAATTTCGGGTTCGGCTCGATCAGCGTCACCTCGACCTGCGGCTCCCAGCGCTTGAGGTAGCGCGCGCAGGCCGCACCGCCGTAGCCGGCGCCGACGATCACCACGCGGGGGCGGGCACGCGTGGTCTGCGCGCGGGCGACGGGGCTGAGGGCGAGGGCGCCGGAGGCGAGGAGGAAGTCGCGACGGTCTGGGCTCATGGGCGGAGAGGGGGTTCGTTCAGATGATGCAGCATGCCGGAGACAGGGCGTCCGAGCGATAGTGCCGACGCACCAGTTCATGCACCTGCCAGCGGCACTGGCCGGCGGGGATGACGACGAGGTCGCCCGCGTTCACCGTCACCGGCGCCTCGCCCGCGATGCTCAGGGTGGCGCGGCCGGCGAGGAAGTAGCTCCGCTCGGCGTCGTCATAGCTCAGGGTGCGCTCGCCCTCGGCGTCCTTCCAGGTGGGCCAGCCGTGCACCCCCAGTTCGGTCTGGCGGGTCTGCGGGATGTTGCGTTCGACGAGGATGGGCATGCGGATGGGGCAAGAGATGACGATCCCCACATGTTAATGCGCGATACCGGAAATTGCGCCCCGCATGGTTCCTAATGTCATGGGTGGAATTTAGGGCAATCCTTGATTTGGATCGTGTCTAAAATTTCCTCGGCCACTATATTCAACCAATCCATCCGGGATCGGATGCTTCTTCAATTGCGGTACCGCCGATGCCGCATGTTCAATCCGAATTGAGGCCCTGATGTCCTTCGTCAAAGCAGACAAGACTATCCTGACCCGCGATGCGTTGACCGCGGTGCGCGAACTCGACCGCGCCATCCTCGCGCACACCACCTGGCTGAAGCAGTTGCACGCCAGCCTGATCTGCAAGACGCCCCACAACGCCCAGAACACCCTGTCGGATGCCCACCGGCACTGCGAATTCGGGCAGTGGTTCTATGGCCCCTCGATGGACAAGTTTCGCGCCGACCCGGCTTGCCAGCGCATTCATGAGGTACACAAGGACATGCACGATGCGGCCCGGGTCATGCTGGGCAACCACGACGCCGAGCAGCACGTGCAATTGCATGACTACGAACGCTTCATGGATCTGGCGATCCAGTTCAAACAGGATGTGCGCAACTACCAGTTCCAGCTCATCAGCCAGGTCTGCACCGTGGATCAACTGACCGGCGCCTGGAACCGCTATGCCATGGCCATGAAGCTCACCGAGGAGATGGAGCGAACGCAGCGCGGTGGCCAGCCTTGCGCCCTGTGCATGATGGATCTGGACCACTTCAAGCAGGTGAACGATACGCATGGCCACCACGCGGGGGACGAGGTCCTGCAAGCGGTGGTCGGCGTGGTGCGTGAGGAATTGCGCAGCTATGACAGCGTGTGCCGCTTCGGCGGCGAGGAATTCCTCATCCTGTTGCCGAATACCGACCTGGCGCAGGCCGAGGCGCTGCTCAACCGGCTGCGCGAGAAACTCATGGCGACGCCGGTGCGCCTGCCCAGCGGGCAATCCCTGACGCTGACTGCCTCCTTCGGGGTCGCGCTGCTGATGCGCGACGTGGTGCTCGAGGAGGTGCTGGAGCAGTCCGATCACGCGCTGCTCGCCGCCAAGGCGCAGGGGCGCAACCGCGTGTGCATCTGGGACGTCGGGCCCCGGGGCTGACGGCCCATTTCACTGCCCCACGGCTTGCGGAGTCGCGCCTCAGAGGTAAGCGCCTATGACCGTTCGAGCCACTTGAGCAGGGTGTCGAAGAAGCGGTCCGGGTCGATCGGCTTGGTAATGAAGTCGTCCATCCCCGCCTCCAGGCAGCGCGCCTTGTCTTCCGCGAAGGCGTTCGCGGTCATGGCGAGGATGGGCAGCGCGGCGCCCTGGGGCAGGGCGCGGATCCGGCGCGTGGCCTCCAGGCCGTCCATGACCGGCATCTGCATGTCCATCAGGATCAGGTCGTAGGCCCGCTGGCCCGCCAGGGACACGGCCTCGGCGCCGTCCTCGGCGGTGTCGACGGCGAGGCCGGCCTCTTCCAGGAAGGTCTGGGCGACCTCGCGGTTCACCGGTTCGTCCTCGGCGAGCAGAACATGCCGGCCGCGGTGCTCGCGGGCCAGAATGGCCTCGGCGGAGCCGGTCGCGGCATCGGCCGGCACGGCGGTCCCCGCCCGGGCCTTCCTGAGCCGCGCGGTGAACCAGAAGAGGCTGCCGGCGCCGGGTTGGCTGCTCGCCCCCGCCTCGCCGCCCATGGCGCGCGCGAGCTTGCGCGTGATGGCCAGGCCCAGGCCGGTGCCGCCATACCTGCGGGTGGTCGTGTTGTCGGCCTGCTCGAAGGCGGCGAACAGGCGTTCCAGGGTCTCCGGGGCGATGCCGATGCCGCTGTCCTGCACCTCGAAGCGCGCCATCGCGTGCCCGGCCGTCTCCGCCTCCAGGCGCACGCGCAGGACGATCTCGCCGGCCTCGGTGAACTTGAGTGCGTTGTTGGCGTAGTTGAGCAGGCACTGCTGCAGCCGGGGCGGGTCGCCCAGCAGGCGGACATCGCCCACCTGCGTCTCCACGCGCAGGCGCAGGCCCTTGGCTTGCGCGCGTTCCGCGAGGATGGAGGCGACGTTGGCGGCGATGGCCGCCGGCCGCACCTCGGTCTCATCGAGGGCGAACTTGCCGGCCTCGATCTTCGACAGGTCGAGGACGGCGTTGATGATCTCCAGCAGGTGCTGGCCGGCGATGTCGATCTTCTCCAGGCGCTCCGCCTGCTCGGCGGACACGCCGGCGCGCCGGATCAGGTGCGCCATGCCGAGGATGGCGTTCATGGGCGTGCGGATCTCGTGGCTCATGTTCGCCAGGAAGGCGCTCTTCGCCCTGCTGGCTGCTTCCGCGGCGGCCTTCGCGGCCACCAGCTCGCGGGTGCGCGCCTCGACCAGTGACTCTAGGTGGTACTGGTGCCGCTCCAGTTCCGCTTCCGCGCGCTTGCGCTCGGTGATGTCCTGCAGGGCGCCGTACAGTCGGTGCCGGGTGCTGTCGTTGAGGTCGGTCTCGACCTTGGCGACGCTGCGCGCATACCGCAGCGTGCCGTCATGGTGGCGGATGCGCAGCACGGTGTCGCTGGCCTGGCCGGGCAGCAGGTCGGTGATGTTGGCCTTGAACAGCGGCCGGTCCTCCGGCTCGACGAAGCCGACCCAGCAGCCGCGCAGCTTCACCGCCGCGGCATCGAGGCCGAACACGCGCTCCACGTTGCCCGCCAGCCAGTCGATGCGGAACTCGCCGTCGTCCGAACGCAGGCAGGAGTAGAGGACGTCGCTGGTGATGGCGGAGATGATGCGGAAACGGTTCTCGGTCTTGCGCAGCGCCAGCTCGGCGAGCTTGCGCTCGGTGATGTCCTGCGCCGTGCCGATGCCGCGCAGCGCCTGGCCGTCGGGCGTGTATTGCAGCTCGGCGCGTTCCTGGACCCAGCGCACCGCGCCGTCGACGAGGATGCGGTGCTCGATGTCGTAGGGCGCGCCGGCCAGGGCGGTGCGCCAGGCCACCGCGACGCGTTCGCGGTCCTCCGGGTGCACGCGGGCGAGGAATTGCTCCAGGCTGATCGGCGTGCCGGCGGGCACGCCGAAGATGCGGTAGGTCTCGTACGACCAGTCGAGCCTGCCGCTGGCGACGTCCAGGGTCCAACTGCCGACGTGCGCCACGGCCTGCGCGCGCATCAGGTCGTTGCTGCGCTCCTCCACCAGTAGTTCGAGGTGGTCCTGGTATTGCCGCAGCTCGCGGGTCTTCTCGTCGAGGCGCTCTTGCAGGCGCGTGCCTTCCGTATCGAGCTGGCGCTGGATGCGGCCGAGAAAGCCGTGCAGGGCCGCCACCACGAGGGCGAGCAGGAGCAGCACCGCGGCGACCATCCGTTCGATGTCGCGTTCGACGCGGTCCTGGATGCTCGACGTATCCAGGAGCTGCACCTCGGCGCCGACGGTGGCGCCAGTGCCCTCGTCACGCAGGGCCTGCACGTGCGTCAACAGGCCCCGCGCGCGGGCGACCTGCGCCGCGCCTCCATCGAGGGGCAGGGCCTTCAGGGCTGCCGGGTCCAGGGGGCGGCCGCGATGGATCACCACCACGTGGCCGGGCAGGGTGTCCCAGCCATAGGGTGAAAGGCCGAGCTGCAGGCGGCGTTTTTCCCAGATCGCGGGGGACTGGATGGCCGACTTCTTCAGCAGGACCAGGACCGTCGTCGCCGCGTGCCGGGCGGCGGCGGCATAGACGCGCTCCATGTCGACACCGAGCTCCACGTAGCCGATCAGCGCGCCGTCGACCCGCCAGGGCACGACGACACGGCGTACCCACTCGCCGGTGAGGCCGATCTCCGTGGCCATGCCGGTCTTGCCGCTGGCCATGGCGATGCGCATGGAGTGGCGGCCGATGCGGTCGCCGTGGTTGTCCTTGAGATGGACGCGCAACAGGTTGATGCCCGCCGGGGTGTGGAAATAGAAATGGGTGATGCGGGAATGCGCCTGCCAGTCCTCCAGGTAGGGGCGCGCCAGGGCATACAGCCGCTCGCGGTCGCCGTCCCGCATGGCCGCGACGAACTCCCGGTTCGCGGTGATGCCGTGGACGAGTTCCTCGATGTGGGCGTCGTAGACGTCGGTGGTGGCCTTGATGGCCTGCTGCCCCATGCGCACCTCGGCGTCGAGGTTCTCCCGCAAGAGCTCGTCTCCCAGACGCTGCAGGCCGAACGCGACGATCCCGGCGAGCAGCAGCATGGCCGCCGCGAAGGGGGCCAGGATGCGGGTCCTCAGACGCATGGCGGCGCGAGGTCGGTCAGGTGGGCGAGGCGGTGCATGGCGGCGGATTATATCGAAAGTAATATAAGACCATGCCGCCAGGAAGGCATTACGGCCGCGCGTTCATGCCCTCGTGTCTCCGCCGTCGCCGGCGATGGCGGCGTGTGCCGCCGCCAGGCGGGCGATCGGCACGCGCGGGCTGGAGCAGGAGACGTAGCTGAGGCCGATCTCATGGCAGAAGCGGATGGAGGCAGGGTGGCCGCCGTGTTCGCCGCAGATGCCGATCTTCATGTCCGGGCGCGTGGCGCGGCCCCAGTCCACCGCCAGCTTCATCAGCTTGCCCACGCCCTTCACGTCCAGCACCTCGAAGGGGTTGTCCTGCAGGATGCGGCTCTGGTTGTACATGGGCAGGAACTTGTTCTCGGCGTCCTCGCGTGAGAAGGAGAAGGTGGCCTGGGTCAGGTCGTTGGTGCCGAAGGAGAAGAACTCCGCCTGTTCCGCGAGGTGCTCGGCGCGCATGCAGGCGCGCACCACCTCGAGCATGGAGCCGAACTTGAAGCCGAGTCTCACGCCGTGCGCCGCCTCGACGTCGGCGCGGATGTCCTCCACCCAGGCCTTCACCTTCTTCAGCTCCTCGGCGGTGCAGACCTGCGGCACCATGATCTCGGGGCGGACCTCCAGGCCGGCCTTCTGGCATGCCGCGGCGGCCTCCAGGATGGCGCGGATCTGCAT
>JBFMHC010000026.1:0-102469 GCA_040751755.1 Pseudomonadota bacterium
GGGGAAGGTGAGCCCCAGGCGCACGCCGCGGTGGCCCAGCATGGGGTTCACCTCGAACAGGGCGCGCACCTTCTTCAGCATGGCCTCCTTCTTCTGGATCGCCTCGTCCACCAGCACCGGGTCGGCGGGCAGCCGCACCTCCGGGTGGGTGTCGCGGGTGCGGTACATGAAGTCCACCGCGTCATGCAGGACCTGCATGCCGCCGAGGGTGTCGCGCAGGTGGCGCAGCTGCTCCAGCTCCTCCACCAGCTGGTCGGCGGTGGGCAGGAACTCGTGGATGGGCGGGTCGAGCAGGCGGATGGTCACGGGGCGCGGCGCCATCGCCCTGAAGATGCCGGCGAAGTCCTCGCGCTGGATCGGCAGCAGCTTGTTGAGCGCCGCCTGGCGGTCCGCCGTGGTCTCGGCGACGATCATCTCGACGACGATGGGCAGGCGCTCGACGGCGTTGAACATGCGCTCGGTGCGGCACAGGCCGATGCCCATGGCGCCGTAGCGCAGGGCGCGCGCGGCGTCGTGCGGGGTGTCGGCGTTGGCCATCACCTTGAGGCGCGCCATTTCGTCCGCCCAGCCCAGCAGGGTGTCCAGCTCGGGCGAGAAGTCCGCCTCGATCATCGGCACCTCGCCAAGGAATACGTTGCCGCTGGTGCCGTCGATGGTGATCAGCGCGCCCTCGCCGAAGGCCTTGTCGCCGACGATGGCCTGGCGCGTGTGCACGTCGACGTGGATGCCCTCGGCGCCGGCGACGCAGGGCTTGCCCATGCCGCGCGCCACCACCGCGGCGTGGCTGGTCTTGCCGCCGCGGCTGGTGAGGATGCCCTGGGAGGCGAAGAAGCCGTGGATGTCCTCCGGCTTGGTCTCCTCGCGCACCAGGATCACCCGCTCGCCGGCGCGCCCCAGCTTCTCGGCGCGGTCCGCGTCGAACACGGCGATGCCGCTGGCGGCGCCGGGCGAGGCGGGCAGGCCGCGCGCCACCGCCTGCGCCCCGGCCTTCGGATCGAGGCGCGGGAACAGCAGCTGCTCCAGCATCTCCGGCTGGATGCGCAGCAGGGCCTGGCGCTTGTCGATCAGGCCCTCGTTCACCATCTCCACCGAGGTGCGCACCAGGGCGGTGGCGTTCATCTTGCCGTTGCGCGTCTGCAGGCAGTAGAGCGTGCCCTTCTCGATGGTGTACTCGTAGTCCTGCACCTCCCGGTAGTGCGCCTCCAGCTGGTCGCGCAGCTCGACCAGCTGGCGGTACAGGTCGGGTCGCTCCTTCTCCAGCTCCGCCACCGCCCGGGGCGTGCGGATGCCCGCCACCACGTCCTCGCCCTGCGCGTTCACCAGGTACTCGCCGAACATCGCGTTCTCGCCGGTGCCCGGGTCGCGCGTGAAGCCGACGCCGGTGGCGCTCCAGTTCTCGCCCGCGTCGCCCATGTTGCCGAACACCATGGCCACCACGTTGACCGCCGTGCCGTCGGCCATCTCCGGGGTGATCCTGAACTCGCGCCGGTAGTCCACGGCGCGCCTGCCCATCCAGGAGTTGAACACCGCCTTGATGGCGATCTCCAGTTGCGCGTAGGGGTCGGTGGGGAAGGGCTGGCCGGTGTGCTGCCGCACCACTTCGAGGAAGCGCTCGGCGATCTCCGCGAGGTCGCGCGCCGACAGGCCCACGTCCTGCTTCACGCCCGCCTTCTGCTTGACCGCCTCGAACTCCGCGTCGAACAGCTCATCCGGCACGCCCAGGGCGACCTTGCCGAACAGCTGGATGAAGCGGCGGTAGGCGTCGAAGCCGAAGCGCTCGTTGCCGGTCTGGGCGATCAGGCCCTGCAGGGTGTCGGGGTTGAGGCCGAGGTTGAGGATGGTGTCCATCATGCCCGGCATGGACATGGCCGAACCGGAGCGCACCGAGACCAGCAGGGGGTTGTCGCGGCCGCCGAAGCGCTTGCCCGACTGCGCCTCCACCGCCGCCATGTGCTGCCGCACCTGCTCCAGGACGCCGTCCGGCAGCGCGCGCGCGGGGTCGCCCAGATAGGCCAGGCAGGCCTCGGTGCTGATCACGAAGCCGGGCGGCACGTTGAGGCCGAACTGCGTCATCTCGCACAGGTTCGCGCCCTTGCCGCCCAGCAGTTTCTTGTTCTTGCCGTCGCCCTCGGCGAAGGCGTAGACCCATTTGCTCATGCTGTCGTTCTCCCGTCACCAGGTTCCGTCGCTGGGGTGCCCGCCCCCGGGCCGGGGGCGCGCATATGGTGACACAGGGCCGCGTCAGCGCGGTTGCCTGGCGTAGGCCTCGAACGCCGGCGCCGGCAGGGGTTTGCTGAAGAAGTAGCCCTGCACCTCGTCGCAGCCCCGCTCGCGCAGGAAGGCGAGCTGCGCCGCCGTCTCCACGCCCTCGGCGATGGTGCCCAGGCCCAGGCTGGCGGCGAGGTCGATGATGGTCGTGACGATGGCCCTGTCCTCCGGGTCGTCGCTGAGGTCGCGCACGAAGGACTGGTCGATCTTGAGCTTGTGGACCTTGAAGCGCTTCAGGTAGCCGAGCGAGGAATAGCCCGTGCCGAAGTCGTCGATGGACATGCGGATGCCCAGGCCGTGCAGCCGGTCCATGATGGCGACGGCGGCCTGCGGGTCGTCCATGGCCACGGCCTCGGTCAGTTCGAGCTCCAGGTATTCGGGGGCCAGTCCCGCCTCGGCGAGGATCTCGGACACGCGCTGCAGCAGCTTGGGGTGGTGGAACTGCGCCGCCGAGAGGTTGACCGCCATCACCATCGGCGGGAGCCCCTGGTCCATCCACGCCTTCATCTGCGTGGCCGCGGTCCGCAGGACCCATTCGCCGATCGGCACGATCTGGCCGCTCGCCTCGGCGATGGGGATGAATTCGGCGGGCGAGACCGGCCCCAGTTCCGGGTGCGTCCAGCGCAACAGCGCCTCCGCGCCGATGAGGCGGCCGTCCGCGATGGCCAGCTGCGGCTGGTAGTGCAGTTGCAGTTGCTCGCGCGCCAGGGCCTGGCGCAGGGCGATGGACAGCTGCAGGTTGCGCGCGGAATGCCCCTGCATCTCCTGGGTGAAGAAGCGGAAGCCGTTGCGCCCCGCCTGCTTGGCGCGAAACATCGCGGCGTCCGCGCTCTTCGAGAGGGTCTCGAGGTCGGCGCCGTCCTCCGGGTAGAGGGCGATGCCGATGGAGGGCGTCACGATCAGCTCCTGCCCCTCGACGCGGATGGGGGCGGCCACCACCTCCAGCAGCTTGTTGGCGACCAGCGCCGCGCCGTTCTCGTCCGTGCCGGGCAGGATGAAGGTGAACTCGTCGCCGCCCGGGTGCGACACCGTGTCCTCCGCGCGGATCGCCGACTTGAGGCGGCGCGCCACCTCCATCAGCAGCGCGTCGCCGACGCTGTGGCCGAGGGTGTCGTTGATGTGCTTGAAGTGGTCCAGGTCGAGGAACATCACCGCCAGGTGTTCGCCGCTGCGTTGCGCCAGGCTGAGCGCGAACTTGAAATGCTCCCGCAGCAGATGGCGGTTGGGCAGGCCGGTGAGCTGGTCGAAGTGGGCGAGGTGCTCGATGCGCTCGCTGGCCCGCTTGCGCTCGGTGATGTCCATGTGCGTGCCGACCAGCCGCCGCGGCACCAGGGGCCTGCCGTCGGCATCCGTGGCCATCTGCGCACGTGTCAGGATGTCCACCCAGTGGCCATCCTTGTGGCGCATGCGGAACTCGGCCTCGAACTTGTCCACGCGCCCCGCGAAGTAGTCCTCCACCCGTTGCAGGGTGCCCTCGATGGCCTCGGGGTCGACGAGGCGCTTCCAGGTGTCCAGCACGTTCTCCAGCTCGTCGTCGGCGTAGCCCAGCATGGCCTTCCAGCGTGGCGAGTAGTAGACCGCGTCGGTCTCCAGGTTCCAGTCCCACAGGCCGTCGCTGGCACCCTGCAGGGCGAAGCTCAGGCGTTCGTTGCTGACGCGCAGGTTCTCGTCGGCGCGCAGGAGTTCCGCGCGTTCCTCGAACCGTTCGAGCGCGAAGCCGATGTCCGACGCCATCTCGCTCAAGAGGGCCTGTTGCGGCGCGTCGAAGGCGTTGGCCTCGCCGGCGTAGAGGGTCAGGGTGCCGACCAGCCGTCCCTTGCAGAGGATGGGCAGCGAGGCCGAGGCGCCCCAGTGGAACCTGGCCGCCTGCCCGTGCCACGGCGCGGTCCGGGAGTCGTGGACGAAGTCCTGGCACCACACCGCCCGCCGCTCCCGCGCCGCGGTGCCGGTCGGACCTTGTCCCGTGGGGTGGCCGGTGTCGAGGGAGATCTCGATGCCGTCGAGATATTCCTTGCCCTCGCCGAAGGCGGCCACGGGCCTGATCAGGCCGCTGCTCGGGTCCGGGGTGCCGATCCACGCCATCTTCATGCCGCCGTGGTTGACGGCATGGCGGCATATCTCCGCGAACAGCTCCGCCGCATCCGTGCAGCGCACGATGGCCTGGTTGGTCTGGCTCAGGGCGGCGTACAGCTGCGTCAGGCGTTGCAGTTCGGCGTTCCGCTGCGCGAGCTGGCGGGTCCTGTGTTTCACCGTCCGGCGCAGGACCAGGGCGTTGAGCAGGAGCAGCAGGATCAGCCCGGCCCCCGCCGCCAGGACGAGCCAGACATGGCGCGGGATGGTGGGCGCCTCCACATGCCCCGCCCAGGCCTTGATGGTCCGGTAGTACACGGACCGGCCGTCGCCTTTCCAGTTGGCCAGGTCGCGGTCGATCGCGGCCAGCAGCTCCGGGTTGCGGCCCTTGGGGGTCGCATAGAAGAGGCGCACCGGCTGCAGCAGCACGGGGGTCTCCTGCAGCCCGAAGCGGAGGGCGTTGCGCTCGCCGAAATAGTGGTTGGCGATCGCGGCGTCCGCCTTGCCGTCACGCACCAGGCGGAAGCCTTCCTCCAGCGTGGCGACCGGGAGGGTCCGCGGCTGGATGCCGAAGTTCAGGGCGAGGCTGGCGAACCAGTCCCGCTGGATGCCCTGGGAGAGCAGCGCGACGCGCTTGCCGTTCAGGTCGAGCGGCGATTCGATGGCGACGCCCGGGCGCCGGTAGACCTGCGACCAGCTGTGCAGCACGGGCACGGCGTGGAAGTCGAACAGGCGCGCGCGTTCCTCGGAATAGGCGACGTCCGGCAGCAGGTCCAGCCTCCCGGCCTCCAGCTCGCGCAGGCACGCCTGCCATTCGCAGCGCACGAAACTCAGCCGCCAACCCTCGTGCGCCGCGGTCTCCCGCAGCAGGTCGATGAAGATCCCCGCCGGCTGACGCTGCGCGTCGGTGAAGATCTTCGGCGTGTTTTCGTACACCCCCACCCGCACCTCGCGCGCCGAGGCGGCGACCGCCACGCAGGCCAGGCCGAGCGCGAGCAGGACCGGCGCGCCCCATCTCCGGGAACGGCGTCCCGGCGCGCGCGCGGGGCGCAGCGGGGGGGGGCGTCTGGAAACCGTGGGGCATGGATATTCCCTTCACTGCCGGGGGCCTGGTGGTGTTGTACTGCCGGTGAAGGCTAACACCACAAGCGGGCTGAGTGGGCGTCGTGCGGTCGCGGGCCGCGCGGGTCCGCCGCGCCGCCCTGCCCCCATTGCGGAGGCGCGCCCGCTTACTTCGCCAGGGCTTCCTTCTCCATGAGGAGATAGGTGTTGTAGGCGTTGGGGCGGTTGGCCTCGGGGAAGGCGGGCATGAACTCGTAGCGCGACCAGTCGGTGGCGAGGTAGGCGTCCTCGAACGGCACCAGCCCGTCCACCGCCTTGCCCATCTCGGCGCGCAGGAAGCGCAGGTAGTCGCGCGTCAGGGTGAGGTCGGCGAGCGGCGTGTCGGAGGCGGCGCCGTGGCCGGGCACCAGCACCCTGGGCTGGAAGGCGATCAAGCGCTCCAGGGCCACCAGCCACTGCTTCGAGTCGGCGTCGCCGACGAAGGGCACGCGGCCCTTGAACACCAGGTCGCCGGCATACAGCACGCCGTCCTCCTCGACATACATCGCCATGTCCTCGGCGGAATGCGCCGGGCCGACGAAGCGCAGTTTGAAGTGCATGCCGCCCAGCTCGAAATCGGTGTCGCCGGCCAGCCACCTGTCCGGGGTGGGGAAGCGCTGGGTCGCGTCGTTGATCCACTTGCCGAGGATGGTCTTGCGCTGCTCGTAGCGCAGCGCCTGGCCTTCGCTGCCACCCATGGTCCGGCCGTTCTCGTGCGCCCACACCTCGGCGCCCAGTTCCTGGAACACCTGCATGCCGTAGTAGTGGTCGGCGTGGTAGTGGCTGACCAGGACGATGCGGATCGGCTGTGCGGTGACCTCGCGGATGCGCCTGACCATCTCCTGCGCCAGCGAGGGCGAGCCCAGGGTGTCGAACACCACCACGCCGGCGGGGGTGACGACGAAGCCGGCGTTGGACATGAAGCCCTCGTTCTCGGTGCTGGCCGCGCCGGACAGGCCGGGGATGTAGTAGCTGTGCGCCGCCAGCTTCTCCGCGCGTACCTGAACGCCGACCGGCGGATAGCTGGGGGCGGCGGCGGCGGGGAGCGCGCAGAGGGCCGTGAACAGGCAGATGAGGAAGCGGGGGAGGGCGCGGAATCGGGCGGTCATGGCGGGTATCGGTCTGCGGGGAGCGGGGATTATAGGAAGGCCCCGGCGGGGGCGATGTAGTATCTTTGCGCCGTCATCAACCGTGCCCGCCCATCGTGAACGCACGCCCGTTTCTCGCCCCGCTCGTCCCCTTCCTGCTCGCCTTCGTCCTGCCCCTGCTGGCCATCTTCGTCTGGTGGGGCGGCTTCCGTACCGTGGAGATCCGCGAGGGCGTCGCCGGCCCCTACAGCTACGCCTATCTGGAGCAGCGTGGCGACTATTCCAAGCTGCCGGAGCTGGCCGGCGAGGTGGCCAAGGAGCTGGCGGCGCAGAAGATCGCCGCGGGCCTGCCCATCACCGTGCTGTACTCCAACCCGGACCTCGTCGACGTGGGCGAGCGCGTGGGCCGCGCCGGCTTCCTCCTGCCGCCCGGCGTGCAGGTGCGGCCGCCGCTCAGGCAGGAGACCATCCCCGCCCGCCCGGTCCTGGTGGCGCGCATCCAGGCCGGCAGCCTGCTCGCGCCGAGCAAGGCCTACGCCGCCCTGGACGAATACCAGCAGACGCGCGGCCGCGGCATCGCCATGCCGACGGTGGAGATCTATGCCGCCGCCGACACGCCGCTGCGCATGGGCGTGCTGACGGTGGAGATGCCCCTGGACGGCACGGCGGGGACCGCGCCGCGATGAGCCTGTTCGCCCTGGTCGCCGCCCTGGCCTGGGAACGCTTCCAGCCCGACCTGCCGGTGCGGCCGCGCGAGACCGCGCGTCGCTGGATGGTCTGGCTGCTCGACAACGTCAATGCCGGCGGCGAGCAGCATGGCTTGCTGGCCTGGAGCCTGGGGGTGCTGGTGCCGGCCCTCGCCGTGGGCGCGGTGGCGTTGTTCCTCGACGGTGTCTGGCGCCCCCTGGGCTGGGCCTTCGATGTCGCGGTGGTCTACTTCTGCCTCGGCTTCCGACGCGCCTCCTACCAGGCGGCGAGCGTCGCGCGCGCCCTCCTGGCGGGCGAGACGGAGCGCGCCAGGGCCATCCTCGCGACCTGGCGCCCCGGCCTGATCGTCGGCGCGGGCGCGGAAGACGTGGCCCTGCAGACCGCCGAGGAGGTGCTGCGCCAGTCGCTGGTGCGCCTGTTCGGCGTGGTGTTCTGGTTCGTGCTGCTGTCCGCGCCGGGCGCGGTCCTCTACCTGCTCGGCCATCTCGCGCGCGACCAGTGGCATGCCGAGCCGCGCTTCGGCAGCGTCGCGGCGCGGGCGGCCTGGCTGCTCGACTGGCTGCCCGCGCGCGCCGCCGCCTTCAGCTTTGCCATCGTCGGCAACTTCCAGGACGCCCTGGAGTGCTGGCGCGGCCAGGCGCGCGAGTGGGGCGGGGCGGGCGAGGAGGGCGAGGGCATTCTCCTCGCCGCCGGCGCCGGCGCCCTCGGATTGCGACTGGGCGGGCGCGTCACGCTCGCCGAGGGCGAGCTGCTGCGCCCCGAGCTCGGCGTGGGCGAGCCGCCTGACGCCGAGTCCATGGACGGCGTCGTCGCCCTGGTCTGGCGCGCCATCCTGCTCTGGGGCGCGGCGCTCGGGCTGCTCTGGCTGGGCAGCCTGTAGCGGGTCATGCTCAACGCCCTCTGGATCAGCTTCTTCGCGGTTGCCTTCGGCGCCTCCGTCCTGCAGTTCCTGGGCGGCGACCAGGCCATCTTCGGCACCGTGATGAAGGCCTCGTTCGACGCCGCGAAGACCGCCTTCGAGGTGGCCCTGGGCCTGACCGGCGTGATGTGCCTGTGGCTGGGGGTGATGAAGGTGGGCGAGCGCGCCGGCTTCCTCGACCGCCTGGGCCGCTGGCTGGCGCCGCTGTTCGCGCGCCTGTTCCCGGATGTGCCGAAAGGCCATCCGGCGCTCGGCTCCATCACCATGAACATGGCGGCCAACGTGCTGGGCCTGGACAACGCCGCCACGCCCATGGGCCTGAAGGCGATGCGCGAGCTGCAGGAACTCAACCCGGACAAGGAGACCGCCAGCAACGCGCAGATCCTGTTCCTGGTGCTCAACGCCTCGTCGGTGACCCTGCTGCCTGTGACCATCTTCACTTACCGCGCGCAGATGGGGGCGCAGGATCCCACCGACGTGTTCATCCCCATCCTCATGGCCACCTATTGCTCCACCCTCGCGGGCTTCCTGTTCGTCTCCACGGTGCAGCGCATCCGCCTGGACGGCGTGGTGCTGGCCTGGCTGGGCGGCATCACCGCGGTGGTGGGCGGGCTGGCGTGGTACTTCGCGCAGCTGCCGGCGGCGGTGATGACCGCGCAGTCCTCGACCCTGTCCAACTTCCTCCTGCTCGCCCTGGTGCTCACCTTCCTGCTCGGCGCGGCGTGGAAAAAGGTGAACGCCTACGAGGCCTTCATCGACGGCGCCAAGGAGGGCTTCCAGACCGCCGTCACCATCATCCCCTACCTGGTGGCGATGCTGGTGGCGATCGGCATGCTGCGCGCCAGCGGCGCCCTGCCGGCCTTCGTGGAAGGGGTGCGCGGCCTGGTGCTGGCCCTGGGCTATGACGCCGCCTGGGTGGACGGCCTGCCGACCATGCTGATGAAGCCGCTCTCCGGTTCCGGCGCGCGCGCCATGATGGTGGAGACCATGCAGGCCAGCGGCGCCGACTCCTTCGCGGGGCGCCTGGCGAGCATCGTCCAGGGCAGCACCGAGACCACCTTTTACGTCCTGGCGGTGTACTTCGGCGCGGTCGGCATCAAGCGCGTGCGCCACGCCGTGGCGGGGGGGCTGGTCGCCGACCTGGGCGGATTCGCCGCCGCGGTCGCCACGGCCTATCTATTCTTCGGATAACACCCCGGCAAAGGAGGCGTCATGTTGGCGAAGCTGCGCGCATGGCTGGTCAAGACCCCGGTCAAGGTCGCCCTCGGTCTGGTCGTGACGTATCTCCTGTTCGGCTGGTTCGGTTTCGAGCCGCTGGTGAAATGGTTGGCGCCCAAGATCGTCGCCGACAAGAGCCGACACCACCTGGTCATCGATGCCGCGAAATTCGACCCCCTTGCGCTGTCGCTGCGCGTGCGCGGCCTCAAGCTGACGGAGCCGGACGGCAAGCCGCTGCTCGCCTTCGACGAGCTGTTCGTCGACTTCGAGACCGCCAGCCTGTTCAAGTGGGCCTACACCTTCGAGACGGTGCGCCTGGTGGCGCCGCGCGCCAACGTCGCCCTGCTCGCCGACGGCCAACTCAACTGGAGCGCCCTCATCGAGGCCTTCAAGAGCGAGGAGGACGAGCCGGACCAGCCCCTGCCGCGCCTGCTGGTGCGCCACTTCGCCCTGGAGAAGGGGCGCGTCGACCTGGCCGACCGGCGCGTCGGCTTCGAGACCGGCCTCGATCCCATCGACCTCAGGTTGGACGAGCTCTCCACCCTGCCGGACGACAAGGGCGCCTACAGCCTCGCCGCCACCACGCGCCTGGGCGCGCGCATCCGCTGGCAGGGCGAGCTGGGCCTGACGCCCACCGTCGCCACGGGCCGGCTGGGCATCGACCAGGTGCGCCTGAGCCGCATCTGGCCCTATTTCAAGGACCGGCTGAACATGGCGCCACCGCAGGGGCAGGCGGAACTGTCGCTCGACTACCGCGTGTCCTGGATCGACAAGCGGCTCTCCCTGGTGGTGGACAAGATCAACGCGCAGCTGCGGCAGCTGGTCCTGAGCGGCAAGGCCGCCAAGGAACCGGCCGTGCGCCTGGATAAGCTGGCCTTGCGCGATGGCCGCTTCGACCTGGACAAGCGCAGCCTGGAGATAGGCGGTATTGCCCTGGAGGGTGGGCAGATCCAGTTGAATCGGGACCGGGCGGGACGACTGAATGTGCAGGACTGGGTTAAGCCCCTCCCCCTCGAGGGGGGAGGGGTGGGGGAGAGGGTGGGGCCACTCTCTGATCAGAAGACGCAAAGACCCACCCTCTCCCGCCCTGCGGGCACCCTCCCCCCTCAAGGGAGAGGGGATGGCGAACCCTGGCGCATCAAACTCGCCAGCTTTGGTCTGGACGGCCTCGCCATCCGCCTGCGCGACGCCGGTTTCCGCCAGCCACTGGACGCGCGCCTGGGCCGCGTGAAGATCGACCTCAAGGCGCAGGCCGAGGTGGGTGGCGCGCAGACCCGCGCGCTGGTGGACGGGGTGAACGTGACACTCGCCGACCTGAGTCTGGCGAGCGGCGAGGGCGGCAAGCCCTTCTTCACCCTGGCCGGCATCGAACTGGCGGACGGCCGCGTCGACCTCGCGGAGCAGGCCGCCACGCTGCGCGCCGTCACGTTCACCGGCGGCGGGCTGGAGGTGGTGCGCGACCGCCAGGGGCGGCTTGCCTTGCTGGAGGTGTTGCAGCCGGTCGCCAGGCCAGCTGTCGGCAAGCCCGAAGGTAAGGAGGGCCCCCAATCTGGCTGGCGTTACCGCATCGATGACGTCGGTCTCGCCGGTTTCCGCGTCGATGTGCGCGACGAGGGCGTGCAGCCCGCCGTGCGTCTGGGTCTGGAGCGCATCGATGCCTCGGTGAAAGGGGTGAGCCAGGACCTGAAGCAGTCCCTGCCCGTGAGGCTGAGCCTGCGCGTGAAGCAGGGCGGGGCGTTCCAGGCGGACGGCCGGGTCACGCCCGCGAAGGCGGCGGCCGACCTGCGCCTGCGTCTCAGCGGCCTCGATCTGCGCCCCGCTCAGCCATACGTCGGCCAGGCCGCCAACCTGGTCCTGGCCTCCGGTACGGCCTCCGCGCAGGGGCGCCTGCGCCTCGACGGCAAGCCCAGGTTCGAGGGCGGTTTCCAGGTGGCGGACCTGCTGCTCAGCGAGAGCGAAAGCGGCGAGCGTTTCCTGGCCTGGAAGCGCTTGTCCAGCGACAGCGTCAGCTATCGCCCCGAGGCCCTCGACATCGACGAGCTGAGGCTCGACGGCCTGGGCGCGAAACTGGTGATCTACGCGGACAAGACGGTCAATCTGAAGAGGATCCTGAAATCGGAGGGTACGAAGCGCGGCGGCGAGGCCGCCGCGGCCACCCTCTCCCCAACCCCTCTCCCCTCAAGGGAGAGGGGCTCGCAGAACTTGGCGTCGTCCACGGAGACACCCCCTCCCCCTCGAGGGGGGAGGGTGGCGCCCACTCAAACCGCCACCCGCATGACCATCGACCGCATCCGCGTCGAGAACGGCGAGTTGGACTTCGCCGACCTCTCGCTGGCCTTGCCCTTCGCCACCCGCATCCACCACTTCAAGGGGGCGTTCAACGGCATCTCCACGCAGCCGGGCAGCGCCGCGCAGCTGGAGCTGGACGGCCAGGTGGACGACCACGGCCTGGCGCGCGCGGTGGGCCAGCTGGACTTGTTCGATCCCACCGGCTTCATGGACATCAAGGTGGTGTTCCGCAACGTCGAGATGACGCGCCTGACGCCCTACACCGCCACCTTCGTGGGCCGCAAGATCCAGTCCGGCAAGCTCTCCCTGGACCTGGAGTACAAGCTCAAGCAGAGGCAGCTCCTGGGCGAGAACCAGATCGTCATGGACAAGCTCACCCTGGGCGAGCGGGTGCAGAGCCCCACCGCCAAGGACCTGCCCCTGGACCTGGCGATCGCCATCCTGCAGGACGGCGACGGCCGCATCGACCTCGGCCTGCCGGTCTCCGGCAGCCTGGACGACCCCGAGTTCAGCTACGGCCGCATCATCTGGAAGGCCATCGGCAACATCATCACCAAGATCGTCACCGCGCCGTTCCGCGCCCTTGCCAGCCTGTTCGGCGGCGATGGCGAGAAGCTGGAGAGGATCGCCTTCGAGGCGGGCGAGGCGGGACTCACGCCGCCGGAGCGGGAGAAGTTCAAACAGATCGCCACCGTCCTCGGGAAGCGGCCCGGGCTGGCGCTCACCGTGCATCCCGCGTGGTCCGCCGAGCTCGACCGCCCGGCCATGAAGGAGGCGCGCCTGCGCCGCGCGGTGGCGGAGCGGATGGGCCTGAAGCTGGCGCAGGACGAGGAACCGGGACCCATCTCCACCGCCAGCCCGAAGGCCCAGGCAGCGCTGGAGGCCCTCTATGCCGCGCGTTTCGGCGACGAGGCCTGGCGCACGCTGCGCGCCCAGTGGCGGCAGGCGAACCCGGGCAAGCAGCCGGAAGGCGCAGCCGGCAGGTTGATGTCGCGCCTGCAGGGCCTGTTGAAGAAACAGGAACCGCTGTCCGAGGCGGAGCTGGCGCGGCTCAAGGATGCCGATCTGCACGCCCTGCTGTATGCCCGTCTGCTCGAGCGGGTCGAGGTGGCCGACGCCGACCTCGCCGCCCTCGCGCGCAGCCGCGGCGAGGCCATCGCGCGGGGCCTGGCCGCCGCCGGGGCGCCGGCGGCGCGGGTCCGCGTGGATGTCGCGGAGGGGGTTGCGAATGGGGCCGCGGCAGGCACGCAGGCCGTCGTGCCGGTGCGACTGGAACTCGGGGTGGCGCGTTGAGGCGCCACGACGCCTCTCCGGACTGTCACATTTCTGTCAGATAATCCCGCGTCCATTGTTTCAGTCCGCCTGTCATGCAGGATTACCCGACGCTTGCCGCCATCGACCTGGGCTCCAACTCCTTCCACCTGCAAGTGGCGCGCGTGGAGGGCGAGCAGCTGTTCTACCTGGATTCCCTCAAGGAGCCGGTGCGCCTGGCCGCCGGCCTGACCGAGGCGAAGAAGCTAGATGCCGCGGCGCAGAAGCGCGCCCTCAGCTGCCTGGCGCGCTTCGGCGAACGCCTGCAGGGCATGCCCGCGGAGGCGGTGCGCGCGGTCGGCACCTCGGCCCTGCGCGTGGCCAAGAACGCGCCGGCCTTCCTGGAAAAGGCGCATGAGGCCCTGGGCTTCGACATCGAGATCGTCGCCGGCCGCGAGGAGGCGCGCCTCATCTACCTGGGCGTCTCGCACAGCCTGCCGCTGACGCAGACGCCGCGCCTGGTGGTGGACATCGGCGGCGGCTCCACCGAGTGCATCATCGGCGTCGGCTACGAGGCGCGCGAGCGGGAGAGCCTGCGCATGGGCTGCGTCGGCTACAGCAAGCGCTTCTTCGCCGACGGCCTGCTCGACAAGGCGGCGTTCAGGACCGCCGAGACCACCGCGCGGGTCGAGATCCAGGCGGTGGCCTCGCAGTTCCGCGCCGGCGCCTGGGAGGCCGCCGTGGGCTCCTCCGGCACCGCCAAGGCCCTGGGCGAGATCTGCGCGCAGAACGGCTTCTCCGACGGCGCCATCACCCTGGAAGGCCTCAAGTGGCTGCGCGAGCAGTTGATCAAGGCCGGCACGCTGGCGCGCGTCGACCTCGCCGGCCTGCGCGCGGACCGCCAGCCGGTGATCGCCGGCGGCCTCACCGTGATGCTGGCGCTGTTCCAGGAGCTGGGCATCGAGTCCATGGCCATCGCCCAGGGGGCGATGCGCGAGGGCATCCTATGGGACCTGCTGGGGCGCGTGCACGAGCACGACATGCGCGACGTCACGGTCACCCAGTTCCAGCGTCGCTACCAGGTCGACCGGCGCCAGGCCGCGCGCGTGGAAAGGCTGGCCCTGGCGCTGTTGCAGGACGTGGGTGGGGCGGTGGGCGAGCCCATGGAGGCGGCGCGCCACCGCCTGGCCTGGGCGGCGCGCCTGCACGAGGTGGGCATCTCCATCGCCCATTCCGGCTTCCACAAGCACGGTGCCTACATCCTCGAAAACGCCGACATGCCCGGCTTCTCGCGCCGCGACCAGGTCGCCCTGGCGGCGCTGGTGCGGGCCAGCCGCGGCAGCCTGGGCAAGCTCAGCCTGCCCTGGTCGGACACCAACTGGCCGCTCATCCTCTGCCTGCGCCTGGCGGTGCTGTTCAGCCAGGGGCGGCGCGACGTGGAACTGGCGGGGCTGCGGCTGTCGTGCCAGGGCGGCGAGCGCAGCGGCGAATACGTGCTCGCCGTGCCCGCGGACTGGCTGCGCGCCAATCCGCTGACCCAGGCGGCGCTGGAGCAGGAACGCAAGGATTGGGGCAGCGTCGCGCCGGCGGTGCGGCTGGCGGGGCTCAAGGCGGCCTGAGGCCCTTTGCCGCGGCGCCCGCAGGCCCGGGTCAGCCGCCGAGCAGGTGCAGGAGGTGGGCCTGCGCGTCGAAACCGCGACCGCGCCGCGTGCGCTTGCGGTAGCTGCCGTCCGGCTGCATCTCCCAGGTGAGCACGTTGTCCTTCAGGTAGGGCTTGATGCCCTCGTTGATGACGCGCCGCTTCACCTTCGGATCGAGCAAGGGGAAGCCGGTCTCGATGCGGCGGAAGAAGTTGCGGTCCATCCAGTCGGCGCTTGCGAGGTAGACGTCCTCCTGGCCGCCGTTCCAGAAGTAGAAGATGCGGTGGTGCTCCAGGAAACGGCCGATCACCGAGCGCACGCGGATGTTCTCGGAGACGCCGGGGATTCCGGCGCGCAGGGCGCACACGCCGCGGATGATCAGGTCGATCTGCACCCCGGCCTGCGAGGCCTCGTACAGCGCGGCGATGATCTTCGGCTCCAGCAGGGCGTTCATCTTCGCGACGATGATCGCCTTCTCGCCGGCGCGCGCGCGCGCCGTCTCGTTCTGGATCGCCTTGATCATGCGCGGGTGCATGGTGAAGGGCGATTGCAGCAGGTGGCTGTGCTCGCCCGCGTCGCCCAGGCCGGTGATCTGCTGGAACACGTCGTTCACGTCCTGGCACAGTTCCGGTTGGCAGGTGAGCAGGCCGAAGTCGGTGTACAGGCGCGCGGTGCGGGCGTGGTAGTTGCCGGTGCCGAGGTGGCAGTAGCGCTTCAGGCCGCCCGGCTCGCGGCGCACCACCAGCGCCAGCTTGGCGTGCGTCTTGTAGCCCACCACGCCGTACACCACGTGCGCACCGGCCTCCTCCAGCTTCTGCGCCCAGTTGATGTTGGCCTCCTCGTCGAAGCGCGCGAGCAGCTCCACCACCACCGTCACCTCCTTCTGGCGCTGCGCCGCCTTGATCAGGTGGCGCATCAGCTCGGAGTCGGTGCCGGTGCGGTACACGGTCTGGCGGATCGCCAGCACGTCCGGGTCCTCCGCCGCCTGGCGGATGAATTCGGTGACCGGCTGGAAGCTCTGGAAGGGGTGGTGCAGGAGGATGTCGCCCTTGCTGATCGCCTTGAAGATGTCCGGCTCCTTCTGCAGCGCGGCGGGCATGCCCTGGGCGAAGTCCGGGAATTTCAGCTCCGGGCGCTCGACGCGGTCGGGCACCTGCATCAGGCGCACCAGGTTGACGGGGCCGTGCACCTGGTACAGGTCATCGCGCTCCAGGCCGAACTGGGAAAGCAGGAACTCGGTCATCTCCTCCGAGCAGTTGTCCGCCACCTCCAGGCGCACCGCGTCGCCGAAGTGGCGGTGCGGCAGTTCGCCCTGCAGCTGCTCGCGCAGGTTCTTGTTCTCCTCATCGTCGACGAACAGGTCGGAGTTGCGCGTGACGCGGAACTGGTAGCAGCCCTGCACCTCCATGCCCGCGAACAGCTCGCCGACGTGGGCGTGGATGATGGAGGAGAGGAACACGAAGCCGACGTTGTTCTCCTGGCCGGGCTCGGCATCCCCCGTGGCGCAGAGGGCGTGCGGGAACTGGATCACGCGCGGCAGGCTGCGCGGCGCCTGCACCACGGCGCGCCCGGAGTTGCGCCCGAAGGCGTCCTTGCCGGACAGCTCGACCGCGAAGTTGAGGCTCTTGTTGAGCACGTTGGGGAAGGGGTGGGCGGGGTCGAGGCCGATGGGGGTGAGCACCGGCATCAGCTCGCGGAAGAAGTAGTCCTTGATCCAGGCCGCCTGCGCCTCGTTCCACTGCGTGCGGCGGCAGAAGCGGATGCCCTCGTCCTGCAGCGCCGGCAGGACCGATTTGTTGAGCAGCTCGTATTGCCGCGCCACCAGGGCGTGCGCCACCCTGGAGACCTGGCGGTAGACCTGCCGCACGCTCAGCCCGTCCGGCCCCTTGAAGCCGGGGTTGAGACGCAGCTGCTCCTTCAGCCCGGACATGCGGATTTCGAAGAACTCATCCATGTTGCTGGAGAAGATGCAGAGGAAGCGCAGGCGCTCCAGCAGCGGTGTGTCCTCCGACTCCGCCTGGGCGAGGACGCGGCGGTTGAATTCCAGGATGCCGAGTTCGCGGTTGATGAGGTGTTCGGGGGCGGGCAGGGGCAGGCTCATGCGGGCTGTAACACTGATCGGATTGTGGGATGCTACCTTCAAAGCCAGGAGGTATCTATCTCGCATGGAAATCGAACTCAAGCTTTCCCTCGCGCCGCAGGACGCGGCCGCGTTGCGCCGCCACCCCCTCCTCGCCGGTGGCACGCCGGTCCGCAAACAGCTGCACAGCACCTATCTCGACACCCCCGCCTGGGATCTGCTGAGGCGCCGCGTCGCCCTGCGCGTGCGCAAGGCCGGGCGGCAGTGGCTGCAGACCCTGAAGGCGGAGGCCGCGTCGGTGGGCGCCCTGACCAGCAGGCCGGAGTGGGAGTGCGAGTTGCCGCGCGGTCACCACGACCTCGGCCGCCTGCCGCCCGAGGCCCTGCGCCACCTCGACGGCATCGACACGCGCCTGATCGGCCCCGCCTTCACCACCGCCTTCCGGCGCACCGCCTGGCTGGTCGAGCGCGACGGCGCGAGCATGGAGGTGGCCCTGGACGAGGGCGAGGTGCGCGCCGGCGCGGATGCGTTGCCCTTGTGCGAACTGGAGATCGAGCTGAAATCGGGACCGCCGCTCGTCCTTTTCGACCTCGCCCTGGCCCTGCTCGCCGACCTGCCCATGGGCGTGGAGCCGCGCAGCAAGGCGATGCGCGGCTATGCCCTGGCCGGGGCGGTGCGGCCCGCGCCGGTGAAGGCCGTGGCGCCGGACCTGCGCGGCTGCACGGACGCCGGCCAGGCCTGGCGGGCGCTGGCGGAGGCGGCGCTGGCGCAGATGGTGGGCAACGTGCCCGGCTTCCTGCAGACCCCGGAGGAGAACGAATACCTGCACCAGCTGCGCGTCGGCGCGCGGCGCCTGAGCGCCGTCGCCGGCCTCGCGCCGACACTGGGGATGCCTGAGCCGGCCTGGACCGAGGGGCTGAAGGCCTTGATGGACGGGCTCAATGCCGCGCGCGACTGGGACGTGTTCCTCGCCGAGGTGCTGCCGCGCGTCGAGTCGGCCCTGGCCGATGCGCCGCTGGGCGCGCCGACGCGGCGCCAGCTGGCGCGCGCCGCCGCGCGCGCGCGTGGCGGCGCGCAGGCCGCGGTGGCGGGGGCGGGGTTCACCGCCCTGGTGCTGGCGATCGGCCGCGACCTGGCGGGCGAGCCGCCAGCCGGCGGTGCCGTCGCGGACTGGGCGGCGGAGTGCCTGGAGGCGCGCTGGCGGCGCCTGTGCAAGCGCGGCAAGGATTTCCAGCACCAGGACGCCTTGCGGCGCCACCGCCTGCGCATCGCCGCCAAGCGCATGCGTTACACCGCCGATGCCCTCGCCGGCCTGTTCGACCGTCCGGACAAGTTCCTCGGCCGTCTCGCCGCCTTGCAGGACCGGCTTGGCGCCGGCCAGGACGCGGTCATGGCGGGCCGGCTGATGACCGGCCTGGGGACCCGCTCGCCGCAGGTCCTGTTCGATGCCGGGCGCATCGCCGGCGTGCTTGCCGCCGGCATGCCGGCGCACGGCAGCAGTGGCGGCAAGGCCTGGCGCGCCCTGCTCGCGGCGCGGCCGTTCTGGCCGCGCGCGGCTCAGGCTGAGGGACGGCAGACGTAGACGATGATGTGGTGGTGTTCCGTGGCCTCGATCTTGGCCAGTTGCTGGATCACCGCCGGGTCGACGACATAGCCCTTGGACAGCAGCATGTAGCCGTCGCGGTGGACGAGGTCGCGCGACAGCACCATGCCTGCCTGCAGGGAGGTGGGGCGCAGGGGGATCTCGTCGATGACGTTCTTCAGCTGTTCCGCCAGGAAAGGGACGTACTTGTCGATGACCCCGGGGTCGTAGCGCTTGCCGCGGTTCTCGATGAGATAGGAGAGGGCGTCCTTCGGCCGCATCGGCTGCGTGGTGAGGATGCCGCTGATGAGGCCGTCGTAGTCGTTGACGGCGGCGAGGATGCGCGCGCCGAGCGGGATCGCCAGGCCGGCCAGATGGTCGGGGTAGCCGCTGCCGTCGTACAGCTCGTGGTGGTGGCGGACCAGGAGAGCGGCCTCCTTGAGCTGTTCGATCTGCAGCAGGGCCTGCTGTCCGCGTTCGGGATGGTGCATGAGTTCCGCACGCTCGTGCGAGTCGAGGGCGGCGAGCGGGCGCTCCAGGATGTTGTCCGCAAGCCCGATCTTGCCGATGTCGTGCAACAGGGCGGCGAACACGATGTTCTGCTGCTCGGCCTCGCCAAGCCCCATCTCGCGCGCCACGGTGCGCGCGTGGTCGGCCACGCGGCGCGAATGGCCGGAGAGGTTCTTGCCGCGCATCTCGGTGAGGCCGGAGAAGGCCTGCACGACATTGATGAAGCCGGTCTTGAGCCTGGCGTGCGCCGATTTCACATAGGCGAGGGCCTTGTTCAGTTCCGCGGTGCGTTCCGCGACCTTCTGCTCCAGGCCGGCGTTGAGCGCGCGCAGTTCCGCGTTCTGCGCCTCCACCACGGCGTTGAGGCGGCCGTTTTCCTGTTCCAGGCGGCGCCGCTCCAGGGCCTCGCGCACGATCATGACGATCTCGTTGTCGTCCCACGGCTTGTTGATGTAGCGGTAGATCTGCCCCTGGTTGATGGCGGCGATGGTGGACTCGATGTCCGCATAGCCGGTGAGCAGGATGCGGATGGCCTGCGGCTGGCGCAGGCGCACCTGTTCGAGGAAATGGGCGCCGTCCATGGCCGGCATGCGCATGTCGGAGACCACCAGGTCCACCTGTTCCTGCGCCATGAGCGCGAGGCCCGCCTCGCCTCCCTCGGCGGTGTGGATGCGGTAGCCGTGCGGACGGAACAGGCGCTTCAGGGAGGAGAGGATGGAGGGTTCGTCATCCACGAACAACAGGGTGGCGGGCGCGGAGGTGTCTGGGGCCTCAGTCATGGTCTTGGGTCTGCTCGGGTTTCATGGGGAGGACGATGCGGAAGGTGGTGCCGCGGCCCGGCTCGCTCTCCACCTCGATGCGGCCGCCGTGCTTCTGCACGATGCCGTAGGAGATGGACAGGCCCAGGCCGGTGCCCTGGCCGACCGGTTTGGTGGTGAAGAAGGGGTCGAAGATGCGCGTGAGCAGCTGTGGCGGGATGCCGCTGCCGGTGTCCGAGATCGACACCCAGACCTCCGTTCCGCTCGTGCCGGTGCGCACCGTGATCGTGCCCTGCCTGTCGATGGCGTGCGCGGCATTGACCAGGATGTTCATGAACACCTGGTTGAGTTGCGCGGGCAGGCAGTGGATGGCCGGCAGGTCGCCGTATTCCCTGACCACCCGCGCCTTGTACTTGATCTCGTTGTTGACGACGTTGAGGGTCGATTCCAGGCCCTTGTGCAGGTCGGCGAGCACCCATTCCCCCTCGTCCACGTGCGAGAACTCCTTGAGGTCCTGGACGATGCGGCGTACCCGCGTGACGCCCTCGTTGGTCTCCGCCAGCAGGTCGACGAGGTCGGACTTCAGATAGTCGAGCTCGGCATGCTGCTTCGCCGCGGCGATGCGGCCTTTCTCCTCGCCCTCCGGCAACAGGTGCTCCGCCGCCTCGTAGGCGGCCAGCACGTCGAGCAGGGCGTCGACGTAACCGCGCAGGGTGCCTAGGTTCGAGTTGACGTAGCCGATGGGGTTGTTGATCTCGTGCGCCACGCCGGCGGCGAGCTGGCCGATGGAGGCCATCTTTTCCGACTGCAGCAACTGGTTGTGCGCCTCCTCCAGCTTCCTGATCAGGTTCTTCTGCTCTTCCTTTTCGCGCAGCAGGGCCTCCTCGGCGCGCTTGCGCTGGGTGATGTCGGTGAAGCTGAGGACCCTGCTGACGTTTTCCGCGCCTTGCAACTGCGGCAACGAGTGGCACTGGATCACGCGGCCGTCGCGGCAGGTGAAGGTGTTGTCGCATTCCTTTTCAGGGTTGCCGCACAGGTTTTCCAGCATGTACTTGAACTCCGGCGCCTCGGCGACCTGCCCGAGGATGTGCTGCATCAGGGGTTCGTGTCGCCAGACGGCGGAGGACTCGTCCGGGATCCGCCATATCTCGCAGAATCGCCGGTTGAAGCGCACCACCCGCGCGTCCTTGCCCAGCACGAGGATGCCGTCGGCGGTGGACTCCAGGGTGGTGCTGAGGAGGAACAGCAGGCTCTCGAGCGCTTCCTCGGCCCGCTGGCGCTCCGCCAGTTCGTTGCGCAGATCGGTGTTGCGCTCGGTCAGCTCCCGCGACATGAGTTCGAGCGAATGCTCGACCAGGTGGAGGTCCTGGTCGGCGTTTTCATACGCCTCGCCGACCGCGGCGAGGAAGCCGGCAAGCTCGGGCGAGTCGGCGTGCCCGCCGAGAAAGCGGTGGATCTGGCGTTCCAGCAAGGGGTGCATGGCTCAGGGCTCGCTGAAGGTGGTGATGGTCATGGTCTGGTTGTGCAGCTCGCAGCGGGCGGTCGGGGCATAGGGCGAGATCTCGCCGTAGGAATAGAAACCGGTCAGCACCGCGTCCGATCCCAGCACCTGGCGGACGCCCTCCACCTCCTCCTCGACCCTTTGCTTGAGCACCAGCTTGCGGCCGACGCAGCTGATCAGCAGCGCCAGTTCGGGCGACTGGTCGCTCAGCGTGCCCCTGGCGGCGCGCGCGGCCCCCACGGCGCCGTCGACCAGGCGGTTGAAGTTCGCCCGCATCAGGCGCGCGTAGGCCCCTTGCGGGATGTCGCCGGCGAAGGTCATGGACTGCGCCGCCTCGTCCACCGAGAGGATGGTGCGCACCAGACCCACGTCCTCGCCCGCCTTGCCGCGCAGCGCGAGCGGGAAGAGCAGGCCGGTGGCGGGCAGGCCGGCGGCATGTTCGCCGAGGTATTGCTTGTACAGGCCGAGGGCGGACTGGCCGTCCAGTTCGTACAGGACGTTACCCTGCGAGCGGGTGATGAGCCGGTCCGGGCCGAAGCCATCCCAGCCGCCAAGCGAGCCGTAGCCCACACGGATGCGTTCGCCGTAGAGGCCGAGTGCCGCCACCAGTCGTTCCCGCGGCGCCGCGTCGGCGATCACGCAGGTACGCTGGAAGCGCGCGCCGTCGCCGGAGAGGCCGCCGGTGACCTCGACCTCCGCGGGCAGCGCCTCCTTGATCCCGCCCACCAGGTCGGTGCCGTTGACGTGCAGGCCGTCGGACAGCACGAGGACGTGGCGCAGACCCGTGCTGGGGAGTTGCCCGGCGAGGGCGCGTCCGACCGCGCGGCTGTCCTCACCCTCCGCGACGACCTGGCTGGCGAGCCGCAGCGGCGTGTCGGCGAAGCGGATCGCGGTCGCGGTCACCGTGTCGTCGTGCACCTCGACGCCGTGGATCTCCCCTGCCGAGGAACATCCGAACAGGATGGCGCCGGGATGACGCGCGCGCAGTTCGGCCCAGCGCTCGGCGTCGAGCAGGTCGGTGGCGCCGAACACCAGTACCAGATGCGCGTCCGCCAGGGGGGGCGTGGAGGGGTGCCAGCCCTCCCCCTGGCGCCAGAGATATTGGCCGCTGTGCATGGTCTCTCTCCCTCTCTCTAGTGGACGTGCGCCTCCCCGCTGATGGGGGATGCGCCGCGCGCGACATGGTGGATGGGCAGGGTGATGCGGAAGCTCGTGCCCCGGCCGACGGTGCTTTGCACCTCCAGGCGGCCGTTGTGTTTCTGGACGATGCTGTAGGCCAGCGACAGGCCCAGGCCGGTGCCCTGGCCGACCGGCTTGGTGGTGAAGAAGGGGTCGAAGATGCGCCCCAGGATCTCCTCGGGGATGCCCTTGCCGGTGTCCGCCACCTCCACCCATACCTCGGCGCCGGAGGCCGCCGTGCCGGTGCGCAGGGTGATGGTGCCGCGCGGTCCGTCCATGGCCTGCGCGGCGTTGACCAGGAGGTTCATGAACACCTGGTTCAATTGCGAGGGCAGGCACTCGACCTCGGGGATCTCGCCGTATTCCTTCACCACGTCGGCGCGGTACTTGATCTCGTTCTGGGCGATGTTGAGGGTGCTGTCGAGGCCGCGGTGCAGGTCGGCGTGCTGCCAGTCGGGCGAGCTGTCCAGGCGAGCGAAGTCGCGCAGGTCCTGCACGATCTTGCGCACGCGGCCGATGCCGTCGCGCGATTCGTGCAGCAGGGAAGGGATGTCCTCGCGCAGGAAGGGCAGGTCGATCCTGTGCCTCAAGGCCTCCAGCTCGGCGCGCGCAGGGGTGCCCGCCGGCAGGTCGGCCTCCGCCGCCTCGAAGCGCTCGATCAGGCCGAGCAGGTCGCGCAGATAGTTCTCGAGGGTGCCGAGATTGGATTGCACGAAGCCGATGGGGTTGTTGATCTCGTGCGCCACGCCGGCGGCGAGCTGGCCGATGGAGGCGAGCTTCTCCGATTGCAGCAGCTGCGTCTGCGCGTCCTGCAGTTCGCGGTGCAGGCGCTCCAGCTCCTGGTACTGCTGCTGCAGCAAGGCCTGGGAGCGGGCACGCTCGGCGATGTCGGCCTCCAGCTGCCGCATGGCCTGGGAGAGGGCGGCGGTGCGTTCCTCCACGCGTTTCTGCAGCTCCGCGTTGATGTCCTGCAGCGACTGCTCCAGCGCCTTGCGCGCGGTGATGTCGGTGTGGATGGAGATGTACTGGTAGGGTTTCCCCGCCGCGTCGAGGAAGGGGACGATGCTGGAGTCCACCCAGTACAGGCCGCCGTCCTTGGTGCGGTTGCAGATCTCGCCGTGCCAGACACGACCGCCGGAGATGGTCTGCCACATGTCGGCGAAGAATGCGCGCGGGTGCGTGCCGGAGTTGAGGAGGTTGTGGTTGCGCCCGATCACCTCCGCGCGCGCGTAGCCGCTGATCTCGCAGAACTTGTCGTTGGCATAGGTGATGAAGCCGCCGATGTCGGCGATGCTGACGATGGCATGCTCGTCGAGCGCGGTCTTCTGCGCCTGCAGTTCCTGGTTGGCCTGTTCCAGCAGGTCGTACATGCGCTCCAGGGTGGTCAGGTCCTGGGCCACGCAGAGCACGCCCTTCCAGTCGCCATCGCTGCCCCGGATCGGCGTGCGGGCGATGATGTAGTGCGCCTTCAGGCCGCCGGCGGTGGTGATGTGCCGGTCCTGGCTCGTGGTCTGTCCCGCCTGCTGGGCCTTGCGGTCCTCCTCGTCACCCTCGTCGCCGCGTTCCCAGAGTGCCCCTTCGCCCGCGCCGATCAGCCTTGCCAGCGGCTGGCCGGCCATCTTCTCGAAACCCGGGTTGCACCAGGCGATGCGCGACTCGGTGTTCTTGAACCAGATCGGCATGGGGATGTTCGCCAGCATGGTGCGCGCCTCGTCCTCGCTCTCGCGCAGCCGCGCGAGCAGGCTCGTCTGGCGCCGCACCACCACCGTGGCGATGAGGCCCGCGAGCAGCACCGCCGAGATGGCGACGACGATCGTCAGGCGGCGCGCCAGGAAATACTGTTCATGCGCCTGTGCGGCGGCCTCGCGGCCGTTGCGGATCTGCAGGTCGAGCAGCCTGCGCAACTCCCGCGTGACCCGGTTTTGCGCCGGCAGCGCGACCTTGAACAGGTGGCGTTCCGCCTCCGCCGTGTGGTCGGCGAGCGCCAGGTCGAGCACCTCGTCCTGCGCCTGCGAGCCTTCCGCGGTGAACGCCGCCTGTCGTTCCAGCAGGCGGCGTTCCTCGGCGGACAACGGTTGCTGCAGCAGTTTCGCGCGCGCGTTGCGGAATATCGCCGCCAGTTCGTGGAAGCGCGGCACCAGCGCGTCGCGCTCGAAGGGGTCCGGTTCCTGCAGGATGGCGTGCAATTGCAGGGCGCGCTCGCGCGCGGCGATGTACATCTCGGTCGCCAGGCGGGTCTGCTCGATATCCTTGTCGACGATGTGGTCGATGGTCCGGTCCATCGACTGCAGGTAGAACAGCCCCACCCCGGAGAGCGCCAGGAGCAGGCCGATCACCACGAGGAAGCCGGTGGCCAGGCCGCCGTTGCCCGATCCGTGTCTCAGTGTCATCGCCTCACGCCCTCTCATCACACCAGGAGGGCGCAGTAGCCCGCGTGTTCCTGTTCGATGCCGCCGAACATGGCCCTCAGCCGATCACGGTCGAGGCCGAGGCGTCGCCAGGCGCCGGGGCAGGGGGTGGGCACGCGCGCCAGAGGGTCGCCCGCCAGGTCGAGGGCGTGCGCGAGGACGTCGGCGGCATGCACCACGTCCGCCAGTCCCGCGTCCGGCGCGTGATGCAGCGCCACCGCGCGGACGATCTCGGAAGGGAAGCGCCAGCGTGAGGCCAGGGCCTCGCCGGCCTGGGCATGGTCGACGCCGAGGACCTCGCGCTCCGCCTCGATGCGGAAGCTGTCGTTCCGTTCCCGGTGGGCCAGGACCTTCGCATAGCGCTTGGGCTCCGCGGTGAGCAGGACCAGCGCGCCGATGTCGTGCAGCAGGCCGGCGGTGAACGCGCTCTCGGGGTCCACGCCGGCGTCGCGCGCCAGGGCCCGCGCGCACAGGGCCGTGCCGATGCCGTGGCGCCAGAAGCTGGCAAGGTTGAAGGCGACGCCCGGTGGCGGCGCGAAATACCCGGTGATCGACGCCGCGGTCACCAGGCTGCCCACGGCGCGAAAGCCGAGGATGACGATGGCGTCGTGGATGCTCGCGACCTTGTGCTGGGTGCCGTAGAAGGGCGAGTTGGCCACGCGCAGGGCGCGCGCCGCCAGGGTCTGGTCCTTGGCGATGCCTTCCGCGAGCTGGTCGATGCCGGTCTCCTCGTCGTCCAGGGCCTTGATGAGATCGCCGACGATCACCGGCAGGCTGGGCATGCGCTGGATGTTGGCCAGCACCTCGTCCATGGTCAGCGGCGTCATTCCAGTTGCTCCAGGCGGTATTCGAGGATGGATTGATACAGATCGTTGATCTCACCGCCGTCGCCCATGCCGCGGAAGAGGTGGCTCAGGCGCGCCAGCGTGTCGCGGCGGCGGGCCTCGCGCTCCGCCGCCGAGAGGGTCTCGTGCACCTCGATCTCCGCCTGCCGGACCCCGCGCCGTCTGAGGGCGGCGAGGTGGGACTCGCCGAGGTGGGTGCCGGCCGCCAGCATCACGGCGCCGCGCGCGTCGTGGAGGTCGCTGGCGAGGACCATGCCGGGCTCGACCTGGTCGATGGGCAGGATGGTCCGGCTCATGGCAGCACCTCGCAGGGCAGGAGGGCGAGCAGGGTGCCGCGCGAGCGCGAGTGCTGCCCCAGGGGCTTCAGGAGCACGCGATAGCGGCGCCCGTCGCGCAGGGTGCGCTCGGCCGGCATCTCCGCCTGTCCGGACCAGGCCGCGGCGTAGTCCGGCAGGGACTCGCGTGCGTCGCGCCCGAGGAGCGGCCTGCCATCGCCCAGGTTGGCGTCGGCGGCGTTGTTGGCGAGCGCGATCAGGCCCTCCTCGTCGATGCCGATGATGGGCCAGGGGGTGAGCTGCAGCACCTCCTGCAGGGTGTCCAGCACGGTCTCGATCCGCCGCGCCTGCCGTTCCTTCTCGGCGACGTGCGCCTGCAGCTCGACGTTGGCGGCCTGCAGGGCCTCGGTGAGGCGCCGGTTCTCGTCGGCGATCTCCTTGTTGCGGAAGGCCTCGCGGATGTGCTCGCGCAGCTGTTCGTCGTCCCAGGGCTTGGTGAGGAACTTGTAGATCGCGCCCTCGTTGATGGCTTCGGTGATGAATTGCAGGTCGGTGTAGCCGGAAAGCACGATGCGGATGCTTTCGGGATGCGTCTCCTTGGCGCGGCGCAGGAACTCCACGCCGCTCATGCCGGGCATGCGCTGGTCGGAGAGGATCACGTCGACGTCCTCGCCGGCGAGCAGGTCGAGCGCCTTCAGCGGGTCGTCGCTGGCGAGGATGCGATAACCGTCGCGCCGCAGCAGGCGCTGCAGCGAGGCCAGGATGTTGGCCTCGTCGTCCACCAGCAGCAGGGTGCGCTGGGGCGGGCCGTCGGTCGATGTGCTCATGTCTGGGCAGTCCTTTCTCTGGCGAACGCGTCCTGGACACGGAGGCCCGGCGGGCCTGCCTGCCGCACCGATGCTGGGGGGGCATGGAGACGGCGTGACCGCCGTACCAATGCATCCTAGACCGTCTTCCCTGCTCGCGCCTTTCCCACGGGTTTACGTCAGGCGGTGGAAAAACTTGAATGCCCCGCGCCGGCGGGGAGGGGGCTCAGGCGCCGCGACCGCGGTTGAGGATCTCGCGCGCCGCCGGCAGCAGCTCCGAGGCGGTCAGGCCCAAGGGCCCGGCGCCACGGCTCACCGCGAGGTCGCCCGCCGCGCCGTGCAGCCAGACCCCCATCACCGCCGCCTGATCCAGCGTCAGGCCCTGCGCGGCGAGGGCGGCGATCATGCCGGCGAGTACGTCGCCCATGCCCGGCGCGGCCATGCCGGGGTTACCGGTGGCGTTGCGCCAGAGCGTGCCGTCGCGCGTCAGCACCAGGCTGCCCGCGCCCTTGAGCACCACGCCGGCGCGGTAGCGCTGCGCGAGGGCGTGGATCGCCGCCGCGCGGTCCGCCTGGATGTCCGCGGCCGCCATGCCGAGCAGGCGGCCCGCCTCGCCGGGGTGGGGCGTGAGCAGGGCCGGTGCGGCGCGCGCGGCCAGGGCCTGGCGCAACTCCGCGTCGCCCGCCAGCAGGTTGAGGGCGTCGGCGTCGAGCAACACGGGATGCGGGCTGCCCAGTGCCTGGGCCAGCCAGTCGCGCGCGGCGCCGCTCCGCCCCAGGCCGGGCCCTGCCACCAGGCAGGCGGGCGCCGGCGCATGCAGGGCCTGGCGGGGCGAGGCGAGCATCAGTTCGGGGGCGGCCGGATCGCAGGCGATCCGCTCGTCGAGCAGGCCGACATAGACGCGGCCGGCGCCGCACAGGAGTGCGGCGCGGCCGGCCAGCAGGGCCGCGCCTGCCATGCCGGGCGCGCCGCCCAGCACGCCCACGGCGCCGAAGTCGCCCTTGTGGCAGTCGCGCGGGCGCGGCGGCAGATGGGCGGGGAAGGTCTCGGGGCGGATCTCCGGCATGGTTTTATTTCGGATTCAAGGGCCTATAAACGCATTACAGCCCATTGGAAGGAGGATGTCATGAATCCGCTCGAGCATGCCCCCCTGACGCCGGCCGGCGCGCCGCTCACCTCCTGCGACCTCGACGAGGCCTGCACGCCGCTGGACTGCGAGGTGGTGGTGGCGCAGTTCGGCCAGGCGTTGCAAGGTCACGACGGCAAGGACTTCGTCGCCCACTACTGTGGGCTGGATTGCCTGCAGCAGTTGCAAGGCGGCGGGGAATCTGAAGAATAGCCCCTCAACGTGTCAACTCGGGCCGGCCACGTCCGGCCCTTTTCTATTGCCTCGCCGATGATGGAACAAAAAAAACCCCGGATCATGGTCGTGGACGACGACAACCTCATGCGCGAGGTGCTCAAGGCCCTGCTGCGCGAGGAGGGCTTCGAGGTGGTGGGCGAGGCCAAGGATGGTTCTTCCGCCCTGGGCCAGGTGGCGCGGCTGCACCCCGACCTGGTGTGCCTGGACGTGAACATGCCCGGCATGTCCGGCCTCGACGTGCTGAAGGCGATCCAGGCCGCCGCGCCCGAGACCCGGGTGGTCATGGTCACCGGCGATGCCTCCATGACGACGGTGCGCGAGGCGGTGAGCTTCGGCGCGGTCGGCTATGTCATCAAGCCGTTCAAGGCCGGGCGCGTGGGGCCGGCGATCCGCGCCGCGCTGAAGGGGCCGGGCGACTCGCCGTTCAGTTGACTGCCCGCTAAAATCCGGGTCTTTCCCCCCCAGGGTAGGCCCATGTCCCGCGTACTGTTTCTCTCCGGCGCTCCCGCCCTCTCCGATTTCCGCATCGCCAAGCTCCTCGACGCCCTCGCGCCCCAGCAGGTGAAGGGCCTGGAGGCGCACTTCCGGTATTTCGTCGAGCTCTCGGGCGAGCTGGCGCAGGACGACCTCGACTTCCTCTGCGAACTGTTGCACGCACGGCCGCACCAGCCGACAAAACCGGCGATCCTGGTGACGCCGCGCCTGGGCACCGTCTCGCCCTGGTCGTCCAAGGCCACGGACATCGCCATCAACTGCGGCCTCTCCGGCATCGGCCGCATCGAGCGTGGCGTGAGCTGGACCCTGCGTGCGAAGAAGGGGCGCACCCCCGATCTGGCCGCCGTGCTGCCCTTCCTGCACGACCGCATGACCGAGAGCGTGCTGGCGGACGAGGCGGAGGCGGAACGCCTGTTCCATCACGTGGCGCCGCCGCCGTTCAAGACCGTGGACGTGCTCAAGGGTGGCAAGGCCCAGGGCAAGAGAGCCCTGAACAAGGCGAACAAGGACTGGGGCCTGGCCTTGTCCGACGACGAGATCGACTACCTGGTGGACAACTTCACCAAGGCCGGGCGCAACCCCACGGACGTGGAATTGATGATGTTCGCGCAGGCCAACTCCGAGCACTGCCGGCACAAGATCTTCAACGCAGACTGGATCGTCGACGGCGAGAAGCAGGCCGAGTCGCTGTTCGGCATGATCCGCCACACCCACAAGGTGCGGCCGCAGGGCACGCTGTCCGCCTACTCCGACAACGCCTCGGTGATCGAGGGCGCCACCATCGGCCGCTTCTACCAGGACGCCAAGGGCGTGTACGGCTACCACACCGAGCCGACGCACATCCTCATGAAGGTGGAGACGCACAACCACCCCACCGCCATCTCCCCCTTCCCGGGCGCGGCGACCGGCTCCGGCGGGGAGATCCGCGACGAGGGCGCGACCGGCCAGGGCTCCAAGCCGAAGGCCGGCCTGTGCGGCTTCACCGTCTCCAACCTGCGCATCCCCGGCGCCGAGCAGCCCTGGGAGAAGGACCACGGCAAGCCCGGGCGCATCGTCTCCGCGCTCGACATCATGATCGAGGGCCCGCTGGGCGCCGCCGCCTTCAACAACGAGTTCGGCCGCCCCAACCTCACCGGCTACTTCCGCACCTTCGAGATGGACACCCCGGACGGCCAGGTGCGCGGCTACCACAAGCCCATCATGATCGCCGGCGGCGTCGGCAACATCCAGGAACGCCACATCCACAAGCAGGCCTTCAAGCCCGGCACCCTCCTGATCCAGCTCGGCGGCCCCGGCCTGCTCATCGGCCTGGGCGGCGGCGCCGCCTCCAGCATGGGCTCCGGCAGCAACGTCGAGGCCCTGGACTTCGACTCGGTGCAGCGCGGCAACCCCGAGATCCAGCGCCGTGCCCAGGAGGTGATCGACCGCTGCTGGCAGCTGGGTGAGGCCAACCCCATCCTCTCCGTGCACGACGTGGGCGCGGGCGGCATCTCCAACGCCATGCCCGAGCTGGCGCACGGCGCCGGCCTGGGGGCCACCTTCCAGCTGCGCGACGTGCCGAGCCTGGAGCCGGGCATGAGCCCGAAGGAGATCTGGAGCAACGAGGCGCAGGAGCGCTACGTGCTGGCGATCGCGCCGGAGTCGCTCGACCTGTTCCGCGAGATCTGCGAGCGCGAGCGCTGCCCCTTCGCCGTGGTCGGCAAGGCCACGCGCGGGGGTAAGCAACATGGCCAGCTGGTGGTGGAGGACCGCCACTTCAAGAACAAGCCGGTGGACATGCCCATGGACGTGCTGCTGGGCAAGCCGCCGAAGATGACGCGCGACGTCAGGCACGTGGCGCCCATGCTCAGGCCCTTCATCGCCGAGGGCCTGGACCTGAAGGAGGCGGCCTACCGCGTGCTGCGCCACCCGGCGGTGGCCAACAAGACCTTCCTCATCACCATCGGCGACCGCACCGTGGGCGGCTACACCGCGCGCGACCAGTTCGTCGGCCCGTGGCAGATGCCGGTGGCGGACGTGGCGGTGACCACCCTGGGCTACGACACCTACCTGGGCGAGGCGATGGCGATGGGCGAGCGCACCCCCATCGCCCTGATCGACGGCCCCGCCTCCGGCCGCATGGCGGTCGGCGAGGCGATCACCAACCTGGCCGCCGCCGCGATCAACGAGATCGGCGACATCCGCCTCTCCGCCAACTGGATGTGCGCCGCCGGCCACCCCGGCGAGGACGCCGCCCTCTACGACACCGTCAAGGCGGTGGGCAAGGAACTGTGCCCGGCACTGGGCATCAGCATCCCGGTGGGCAAGGACTCCATGTCCATGGCCACGCGCTGGGAGGACGAGGCCGGCAAGAAGGCCGTGGTCGCGCCGCTCTCGCTCATCGTCACCGCCTTCGCGCCGGTCAACGACGCGCGCCGCACCCTCACGCCGCAGTTGCGCACCGATTGCGGTCCCACCGACCTGATCCTCGTCGACCTCGGGCGCGGCCACAACCGCCTCGGCGGTTCCATCCTCGGCCAGGTCTACGGCGAGCTGGGCGATGCCTGCCCGGACCTCGACGACCCGGCGCGCCTCAAGCGCTTCTTCGCCCTGATCCAGCGCCTCAACGGCGAGGGCAGGCTGCTCGCCTACCACGACCGCGGTGACGGCGGCCTGTTCGCCACGGTCGCCGAGATGGCCTTCGCCGGCCGCTGCGGCGTCGACCTCGATGTCGACGAGCTGCGCTACCACCGCCTGCACAACGACATCCTGGAGGACGTGGCGGACGCCCCGGAGCCGTCCGAGCCTTACACCTCGCGCCTGTTCGGCATCCTCTTCAACGAGGAACTGGGTGCGGTGATCCAGGTGCGGCGCGCGGACACCGCCGCGGTCATGGACGCCTTCCTGGAGGCGGACCTGCGCGACGAGTTCTTCATCGTCGGCCAGCCGAACAAAAAGGACCGCGTGCGCGTCCTGCGCGAGGGCAAGGCGGTGTTCGACGAGGGGCGTGCCGACCTGCTCGCCGCCTGGTCGGAGACCTCCTGGCGCATGCAGCGGCTGCGCGACAACCCGGCCTGCGCGGACGAGGAGTTCGCCGGCCTCACCGCCGCGAAGAACCCGGGCCTGCACGCGAAGCTCGCCTTCGACCCGACGGAGAACGTTGCCGCGCCTTATGTGAAGACCAAGCGTGCCCAGCCCAAGGTGGCGATCCTGCGCGAGCAGGGGGTGAACGGCGAGGTGGAGATGGCCGCGGCCTTCCACCGCGCCGGCTTCACGCCGGTGGACGTGCACATGAGCGACATCCTCTCCGGCCGCGTCAAGCTCAAGGCCTTCAAGGGCCTTGCCGCGTGCGGCGGCTTCTCCTACGGCGACGTCCTGGGGGCGGGCGGCGGCTGGGCCGCGTCGATCCTGCACAACGCGCGTGCGCGCGACGAGTTCGAGGCCTTCTTCCGGCGCGACGACAGCTTTGCCCTGGGCGTATGCAACGGCTGCCAGATGATGAGCCGCCTCAAGGACATCATCCCCGGCGCCGAGCACTGGCCGCGCTTCGAGCGCAACCTGTCGGAGCAGTTCGAGGCGCGCTTCGTCATGGTCGAGGTGCCGGAGACCCCTTCCATCCTGTTCGACGGCATGGCGGGCTCGCGCATGCCCATCGTCGTCGCGCACGGCGAGGGCCGGGCGGTGTTCGATGGCAAGGCGCAGCGCAAGAACGCCGAGGTGTGCCTGCGTTACGTGGACAACCGCGGGCGCAAGACCGAGACCTACCCGATGAACCCGAACGGCTCGCCCAAGGGGATCACCGGACTGACCACGCCGGACGGCCGTTTCACCGTCATGATGCCGCACCCGGAACGCGTGTTCCGCGCCGTGCAGCATTCCTGGCGGCCGGAGGGGTGGGGCGAGGATGGGCCGTGGCTGCGCCTGTTCCGCAACGCGCGGAAGTGGGTGGGCTGAGTTCGGCCGATCCGCCGGCCGTTCAGGCCGGCAGGTCCGAAGCGGCCTGGGCGGAACGTTCGAGGTGTTCGCGCACCTCGCGCAGCAGCCGCTCCACGAGGACGCTCAGCGCCTCGACCTCGTCGGCCAGGGGGGCCGTGACGCCGGCGCGGTGATGCTGTTCGACCTGGCTCGCCAGGGCCCGCAGTTCGCCTGCCTCGATGTTGCCGCCCAGGCCCTTGAGGCTGTGGGCGATGAACACGATGGCCTCGATGTCCCCCAGCCGGACGGCGGCGCGCAGTTTTTCCGCGCTCTCGGCCTGGCTGTCGATGACCTTGCCGAGCAGCCTGTCGATGAATCCCTGGCGCCCCGAGAAGCGCGCGGAGAGGACCTCCCAGTCGATCATGCCGCGCGTCGGCGCGTCGGCGCGCGGCGCTGCCTCGGCGGCGGGCGCAGCAGGGGCTGAGGCCGCCGCGGGTGGTTCCGCCTCTGCGGTGGCGGGGGCGGCACGGTTGCGGAGGTGGCGCAGGATCGCCGCCACCAGCTGTTCGCCTTCGATGGGCTTGGTGACGTGCTCTGCCATGCCGGCGGCCAGGCACTTCTCGCGGTCCTCGGCCTGCACGTGCGCTGTCAGGGCGATGATGGGCAGCTCCGGGGCGACGGCGGCGATGCGGCGCGCCGCCTCGTGTCCGTCCATCACCGGCATCTGCACGTCCATCAACACCACGTCGAAGGCCGCGGCGCCCAGCGCGTCCAGGTTGTCCAGTGCCTCCCGGCCGTTCTCCGCGAACACCACGCGCGCGCCCTCCTGTTCCAGCATGTCGGCAAGGATGATCCGGTTCAATTCCACGTCCTCCGCCGCCAGCACGCGTACGCCGCTGAGGCGGGGGGCGTCCCCCTGTCGTTCCTGCGGTTGTTCCTCGGGGGACGTCGTCTCCGCCAGCGGCAGGCGCAGGGTGAAGACGCTGCCCTCGCCCAGGCTGCTTTGCACATCGATGTCGCCGCCCATCATGTGCGCCAGGTCGAGGCTGATGGTCAGCCCCAGGCCGGTGCCGCCGAACTGGCGGGTGGGGGTGGTGTCGCCCTGCTCGAAGGCGTTGAACAGGCGCGCGACCTGTTCCTGCGACATGCCGATGCCGTTGTCGCTGACGCGGAACAGGGTGTCGCCACCCTCGCGCGTCACGCTCAGGGTGACTTCGCCCTTGTCGGTGAATTTCACGGCGTTGCTGAGCAGGTTGAGCAGGATCTGCTCCAGGCGCAGCGGGTCGCCGGCCACCCAGCGGGGCACGCCCTCGCCGACCTCCAGCCTGGCGCGCAGGCCCTTGGCGCGAGCGCGCTCCTCGATCAGGCGCATGGTGTCCTGAACCGGTTTCATGAGCGCGTAGGGCTGCGTTACCAGCTTCAGCTTGCCGGACACCAGCTTGGAGAAGTCGAGGATGTCGTTGACCACGCCGAGCAGGTGCTCGCCGGCGTTGACGATGTGCGAGAAGGCCTCGCGCGCCTTGGCGTCGCCGCAGTTGCGCAGGCCGATCCTGGCCATGCCCAGCACCGCGTTCATCGGCGTGCGGATCTCGTGGCTCATGTTGGCGAGGAACTGGCTCTTCACGCGTGCCAGCTGTTCCGCTTCCAGGCGCGCGGCTTCCAGTTCCGCGGTGCGGATCGCCACCACTTCCTCGAGGTGGTGGCGGTGCAGCTCCAGCTCCCATTCGATGCGTTTCTGCGCGCTGATGTCCTCGCTGATGGAGACGTAGTGGCTGATGCTGCCGTCCGGCTGCTGGATCGGCGAGACGATCTGGTTCACGTAGTAGATCTCGCCGCTCTTGCGCCGGTTCACCACCTCGCCGCGCCAGGTCCTGCCCTGTTCCAGCGCCTGCCACATCTCCCGGTAGGTCGCGCGCGGTGTCTGGCCGGACTGCAGCAGGCGGGGGTTCTTGCCCGCCACCTCCTCGCGCGCGTAGCCGGAGACCTCCTGGAAGGCCTGGTTGACGTACTCGATCTCGACGTCGCGGTTGGTGATCATGATGACGTTGGGGTTCTGCTCGACGGCGAGCGACAGCTTGCGCAGTTCGCCCTCGGCATGATCGCGCTGGATGCAGGTGGCGAGGATGTCGGCCGCCGACTTGAGGAACTCCTCCTGCTCGGGTTGCCGCTCGTGCCCCTCGGGCAGGACCACCACCATCACGCCGAGCACGCGTCCCCGCGAGCTCAGCGGCACGCTGTAGTGGCCGTGGTCGCGCATGCCCGGGGGCTGGATCTGGTGTCGCTCGTCGATGTGGTCGGCATGCAGCAGCTGCCCCGTGGCGGCGGCCTGGCCGCACAGGCAGCGGCCCAGCGGAAGCTCGCCGCAGCCCGCCTCGATCTCGGCCGAAAGCCCGTGCGATACCGCGAGGCGCAACTGGTCGCCCTTCGGCTGCATGAGGAAGATGCCGCCCTTGCCCTGGCTGGCGAGCCAGGAGATCTCCAGCAGCAGGCGCAGGCTGGCGTCCAGGGTCGCCTGCAGGGGCATGCCCTGCAGCGCGGTCTCCAGCATCCGGCGCAGCACCGACTGGCGCTCGCCATCCTGCTGCAGGCGCAGCGCCACGTCCTTGCGCTCGGTGATGTCCTGCACGGTGCCGCGCAGTTCGACGATGTGCCCCTCGGCATCGCGCATCGCGTCGCCGCATGCGGTGACCCAGCGGTGCGCGCCGTCGCCGCGCACCAGTTCGACGTCGCACTGGTAGGCCACGCCCTCGGCGAGGCAGCGCGAGAACGCCAGGTCCAGGCGCGACCAGGACTCCTCGGTGAAATAGGCCTTTAGCTCCGGGTAGGGCGCCGGCGGCAGGGCGGGGTCGCGGCCGAACACGCGGTAGGTCGTCTCCGACCAGTTCAGGGTGTCGTTGCGCAGGTCCCAGCACCAGTTGCCGATGCCGACCATCTCTTGTGTCGCGCGCAGCGTCGCCTGGTTGGCCTGCAGCTGCGCCTCGCGTTCCGCCACCCGCGCCTGCATGACCTCGAAGGCCTGCGCGAAGTCGCGCAGCTCGTCGCCCCTGACCTCCGGGATGGCGGCGTCGTAGCGGCCCTCGCCGATCTGGATGGCGGCGTGCCGCAATTGGTCCAGCGGCACGAAGATGCGCCGCAGCACCGTCAGGAGCAGCGCCAGGGCGAGGAAGGAGGCGAGCAGGAGGGTGCCCAGCGAGGTGTCGCGCATCTTGTCGATCTCGCGCTGGATGACGCTGTCCGGGAGGGTGTGGATGAGGCCGAGGTGGCGGTTCGGCCTGAGCGGGTCGTAATGGATCCGCAGCGCCACGGCATGCATCGTCCCCGCGGGGGTCTGGAGGGCCTGGAGGTTCGGCTGCGCGTCGTCCGTGTCCTGGTCCTCGAAGCGCAGCGCCGGCAGGTCGTTGCGCCAACCGTAGCGCTTGCCGAGGTCGAAGCCGAAGCTGAGCGAGGGATCAGGGTGGAGGAGGTAGTCCCCCGCCTGGTTCGCCAGACGCACGTCCACCTCGGGCAGGGATTGGCGCGCGAGGCTGGCCAGCAGGGGGCGCATGTCCATGTTGATGACCACGAGGGCGATGCGCCTGCCCTGCGCGTCGAACAGGGGGGTCACCGCGCGCAGCGTCGGCGTGTGTGGGAGAGAGAGGCGGCCGTGCTCCTGGTTGAGCGTGATCTCCGAGAGGTGCACCTCGCCGCGGCGCAGCCGCAGGCCGGCCTGGACGTAGTCGCGCCCGCCCTTGCGCTGCAACTGCCCGGCAGGCACGACATACGGCGCGTCTCCGCGCGGCTCGATGCGCAGGATCTCGCGACCCTGGTCGGCGAGGCCGATGATGCGCAGCTGGAAGTAGCGAGGGTGGTTGCGGGCGAAGGCGGAAAACAGCCGGATGGCGCGTTGATGCAGGGTCGACAGTTCATGCGCCGGCCTCGCCGCGGCGAGGCCGCTGGCGAACTCTTCCGTCGCGGGCGCCTGGCTGAGGAACAACGCATCCCTGTGCAGGGCATCGATGCCCTCGCGCAGCAATTCCGCGTTATGTCCGGCGCCTTCCGCCATCTGCCTGGCGTATTGCTCCAGCAGGTTGCTGCGTTCGTGCCAGCCGCGCAGTTGGATGAGTGCGACGAAGGCGATGGCCGCGAATGCGACGCTCGTCAGCGCGATGCGCGCGCTGATCGGTATCGATCCCAGCTTCCAGCCTGAAACCAAAGTCTTCTCCCGCGAATGATTGGAGGCGGGGGGAGGGCCTCGAAGGATGCATCGCGAGGGGGCTCGGAGATTGGGAACCCCCCCATACGCAGTCTGTTTTAGCGCCTTATCGACTTGCCGGCGTATTACTTTAGGACGAGGGAGTGTGCGGGCCAACGCCCATCCGCGTGCTCAGGAAAACAGCTCGATGGAACCACTGGCCTGCGGTGCCTGCAGCCGGCCGGAGTCGCGCAGGGCCTGGTAGAAGGCCACCTGGTTTCGCCCGTTTTCCTTGGCGTGGTAGAGCGCGCGGTCCGCCTCCTCGATGCTCTGGCTGGGGGGGCGGGAGCGGCAGTCGATGGCGTTGTAGCCGATGCTTGCCGTGACCTGGCCGACCTGCGGAAAGGCGCAGTCGGCGACGCTGCGGCGGATGCGTTCGAGGATGGTCTGCGCCTGCGTGCCGGTGACGTCCTGCAGCAGCACCAGGAATTCCTCGCCGCCATAGCGGAAGCACATGTCCGCGTCGCGCAGGCTCTGCTGCAGGATGCCGGCGAAGATGATCAGCACCTCGTCGCCGATCATGTGGCCGTGCGTGTCGTTGATGCGCTTGAAGTGGTCGAGGTCCAGCAGGGCCAGGTATTCCCCGCGTCCTTCGCGGTCGGCCTCGCGGCGGCTGTGCAGGCGCGAGGAGGAGAGTTCGGCGAGCTTGCGCTCCAGGCGCTTGCGGTTGAACAGGCCGGTCAGGGTGTCCTTCTCGCCGTCGAACAGCAGGCGGGTGAAGTTCCGGTACACCTGCACCATGCCCATGGCGAGGCGGGCATCCTCCTCCCGCCAGGCGCGGGACCAGAGCACCAGGCCGTGCTTGGCCTGCGTCTGGTCGACGCACAGATTGGCCAGCATGAAGGTGAACTCGCCGAGCCTGATCTGGACCGGCTCGTTGTCGAGGCCGGCCAGCCGGTCGAGGATGAGGTCCGGCAGGTCGTGCGCGCGGGGAGTGGCGTGCAGCACCTTGAAATCACCATTGCCGGAGAAGAGCAGCATCTGCCCCTCACAGCCTTCCAGGACCTCGCCCAGGGCGGTGAACAGGCTGTGTTCCAGGGAGCGCTGGTCGCGCTGCTCCGTGAGCTGCACGATGGACTCGATGAGGTCGTGCGCCTGGGCCGCATGGGAAACATTCTTCTCGATGGTCATCTCTTCTTCAGGGTCTCAAAACACCAGCAGGGGCAGGACGATGAGCAGCCACCAAGGCCGGGCATGCTCGACGGTGAAAGGCAGGGACGTGCTGGGCAGGCTGGCGCTGTCTTCCGCGCCCAGGGCGATCACGCGCACGAAGTAGTCGCCGGGCGGCAGGTCCTTGAGCAGGGCCCGCGTCCCCTCCACCTCCTGCCGCGCGACGGGCCTGGCGAAGGCCGCGTCCGCCGCGATCTCGACGCGGTGGCGACGGGCCTCGCCCTGCCACGTCAGGGCGAGGGTCTTGGCGTCCAGCCTCAGTTCGCGCGGTGGCGGCGGCGGCACGATGACCTTGTTGTCGGCGCTCCAGCCCCCGGCCTGGCCGTCCGCCTCGACGCCACGCACGCGCCAGACGTAACTGCCCGGCGCCAGCGTCGCGGCGGCGGCGGTGTCCCTGGATTCCTCGCTGGCCACCCTGGACTTGCGCTCGACGTCCGTCACCTCCAGCCCGTAGCGGTCCGCGCCACGCACCGACTCCCAGGTGAAGTGCGTGCGGTCCGTGCCGGACTTGCTCTGGCCGCCCGCCGGCGGCAGCGGCAGGGGCTGCACGCGGAAGGCGCGGTGCGGGCTGAACAGGTGCGTCTTGCCGGTCTCGTCGACGCTGGCGACGCGCCAGTGCCAGTCGCCCTCGGCGAGGATCTCCTGGTGCCGCACCACGGCGGGCAGTTTGCGCTCGATGACGCCGTTGGCGAATTCCGGCGTCGGCGCGATCTGCAGCACATAGCCGTGCGCGTCCGGCACCGCGCTCCAGGCGAAGTCCGCCTGGGTCTGGTACAGGCGCTCGCCCAGGGCCGGCGCCACCGGTACCGGCGGCAGGGGGCGCGCGTCGAGCACGAAGCGGTGCACGGCCTCCAGGCCCTCCAGGCCGGCCGCGTCGATGGCGCGGGCGCGCAGGAAATATTCGCCGTCCGGCAGGTCGTCCGTCCACTGCGCGGTCTGGCCGGTGAACACGTCGTCGCGCAGCACCGTGCCGAAGGCCTCGTCGCCGGTCACGCGCGCGCGCCACGCCACCGCGCCGGGCTGTTCCGGCTTGGTGAACTGCAGCGGCAGGCGCTGGATCGTCGCGGGGACGGCGCCGAGGTCCGGTGCCGCCAGCAGCGCGCGCGGCGTGACGGGCGGCCTGCCGGCCTCGGCGAGCGTGCCGTAGCCTGCCGCCACGTCCACCGTCCTGCCCCGGGCGTTCACCGCCACCACGCCCTCGGTGACCTCGCTGGACATGCGCCTGCCGTCCTCGGCGACGCCGACGCGGAAGGCGGTGCCGCGCAGGCCTGCCACCGCCACCGGCGTGCGCACCTGGAAGCCGCCGGCGGGGGCCTGCTGCCGGGCGGCGGCGGTCTCGATGCGGCCGCTCTCCAGGTTCAGTTCGGTGGAGATCATGCCGGTCTTGCCGTAGGCGGCGAGGCGGCCGAAACCGAGCTTGCTCGACGCCTGCTGGGTGAGCTGCGTGCCGTCGGCGAAACGGAAGCTGGCGCTGCTGCGCGGACCGGTGAGCACGGTCTCGCCGCCGTTCAGCCGGTCACCCTCCCTGAGCGGCCGGAAGCCGCCGTCCGCGCCCTTGTAGCGCACGTTGCCGCTCACCGCGGTGACGCTGACCGGGGCGGGCGTGACCTTGAGCAGGGCGACGGGGATGCGCAGGCGGAAGTCGGCCGGCATGCGCCTGGGGATCTCGACCTTGTTCTCGGACTGCACCTTGGGCCAGTCGTTGGGGTTTTTCAGGTACTGCTGGCCGATGCCGATCAGGGTGTCGCCCGGCACCGTCACGTATTGCCAGTCGGCGGCGTGGGCGGGCAGGGCGAGGCACAGGAGGGGAGCGAGGCAGCGGCGAAGGCGGGCGGGCATGGCGGGCTCTCTTACGGTAATCTTGGGCAAAACAACCATATCGATGTTCGAGAGGATTGATCGCGTATGCATATCGGAACCCCTCTGTCCGCCTCCGCCACCCGCGTCATGCTGCTCGGCGCGGGGGAACTGGGCAAGGAAGTCATTATCGCCCTGCAGCGTCTTGGGGTGGAAGTCATCGCCGTGGACCGCTACGACAACGCGCCCGGTCAGCAGGTGGCGCACCACGCGCAGACCATCGACATGAGCGACGGCAACGTCCTCGCCCGCCTCGTCGATTCGGTGAAGCCGGCCCTGGTGGTGCCGGAGATCGAGGCGATCGCCACCGAGACCCTGCTGGAGCTGGAGAAGGCCGGCGTCTGCACGGTCATCCCCACGGCGCGCGCCGCCAACCTGACCATGAACCGTGAGGGCATCCGCCGCCTCGCCGCCGAGGAGCTCAAGCTTCCCACCTCGCGCTACGCCTTCGCCGACTCGCTCAAGGCCCTGCGCGCCGCCGTCGAGGGCAAGGACGGGATCGGCTTCCCCTGCGTGGTGAAGCCGGTGATGTCCTCCTCCGGCAAGGGCCAGAGCAAGGTCGACGGCGCCGAGGACCTGGCCGGCGCCTGGCACTACGCGGCGAGCGGCGGTCGCGTCGACAAGGGACGCGTGATCGTCGAGGGCTTCATCGACTTCGACTACGAGATCACCCTCCTCACGGTGCGCGCCAAGGGACCGGACGGAGAGACCGAGACCCACTTCTGCGAGCCCATCGGCCACCTGCAGGTGAAGGGCGACTACGTCGAGAGCTGGCAGCCGCAGCCCATGTCCGCCAAGGCCCTCAAGGAGGCGCGCCGCATCGCCAAGGCGGTGACCGACAACCTCGGCGGTCTCGGCCTGTTCGGCGTGGAGTGTTTCGTCAAGGGCGACCGGGTGTGGTTCTCCGAGGTGAGCCCGCGCCCGCACGACACCGGCATGGTCACCATGGCGACGCAACGCCAGAACGAGTTCGAACTGCACGCGCGCGCCATCCTCGGCCTGCCGGTGGACACCGCCCTGCGCAACCCGGGCGCCTCGGCGGTGATCTACGGCGGCGTGGAGGCGCGCGGCGTGTGCTTCGAGGGCGTGGACGAGGCCCTGCGCGTGCCGGGCACCGAGGTCCGCCTGTTCGGCAAGCCCGAGTCCTTCTTCCGCCGCCGCATGGGCGTGGCCCTGGCGGAGGGCAAGGACGTGGAGGAGGCACGCGCCCGGGCAAAGGAGGCCGCGGGCAAGGTGAAACCGGTAAAGGGGTGAGTGGTGGTTTGGTTCAGGGCGGCAATGAACCTGATGCCGACCATCAATATCCCTTGAGGGTACAGCCGCTGTCAGCCCGGGCCGTCATACGTGACTGACCGCTGTCGGTTAAGTTCTACTGCATGGATGCGATCGTTAGCATCCAGCCGGGAAGGGTAGGTTGATGCCGAACATACCGGTCGTCTTGTCGCTTCCGCCACCGGTCATCGACCTTTGGTGCGCGCAGCAAGCTCTAGCGAAGCACTATGCCAATACTGGTTTGAATTTCACGCTGGACGGGCGGCTGGTTGGAGACATCGCCGAGGCCTTGGCGCTTGAGCACTTTGCGCTTAGCTTGCCAGCTAAACGCACTAAGGGTGTAGATGCACTGACTGCTTCTGGCGACACCGTCCAAATCAAGGCATCTGGATTGGAGAATTCCGGCCCGGCATTCACTCCCGGTAGTGGCATCGCTCGCTATTTGCTGTTCTTCAGGATTGATTTCTCGTCGGGCACCGCGACGGTGCTCTACAACGGATTGGAGGAGCCAGTTCGAGCACGGCTACTCCCAAGAGAGTGGACTGGCACGAAGGTTGTGAATCTGTCAGCGTTGCGCGCCCTTCAGCATGAGCTCGGAGATGCGAACGCTCTACCACTCAAGATGCGGACGAGCGCCAAGTAGGCCGTAGTTGGCCACCGCCGTGCTTTGCTAAAGACCTGTTTGCGGCGTCGAGATCGACCTACCGAAGGTCTGCTCGGAGTCAGCGCCTGCCTGATTGATAGTGTTGGCTGAGTGACGGTATTGAGGCGATAACCGCCAGTAATCTCAGCAGATCCTCGGCAGCTGCTCCCCCGCCAGCCAGTCCACCATGCGGCGCCCGCCGAGGCGGGTGGTCATCTGCACGAAGCGGTTGGGGTCGTCGGTCACGCGGCCGATGCGGGTGGCGTCCCGGCCCTGCGGGTGGGCGCGCATGGCGCCGAGCAGGGCGTCCGCGTCCTCGGCGGCGCAGACGGCGATCAGCTTGCCCTCGTTGGCGATGTTGAGCGGGTCCAGGCCCAGCAGTTCGCACGCCGCCTCCACCTCCGGGCGCACCGGGATGGCGGCCTCGTCGAGGTGGATGCCGACGCCGGACTGGTGCGCGATCTCGTTGAGCGTGGCGGCGAGGCCGCCGCGCGTCGGGTCGCGCATCAGCCGCAGGCGCGCGCCGCTCGCCAGCATCGCCGCGGTGAGGCCGTTGAGCGCGGCCGTGTCGGACTGGATGGGGGCGTCGAAGGAGAGGTTCTCGCGCCGGCCCATGATCGCCACGCCGTGGTCGCCGATGTGGCCGGACACCAGGACGGCGTCGCCGGGCCGCGCCTGGTCGCCGCCCAGGCACACGCCCTCGGGCAGGAAGCCGACGCCGGTGGTGGTGATGAACACGCCGTCGCCCTTGCCCTGTTCCACCACCTTGGTGTCGCCCGCCACCAGCTTCACGCCTGCATCCGCGGCCGCCCGGGCCATGGAGGTGACGATGCGCGCCAGGTCGGCGAGGGGGAAGCCTTCTTCGAGGATGAAACCGGCGGTGAGGTAGAGCGGCGTGGCGCCCATCACCGCCACGTCGTTGACCGTGCCGTGCACCGACAGGCAGCCGATGTCGCCGCCCGGGAAGAACAGTGGCGAGACCACGTGGCTGTCGGTGGAGACCACCAGGCGGCCGGGGCCATGGCTTGTGCCAATCGGCAGCACGGTGCCGTCGTTGCCCTGCGCCAGGTATTCGTTGCCCAGGTGGTTGGCGAACAGCTCGGTGATGAGCTGCACCATGGCGCGGCCGCCGCCGCCGTGCGAGAGGTCGACGCGGCCGTGCTTGAGGTCCAGCGGGCGGGCGTAGCCCTTCTTCACCGTGCCGCTCATGCCGCCACCTCATCGCGATAGCGCCCATAGGTGTAGTGCGCCGCGCACGCCCCCTCTGACGAGACCATGCAGGACCCTACCGGGTTTTCCGGCGTGCACACGGTACCGAAGATCTTGCAGTCCACCGGACGCTTCTCGCCGCGCAGGATGGCGCCGCACTCGCAGGCCTTGTTGTCGGCCACGGCCTGGTAGGGCATGTCGAAGCGCCTTTCCGCGTCGAATTCGCCGTAGGCATCGCGGATGCGCAGCGCGGAGAAGGGCACCTGGCCGAGGCCGCGCCACTCGAAGGATTCGCGCAGCTCCAGCACCTCGTTCACCAGCCCCTGCGCCTTGAGGTTGCCCTCGCGGGTGACGGCGCGGGTGAACTCGTTCTCCACCTCGGCGCGACCCTGGTTGACCTGGCGGATCAGCATGAGGATGGCCTGCATCACGTCCAGGGGCTCGAAGCCGGCGATGACCACGGGCTTGCCGTAGTCGGCGGCGACGAACTCGTAGGGCCGGCTGCCGATCACGGTGGAGACGTGGGCCGGGCCGACGAAGCCCGCCAGGTCCTCGGCCGGCGTGCCGGGGATGGGAGGGGCATCGAGCAGGTGGCGCATGGCCGGCGGTGTGAGGACGTGGCAGCACAGCGCCGAGAAGTTCTTCAGGCCCTCCGCCCGTGCCTGCAGGATGGCGACGGCGGTGGGGGGCGTGGTGGTCTCGAAGCCGATGGCGAAGAACATCACCTCGCGGCCGGGGTTGTCGCGTGCCACCTTGAGGGCGTCGGCCACCGAATAGACCATGCGGATGTCGCCGCCGCGCGCCTTCGCGCGCATCAGCGAGAGGTTGTCGGAGGCGGGCACGCGCAGGGTGTCCGCGTAGGTGCAGACGATCACGTTGCGCTGCGTGGCGAGGCGGATCACCTGGTCGATGCGGCCGATGGGCAGTACGCACACCGGGCAGCCGGGGCCGTGCACCATGCGCACGTTGGCCGGCAGCAGGTCCGGCACGCCGTAGCGCGAGATGGCGTGCGTGTGGCCGCCGCAGAACTCCATGAAGGCGTAGCGGCGCGCGGGGTCGGCCTCGGCGGCAATATGGGCGGCGATGTTCTTGGCGATTTCGCCGTCCCTGAATTCGTCCACGTACTTCATGCGGCCTCCGGGTTCAGGCCCGCCTCGGCCATGAGGGCGAGGGTCTTGTGCGCCTCCTCCGGGTCCAGGCGGGTGAGGGCGTAGCCGACGTGGACGATGACGTAATCGCCCACCCGCACGTCCTCGACCAGGGCCAGGGAGACATCCTTCTTCACGCCGCCCAGGTCGACGACGGCCTGGTCGTTATCGGCGATTTCCACCACGCGGGCGGGGATGGCGAGACACATGGTTTCTATCCTCCGGAAAGATGTCGCATTGCAACCCAGGCCTGGCCCAGGCTCAAGCCCCCGTCGTTGGGCGGCACCTGCCGGGCATCGAGGACGCGCAGGCCGTGCTGGGCGAGGAGGTCGCGCAGCTGGGCGGACAGGATGTGGTTGAGGAGGCAGCCGCCCCCCAGGGCCACGGTGTCCAGGGCCTGCGCCTCGGCCGCGCGGACCGCCCAGTCCGCCAGGGCCCGTGCCAGGGTGGCATGGAAGACGGCCGCGCCCCGCGCGGCATCGGTTTCATCGGCGAGGTGGGCGAGCAAGGGCAGCAGGTCGAGATGGCCGTGCCCCGCCAGCGCGTGGCCTCCCCGCAGCGGAGCAACCGGCCCCGCCTGTTCCGCCAGCCCTTCCAGCAGCATCGCCGCCTGGCCCTCGTAGGCCATGACCTCGCGCACGCCCAGCAGCCCGGCCGCGGCGTCGAACCAGCGTCCCAGGCTGGTGGTGGGCGGGCAGTGCAGCTCGCGTTCCAGCATCTCATGCAGCTGTCCGGCCATGGGCCGGTTTGGGAAGCGCCTGGCGATCTCGCCGCCGCGGCCGAGCCGGAACAGGGCCGCCGCGGCCATGCGCCAGGGCTCCCTGGCCGCCTTGTCGGCACCCGGCAGAGGCAGGGGCGAGAGGTGGCCGAGGCGGGTGAAATCGCCCCCTTCGACACGCAGCAGCTCGCCGCCCCAGGCCTGTCCATCCGCGCCCAGGCCCACGCCGTCCAGGGCCAGGCCCAGCAGCGGGCCATCGACACCGTGCTCGGCGGCAATGGCGGCGATGTGAGCGTGGTGGTGCTGCACGGCGATCGCCGTCACGCCCCATTCCTGCGCCAGTGCCAGGGCATGGCGGCTGCCGAAGAAGTCCGGGTGCAGGTCGTGCGCCACCGCCTCGGGGCGCACCCGCAGGATGTCGAGCAGATGCGCCGCGACCTCCTGGAGCATGGCGCAGGTGGCGGGGTTGTCGAGGCCGCCGATGTGCTGGGAGACGAAGGCCTCATCGCCGCGCGTGACGCAGACCGTGTTCTTGAGATGGCCGCCCAGCGCCAGCACGGCGGGGCCGGCGCGGGACAGGCGCACGGCACGAGGGGTGTAGCCGCGCGCGCGGCGGATGAACTGGATATTCCCTCTCCCCAATCCCTCCCCCTCCAGGGCAGTGGGGCTGCAACGCACCACGCTGTCGTCGGTGCGCACGACGATGGCGCGGTCGTGCATCAGGATTGCATCGGCGATGCCGCCGAGGCGTTCCACCGCCTCGGCGTTGCCGACCACCAGGGGCTCGCCGCCCGGGTTGGCACTGGTCATCACCAGCGCCAGGCCCTGGGGCGCGTCCATCCAGGCCGTGCCGGCCGGCCGGCCGGCGGCCTCGTGGAACAGCAGCCAGTGCATGGGCGTGTAGGGCAGCATGGCGCCCAGCCAGGCCAGGCCGGGGGCGATGCCGGGCAGGGACGCGTCCGTGCCCGGCCGCTTGCGCAGCAACACGATGGGCCGCTCGGGCGAGGCCAGCAGGGCCCGTTCCGCCGCGTGCATCTCCACCCAGCCGGCGAGCGAGGCGGGGTTCGCGACCATGATGGCGAAGGGCTTCTCCTCGCGGTTCTTGCGCGCGCGCAGCCGTTGCACGGCCTCGGCATCGCGCGCGTCGCAGGCGAGGTGGAAGCCGCCCAGGCCCTTGATGGCGAGGATCTGGCCGGCCTTCAGGCGGGCGAGGGTCGCGGCGATCGGATCGTCGCAGGCGATGGGGCCGCCCTGTGCATCGACGAGCGTCAGGCGTGGCCCGCACACCGGGCAGGCCGTCGGTTCGGCATGGAAGCGCCGGTCGGCGGGGGCGCGGTATTCCGTCGCGCAGTCCGGACACAGGGGAAATGCCGCCATGCTGGTCTGCGCGCGGTCGTAGGGCAGGCCGCGGGTGAGGGTGTAGCGCGGGCCGCAGTGCGTGCAGTTGATGAAGGCATAGCGCCAGCGCCGGTCGGCGGGGTCGAACATCTCCGCCAGGCAGTCGGGGCACACGGCGGTGTCGTGGCCGATCATGGTGGCGGCCGCGCCGGCGCCGCTCTCGACGATGGCGAAGCCGGCGTGCGTCTCGGTGGCGAGGGTATCCTCCCAACGCAGGTCGCGCACCTGCGCCAGGGGAGGGACCTCCGCCGGCAGGCGGCGGGTGAAGGCCTCGATGTCCGGCTGCGCGCCCTGCACCAGGACCTCCACCCCGGCGGCGTCGTTGCGCACCCAGCCGGTAAGGCCCAGTTCGCTTGCGAGCCGCCAGACATAGGGGCGGAAGCCCACGCCCTGGACGATGCCGGTGACGCGCAGGCGGCGTTGTACGAGGGGGGAGAGGGGGGGCGCGCCGGTTTCTCGGGGGAGATTCATCGCGACGGCGTCAGCCTTGCGCGGCCAACTGCGCTTCCAGCTCGGCAATCCGCCGCTTCAGCAGCTCCACGTTTTGCAGCCGTGCCGTGCGGGCCTCGTCCAGACCGGCCAGCAACCACGCGAGCCATGCCTCCATGCCCGCGCCGCTGGTGGCGGAGACCTGCATGACCTGCAGTTTCGGGTTCACGCGGCGGGCGTAGTCCACGCACTTGGCCACGTCGAAGTTCAGGTAGGGCAGCAGGTCCACCTTGTTGAGGAGCATCAAATCGGCGGCATGGAACATGTCCGGGTATTTGAGCGGTTTGTCCTCGCCCTCGGTGACCGAGAGGATCACCACCTTGTGCGCCTCGCCGAGGTCGAAGGCGGCGGGGCAGACCAGGTTGCCGACGTTTTCGATCATGAGCAGGCTGTCGTCGGGCAGTTCCAGGTGTTGCAGGGCGTGGCCGACCATGTGGGCATCGAGGTGGCAGCCCTTGCCGGTGTTGACCTGGATCGCCGGTGCGCCGGTCGCCCTGATCCGGTCGGCGTCATTGCTGGTTTGCTGGTCGCCTTCCACCACGGCGACACGGGCCTTGCCGGCCAGCATTTCGATGCTCTTCACCAGCAGGCTGGTCTTGCCGGAGCCGGGGCTGGAGACGAGGTTGACGGCGAAGATGCCGTGTTCGGCGAAGTGCTTGCGGTTGCCGGCGGCGTAGGCGTCGTTCTTGCCCAGGATGTCCTGCTCGATGCGCACCATGCGTTCCTGCGAGAGGCCGGGCGCATGGGCATGCGCGGGGCCAAGGCCGTAGTGCAGGTCGCCGCGCTGTTCGCGGTAGGCGCCTGCCGGCGCGTGCGCATGATCGTGGCCGTGATCGTGGTGGTGGTGCGAATGGCCGTGGGGGTGTTCGTGAGTGTGTTCGTGGCCCTCGATCCGGGTTTCGCCTTCGCCGCAGCCGCATACCGTGCACATGTCCGCTTCTCCGAAAACTAGTTCGCCATCAGGTCCTTGACCCGCATCTCCGTGCCGCCGGTGGCCTGCACCTGATAACTGCCACACCTGGGGCAGGCGTCGTACAGGGCCTCGATCGGCACCGTCTCGCCGCAGCCCAGGCAGTAGCCGCGGCCGGGGATGCGTTCCATCTCCACGCGCGCGCCCTCGGCCACGCTGCCCTTGAGCACCACGTCCAGGCAGAAGTTCAGGGCCTCCACCTCCACGCCGGAGAGGGCGCCGATCTCCAGGCGCACCTCCGTCACCCGCGTGAAGCCGTGTTTGCCGGCGGCATCCTCGACGATCTGGAGGATGCCCTCGGCGAGCGACATCTCATGCATCGCCGTCCGCCTCTGCCAGTTCCACGCCGAAGGCCACGCAGGGGTCGAGCGAGTGGGCCACCAGGCGCGCGCGCGACGCCAGCCCGTCGCCGGCATCGAGGCCGCCGAGGGCCTGGGCAAGCGGGCCGTCGGGGTGGAAGTTCCACTCCGTCGGGGCGAGGATGCGGTAGTCCGCCACCTTGCCGTCGCGCAGCCTGGCGACATGGAACAGCAGGCCGCGCGAGGTCTCCACGCCGGCGATCCCCACCCGGTCCATATCACTACCTATAGACCACGCGCGGGCCGCGGGCGCCGGTTCCTCGCGCAGCCGCCGTGGCAGTTCGGCGAGTTCCACCAGGCGGGCCAGCATGCGCGCGCCCATGCCGCGGCCGCGCCGGGCCAGCCAGGCGACGAGCAGCGGGTGGTCGCGGCAGCGGGCGAGGGCGCCGGTCTCGGCGGGGGCGCCGTTCCAGTCCGGGCGGGCGCAGAAGGCCGGGGTCTGCAAGGCGCGCCAGGCCAGTGCCATGGCCTGTTCCGGGGAGATTTCCGCCAGATGCGGCAGCCAGACGCCGTGGCTGATGCCCATGTCCGTGCCCTTGTCCAGGCTGGCGAGCAGGCGGGCGGGGAGGCTGGCCCCCCGTGCGATCCAGTCCTCCAGTCCCGCTGCGTCGCGCGCCAGCCAGTCCGATGGCGATTCGCCCAGCAGGGCACCGCGCAGGCAGGCGTCCAGGTTGTCGGCTAGGCCTTCCGGGGTGGCTTGGCGCAGGGCCAGGAGGCCGGCCATGTCGGGGGGCTCGCCCCGCTCCCGTGGCCAGTCCAGGAGCAGGCGCCAGGCATGTTCGCGCGCCAGTTCGGCGAGCACGGGCCGGCCGTTCGCGCCTGCCTCGGCCGTGTCGGCCCGGTCCCGCGCCGCCGCGCAAGCGGCAACGGCGGCGGCGCGCTGGGCCTGGCCGCACAGGCTGAACAGGGTCCCGGCCAGATCCGCCGCCTCCGCCGGGGAGCGTCCGGCCATCAGCCTCTGCGCCAATTGCGGGCGCGAGGAGCGGATGTCGACCGACGCGACGCGGCCGCGACGTTGGAGCAGCCGCACGTCGATACGGCCTTCCAGCTCGATGCTCATGGGTGCGTGCCCTGTCCGGGGAAGGGGGCTTCGAAGGTGGTCATGGGCGCATATTGGCCCGATTCGCGCCGCCTTGTCTCCCCTTCGTGCGGTGGGCCCTCATACGGGTACCGAGCGCCCCGGTCCGGGCTTCGAGGCAGCCGTGCTGGCGAAACACGATGTCACCGCGCGTCTCGGGGTGCTGCCTCATGCGGGACGAAAATCGCTTTTGCCACAGAGAGTTGGAGCTTTTTGAAGTGCGCGGCTGGTAGAATCACGGGTTTTTCCGAACCTGGTATCCCCCATGCGCCGCGCCCTCCGCAACATCGCCATCATCGCCCACGTCGACCACGGCAAGACCACCCTGGTCGACCAGCTCCTGCGCCAATCCGGCACCTTCGCCGCGCACCAGCAGGTGTCCGAGCGGGTCATGGACTCCAACGACCTGGAAAAGGAACGCGGCATCACCATCCTCGCCAAGAACACGGCGGTGGAGTACGAGGGCGTGCACATCAACATCGTCGACACCCCCGGCCACGCCGACTTCGGCGGCGAGGTGGAGCGCGTGCTGGGCATGGTGGACGGCGTGCTGCTGCTGGTGGATGCCGTCGAAGGCCCGATGCCGCAGACCCGCTTCGTCACCAAGAAGGCCCTGGCCCTGGGCCTGCGCCCCATCGTCGTGGTGAACAAGGTGGACCGCGACGGCGCCGACGCGGACAACGCCGTCAACCTGACCTTCGACCTGTTCGACAAGCTGGGCGCCACCGACGAGCAGATGGACTTCCCCATCGTCTACGCCTCCGGCCTGAACGGCTGGGCGGCGATGGAGCTGGACGCGCCGCGCGAGGACATGAAGCCCCTGTTCGAGACCATCCTCTCGCACGTGCCCGCCCCCGACACCAACGTCGACGAGCCCCTGCAACTGCAGATCTCCGCGCTCGACTACTCCACCTACGTCGGCCGCATCGGCGTGGGCCGCATCAAGCGCGGCCGCGTCAAGACCGGCCAGCAGGTCATGGTGTTCTTCGGCACCGACGAGGAGATGGCGGAGCACGAGCGCAGCCCCATCAAGGCCAAGGTGGGCCAGGTGTTCGGCTACCAGGGCCTGAACAAGATCGAGATGGACGAGGGCCTGGCGGGCGACATCGTGCAGATCACCGGCATCGAGGACCTGGTGCTGGGCGCCACCGTCACCGACCCGGAGCAGCCCGAGGCCCTGCCGCTGCTGAAGATCGACGAGCCCACCCTGGCCATGCAGTTCATGGTCAACACCTCGCCGCTCGCCGGCACCGAGGGCAAGTTCGTCACCAGCCGCCAGATCCGCGACCGCCTGCACAAGGAGCTGCTCACCAACATGGCCCTGCGCGTGCACGACACCCAGGACGCCGACGTGTTCGACGTGTTCGGGCGCGGCGAGCTGCACCTCTCCATCCTCCTGGAGAACATGCGCCGCGAGGGCTACGAGATGGCCGTGGGCCGCCCGCGCGTGGTGAAGAAGGTGGTGGACGGCCAGGAACTCGAACCCTACGAGATGCTCACCGTCGACGTGGAAGAGGGCAGCCAGGGCGCGGTCATGGAAAGCCTGGGCCTGCGCCGCGGCGAGATGCTGGACATGGTGCCGGACGGCCGCGGCCGCGTGCGCATCGAATACCGCATCCCGGCGCGTGGCCTGATCGGCTTCCAGGGCGAGTTCATGAACATGACGCGCGGCACCGGCCTGATGAGCCACGTGTTCGACGAATACGCCCCCGTGGCCTCCGGCGGCGTCGCCGAGCGGCGCAACGGCGTGCTGATCTCGCAGGAGGACGGCGATGCCGTGGCCTATGCCCTGTGGAAGCTGCAGGACCGCGGCCGCATGTTCGTCAACCCTGGCGACAAGCTGTACGAGGGCATGATCATCGGCATCCACAGCCGCGAGAACGACCTGGTGGTGAACCCGATCAAGGGCAAGCAGCTCACCAACGTGCGCGCCTCCGGCACCGACGAGGCGGTGCGCCTGGTGCCGCCCATCCCCCTGACCCTGGAATCGGCGATCGAATTCATCGCCGACGACGAGCTGGTGGAGATCACCCCCAAGACCATCCGCATCCGCAAGCGCCACCTCAAGGAGCACGACCGCAAGCGGGCCTCGCGCGAAGGGGCGTGAGGGCCCGGCCCCGCGGACAAAAAAACCCGCCTCGGCGGGTTTTTTTTCGTCCCGGTCGGCGGGCCGTGCGCTTGCCTATTCCACCGCCTTGGCGCGCGCCCGCACCAGCACGGTGTACTTGGACTGGCTGGTGCCGTTGGCCTGCATCCACACCTCGTCGGCGTTGCCCACCGGCAGGTAGGGACCCCATTCGACGCCGTTGGGCCAGAACTGGTCCTGGATCGAGAGCACCGACAGGCGCTGGTTGAAGGACTGGTGCGTCTGGATGTCGAGGAAGTTCATCGTCGCCTTGCCGGCCTCGCCGAAATCCACCGACTTCGGCGCCACGAACACGGTCTGGACGTAGCCGCACTGGTTCGAGAAGCGCACCGTGAACTGGGCGATCTGGTCGTGGAACGCGGTGGCGGGAATCAGCCCGGAGGCGCCGGCGCCGGCGGTCGCGACCGCGGCGACGATGTAGCCGTAGCCACCCACCGAGCCGGCGACCGCGGCGATGCCCGTGAAGGCCGTGATCAGCCCGGTCTTGATGTCCTTCAGCTCCTCGTTGTCCTGTTCGGACAGATTGACCTCGACGTCGACGATCTCGCCGTGCTTGAGGACCAGGTTCAGCAAGACCGGGTGGTCCACGAACTGCTCGTCCTGGTTGGTCCAGGGGACGATGTTGGGCGGCGAGTTCGACGGCCCGTGCTTCAGGGTCTTGCCGGACTTGGCCTCGTAGTAGTCGTCCGCACCCGGCAGCCGCGGCATGACCCCGCTGTAGGAGCCCGGCCCCAGGCGCGCGCGCGTGATGTACAGCTCGTCCCGGTCGCCGTCGCCCGAGGTCGAGGTGGTCTTCTGCACCGTCAGTTGCGGGATCTCCAGCGTCACGCGCCGTTCCTTGCCGACGCCGGAACCGCAGGCATAGGGATCGGCGGGCTGCGGCGTGACCTGCTGGCCCTTCGGCAGGTGGATGAGCTTGGTGCGCCGCGCCTCGATGGGCTTGCCGCCCGGCGTCGTCTTGCTGAAGACGCTGAGGAAGTATTCCTGCGCGGTGGCGTTGTTGTTGTGCGGCGGCAGGTAGTTGGCGAGGTTGATCTTGAACAGCGCGATGTCGGCGCTGTCGTCCGGCAGGCTCGGGAAGCTGCCGGAGGCGAGCGTGACGCGGCCCTGGGCGTTGTTGGCCTTCTTGTACAGCTCCCACTTCGCCCACACGGGCTGCACCTCGACCAGCCGCCATCGCCCGCTGGCGTTGATGTTGGGCGTGTCGTAGAAGCTCAGCTCGCTCTGCCAGTTGACGAATTCCGCGCCGTAGAGATCGATCTCCACGCGCCCCCCTTTGAGCAGATGGTCGAGCACGCCCTTCGGCAGTTTCGATACCGGCCCCGCCTTGAGCCGGCTCGCCGGCGTATCCGGCGCGGCCGCGGCGGTCCCCGGCAGCAAGAGCAACGCTGCGCACGCCATGGCGGCCAAGCCGGTCCCGCGTACCCTGGAAACGGGTGCCTGGCGGCTTTCAGTCAAGGCACGGTCTTCCTGCATGGCCATGGGTATGGCCGGCGAATCCTTCGCATTCATGAGATTTCCCCCCTCGTCCTGGCGCACGTGCCCGCACCGCCCGGTGCCGACGCCCGTGTCCCCCGGACATCGAGCGTTTTTCCCCTCCCGGTGGCCGCGGCGTGCATCGCACCTGCCTGGACGGCCGACGGGGGAAGGGCGTCGGTCACCCGGGCAGCAAGCCGCGTTGAATCGGCCTTGTGGTTGTTGATCCGATCAGGAAGCTATAGCACAGCCGATGCGGCGCTTACAGCGCGGTGCCGCGTCAGACCGTGCCGAACCAGAACCCCGTGTTCTTGTCGAGGAACTCGTCCCAGCGCATGTAGTGGCTGCCGTCGCAGGAGAAGGTGAGGCTGACCATGCCGTTGAACAGGTTGATCGAGGCCTGGCGCAGATAGATGTTCTCGTCCGCCATGCGCAGCGCCTTCAGGGTGTCGAGGATGCGCAGCACATCCTGCTGCGGGACCAGCGCGTCCTTGGGGTAGGGAAGGGCGGGATAGACCAGGCAGATGTCCGGGTCGCTCAGCGCATCCTGGTCGAGGATGCGGTAGCGGTAGGGGTCGTCCAGGGTCCAGATGGTGGCGCGGCTGCTGGAGAAGTGGATGACGCACTGGAACACGCCGCGGTCCATCATCAGCTCCTCCAGGATCGACATGGACTTGTCCAGGCTGCGGTCGAGCGAGCTCTCGATGCGGCACTGCTGCATGACGTTGCCGCGGATCGAAGGGTCGCCCTTGATCTGCAGCCAGCGACTCGGCTCCTCGTAGCGCGTGGTGGTGACGGGCAGGTTGCGCAGCGCGAAGTCCGCGCCCAGGTAGCCCACCACCTCGCCACCGCGGCGCACCACCTGCAGCGCCGTCAGGGATGGGCGCTTGTTGATCAGGCTGATGTAGGCGTCGGAGAGCAGGAAGCCCCAGGCCGGCACCGCCTCGTTCATGTACGGGCGCGAGGAGCGGTCGCGCGCGAAGTGGCCGGGCACCAGGCCGGACTCGTCGACGTTGTCGCAGATCTGGATGCCGTCGGTACCCACGCAGTACAGGTATTTGCAATAGGGCACGCCGCTGAACTCGGCCAGCAGCAAGGCGTTGAGCAGCTCCCGGTCGCCCCAGATGGGGCCGCAGCGCTCCGCCAGCTTGGCCAGGGGGTCGTGGATCACGCGCGCGAGCTGTTCGCGCTGCAGGTAGATGCTGTCTTTCCAGGGAGCTTGCATGAATGCGATACGGTGCTAGAGAACATTGGGTAGCTTACTGCCAAGCGCCGTGTTCTTGTGCGAGCGCATCGCGAAACGCCCTGCCTCGGCGTCCGCGACGGGGGATGAAATGGCAACACAGATGTAAAGCTTGCGCGCGCGGTTTTCCGCTATCCTCGCCACGTCAGCAGTCGGTTCCATCAATCTTTTCCCTGGGAGGGATGTCATGAGCGAAGAGAAGGCCAGCGCGCCGAAGCGCACCACCAAGAAGGCGGTTGCCGAGACCGCCACCGCCAAGCCGAAGAAGACCGCGGCAGCCCCCAAGGCGAAGAGCGCCACCACTGCGGCGCCGGCCCCGTCCAAGGCCGCGAGCAAGCCGGCGGCGACGAAGCGTGCTGTGAAGCCGGCGGCCGCCACGGCCGAGGCCGCCAAGCCGAAGAAGGCGCCTGCCGCGAGCAAGCCGGCGGGCGAGACCAAGAAGCGCGCACCGGCCGCCAGGAAGCTGGTCGACAGGCCGGCCGCGCCCTCGACCGAGGAGCGCCAGCGTTGGATCGCCACCGCCGCCTACCACCTCGCCGAGAAGCGTGGCTTCGCACCGGGTTACGAGATGCACGACTGGCTGCAGGCGGAGGCGGAGATCGATGCCCTGATCGGCAAGGCCTGATCGCCCCGCTCACCAGAAAAGCCGCCACTCCGGCACGTCCGGGTGGCGGCTTTGCATTGTGGGGATGGCATGGGGAGAGCCCGTCCTGGCGCCGCCGCGATCAGGTGCCGTGCCGGCAGGAGTCCATCTGGGCACGCGCGGGCGTGCGTCAGCGAGTCCGTCCCGACGTGCTCGTCAGCCCGAGTGCGGCCAACATCTTCCGGGTGCCTTCCACGTGGAGATCCTTCAGTCTGAGTGCGTGCCGTTCCAGGAGATGCCATGAGAGAACGGCGAGCGCGAAGGTGGCGAGGGTCGAGATGGCGATCAGCGACGGGACGGAAATGCCGGGTAGCAGGGCCGCGATCGATTGCTGCACCGGGAAGGCGTAGATGTACAGGCCGTAGGAGTAGTCGCCGAGTCTGTTGTATCCCCGGATGAACCCGGAAGGGACGTAGGCGACAAAAAACAGGAGGTACGGGACCGTCGCCAGATAGACGAGAAAGAACATCTGTTCGTCCGCCAGGGACGCGGCCAGGCCGGCCAGGGCGATGGAGAATAGCGGCGTCGACAGCGAGATCCTTTCCTTGAGGATGTAGTAGCTCGCCCCTGTGAAAAACATGAAGGCCAGCCTCAGCAGCTTGCTGCCTTCCCCCGCGGCGCCGATATGTTCCTGTGCGAGCAGGATGCCGGCCAGGAGCGTCCCCGCGACGATGGCGATCTTGAAGAGCTGCGCCCGCGCATGAGGCACGGCGCGCAGGACCAGCCACATCAGAGCCAGGATGGCGTACATCCTCAATTCATACGGCATCGTCCATAGCGAACCATTGACCGTGTGTGCGTATGGATTGGATTCGAAAACACCGGGAAGCCTGAATTCCACGCCACCGATCAGGGTCAGGCATTTCAGAAAGTACCGATGCGTCTGCGGATCGGAGAGATATGTCGGCCAGGCGACGGACGTGAAAAACGCTCCCAGCCCGAGAACGGTGAGCAAGAGCATCACGAAAAGGGCGGGGAAGATGCGCAGCACCCTGGCCCAGATGAACTCGATCGTGCTCTTACGCGTCAGCAGGCTCGCCGTGACGAGGAAGCCGCTGGTCAGGAAGAACACGTCGACGGCGATCGTGCCCATGGTCATGCCGAGTGCGTCCCTGAAGGGTTCCACTCCAGCCGTGCCAACTGCCAATGCAAACCCATGGGTCACCAGTACCGCATACGCGGCGACGATCCGGATCAGGTTGAAATTGTTGTTCCGGCCTTGGGTATAACTGGACAGCTTCATGAGGCGTTATCCCGTATCTGGCAGCACAATGTGTGCGGCTGCAGGTATGTATCAGGTTTCGCGCCGAGTATTGGGTAGCGGCGGTAATCCGGCAACTCCCGGTTTGACGAAGGCACGGGGATGCCGTGCGTGGCGTGGAATGGCGGCGCAAGCGGCATTGCAGCCATCGCGCCTGGCCGGCGTCGCCATCCATGGTGACTGAGGCTGTCCGACGGGCCGCTATAAAGAAATCGTGAGCCGGTGCAGCCGGTTTCGCACCTTCCCGACTTTCCTGCAGCGCCACGATGCCTTCTTCCAACATGTCCCGAGCAGATGCCAGGGCCCGCCTTCCCGGCGGCCTGAGCAGTGCCGAGGCGGCGGCGCGCCTGCTGGCCGAGGGGCCGAACGAGCTGGGCACGGAAGAGCGGCGCACGCTGCCGAGGATCGCCGTCGAGGTGGCGCGCGAGCCGATGTTCCTGCTGCTTCTGGGCGCCGGGGGCATCTACCTGGCGATGGGCGACGCGCACGAGGCGCTGGTGCTGCTTGGCTTCGTGCTCATCATCATGGCCGTCACCGTCCTCCAGGAGCGGCGCACCGAGCATGCCCTGGAGGCCTTGCGCGACCTCTCCAGTCCGCGTGCGCTGGTGGTGCGGGATGGCGCGGCGCAACGCATCGCCGGGCGCGAGGTGGTGCGCGGCGATGTCGTGATCCTCGCCGAGGGTGACCGGGTGCCGGCGGACGGCGAGGTGCTGCAGGCGCATGAGCTGGCGCTGGACGAGTCGATGCTCAGCGGCGAGTCGGTGCCGGTGGCCAAGTTCGCCGACGGCGGCCAGGCGTTCGCCGGCACCCTGGTGGTGCGCGGCCAGGGCGTGATGCGGGTGACGGCGGTGGGGCGCCGCACCCAGCTCGGGCGCATCGGCGGGGTGTTGCGGGACATCGCCCTCGCGGCCTCGCCGCTGCGCGACGAGATCGGCCGCCTGACGCGGCGCCTGGCGCTGTTCGGCATTGCCTTGTGCCTGACGCTCGCGGCCGTCTATTGGGGGGTGCGCGGCGACTGGCTGCACGGCCTGCTCGCCGGCATCACCCTGGCGATGAGCATCCTGCCGCAGGAGTTCGCGGTCATCATGATCGTGTTCTTCGCCCTCGGCGCGCGCCGCATCGCCCGCCAGCGCGTGCTGACGCGCCGCCTCAACGTCATCGAGACCCTGGGCGAGGCCACCGCGCTGTGCGTGGACAAGACCGGCACCCTGACGCACAACCGCATGACCCTGGCGGCCCTCTCCGTGGACGGCGCGGTGCTGGAGACCGCCGGCATCGCGGGCGGCGAGCTGCCCGAGCCCTACCACGAGCTGCTCGAGTATGCCGTCCTGGCGAGCGAGATCGCGCCGCACGACCCGATGGAGCGGGCCTTCCATCGATTCGCCCACGCATATCTGGCGAATACCGAGCACCTGCATCCGGAGTGGTCGCTGGCGCGCGAGTACGAGCTGTCACCGCAGCTGCTGGCCATGACGCACCTGTGGCGAAACGATTCCGGGCTGCATGACATCGTCGCCGCCAAGGGCGCGCCGGAGGCGATCGCCGACCTCTGCCACCTGCCGCCCGAGGCCACGGCGCGCGCGATGGCCGAGGCGGAACGCCTGGCCGAGCGGGGCATGCGCGTGCTCGGCGTGGCGAAGGCCAGGCACCGCGTCGGCGAGGCCTGGCCGGACATCCAGCACGCCTTCGAGTTCGAGTTCGTCGGCCTGCTCGGCCTCGTCGACCCCCTGCGCGCGGAGGTGCCGGCGGCGGTGGCGGAGTGCCGCGCCGCGGGCATCCGCGTGCTCATGATCACCGGCGACCACCCGCGCACCGCGCGTGCCATCGCCGCCGCCGCCGGCCTCGACCCCGGCGGCCTGCTCACCGGCGCCGAACTGGCGCGCATGGACGCCGCGGAGCTGGCGCGGCGCATCGCCGGAGTGAGCGTGTTCGCGCGCGTCACGCCGGAGCAGAAGCTGGCGATCGTCGAGGCGCTCAAGGCCGGCGGCGAGGTGGTGGCGATGACCGGCGACGGCGTCAACGACGCGCCGGCCCTCAAGGCCGCGCACATCGGCATCGCCATGGGCCGGCGCGGCACCGACGTGGCGCGCGAGGCCGCCTCGATGGTGCTGCTGGAGGACGACTTCGGCGCCATCGTCGCCGCCATCCGCCAGGGCCGGCGCATCTTCGCCAACCTGCGCCAGGCCATGGTCTACACCCTGGCGGTACACATCCCCATCATCGGCCTCTCGGTCCTGCCGCTGCTGTTCGGCCTGCCGCTGATCCTGGCGCCCATCCACATCGCCTTCCTGGAGCTGGTGATCGACCCCAGCTGTTCCATCGTCTTCGAGGCGGAACCGGGTGACGGGCGGCTGATGCGGCAGCCGCCGCGCGACTCGACGGAGTCCCTGGTCTCCGCGCGGCACGTCGCCCTCAGCCTCCTGCTGGGGGGGCTGGCGACCCTGGCGGTGGGGCTGTTCCACCTCTGGAACCTGGGGCAGGGCGTGGACCAGGCGCAGGCGCGCACCCTGGTGTTCGTCGCGCTGGTCGCCGCCAACGCCGCCCTGATCCTGCCCACGCGCTCGCCGCGCCCGGGCTGGGGGAGCATGTTCGCGCGGCCGTCGCCGGTGGCGGCCTGGGTGCTGGGCGGCACCCTGCTGGGGCTGCTCCTGATCACGGCCCTGCCGGCGCTGGCGCGGCTGTTCGCCTTCGCGCCCCTGGGCGCCGGGCAGTGGCTGGCCGCCTTCGCGCTGGGAGCGGCGCTGCTGCTGCCGTTCGAGGTGGCGAAGCGGCTGCTGCGGCCCCCCAACCCATAGGCGCCGCTCGCGGCTGCCGGGGCGCCTGTCGCAAACCCAACAAAGCGCGGTCCGCGTCTCTTTCTGGACAGGCAAACAGGATGGTTTTGTCCGGTTGAGGCCAGAAAAATCAAGCGGTTGCGTCGTGCGGCCGGCGTGGCATGGCGATTGCAGAGTCAGGGCATATCCTGCCCAACCGGATGCCAAATGAACCGCTCCATCATCATCGACGACACCACCCTGCGCGATGGCGAACAGTCCGCCGGGGTGGCCTTCACCCTCGACGAGAAACTCGACATCGCGCGCCGCCTCGCCGCCATGGGCGTGCCGGAGCTGGAGGTGGGCATCCCGGCGATGGGCGAGCGCGAGTGCGAGGGCATCCGCGCCGTCGCCGCCTTGGGCCTGCCGTCCAGACTGGTGGCGTGGAGCCGCATGCGCGCGGACGACATCGAGGCCTGCCGCAACCTCAAGGTGGACCTGGTCGACGTCTCCATCTCCGTCTCCGACATCCACATCGCCAGGAAGCTGAAGAAGGACCGCGCCTGGGTGCTGGCGAGCATCCGCGACATGGTGCCGCGCGCACTCGACCTGGGCCTGGAGGTGATCGTCGGCTGCGAGGATGCCTCGCGCGCCGAGCTGGACTTCCTGATGCGCGTGGCGGAGACGGCGGAAGAGGCGGGCGCGCGCCGCCTGCGCTACGCCGACACCCTGGGGGTGATGGAGCCGTTCGGCGTGTTTGATGCGATCGCCAGCCTGCGCTCGGTGTGCGACCTGGAGATCGAGATGCACGCGCACGACGACCTCGGCCTGGCCACCGCCAACACCCTGGCCGCCTGCCGCGCCGGCGCGACGCACGTCAACACCACGGTCAACGGCCTCGGCGAGCGTGCCGGCAACGCGCCGCTGGAGGAGGTGGCGCTGGGCCTGGAGAAGCTCCACGGCATGACCACCGGCGTCGACCTGAGCCTGTTCCCCGAACTCTCGCGCGCGGTGGCCGAGGCCTCCGGGCGTCCCGTTGCCTGGCAGAAGAGCGTGGTCGGGGAGGGCGCGTTCACGCACGAGGCGGGCATCCACGTCGACGGCCTGCTCAAGGACCCGGACACCTACCAGGCCTTCGACCCGCGCGAGGTGGGGCGCAGCCACACCCTGGTGGTGGGCAAGCACTCCGGCGCGCACGGCATCATGGCCGCCTACGCGCGCATGGGCCTGGCGCTCAGCCCCGCCGAGGCGCGCGAGCTGCTGCCGGACATCCGCGCCTTCGCCGAGCGCGCCAAGCGCGCGCCCGCGGACCACGAGCTGGTGTTCATCTATCAACGCCTGATCGGCCGCGTCATGGCCGGCGTGGTGCACTGAGGGCGAAATGGATACCGCGCAGCCCCTGGACCGCCATTCCCGCGCCGGCGTGGGCGACGTGAAGAGACCCGGCCTGCTGGCACTGCTGCGCGAGGACATCGCCTGCGTGTTCAGCCGCGACCCGGCGGCGCGCACCACCTTCGAGGTGCTCACCACCTATCCGGGCGTGCACGCCATCCTCGTGCAGCGCGTCGCCCACCGCCTGTGGCGCGCGGGCCTGCGCTACCCGGCACGCTGGCTGTCCTGGCTGGCGCGCCTCGTCACCAACATCGACATCCACCCCGGCGCCACCCTGGGGCGGCGCCTGTTCATCGACCACGGCGCGGGGGTGGTGATCGGCGAGACCGCCGAGATCGGCGACGACGTCACCCTCTACCACGGCGTCACCCTCGGCGGCACCACCTGGAACAAGGGCAAGCGCCACCCCACCCTGGGCGACGGCGTGGTGGTCGGCGCCGGCGCCAAGGTCCTCGGCGCCATCACCCTGGGCGAGCAGGTGCGCGTGGGCGCCAACTCCGTGGTGGTGAAGGACGTGCCGGCGCACCGCACCGTCGTCGGCATCCCCGGCCGGGTGGTGCTGCGCGCGGAGGAGGGTGGGCCCGGCAGCCTGGGCATCAACCTCGACCACCACCTGATCCCCGACCCCGTGGGCAAGGCCATCGCCTGCCTGATGGAGCGCATCGAGACGCTGGAGGCGCGCCTGCGCGAACGCGGCGAGGCGGTGGACGGGCAGTGTTCGGCCTGCGAGGCCGACGATCTGTGCGGCAGCCAGGCCGCGCGCAAGACCCACAAGGGGAGATGATGGACCTGCTGGATTTCGACCAGACCACGCTTTACTTCGACGAGCCGACCCCGGCCGGCGTGGAGGCACTGCTTGCCGAGGCGGGCGAGTCGTATGGCGAGCCGCAGGCCGAGGCGCTGTTGCTCAAGGCCTATTTCCTGGTGCCGGAATCGCTCCTGGTGCTGGTGGCCCTGTACCGCTACTTCTTCTACCAGCATCGCCTGGAGGACGCCCTGGTCGTTGCCGACCGCGCCCTCGCGCTGTGCGGCCGCCGCCTCGGCTTCCCCGCCGAGTGGCAGCGCCTGCACGCGGAGTTCCTCGGCCAGGCGGTGCTGAAGTCGATGGGCCTGCTGCGCTTCTACCTCTCGGTGCTGAAGGCCTCCGCCTACATCAACCTGCGCCTCGGCCGCGCCGACGCCGGACGCGCCCAACTGGCGAAGCTGGTCGAGCTGGACAGCCACGACCGCATGGGCGGCAAGGCCCTGCTGGATGTGCTTGAACCGGCAGACGGCGAAGCCGATGCCCTGACCGCCTGAAGAAAGGAAACGACATGGATGAGCTGACCCTGGCCGAAGCGATGGACGAGATGGAGTCCGCCGAGGACTTCCTGCAGTACTTTGGCGTCCCCTACGACGCCTCGGTGGTGCACGTGAACCGCCTGCACATCCTGCAGCGCTTCCACGACTACATCACGCGGGCAGGACAGCGGCCCGGCGACGAGGCCGCGCTGCGCACCTTCTACACCGCCCAGCTGGCGCGCGCCTACCAGGACTTCGTGGAGTCCGACGCGCTCACCGAGAAGGTGTTCAAGGTGTTCCACATGCACGAGCCGCAGACCGCCTTCGTGCCCATCGCCTCCATCACCCTCGCGGCGAAGCAGCCGGACGCCGGCCTGCCCGTGTCCGGTGGCTGCGGCTGCGGCGGCTCCGGCAGCTGCCACAGCTCCGAGGCGGCGCTGCGCGACTAGGAGACCGGCCATGCAGACGCGCTTCGACTATGGCGATTCGGTGCGGGTGACGCGCAACGTGCGCAACGACGGCACCTACCCCGGCATGGACCCCGGCAACCTGCTGGTGCGGCGCGGCTCGGTGGGCTACGTGATGAACGTCGGCACCTTCCTGCAGGACCAGATCATCTACACCGTGCACTTCCTCGACCAGGGCCGCATCGTCGGCTGCCGCGAGGAGGAGCTGCAGGGCGCGGACGATCCGTGGATGCCGAGCCGCTTCGAGACGCGCGAGAAGGTGCGGGCCAGGCTGACCCTGGCGGTGAACGGCGAGGTCCTGGTGCCCGCCGGCGCGGAGGGCGAGGTGATGCGCGTGCTGCGCGACAACGCCAATCTGGAGGCCGAGGCGCAGTACCACGTGCACTTCCCCGGCCATGTCCTGCAGGTGCCGGAACGGGTGCTGGAGTCCCTGGCGCCCGCCGCGCCGCTCGTGGAGGAGACGCCATGAATCCCGCCTACCTGGTGCTGAAGGCCGCGCACAACCTGTTCGGCAAGTCGCCCGTCGCCCTCGTCGAGGCGGAGATGGCCCAGGCGCAACGCATGGCGCAACGCCAGTCCGAGCTGGAGGAACTGGTGCTGGCAACCGCCGAGGCACGCGACGTGGTGGTGCCGGCGGCGACGCTGAAGGATGCCCTGGCCGCGATCCGCGGGCGCTACGAGGACGAGGAGACCTTCCGCGACGACCTCGCGCGCAACGGCCTCTCGCCCGAGGACTTCGCCGACGCCCTGGAGCAGGAGCTGAAGGTCGAGGCGATCCTGGAGCGGGTGGGGCAGCGCGCCGCGGCGGTGTCCGAGATCGACGTCGAGCTCTACTACCACTACCACCCGGACCAGTTCCGCCGCATCGAGACCCGCATCGCGCGCCACATCCTCATCACCGTCAACGAGGCCTTCGCGGAGAACCGGCGCGAGGACGCCTACGCGCGCATCGAGGCGATCGCGCAGCGGCTGACCAAGGAGCCCAAGCGCTTCGAGGAGCAGGCGATGAAGCACTCGGAGTGCCCCACGGCGCTGCAGGGCGGTCTGCTCGGCGAGGTGCATCCCGGCAAGCTGTTCCCCGAGCTGGAGCAGGTCCTGTTCGGCCTGCACGCGGGCGAGCTGAGCGGCATCGTCGAATCCTCCCTCGGCTTCCACCTGCTGCGCTGCGACGCGGTCTCGCCCGCCAGCACGCTGTCGCTCAAGGACGCGCGCGGGCACATCCGCAGGCTGCTGGAGGCGCGCCGCAAGCGCGTCTGCCAGCAGGCCTGGCTGAAGGCGCTGCGGCAGGCGCCGGTCGCCGCATGATCCTCAGCCGCTCCAAGCAATACGCCTTGCTGGCGATGATCGAGCTGGGCAAGCGGCCGCCCGGCGAATACCTGCTGTGCCGCAGGATCGCCCGCGACAAGGGCATCCCCTTCCACTACCTGTGCAAGCTGATGCAGCAGATGGTCAACGCCGGCCTGGTGGAGGCCGCACGCGGCCGCAGCGGCGGCTACCGCCTGGCGGTGCCGCCGGCGCGCATCAGCATCCGTGAGGTGATGCGCTGCATCGACGGCGGCCAGGCGGAACAGGAATGCCTGCTCGGCCTCAAGGCCTGCTCCGACGACAACGCCTGCGCCGTGCACTGCCAGTGGCGGCCGGTGAAGGAAAGCCTGCTCGATCTCCTGGAACAGCAGACCGTGGCAGGTTTGGACTGCTAGCACCCCGATTTCCCTCCGTATCCCGGCGAATGCCGCCGCTCCGGCGTTTGAATTGCCGCGGCGGCGGCGTGTATGCTTGCGCCACGACAAGAATGGCACCTCGGTGAAGGGGTGCCGGAATCCGTGAGGAGACGGACATGGATCGCAGGGCTGCACTGCGAACGCTATTGGCTCTGGGCGCCACGCCCTGGGCGCGACCAGGCCACGCCGAGTCTTCCGACCTGGCGCTGATACGCATCAACATCCCCGGGCCCAGCCTGCTGCCCTTCATCCCCATCGAACTCATCCCCCTGCTCGGCATCGACCATGCGCTGGGCGCGCAACTGGCCATCCGCTACCTGCCGAGCGGCGTGCAGGCGCTGGAGAACGTGGTGGCCGGCGACGCCCACTTCGCCGGCGTCGCCTTCCCGGCCATGCCCAGCTTCGCGCTCAAGGGCAAGCCGGTGGTCGCCCTCGCGACCCTGAGCAGCGGCACGCCGCCCTATGCCGTGCTGGTGCGCAACGACCTGGACAGGAAGATCCGCAGCCTCAAGGACCTCAGGGGGCGCAGCATCGGCATCCAGCCAGGCAGCGCCACCACCAAGACCTATCTGCAGGTCCTCATGGAGCTGTGGCTGGCATCCCACGGCGTGAAGAGCGAACAGGTGCGCTGGGTGCCCACCAACATGAACTTCGACGGCATCTACGGCGCCTTGGCGAGCGGCTCGGTGGACGCGGTGTTCTGCGAGGAGCCCCTTTCGGGGACGCTGGTGCGCAAGCGCATCGGCACGCTGCTGGCGAGCCTGTCCGATCCCGCGAATCCCGCCCGTTTCGTCGGCCAGCAGCACCTGCGCGCGGTGCTCGCCAGCACCCCCTCGGTGGTGGCCGGCGATCCGCGCCGTGCCGAGCTGATGGTGCGCATGCTGCAGCGCGCCATGGCGTGGGTCCGCAGGACGCCGCCCGCGGTCGTGGCGGCGAAGCTCGACATCAAGGACGCCGAGCTCGCGGTCGACATTGCCGACGCCTTGCGGCGAATGCCCCGGCTGTTCAGCCCGGACGGGCGCTTCCTGGAGAGCGAGATCCGTTCCACGCGCCAGTTCATCGAAGCCGCGCGAACCCCCATGCCGCCCGGCTTCGACATCCGTTCCCTGATCGACGACCGTTGGGTCCGCAAGGCCGGCTGAAGGTGCCGCGTCGATCGCTGAACGACTATTTGCGCAGCGGCCGGTCGCTGCGCGCGCAGGCGACGCGTCGCATGCTGCTGGTGGCCCTGGTCGCCAGCGTCCTCCTGTTCACGGCCGGCTCGCTCTCCTACCGTTTCCTGATCGAGCGCGAGCTGGACCTGCGCCGCACCCAGTTGCGCGAGTACTACACCACCACCCTGCCCAGGCTGGAGAGCACGCGGGTGCAGTCGGCGATGCAGCTGCGTTCGCGCCTGGAGTTCTCGCGCATCCTCGAGGAGCAGGGACCGAGCCGCTGGCCCATGCTCACCGCCTACCTCAACGCGCAATGGGCATTCAGCGAGTTCTCCAACATCATCATCCTGGATGGCGCGCACGGCGTGCTGTTCCGCTACGGTTCCGAGGCGGAGCTCCTGCAAGGCCTGGCGGCCACCGGCAACGTCTGGTTGTACGCGCCGCAGTACCGCCTGTTCTACCGCATCTACCGGGTGCCGATCTGGCTGGGCGGGCAGGGGCAGGGCGAGCTGGTGCTGTTCAAGACCCTGTCCAATTCCCTGTTGCGCGACATGGCGGTCCCGCAGACCCAGCTGCAGCTGCTCTACCGCGGCAGGGTGATGGCGGCCTCGCGGGAGGCGGGCGGCGCCGAGCTGGGTGACCCGGACGCGTTCATGCGCATCGAGATTCCCTGGCAGGCGGAGCCGCAAGGCGGGGACGCGGCGCCGCTGCTGGTCGCCTACCGCGACCTCAAGGACATCTACCCCTACAGCCAGTTCGTGCTGCGGCCGCTCGGCGTCCTGCTGGTGATCCTGCTGCTGCTCTGGTTCGGCCTCGGGCGCTGGCTCAGCATCACCACCCGGCGCATCGAGTCGCTCGGCCATGGTGCGCGGCACTATGCCGAGGGCGGAGACGGCGAGGCGCTGAGCAAGGCGCTGGCGCCGGCCCTGCTGCATGATGACGAGGTGAAGGAGACCGCCAATGCCTTCAGTCACCTCGTCGCCACCATAGAGGAGCGTGACCAGGAGCAACGCGCCTATCTCGAGACCCTGGCGCTGCTCGAGGAGGCGGTGATCGAATTCGACGACGCGGGCCTGATCAGGCACGCCAGCCCCGGCTGGAACAACCTGTCGCGCGGCAAGGGCGGCGTGGGACGGAATTTCTACGACTTCGTCCACGCCGAGGACTCAACCATGCTGCGCGCCCAGGCCGACCTGCTCTGGCAGGGGCAGAAGCACTCGGTCACGCTGCGCTTCCGCATGCGCGGCGACGGCGAGCAGGGCGTGGAGTACTGGGTCGAGGCGCGCCTGCTCGCCTTCGCCAATCCGCACGGGGAGATCGTCAGCATCCGCGGCGTGCTGCGCGACATCACCCAGACCTATCTGCACGAGAAGCAGATCACCCACATGGCCCTGCACGACGCGCTCACCGAGCTGCCCAACCGGGTGCTGCTGGAGGACCGTTTCAAGATCGCCCTGCGCCTCGCCTCGCGCAACCAGGACAAGGTGGGGGTGTGCTTCATCGACCTCGACCACTTCAAGATGATCAACGACACCCTCGGCCACAAGGCCGGCGACCGCATGCTGGTGGCGTTCGCCGAGCGCCTGCGGCGCGAGCTGCGGATCGGCGACACCCTGGCGCGCTGGGGGGGTGACGAGTTCGTGTTGCTGCTGCCGGACATGGAGGACGAGTCGGACATCCGTGTCGTCACCGACAAGGTGGTGGCGGCCCTGCAGCAGCCGCTGGACCTGGACGGCAACGAGATCCGCGTCACCTTCAGCATGGGCGCGGCGATCTACCCGGTCGACGGAAGCGACATGGAGACCCTGTTCTCGCACGCCGACCGCGCCATGTTCTACGCCAAGGCGCAGGGGCGGAACCAGGTCTGCTTCTACCAGGACATGACCAGCAAGGGCCTGGGCAAGAAGGACCTCTACATCCAGAACCGCCTCGCCACGGCGATCGGCCAGGGGCAGATCCAGGCCTGGTTCCAGCCCATCGTCGACGCGCGCAGCGGGCGCTGCACCTCGGTCGAGGTGCTGGCGCGCTGGCAGGACGCGGAGCAGGGCTGGATCGGCCCCGCGACCTTCATCCCCATGGCGGAGAACCTCGGCCTCATCCACGAGCTGGGCAGGCAGGTCCTGCTCGCCAGCCTCGACGGCCTGCAGTGCCTGCGCGAACGCGGCAGCGACATCGTCATGGCGGTGAATATCTCGAAGCGGCAACTGTTCCTGCGCGACTTCGACACCTGGCTGCTGGACGAGGCGGCGAGGCGCGGCCTGCAGCCCGGCCAGCTGGTGCTGGAGGTGACCGAGAGCGTGGCCCTGAACGACGTGGAACGCGGCGCCGACCAGGTGCAGAGGCTGCGCCAGGCGGGCTTCCTCATCGCCATCGACGACTTCGGCACCGGCTATTCCTCCCTCTCGCAGCTGCACGAGATGCACGCGGTGGAGCTGAAGATCGACATCTCCTTCGTGCGCCGCCTGCACGAGCCCTCCGGCCGCAGCATGGTGCAGGCCATCGTCAACATGGCCCAGGCGCTCGGCATGAAGACGGTGGCCGAGGGCGTGGAGACCGCCGAGGCCGCCGACGCCCTGGCCCGGATGGGGGTCTCCTGCCTGCAGGGCTACCTGTATGGCAGGCCGATGCCGTTCGACGAGTTCCTGGCCTGGCTGGAGCAGAACGCCACGCGCGGCGGCGCCGGCTGCGCGGTGGCCGCCGGCTGACGCCGCTCAGTGCCCGGCCGGGCGGCTGGCGCGCCGGTTGGCCTCGAAGCCGCCCTTCGCCTTCCAGCCCTCGAAGCCGTCCTGCAGCACCTTGACGTTGTCCCAGCCGAGCAGGCGCAGGGCGAACACCGCCTGCGCGGAGAGCGAGCCGGAGTTGCAGTACACCACCACCAGGCCGTCCCGCGGGATCTCGGCGCGGCGCGCCACGGCCTGGCGCCACTCGATGTTCACCGCGCCGGGGATGTGGTCCCTGGCGAACTGCGCGGCGTCGCGTGCGTCGATCACCTTGATCCGCTGCCAGTCCGCCTCCGGGATCTGCTCCGGCCAGATCAGGCTGCTGCCGTATTCGTTGAAGTCCATGTATTCCTCGATCGCCTTCACCACGGCGGTGTTCTCGTCGGCCAGAACGGGTCCGGCGAGCAGGGCGAGGCCGAGGAGCAGGGGGGACAGGGTCTTGCGCATGGCGGATTCCTTCATGGGGTTGCAGCAGGGGGAGCGGGGTTGAGGCGCGGGTGGGTCTCCTCGCCGACCCACCAGACGATGGCGGCGGACACCAGCATGGCGGCGGCGGTGAAGCAGAAGCCGGCCTCGATGTCGCCGGCCAGGCTGGCCACCGCGCCCAGCAGCAGGGCGCCGATGCCGTAGCCCAGGTCGCGCCAGAAGCGGTAGATGCCGATGGCGCTGCCGCGCCAGTTGGGATGGGCGATATCCGCCACCGAGGCGGACAGGTTGGGGTAGAGCAGGGCCATGCCGAGGCCGGTGACCGCCGCCGCGAACGACCACCACAGCTCGCCTGCGCCGAGCAGGGTCAGGCCGACGCCGATGCCGCAGGTGGCCATGCCCAGGGCGATGGGCTTCTGGCGGCCGATGTGGTCCGAGAGGTGGCCGGTGAAGAACTGCGAGATGCCCCAGACGAAGCCGTACACCCCCACCACCCAGCCGATGCCGGCGAGCGACAGGCCGCGCTGATACAGCAGCACGGGGTAGAACACCCACACCAGGGCGTCGACGAACTTCTCCACCAGACCGGCCTGGGAGAGGGCGAACATGCGTTTGTCGCGCCAACTCATGAGCGTGAACACCTCCCAGGTGCTCGGCTGCTCGCCGATGTTTTCCGGGTAGCGCGGCCGTGGCCCGCTCGCCTGGCCGGCGGCGTGCTTCCTGCCCTCGGCATGGGCCCAGGGCAGGGTGTCCTTGACCCAGAGCAGCGTCAGCAGGCCGGCGAGCAGGATGGCGGCCAGGCCGAACACGAACAGCCCCATGCGCGGCCCCAGGCCGGTGGCCATGTAGCCGGTGACGATGCCGGCCACGGCGACGCCGAAATAGCCGGAGAACTCGTTCAGGCCGATGGTCAGGCCGCGCTGCTCCGGACGCGTCAGGTCCAGCTTGGCGGTCTGCGTCATGGACCAGGTGAAGCCCTGGTTGATGCCCAGCAGCACGGTGGCGAAGACGATCCAGTTCCAGCTGTCGGCGTACAGGATGATGAAGGGGATGGGCAGGGCCGCGAGCCAGCCCCAGAACAGGACCTTCTTGCGGCCGATGCGTTCGGACAGCCGCCCGGCGACGAAGTTGAGCGTGCCCTTGACGAAGCCGAAGGCCACCACGAAGGCCATCAGCATCATGAACGAGCCCTTGGCGACGCCGAACTCGCTCTCCGCGAGCGCGGGCACCACGGTGCGGGTCATGCCGATGGTGAGGCCGACCAGGAAGACCTGGATCAGTTGATGACTGAATTGCGCGAGGTTGTCGCGGATGCCGAAACGGTGCGCGGCGGGCAGGCTGGCGTTCATTGGGCGATCACTCGCAAGGGGTCATGGGCGGCGCGCATCTCCCGGCGCGCGTCGCGGGCGACGCCCCAGGCGGAATGGAGGAACAGGGCGCAGATGAAGGCGCCGACGACGAGGTCCGGCCACGGCGAGGCGGTTCGCCAGACGGCCACGGCCGCGAGCAGGACGGCGCCGTTCGCGTACAGGTCGTTGCGCGAGCAGAGCCACACCGAACGCATGTTGATGTCCTCGGCGCGGTGCCGCCACAGCAGGGTGAAGCAGAGCAGGTTGACCGCGAGCGCGAGGAAGCCGATCGCGCCCATGGTTTCGTGGCTGGGCGGGGCGGGGTGCGCCAGCCTGTAGACCAGCTCGGCGAGCACGAACAGGCCGAAGGCCGCCATCACGCCGGCCTTGAGCGCCGCCGCGCGGGCCTTCCACAGCATGCCGCGTCCGACCACCCAGAGGCTGAAGGCATACACCAGGGCGTCGCCCAGCATGTCCAGGGAGTCCGCCAGCAGCGACACCGAGCCAGCCAGCAGGCCCGCCACCAGTTCGACCCCGAACATCACGGCGTTCAGGGCCAGCACCACCTTGAGCGTGCCGCCCTGGCGCCGGTGCATCTGTTCCAGGGCGCAGGACTTGCCCTCGCAACAGCCGGCCATGCCTACGCCTTGCCCAGGTTGAAGGCCACCATGCGGTCCATCTCCGCCGGGCGGGGCGGGATCTCCTTCGTCAGGGCGGCGACGAAGTCGTCCTTGTCCAGCGACAGCATGGGGTTCCAGCGCTTCTCGAAGGCCACCGTCGAGGCCGGCTTGCCGGACATGCCGGCGCCGCACACGCTGCCGGAGGTGTGGCCGGGGTAGATCTCCACCTCGGGCGGCAGGTTGAGCAGGCGCTCGTGGATGGAGGCGTGGATCTGCCCGGCCATCACGGTCTCCTTGCCGGCCAGGTCGGGGCGCCCCACGGCGCCGATGAACAGGGTGTCGCCGGTGAGCACGAACCAGGGCGCGGGCGGTGCCTCGCCCATGCGCCGCTTGTCGGTCACCAGCAGGCAGACGGAGTCCGGCGTGTGGCCGGGGGTGTGCAGCACGTCGACGAACACGTTGCCCACCTCGATGCGCTGATTGTCCCTGAGCGCCTCGAAGGGATACTGCACGCGCCCGGCGTTGGACTCGTGCAGGCAGTACAGGGCGCCGGTCTTCTCCGCCAGGGCGCGGCCGCCGGAGTAGTGGTCGGCGTGCACGTGGGTGTCGATGACGTGGGTGATCTTCACGTCCTGTTTGCGCGCCTCCTCGATGAACCCGTCCTCGTCGCCCAGCACCGGGTCGACGACGACGCCGACGTGGCAGGAGCCGCAGCCGAAGAAGTAGGACAGGGTGGCCTCCTTGGCCAGCAATTGGCGGAAAAACATGCTCGTCTCCTTAGTCTCGATGCAACAAATCCGACCCCGGACCAGCCGTCATGCCGGCGCCGGCCGGCATCCAGAAACCGCCTGGACCCCGGCCTGCGCCGGGGCGACGCGTGGATATGCAGGGGCCGCGCGCGTCATGGCCTAGAAGGTCAGGACCTTGTCGGCCCAGATGGTCCAGTGGGCAAGGGATTCCACGGTGGCCCGCCGGGTGCCGGGGATCAGTTCCTCGTCGCCCATGCCGCGCGCCTCCATGCACACGCCGCACACCTCGACCCGGTCGGCGGCGAGGCGGGCGATCTTGTTCAGCATGACCTGCAGGTTGTAGAAGCCGTTGGGCGGCCTCTGGCCGCGTTTCGCGACGAACACGGCGTCGCCCATGAGGAACACGCGCACCTCCTGCTCCGGCTCGTGCGCCAGGGCGTTGGCCAGGCGCAGGGCGTTGTAGGCGCCCTCCTCGCCGTAGGGGGCGTGATTGAGGATGAACAGGGTCTTCATGCGCGGCCTCCGGTCAGGGTTCGAGCGCCACCACCGGCATGCCGTGCGCGCGCCATTCGGCGACGCCGTCCTCCAGGCGCAGGGCCTTGTAGCCTGCCTGGCGCAGCAGTTCCACGGCCTCCTTGGCCATCAGGCAGAACGGGCCGCGGCAATAGGCCACCACGGGCTTGTCGCGCGGCAGATCGTCGAGGCGCTTCTTCAGTTCCTCCAGCGGCATGGACTGGGCATAGGGCAGGTGGCCGACGACGTATTCGGTCTCTGGCCGCACGTCGAGCATGACCACCTCGCCCTCGCGCGCCAGGGCGAGGATCTCCTCGCGGCTCATCGGCGTCAGCTCGTGCGCGTGCTCGGAGAGCTTGGCCAGGGCGGCGCGCAGCTCCAGCAGGCGCTCCTCGGCGAGCGAGCGGATGGCGACCCAGAAGTCGGCCACGCCCTCGTTGGCCAGGCGGTAGAAGACGTTCTTGCCGTCGCGCCGCGTCTCCACCAGGTGCGCGAGGCGCAACTCCTTGAGATGCGCGCTCGCCAGCTTCACCGAGATCTGGGCCTCGGCGGCCAGCCGGTCGACCGGCTTCTCGCCCTGGGCCAGGAGTTCGATCAGCTCCAGACGCTTGGGGCTGCACACCGCCTTGCCGATGCGGGCCACCTGCGTATAGAGCGCATCCTTGATTTGTCTTCCGCTCATATCCGTCTAACATTCCAAAAGTCGTTTGAATGATAGATACGCGCCGGTGCGCGTGTCAACCTTGCCCAATATAGGAGTCCCGCCATGCTCATGACCACCTTGCTGCCCGCCCTGGTCGCCGGCCTCGCCACCGGCATGGTGCTCGGCCTGTTCGGCAGCGGCGGCTCGATCATCGCCCTGCCGGCCCTGCTGTATCTGCTGCACGTCGAGCCGAAATCGGCGATCGCCATGAGCCTGGGCGTGGTGGCGGTCACCGCCACGGTGTCCGGCCTGCACAACTGGCGGCGCGGCCTGGTGGACGTGCGGGTGGCCGCGGTGTTCGGCCTGTTCGGCGTGGCCGGCACCTTCGCCGGCGCGCGCCTGGGCCTGGTGACGCCGGTGGTGGTCCAGCTCGGCCTGTTCGCCCTGGTGATGTACGCCGCCGCCTGGCGCATGCTGCGGCCCGCCAGGGTGGCGGCGCCCGCGGCCGGGGTTGCCAGCGGGGTGGTCAGTAGCGGCGGCGGTACGGCGGTGCTGGGCGGCTGCCAGGACTTCTTCTCGCCCTGCATGGGCCACATCGCCCTGCATGGCATCGGCGTCGGCGTGCTCACCGGCCTGGTGGGCGTGGGCGGCGGCTTCCTCATCGTGCCGGCCCTGGTGCTGCTTTCCGGCATCCCGATGAAGACCGCGGTCGGCACCTCCCTGGTCATCGTCGCCGCCAAGTCCTATGCCGGCTTCCTCGGCTACATGGGCGGCGTGCCCATCGACTGGGCGGTGATGGGGGGCTTCACGGCGGTGACCGTGGCCGGCAGCTTCCTCGGCGCGCGCTTCTCCGCGCGGATCTCGCAGGAGGCGCTGAAGCGTTCGTTCGCCTGGTTCCTAGTCGTGGTGGCGACCTATATCCTGTTCAAGAGCGTGATCGGAGGTTGAACCAGGAAACGCGGTTGAGCGCTAACCTGGCTTGGTGGGTCCGCACGGAAATCGGCGAGGTGCCCGCGGCGGTCCGTTATCCGACCCTCCCCTTGCCGTGCGGTCAGGCCGCCGAACCCCTGCCTTTGGAGGTGCTGCCGGCCTGCTGGCCGTTTCGCCGCACCGACTGGGTGACGCCGTGCCCTCAATCGTCGTCCTCGTCCGCCATCCGCCGCCGCGGCACGGTCTTCGGGTCGGCGGTGATGCCGCGGTAGATCTCGATGCGGTCGCCCGGCTGCAGGGCGGCGTCCAGTTTCACCAGCTTGCCGAACACGCCGACCGCCTGCGCGGTGAGGTCGATGTGCGGGAACTGGCGCAGGATGCCGGAGCGGATGATGGCCTCCTCGACGGTGGTCTCGTCCGGCACCTCGATGCGCAGCCAGACCTGCTGCGCGGGTTCCGAATAGGCGACGGCGATCTGCATGGGGGCTTCTCCTTTTACGCGGCGGCCGCTTGCGCCACCGGCAGGGCCTTCGCCGCGGCGCGGCGGTCGAGCACGCGCTTGCCGGCGAGCAGGAAGCCCAGGACGAGGAAGCCGCCGGGCGGCAGGATCATCAGCAGGTAGCCGCGGTAGCCGGGGATGACCGTGGTCTCCAGGAAGGCGAAGGCGTTGCCCAGCAGCAGGTGGGCGTTGGCGAACAGGGTGCCGGCACCCAGCACCTCGCGCACCGCGCCGATCGCCACCAGCGCGGCGGTGAAGCCCAGGCCCATGGTGAGGCCGTCCACCGCCGAGGGCAGCACCGGGTTTTTCGCCGCGAAGGACTCGGCGCGGCCGAGGATGGCGCAGTTGACGACGATCAGGGCGATGAACAGGCCCAGCACCTTGTACAGCTCGTGCACCCAGGCGTTGAGACCCATGTCCACCAGGGTCACCAGGGTGGCGATGAGGGCGATGTAGACGGGGATGCGCACCTCGTCGCTGACCCACTTGCGCACCAGGGAGATGAGGACGTTGGAGGTGACCAGCACGGCCGTGGTGGCCAGGCCCATGCCCAGGCCGTTGGTGGCGGAGCCGGTCACCGCCAGGGTCGGGCAGAGCGCGAGCATCTGCGCGAACACCACGTTGTTGTCCCACAGGCCGTCGCGGGTGATGCGTGCATAGTCAGTCATGGTTTCACCTCCGCAAGTCGTTGCTCATCCAGCAGCCGGGCCTTTTCCCTGGCGAAGAAGACGAGCCCGCCCTTCACCGCCCTGACCACGCCACGCGGCGTGATGGTGGCGCCGGCGAACTGGTCGAACACGCCGCCGTCCTTCTTCACCGCCCACTTGTCCTCGGGCGGCGCGCCGAAGGACTTGCCCTCGAAGCTGTGGATCCACGGGTCCTTCGCCGGCTCGATCTTGTCGCCCAAGCCCGGCGTCTCCTTGTGGGCGATGACGCGCACGCCCAGCACCCGCCCGTCGCGGTCCACGCCCATCATGCAGGCGATGGGGCCGGCGTAGCCGGGGCCGCTGACCTGGAACACCACGGCGGCAACCTGGCCGGCGCGGCGCGCGCGGTAGACCTTCACCTCGCCGTCCGGGCCGTTCAGGGTCACGGTGTCCCGCGTCAGGTCGTTGTCGTAGCGGCCGGGCAGGACCTGCGCCAGGGACTGCTTCAGGTCCTCGGCCTGGGCGGCGGCGATGCCTTCTTCCGTGGCGCCGGAGGCGAGCGCCAGGGCGGCGCTGGTGAGCAGGGCGGCGACGCCGAGCAGCGTGCCCTGGTAGCCGAGCTGGCCGCGCAGTGCTTCGAGCTTCATCGTGCCGCCTCCTTGTCGATGCGCAGCGACTGCCCCTTGCGGTCGCGCCCGTAGATGCGCGGCTTGAGGTAGCGGTCGAGGATGGGCGTGGCGGCGTTCATGATCATCACCGCGAAGGCCACGCCCTCGGGATAGCCGCCGAAGGAGCGGATCAGCCAGGTGAGCAGGCCGACCGCGAGGCCGAAGGCGAACTGGCCGGCGCCGGTGTTGGGCGAGGTCACCGGGTCGGTGACGATGAAGAAGGCGCCCAGCATCAGGCCGCCGGAGAGCAGGTGGTAGGCGAGGTCGCCGAAGCGCTCCGGCACCACGGCGTGCGCGATCAGCGCCGGCAGGGCCACGCCCAGCAGCATCGCCGCCGGCGCGTGCCAGGTGATGATGCGGCGCGCGATCAGGTAGAGGCCGCCCAGCAGCAGGAAGGGCGCGGAGGTCTCGCCCAGGCTGCCGGCGCGGTGGCCCCAGGCCATGTCGGCGAGCGACCAGTGGCCGGCCAGCGCGTGCGTGAGGTCGACGCCGCGCGTGAACTCGGTCTTCACGTGCCCCAGCACCGAGGCGCTGGCCACCGCGTCCAGCGGCGCGCCGCCGAAGGTGACCGCGAGGGCGTCGGCGAAGCCGGGCAGCGGCGCGCCGGGGCCGATCCAGGTGGTCAGCTCCACGGGGAAGGAGATCAGCAGCATGACGCGCGCCGCCATGGCCGGGTTGAACACGTTCTGCCCCAGGCCGCCGAACACCTGTTTCACCACCACCACGGCGAAGGCGGAACCGAGCGCGGCGATCCACCACGGCGCCCAGGGTGGCAGGGAGAGGGCGAGCAGCCAGGCGGTGAGCAGGGCGGAACCGTCCATCAGGGCGGGCCGCACCGGCCGGCCCATGAGGCGCAGCGCGAGGGCCTCGGCGAGCAGGGCGGAGACGCAGGCGGTGGCCCACAGGAACAGGGCCGGCCAGCCGTACAGCCAGAAGCCGAACAGGGTGGCGGGCACCAGGGCCACCATCACCGTGAGCATGACGCGGCCGACGCTGACCGGGGCGTGTGCATGCGGGGCGTGCGTCAGGGGGGGAGGGGAGAAGAGGTTCATGCCGCCACCTCGCTGGTTTGCGTCGATTTCGCCGCCTCGGCCGCCTTCTTCGCGGCGTCGGCGGCGGCCTTCTTGGCGGCACGCTGGCGCGCCGCCTCCTCGCGCTCGCGGGCGATGCGCTCCATGCGCTCCGTGCGGGCCTCGGCCAGCTTCCTGGTCGCCTCGTTGCGCAGCTTGCCCTTCTCCTGGCTGGCCAGCTCGCCCTTGGCGTGGTTGAAGTAGTGCACCAGGGGGATGTGCGCCGGGCAGACGTAGGAGCAGGAGCCGCAGCCGATGCAGTCCCTGAGGCCCAGGTCCACCGCGCCGCCCAGGTCGTCGGCGCGGATGTGCGCCGCCATCTCCAGCGGCAGCAGGCCCACCGGGCAGGCGCGCACGCAGGTGGAGCAGCGGATGCAGGGGGCGGCCTGGGTGAGCGCGATCTCGGCACGGGTCAGCGCCAGTACGCCGCTGCTGCCCTTGACCATGGGCACGTGCAGGTTGGAGAACTCGTGCCCCATCATCGGCCCGCCCAGCACCAGGCGCGCCGGCTCGCCCTGGAAGCCGCCGCAGAACTCGAACAGGTCCCTGGCGGTGGCGCCGATCGGCGCCTCGACGTTGCACGGCTCGGCGACCGCGCCGCCGCTCACCGTGACGATGCGCGAGACCAGCGGCCGGCCCAGCCCGATCGCCTGCTGCACCGCCCAGGCGGTGGCGATGTTGTGCACCAGCACGCCGATCTCGGCGCTGCGCCCCTCGGCGGGGACCTCCTTGCCGGTGAGCACCTGGATCATCTGCTTGTCCCAGCCCATGGGGTACATGGCCGGCACCGCCACCACCTCGACCTCGTGCCCGGCGGCCGCCTGGCGCATCGCCGCCAGGGCCTCCGGCTTGTTGTCCTCGATGCCGACCATGGCGCGCTTCGCGCCCACGGCGTGGCGGATCAGGCGGATGCCGGCGACGATCTCCCCGGCGCGTTCGCGCATCAGGCGGTCGTCGCAGGTGAGGTAGGGCTCGCACTCGCCGCCGTTGAGGATAAGGGTGTGCACGCCGCTCTTGCGCGACAGGTTGAGCTTCACCGCCGAGGGGAAGGTGGCTCCGCCCAGGCCGACGATGCCGGCCGCGCCGACGCGGTTGGCGATCTCCTCGGGCGAAAGCGAGTACGGATCGGCCGGGACCTCCGCCTCGATCCAGCGTTCCTCGCCGTCCGGTTCGAGGGTGATGGCGGGGGCGGGCAGGCCCGAGGGGTGAGGGGCGGTGTGGTCGCCGATGGCGGTGACGCGGCCGGAGGTCGGGGCGTGCACGGGCGCCGAGATGTTGCCCTGGCCGGCGGCCAGGAGCTGGCCCTTGCGCACCGTCTCGCCGACCCGCACCACCGGCCTGGCGGGCGCGCCGACGTGCTGCTGCAGGGGCACGAACAGGCGCTCCGGCAGGGGTAGTGCGCGGATCGCCCGGTCGGCCGAGCCCTGCTTGCGCCCCTCGGGATGGATGCCGCCGCGGAAGCCGAACAGTTTCATGCCGCCACCTCGACCGGTTTGCTCCAGTACCAGGACTGCAGGGTCACCGGCACCGGCACCAGGCGCGTCGCCTCGGTGGGGCAGGCGTCGACGCACTTGGCGCACGCCGTGCAGGCCTCGCGGAACACGTTGTGGACCTGCTTGGCCGCGCCCATGATGGCGTCGGTGGGACAGACCTTGAAACACTTGGTGCAGCCGATGCACAGCTCCTCCCGCACCTCGGCGGTCATCGGCGCGTTCGCCTTCATGCCGGAGAGGTCGGCCTCCACGCCCAGCTTCGCCGCCAGCTGCACCGCGAGGTCGCGGCCGCCGGGCGGGCACAGGGTCACGGGCGCCTGGCCGGAGACCAGGGCGGCGGCCGCGCCGGCACAGCCGGGGAAGCCGCACTGCCCGCATTGCGAGCCGGGCAGCATGGCGACGATCTCCTCCTCCAGGGCGTTGCCCTCGACGCGGAAGGCGCGCGCGGCGAAGCCCAGGCCGAAGCCGAGCGCCAGGCCCAGGGCGGTGAGACTCAACAAAGCGGCAATCATCGCGATCTCCTCGTTTCCTCGAATTGGCTCAGGCCATGCCGGCGAAGCCCATGAACGCCAGCGCCAGCAGGCCGGCGGTGACGAAGCCCACCGGCGCCCCCGCGAAGGCCTCCGGCACGCGCGCCAGGGCCAGGCGCTCGCGCAGACCGGCGAACAGCAGCAGCACCAGGGTGAAGCCGAGCGCCGAGCCGAAGCCATACATCAGGCTCTCCGCGAAGCGGTGTTTCTCCTGCACGTTGAGCAGGGCCAGGCCGAGCACGGCGCAGTTGGTGGTGATGAGGGGCAGGTAGATGCCCAGGGCCTGGTACAGGCCGGGGCTGGTCTTGCGGATCACCATCTCGGTGAACTGCACCACCGCGGCGATCACCATGATGAAGGCGAGGATGCGCAGGTAGCCGATGCCCAGCGGCGCCAGCAGCCAGTGTTCGATGGCCCAGGTGGCGCCGGTGGTGAAGGTCAGCACGAAGGTGGTGGCCATGCCCATGCCGAGCGCGCTGTCCATCTTCCTGGACACGCCCATGAACGGGCACAGGCCCAGGAACTTCACCAACACGACGTTGTTGACCAGGGCGGTGGAGACCAGAAGGAGCAGGTATTGGGTCATGGCATGAGGTCCTCTCTGCCTGCAAAACTGCATAAGGCGTGCCAACCCGGACGCGTGGGTCCGGATGCGGAAGAATCAGGGACTTGCCCGCGCCTGCACCAGAGCGGTGCGTTTTTCCGTCCGTCGGACCCCGACAAGCCGCCCCGCGCTTGTGGGGAATGCGACAAACCCCAGTCGCCAAGCGCTTGATCGGCATAACCACGTTCTGGGCATGGATGTTGCTGGGGTGATGCAAACCCCACTGCATCGGCCCAGACCATGAGCGACACCCCAGAAGACCTGCCTCCGCAACTGTTCCGCCTCGCCGTGGAACAGGCGGCCCTGGCCATCTCCATCACCGACGACCAGGCCCGCATCCTCTACGCCAACCCGAGCTTCCAGCGCGTCACCGGCTATGCGCGCGAGGAGGTGATCGGCCACAACGAGTCGCTGCTCTCCTACAAGGTCACGCCGCGCATCGTCTACGAGACCCTGTGGGCGCAACTGCAGCGGCAGCGGCCGTGGAACGGCATGCTGGTGAACAGGCGCAAGGACGGCAGCCGCTACCTCGCCGACGTGACCATCACGCCGGTGCTGGACACGCAGGGACGCACCACGCACTACCTGGGCATGCACCGCGACGTCACCGAGGTGCACCGCCTGGAGCGCCAGGTGCAGAACCAGAAGGGGCTGATCGAGTCGGTGGTCGACGCCGCGCAGGTCGCCATCGCCCTGCTCGACGCCGAGGACCGCGTGGTGCTCGACAACCAGGAATACAAGAAGCTGATCGGCGTGCTCGGCCGCGAGCCCAGCGTCACCGTGCTCACCGCGCTGAAGGCGAGGCTGGGTGCGGAGTTCGAGCAGGCGCGCGAGCTGCGCCGCGCGATCCCCGCGCGCGAGCTGCGCTTCGAGCAGGGCAGGGGCGGCAAGGCGGGGCGCGAGCCGCTCTGGCTGGCCTGCGCCGTGTCCTGGTTCGAGGAGCAGGAGATCACCGCCGACGCCTTCTACGAGCCGAAGCGCCGCACCTACATGCTGCTGACCCTGCAGGACATCGGCGAGTTGAAGCGGCAGCAGGAGGCGATCCGCATGAACGGCGTGAAGGCCCTGCTGGCCGAGCAGGAGCGCATCCAGGGCCTGCGCGAGACCCTCGCGGGGGCGATCTTCCAGCTCGAAGGCCCGCTCAACCGCCTGCAGGCGGCGGTGAACCTGCTCGACGCACGCGGCGAGACCGCCGCCAACCTGGAGGAATCCCTGGCGGCCGGGCGCGCCGCGCTGGAGACCCTGCGCGCGGCGATGCCCGCGGACACCCAGGAGGGCCTGCAGGCGCTCGACCTCAACGCCCTGCTGCGCGACGTCCTGCGCCTGGCCACGCCGCGCATGCTGGCCGACGGCGTTGTGGTGGAATGGCAGGCGGCGGGCGACCTGCCGCGCATCGAGGGGCGCCCGGCACAGCTCTCCAACCTGTTCAAGCAGCTCATCGACAACGCCATCGAGGCGATCCACGAGCAGCGCGGCGCGCGCCGCGAGTTGCGCGTCTCGACCCGCGTCTATGACGACCGCGTCGAGGTGGACCTCGACGACAGCGGGCCGGGCATCCCCGAGGCCTGGCGCTTCAAGGTGTTCGAGCCCTTCTTCACCACCAAGGGCGGCGACGTGCACCACCCGGGCCTGGGCCTGGTGATGGCGCGCGAGGCGGCCGCCAGCCATGGCGGCTTCGTCGACGTCGACCCCGATTACCACGACGGCTGCCGCATGCGCGTGCAGCTGCCCCTCAACCCCGCGGAGGTCCGTCCATGAGCGTGGAACCGGAACTGGAGCTGGAACTGCTGCGCACCGAGCTGGAGGCCCTCTATCAGGTGGGCCAGGTGCTGTCGCGCGCCGCCAACCTGAACGAGACGCTCACCAACGTCCTGCGCGTGCTGCACGACAGCCTCGGCCTGGAGCGGGGCATGGTCAGCCTGGTGGACGCCGAGACCGGCGAACTGCTGGTGAGCGCCGCGCACGGCCTGTCCAGCGTCGATACCGAGGAGGTGCGCTACCGCCCCGGCGAGGGCGTGGTGGGCATGATCATGGAGGAGGGCGAGCCGGTGGTGCTGGCGCGCATCGCCGACGAGCCACGCTTCCTCGGCCGTCTCGGCATCTACGACCCGGAGGGCGCGTTCATCGGCGTGCCGATCCGCATCGCGCGCCAGAACGTCGGCGTATTCGCGGCGCAGCCCGCCGCCGGCGCCGAGGTCCTGCTCGACGAGTACACGCAGTTCCTGGAGATGGTGGCCAACCTGATCGGCCAGACCGTGCGCCTGCACCGCGACTTCGAACGCGAGCGCAAGTCGCTCACCGAGGAACGCGACACCCTGCGCCGCACCGTGCGCGGACAGTACGGCTTCGACAACATCATCGGCCACACCCAGCCGATGCGGCGCGTGTTCGAACAGGCGCGCCTGGTGGCGAAGTGGAACACCACGGTGCTGATCCGCGGCGAGACCGGCACCGGCAAGGAGCTGATCGCCAACGCCATCCACTACCACTCGCCGCGCGGGCGCGGCGCCTTCGTCAAGCTCAACTGCGCCTCGCTGCCGGAGAACCTGCTGGAGAGCGAGCTGTTCGGCCACGAGAAGGGTGCCTTCACCGGCGCCATCACGCAGCGCAAGGGGCGCTTCGAGCAGGCCGACGGCGGCACCATCTTCCTCGACGAGATCGGCGAGGTCTCCGCCTCGTTCCAGGCCAAGCTGCTGCGCGTGCTGCAGGAGGGCGAGCTGGAGCGGGTGGGCGGCACGCGTACCATCAATGTCGACGTGCGCGTGATCGCCGCCACCCACCGCGACCTGGAGGCGGACGTGGCGAGCGGCAAGTTCCGCGAGGACCTCTACTACCGCCTCAACGTCATGCCCATCTACCTGCCCGCGCTGCGCGAGCGCATGGAGGACATCCCGGACATCGCCCGCTTCCTGGTGGGCAAGATCGGCAAGTCGCAGGGCCGGCCGCTGGAACTGACCGACTCCGCGCTGCGCGTGCTGATGCACCACGACTGGCCCGGCAACGTGCGCGAGCTGGAGAACTGCCTGGAGCGCGCCGCGGTGATGAGCGAGAGCGGCACCATCGACCGCGACGCCATCCTGCTCACCGGCATCGAGGAACAGGTGAGCGGCACGCGCGGCCCCGCGCGCGGCGTCGACCTGGACGACCCGGACCTGGACGAACGCGAGCGCGTCATCGCCGCCCTGGAGCAGGCCGGCTGGGTGCAGGCCAAGGCCGCGCGCCTGCTCGACATGACGCCGCGCCAGATCGCCTACCGCATCCAGACGCTCAACATCAAGGTGAAGCAGATATGAAGACCTTCACCCCCTGCAAGGGCAAGACCGCCTGCCGCGACGACGGCGAGCGCTGTCTGACCTGCGGACGCGACTTCGCCGAGATCGAACAGACGCGTGCCTTGATCGACGCCTTGGCCGACTTCGCGCTCGCGCAGGGCTACGGCAACGTCGAGGAATTCGCCGATTACGTCACCGGCAAGGTGGTGAAGAAGGTGAAACATCGCCGCTGAGCTTGTGCCATGCCGCTTGCGGGCTATGCTTCGAGTATTAGAGTTTTCTAATGTACGGAGCCCGGCATGACCCCCCAAGAAAAGACCCTCGCCGCCCAAGAGGCCTATGACAAGGCCCTGCGCTACGAACTCGACTACGGCTGCTGCCCGCAATGCGTGCTGGCGGCGGTGCAGGAGACCATCGGCATCGTCGACGATGCCACCATCAAGGCCAGCCACGGCCTCTCCGGCGGCGGCGGCCTGAGCGGGCAGGGCGCCTGCGGCGCCCTCACCGGCGGCCTCATGGCCCTGAGCGCGAAGCGCGGGCGCGACCGCGACAAGCTCGACCGGGGCCGCTTCATCGGCAACTTCCAGAAGGGCAAGGACCTGGTGGAACGCTTCAAGGCCGAGTTCGGCGGCGTCACCTGCGAGGAACTGCAGCAGTGCTTCACCGGCCGCACCTACGACATGTGGAAGCCCGAGGAATACCAGGCCTTCAGCGACGCGCGCGGGCAGAAATGCGCGCTCGCCACCGCCCAGGTGACCAAGTGGGTGGTGGAGATGCTGTAACGCCTCATCCCATCCCCCTTTCCACCACGCCGAGGGGGATGACAGCGACAGGGGCCGGTTTGTCGCCTTCGCCACAAGCCGGCCTCCCGCCGCTGTGCCGTTTGCGACAGCGGCGCCGCCGGCGGACATGAATCCTTAATGAAAACAGCCGGATAGATCAAAAACGGCGACAGGCACGGGGCTTGCAAGACAGGGGTCGTCAACATCTGGAGGACGACCCGTGGAACTACCCGTGCTCAATGCCAGTCCGGAGGCCGCATCCGGCGGTGGCTGTGCTTCCCACTCCTGCGGCTCCACCGACGACCAGCTTTCGCACCTGCCGGAACACATCCGCGCCAAGGTGCACAACCACCCCTGCTATTCCGAGCAGGCGCACCACTACTTCGCCCGCATGCACGTCGCCGTGGCGCCGGCCTGCAACATCCAGTGCCACTACTGCAACCGCAAGTACGACTGTTCCAACGAGTCGCGCCCCGGCGTGGTGTCCGAGGTCCTGACGCCCGAGCAGGCGGTGAAGAAGGTCAAGGCCGTGGCCGCCAACATCCCGCAGATGACGGTGCTGGGCATCGCCGGACCCGGAGACCCCCTCGCCAACCCCGAGCGCACCTTCGCCACCTTCCGCATGCTCACGGAGCAGGCCCCGGACATCAAGCTGTGCGTGTCCACCAACGGCCTGGCCCTGCCCGAGGCGGTGGAGGAGCTGTCGAAGGCCAACATCGACCACGTCACCATCACCATCAACTGCGTCGACCCCGACGTCGGCGCCAGGATCTACCCCTGGGTGTTCTGGAAGAACAAACGCATCATGGGCCGCGAGGGCGCCGCCATCCTCATCGAGCAGCAGCAGAAGGGCCTGGAGATGCTGACCGAGCGCGGCATCCTGGTGAAGGTCAACTCGGTGATGATCCCCGGCGTCAACGACGAGCACCTGGTCGAGGTCTCCAAGGTCGTGAAGGCCAAGGGCGCCTTCCTGCACAACGTCATGCCGCTGATCGCCGAGCCCGAGCACGGCACCTTCTACGGCCTCATGGGCCAGCCCAGCCCCAGCCACGAGGAGCTGCAGAAGCTGCAGGACGCCTGCGCCGGCGACATGAACATGATGCGCCACTGCCGCCAGTGCCGCGCCGACGCGGTGGGCCTTCTGGGCGAGGACCGCGGCCAGGAGTTCACCATGGACAAGATCGAGGACATGGAGATCGACTACGAGGCCGCCATGGTGAAGCGCGCCGAGGTGCATGCGCAGATCGCCAGGGAACTGGAGGAGAAGGAGCAGGCAAAAGCAGTGGCGCGCGCCGCCGTCGCCCAGGTGAAGGCGCAGCTGGTCGCCATCGAGGGCGCCGCGCCCCGGGTGGAGACCCGTCCGGTGCTGATGGCCGTGGCCACCAAGGGCGGCGGCGTGATCAACGAGCACTTCGGCCATGCGCGCGAGTTCCTGGTGTACGAGGCCTCCGCCCACGGCGTGCGCTTCATCAGCCACCGCAAGACCATCCCCTACTGCGAGGGCGGCGACACCTGCGGCGACGGCGAGAGCGCGCTGGACGTGACCATCCGCGAGCTGGCCGGCTGCGAGGTCGTGCTGTGCTCCAAGGTCGGCTACGAGCCCTGGCAGCCGCTGGAGGCCGCCGGCATCCAGCCCAACGGCGAGCACGCCATGGAGCCGATCGAGGAGGCGGTGGCAGCGGTGTACGAGGAGATGCGCGCCGCCGGCAGGCTCGACGCCGCGCCCGCCGCGCAGCAGAAAGTGGCTTGAGGAGGAACGATCATGGCCTTCGAAATCATCGAATCCTGCGTCAACTGCTACGCCTGCGAACCGCTCTGCCCCAACCAGGCGATCTACCTGGCCCGGGTTGGCGTGCACTCGCACTTCCTCATCGACCCGGACAAGTGCACCGAGTGCATCGGCGACTACATGGACGCGCAATGCGCCAGCATCTGCCCGATCGAGGGGGCGATCCTCGACGAGCTGGGCACGCCGCTCAACCCGGTCGGCTCGCTCACCGGCATCCCCCTGGAACTGCTGGCCCAGTACCAGGCCGCGCTCGACGCGGCCTACCAGGCGGCCCTGGAAGCCAAGACCAGCTGAGGCCGGCCATGAGCAACGTCGTCTTCTACGAAAAGCCCGGCTGCATCAACAACACCCGCCAGAAGGTGTTGCTGGCCGCCGCCGGGCACACGGTGCAGGCGAAGAGCCTGCTCGCGGAGAAGTGGACGGCGGAGCGGCTGCGTGCCTTCTTCGGTGCCCTGCCGGTGGCCGAGTGGTTCAACCGCAGCTCGCCGCGCGTGTACGGCGGCGAGGTCAGCCCCGAGGCCCTGGACGAGACGCAGGCGCTGGCCCTGATGCTGGCCGACCCGCTGCTGATCCGCCGCCCGCTCATGGAGGCGGAGGGGCAGTGCCGGGTGGGCTTCGACCAGGACGAGGTGGACCGCTGGATCGGTCTCGCCAGCCAGGCGGCCAGGGAGGATCTGGAGGCCTGCCCACGCAAGCAGGAGACGGCATGCGAAGCGACGACGGCCTGAGCGACGCCCCCGTCGCCGTCGCCCCCGGCGTGCACTGGATCGGCGCCCTGGACCCGCAGCTGCGAGTCTTCGACGTGATCCTCAAGACCGCCAACGGCACCTCATATAACGCCTACTGCGTGCGCGGAGAACAGGGCGTGGCGGTGGTCGACACGGTGAAGGCGGAGTTCGCCGACGCCTTCTTCGCGCGCCTGGAACAGGTGGCGCGCTACGACGAGATCCGCGCCATCGTCCTCAACCACCTGGAGCCCGACCACACCGGCGCCCTGCCGGAGCTGATGCGGCGCGCGCCGCGGGCGCGGCTGTATATCTCGCAGCGCGCCCAGGCCATGCTCAAGGGCCTGATCCGCAGCGAGGGCATCGAGTTCACGCCGGTCGGTACCGGTGACACCATCGACCTGGGCGGGCGCAGCCTGCACTTCCTCAACACCCCCTACCTGCACTGGCCGGACACCCAGTGCACCTGGGTGCCGGAGGAGGGCGTGCTGCTCTCCGGCGACGTGTTCGGCTGCCACTTCTGCGACGCGCGCCTGTTCAACGACCGCGCCGGCGATTTCCGCTTCTCCTTCGAGTACTACTACCAGCACATCATGCGGCCGTTCCGCGAGCACGTGCTGAACGCCCTGACGCTGATCGAGCCCCTGCCGCTCAAGGTCATCGCCCCCGCGCACGGCCCCATCCTGCGCGACCGGCCCATGTCCTACGTGCACCGCTACCGGCAGCTGGCGGAGCCGCAGCTCGCCAACGAGGCGGCGGGCCACGACAGGACCCTGCTGGTGTTCTACATCTCCGCCTACGGCAGCACCGCGCGCATGGCCGAGGCGGTGCGCGAGGGCGCCGAGTCGGTGCCCGGCGTGCACGTCTCCACCTACGACCTGCAGGGGGTGGAGGTGGCGCCCTTCGTCGACCTGGTGGAGGGGGCCGATGCCCTCGCCTTCGGCTCGCCCACCATCAACGCCGACGCCGTGAAGCCCGTGTGGGACCTGCTCTCCTCGCTCGCCACCGTGAAGGTGCGCGACAAGCTGGGCGCCGCCTTCGGTTCCTACGGCTGGAGCGGCGAGGCGGTGCAGATGATCGAGGACCGCCTGCGTGGCCTCAAGCTCAGGGTGCCGGTCAAGGGCGTCAAGGCCAGGCTGATCCCCAGCGAGGCGGAACTGGCGCAGTGCTGGATGCTCGGCCACCAGCTCGCGCAACACCTCACCGGCCGCGTCGAGCGGCGGGTCATCACCATGGAACAACTCAACGCAACGGAGCCCGCGCATGCCTAAGGCCAACGTCACCTTCGAGGACATCGGCGTCACCGTCACCGTGCCCGCCGGCACCCGCCTGATCGAGATCTCGGAAAAGGTCGGCGCCGGCATCACCTACGGCTGCCGCGAGGGCGAATGCGCCACCTGCATGATGAAGATCGTCTCCGGCATGGAGAACCTCGCGCAGCGCTCGGTGCTGGAGGACAAGGTGCTGCAGGAGAACATGGCCGGGCGCGACCACCGCCTGGCCTGCCAGGCCCAGGTCCTGGGCGGCGAGGTCGTCGTCAGGCCCGGTTAGACCGCCCGAGGTTTCATCCCCCCAACCAAACGGAGTTTTGAAATGCCCAACATCACCTTCTCCAGCCCCCTGCACAAGGACAAGACCGTCTACGCGGTCGCCGGCAGCCACACCAAGACCCTGCTCGCCCTGGCCAAGGAGAACCACATCCCCATCGACTTCTCCTGCCAGGACGGCGAGTGCGGCACCTGCCTGATCAAGGTCACCAACCTGAGCAGGAAGGGCCCGATGGGCGGCCCGCTCACCGACCGCGAGATCACCGTGCTCAAGGATCTGGGCAAGATCAGCAAGGACGAGATCGAGGCCATGAAGGTCGACGACACCGTGCACACCTCCTGGCGTCTGGCCTGCCAGATGGTGCTGCGCGACGAGGACATCCTCGTGGAGTACCCCAGCAAGTAACCGGAGAACAGCCATGGACCCCGCACCCGCCGCCGTCAGCCACGCCCCCCTCGTCCCGCAGCAGGATGGTCTGCATGCCCTGCTCATGGAATGCGCCGCCGGCCTGCCCAACGACGACCTGTTCGCCCGCATGCTGGTCAGCCAGGCGCGCGGCCTCGGCGCGCTGCCGCCGGGGCTCGGCCTGGGCGATGCGGGGTTCGGCGCCCTCATGTCGCGCCACTTCCCCGCCTTCGGCCTGCCCGCGCAGCTTGCGGAGCGGCACGACCTGGGCGAGCGCACCGTGGAGTGGGATGACCTGCACGCCCTGCTGCTCCAGCACTGCGCGCAGCGCGACGCCTCCGAGCCCTGGGTGGCGGCCATCGTCGCCAGCGCCTGCATGGGCGGCGACCACCTCTGGCAGGACCTGGGCCTGTGGTCGCGTGCCGACCTCACCCGCCTCATGGCGGAGAACTTCCCCATGCTGCATGCCGCCAACACGCACAACATGAAGTGGAAGAAGTTCCTCTACAAGCAGTTGTGCAACCGCGCCGGCGTCTCGGCCTGCCGCTCGCCCACCTGCGAGGCGTGCGCCGACTACGCGCAGTGCTTCGGGCCCGAGGGGTGAGCGAGGGGAGGGTGAGGGAACGCGCGCTCGCCGCCTACCTCGGCCTCGCCATCGGCGACGCCCTGGGGGCGACGGTGGAGTTCATGACGCCGCGCGAGATCCAGGCCGCGCACGGCCGCCACGACCGGCTGTCCGGCGGCGGCTGGCTGCGCCTGCGGCCCGGCCAGGTCACCGACGACACCACCATGAGCCTGGCCCTGGGCGAGGCCATCCTCCGCATGGGCCGCGTCGACGCCCTGGCGGCGGCGCAGGCCTTCGACGCCTGGATGCGCGCCAAGCCCGTGGACATCGGCAACACCGTGCGGCGCGGCCTGCTCAACTTCCGCGCCAGCGGCGCGCTGGAGATGCCGCCCAGCGAGCACGACGCCGGCAACGGCGCTGCGATGCGCGTGCTGCCGGTGGCGCTCGCCACCTACGGCCAGGGCGAATCGGCGGTGCGCGCCGCCTGTCGCGCGCAGGCCCACATCACGCACAACAACCTCCTCTCCGACGCCGCCACCGAGACCCTGGCGCTGATGGTGCAGGACGCCCTTGCCGGCGCCGACAAGAACGAGCTGCTGCACCGGCACGCGCACCCGCTGGTGCGGCGCCATCCCGAGTTCACCTTCCGCGCCGTGCGGCAGCGCCAGAACCCGAGCGGCTACGTCGCGGAGACCCTGCAGGCGGTGTTCCAGGCCTTGTTCGACACCGACGGCTTCGAGGACTGCCTGATCGACGTGGTCAACCGCGGCGGCGACGCCGACACCACCGGCGCCATCGCCGGCATGCTGGCGGGGGCGCTGTACGGCCTGGCCGGCATCCCGCCGCGCTGGCTCACCGGTCTCGAGGGCGCGACGCGCGACGCCTGCGCGAAACAGGCGACGGCGCTGATGTCGCTACGGAGCGTGGCGGCGGCGGCCTAGCGGGGCGCTATTGTCCTTTGCGATCCCAGGCCGGGTCTGTACCATTCGCACCCAGTCCCGCGCCGTCCGGCGCGGGACCACGCCCAGCCCCGCACAACCTCTGTGAAAGCCCCTGGCGCATGCCGCGAATGCTCAGCCCGGAAATGAAAAAAGCCGCAGGACCTTTGGGTCATGCGGCTTTCCGTACTGCTGAGTATCGAATTGGTGCCCAGAAGAGGACTCGAACCTCCACACCCTTGCGGGCGCTAGGACCTGAACCTAGTGCGTCTACCAATTCCGCCATCTGGGCAAGAAGGCGCGCATATTAGCGATCCCACCGAATTCATGTCAACGAAAAAAACGCAGTCTCCCGCCAAGTCCGAAAATTCCAAACCCGCCCATCGCCGTGGCAAGGCCCTGCGCTGGCAGGACCCCTTCCTGGAGCGCGAGCGCGCCAAGTACGGCCAGGCCATGCCCAGCCGCGAGTTCATCCTGCAGCTCCTGGAGGAGGCGGGCGAGCCCGAGGACGCCGAGGAGCTGGCCTTCCGCCTGGGCCTGGAGCCCGAGGAGTACGACACCTTCTTCAACCGCCTGCGCGCCATGCAGCGCGACGGCCAGCTGCTGTTCAACCGGCGCGGCGCGCTGTGCCTGCCGGAGAAGATCGAGGTGAAGAGCGGCCGCGTCGAGGGCCACCCGGACGGCTTCGGCTTCTTCATCCCGGACGACGCCAGCGGCGACATGTTCCTGCCCGAGAAGGAGATGCGCGGCGTGCTGCACGGCGACCGCGTGATGGTGCGCGAGCACGGCCAGGACCGGCGCGGTCGCAAGGAGGCCAAGGTGGTGGAGGTGCTGGAGCGCGCCAACACCACGCTGGTGGGCCGCCTCTACCGCGAGCGCGGCTACCAGTGGGTGGTCGCCGAGAACAAGAAGATCTCCCAGGACATCCTCATCCCCGACCACGAGGACATGGGCGCCAGTTCCGGCAATGTGGTGATGGTGGAGATCACCTCGCAGCCGTCCAAGCAGGTCCCGCCCATGGGCAAGGTCACGCAGATCCTTGGCAACTACGCCGATCCCGGCATGGAGATCGAGATCGCCCTGCGCAAGCACGACCTGCCGCACGTGTTCCCGGACGACGTGCTGGCGCAGGCGAAGAAGCTGCCCAAGGGCGTGGTGAAGAAGGACCTGACGGAGGAGCGCGAGGACGTGCGCGACCTGCCGCTGGTGACCATCGACGGCGAGGACGCGCGCGACTTCGACGACGCCGTCTACTGCCGCCCCGAGGGGCGCGGCTTCCGCCTGTGGGTGGCGATCGCCGACGTCTCGCACTACGTGATACCGGGCCAGCCGCTCGACCGCGAGGCCTACGACCGCGGCAACTCCGTGTACTTCCCGCGCCGCGTCATCCCCATGCTGCCCGAGGAGCTGTCGAACGGCCTGTGCTCGCTCAATCCCAAGGTCGACCGTCTGTGCATGATGTGCGAGATGGAGATCACCAGCTTCGGCAACATCAAGAAATACCGCTTCTACCCGGCGGTGATGCACTCGAAGGCGCGCCTCACCTACAACCTGGTGTGGGACTGGCTGTCCGGCGCCGCCCAGCCGCCGAAGGAGCAGGCCGGGCTGCTGCCGGACCTGGAGAACCTCTACAAGCTGTTCAAGATCCTCCTCAAGGCGCGCGGCAAGCGCGGCGCGATCGACTTCGAGACCCTGGAGACGAAGATGCTGTTCGACGCGCAGGACAAGATCGAGCGCATCATCCCCTATGCCCGCAACGACGCGCACAAGGTGATCGAGGAATGCATGCTGGCGGCCAACGTGTGCGCCTCCGACTTCCTGCAGAAGAAGAAGCACGCCGCCCTGTACCGCGTGCACGAAGGCCCGACGCCGGACAAGCTCAAGGCCCTGCACGAGTTCCTCGGCGAGTTCGGCTTCTTCCTCACCGGCGGCGAGGACCCGCACGCCAAGGACTACGCCGAGCTGCTGGCGAAGATCAAGGGCCGCCCGGACGAGCAGCTGCTGCAGACCGTGCTGCTGCGCTCCCTGCGCCAGGCCCAGTACAGCCCGGAGAACGTCGGCCATTTCGGCCTCGCCTACGAGACCTACACCCACTTCACCTCGCCCATCCGCCGCTACCCGGACCTGCTGGTGCACCGCGCCATCAAGGCCTGCCTGCGCGGCGAGACCTACGCGCCCGGCGCCTGGGACAACATCGGCATGCATTGCTCGATGACCGAGCGCCGCGCCGACGACGCGACGCGCGACGTGGTGGCCTGGCTGAAGTGCTACTTCATGCAGGACAAGATCAACGAGGAGTTCGACGGCGTCATCTCCGCGGTGGTGAGCTTCGGCGTGTTCGTCGCCCTCAACGAGGTGTTCGTCGAGGGCCTGGTGCACGTCTCCGAACTCGGCTCCGACTACTTCCACTTCGACGCCGCGCGCCACCAGATGATGGGCGAGCGCACGGGCAAGCGTTACCGCCTCGGCGACAAGGTGCGCATCCGCGTGGTGAGCGTGGATATCGAGACCTCGCGCATCGACTTCGCCCTGGTCGACGAGACGGCGGCGGAGGGCGCTGCCGCGTCCGCGCAGAAACGCAAGCCGAAACGCAAGTGAGCTGATCGCCGATGTCCCAACGCACCCTCATACACGGCTTCCATGCAATAACCGCGCGCCTCCGGCACCACCCGGAAAGCCTGCACATGGTCTATCTCGACGAGGCGCGGCGCGACAAGCGCGCCAAGGAGTTCCACAAGCTCGCCGAGGACAAGGGCGTGCGCGTGGTGCTGGCGCCGGCGGCGCGCATCGAGGAGATGGCGCGCGGCAAGTCGCAGGGCGTGGTGGCGATGGCCGATCCGATCCAGCTCGCGCGCGACCTCGACGAGGTCCTGGAGGGCCTCACCGAGCCGGCCCTGCTCATGGTCCTGGACGGCGTGACCGACCCGCACAACCTCGGCGCCTGCCTGCGCAGCGCCGATGCCTTCGGCGTGCACGCGGTGCTCGCCCCCAAGGACCGCTCCGCCGGCCTCTCCGCGGTGGCGATGAAGGCCGCCAGCGGCGCTGCCGAGTCGGTGCCCTATCTCACCGTCACCAACCTCGCGCGCAGCCTGCGCGAGCTGAAGGACAAGGGCATCCTCATCATCGGCACCGACGATTCCGCCAGCGCCACCCTCATGGACGCCGACTTCACCGTGCCCGCCGCCCTGGTGCTGGGCGCCGAGGGCGCGGGCATGCGCCGCCTGACGCGCGAGCACTGCGACGTGCTGGTGCGCATCCCCATGTACGGCCAGGTGGAAAGCCTCAACGTCTCGGTCTCCGCCGGTGTCTGCCTGTACGAGGCGCGGCGCCAGCGCGCGGTGGTGTGAACATGGACGGCATGCAAGCAAGGGAACTGTTCGAGCGCGCGGAACTGCTGATCGGCGCCGAGGCGGTCGAGCGCTCGCTCGACCAGCTCGCCGCGCGCATCGGCGAGAGCCTGTCCGAACGCATGCCCCTGGTCCTGTGCGTCATGGGCGGGGCGGTGGTGTTCACCGGCAAGCTCCTGCCGCGCCTGGATTTCCCGCTCGAATTCGACTACCTGCACTGCTCGCGCTACCGCGACGGCACCAGCGGCGGCCAGATCGAATGGTCGGCGCTGCCGCGCAAGGAGGTTCAGGGGCGCTGCGTGCTGCTCCTGGACGACATCCTCGACGAGGGTCACACCCTCGCGGCGGCCAAGGCCAAGCTCTTGGAGATGGGCGCGGCGGAGGTGTGGATCGCGGTGCTCGCGGAGAAGGAACTGGGCCGCGCCAAGCCGGTGCGCGCGGAGTTCGTCGGCCTGACCGTGCCCGATCGTTACGTCTTCGGCATGGGCATGGACGCCTACGGCATGTGGCGCAACCTGCCCGCCATCTACGCATTGAAGGAATAGCTGCCTATGTCGCTCGGCATCATCGGTGGGACCGGTCTCACCAAACTGCCCGGCCTGACGGTCACGCACCGCCAGGTCATCCGCACCCCCTATGGCGAGCCCTCCGGCCCGCTCACCTTCGGCGAGCTGGACGGCCATCCCATCTGCTTCCTCGCGCGCCACGGCTACGGCCACACCATCCCGCCCCACCTGGTGAACTACCGCGCCAACATCTGGGCCCTGCACGCGCAGGGTGTCAGCCACGTGGTGTCGGTGGCGACGGTGGGCGGCATCCATGCCGATCTGGGGCCGGGCAGGCTGTGCGTGCCGGACCAGATCATCGACTACACGCACGGCCGCGAGTGCACCTTCGCGGCATACAACGGCCGCCAGGTGGCGCATGAGGACTTCACCTGGCCCTACTGCGCCGACATGCGCGCGCGCTGCATGGCGGCGCTGCGCCGCGCGGGCGAGACCTACCTGGACGGCGGCATCTACGCGACGGTGCAGGGGCCGCGCCTCGAGACCAAGGCGGAGATCGAGCGCCTGGCGCGCGACGGCGCCGACATGGTGGGCATGACCGGCATGCCGGAGGCCTACCTGGCGAAGGAGATCGGCCTCTGCTACGCGGCCGTGGCGGCGTCGGTGAACTGGGCGGCGGGGCGCGGCGACAGCGCCGAGGCGATCTCGCCGGAGGTGATCGAGCAGACCGTGGCCGGCGTCATGGAGCGCCTGCGCACGGTGCTCAAGAACCTGGCGTGCATGGACTACGGCGAGGGGGTCAGCAACACGCCCGGGGGCGTCTGCGAGGTGTGAGGCAAGCCCGTGCCGCTTGCGGGCACGGGCCGATCCGTCTTACTCCACCTTCGCCTCTGCGCGCAGTGACTGCACGTAGCGGCGCACCGCCTGCTGCTGCATCTGGTTGGCGATGCGGCCCTTGATCGCGTCGAAGGCGGGGAAGTCGAGGTTGCGCACGTCGTCCAGGCGGATGACGTGCCAGCCGAACTGGGTCTGCACCGGCGCGGCGCTGACCTGGCCCTTCTTCAGCGCGGTCATGGGCTGGGCGAACTCCGGCACCAGGTTGGCGGGCAGGGTCCAGCCCAGGTCGCCGCCGTTGCCGGCGGAGCTGTCCTTGGAATACTTCTTCGCCAGGTCCTCGAACTTGACCTTGGGCTTCTTCAGCTGGGCGAGGATGTCCTTCGCCGCCTTCTCCGTGGCGACCAGGATGTGGCGCGCGCGGTATTCCTTGTCGCCGGCCTTGGCCTTGGCCTTGTCGTACTCCGCCTTCAGGTCGCTCTCGGCGATGGGGTGGTTGCGCACGTAGTCCTCCAGTGCGGCCTTGCCGAGCAGTTCGCGCTGCTGGAAGGCGATCGCCGCGGCCACCGTGGGTTCCTTGTCCAGACCGCTCTTGATCGCCTGCTGGGCCAGCAGCTCGGTCGCCACCAGGGATTCGCGCAGGGCCTCGGGGGTCAGCATCTCCGGCGGCATGTTGCGGGCGAGGCGGTTCTGGCGCGCGAAGTCGGCGAAGGCGGCGGGGATGGCGGTGCCATTCACCACGGCCACCGGGGCATTCGCCTTGGCCTCGGCCTTTTCATCGGCCTTGGCGGGCGCGGCGGCGGGTTCGGCGGCCAGCACGGAGAGGGAGAAACCAGCCAGCAGGGGGAGGGCGAGCAGCTTGCGGTACATGGAAGTCCTTTGTCGAAGGGAAACGGGATGATCGAGGGCAAACAGCGCAGTGGACGCCTGCACGCGGCGCGAGTTCCCTGCCGTCACAGCTCGTCCGGGGCGAGGGCCGTGATTGAGAGGGCGTGGATGCGGGCCGGCATCAGGTCGCCCAGGGCCTGGTAGATCAGGCGGTGGCGCGCCACCGCGTTCTGCCCGGCGAACGCCGCCGAGATGATGGTGAGCTGGTAGTGCCCGCCGCCGGAACGTGCGCCGGCGTGCCCCGCGTGCAGGGCGGAGTCGTCGACGACCTCCAGGTGTTGCGGCGCCAGCGCGGCGAGGTGCGCCTTCATCTCCTCGATGCAGTCGTTTACGGCGGCGTTCATGGCAGCACCCGCTTGAAGGGTTTGACGCTCACGCGCGCGTACACGCCGGCGGCCACGTAGGGATCGGCGTCCGCCCATGCACGCGCGGCTTCCAGGCTGTCGAAGGCGGCGACGATGAGACTGCCGGAAAAGCCCGCGGGGCCGGGGTCGGGGCTGTCGATGGCGGGGAAGGGGCCGGCCAGCAGCAGGCGGCCTTCATCCTTCAGCGCGTTGAGTCGTTCCAGGTGTGCGGGACGGGCGGCCAGGCGCCTGTCGAGGCTGTCCGGCACGTCCTCGCCGACGATGGCGTAGAACAGGTTCATTCCTTTTCCTCTCGTTTCCCGCTCAGGGCGGCGGTGTCCATGTGGCGCGACAGGTAGAGCGTCTGGCCGACGATGAACACCAGCATCAGGCCGAGCGAGCCGAACATCTTGAAGTTGACCCAGGCGTCGGTGGTGTAATTCATCGCCACGTACAGATTGGCCACGCCCATGAAGGCGAAGAAGCCCGCCCAGGCCAGGTTGAGGCGGGTCCAGACGCTGTCCGGCAGGCTCACCTGCTTCTCCATCATCATGCGGATCAGGTTGCGCTCGAACAGCAGCGGCGCGAGGCCCAGCGAGAGCGCGAAGATCCAGTACAGCACGGTCGGCTTCCACTTGATGAAGGTCTCGTCGTGCAGGAACAGGGTGAGGCCACCGAACACGGTGATCAGCACCAGCGAGACCCAGAGCATGTTCTCGACCTTGCGGTGCTTGATCCACACCCAGGCGATCTGGATGAAGGTGGCGACGATCGCCACCAGGGTGGCGAGGAACACGCCGGGCTTGGTGGCGCCGTCCAGTTGCACGCCGAGGCCCAGCAGCAGCGCGTTGGCGGTCGCCGGGTTCGCATCGCCGAACTGGTAGGCGGCGAAGAAGAGGATGATGGGGAAGAGGTCGAAGAGGATTTTCAAGGTATTCGGGCGCCGTGCTGGAAGGGTTGGGCGGTTGTCACCGGTGGGGCGCGGGCATTTTGCTATGATTGGCGACTCCCTCACAAGCATGCGGCCCCGGCCGCGGTCCCATGCCGGTCTTTGATCTTCACAGCCATTCCACCGCCTCCGACGGGGCGCTCGCGCCCGCCGTCCTGGTGGAGCGCGCCGCCGCGCAGGGCGTGGACTTCCTCGCCCTCACCGACCATGACGGCGTGTCCGGGCTGGCGGAGGCGCGCGCCGCCGCGGAGCGCCACGGCGTGCGCCTGGTGCCGGGGGTGGAGGTCTCCATCACCTGGCACAAGTCCACGGTGCACATCGTCGGCCTGCACGTCGACCCCACCGACCCGGTTCTCGATCAGGGCCTGGCGCGCATCCGAGGCGGCCGGCGCGAGCGCGCCGAGCGCATCGCCGAGTCGCTGGCGCGCGCCGGCATCCCCGGGGCCCTGCGGGGGGCCTACGCGCTGGCGGTGAACCAGGAGCTGATCGGCCGCACCCACTTCGCGCGCTTCCTGGTCGAGGAACGCGTGTGCAAGGACGTGAAGACCGTGTTCAAGAAGTTCCTCGTGCAGGGCAAGCCCGGCTATGTGCCGCACGAGTGGGCGAGCCTGCAGGAGGCGGTGGGCCTGATCCACGCCGCCGGCGGCCAGGCGGTGATCGCGCACCCGGGACGCTACAAGTTCGGGCGCGAGAAGATGGCGCAGCTGCTGGGCGAGTTCCGCGACCTGGGCGGCGAGGGCATCGAGGTGGTGACCGGCAGCCACACCGCCGACCAGGTGCCGGTATATGCGGACCTCGCCGTCGAGTTCGGCCTGCTCGCCTCGGTGGGCTCCGACTTCCACGCCCCCGGCGAGGGCGGGCGCGAGCTGGGGCGGCTGCAGCCCCTGCCGGAGCGCTGCACGCCGGTGTGGAGCCGCTGGTAGGCGATCATGGCGCAGTGCTTCGACCTGCACCCGGCCAACCCGCAGGCACGCCTGATCCGCGAGACGGTGAAGCTGCTGAAGGGCGGCGGCGTCATGGCCTATCCCACGGACTCCTGCTATGCCCTCGGCTGCATGATCGGCAACAAGGAGGGCATGGAGCGCATCCGCGCCATGCGCGGCGTCGACGACAAGCACCACTTCACCCTGATCTGCCGCGACCTGTCCGAGATCGCCCGCTACGCGCGCGTCGACAACCGCCAGTACCGCATGCTCAAGGCGGGCACGCCGGGCGGCTATACCTTCATCCTCGAGGCCACGCGCGAGGTGCCGCGCCGCCTGCAGCATCCCAAGCGCAACACCATCGGCCTGCGCGTGCCCGAGCATCCGGTGGTGGCTGCGCTGCTGGAGGAGCTGGGCGAGCCCATCCTGTCCATGACCCTGCAGCTGACGGGCGACGAGTACCCGCTCAACGACCCCCAGGAGATCGAGGCCCGCCTGGGCAAGCTGGTGGACGTGATCCTCGAATCCGGCTTCTGCAGCCTCACCCCCACCACCGTCATCGACCTGCACGTCGACCCGCCCGAGCTGCTGCGCGCGGGCGCGGGCGACCCGGCGCGGCTGGGTTTCTGAGGCGGCGCGCATGGAACTGAACCTGATCCAGAAGATCGCCGTGTTCGCCCTGCCGGTGATCTTCGCCATCACCCTGCACGAGGCGGCGCACGGCTACGCGGCGCTGCGCTTCGGCGACCGCACCGCGCAGATGATGGGGCGCATCAGCATCAACCCGCTGCGCCATATCGACCTGGTCGGCACGATCATCGTCCCCGCCCTCACCATCGTCCTCGGCGGCATCCTGTTCGGCTGGGCCAAGCCCGTGCCGGTGAACTTCGGCAACCTGCGCAATCCCAAGAAAGACATGTTCTGGGTGGCCGCCGCCGGGCCGCTTGCCAACCTCGCCATGGCGGTGTTCTGGGCGGCCATGATCAAGCTGGCGGTGATGGTGCCGAGCGTCTACTCCCACCCCCTGGCCCTCATGGGCATGGCCGGCGTGACCATCAACGCCATCCTCGCCACCCTCAACCTGCTGCCCATCCCGCCGCTCGACGGTGGTCGCATCGCCGTCAGCCTGCTGCCGCACAAGTGGGCCTACAAGCTGGCGCAGCTGGAGCCCTACGGCCTGTTCATCCTCATCGCCCTGTTGATGACCGGCCTGCTGGGTACGATCATCGGCCCGTTCTACCAGGGCGTGGAACAGCTGCTCATGCACGTTTTCAACATCCTTCCCTGACCTGCTGAATCGACTATGTACGCGGACCGAGTCCTCTCCGGCATGCGCCCCACCGGCAACCTGCACCTGGGCCATTACCACGGCGTCCTGAAGAACTGGATCCGCCTGCAGCACGAATACGAGTGCCTGTTCTTCGTCGCCGACTGGCACGCCCTCACCACCCACTACGACAACCCGCTGACCATCAAGGACAGCACCTGGGAGATGGTGATCGACTGGCTCGCCGCCGGCGTCGACCCGGCCAAGGCGACGCTGTTCATCCAGTCCGAGGTGATCGAGCACGCCGAGCTGCACCTGCTGCTGTCCATGATGACCCCCCTGGGCTGGCTGGAGCGCGTGCCCACCTACAAGGACCAGCAGGAGAAGCTGACCGAGAAGGACCTCTCCACCTACGGCTTCCTCGGCTACCCGCTGCTGCAGTCCGCCGACATCCTCATCTACCGCGCCAACCAGGTGCCGGTGGGCGAGGACCAGGTGCCGCACATCGAGTTCTCGCGCGAGATCGCGCGCCGCTTCAACCACCTCTACGGCAAGGAGCCGGGCTACGAGGAGAAGGCGCAGGCGGCGGTGAAGAAGCTGGGCGGCAAGAAGGCCAAGCTCTACCAGGAGCTGAAGACCCGCTACCAGCAGGAGGGCGACGACGCCGCGCTGGATTCCGCCAAGGCCCTGCTCGCCGAGACGCAGAACCTCAGCCTGGGCGACAAGGAACGCCTGTACGGCTACCTGGAGGGCGGCGGCAAGATGATCCTCACCGAGCCGGAGGCCCTGCTCACCGCCGCCTCGAAGATGCCGGGCCTGGACGGGCAGAAGATGTCCAAGTCCTACAACAACACCATCTCCCTGCGCGAGGACCCGGAGACGGTGAACAAGAAGATCCGCACCATGCCCACCGACCCCGCGCGCGTGCGCCGCACCGACGCGGGCGAACCGGGCCGCTGCCCGGTCTGGCAGCTGCACGAGGTGTACTCCGGCGACGACGTGAAGGCCTGGGTGCAACAGGGCTGCACCAGCGCCGGCATCGGCTGCCTGGAGTGCAAGCAGCCGGTGATCGACGCGGTGCTGAAGGAACTGGCCCCCATCCAGGAGCGCGCCCGCGCCTACACCGAGGACCCCGATACGGTGAAGAACGTGATCGCCGACGGCTGCGAGAAGGCGCGCGATCTGGCGCGCGAGACCATGCGCGACGTGCGCGAGGCGATGGGCCTGAACTACGGCTGAGCCGTCTCCGGATCAAGGGGAAGGCCAGGAATGGCCCCCCTTGCCGGCGGGAGAGGGCGGAGCGCCGGCTACATATTCCTGCAACAAGTGCGCCACATGATGGCGGGCCGCCGGGCGGCTGGGCGGGCTGAGTCCGTCATCCGTCCGGGATGGCCGCTGCGCTTCGCCGCGCCCGGCCTGGTGCCAGACCCCCACCCGCAATCGTGCAGAGTCTTTCCATGGCCGGCGTCCTGACCTTCCTGTCCCCCTCCAACCGGCTGTCGGCCACGCTGCTGGCCTGGTTCCCCATCCTGCTCGGCGTGGTGCTGCTCTACCTGCCCACCTACGGCTACCTGGCGCAATACACCTGGACCCAGGAAGACCACGCGCACGGACCGATGATCCTGGCGGCGTCCCTGTTCCTTGTCTGGCAGCGGCGCGATGAATTGGCCCGACTGATCCCGGAGCCGTTGCCTCTGGTGGGCTGGCCGCTGCTGGTCGGCGGCTTGCTGCTGCACGCCCTGGGCCAGGCCATGGAGGTGATCATCCTCGAGGTCGCCGCGCAGATCCCCATCCTGGCCGGCGTGCTGCTGCTCACCCTGGGCCGGCGCGCGGTGCGTCTGCTCTGGTTCCCCATCCTGTTCCTGGTGTTCATGATCCCCCTGCCGGGCTTTCTGGTGGACAGCCTCACCGGCTCGCTCAAGCAGCAGGTGTCGGTCCTCGCGGAACAGTTGCTCTACCTGCTCGACTACCCCGTGGCGCGCACCGGCGTCACGCTGACCGTGGGGCAGTACCAGCTGCTGGTGGCGGATGCCTGTTCCGGCCTGCACTCGCTCTACAGCCTCTCCGCCGTCGGACTGTTGTACATCCAGCTCATGCCCAGACAGGGCTGGCTGCGCACCGCCATCCTGGCGGCCGCCATCCTGCCCATCGCCTTCGCCGCCAACGTCCTGCGCGTGCTGTTCCTGGCGCTGGCCACCTACCACTTCGGCGAGGCCGCGAGCCAGGGTCTGGCACATGACCTGGCCAGCCCCGTGATGTTCGCCGCCGCCGTGCTCTCCCTGGGCGCGCTGGACGCCTTGCTCGGCCTCGGTCTGGCGCGTCTCGGCCTGGCCGGCGGCAAGCCGGCCGCCGCCGCGCCGCATGCCCCGGGGCAGATGCCAGGCGTGCCGGCCAGGGCGCACTCCTGGCGCCACGCCCTGCCCATCGGCCTGGCCATCCTCGCCGCCATCCCGGTGGCCACGGCCATCACGCCGACGCGGAAGGTCGCCGACCAGGGGCCCAAGATCGACCTGGAGGCCATGCTGCCGAAGCGCTTCGGCGCCTGGACCGTGGACGAGTCCATCACGCCGCTGCGGGCCGACCCCAGGACCACGGAGCTGCTCAACAAGCTCTACAGCCAGACCCTGAGCCGCACCTACATCAACCCGCAGGGGCAACGGATCATGTTGTCCATCGCCTACGGCGGCGACCAGAGCGAATCCATGTCCGTGCACAAGCCGGAGGTGTGCTACCCCGCGCAGGGCTTCAAGGTGGTGAAGGAGGGAGGCGCCAGCCTGGATACCGGCGCCGGCGTCATCCCCGTGCGGCGCCTGGTCGCCGTGCAGGGCCGGCGGATGGAACCCATCACCTACTGGATGACCATCGGCGACCGGGTGGCCCAGGTCAAGAGCGCGGACTGGAAGCTGGAGCAGATCAAGTTCGGCCTCACCGGCCGCATCCCGGACGGCCTGTTGTTCCGCGTCTCCAGCATCACCGGCGATGAGGAGGCGGCATACCGGTCGCAGGCGGACTTCGTGCGGGCCCTGATGCAGTCCCTTCCCGAGCGGGACCGCCCGCGCTTCATCGGCCGGCCCACACCTTAGGGAACCGCTGATTCAGCGCTAAACCGTCGTTTCTGCGCCGGCGGGAACCCAGCGCCTTGCCCAGGAGGGCAGGCAACCGGCCAACGCCAGCCGACAAGACCGAAACTTAAAAAGTTCATTTTTCCCAAAACAAAGCGTCACATTCGGTTCTTACCCTACAGTCCCCCCAATCTAGACAGACTCAATGGAAGCACTTCACCAGCTGCCTAGCGGGGAGGACCGGGACCGCCTCATCCACATCCTCGAATCCTCCCTGAAAGTACGTCAGGCCACGCAGTTCTTCGCCTGGACGCAGGGGCCGGTGCAGGCCCTGCTGCCCCATGAAATCCTCATCTGCGGCCATGACGCCTTCGGTTATGGCGACCTCAAGCTGCGCTATTTCACCGCCACGCGCTATTTCAAGCAGGAACACTTCGAGGCCGCCTGCAACCAGCGCCAGGGCCTGGTCGCCAAGGCCGTGCGCCACTGGCGCGAGGTACGCCGCCCCTGCCTGGTGCCGAACAGCGAGCAGGGCGGCGCCTGCGACATCGCCACCGTCGACATGCTCACCCGCCTGGAGCTCAAGAACATGGCCGCGCACGGCCTGCTGGGCGCGGCTGGCGAGGTGCAGTCCTGGTTCTGCCTCGGCCGCGTACCCAACCTGGGCAAGCAGACCGCGCACGTGCTGGAGCTGCTGCTGCCCTGCCTGTCCGCCACCTACGCACGCATGGTGGCGCACGAATCCGGCGACAAGATCGCCACGACGCGGGTCGGCAACGTGCTGACCGCGCGCGAGGTCCAGGTGCTGGAGATGGTGCGCGACGGCATGTCCAACGGCGACATCGCGGTGCGTCTCTCGCTCAGCATCATGACCGCCAAGAACCACATGCAGAACATCCGCAAAAAACTGGAAGTGCACACGCGCGGCCAGGCGGTGGCCGAGGCCATCCGCCTCAACCTGATCCGTCCGGCGCGCGGCGACGGCTGAGGCGTGGGCAGGGCGGCCGTCTTGCCCAGTAGCTGGATTTGTCACGAAATTGCGACACAATCCCTCCCCATGCGCCCGTCTCCCCGCCCGCCCGCCCGCCAGCAGGGCTTCACCCTCCTGGCCCTGCTGTTCGCCGTGGCCCTGCTGGGCGTAGGCATGGCAGGCCTGGGCACGATGTGGCACACGTCTCTGCAACGTGAAAAGGAGCAGGAACTCCTGTTCGTAGGGGATCAGTTTCGCAAGGCCATCGAAAGCTTTTGGAACAATCCTCCACCGGGCCAGCAGAAACGATTGCCCAGTAATCTTGCTGAACTCGTTCTAGATCCACGTTTTCCCGGCAATGTCAGGCATCTTCGCCGTCTTTATCTCGACCCGATGTCCTGGACGCCCGAATGGGGGCTAGAGAAAGACGGGGGCGGGGGGGTGATCGGTGTGTATAGCCGCTCAGAAGGGCGGCCCATGAAGGCCTCCGGTTTTGCCCCGGCATATGAGTCCTTTGCCGGCGCCACGCAGTATAGAGGCTGGGTGTTCCGGGCTCTCATAACAGGTAGCCAAGGCAAGGCAGCTCAGTCTGGCGACGATGCGGACGCTACCTCGCAGGTTGGGCTAGGGCAGGGAGAGGGTGCCACCACAAGAGTGGGGGAAGCGGAGAAGGGGCAACCCGTCTCGCGGGAGGCGCTTGTCAACTGCGTGGGGCAGCGTAGCGCGGAACTCGCGGACTGTCGGAAACAAGGCGCAAGCGTCCAGGCTTTCAATGAATGCCGTAATCAGGCCATCAGGAAGTATTTCGATTGTGTCGCTGCCCCCTGAGGGATGCTGGGTGGACGAGTGACATGCGACGGTCGCCCCCATCATGGTTCCTTACTTGCATCGGGACGTTCCGCTTGGCGCTTGTCTTGGCCTGTCGGGGGTGACTGGACGGTTGTCATCAAGTGGCAAAGGAGATCATGAATAATTGAATATTCATTCGTTATTCATGTCTGCGTGCTTGTAAGTGGTGCGCAGTCGATCCTGAAATGCAGCCACAAAGCACAAAAACGTGGGTCAAGTCATTGTACTCGGGGAATCCGCAAGTATTGGCGGTTGCATTGGTGCATGCGGAAAAACTTGTGGCGCATCTTACCTCTGTCTGGAATCGGGCTAAAAACAAGTCGCCTGTATACGTGGATCGGTATCGTGAATTGGTGAGGGTTGCAGACATTGAAATATCCAATGTCTTGGAGAAGGCCGGTGGAATTCCTTGTAGACAGGGGTGTAATTATTGTTGCCGAAACGAAAAGATTCCCGTCACCGATACAGAGGCGGTGTTGATCGTGAGGCACATCGAAGATGTATTGGCTGAGCCGGTGCGCGAACGTGTTATCCAATCCATTTTGTCTGCCGGCCGGACGAGCGATTTGGCAAGCGAGCCGTGTGCTTTTCTTAGGGAACCTCTGCACTACCCCGCCCACTCGTTCGTGGCGACGAGTTCAGGGTCAATATCGTTTCGTAGGATGGGATCGAAACAGATGCTGAACGGTTCTTGGGCTCCAGCAAGCCCCTTCGTGGG
>JBFMHC010000027.1:0-2558 GCA_040751755.1 Pseudomonadota bacterium
GGCATGTCCATCACCGGCTACGAGCGCATCATGGACATCGCCCCGACCAAGCTGCACCAGCGCGTGCCGGTCATCCTCGGCTCCAAGAACGAAGTGCAGAAGGTGTGGGACTACCACAAGGGCTGATGCTTCCCGCTCTTCCCTCCGCGAACCCCGCTTTGGCGGGGTTCGCTGTTTTTTGAGCACATTTGCGTATGAACGACTCCATCGACTGCATCATTTACCGCAGCCGCCTGAAGGACGGCATGTACCTCTACCTGCGCGCCGACATGCCGTATGACGAGGTGCCCGAGGCCCTGCGCCAGCGCATGGGGCGTGAGCCCGCGGAGGCCATGCGCCTCACCCTCACCCCAGAGCGCAAGCTGGCGCGTGAGGATGTGGTGACGGTGATGACCAATCTGCGCAAGCAGGGCTTCCACCTGCAGCTGCCGCCGACCGACGAGTACCTGGCGACCTGGGACAACGAGAAGCTGGGCCTGCGCGCGCGCCAGGGTTGACCCAGCTGCGTGTCGAGAGTCCCTCAGGCGTCTTCGGTTTCCCGGCCCTCGCCGGCGAAACAGGTGCGGTTGCGTCCGAGTTCCTTGGCGCGGTAGAGCGCCGCGTCGGCCAGGGAGAAGAGCCGTTCTGCCTGGCCGCGCGCGGTGGCGTGGCAGGCGATGCCGATGCTGATCGTGACCGGGGCGATGCCCAGGCTGCCCGGCCAGTCGAGGGCCGCGACCTGCTGGTGCAGCCGGGCGGACAGGTACTCCCCTTCGTCCGGGCCGGTATCCGGCAGGATCAGCAGGAATTCCTCGCCGCCCCAGCGGAAGATCTGGTCGGAGCGCCGGAGGGTGTCCCGCAGCGTTTGGGCGACGCGTTCGAGCACCTGGTCGCCCTTGGCGTGGCCATGCTGGTCGTTGATGGCCTTGAAGTGATCGATGTCGATGATACCAAGGCAGAGGGGATGCCCCGTGCGCTCGCTCAGGGCCAGCAGCTTCTCCAGTTGCAGCATGGCCGCGCGGCGGTTGGGCAGCCGGGTGAGCTCGTCGACATGGGCCAGGCTCTCCAGCCTTGCCTCAAGCAGCTTGCGCTCGGTGATGTTCTGCACCATGCCGACCATGCGCGTCGGGTTGCCCTGTTCGTCGCGCTCGCAGACCTTGCCGCGGTCGTGCACCCATAGGTAGTGGCCGTTGCGGTTGCGCAGGCGGTACTCGGCCTCGTAACGCAGGCGTCGCCCCTTGAGGTGTTCGTCGAGCAGGAACAGGACCTGGTCGCGGTCCTCGGGATGGATGTTCCGGCTCCAGGTCTCCACGTGCGGCGGCATTTCGTCCGGCCCGTAGCCGAGCATGCGCTTGAGCGGCGGGCTGAAGAACACGCCGTTGGTGACGACGTCCCAGTCCCACATGCCGTCCATGGCCTCGTTGAGGGCGAACCAGAGCCGGTGGTCGCGGGTGTGGAGGTCCTGCTCGAGGGCCAGGCGTTTGCTGACGTTGCGGGCGACGGAGAGGAAGTATTCCCGGCCGTGGTCGACGAAATGGGTGGTGCAGACCTCGACCGGGACCTCGCTGCCGTCCTTGTGGCGGTGACGGCCGAGGAAGGTATAGCAGGGGGCACCGCGGATGACCGCGGCGATCTCCGACCATTGCGGCAGGCCGGTGACGTCCTTCTGCAGGCTGAGGACGGAGTGGTTCAGCACCTCGTCGGCATCGAGCCCGAGGTCCTCGTGCCCCGCCCGGTTGCACCACAGGATGTTCGATGTCTCGGGGTCGAGCAGGTAGGTGGCATCGGCCATGTGCTCCAGCAGCACGTGGAGCGAAGGTAAGCCTGGTTCTTCGCACGCCATCGCAGCAACCCCTCCCTAGGTGTTTGTTGCGTCTGGCCTTTTTAGCATCTTCTCAGGGTTCGGGCAAAAAGGACGACCAGTCGATGCCCGCGTCGCCGAACACGAAGAACTCCGGGTTGAGCAGCGATTCCTTGCTGTTGTAGCGGAGGCGGCGCATGGCGGTGTCGGTGACAAAGCCGCCCGCCTCCTCGACGATGCACTGGGCGGCGGCGGTGTCCCACTCGGAGGTGGGGCCGAGGCGGGGATAGAGGTCCGCGGTGCCTTCCGCCACCAGGCAGGATTTGAGCGCACTGCCCATGGACAGCCGGGTGTGCGCGCCGAGGGCATCGAGGTAGGCCTGGATGCGGCTGCTGCCGTGCGAGCGGCTGGCGGCCACGCAGGGCGGGGTGGCCGCCCGGGGGCGGGCGTGGATGCGCAGCGGCTGGGCGTCCGCCCACTTCCACGCCCCGCCGCCGCGCCGGGCGCCGTAGGTGAGGCCGAGGGCAGGCGCGTGAACCACGCCGAGCACCGCCTCCTGGCCGTCGATCAGGGCGATGTTGACGGTGAACTCGCCGTTGCGCTTGATGAACTCGCGGGTGCCGTCGAGCGGGTCGACCAGCCAGTACTGCGGCCACTGCCGGCGGGTGGCATAGGGGATGTCCGCCCCCTCCTCGGACAGCATCGGCAGCCCGGGGGCGAGTTCGCGCAGGCGGGCCTCGATCAGGCGGTGGGCGGCGAGATCCGCCTCGGTGACCGG
>JBFMHC010000028.1:0-8721 GCA_040751755.1 Pseudomonadota bacterium
AGCGGTCGAAGCGGTCGAAGCGGTCGAAGCGGTCGAAGCGGTCGAAGCGGTCGAAGCGGTCGAAGCGGTCGAAGCGGACGAAGCGGACGAAGCGGCCGAAGCGGCCGAAGCGGCCGAAGCCGCCGAAGCCGCCGAAGCCGCCGAAGCCGCCGAAGCCGCCGAAGTCGCCGAAGCCGCCGAAGCCGCCGAAGTCGCTGAAGTCGCTGAAGTCGCTGAAGTCGCTGAAGCGGCCGAAGCGGTGCCCCAGGCCGGCGTCGCCGCCGAACGCACCCAGGCCGCGGCGGAGGACTATGACATCCCCGCGGATCAGGATCAGATGCTGCTCGCCATCTTCCGCGAGGAGGCCGAGGAGATCCTTGAGCAACTCGACGAGGCCCTTGCCTCCTGGCAGCGCGATCCCGTCAGCAAAGCCCATCAGCAGGCGTTGCAGCGCCATCTGCACACCTTCAAGGGTGGCGCGCGCATGGCCGGCATGCTCCACATGGGTGATCTGGCCCACCATCTCGAAAACGTGTTCATGGACCTGGAGGCCAACCGCTATCCGGTCAATCCTGCCCTGCTGACCTTCATGCAGCGCGTCTTCGACCACTTGCATGGCATGGTCGACCGCCTGCGTGGCGCTCAGCCTATCGCTCCAGCCACCGATCTGGTCACGGCGCTGGAGGGCTTACGAGAGCGTGGCGGCGTCCCGGAGAGTGTGGCGGTTTCGGCGCCTGCGGGGATGGAGGTGCCGGAGGCTGTGCTCGAAGCCGCGCCCGCGCCGCTGCCTGCCGCGGAGATCCCCACCACGGTCGAGCCGGCGGCGCCGGCGTCGCGCGAGGCGGCGACGCCTCCCCCGGTCATGGGGGAGGTGTTGCGTGTCCGTGCCGATCTCCTCGATCGGATGGTGACCTCGGCAGGCGAGTCCGCGATCTACCAAGCCCGCCTGGCCCAGCTTTTCACCGGCTTTGCCCGCCAGTTGCACGAGCTCGAGCAGACCGTGACTCGTCTGCGGGCCCAGCTGCGCCGCATGGAGATCGAGAACGAGGCGCAGATGGTTTGGCGCTTCCAGCAGGAGACCGGCCGGAGCGCGGAGGAGTTCGATCCGCTCGAGTTCGATCGCTTCACCCTGCAGCAAGAGCTGAGCCGCGGCGTGATGGAGTCGCTCGGGGACATCGAGAGCGTGCAGGATACGCTGGAGGATGCCCTGCGTGACGCCGAGATGCTGTTGACCCAGCAGGGCCGCCTTGGTCAGACCTTGCAGGATGGCCTGATGGGCGCGCGCCTGGTGCGCTTCGAGGATGTGGTCCCGCGCCTCAAGCGCTTGGTGCGTCAGGTGGCGCGCGACCTTGGCAAGCAGGCTGAACTGACGGTCCACGGCGGGGAGGTCGAGCTCGACCGCGGCCTGCTCAATGCCTTGGTGCCCGCGTTCGAACACATGTTGCGAAATTCCCTCGCTCACGGCATCGAGCTGCCCGACGAGCGTGCCGCACGCGGCAAGAGCCGGGAGGGCCGCATTCATCTGCGCATCGCCAGTCAGGGGGGGCTGATCCAGATCGCCCTGGAGGATGATGGTGCAGGCATCGATGTCGAGGCCGTGCGCCGTAAGGCGCGCGAGAACGGCATCCTCGATGCCCGTTCGGCCGAAGATGATCAGGCGGCGATCCAGTTGATCTTCCATTCCGGGCTCAGCACCGCGCGCGAGGTGTCCATGCTGGCGGGGCGTGGCGTGGGCATGGATGTCGTGGCCGAGGCGTTGCGCCAAGTGGGGGGGGACATCCAAGTCGACAGTCGGCGTGGCGCGGGCGTGAGCTTCAGGCTGCACGTGCCGCTGACCCAGTCGATCACCCAGGGGATCGCCGTCACGGTCGGCGAGCAGGTCTTTGCCCTGCCGTACAGTGGCATCGAGGCCATCCTGAGGGCCCCGGGGGCGCGTTTGAACACCTTGCTTGGCGAGGACGAACCGACCTGGGAGCATGCCGGTCAGCCGCTGCCCCTGGTCGATCTCGGGGCGTTGCTCGGCCTCCCCGGTGCGCGTGGGGGGGCAGGCGAGGGCATGTCTCCCCTGGTGGTACTGCGTTTGGGTGAGCGCCGCATGGTCCTGCGTATCGATGCTCTGCAGGGCAGCCAGCAGTTGTTCATCAAGGCGCTCGGCCCCTTCCTCTCCAAGGTGCCCGCCCTGGCAGGGGCCACCCTGCTGGGTGACGGCCGTGTGGTGCTGGTGCTCGACGTGGCGGAGCTCTTCCGCCTTGCCAGCCAAGCGCGGACCAAGCCGGTCGAGGCCCAGGCAGCCCGGGCAAGACGCGCGCAGGTGCTGGTGGTGGACGACTCGATCACCATCCGCAAGGTCACCACGCGCATCCTCGAACGCTACGGCATCGAGGTGGCGACGGCGAAGGACGGCGTCGACGCGCTGGCCTGGCTGCATGACCATCTGCCCACCGTGGTGCTCAGTGATATCGAGATGCCGCGTATGGACGGTTTCGAGCTGCTCGCCTCCATCCGCAACGAGGCGCGCCTCAAGGATCTTCCGGTGGTCATGATCACCTCGCGCACGGGCCAGAAGCATCGCGAGAAGGCCGAGGCTCTCGGGGTCAGTGCCTATCTTGGCAAGCCCTACACGGAGGCGGACCTGATGCAGACCCTGCGGGCCTGGCTGCCGGAGGACGTGGGCCTTGCAACGAGTAGCGTGGCGGGAGGTGCGGCATGACGCATGACGTGCAAAACGACAGCCTGTCAGCCGTGGCGGGTGATGCCCAGCGGATCGAGCCTGGGGTTGGGCTCCACCGGGGGGAGCGCATCCTTTGCGCGCGCCTGCCCCTGCAGGGTGCGAGCTTGCTGGTGCCTTATGCCTGCGTGGCGGAGATCGTCAATCTTTCGTTGCGCAGCAATGTCGGTGCCTTCCTCGGCGAGGTCGATTGGCGCGGCGTCCGCATCCCTGTCCTCAGCCTCGAGCGGGCCTGTGGGCGGGAGGTCGAGGTGCCGCGTGGCCGCGTGCGCCTGGTGGTCCTCTACGGTCTGCGGGACAAGGAGAGCCTGCCCTACTATGCCATCGTGCTGGACGGTGCGCCGCGGACCGAGAGCGTTCAGGCTGAGCGGCTCGAGGAGGGGCAGGCCGGTGACTGCGAGCTGCTGGGCAGCGGGGTGAGGATGGGGGAGCAGACCTACCATATCCCCGACCTGGAAGCGATCGAGCTCTGGCTGGAAGGGGTTCGTTTCGGTCGCGGATAAGCCCTCCCCGGCGGGGCGGCCTGTCAGACGAAGTCCCCCCAAAGCGTCTGGGCTGCGGCCAGGAGGGCCAGGCCCGCGGTCTCGGTGCGCAGGATGCGCGGCCCCAGGCGCACGGGGGTGAAGCCGGATTGGATCGCCTGCGCGATCTCTGCCTCGCTCAGTCCTCCTTCCGGTCCGATCAGCACCTCGAGCGCGGCGGGGCGGTCAAGCTCTGCGAGGCTTGCGGCGCCCTCCGGGGCCAGCACGATTCGGGCGGTGCTCTCGGAGGGGGCGGCCAGCACCGCCCCCAGTCGTGAGGGCTCATCCAGCCGCGGCAGGCGGTTGCGTCCGCACTGCTCGCAGGCCGATTGCAGGATGCCCATCCAGCGCTGCATGCGCCGATCCTGGCGCTCCTCGTCCAGTCTCACCACGCTGCGTTCGGTGGTCACCGGGCTGATGCGGGTGGCCCCGAGTTCGGTGGCTTTCTGCAGGGTGAGGTCCATGCGTTCGCCCTTGCTGAGCCCCTGAATCACCCGTACCGGGAGGGGCGATTCGTGCTCGATGGCCTCGAACGCCAGCACGCTCAGCCCACCATCACCGAGCAGTTCGGCGGCGAACTGGCCGCCCTGGCCGTTGAAGGCGATGACGGGGTGGCCTGGCTTCAGGCGCAGCACGCGCTCCAGGTGTTGGCGGGCCTCTTTGGGCAGAGGAAGCTGCTGTCCGACGGCGAGCGGCAGGTCGAGGAAGACGCGCGGGATCCTCATGCGGTGCTCATCCTAGGGTGGCGACGTTGATGCCCGCGCGGGTGACCGCGGCGAGCCTGGCGATCTCGTCCTCGGTGATCACATAGGGCGGCATCCAGTAGACGACGTTGCCGAGCGGGCGCAGCAGGGCTTCGTGCGCGAGGCCGTGTTCGAACACGCGCAGGCCGCGCCGTTCCTGCCAGGGGTAGGGTGTACGCGTGGCCTTGTCCTGCACCATCTCGATGGCGAGGATCATGCCGCTCTGGCGTACTTCGGCGACATGCGGGTGGTCGGCAAGACCGGCCGTGGCCTCGCCCATCACCTGGCTCAAACGCCGGTTGGCCCCCAGCACGTCCGTCTGCTCGAAGAGGTCCAGGGTGGCCAGCGCGGCGGCACAGGCCAACGGGTTGCCGGTGTAGCTGTGCGAGTGCAGGAAGGCCGAGAGCTTCTCGTAGTCGTCGTAGAACACCCGGTAGACCGCGTCCGTGGTCAGCACCGCGGCAAGCGGCAGGAAGCCGCCGGTCAGGCCCTTGGAGAGGACCATGAAATCCGGGGTGATGCCGGCCTGTTCACAGGCGAACAGGGTGCCGGTGCGGCCGAACCCCACCGCGATCTCGTCCGCGATCAGGTGGACCTGGTAGCGGTCGCACAACTCGCGCAGCAGCCGCAGGTAGAGCGGGTCGTGCATGCGCATGCCGCTCGCGCACTGCACCAGCGGCTCGATGATCACCGCGCTGATTTCCTCGTGCTGCTCGGCGAGCAGGGCCTCCAGCCCGGCCGCCGCGCGTCGGGCGACGTCGGCACAGCTTTCATGGGGGGCACGGGCGGAGCAATCGGGGGAGGGGGCCTTGAGCACCTCCATCAAAAGCGGCTGGTAGGTGGCCTTGAACAGGCTCACATCGCCGACCGAGAGGGCGCCGAGGGTCTCGCCGTGGTAGCTGTGCTCCAGCGCGACGAACTTGGTCTTGCGTTCCGCGCCTTGGTTGCGCCAGGCGTGGTAGCTCATCTTCAGCGCCACCTCGATGCCGGACGAGCCGTTGTCGGCGTAGAACACGCGGGAGAGGCCGTCCGGGGTGAGCTTCACCAGTCGCTCGGAGAGTTCGATCACCGGGGCGTGGGTGAAGCCTGCCAGCAGCACGTGCTCGAGGGTGTCGAGCTGCTGTTTGATGCGCGCGGCGATGAAGGGGTTGGCGTGGCCGAACAGGTTGACCCACCAGGAACTGACCGCGTCCAGGTAGCGGCGGCCGTCGAAGTCGTACAGCCACACCCCCTCGCCGCGGGCGATGGGGATCACGGGCAGGCGCTCGTGGTCCTTCATCTGCGTGCAGGGGTGCCAGAGGACATCGAGGTCGCGCCGGCTCCAGGCGGCATTGATGGAATCAGTCACCGCCGCCGTCTCCGCCGCCATCGTCGTGGTCATGGTGGGGGGAGGTGTCCCCGCCGCCGGCGCTGCCATCGCGTCCCAGGGGGCGCACCCGCAGGGCCGTGCCCTCCACGCCGATGACCTCCACCCGGGTACCGGCGGGAAGGTCGGGGCCGAACACCCGCCAGAGGGTGTCGTCCATGTGCACCCGTCCGACACCGTTCACGATGGGGGTGTCGAGGGTGAGGATGCGGCCGACGGCCTGGGCGCCGCGCACATTGAGGGTCGGACGGTCCGTCTCGATCGGATGCCTTTTGAGGTAGCGGCGGCCGAGGACGATGGCGAGGATGGAGAGGACGGCGAACAGGATGAGCTGGCTATCTGGACCCAGCCCCGGCATGAGCCAGAGCAAGGCCCCTACGCCCATGGCCGCCACCCCCATCCAGAGGAAATAGGTGGAGGGGGCCAGGATTTCGAGGATCATCAGCGCCAGCCCCAGGGCCAGCCAGTGCCAGTAGTCCAGATCAGGCATGCGGCTTGTCCTTGAGGAAGGCCTCTTTGGCGAGCTCACCGATGCCTTCCAGCGAGCCGAGGATGCCGGAGGCCTCGATCGGCAGCATGATGACCTTCTGGTTGGGGGCGGTGGCCACCGACTGGAAGGCCTCGATGTACTTGCTGGCGACGAAGTAGTTGATGGCCTGTACGCTGCCGCCGGCAATCGCCTCGCTCACCGTGCGGGTGGCGACGGCCTCGGCCTGGGCCAGACGCTCGCGCGCCTCCGCCTCACGGAAGGCCGCCTCCTTCTCGCCCTCGGCCTTGAGGATCTGCGCCTGCTTCTCGCCATCCGCCTTGAGGATGGCCGCCTGGCGCAGACCCTCTGCCTCCAGGATGGCCGCGCGCTTGTCACGCTCGGCCTTCATCTGCCGGGCCATCGAATCCACCAGGTCCTTGGGCGGGGTGATGTCCTTGATCTCGATGCGGGTGATCTTGGTGCCCCAGGGGGAGGTGGCCTCGTCCACCACGGTCAACAGGCGGGCATTGATCTCATCGCGCTTGGAGAGCAGCTCGTCCAGGGCCATGGAACCCATGACGGTGCGGATGTTGGTCATGGTGAGGTTGAGGATGGCGTATTCGAGGTTGTGCACCTCGTAGGCCGCCTTGGCCGCATCCAGCACCTGGAAGAACACCACGCCATCGACCTGGACCATGGCGTTGTCCTGGGTGATGACCTCCTGCGAGGGCACGTCCAGCACCTGTTCCATCATGTTCATCTTGCGCCCGATGCGGTCGACGAACGGGACGATGAGGTTGAGGCCGGGCTCCAGGGTACGCATGTAGCGACCGAAACGCTCGACCGTGTACTCCCGCCCCTGGGGGACGGTCTTGACCCCGGCGAGGATGAAGACCACGGCCAGGATGAGAAGCATGAGGGCAAAGCTGGACATGACGCGGTTCCTTGTATGTGGCCTGCACCCGAGTGTAGTGCGGAGAGGCTTACAGCTCCATGTCAGGACGGGTGTGCGCGACCCGCTGCCACAGGCTCATGGAAGGCTCGACCTGGTTCATGGTGTAGAAGTGCAGGCCGGGGGCCCCGCCGGCGAGCAGGTCCTCGCACATCTCGCCCACCACGTCCAGGCCGTAGGCGCGGATGCTCTCGGCATCGTCGCCAAAGCCTTCCAGCCGCTTGCGCAGCCAGCGCGGGATATCCGCGCCGCAGGCATCGGAGAAGCGCGCAAGCTGGGTGTAGTTGGTGATCGGCATGATGCCGGGGATGACCGGGATGTCGAGTCCCATCCGTTCGCAGTCGTCCATGAAGCGGAAATAGGCATCGACGTTGTAGAAGTACTGGGTGATGGCGGCATCCGCGCCGGCGCGCACCTTGCGGGCGAAGTTTTCCAGGTCCGCCTTGGCCGAGGGGGCCTGGGGGTGGATCTCGGGGTAGGCCGCCACCTCGATGTGGAACCAGTCGCCGGTCACCTCGCGGATGAACTCGACCAGCTCGTTGGCATAGCGCAGCTCGCCCGGGTCGCGCATCCCGGAGGGCAGATCGCCGCGCAGTGCGACGATGCGGCGGATGCCCTGCGCCTTGTAGTCCTCGAGGATGGCGCGGATCTGGGCACGGGTCGAACCGATGCAGGAGAGGTGGGGGGCGGCCTCCACCCCGGAGTCGCGCTGGATCTCGGCCACGGTGGTGAAGGTGCGCTCCTGGGTGGAGCCGCCCGCGCCGAAGGTGACCGAGAAATAGCTTGGCTGCATGGCCTTGAGGGCCTGCCAGGTGGCGCGCAGCCTGGCCGCGCCTTCCTCGCTCTTGGGGGGGAAGAACTCGCAGCTGAACGAGGGCTGGGTGGTACGCATGGCCGCCTCCTCAGTAGCGGTAACTGTCCGGCTTGAACGGGCCCTCGACGGACACGCCAAGGTAGTCGGCCTGGGCCGGGGTGAGGCGGGTGATCACCCCGCCAAAGCCCTCGACCATGTAGCGCGCCACCTCCTCATCCAGCGTTTTCGGTAGCACCTCGACCCGGATGCGGGCCGGCTTTTCACCGGCGGGCAGGTCGGCAAAGCGGTCGCCGTAGAGGTGGATCTGCGCCAGCACCTGGTTGGCGAACGAGCCGTCCATGATCCGGCTCGGATGGCCGGTGGCGTTGCCGAGGTTCACCAGGCGGCCCTCGGAGAGCAGGATCAGGTAGTCATCGCTGGCAAGGTTCGGGGTCTGCCCGGCCGGGGTGTCGCGGTAGACCTTGTGCACCTGCGGCTTGACCTCCTCCCAGGCCCAATGCTGGCGCATGTAGGCGGTGTCGATCTCGTTGTCGAAGTGGCCGATGTTGCACACCACTGCGCCCTTTTTGAGGGCGCGGAGCATGGGTGCGTCGCACACGTTGACATTGCCGGTGGTGGTGACCAGAAGGTCGATCTTGCCGAGCAGGGCGCGGTCGATGCAGGCGTCGGTGCCGTCATTGAGCCCGCCGAGGTAAGGCGAGACCACCTCGTAGCCGTCCATGCAGGCCTGCATGGCGCAGATCGGGTCGATCTCGGTGACCTTGACGATCATCCCTTCCTGGCGCAGCGAGGCCGCCGAGCCCTTGCCCACGTCGCCGTAGCCGATCACCAGGGCCTGCTTGCCGGAGAGCAGATGGTCAGTGGCGCGCTTGATCGCGTCGTTGAGCGAGTGGCGGCAGCCGTACTTGTTGTCGTTCTTGCTCTTGGTGACCGAGTCATTGACGTTGATCGCCGGGACCTTGAGCGTGCCCGCCTTGAGCATCTCCCACAGGCGGTGGACGCCGGTGGTGGTCTCCTCGGACACGCCGTGGATGCCCGCCAGAAGCCCGGGGTGCTTCTCGTGCATCAGGCCGGTCAGGTCGCCGCCGTCATCCAGCAGCATGTTCGGCACCCAGCCGTTGGGGCCGTGGATGGTCTGCTCGATGCACC
>JBFMHC010000029.1:0-3866 GCA_040751755.1 Pseudomonadota bacterium
TCGACGGCGGTGTCGATGATGCACCCAGCCTTGGCCAGCAGGGTCTCGGCCGTGCGGCGGATGGTCTTGCTGTCATCCACGACCATGATCTTCAGTCCACTGAACTCAGCGACTTGCGGGGCTTCAGGCGTATCCATCAAAGCAGGCCCTCATCGGTACGGTCGAGCGGTTTTACTCGTGTCTGCCGAATTTATCCGAAATACCTTTCCAAATCCAAGCCCTTCTGTGCCGCCCTCGCCCTCCTCGGGCCAGGGGGCGGGTGGATCCTGCTGCTAAACTATGCCTAGCCGAAAAGAGAGACCACCATGCCGCTGCTTGATGCCGTCCCGTTCCTGACCACCGCCCACCAGGGCCCACTGCAGGAGATCGAGTCCCACCTGCTGGACCGCCAGACCGCGATCGAGACCTGGCTGCGGCAGGCCTTCCTCGACACCCCCGCGCCGTTCTACTGCTCGGTCGACCTGCGCAACGCGGGCTTCAAGCTTGCCCCGGTGGACACCAACCTGTTCCCGGCCGGCTTCAACAACCTCAACCCGGCCTTTGCCCCGCTCTGCATCCATGCCCTGCAGACGGCGATGGAGCACCTCTGCCCCAAGGCGCGCGGCCTCTTGCTGCTGCCCGAGCGCCACACCCGCAACCTCTACTACCTGGAGAACGTGGCCACCCTGCGCGACCTGGCCGAGCAGGCCGGCTTCGAGGTGCGCGTCGGCTCGTTGATCGAGGAGCAGACCGAGCCGATGACCATCGACCTGCCATCCGGTCGCAAGCTGACCCTGCTGCCGCTTACGCGCAAGGGCCGCCGCGTCGAGGCGGGCGGTTTTTCGCCCTGCGCGGTGGTGCTCAACAACGACCTCTCCGCCGGCGTGCCGGCCATCCTGGAAGACCTGGAGCAGACGGTCATCCCGCCGCTTGAGCTCGGCTGGTGGAGGCGCAAAAAATCCACCCATTTCCGCCATTACGACGCTGTGGCGCGCGAGTTCGCCTCCATGGCCAACATCGACCCCTGGCTGATCAACCCGTTGTTCGACGATTGCGGCGAGATCGACTTCATGAAGCGTGAGGGCGAGGACTGCCTGGCCGATCGGGTCGGGCGGCTGCTGACGCGCATTCAGGCGAAATATGCCGAATACGGCATCGACCGCGAGCCGTTCGTGGTAATCAAGGCCGACTCCGGCACCTACGGCATGGGGGTGATGATGGCCCGTTCGGTGGAGGAGGTGCGCAACCTCAACCGCAAGGAACGCACCCGCATGGCGGCGAGCAAGGAGGGGCTCGGCATCTCGCGCGTGATCGTGCAGGAGGGGGTCTACACCTTCGAGAGCATCGCCGGTGCGGTCGCCGAACCGGTGGTGTACATGATCGACCGCTTCGTCGTGGGGGGCTTCTACCGCGTGCACACCCAGCGCGGCGACGACGAGAACCTGAACGCCCCCGGCGCACACTTCATGCCGCTCGCCTTCGACGAGTCCTGCACCACCCCCGACTGCCAGCAGGCGCCGGACGCCCCGCCCAACCGCTTCTATGCCTATGGCGTGATCGCCCGCTTGGCCCTGCTGGCGGCGGCGCGCGAACAGGCCGAGGTCCGCCAGGAGAAGGCGGCATGAAACTCGGCGTGGTGATGGACCCGATCGGCGCCATCAAGCCCTACAAGGATTCCAGCTTCGCCATGCTGCTGGCCGCGCAGAGGCGCGGCTGGGAGTGCTGGTATCTGGAGCTGGGCGACCTGTCCGTGCATGACGGTCACGCCGTCGGCCATGCCCGCCCCATCGAGGTGCGGGACGATCGGTCCGACTGGTTCACCCTCGGCGAGCCGCGCGCGATGCCCCTCGGCGAGCTGGACATCCTCTTGATGCGCAAGGATCCGCCGTTCGATGCGCGCTACCTGCACGCCACCCAGATCCTCGCCCTCGCAGAGCGCGCAGGCAGCCTGGTCGCCAACCGCCCGGCAGCCCTGCAGGCGGTCAACGAGAAGCTGTTCGCCACCCATTTTCCCGAGTGCATCCCGCCCACCCTGGTCAGCAGCCGCGAGGAGGACATCCGCGCCTTCCTCGATATGCACGGCGAGATCGTCCTCAAGCCGCTCGACGTGATGGGCGGCCAGGGGGTGTTCCGCCTCGCGCGCGGCGACATGAACCTGCGCACCGCCGTCGAGCTGCTGACCCAGGGGGGCCGGCAGTGGATCATGGCGCAGAAATTCCTGCCCGCCGTGACGGAAGGCGACAAGCGCATCCTCATGATCGATGGAACGCCTGTGCCCTTCGCCCTGGCACGCATCCCGCCGAGCGGTGAGTTTCGCGCCAACCTTGCCGCGGGAGGGCGCGGCGTGGGGGTGGAACTCACCGCGCGGGACCGCTGGCTGTGCGAGAGGATCGGCCCCACCCTCCGCGCGATGGGCCTGCACTTCGTCGGCCTCGACGTGATCGGCGACTACATTACCGAGATCAACGTGACCAGCCCCACCTGCATCCGCGAGCTGGACGCCTGCTTTGGCCTCGACATCGCCGGTGATCTGCTGGATGCCCTGGCCCGTCATCGCCAGGGCTAGGGTCATGCATCAGCCCCGTCGAACCTTCCTCGGCCTGCTCACCCTCTCAGCCCTGGCCCCGCTTGCCGGGTGTTCCCGTGAACCCCGCATCCAGACCGAGGGCTTTCTGCTCTACGGCATGCTCACCCAACTCAGCCTGCCCGACACGGCGCCCATCGCCATGACGGCGGCGTTGGGCGAGCTTGAGGCAATCTTCAAACGCGAATACGCCGTGCTGCACCCCTGGCAGGATTCCCCCCTGACCCGGCTGAATGCCGCCCTGGCCTCGGGCGACTGGACACCGCTCGACACCCGCTTGCGCGGCATCATCGAGCGCGGCCGGGAACTGGAAGCCGCAAGCGGAGGCGCCTTCTCCCCTGCCGTGGGGGCCCTCGTCAAACTGTGGGGGTTTCACTCCAGCCAGCCCAACCAGGAACGCGAGCCCCCGCCCCAGGCCGAGATCGACCGCCTGATGACCCCGCCGCCGCGCATGAGCGATCTTGAGATCGACGGCGACCGGATACGCTGCCGCAACACGCACGTCCTGCTCGACTTCAACGCGATGGCCGAGGGTTGGGCCGCCGAGCTTGCCGCCCAGCGCCTCGCCGAGCTCGGCGTGCGTGATGCCCTGATCGACGCCAGCGGCGACCTGCTGGTGAGGGGACAGGCCGGCCACCGCCCTTGGCGGGTCGCCATTCAGGACCCATTCACCGAAGGGCCGCTGGGCTGGCTGGACATCCGCGGCGACCTGGCCGTCTTCACCTCCGGCAGCTATCGCAAGCGCTTCACCCACAAGGGCGTCAGCTACAACCACATCATCGACCCGCGCAGCGGCTGGCCCTCGCGCGGCGTGGTCGGGGCGACCGTGATCGCGCAGGACGCCCTGCTCGCCAACGCCGCTGCCACCGGACTGCTCGCCACCGGCCTGGCCGATGCCCCCGCGCTGATTCAGCGCATGGGGCTGGATCGGGTCCTGCTGGTGGACGAGCACGGCACCCTGCACGCCACGCCCAGCATGGCCGACGCACTCCGGCTCGCGCGCAACGACCGTCCGCTGCACATTCTGCAGCATCGGGCCTGAGGCCCGTCAGACGACCCACCGAACGGGCGCGAGGAGGCCGGCGATCCGCAGTGGAAGGGGAGGGAGCACTTCGGGTTTAATGGCATGCATGAGCTTCACGCCTACCTGGTCTCCCCCGCCCTCCCACCGCCTGTCCCTCGGCCTGGCCATGGCGGTGGCCGCGCTGCTCCACCTGTTGGTGATCGCCCTGTTCCTGCACGCGCACATGCCACGGCAAGCTCCCCTGCCCGCGCCCCTGCCAATCCTGCAGATCGACCTCAC
>JBFMHC010000003.1:0-3674 GCA_040751755.1 Pseudomonadota bacterium
GCTTCGGCAGCTTCGGCAGCTTCGGCAGCTTCGGCAGCTTCGGCAGCTTCGGCAGCTTCGGCAGCTTCGGCAGCTTCGGCAGCTTCGCGAGTCTCCTGGGGAGACTGCAGCCTGACCACCGCATCCCCCAGCTCCTGAACGAGACGCTCCAGGTCAGGGAGTTCAACCTCCAATCCGCCGATGTCATCGAGCAGAAGTACGATGCTGTCCACGGCCGAATCGGTCAGATTGAGAAGCGCCGCATCGAAGACTTGCTGGGTTTCGAAGGCAAGGCGCATGGCGTGTTCAAGATGGCCCGCCAAGGCCACGATGCGCGGAGCCCCCGCGGTACGCGCACTGCCCAGCAGGGAGTGGGTCACCCGGATCAGCTCTGCATCGGGATGGAGTCCGCCTTCGCGCCGGCCACGCTCGGCCGCCTGGCGCAGGATCTGCAGATAGCCCTCGACCTCGCTGCGGAAAATCTCGTACAACTGGGGATCGATGCGCGGAACCGGCGCCGCCGGGGAAGGAACGGCGGCGCTCGGTTGCGCAGCTTCGCCCGAAGGAGGAAGCCCCTGAAGGGACTCTGCCGCTTCCACGGCCACATGCAAAGATGAGGGGCCAACCTCCTCCACCGGCGGCTCGGCCTCGACGGCCGGCTCTGGCGCGCCGGCCAGGCGATCCAGGGCCGCCGCGCCTTCGCTGAGGAAGGCCGCGCTGGCCTCGCAGAGGCGCTCGACCTCCGAGACGACGAGGCCGGGCTTACCCTCCAGGGCATCGAGCAGCTGCTCCAACCGGCTTGGCGCCTGCTCCAGCAGTCGGAACAGGGACTCGCTGGCCGGCAGCACGCCCTCGAGGACGCGGTTGAGCAGATTTTCGAAGGCCCAGCCGAACTCGCCCACCAACTGTGCACCGATGATGCGACCACTGCCCTTCAGGGTGTGGAACGCCCGCCGCAGCTCCGCCAGGGCCGAGGTATTGCCAGGGTCGCTTCTCCATTGCTGGAATTGCGTGCGGATGGTCTCGAGAACCTCGCGGGCCTCCTCGATGAAGATCTCGAGGATCTCGCTGTCGGTATCCTCGGGCACCAGGCGCGGGACCTCGACGGCCGGTTGCGATTCAGCGGCCGCCTCACGTGCTTCCGAGGCCTGTTCGACCACGGGAGGCGCGCCCTTGAGGATGGGCTCGGTCACTTCGACCGGAGGTGGCTGGAGCGCCTCCTCTGCGGCGACGGTCTGGGCGGTCGCCTGCTCGTCGCGCGGATGCCCGCCGTCGGCATGCATGGGCGGCTCGGCCATGTCCTCGAATGTACGGCCCACCTGGATGGCCTGAGCCCCGCCCCGCAGACGGGCCAAGGCATCCTCGCCGAAGGCAAGGACACGCTCGGGAACCTGACGATAGTCGCGCAGGTTCTCCAGCCCATATTCGAGGCTGGCGAAGACATCCGCCACGGACTCCTGCTCGCGCTCGGGAGGAACCGCGCCTGGCGGCAGCGCGACGGCGTAGTCGAGGATGCCGCCCACCAGTCCGGACCAGGGGCGCAGGGACAACATCTCGAAGCTTCCGCGCACGCGCTCCAGCAATTGCCGAACTTCGCCGCGCCGCTCCTCGCCGCCCCCCTCCTTCCACATGGTGAGCAGAAGCTCCTTGGCCAGCAGCACGTCCTCCAGCCCCTGCACGGCCGCGGCGTCCATCGCCTCGACCAGCATGGGTGCACCGATGCCCTCGCCCTCGGGCAGGCCGAGACGCAGACGCCCGATTTCCACGTCAGCGCGCATGAGCGTGCCGGCGATGTGCTCCAGCCCGCCCTCATCCAGGGTCACGCCCTGCGCCTGGGCCTCATGCAGGCGGGATGCCGCGGCCTCGAGGGCCTCCGCTGCCGCATCAAGCTCCAGCATGCGCATGGTTGCCGCAAGCTGGTCGAGATCGGGGGCCAGGCCGAGGATCGCCTGGGCATCGCCCGACCGCATGGCCAGATCGAAGCGGTCCTGCACCGGATCAAGCGCCGCCTTGAGCTGTTCAGCGGCCTGGGACAGGACCTCCGGCTCGGCCACCAGCAGGGCATGCTCGGAGGCCTCGGATTCGAGTGCCCCAGGGATCTGGGCCGGCCAGCCCAGGGCCGCGAGGGCCTGGACGACGGCCGGATGCTGGCTGACATGCTGGACCAACAGGGACAGGACCTCATGCGCCAGCTCATTGTCGCCAAGCGCGGTCTGGGGCGAGGGCTCGAACCCCGCCTCCGCGCGCTGTTTCAACTCCCGGTTGAGGCGTCCGAGCAGGGGTTTCAGCCCACCGGCCTGGGCCAAGCGGGGATCCCCCAAGGTTCGGGCCAGAAGCCCGGCACTCCACCAGAGCACCCCTTCCTCCCGCGTGGGGGCGCCGTCTGCTGCCATGGCGAAGGCCTTGGCCACGGCCAGATGGGCCTGCGGCTGCGCCTTGAGCCAGGCCAGGAGGGCGCGCTCAAGCAGGGCACGGGCCTCGGCGGCCACCCCGCGCGCAGCCTCGAGGGCGCAGGTGTGCTCCCGGAATGGCCCGGCCTGCATGAGCGCGATACGTTCGAGGAAGGAGCGCGCCCCGAGGGCGGGCAGCCCCTGCGCCAGGCGCAGGCCATTGCAGGCCGGAAGGAGGGCGAGCTCCGGCACGTCCTCCCCACGCCGCAACAGCTCGACATAGAGAGCCACGCGGGACACCGCCACCAGCAGCGGCTCGACAACAACGCCGTCGGCAACGGCGTTGGGTCGCGAAGCGTCACCCGAGGGGTGGAGTCCATGGATGGCTTCCGCCACTGCGGCGTCCGGCTCCCCCTGCTGATGCTGCAGCGCCCCAAGCAGTCGCCCGGCCTCAAGCAGGGTCAGGCGCGCGGCAGGCAACTCCATGAGGCCGAACAGTCCGGCCAAGTGGTGCACCTGCTCGAGCGCAGGGCGCAGAATCGCGGAATTCGCCGGATCCTGAACGAAGGCCTCCAGACTTGAGCGCACCTGCCCCCAGGCCTCATCCATCGCGGGCTGGACCCAGGTCAGGCCCAGCCGATCAATGACGACACCGCTGGGAGTCGTGTTGTCTGGCTTCGCGCCCCCTGAAAGGGAGGGGGCGGGGATGGACTCCGTCAGTCCCGCTGTTGGGCCGCCCCGGGTGAGGAGGGGGGCCGGCAGGTCAGTTTGCATGCCGGAAGGCTCCATTCAGGAAACGCGAGTCGCGCAGGCAGAAGGGACGGACAGGCAGCCCCACTCAGGCCGACTCAGGCAGCTTGAAGCCCGCAACCGAGGTGCGCAGCTCGCTTGCCAGTTCGTTGAGCTTGCCGATCTCCTGGGCCGCCTCTTGCGCATCTTGCGCAGTGCTCGAGGTCTGCTCGGAGATCAGGTGCATCGTTTCACGGATGCGGGCGGCCTCCTCCAGCTGCTCGCGCGCGGCCTGGGCGATGGCCTGGATGCGCTGGGCCAGGGTCGCGGATACGGTTTCGATCTCCTCCAGCGAGCGGCCGGCGTTTTCCGCCACCTGGGCACCGCCCACCACGTTGGTGGTGGTCTGCTCCATGGACAGCATCGCCTCCTGGGTGTCGGACTGAATGGTCTTCACCAGGGTCTCGATCTGCTTGGTCGCGTTACCGACGCGCTCCGCGAGGCGCTGGACTTCGTCCGCGACCACGGCGAAGCCGCGGCCAGCCTCGCCCGCCATGGCGGCCTGGATCGCCGCAT
>JBFMHC010000030.1:0-8278 GCA_040751755.1 Pseudomonadota bacterium
ATGCCCACCATCACAAACGTCAGCACCGTCAACAGCTCCCGCATGCCCACGGCCTGACCCAGCACATCCCCCTCCATCACAGCCTCACCCCCCCATGCCGCGCGATGGCATCCTGCTCGCGCTGCCAGTCATCGCGGCAGTGGGCGTCGCACCAGCGGCGGCCATCCTTGAGCGGCGCGCCGCAGTAGTAGCACTCGCCACAGGCCGGCGGACCCTCCGGGGCGCGGGCGCTCAAGGCCTGCGCCTGAAACAGCTCATTCACGGCCTGCGCCTTATCGATCCAGTCGCCCATCCGTCTCACTCCTCAACCACACCGTCAGGGCATGGCACTGATCCATGCAGGCATGCAGCCTGCTCGCCGTCTCCACGTAGGCCGACAGCAGGCTGCCCAGGCTCGCGTCCTCCGGCGCCACCGGCGCTGGGCAGGGCGTCATCAACGCCGCAGGGGCAGGTCGCGCCATCCGCGCCTCGGGCTGCGGCATGGGCGAGGCACAGGCCGCAAGCATCAAGGCGGCACTCACGGTAAACAGGGGTTTGAACATGCTTCACCACCGTTTTAATGAGCCGCTGCGCGCGCCCTTGCATCGCCTGTTGGCGCTCGGCGGCATCGCGCAGAATCTCGGCATCGATGGCCGCCTGCTCCGCAGCCTGGGCAATGGCGCGCTCCACCGCGGCCAGGCGCTCGGTCTTGGCTGCCGCCTCCGCATCCGCCCGGCCCTTGAGATAGCCGCCGCCGACCAGTACGACCAGCACCAGCCCAGCGCCCACGACCTCGACCAGCGGATTCATCGGGCCACCTCGACCATCGGCACCCCATCGCGGCAGAGGCGATGCTCGGCCTGGCGGCGCCTGACCAGCCCCGGCAACTCGCGCCCGCCAGCCCTGGTCCAGCGCAGAATCTGATCACAGGCCCCGGCATAGTCCGGCGGCATGGTTTTGAGCTTCTTGACCAGGGTGGAGCCGCAAAACGCCCCAGGCCCGATGTTATAGGCCAGGCTGACATAGGCATCCCACTCGTGCGGATAGAGCGGCACCTCGCCGATGCAGGCGCGCATGCGCTGCTGGATGGCGTCGGCATCCACCGCAAGACGCACCACCGCCCGCTCAGGGGTGGTGGTGTCACCCGGCTTGACCGGGCTCCCATCCGCGCGGGTGGTGGTGCCAAAGCCGACGGTTTGCACCCCCACACCATCGTCATAGGCGCGCGGGCGGTAGCCCTCATGCACGGCGATGCCGGCCAGGCCCAAGGCTGATAGGGTTAGCGCAGCGGGAACCAGGCGGGACTTCATGACGCCTCCAAAAAGCACACACCCCGCATCATGCGGGGTGGGGCAGCGGGCGTCTTTTAAAGGAGTTTGTAAATCCCTGGAGTTTGACTATGACTCACTCTTGTGACCATGCCGTCGTGATTCGACCCATTCATCAAAGCGCGTCAATTGGAGGTTGAGCAACTGGCTTGGAAGCAAGAGCGAATAGATGAAAGCGAATGTTGCGAACCCGAGAAAGACCCCCTCAAGAATCACCACAATCCGGCTATCGGGATCAAGCTTGGCAACAATGGACGTGAGAAAAACCAGAGCCAGAACAATCAAATAAGAAATGAATAGCCACTTGTGGCGCACAAGACGGCGGTAGAAGTTTGTTCTCTTGACAGCGTCGGATCGCCACGTACGCCCGCGAAACAAGCCGGGCTCGCCTAGCAGCGTCATCACAGTAATCAAAAAACCGGCAAGGATGGAGAATACGTTAACGATGACACCGCGGGCCTCGTCATTGCCATGTACAAAGGGCTGCCCCCACCATCCAACCAAGGCAGAAAAGGCGGAGATCGCAAGAAATAGTCCGACGCGTCTCCAGTCAATGTTGTTCACATCACTGCTCCAAGAGGCCAGCGTTCCTTATCTCATCAAAGTAATGTTCCATCACATCCCATGCATTTTTATGACTCACTGTATTGTCTTGCTTCGTTTGCAGGTTGACACGGGTATGCAAGCGAATTTTATCGGCCGTAATCTTTTCATTTTTTTGCGTGACGATGGAAAGGGAAAAGTCATCGGGGTCATCGTCATCCAAGAAGGTTTTGGCCATGGACTCAATAAAGTGTTGCGACTTCTCATCTGATCGGCTGTTCCCATTGAGACTGATCTTGACGCCAACCATGAGGTCCTCCAGTGCCTTTTGCTCAACCGCGACTTGATCCTTGGCGGCCAAGGCGTTGATCTCGTTCAACAGGCCACCAAATAACCGAATCGGCCATCTCTTGTGCTCACCTTGAGGCAGGCTGAGCGCGTATGCGGAGACCTTAAGATCAATCGCCTTGACGCCGTGTTCATGGATCAGCTTGACCGTATCCAGGTTGCTGGCTGGAGCAAGGTCAAATCCATACGTTTGTTCATAAAGATCAGCTTCTTTGAAAAGAAGCTCTAGATAATGCTTCGCTTTTCTATGACCAATCCTGTCTGCACAAAAAATGACATGGTGATCCTTGAGCAGGAGGAAACAGTCGCCATCCTTGAACTCTCTTCCGCTTGGGGGGGCATGAGCGGTCTCGTCATCCTCGGCGGCAAGCACCTTCGGTTGAAGCGTAGCCGCCAGCACCCCGGGAATATAACGTGTCAGATGGATCTTGATCATCCCCTTTGAATCGTCATAGCGCTGGATACGGACGATGTCTCCACTCCCAAGATCAACTTCACTTTCGGCGCAAGTTGCCTTCTTGGACCGCGCCATACTCATGAACTTTTGGATGTCGAAGGCTTGCTTGTTCCGGATGGCGCGAAAGTAATAAAGGGTCTTGGTCTTCGCGGTGCTTGGCATGATCCATAATTTCCTAGGTTATCACTCCATGATCTCGGCGGTGGATGAGGGGCCGCTATCCAAGGTGGACCCGTGCCTCACAGCCGATATGATACGGGGGAAGCTTCTCGGGAAGCTTCTCTTTCAAGGTCCAAGGCCGCATCAAAAGGTCGCCAGCACCGGCCTCACTCGCTGGGCAATCTGGTAGGGGCAGATAAACATACGGCGGGCGACCCAAAGCGTGAAGGTGAACAACGGAAGGCCCCCCAGGCTATAGAGCACAGCTTCCATGCTCGAAGGATGGCCAAAGCTCAAGCCGAATGTGGCCAGAAGGATCATGATCAGTGACAGCCCAAAAAGTCCTTGTCCAAAGGTATACACGAGAACATTGGTTCGGACCATGACGCGCTCCTCAGCAATGCTCCAGTAGATAGCGTCGTACTTCCACGCCACGGCTAACTCCTCGCGCGTAAAACCATGATGCTCCATCAACTTGATCAAGACCTCCCGCATCGGGCGGTTGCAATGAATCCCTGTATCCTCCGCAAACTGGGCCTGGAGGCGTGACTCAGGCAGCGGAAGGATCGTTTGCGTTGGCGCATGATTGTGGATGGCGTTGGCCACCTGCCCGAAGTTCTCCTGCACGGTCAGCATCGTCTGATCTCCTTGCTATCCAGGCTGCTCAAAGTTTTTTTCAACGGCCTGTTAACTGAAATTATGCGACGTCGCATAATTTCGCATCCTGCAACAAGCCTGCACAGAGTGAAATCGTGCGACGTCGCACGATTTCGCATCCTGCAACAAGCCTGCACAGAGTGAAATGGTGCAACGTCGCACCATGTGCAAACTCGCCCTACCGTCCCGACTTGCCCCCAAACGTCACCGGCCCCGTCTGCAGCAGTCCGCCTTCCACCACTTGGCCGTGATTGGTCTCCACCTGGATCTTGGGGGCGGGCATCGTCACCCCACGTAAAGCGCCCAGTGCCGCCAGCCGCCCTTCCAGCGAGGCGGCGCGGAAGCGTTCGAGCAGTTCCTGCTCATCGCGTGACAGGGCATCCATCGTGCGCTGGCCGGTCAGGATATAGAGCACGTCTACACCAATCGCCGAAAGTGCAGCAAGCTGCACCGCATTAGGGGATGTAGCCCCTTTCTCCCAGTCGATCAGTGTGCGTTTTGCCGCACCAGCAACAGCCGCAAAAGCTGGCTGGGATAGGCCTAGCCGCTCACGTTCATCTTTCAGTCTTTCGCCTATCGACATGAGAATCACTGCACCAAAAACAGTTGACAGGTGCAGTTATCTGCACCATCATTCACTTCACCAACACCAGTCGTTCATTCATCACCACCCCACAAGGAGGACACCCCATGAAGCTGCGCACCCCCGCCGAGGCCCGTGCCGCCCTGCAGGCCACCGGCGTCTCCATCACCCAGTGGGCAATCGCGAACGGTTTTTCGCCCAACATGGTTTTTGAGGTCTTGGGCGGACGCAAGAAGTGCGTCCGCGGCCAGGCCCACGAGATCGCCGTCAAGCTCGGCCTCAAGGCCGGGGTCGTCTGCACCGACCCCGCCCGGGCCCTGGACCAGGACGCCGCCTAAGGAGACTCGCCATGTCCGAGCGTGATGCCTACGGCTTTCCGGTGGACACCCCCCTCATCGGCGCATCCTGCGTGCGTCATCCAGCGTGTCCGCCAGCTCCAGCAGCCGCGCCCGCGCCACATGAAGATGCGCGCTCGCATCCAAGCGAGGACGCAGCGAGCTCCGGAGCTGCTGCGTGAACAGGGGGCCGTCGATGACACCGTCCTCTTCAAGTGCTGCCACAAGGTGCAGCACCACCCGCGAGATGGCCTCGATGCGACCGGCCAGTTCGTTGAAATCGTCCGCGTTCATGTCCAGGGCCCTCGTGTTTTTTACCACGAATTCAGCCTACGTCATGCAACACCTTTCCACCATCTGCAACGCCGCGCGCGTTTTGGACGGTGCGCCATGACCAAGAACCGCCTTGCGCCAAACCGCGTTCGCTTTTGGAAACGGCGCATGCCCACCAGCCTGCGCGCGGCGGTGGATGAGTCCCTGGCCTATGCCCGCGAGGCCTACAACCTGAGCGTGGAGCAGATCGCCGAGCGCATGGGCTATGGCTCGCACTGGACCCTGTACAAGCAGCTGGCCGAGTTGAGCCTGAAGCTCACCCAGGTGCGCGCCTTCGAGCACGCCTGCGGGATCGACCTGCTCTCGCGCTTTTATGCCGCCAGTGCGGGGCGGGTGGTGATCGAGATTCCGGCGGGGCGCGCGGTATCCGCCGAGGATATGCAGGCCCTCCAGCTGGGCATCCATCAGGCCGTGGGCGCGCTGCTGGCGTTTTACGCCGGACGCGCCGATGCCGAGGCCACCTTGAGCGCGGTGACCGAGAGCCTGACCGAGCTGGCCTGGCATCGTGAGAACGTGCGCAAAACCGCCTCTCCCGAACTTCCCCTGGAGATCGAGCCATGATCCAGCGCATTGACCTTTGGCGTCTTCGCCTGTGTTTGAAGGATCGCCGCCTGGCGGTCAAGGCCTCCATCGGCGGCGGCTGGTTCATCGTCCGCTTGCCCGCAGGAGGTGTGCGATGAGCAAAGACGCCGCGCTCAAGTCAGCCCCCAAGGTGCTGGACGTGCTGAACGTCCTGCTCGGCCACTTCACCCACGGCCTGACCCTGACCGATCTGGCCCGGGCCACCGGCCACCCCATGCCTACGGTCAGCCGCTACGTGGCGGCCCTGGAGGCCAAGGGCTTTGCCGAACGCGTGCCGGAGACCGGGCGCATCCGCCCCTCCGTCCGCTTGGCTCAGCACGCTATCGCCATCCTCCACGACCTCGACCGCGCCCAGCGCCGCCTGGACGAGCTGCGCGCGCGCATTGCTACCCCCGTCCAATAAGGAGCCTCGCCATGCCCAGAACATCAACCCTTGTGGATCTCACCCCCGCCCCGATGCCGGAAGGGATGCTGGAAAACGCTCAGTCCATCGTCCGCGCCGCGGATGCCCTGGAGGCGCAGGTGAGCGAGAACGTCAAGGCCCTGGCCGCCCAGCTCGGCTACACCGGCTCGCTCCACCCCGTGGCGCTGGAGGATGGCATTGCCGAGTCCAAGGCCCTGATCAACCAGGGCTTGTTTGCCCTGGGCACACGCCTGTTGCTGCTCAAAGAGCAATGTGTGCATGGGGAGTTTTTAAAGACGCTGGAGCGGCATGGGATTCATGAAAGTGTCGCGCGCCGGACAATGCAAGCCACGCTCAAGTTTGCAAATCGGACGACGTCGTCCGATTTAGCCAATGTGACCAAGCTCAGCAAGTCCAAGCTCTTTGAGCTGGCTGTCCTCGATGACGAAGACATCAAGGCGTTAGCCGAAGGCGGCAGCGTGCGCGGCCTCACCCTCGATGAGGTGGACCGCATGTCGGTCTCCGAGCTGCGCCGCGCCCTGCGTGAGGCCCGGGCTGAGCGCGAGGCCACCGCCCGTCTGCTGGCCGACAAGAACGCCAAGATCGACGAGCTGGCCACCAAGCTGTCCGCGCGCCAGTCCGCGGTGAAGGCCGAGACGCCCGCGGATCGGGCCGAGCAGTTGCGCCGGGAGCTTTTGGAGCGCGCCGGGGCGGCCGAGGTCGCGGTGCTCGCCCTGCGCCCCTACCTTGCGGCCCTGCGTGAGCATGGCGAGCAGCATGGCCTGGATCATCAAGCGCTCATGAGCGGCGCGGTGGCCCAGGTGCGTGCGGCCCTGGAGCGGTTGGCGGATCAGTTTGACCTGCGCATCGAGCTGCTGGTCGAGCGCACGCCGGAGTGGCTGCGCGCCCCAGGCGCCGACGCGTCGGACCACGACTCAGCGACCATCGATTGGGTCGAGCAGGGGTAAGCCATGAACGCGGCGATCACCGAGCGGCTGGTCTGCATCGCCCGTCAGGCACGCGAGGCTGGCCATGGAGGCAAGGAGGCGGTGTATCAGGCTGCCTGCCGTGAGCTGGGCATGAGCCGCGCTACCCTGCTGCGCCGCCTGCGCGAGGTGGAGGCGCGTGGACCGCGCAAGCGCAGGAAGGATGCCGGCCGCTCCAGCTTGAGTGAGGACGAAGCCCGCCGAATCAGCGCTGTGCTGATCGAGGCCACGCGCAAGAACGGCAAGCGCATCATGGGTCTGGACACCGCCGTCAACATGCTGCGCGCCAATGGGCTGATCCGTGCCGAGGCCATCGACCGTGCCACCGGGGAGGTGCGGCCGCTGTCCGCCAGCGCCATCCTGCGCGCCCTGCGCAGGTATGGGCTGCACCCGGATCAGCTCGACCAACCCGAGCCGGTGACCGAGCTGCGCAGCCTGCATCCCAACCACGTCTGGCAAATCGACGCCTCGCTCTGCGTCCTCTACTACCTGCCGCGCGAAGGCAAGGACTCTGGCCTGCGCATCGCCGACCATGCAGCGTTTTACAAGAACAAGCCCGCGAATCTTGCGCGCATCGAGCGTGACCGGGTCTGGCGTTATGTCATCACCGATCACGCCACCGGCGCGCTTTATGTGGAGTACGTGTTCGGTGGTGAGACCGGCGCCAACCTGGTGGACGTGTTCATCCATGCCATCACCCAGCGTCCCGGGGAGCTGATGTATGGCGTGCCTTTTATCGTCATGCTCGACCCCGGCGCAGCCAATACCGGCGCCCTGTTTCGCAGCTTGTGTGAGGCGCTTGGGGTCACCGTGCAGATCAACACCCCCGGGCGGCCACGCGCCAAGGGGCAGGTGGAGCAAGCGCAGCACCTGGTCGAGACCCAGTTTGAATCTCGCCTGAAGTTCGCCCCGCCGCCCGCCACGCTCGGGGAGCTCAACGCCCTGGCCGCCGACTGGCGGAGGTGGTTCAACGCGACCCGCACGCACAGCCGTCACGGCCACACGCGCTGGGGTTTGTGGCAGACCATCCGCCCTGAGCAGTTGCGCCTGGCACCCGCGCCGGAGGTGCTGCGCGATGCCGCCATCACGGCGCCGACTGAGCGGGTGGTGCAACCCAAGCTGCGAGTGGCCTGGCGTGGGGAGGCCTTTGATGTCTCCGGCGTAGCGGGCCTTAGGGTGGGCGACAAGGTGCGGGTGGTCACCAATCCCTGGCGGCCCGACACCATTCAGCTGGTGACTGTGGGCGAGGATGGACGCCTGCTGCGCATCGTCTGCCCGAAGGTGGAGCAGGATACCTACGGCTTTGCCTTGGATGCGCCGGTCATTGGCGAGACGTATGCCCGCCATCAGGACACCCCAGCCCAGATCGAGGCCAAGCGGATCGAGCGCCTGGTTACGGGGGCGGACACGCTGGAGGGCGCCACCCGCGCGCGGCAGGACCACAGCGTGCCCTTCGATGGGGCCATCGACCCGTTCAAGGAGGCGCGCGAGGCGAGGCTTCCAAGCTTTATGCCCCGCCGCGGCACCGCCATGCAGCTGCCCGACCGCCTGCATATCGAACGCCGGCCCCTCACCCACATCGAGA
>JBFMHC010000031.1:0-74502 GCA_040751755.1 Pseudomonadota bacterium
GCCGCCGCTGGTGAACATCGGCGTGGGCGAAGACCTCAGCATCCGCGAACTGGCCGAGACGGTGCGCGAGGTCGTCGGCTACGCGGGCGCGATCGTCTTCGACCCCAGCAAGCCGGACGGCACGCCCAGGAAGCTCATGGACGTGTCGCGCCTGCATGGCATGGGGTGGCGGGCTTCCACCGGTATGCAGGATGGCCTGCGCATCGCCTACGCGGATTTTCTCGCCTATTTGCCCGCGGCGTGAGCGGAAGCGGGGCGGCCGGGGACAACTTGTGTCTGTTCCACGGCCTGCCGGGCCATTTCCAGGGATTGATTGACCCGCTCGGGGTCCTGCGCGAGCAGGCCTTCCGCCAGCGCGCGCGAGGCGTCACGGCGTTTTTCCGCGTATTGGCGGAGTATTGCCAAGGTGGGGGCTGAAGGCGCGGCGGCATCGAGGTGAATTCGCGACAGCTGTTCAAAGCTGGCCTCGTATTGGCTCGTCACCTGGGTTTCAACCTCGCCGGCCAGTTGCGCGAAGGAGGTGCCGCCTCCTTGGGCGCGATCGAGTATCTCGCTCCATTGCATGCCAATCTGCGCATCCTCGCCCAGGAAATGGAGGATTTCCGCGCGCGCGCGTTGCTCTTCGCTCCAGCGGTAACGGGGCGCCGGCATGTTCGTGAGCATCAGGACGATGCAGAGGAGATAGGCGATTGCCGACAGTGGCTTGACCAGGCGGCGGGGACGTTCACCGCTCGCGTCGGCGCGCGCCAGCGCCAGTCCGCACAGTCCCCCGCCGAGCAGCCCGCCGATGTGCGCCGCGTTGTCGATGCCCGTGATCTGCAGACCGAGACCGATGCTGAGCGCGGAAAAGAGCGCGGCGCCCCAGAACAGGCGTTTGAAATCCTTGGCATGAACGCGGCTTCGCTCCAGCCAGAGGTAGGCCATCAGGGCGCCATAGACTCCGAAGATCGCCCCCGAGGCGCCGCCTGACACCGCTTTGTCGCCCTGGGCAATGAGCGACAGGAGGTTGCCCATGAGGCCGGCGGCGAGGTAGATCAGAAGAAAGCGGCCATGGTCGTACATGCGTTCCACCAGGCGCCCGCAATCCCACAGGGAAAGCATGTTCATGCCCAGGTGAAAGATGCCGAAATGCAGGAACAGGGCGCTGCCCAGGCGCCACCACTCGCCATCCTTGGTGGCCGGGCCGAAGTTCGCGCCCCAGGCCAGTTGCACGCCGCTGGAAAAATGCCAAAGGCTCGCCCCGTGCCACAACATGGCGGCGAAGACCGCGACGTTCGCGGCAATGAGCGCGAATGTGACCGGGATGCGCGGCATGCGGGCAAGCAGCCACTCATACAAGGGGGGTGGTGCGGGTGGCGAGAGGCTCACTGGGGTCGCGACATGCTTGTTGGTTGGCCGCCTGGAGGATGCCCGATTTTCCCGCAATCCTTCGGTTTTGCTAAGCAACGGCCGGTTCATGCAGGCGGTGCGCGACGCAGGCGTGAGCGGGCAGGCATGCCCGGTCCCGACATACCGTAGACTGCCCGTAAAGCTTCATTCCATTGGGGTTGCGAGACAACGGGGCGATACGGATCCTTGAGGAAAGCTCAGACGGGGGGGACGGTCAACGCCCTTTTTCGTCTTTCAGCGCGGACAGCGCGATGCCATTCACCGCCACCGGCGTCTTCGCCAACAGGGCGTCAAGGTAGGCGGCCTCGATCTCCTTCGCCTTGCGCAGGCGCAGGTTCTGCACCAGCGCGGGTCTGGCCTTTTCCAGCGGCAGCAGCTCCGCGGGCCTGGTGTCGAGGAGCTTGAGGATGTGGTAGCCGCTGCCGTCCGCCACGGGCCTGCCCACTTCCCCCTTCTTCAAGTCGGCCAGGGTCTGACGGATCGCCGGCACGAGGTCCTTGTCCGCCAGCCAGCCCATGTCGCCACCCTGCGCCGCGCTGGGCTTGTGCTGGGAGCTGGAGCGGGCGAGTGCGGCGAAATCCGCGTTCTTGCGCGTGGCCTGACGATACAGCTCCTCGGCCTGCCTGGCCGTCTTCGCGTCCGTGCCGGCCAGGTAGATCTGGCTCACGCGGAACTGCGGCGGCGTGGTGAAGGCCGCCTTGTTGGCCTCGTAGGCCTGTTTCACCAGGTCCTCCGGCGGGTAGTCGGCGGCGGGGCGGGCGATGTCGTTCATGTAGGCGGTCACCAGGACCTGGGTCGCTGCCTGCTCCATCAGCGCGGCGACTTCGGCCTTCCTGTCGACCCCCTGGCGCCGCGCCTCCGCCGCCACCGTCTTGCGGATGATCTCGGTGCGGATCAGGCGCTCCAGGGCCTGCAGGTCGGCGGCGGCCTCGCCGCGCAGCTGCCCGGCAAGCTGGCGTGCCTCGGCGAGGCTCAGGGTGGTGTCGCCCATGCGCGCGACGATATCGGCGTCGGCGGCGTGACAGACGGGGGTGAGGGCAAGGGCGAACAGGCAGGACAGAAGGGTGCGGCGCATGCGGGTCTCCGGCAAAGAGGGGCCTGGCATGCTAGCGGGCCGGCATGACCGCCGCGTTACGCAGCCTCCGGCAGGCCGAAGGCCCAGCCCTGCACCCCGTCCACGCCGAGCTCGCACAGCGCGTGGACGTCGCTCTCGCGTTCCACGCCGCAGGCCGCGACCTGGACACCCAGTTCATGCGCGTATTCGCACAGGGCGCGCAGCAGCATGCGCGAGCCGGGATGTGCGACGGCATGGCGGCACAACGCCCCATCCACCTTGACCCAGGCCGGGCGCAGCGTGGCAAGTTGTTCGAGGGCCCAGGCGTGCGGGGCGAAGCGGTCGATGACGATGCGGAAGCCGGCGTCGCGCAGGCCGGCGAGCCCGGCCACGGCCTCGGCGGCGTCGCGTCCCAGGGTGCATTCCAGCTGCAGGCGTCCGCCGTGGTGACCGCGTTCGCGCAGCCAGGCCAGGAGGCCGGCGTCGCGCAGGCTGTCCGGCGAGACGTTGACCGAGACCGCCGTGGGCGGCGAGGCGGCGAGCGCCTGCATGGCCTGGGTCAGGACGAGCCGGTCGAGTGTCGCCGCCAGGCCGTCCTCCTCGGCGAGGCTGACGAAGGCGCCCGCCGATACCGCCTGTCCGCCGGTGTCGGGCAGGCGCGCCAGGGCCTCCCGGTGTTCGACGATGCGGTCTGCGCAGCGCAGCAGCGGTTGCCAGGCCAGCTCGATCCGCGCGGTGTCGAGCGCCTCGCGCAGGCGCGCGCGCATGGCCTGGCGCGGTGGCGCCTCGCCGCTCGCCAGGCGGGCGTTCGCGGACGGGCCGAGCGTGGCGTCGCGCAGCGCGGCGTCCGCGCGCGCCAGCAACTCGGCGGGCGCGCCGCCGTCGAATGCCGCGCACCCGGCATGCACCGTCGTTTCCCCCGCCAGCCCGTCCCGGGCGAGGAGGGCGTCGATCTGCCAGGCGAGGTCCTCCGCCCCTTCGAGCAGGGCGTCGGCGGTCCGTCCCTCCAGCAGCAGCGCGAACTGGGTGCCGCCGAGGCGGGCGGCGAGGGCGTGCCGGCGCTCGCCGGCCTCGCCGACCAGGCGCGCCACCTCGCCGAGCAGGTGGTCGCCCGCGTCGCGGCCGCGCACGGCATTGACCTGCGCCAGGCCCGAGACCTGCAGCAGGATCAGGCCGCCCGGCGTGGTCCGGGTCGCCTCGTCCAGGGCGGACTGGAAGTAGTCGCGGTTGGCGAGGCCGGTCATCGCATCCTGCTGCAATTCCGCGCGCAGGCGGTCGATGGCCTCGGCCTTTTCCGCCAGCATGCGCGCCACCGCCTCCGACATGTGGTTCAGGGCCGCGCCGATATGCTGCAGCTCGCGGACCCGCGCGGTTTCGGGCAGGCGCGCGAAGCGGCCCTGCGCCACCTCCAGGGCGAGCCGTTCCATGTCCGCCAACGGCCTGAGGGCGCGCCCCAGCATCCCGGCCAGCAGCAGGCCGCCGACCGCGCAGAAGCCGAGGGTCCACGCCAGGGTCGAGCGTGCATCGCGCCAGAGCTGCTGGTAGGCGTAGCCGGGATGGCTGGCGACACGCAGGACCGCGGCCCGGCGCCAGCCCTGCATGACCTCGGCGCGGGCCTCGGGCGCGGCGATCGGCAGCAGGCGCGTGAACCAGGCAGGCACCCCCTCGACGGCAGGCGTGGCCTCGCGCGCCAGCATCGGTGTGCCGTCCGGCCGTTCGACGCGGATACTGCGGTAATAGCCGCTGTCGTGCAGGGCGTCGACGGCACTGGCGATCGCGGCATCGTCATGGTTGGCGAACTCGGGTGCGAGGCGCAGCGCGAGGGCCGAGGCGGCGTCCTGGGCGTGGCTGTGCAGTTGCTGGCGAAGGAAGTCGCGTGTGTGGTCGAGCGAGGCGGCGAACAGGGCGGCGCCCATGAGCACGAACAGGGGCAGCAGCAGGAGCAGCAACAGGGAGCGCAGGCTGGTGTCTTTCATGGGGGATCTCGCTAGGGTTCCGAAAGTTCGCCGCGCATGCGCGCGAGCAGGTCGTTCCAATGATGGATGCTGGCCGTTGCAGCGAGTTTTCCGCTCTGTCCGCGCTGCCGGGCGGACCACAGACCCTCCGCGTTGAAACCCATGGTGGGCGAGAGGTCGTCTCGCTGCGAGGCGGGCAGGATCTCCGCGCGCAGGTTGTCGAGGATCTGCGGGTCGGCCTCGGGGCTGGGGTAATAGGCCAGGACCATGTGCGGCTCCATGCGGCGCTCGCGCGCCAGCCAGGCGCGCGCGTAGGTCACGCGCAGCTTGTCCGGCGCCACGCCGAGCGCCTTGAGGGTGAAGTATTTGGCCAGGGCGTAGTCCTCGCAGTCGCCGCCGTTGCGCGCCAGGAATTCCACCGGGGTGGCCCAGTAGTCACGTGTCCCCCAGAGGGTCTGGTCGTCGACGCCGGGCACGCGGTTGAAGAAGCGGTTCACCCGTTCCAGCCGCGTCGCCTCGTCCGCGTCCGCCAAGCCTTCCGCGAGCTTGCGCCAGGCCAGCAGACGGCCGGCCGCCTGCTCGCCGAAGCGCTCGCGCGCGAGGTTGAGGGTGCGCTGGTCCGGCAGCAGGCCGGGGTCACCCGCGGCCATGGCGAGCATGGCCAAGGCGAGGACGGGCGCGAGGCAGCGTCGGCGCAGGCTGGACAAGGGCGGCCGCTCAGTGCGCCTCGCCCACGGTCAGGGAGCGGCCGTTGTCGCGCGGGCCGAGGCCGAGCAGCCAGGGCACGGCCTCCTTGGCCCATTCCTGCGGGCTGGGGTAGGCCGAGGCCTCGCCGCCGAAGCAGCTGCGCAGCATGTCGGTGTCGATGATGCCCGGCGAGAGCGGGACCGCCGCCATGCCATCCGGCAGTTCCTGCGCGAGGGCCTTGGTGAGCCCTTCCATGGCCCACTTGCTGGCGCAGTAGGGCGCCACGAAGGGGTCGGTCTCGCGCCCCCAGCCGGAGCTGAAATTGACGATGACGCCCTGCCGGCGAGCCACCATGGCGGGGACGAAGTGGCGGATGACGCTGGCAACGCCCTTGATGTTGATGTCGACGAGGGTGTCGAACTCCGTGGCGGATACGTCCCACAGGCGCGCGTTGCGGTTGATGACGGCGGCGTTGTTGAGCAGCAGGTCGGGTGGGCCGGCGAGCCTGAGGGCATCCTTCGCCCAGGCCGCGACCTGGGCGTCATCGGTCACGTCCACCACGGCGAAGTGGTTGGGCGCCGGGTGGCGTGCGCGCAGCGCCTCGATCGCCGCCACGTCGCGGCCGCAACCGAGCACCGTGTGGCCATGGCGGATGAAGGCCTCGGTCATGGCACGGCCGAGGCCGCGCGTGACGCCGGTGATGACGATGATCTTGCTCGCAGACATGGCCTTCCTTCCCTATGGGCGCCCAGGACGCCGGCCTAGTGCGTGTCCGGGCAGTTCCTGACGCAACGTTGCTGGTTCGTGATCCGGCCGCCGCAGGCGACGAAGCAGGTGTCGTACGGGGCCTGGCAGCCGCAGTCGCCGCCGCAGCGCTGTTCCAGGAAGCGCTTCACGACCGCCGCGCGCGCGGGCGGGCGCGGCGGTGGCGGCACATAGTAGGCAAAAGGCCAGGGGTCGTGCCAGTAGGGGGCGTAGCCCCAGCCCCAGTTCATCCACAGCTGCATGCGGTAGCGGGCGATGTCGCGCTGGTAATCCTCCAGGTCCGCGGCGTAGCGGTCCAGGGTCTTGCGGTAGTGCTCCAGCGCCTCCGGCTCGCCGCGCTTCAGGCAGTCCTGGTAGCGCAGGGCGCAATCGCCCTTGCAGGCCTCCAGCCGTTCCGCGCAGGCTTGCACGCAGGCCTGGCCGGCCTCGCCGCCTGGCGCCTCGCGCAGGGTGACGGTCTCGTAACGCGGCGTCGCGCAGCCTGCAAGACCGGCGAGGAGGAGGAGAAGGGGAAGGGACTGACGGTGCATGGCGCGCCTCCGGCAAAGGGGCACTCCCGTTATAGCGCGCCGTCACACCCAGCCCAGGGCGCGCTCTATGAAGCGGCGCGCCACGGTGGGCTTGGGCACGCGTTCGTCGAACCAGCGGCGCACGTCGTCCTCCAGGCCGATGCCGTGCATGTAGTTGTAGAGCGCCTTGTTGAGCGCGACGCCGAGGCGGTCGTGGTCGACGCCCGTGGGGTCGTCGAAGGCCACGTCGTTGCGCGCGAAGGTGGCCGGCGGCATGGGGCGCAGCGTCACGCCATAGTGCTCTGGGTGCAGGCCGACCGGCGAGTGCGCGGTGCAGGAGAAGCGGTGGAAGAAGCCGGACTGGATGCAGCCGGCGGCGAACAGCTGGCGCACGTACTCCAGGGCGTCCACCGTGTCCTGCACGGTCTGCGTGGGAAAGCCGTACATCAGGTAGGCGTGCACGAGGATGCCGGCCTCGCTGAAGGCGTGCGTGACGCGCGCCACCTGTTCCACCGACACCCCCTTCTGCATCAGCCTGAGCAGGCGGTCGGAGGCCACCTCCAGGCCGCCGGAGACGGCGATGCAGCCGCTCTCGGCGAGCTGCTGGCACAGCTCGGGGGTGAAGGACTTCTCGAAGCGGATGTTGCCCCACCAGGAGATGGCGCGGTTGCGCCGCCGCAGCTCCTCGGCCATGGCCCTGAGGGCCTTGGGCGGCGCGGCCTCGTCGACGAAGTGGAAACCGGTCTGGCCGGTCTCGGCGATGGCCGCCTCGATGCGGTCGACCAGCACGCTGGCGCTGGCCGCCTCGTAGCGCGAGATGTAGTCGAGGCTGACGTCGCAGAAGCTGCATTTCTTCCAGTAGCAGCCGTGCGCCACCGTGAGCTTGTTCCAGCGCGCGTCCGACCACAGCCGGTGCATGGGGTTGAGCATGTCGAGGACCGGCAGGTAGCGGTCCAGCGGCAGGCCGTCCCAGGTCGGCGTGCCGACCTCGTTGAAGGGGATGTCCGGCTCGCCGCTGTCGATGTAGCGCACCGCGCCGTCGACGCGCGCGAAGGTGCGCACCAGGCCCTCGCGCGGCCGTTCGCCGCGCAGGTGTTCGAGCAGGGCCAGCAGGGGCCGCTCGCCGTCGTCCAGGGTGACGTGGTCGAAGTAGTCGAACACGCGCGGCTCGACGAGTTCGCGCAGCTCGGTGTTGACGTAGCCGCCGCCCAGGACCGTGACGATGCCGGGATGCTTGGCCTTGATCGCCTGGGCGATGCGGAACGCGGCGTAGACGTTGCCGGGGAAGGGCACGGAGACCAGGACCACGTCCGGCGCGTGGCGCTCGACCGCCGCAAGGGTCAGTTCGGCGAGGGTCGTGTCGATCAGGTTGGGCGGCGCCGCCAGGGCCTCGGCCAGGGGGTCGAAGCTGGGCTGGCTCTGCGCCAGCGACTCGGCGTAGCGCACGAATTCGAAGCGCTCGTCCACCGCCTCGCGCACCACGTCCGCGAGGTCGTCGAGATAGAGGGTCGCCAGGTGGCGCGCGCGGTCCTGCACGCCCAGCGCGCCGAAGGCCCAGGCCAGCGGGTCGCCGCCCTCCGGGTCTTCGGGGTCGACGTAGACGTCGAGCGAGGCGAAGCGCGGCCCCTCGGGCAGGAAGTCGCGCCGGCCGATGCGGTGCCCCATGCTCGGGTCGCGTCCCTGCAGGAAGGCCACGGCGGGCCCGACGGCGGCGAGATGGCGCTCGAACTCGCGCATGAAGGCCTTCACGCGCGGCGTGCGGCGCGGCTTCGGCAGCGATTCGCAGACGGCGTGCACGGCGCGCAGGCCGTCCGGCGAGAACAGCCGCAGCACCAGGGCCAGGGCCAGGTCCTCCTGCGCCGCCTTGAAGCCGCGCGCGCGAAGGAAGCCGGTGAGATAGGCCGTGGACGGGTAGGGCGTGTTGATTTGCGTCATCGGCGGGATGACGGAGAGGATCTGCATGGCTGGGGGCGGTGCGCGCGATGGTTGGCCGAAGGCCAGACAGTTTGCATCGCGCGGAAGGATTTTGCAGGGGCTTCGTCGTGGCGCGAGGCTCAGGACGGGTGGTGGGCTTGATCCGGACGCGCCGGCCGGGATGGGCCGGCTTACGCGTCAGCGAAGGCGATCGGGGCGCCGCTGGCGAAGGCGCGGGTGGGGAGCCTGCGCATCCCGTCTCCGCCCGTCGCCGCCGGCTTGCGGTGCAGCACCGGCTGCTCGGGCGTGGAGCCACGCCCTGTCGGCCGGTTGTCCACCTGGGGCGGCGCGCTGTGGCCCATCAGCACGCCCTGCATGGCGTCGCCATCCAGCCTGGGGCGATCGATCCTGATCGCATCGGCGGGGTTCTCGGGTCTGATCCTGCCGGTCTTGGAGTTGTAGCCGAGCGTGCCGGTGGCGTTGATGCCGACCGGCAGCTTGTAGTTCGCCTCCGCCAGGGTCCAGTCCTTCTTCCACACGGTGATGGTGTCGATCAGCAGGTTGAGGCGCGCGGATACGCTGCCGAACAGGCGGAACTTCAGCTCCGGCGCGATGTTGAGGTTCATGGTGCCTTCGAGGTCCAGACCGTCGTTGCGGCTGAAGGTGAAATCGGCATGCGCGGAGAGCACGGGCTGGTCGGCGGGGATGCCGGCCGCGGCCTCGGCGCCGACGCTGCCGACCAGCTCGGCGATGGCGGCGCCGAAGATCAGGTTGAGCGCGGCGGAGGCGCTGAAGCCGGCATCCGCGTAGACCACGAAGGTGCCGCCGCCGGTGAACTTGAGCGTGTTGAAGTCGACGTTGGCGGGGTCGAACTCCTCCACGCCGAGGCTGATGCCGGTGAGTCTGCCGGGGCCGATGGCGGCGTGCGCCTTGAGCGTCAGGGTGGCGGAGAAGGTGATGCCGACGCTGACCGAGCCGACCGAGAAGCCCAGGCCGGGCAGGGGCACCGGCGGGGTGGAGAAGTCCTTGTTGAAGAACTCGCCGCCGTCCTTCGGGTATTTGGGGAAGACCTCGAAGTCCCGCGCGGTGATGGCGCCGCCGACGCGCACCGAGCCGTCCGGCAGCAGGCGCAGCCTGAGCGTGCCGTCGAGCCGGTCCTTGATCAGCGCGGCGGTGAGGGTGCCCTCGCCGAACACCTGGTAGCCGGGGCCGGCCTCGCCGCTGGGGCTGCCGTCCGGGGCGACGCCGGCGGCGTTGGTCACCGCCACCGTCACGTCGCCGTCGAGCAGGCCGCCGCCGTAGTTGAAGTGGACATTGCCGCGCAGCAGCACCACGCCCTTGTCATAGCTGGCGTCGATGTTCCCCTTGGCGCCGCCGGGCAGCGCCGGCACGGCGTGGCCCTTGCCGGCGAGCGCCCAGTCGCCGCCGATGCGCTCCAGTGTCAGGGTGAGCGCGCCGGACTCGATGCCCGGCAGCTTCTCGAAGTCGCCGCTGCCGGTGACGCTGAAGTTGTCCTCGTCGACGAACTTCGCCTCGGCCTTGAAGCCCTTGAGGCCGGGGATGTCCGTCTCCGCGTTGCCGGTGGCGGAGAACACACCCTTCTCGTACAGCGCATCGAGGTGCGCGGACTTGATGCCCTTTACCTTGCCCGCCTCGGTGATCGCCAGCACGCCGCTGGCGCCGAAGCCCTCGTCCCTGCGCCACCAGGCCTTGACCTGGGCGGTGTCGAACAGCTCGCTGGCGAAGTCGAAGCGGCCTTCGAGTGCCACGCCCTTGGCCTGGGTGTAGCTGGCCTTGAGTTCGCCGCCGCCGACCTTGTCGAGCGTGAACAGCAGATCGCCCTCGATGCCCAGTCCCTCGCGGGTGGAATAGAAGACGCTGATCGAGGCATCGTCGACGCCCAGCGGTGCCGGCAGGCTGAGGTCCTCGGCCGAGTAGACGAGGGCGAAGCGGATGTCCTCGCCGCGCAATTGCACGGTGATCGGCCGGTTGAAGAGCGGCAGCGTCGGCGTGAGATTGCCTTCGGCCGCGAGCGCACCATCTTCCACGCTCACGTCGCCCAGTTCGACCGGGCTCATCGGCCCGAAGTCGAGCGCCTTCTGGCCCAACTTGGAAGGGTAGCCGCGGTACTTGCCGTCGCCGAGCATCTTCAGGGTGATCTTGGTGTCGGCCGCCTTCCAGTTGGTCGGCAGGTTCCACACGCCGGAGATCGAGCCGACCTCGCCCTTGCCCGTGGCGGCCTGGGACTCGTCGATGCTGATGCTGTCCATCTTGATGCCGGCGATGGCGCCCTGCGCGCTGCCGCTGACCGCGATGGTCTTCTGCCCAGGCTTGCGCGCCAGGCGCTGGACCACCACGCCGTTGGGGCCGGAGGCGAGCAGGAACTCCTTCGCGCTGCCCTCCTCGTCGCTGGGCGGGGCCGCCTTGACCTGGTCCAGCGGCACCGCGTCGACGATCTCCTGATAGGTCCACCAGGACGAGTCGCCTTCCTTGGCGCCCATGCCGCCCTGGACCTGCACGCTCTCGAACACGATGTCGTGCTTCTTCAGGAAGTCTCGCCGTTTCGGGCCGGGGGCCTTGAAGGTGGCGAGATAGGCGTCGACCTTGGTGTAGATGCCGGCGCGGATGGCACCGCCCGAGCTGCTGTTGCTGGGCTGGTCCAGCAGTTCCATGTTCTGCAGGCTGTTGGCGGTGCCGGTGCCGTCCTCGCCGGAGACCTGCAGTTCCAGGATGTGGTCGACCTGGAAGCCCGTGCCGAGGCCCTTGCCCACGCCGACTTCCTTGCCGTGGCGGCTCCAGGTCGGGATCTGGAGCTTCTTCTGCAACTGCTCGATCGACCAGGACTTCACCTTCTTGTCCGTGCCGAGCGTGAACTTGAAGGCCTCGCTCGACGAGGTCGGCACGCTCTCCACCTTGCGGGCCTTGAGGCGCTGGCGGATCGTGCTGTCCGCGATCTTCACGCCCTTGTTCCAGACATTGACCTGGTTCGGATTGCCGCGCTTGTAGCCCTTCTTACGCCTGAGCTTGTCTGGCAACAGGGCGTTGTACAGGGGGAGGTGGCGGCGCTTGACGGCGGGGAGGTCCAGCCTGCCCAGGGCCTTGAGCGCGGCCTCGTTGGTCTTGGCGTTCTTCGGCGTGTATTTCGGGTCGATGTCCGGGTCGATCTTGCGGGCGATGCCCGGCCCGCCCTGCACCACGTGCGTCAACTCATGCGCCAGCAGCCTGATGCCCGCCGCGCTGGCGGGGCGGTACTGGCCGGCGGCGAAGAAGATGTCGTCGCCGGTGGTGAAGGCCAGCGCATTGAGCGAGCGGCACAGTTCGTGGGCGTTCGCGTCGTGGTGGATGCGCACGCGGCTGAAGTCGTGCGCGAATTCGGCCTCCATGCGGGCACGCAGGCTTGCGGGCAGAGGATCGCCCTGGCCTGACAGCTGGCGGATGCGGCCCTGGGCTTCGCTCAGGCGCAGGGCCGATCCGCCTTCCCCCGCGCCGCCAGTCTCCTCGGCCGTGGCTTCGAGGTCGGGCGGCGTGGCCGCGGCCCTGCGGGCGATCCGCTCACCGACGTGGGCGGGTCGTGGCGGCGAGGCGTGGCCGCCGGGCGAGGCGGTTTCGTCCGGCACGGCCTTGCGGCCGACCTGTTCGGCCACCTGCTCCGCCTCGCGCTCCGCGGCATCGCCGGGCTGGCTCACCGCGAGCTTGGCGCGCACCGCCATGCGGTCGAAGCGCTGCTGGCTGGCGGCTGCTTGCGCGGGGGGTACGGCCGGCTTGGCCTGCGAGGGGCCCCCGGACTGGGCCGTCGCCTTGTCCACCGCCGCCTGCTGCCCGGCGGGCGGCTGGCTGGGCGGCTTCCGGGTGTCGGCCAGGGGCGGGGCGGAGGCGGCCATGACGGCGGCGGGGCTCAGCGCTGCAGGAAATAACCCAGCAGGGTCACGGCGCGGAAGGTGTCGCGCGTGTCGAAGGCCGGCGCGGTGAAACCGCCGAGGAGGTTGCCCGAGGACACGTTCACCACTGCCGCCACCGACTTGAACTGTGCTTCGAGGTCCTCATCGGCGCGCGCCTGTGTTGCGTCCAGATGCATCGCCTTGATCGTGTACTTGTCGTTGAAGTGCTTCCAGGTGTCGTCGAGTGCCTTTATTTCGGCTATCGAGGTCTCCCGGAGTACGCCATCGTCGAACGTGACCACGGCCGATCGGTATCTTGGATTCGGCCCCGCGAGATCCAGGTCGAGTTGGCCGAGTGCGTCGTCGCCTCCCTTGTCCTTGGCACTTTCGTACAGACGATTGAAGTTTTCCTCGTCGATGAACGCGACAAGGTGATCGTAGGAGCGTACTGGTGTCTCTCCCCGCGCATAGCCGATCACGCTCACGGCATGGGCGCCATTGCCGAGGTCGTCGTCGCCGGTCGTGAACGCCCCGCCTTGCTCGTGGACGCGCAACTGCCGGGAAAGCGTTTCGTGCTGCGCGGGCGGGTCCTCGCCCGGCAGCAGGGTGTTGCTGGCGATGCTCAGGGCGCTGAGGCGGTATTCGCCCTCGTCGCCGCGCATGGCGGTGTCGGCCGAGACCAGGTTGGCGATGTCCGTGGCGGCTGGGGTCGCGCCCTGGAACCTGACCGTCAGGTCCTGGCGGAAGCCCTGTTTCTCCAGCACCCCCTGCAAGGCCTCCCAGGCCTGCGCGGGGGCCTTCTCGATGCGTGCGGCCAACATGCGGTAGATCTCGGTGTCCGCCATGAGGACGCGGTGCAGGTAGGTGGTTGCCGCGGCCATGGTCACCACCAGCATGCCGCCGTCCAGGCCGCCGCCGGACAGCGGCGGCGAGACCGCGGCGAGGGGAGCGATGGCGCCGCCGCCGGCGGTGGGCGGCTGGGTCAGGCTGGCGATCTGCGCCAGCATGTTGTTGAGGCGGAAGCGGTTCTGCCAGCCCTGGCCTGTGCTCGGCGTCTGTTCCCAGTAGCGGCCGAGCAGCACCTTGGCGCCGGGCCGGGCCTGCCGCCACATCGCCAGCACCTGGCGATCCGGCTCCTCGGACACCACGTTCTGCTCGCGGTAGCGCAGCACGCCGACGCGCCGGAATCCGTAGCCGGCGAGCCGTTGAGCGTCGTTGCCGTCGAGGGCGTCCTGCAGGGCCTTGAGTTCCTTGCGGTCGGCGACCGAGAGGTGCCAGACCTGGAAGGCCTCCAGCCCGGCCTCCACGGGGGCCGCGGGCGCGGCGCAACACAGCCGTGTGCGGGCGCGGCGGAACATGACCCAGTCGAGCACGGCGCGTACACGGGTGGCGGCGGGGGCGTCGAGGGCGGGGAACAGGCGGCGGCTGGCGCGCGCCAGGAAGGCGGCGTCGTCCATGGACTCGGCCAGGCCGGTGAGGGCGTTCATGGCGGCCGCGCCGAGCGGGCTGGCGATGGCCGGCATGGCGGCGAGGCCGGTCATGTCGAGGACCTCCCTGCGGCTGGCGTCGGCGGTGTCCGCGCCTTCCGCGGCGCCCGCTCCACCGTCCGCCGATGCGAACCCCGGCTTCGCCGCCACCCCGGCCGCCGCCATGTAGCGCCGGTACAGGCCGGGCAGGCGTTCCAGAACCGAGAGGACGGCACGGCGCGGCGTCTCCGTCCAGTCGAGGAAGAGCGGGCTGGTGCGTGGGTCGTGCGCGGCGTCGTCCACCACCAGTTCGCCGCCGTTTGCACCGCTGTCGCGCAGCAGGCTGATGCGGCCGCTGGTCTGCGTCGTGCTGTCGTCCGCCTTGGTCAGGCGCAGCTTGAACTGCAGCACGCGCTCGGTCTTCCCGCCGCCCAGGGGGCGGTCGAACAGGGCGGTAAACCGGCCGTCGAGGTCGGCGGTCTGCTTGCCGAGGCGTACTTCGCCCTTCAGGCCGGCCTGGGCGCCCAGGTCCAGGCCGAACGGGTCCGCGTCGAGGTCGACGGCCAGGTAGGCGGCGGTGTTCGCGCCAGCCACCTGCCTGCGCGGCAGCGCCCGAGGCTTTTCGCCTGCCGCGTCGCGCTCGATCGGCAGGCGAGCATCTTCCTCTTCCTTTTCCGCCTGCGCCTGTGCGTCGCGCATGCAGACCAGCGTGATGCCGTAGCTGCCGTCGGCGCGCGCCTCGGTGCGCGCCAGGCCATGCATGTCGAGCTGCCCGCGTGCCTTGGGCGTGGCCACGTCGAGTCCCTTGCCGGCGCTGTCCGCCGCGGCCTCGATCTTCCTCAAGCCCTTCTCGAGGTTCCCGGGCGCTTCCTCGCTGTCCTCGCCCTTGCCCAGGAAGTCCAGGTCGATCGCATCGAGCAGGTCGGACGAGATGCCGATCTGCCACCAGATGCCGGGCGCGGCCGCCTCGACGCCGACGGCCTTGCCGTCCGGGACGAAGATCTCCACGTCCTCGATCCGGCTGGCGTCGTCCAGGCCGCGGGTCAGGGAGATGCGCCCCTGGTGCTGCGCCTCCTCCAGGAGGTGCGCGATCTCGTCCTCGCGCACCGCCTGGTAGGCCAGGCGCACGCCCTCGCCGAACATGCGCGAGAGCTGTTCCTCCAGGTCCTGCTTGCCGGGGGTGACGGGCAGATAGCCGGCCGGCGGCAGTTCCACGAAGCCGGCCTCGATCAGCATGCGGTTGCGCGGCAGCGCCCCCTTGCCCAGCTCGGCCGCGGACAGGGTGTTGGCGATCTCGTGGAGCTGGGCGTAGGCGGCCTTCACTTCATCGCTCAGGTTTTGCGCCTCCTGCTTGGTGGGCCTGGCGTCGAGCTTCTTGATGAGGGTGCGCGCGCCCTCGCTGTATTGCCGGTGCAGGGCCTCCATTTCCATGCGCGCGCGGTCGAGCAGGCGGCGCAGCTGGCCGCATTCGTCGGCCGGCACGAGCACCTTGCCGGCCACGTCGAAGCGCTGCGACAGCTGGCACTGGAACTGCAGGATCTGGGCGAGGAACACGTTCCAAGGTCGCATCGCCATGCGCCCCTGCCAGTAGCCACGCGCCTGCGAGTCCATGCGTTCGCGGCGGGTGCTCCAGGCGTCCAGCACCCGTACCGCGCCGCCTTCCAGGATCAGCAGGCCGATCGGCACCTCGTCGCGGCCGTACAGGGCGGCCGGGTTGCACCACAGCGAGCCGGCGAGGCCGGCGCTGCCCAGGGCGGGCGCGGCGAGCCAAGGCTCGGCGGCGAAATAGGCGGAGGCGGCGCGGTTGCGCAGGTGCTGCGGGCCGAGGCTGACGCTGCTGCTGTCCGGCAGCTTGAGGCCGATGGGGCGCAGGCGCAGGGCCACGCCCTCGCGCCACCAAGGGCGCTGCGAATCGCCGGCGCAGGCGGTGGCGCACAGTTTGCCGTAGACCGCCTCGTTGCCGCACAGCGTCTGTGCCGGGGCGACCGTGAGCTCGTAGGCCTGCAGGGCAGGCGCGGCGGTGTGGGTGGGCGGGCCTTCCTGGCAGTCGCCGAACTCGCAGTTGCCTTCCACGGGCGCGGGCGCGGCGAGCTTCAGCAGGTCCGCGAGCCTGACATCGAGTTCGCCCACCGCCAGCACCAGGTTGCCGGCCGGGGTGATGGCGAGGCCCGCGCCCACGCGCAGGGCGCCGTCCGCCTGGGCGATGCCGAGGCCGTGCACAACCCCCCAGCCGCCGGCCAGGTTGGCAAGCCGGTCGCGCTCGCGCAGATAGTCCTGTTCCATGGCGAGGGCGTCGGCGCGCAGGTATTGGCCGTCGAAGTAATGCAGGCGGGTGAGGGGGCTGGCCTGGGCGATGAAGGCCTTGCCGTCGGAAATGCCCAGGTCGGCGCATTCGTTGGCGGATTTCGAGGTATTGGCGCTTTTCACGTCATTGGCCATGACTAGCTCCCGGGAAATAGGGTGGAGAGGTCGAGTCCTTCGGCCTGCATGCCCGACACGCCGTCGAGCAGCAGGGTTTGCAACAGGGCTGTGGGCAACAGCAGGGGGCGGACGCCGAGGGAGAGCTTGTCCACGCTGGCGTGCCAGCCCTCGCCGTCCTTGCTGAAACGCACGCCCTGCAGGCGGGCAAGTGGCAGGCAGGCGGCGTCGCCGGCATATTCGGGCGGGGCGGGGTCGTCGGCTGCCAGCGCCCTGGCCCAGACCTCGCGCGCGAGCAGGGCGCGCGCAGCCGGCCGCTCCGCCTCGGGCAGGGCGAGCAGGGCGGCGATCTGCCCTTGCAGCCAGCGGTCGTCCGCCAGCAGTTCCCCCCGGGCATCCCTGGCGGGCGGTTCCCGGCCCAGCCACAGCTGCAGCAGGTGGTGGCGGCCTGGAGCGGCGGTGACGGCGGCGCGGGCCAGGCCGAGGCGCGTGGTCTCGCAGATGCGTGCATAGGCGATGTCGGCGGTGTCCGTGGCGCAGGGCGCGGCGATGGCCGGCACCGGCTGCGACAGACAGGTGGCGTGGCAGGCGAGGAGGTCGAGGTCGAGCGTGGCGTTCTCCGGGGTGGAGATGTCGCTGAAGGCGTCGTCGTCCTGGTGTTTTTCCCACCACTTCACCAGGTTCATGCATCGTGCCGCGTCCAGCGCGAGGTCGCGCCCGCGGGCGTCGACCGCGTAGCCCGGGCCGACCCTGAGTTCGAAGCTCGTGCCGTTGAAGTCCACGGCGAAACCGGCGACCACGCCCGTGCCGTGCAACAGGCGCTGGTGGCGGCGCAGGCGGCCGACGTGGAAGCCCTGCTCGGCGCGGAAGTCATCGACGCCGAGCAGCATGCCGAAGTGGTAGTTGGCGCCGCATTGCGGCGCGTCGGGCAGGTCGGCGGCGCAAGGGTCGGGCGGCATTCCGCCCGTGCAGCCGGTGTCTTCGTTCTGCGTCATGGGGTGCTCCATCTTGCGGTCGGTGCCGGGTGGGGGCTGGGCATCAGAACGCTCCCGCGCCGTGGCTCATGGCGCGGGCACGGCGCGCGGCCGTGTCGCGTTCCGCCGCCAGGGCGGCATTCGCCTCGGCCAGCATGTCCGCCGCCGTGTCCTGTGTGCGTCTGGCGAGGTCGGCGGTCTGCAGGGCCTGCACCAGGGCGTCTTCGCGTGCCAGCAGCGCGTCGCGCAGCTGTGTGGGGGGCGCGTCCTTCAGGGCATTGAGGGCCGCCACCGCGTCGTCCAGGGACTCCAGGCGCTCCCACAGGCTGTCGGGCACGGCGGCGAACCAGGCCTCGAGCAGTTGGACCTGGGTGAGCGTGGCGCCGGTCTCCGGGTCCTGCACGGCGCTGGCAGCCATGAGCGCGTCTCGTGCCTGGGTCAGCTTGTCTTGTGCGGCGGCCAGTTCGTCGTGCCTGTCCTTCAGGGCCGCGTCGTCATTCAGCAACTCCGCCAGCGTTGCGTCGGGGTTCGCCTTGCGCGCCGTGGCAAGTGCCGTGTCGTAGCCAGCCTGTTTGCCGCGACGGTCGCGTTCCGCCATGTCCGCCGCGCAGAGCAGGGCGAGCGCCCCCTCGCGTGCGGCCTTCAGGGTCGCGTCCTTGAGCACGGCGGATTCCCGCGCGGTGATCAGGGGCGGAGCCAGGCCGGCCAGGGCCTCCAGACGCGCCTGATCCGCCGCCACGCGCGCGACCGCGTCGCCGATGCGCATCAGCCTGTCGTAGGCCGCGAGGTAGTCGGCGCGCGCGACCGCCACCGCCGTCTCGGCCAGGCCGCGTGCATGCGCGTATACCTCGCCGGCCCTGCCGGCCGAGTCATAAGGCAGGCCGCGCCGGTCGCGCACGCGGGTGAGGAAGTCCTTGGTCTTCTCGTGGGTGCTGGGGTCGACATCGGCATTCGCGGGGAATTCCGCCTCCACCTTGGCGCGCGCCGCTGCCGCGTGGCCGAGCGCCTGGTCGACCTGGTCCGGCAGGTCCTTGAGGTCGCCGCTGGCGATGCGCTCGGCCATGGCCAGGCGGACGTCCTCGCGCGCCTTGGCCTCGGTCTGGCCGGCCTTGGCTTCCGCCAGTGCGGCGCCCATGGCCTGCTGGCACTGCTCCAGGCGGGCCACGCGGGCCACGGCAAGCTGGCCGTCCAGGTCCGTCCTTGCCCGTTCCTCGCGTGCCCGCGCGGCGGCCTGCAGGGCCGCGTTCATGTCGCGCAGCAACGGCGCGGCGTCCGCCGGCAGGGGGATGGCGCCCAGGCGGCGGCGCAGGTCGGCGATCAGCTCCGACTGGCGGCGTTCCTCCTCGCTGGCCGCGAGCAGCGCGGTGCGTGCGTCCCGTGCGCCGACGCGGGCGGCGGCCAGTTGCGCGGCGATGTCGTCGAGCGCGTGCTGGCGGCTATCCACCTCGTCGTGCCAGTAGCCGGTAAGGGTGAGCAGGGCCATGGTTCCTCCTAATCGATATGGGCCGCGGGGGGCGGGGTGTGGCGGGCAGGGAAGCCGGGGTGGGCGCGCCCGGCCTTGGCGAATTCGCGTTCGATGGCGAGCAGGAAGTGCCGCTGGTGGATGGCGTCGGCGGCGGCGGCGGCGAGGAAGGCCGCGGCGAGCGTGGCGTTCTTGATCTGTGCGCCGGTCAGGGCGTACCACTCCGCCAGCTCGGCGAGGTCGACGTCCGCGGCGCACGGCGCGTCGGCCGGCAGGTGCATGCGCCAGAGGCGCAGGCGCGCGGCGGCGTCCGGTTCCGGGAACTGGACGATGAACTCGAAGCGGCGCGAGAAGGCGTGATCCAGGTTGCCGCGCAGGTTGGTGGTGAGCACCGCAACGCCCTCGTAGCGCTCCAGGCGTTGCAGCAGGTAGGCGGTTTCCAGGTTGGCGTAGCGGTCGTGTGCGTCCTGGGTCTCGGTGCGCCTGGCGAACAGGGCGTCGGCCTCGTCGAACAGGAGCAGGGCGCGCGAGCGCTCGGCCAGGTCGAATACCGCGGCCAGGTTCTTCTCGGTCTCGCCGATCCACTTCGACACCAGGCTGGCGATGTCGACCACCAGCAGGTCGACGCCGAGCGCCCTGGCCATGACCTCGGCGGCCAGGGTCTTGCCGGTGCCGGGCGGGCCATAGAACAGCATGCGCACGCCGCGGCGCTCCGCGCGTCCCTGGGCGAAGCCCCATTCGTCGAGTACGGCGATCTGCTGCAGAACGCGCCGTACCGCGCCCTCCAGCTGCGCGCGGGCGCTCTCGGCCACCAGCAGGTCGGGCCAGCCGGCGCGGGGCAGGATGCGGCTGACGCCGGGGCGCGCGTGCCAGGCGGTGCGGGCGCGCAGGCAGTCGGCGATGTCGTCCAGGCGCAGCGGTTCGCCCAGCAGATCCTGCTTGAGGGCGAGGTCGCCTACCACGTCGCGCGCCTCGTCCGGGTCGATGGGGTAGCGCGCGGCCAGCAGGCTGGCGTGTTCGCCCAGTTGCGGCAGCAGGCTCTGCCACATGGAGCGGCGCGCCGTCGCGGCCAGCGCCTCCACCGGCAGGCGCAGCAGGGGCAGTTCGAGGCGCGGCACCAGGCGATCGCTCGCTGCGCTGGCGATCACGGGCAGGTCCATGTCGATCTCGACGATGGGGGCCGCCGCCTCCGGGCCGTTGCCTTCCACCTCCAGCCACAGGCAGATCCGGTGCATGAAGGCCGCGACATAGGCGGCGGCGACGCGGCTGTCGGCCTCGCCGGGCTCCAGTCGGGTGCGCATGGCGCCGGTGCATGCCGCGCCGATCAGCGCCAGGGCGCGCGTGGCGCGCATGCCGGCGTCGCCGCCGGCGAGGACGATCTGGCAGGGCAGGCCGCGTTCCAGTGCGGCCACCGCCTGTCGCACGTCCGCGCGCGCCAGCCAGCCGTCCAGGCCGGGCACCTCGGCATAGCCGCTCACCATGCGCGCCTCGGCAAGGGCGGGCGGGCGTGCCATGAGCGCCTCCCATACGCCGGGGCCGGGCAGCAGCCAACGCCCGTGCCAGGGGCCGTCGCCGTCCAGTCGCAGCAGGCCCAGGCGCGCCAGCGGCGAATTGCACAGCAGGTCCTCGACGCGGTCGCGCAGCGCGAACGGGTCGGCGTCCGCCTGCTCGCCCTCCAGCCAGTGCAGGGCCAGGGCCACCCCGGGTAGGGGCTGGCGTTCGGGGTGCAGCATTCGCAGCAGGCTGGCGAAGCCCTCGTGCTCGCGCGGCAGGCAGGTGAGCAGCAGCAGGTCGCGCAGCAGCGCGGCGTCGGTGGGGGTGTCAGCCAGCCGTGCCAGGCGCGTCAGGGGGTGCCCTGGCACGGTTGCCGCCGGCGGCAGCGCCTCGCCGTAACGCCGGGCGAATTCCAGGGCGGCGGCCAGTTCGGGCCCGTGCGCCGCGGCATCGCCGAAGCGCGCCTCCAGGCTCGCCGCGAGGCGGCGCGCGACGCCGGCCAGGGCCTGGCGGGTGTGGCGCCGCAGCGCCGCGGCCTGGAGTTCGTGCTCACGCATAGCGGTACCTCAGCGCATAGCCGAACCAGGGCAGCCAGCCGGGGTCGAGGTCCAGGCCGAGGCGGCGGATGCGCGTGTCGACATCGTCCAGGGGCATGACCACCTCGACCCACCCGGGCTGGACGCGCAGATGGCCGGGGCGGCGGCAGACATGGTCCAGGCGCGGCATCGGCAGGTCCGGTGCCTGCTCCGCCAGCCAGGCCTCCCAGGCGGCGCACAGGGCATCGGCGCGGGCCGCCAGGGCAGGGGGGGTGGCCTTGTCCGAGGCGTCGCCGGGCAGGAGGCGCCGCACCGGGTCGCCCGGGGGTACGCCGAGGCGCGTGGCGAGCGCGCCCAGCAGGGCAGGCAGCGCCTGTTCCGGCACGGGGGGGGGCGGCCAGGTCATGTTGCAGGCGCGGCAGCCAGAACAGCACCCCCGCCCAGCCGGTGTCCATCCACTCCTCCCCGGCGGGCAGGTCGGGCAGGGGCGGCGCCCCGTCGGTTCGCGACACCGTCCCGGGGGACGAAACGGGTGTTGCCGGTCGTGGGCGCGCGCCGCCCGTCGGGCCGGTGGCGGGTGCCGCCGCCTGTCCGCCGCCATCCCGGCGGGCCGATTGCCCGGCCGGGGCGGCTTGTCCCCACGCCTCCCCGGTGTCATCCGCTCGCGGCCGGATGCGCGACGCGGGAGGGGCGGCCTGGGCGGCCTCGTGGCAGAAGGCATGTGCCTGTCGCCGGCGCGCGACGCGACGTGCCGCGCTCGTGCCCGAGGCGCGCCAGGTGAGGGCGGCGAGCAGGGGGGCGAGCACGCCGGCATGGCGTCGGGCGAGCCAGGGCTGGTGCCCGATCCAGGCGAGCAGGTCAGCCAATCCGGCGGGGTCGGCGGGGGAGGCGGCCTCCCATGTGAGGGGGGCATGGGCGTCGGCGGCGACCACCGCGGACGGCCCGGGGGCCGCGTCGAGATAGGGCGCGGTGGCCGGCGCCGCCGCGAGCAGGGTGCGCCAGCCCGGCTCCGGCAGGGCGCGCAGGAGGGCGGTGAAGGCGCCGTGCCCCGCCTCGGCCGCGAGCAGCCGGCGCAGCACCGGCCAGACGCGTGCCGGTTCCAGGGCCAGGCCGGTGGCCGCGGCCGCCAGGACCCGCGCCGGTTCCGCGCTGCGCACCATGACGGCTGGCAGCAGCCCCATGCCGACCCAGGCCCAGGCGCGCGCGCAGTCACCCAACGCGGCGCGGTAGAGGAGATCGGCCCAGGCCTGGCGGCGGTTGGCGTAGCGCACCACCCGAGCGGGGTCGGCAAGCGCGGCGCGCAGTGCCGCGCGCATGGCGTCGTGCAGGCCGGCACGCACGTCGCCGGCGTCCGGACGCCAGTTCGCGCGCAGGTGCAGACGGTCGACGAACAGCCACTCGTCATCGCCCGCCAGGTCCGACAACAGGGCGCGTTCGTCCAGGGCCTCGAGTTGCGCGTGCCAGTCGGAAACGGCCTGCGCCGGCAGGGGGTGGGGGCTGTGGAAGCGGCTGCGCCAGCGTTCGACGATCATGCGTCGCCTCCCGAGGATGCGACATCCAGTTCAGCGCGGCCGAGCAGGAAGCCGGCGCCCAGGGCGGACTGGTCGAGGATGGCCGGGCGGAAGCCGGCGGATTCGCCGAGCACCGTCGACACCCCGACGTGCGCGCCGACGCCCGCGCGGATGCCGGCATCGGCGAGGCACAGCTCGAACGCGGTGTGCGCCGGCTTGTGCAGCTCGACCAGGCGGCGCGCGCAGTCCAGCTGCGCCTCGTCCAGGCTGGCCACCAGGGTGACGCTGAAGCGGTGGGCGAAGTCGTCGAAGGCGGCGATCTCACGGGGTTGCGGCGCGCCGGACCCGCCGGCCGCCGCGTGGTCCTTGTCCTCGCCGATCCAGCCGCCGACGCGGAAGCCGGCGCCGAGCACCGCCTGGCCGGCCTGCGCCTTGGCGTTGCCCACCACGCCGCCGCCGCGTACGCGGAACTGTTCGATGAGGACGACCCGGCCGCCGCCGGTGAGGATCTCCAGCATGCGCGTGAGGCTGGGCACGGTGCCGCGCGTGCGGAACAGCGGCACCGCCTCGGCGATCAGGGCGCGTCGCACGACGTCCGGCCAGCACGGGTCCAGGGCCAGGCCGAAGAAGCCGGCGAGCCAGTCCAGGGCGGGGCTGGTGCGCGGGTCGAGCAGGCGGTGCCGCTGTGCTGCGACGTCGCGCCATTCGTCCAGCATGGCCGCCATGGGCATCAGGTAGCGGAACAGGAAGTCGCGCGGACCGGGCTGGTTCCACAGCGTGCGCGGCAGCTTGGCGAGCAGGCCGTGGCCCGGGTACTCGGCGCGCGCCGAGAGCAGCCTGGGGGTCTTGCCGCGGCTGCCGGAGAGTTCGAACACCAGCCACAGGTAGCGGCCGGGCGGCACCCTCAGCGGCGCGTCGAAGCGCGCGTAGCCCTCGGGGGGCGGTGCCGAGAGGGGCGGCGGGGAGGGGTCGCGGTACAGGGGCTGGGGCGCCGCCTCGGGGTCGGCGAGGGCCTGCAGCCAGACCATGCCGGAGAGCAGGGGGGTGGCACCGGCCTCGGCGATGTCGGTCAGCTTCTCGCCATATGGCGCGGTGCGGGCGATGGCATCCGGGTAGTCGAGGGTGTCGCTGCTGAAGGCGCGGAAGCGGACGGCGGTGCCGCGCGGGATGCAGGCCTCCACCAGCAGGCGGCCCCAGGTCGACTGGTCATGGCCGCTGTCCAGGGCGCAGCCGTGCACGCGGCCGAAGCAGAGGTACTGCGTGGGCGCCGGGGCGGCCAGGCGCGGGCCGAGGGCGCTCCAGTAGACCACCCCGCCGTCGCTCGCCCGCTCGATGCTGCGGCCGTCGTAGCCGGGTGCCGAGAGGCTGGGCAGGGGTGCGGTGCAATCACCCCGGACGCGCAGGCGGACGAAGTCCTCGCCGGGGCGGCGGGACAGGGTGAGGGTGGCGCCGAGGTCCGGGTCCTCCGGGGCGCAGGCGAGGTCGCCGCAATGGGCAAGCGGCAGACGCGCCGCGCCTTCGTGCAGCGGCTGGATGGCCGCGTCGGGCTGGCCGGCGTCGCACAGCACCCAGGCGAGCAGGCCGCCGTCGCCGGCCTTGGTCACGGCCAGACGGCTGGCCCCGGCCACGGCCGGCCAGCCGCTGGGCTCGGGCGCCTCGCACGGCGTGACGCGCCAGGTGCTGCCGTCCGCCAGCAGCACGAACACGGTCCCGTCATGGGCGGCGAGGTCGAGGGGCGCGCTGGCGAAGTCGATGCGGCGGGCGAATTCCTGCTGCCAAAGGTCGATCAGCCACACCGCCTTGGCGTCGGCATCGGCGACGTAGAGGTGGTCGCGTGCGTCCGCGGCAAGGGCGAGCGGGCGCCGCATCGATGCGCCAGCGCCGACCTGGCCGGCGGCCTCGGTGGCGGCGGCGGTAATGGGGAAGGGGCGCGCCGGGTTGTCGTGGACGCCCACGCCGCCGCCGTTCCGCCACGGCACCTGCTCCAGGAGGGCCTGCTCTGGCAGGGGATGGAAGAGTCGGCAGTGGCGGTCGAAGGCCATGCCGGCGTGGCCGCCGATCTCCGCGCTGGCGGTGCCGCCCTGGCCGGGTGCCGTGGTCAGGGTGACCACATCGTCGCGCAAGGCGGTGTCCTCGAAGCCGCAGCGCAGCCACAGCGCGCGGCCGTGGAGGAGCAGGGTTCCCGAGTCGGTGGCGAGGCGCATGTTCAGCATTCGCTGCGCAGGGCCGGGATCGGCACCGGCGGGGTGGCGGGCGGCGGCACGATGTCCTGGCCGGGTGGCGGCGGTGCGGCGCCATCCGCCAGCGCCGCCACCACGGTGATGCCGGCGACCGTGGGGACCTCCCAGTCGGCCATGCCCACCAGTTCGCGTTCCACCCAGTGCGCCGCGTCGGCACCGGGCTCGCGCGCCTCCTCCGCGAGGCGCAGCGCCGCAATGAATTCGACGCCTTCGGCCTGCATCGCCACGCCCTCCAGCTCGCGCGCCCGCACCGGGCGGCCCAGCGGCCAGCCGGCGCCGTCCGGGCCATAGGGCGGCAACGGCGCGAGGTATTGGCGCAGCAGCAGGTCAACCCAGTCGCGCACGGCGTCAAGTCCGTAGCCGTCCTTGACCTTCACCGCCAGGCTGATGGCCAGGCGTCGGTAGGTGGGGGGGATGACGTGCAGCTCGGTGGTGACCAGGCGCGCCCGCTCCAGCCAGGCGCAGACCCGGGCGAGCTGGAAGTTGTCCGGGGTGGGCGAGTTGGGGTGTGCCGGGTCGCGCGCAGGCCACACCACCACGCCGACGTTGCCTGGCTTGTAGCTGCGGCTGGGGGCATGGAACAGCGGCATGCACTCGGCGCGGCCGATGCCGGCGCCGGGGGTCTCGCGCGCCAGGTCGGCGAAATCGTCCTTCGCCACCGCGCGCCGGTTGTGGCGCAGTTCCGTCGGGATGCGCGCCAGCGCGGCCTCGATGCTCTCGCCGTCCAACCCGCCTTCGGCGGCGAGGGGGTTGGCGAGCTTCAGGTCCTCGCCAGGGCGGGTGAGCGGGGCGGCCGGCTGGCGTTCGGGCAGGGGCGCCAGCTTCGCGATCGCGCCGGCCGGCACGTTGCCCTGCGCGCCGCCGTCCCAGCGGTAGCCGGTGACGCGGATGCGCTCGCCCGGCTGCGGGAAGCGCCAGTCGCCGAAACGGACCGTGCCGGCCTCGGCGTCGACGGTGAAGTGGCGGTCGTCGCGGTCGCTGGCGTCGAAGTCGTCCACCTGCCGCCATTCCTGCCAGACCCCGGCCTCCTCGACCTGCAGGCGCACCGGGTGGCGCGCGTCGGTGAGGAGCGGCGCGTAGGCGAGCTGGAACACCTGGCCGGGCTGGCCGATGCCGCTGCCCAGCAGTTCCGGTGCGGCCTCCACCGCCTGTTCGCAGGTGAGGGCGTTGAGGGTGATGAGACGCGTGGCGCCGATGCGGCTGCCGTCGCCGCGCCAGACGCGCAGCCAGAACCAGACCTGCGCGGCGCGCGGGTCGTCGAGCACGGGCGGGAAGTCGCCGCTGCCCGCGAGCTCGGGATCGGTCTCGGGCACGCCCAGCACGCTGCTGTCCGCGGGCAGTTCGACGCGCACCACCCCCTGGCGGGAAAAGCCGCCGCTGCTGTCGCCGGCCACGCGCAGGGCCGTGTAGGCGGGGCGTCCCTTGCCGTCCGGCCCGGCCAGCGAGGCCTGCCAGTGCAGGGTGGGCGGCGCGCCGGGGCCGCACTCGGACGCGGTGTCGATGTCCGGATAGGCCGGCGCGGGCACATAGCCGATGGAGAGCGGGATGGCGCGTCCGTCCGCGTTTTTGAGGGTGATGGCGGGGTCCTTGAGCACGGCGATCCAGACGCAGGCGTCGACGGTGTCGGCGAAGTCCACAGGGCCGGAGCTGCCGTCCGGTTCGAGCAGGACGCTGTCGTAGGGCGCCACGGCGGCGACCTGGGCGTCGGCGCGCTTGACCGCGTCGATGCGCGCCTGCAGGGAGGTGCGCAGTTCCGGGTCGAGTCCGTCCAGGTAGTCGTCCAGTTCCGCCGCCGGGTCGGCGAGGACCGGCTTGCGTGCCAGGCTGACGCAGTCGAGCGGCCAGATCACCGCGTCCTGGGCGATGCTGAACACCACCTTGCCGGCCTTGGCCTGGTCGCCTGCGTAGATCTGGGCGCCAGGCACCTCGCCGGGCCTGGCCTTGCGCTGGCAGCGCAGCAGGGCCGTGGCCGAGCGGGCCGGGCGCATGGGCAGGCCGAGCAGTTTGAGCCAGGCGATGCGCGTCGCCTCGGGGATCTGGTTCAAGCGGAACTGCAGGCCCTCGCCCAGGTAGGCGAACAGCTGCAGCAGGGTGATGCCGGGATCGGATTCGTTGTGGTCGGTCCATGCCGGGTTGTAGACCGGGATGCGGTCGCGCAGCTCGGCGAACAGCTCTTCGAAGGCGCGGTCGTCGAGGATGGGGGCGATCAGCGGCATGGCAGGGCTCCGGCGGCGTTCATGACGACTGCTCCAGATAGAAGGGGTAGACCAGGATGTCCTGGCGGCCGTCCAGGACGTGGGCATAGCGGATCTCGATCAGCACCATGGCGGGGTCCTCGCCCACGCCGACGTTGACGTCGAGCAGCCGGATGCGCGGCTCCCAGCGTTCCAGGGCCTTGCGTACCTCGCGCTCGATGGCGGCACGGGTGGCGACGCTGTTGGGGGCCATCAGCCAGCGCGACAGGCCGCAGCCGAAGTCCGGGCGCATGACGCGCTCCCCCTGTTCCGTGTCGAGGATGGTGAAGATGGACTGACGCACCTTTTCCGGCCCCGAGGCGAGGCGCAGACGGCCGGAGGCGTCCGGACCGAGGGGCTGGCCGAGGCCGGCGCCGAGGCGCTCGTAGCGCTTGCCGGCGGCGCTCATGCCCTGGCCTCCGCGGTGCGCCGTGCCGGCGTGACCGGGGTCTCGTAGACCAACGGCGTGCCTACCGGGGGCGGCGTGATCGTGCCGTCGGCCGCCGGCTGCAGGGCGGCGGCGTCGCCGAAGGCCTGGTCGATCGGCCCGAGGGCGTTGTTGGAGAAGGCGCCGAGGTCGACCGGGTCGCCGTTGCCGGTCCCATCCCGGATGGTGTCGGCGAGGCTGGCGCCCAGGAGGGCGTTGAGCTGGTCCGCGGTCTGGTCGACGCCGCCGACCTTGACCGCGAAATCGACGTCCAGATCGACGCCGGGCGGCGTGACGGCGAGCGCGGCGTCGACCCCGGCCGAGGCGGAGATGGACGGCGGGATGCAGAAGCGGAACACGAGCAGGAACCAGAGCTGGAACAGGAACACCACGATGGGCAGGAACAGGTTCAGCACGAACAGGGCGATGAGGGTGATGAGGGGGATGGAGAAGCTGCAGATCGCCTCGCCGCCCATCTCGCCGCCGCTGGCGGTCATGCCGCCGGACTTCGGCTTCATCTGCTGCGGCTGCACGAAGCGGATCGGCGACAGGCGGCCACGGGGACGGCTGGCGGCCTGGGCGGCGAGTTCGCGCAGGTCGGGCATCTTGATGGTGATGGGCCGGTTGGCCGCGCCCAGCACGTCGAAGGGCGCGGCGACGCGGTAGGGCTCGCTGGAGTGGCTCCAGGTGAGCGGGCCGGTGCAGTCCGGGGTCTTGCCGGCGCGCCCGGGGCAGGCGTGGTGGGCGCGCACGAAGCAGCGCACCTCGTAGGTGGCCTGGTCGTCGAAACGGGCCGCGCCGCTGGCGTCGTGCGCCAGGTCCTGGGTTGGGACGGTGCCGTAGTAGAGGGTGCGGCCGGCGGCGTCGTGGTCCTGCTCGCGCGGGTCGGGCACCAGGACGAACAGGGGGTAGGTCCGCTCGCCCGAGGTGACGTCGGCGGTCTGCGCCGCCGCATCGGCGAGGTGGCGCCATTCGCCCCAGGTGCGGCTGGGCTTGCCCGACTCGGTGTGCGGGAACCAGCCGTCGACCTCGACGCGGATGCCGTGGCTGTCGTACCAGTGGTGAAGACGCGTGCGTTCCGCGCTCAGTTCGGCCTGGCGCGTGGCAAGCAGGGTGGGCCAGTCGGCCGCGCCGGCGTCTCGCGCCAGGCTGGCCTGCTTGGCGGCGGCGTTGGCGCGCAGGGTGGCATCGAGTTGCGGGTCGTGGGCGGTCGCCTCCAGGTTCAGGAGTTCGAGCAGATCGGCCTCCAGCCTGCGGCTGGTGGCGGCCTGCTCGGTGACCGTCTGCGGGTCCATGCCGGATGGCAGCACGCTCCGCCGGCGGCGCACCACGAAGCCGGCCTGGCACACCTGGCGGCGGTCGACGGCCGGGAAGCCCGGGGCCTCGCAATGCAGTTCGCAGGTCACCAGGTAGTGGCGGTCGTGCGTGGGTTGGTACAGCTTGCGCAGGTCGCTGGGGGCGAGGCGCGCGCGGAAGACGTCCGGGCCGGTCGTGGGCTTCCCGCTCGCGTCCAGCTTCAGGAAGGTGGCGAGCTTGCCGGCCATGCCGCTCCTGGCGCTGACGAGGTCGTAGTTGTTGACCACGTCGATGACCGGGTCGTACTTCAGCGAATGTTGTGGCTTGGCGAGGAACGCGGCGATGAAGTCGTCGCCCGCGAACTTCTGGATTGCCGGACGGCTGCCGCGGCCGTCCTGCGGATCGCCCGGGCGCGGCCAGCGATACCAGGGGCCGGCCAGGCACCAGGCGTGGCGGGGCGCGGCGGCCGCTACCATACGTTGCCCGCCCCTGGCGTGTAGCTGGGCGAGACCACGCCGGTGGAGGCGATCAGCGTGGTGCACTGCACGATGCCGTCGCAGTTCACCACCGGCGCGTGCACGTTGACGGCGGAGGCGTTGACCTCGACCGTGGCGTTGGCGGTGATGGTGACCTGGCCGGCGATGTTCATGACGATCTTGCAGCCGTTGCTGTGCTCAAGCGTGACCTCCTGGCTGGCGTCGTCCAGCACCAGCCTGTGGCCGGACCGCATCCTGACGGTGACCTTGCTCGCGCCCTCGGTGTCGTCGAACTGCAGCAGGCTGCCGGAACGCGTTTTCAGGGTGCGCAGGTTGTTGGCGGCCTGCGCCTCTTCCGGCAGGCTGGCGCGACCGTTCCAGCAGGCGCCGACGATGTAGGGGCGGGACGGGTCGCCGGCCTCGAACGCCACCACCACCTGGCTGTCCACTTCGGGCAGGATATCCAGGCCCTGGTCGTTGTCGGCATAAGGCGTGAGCAGCGTGGCCCAGGCGGTGACCGACCCGCCGGCGGCGCCGAAGGAGGGGAACCGGACCTTGATGCGGCCCTTGCCGTCCGGGTCGACCAGATCGGACACCAGCGCGGGATAGAGGCCGAACCAGCGCGGTCCCTCGCCGTCCGGGCGCATGCGCGGATCGCCGTTCATGCGCCGCTCCCGATCCAGGCACGCTCCGCCTCGAAATGCGTGCGATAGCCGTGCGTGAGGTCGAAGCGGTGGCGGACGCGGGTGACGTAGTAACCCTCGCCCTCGAACATCGGCCCGACCCGTTCCAGGCGCAGCAGGCTGCCGACGCCGAGCGAGGGGGTGCCGTCGGCGACGCCGGCGACGGTGACGAAGCGCCGCGCCCGCGTCAGCATCGCCGCGCGCGCCAGCGACGCGGCCTGCCGGCCGTCGAGCGGCACCTCGCGGGTGCGGTGGCTGTCGCGGCCGGCGCCGAAGGCGCGTTCCAGCACCTCCACGCCATGGCGGCTGCCCTGCGCCTCGGCCGTCACGACGTCGGCCCCGGCCTCCTCGTCGATGCCGTCCCTGCTGCCGTCGTCATAACCGCCGACGCGCACCGCGCCGCGCTGGTGCGCGAGGTCCGCGGCGATGCGCGCCTCGATCAGGTTGTTGCCCTGGATCAGGGTGATGCGGCTGCCCTGGCGCTGAGCGCGACCGGCCATGTGCAGGCCGTCATCCGAGACCCAGACGTCGGCCGCCAGGCGCCGCGCGCGCTCGCGCAGGAAGGCGAGGTCGCTCTGGTTCCATTGCTGCACCACGGCATGCGTGGGGCCGTCGACGGCGACCTGTGCGGCAAGGCCGTGCCGGGCGGCGATCTCCCGCACCAGGTCGGCATCGCTCACCGATTCATAGGTCTTGAAACGGCGCGTGAGCCGCAGCTCCATGAGCCGGTCCTCGGCCAGGCAGTCGACCTCGGGCGCGCGCCCCTGCCGCATCTCCAGCACCAGGCTGCTGACCTTGCCCTTGAACACCGGGGCGCGGGCGTCGCTGGGGCCCATGGACACGCTGAGTTCGCTGCCGAAGTCGAGCACCTGGCCGTCCAGCCAGTTCAGGCCCTCGGCCGTCGCGCCCGCACGCGGGCCGATGGCGACGAGGGTGAAGTGCAGGCGTTTCATGCCCTCGATGTCCTCCTCCATGCTGAGGCTTGCCAGGTCCCGCGCCAGTTCGGGCCGCGCGCGGCCGCCCACCTGGATCTCCGGCAGGGTGGCGGACTGGAGGGGCGGGGCCTGGTAGGGCATGTCCGTGCCTCAATCGTCGAAGCCGAAGGCGGCGGTGCGCGCGGCCAGCTGCTGCACCAGCCGCTGCTGGTCGCGCCATGATTCGATCTCCGCCTGCGGCTCGGGGCGCGGCGACTCGCCGGGCGCGCTGCCATCCACCTCGACCTGCGCCTCCACTTCGTTGATGTGCACGGGCATGGCGGTCCTCCCTCTAGTCTTTCTTGCAGCCGCAGCCGGGCTCGTCGGCGGTGGGCGCGGGCTGGCCGGTGTGTTTGCGCACGGCGTTCCGGCCGGCCGCGGGCGCGGCCTGCCAGCCGGGCAGCGTCGGGTCGCGGCGCGCCGCGGGCATGTCCGCGCCGAAGCGCGGCCGCAGCGGCACGCCCGCGCCCCAGGGACGGACGCTGGCATCGCCGGCGCCGGCGGCGGCCATGCCGAAGGCCGCCAGGCTGGCATCGGCGCCGGACTGGTGGCGCTGCGCATGCGCCTGCGCGATGGCATTGCCGACGCCGCCCTGCGCGGCAAGCGCGAGGCCGCTGTGCAGTGGCGCGCGGCGGCTGGCGCTGGCGGTGCTCGCGGCATTGGAGGCGCTTGCCGTGGCAGGGGCCGGCCCTCCGGCTGTGGCGGCGTCGACCAGGCCGAGGCCGGCGGTGGCGCGCGCCGGGTCCTTGCCTTGCGTGCCGGCACCGCCGGCGGCGCCCTGCGCCAGCCCGGCCGGTACGGGCACCTCCTGCCCCAGCTTTAGCGAGAGCGGGTCGTCGATGCCGTCGGCCAGCGCGCGCCAGGCCTCGGCGGCGAGCCCCAGGCGGCTGGCGAGCTGTGCCAGGCCCTCGCCGGGCATGGCCTGCGCGACCTTGTCCGCGGCCTTGCCGCTGCCGCTGCCGCCGGGTGTGCCGACCGGGGCGGGCGGGAGATTGGCGGCCTGGCCGGCGGCGGCCGTCTGCTTGCCCCCTTGCGGGCTGGGGGCGGGCTGGTAGCTCCAGCGCGGGTCCTGGCCCTTGATGCTCACCGCCACCTTGGCGCGCAGCGGCGTGCCATCGGCGCTGAACAGGTCGATGTCGGTGTTGGCGCTCTCCATCACGCCCTGCACCTGGAAGCTGCCCCAGGTGAACTGCACGCGCGGCGGCGCCTCTTCGCCCGGACGGTTGCCCTTGGGACGCACGTAGCGCTCGACGATGCCGGTCTGCCTGAGCACGTCCTCGCCGCTGTCCGCGGTGTCGAACACGAGGTCGAAGCTGACGCTCATCTCGCCCGTGCCGGGGCGCTGGCGCGCTTGCGCGCCGGCCTGCTGTCCGCCGGCGGTGCGGTTGGAGATCTGCACGCGCAGGCTGGTGGGGTTGAACTGCACCACGTCGGCCTTGCCGACCGGTTGCGGGGTGCTGTCGCCGTTGATCTCGACGAGTTCGGCCTTTTTCAGTTCGCTCATGGTGGCTCAGGAGGTGACGAGGCGCAGGCCTTCGTGGGCGATGGTGAGTTCCTCGATGGCGATCTCGCCGGTCCTGGCGTTCAGCTCCGGGCCGCGGATCTTGCTCGGCAGGCCGCGCTGGAAGCGCCAGGTGGCGCGCACGGTCCTGTCCGCGCTCATCACCTGGACGATGCCGTCGTAGCGCGCTACCGGCCGCGCGCCGCCGACGATGTCCTGCAGCCAGCGCCAGAGGTCGCCGTTGGCCGTGCCGGCACCCTGGTAGAACATGCCGCGCTTGAGCACCAGCGGCGGGTACTTGGCGCGGCCGACGCGGCGCACGACGCCGTCGTTGCGCCCGCCTTCGAGGTAGTCCTGCACGTCCATCTCGATCTCCAGGCCGCTGCAATCCTGGAACGCGCCGTCGCCGAGCGGGCCCTGGGCGCCGCTGCCGGCGGAGGGGAGCAGCGCGACCTGGAAACGGAAGGCGGGCAGGATGGGGTCGGATTCCATTCATTCCTCCAGGCTCAAGGTGCCGTCGCCGTCGTGTTGCAGGCGCAGCAGGATGAATTCCAGCGGCTCGGCCGGGGCGACGCCGATCTCGGCCAGCAACTCGCCGCGGTCCAGGTGCCGGGGCTCGCCATCGACCCGCACGAAGAAGGATTCCGCCTCGCTGCGCCCGGCGAAGGCGCCCGCCCGGAACAGGTCGCGCAGCAGGCCTTCGATGGCGTGCCGCAGGTTGTCGCGGAGGGCAGGGCCATTGGGCTCGAACACCGCCCACTGCGTCTCCTGCAGCAGGGTGCGACGCAGCATGAGGACCAGGCGCCGCACCGAGAGTTGGCGCCAGGCGCGTTCGCGCGACAGGGTGCGCGCGGCGATCAGGCGCACGCCGCGCTGCTCGCGCACGAAGCAGTTGATGCCGTTCAGGTGCAGGGCGTCGGCGCGTCCGTCGGGCTGGGCCTCGGCCAAGCCGACGATCTGGCCGGCGATCTCGTTCGCGGGCCCGTGGTGGATGCCGCGCTCCAGTTCGCGCAGGGCGATGATGCCGGCGGCCACAGCACTGGGCGGACGCGGCCGGAGCGGCTCGCCGGCGGTGCGGCGGGCCGGGTGCAGCCAGGGGTGGTAGGCCGCCGCCCAGCTGCTGTCGAACTGCGCGCGCCAGTCCTCGATGTTGGCCCGGGAGAGGCCTGGCGGCACGTCGAGCAGGGCGATCAGGTCCTGGGTGTCTTCGCAGAACCCGACCACGCGCCGTTGCAGCTCCGCGATGGCCGCGCGCTCGTCGGCCTTGCGCGGGTCGAGGATGAGGCCGGTGAGGGCGAGCGGCGGCACGTTGTCGGTCGCCGGCGTGGCCGGCACGGGCTCGACGCAGGCGGCGAACTCGGCACCCGCGCCGCCACCGGGCGGCGCGCCGGGCGCGGATTCCTTGACCCACTGCGCGGGCACGTACAGGTCGGGCACCGCCAGATGGGTGATGCCCCGCAGGCCGGCCAGGCAGGCGATGCCCTGGCCAGGCACCTCTTCGGCCGGGCTCCAGGCGGGGTCGAAGAAGTCTTCCGCGCTGATGGCCGCATAGGCCGCGTCGTCGGCAGGCGCGCCCGCGAAGCCGTCGATGCGGCCGCGCAGCAGTTGCACGCGTGGATCGGCCGGCCACAGGGGCTGGTCCGCCCAGGCCGGGGATGGCCACAGCAGGCTCGATTCGTCGCACAGCACGCTGGCGATGCCGCGCGGGTGCGCGGGGTCCAGGGCCAGGTGTTCGAAGCGTTCCGCACGGCCGTCGCCGTCATCGACCGTGAGCCAGGCCTCGACCAGTTCCATGCGCGCGACAGCGGCGGGCGGGGCGCTGCCGAGGATGAGGACGCGGTGGCTCGCGGGGCGGCGCGGCAAGGGCCGGCCGGGCAGGGGGGGCTGGTAGACAGGGCCGCTGACGGCCTCGCAGAAAGCGAGGCTGGCGACGCCGCCGGCGTCGGTGAAACGCAGCAGACTGCCGGGAAGGAGCGGCGAGCGCGCATCCACGCGGATCTCGCCGTCTGCCTGGGTAAAGGCGAGGGGCGTCGCGGAGAGCCCCACCTCCACCCTGAGGCGGTTTCCCCATTCGCCGGGGTTGCGCGCAAGGAAGGCGGTCTCCGTCATGAACGGCTGCCCCGCCGCAAGGCCGCCCGTGGCGCGGCCCGTCGCCAGGGTGGTGGCGGCCTCGGCGTGGACGATGCGCACCACCCAGGCCTGGCGTCCGCCCTGCTCGAAGAAGGCGGCCACCGCGTGGGGCAGGGCGCCCGGCCCCTCGAAGCCGCCGAAATGCCGCCGGTACTCGTCGAAGCCGTGCACCGGCACGGCCAGGCTGCGCCGCAGGGGCACGGCGGGGTCGCTCACCAGGCGGTGGCCGCGGACCTGTCCGTGACCATCTTCCGGCTCGCGCGCAGGCCCGCGCGGCGCCACGCCGACGAATGCGCACACGTCCATGCGCTGTGGCTGCGGACTGGACGGGCGCTGGCGCGGCAGGGTGAACACGCCGGGCGCGCCGAGGGGGGAGCGCAGTGCGGGGAGCATGCTGGGTCAGCCGGCGGGGTTCAGGTGTAGTCCACGCTTTCGCACACGAGGTGCAGTTCCTCCATGGCCACCTCGCCGCCGCCCTTGGCGGCCAGGGTGGGGCCGACCCATTTCTTGGGCTGGGCGTTGGTGAGCTTGATGGCGGCCACTGGGTTGCGGGCCTCGTCCAGCACCGTGATGGTGACGGTGCGGCGGCCGTCGCCACCCTCGCGCACGTCCTTGATCCACTGGAACAGGTCGGTTGAGCCGATCAGGCCGCGTTTGAGCGTGATGTCCTCCTGCTTGAAGGTGTTGGCGATCTTGCGCACCGTGTTGACCTTGTCGTTGCCGTTGCGGTAGTCGGAGTAGCCGATCTCCTGCGAAAGGCCGCTGACGTCGGAAAAGCCGGCGATGACGCTGGCCTCGTCGCCGGTGCCGAGCGAGACCAGGAAGTTGAATGCACCGTAGGGGTTGTTGCGTTGGGTAGCCATCTAGCGTCTCCTTGCTCAACTCTTGGCGTCGGCGGTCCATTGGCCGACGCGGAAGATCACGTATTCGGCGGGCCGGCTGGGGGCGATGCCGACCAGACAGATCATGCGGCCGTTGTCGAGGTCGTTCTGGGTCATGGTGGTGCGGTCGCAGCGAACGAAGAAGGCCTCCTCGGGCTTGGCGCCGATCAGCGCGCCGTCGCGCCACAGCACGTAGAGGAAGTCTTCCACCATGGTGCGGATGTTGGCCCACAGCCGTTCGTTGTTCGGCTCGAACACCGCCCACTGCGTGGCCTTGTCGATGGAGTGCTCGATGTAGATGAACAGGCGGCGCACGTTGACGTACTTCCATTCCGGGTCCGAGCTCATGGTGCGCGCGCCCCAGACGCGGTTGCCGCGGCCCTCGAAGAAACGCAGGCAGTTCACGCCTTCCGGGTTGAGCACGTCCTGGCGGGCCTTGTTGATGTTGATCTCGAATTTGGTCAGGCCGCGCACGATCTCGTTGGCCGGGGCCTTGTGCACGCCGCGCTCGATGTCGTTGCGGGCGTAGATGCCGCAGACGAAGCCGGACGGCGGCAGATTGAGCTTGCGCGGCGGCACGCCGGGGGCGCTGGGCACCAGCGGGTCGAGGATCTCGATCCAGGGGTGGTAGAGGGCGGCGTACTTGCTGTCGTACTTGCCGCGGTATTCGCGGATCTGCGAGATGGAACTGTTCTCCGGCCCGTCCACCACCGCGATGCGGTAGCGCAGGGTCTCGGCATGGCCGATCAGCGCCTGGTTGGTGAGGAACGATTCGTCCGGCGAGAGGGCGCCCGCATCGGGAATGGCGACGATGGCGATGTCGTCCAGCTCGCCCAGGGCGGCGAGGCCGGTGGCCTTCTTCGTGACATCGTCCACGTCCGCCTCGGCGCCGGCGAACTGGGCGTTGCCGGGCAGGATGCCGTCCAGTCCGCCGGACAGGCGTTTTTCCGCGTTCTGCAGCCCCTTCATCAGGCGCGCGGGGGCGAACTTGTCGCCGGCCTCGGGCTGCCAGTCCAGCCAGACGAGCGCGTTCTCGTCCTCAGGGTCGTCCTTCTCCAACACCTTGGCGATGTCGCGCGACTGCAGGCCGCTGGCGGCCATCTGCATGTGGCTGTCGAGGCGTCCGGCGGGGCCGTACACGACCACATTGAGTTCCACCAGGCTGAGCTGGATGGCGGCCGGATCGGTGGCGCTGAGATCGTCGCTGGTGCCGTCCTCCTTGATGAAGGATTGCCTGCCGTCGGCGTCGACCGCGACCACGCGCAGCGTGCCGGGGTCGAGTGCATCGTTGCCGGCCGGCGGTTTTGCCGGGGGCGCGGGGAGATTGACGATCTCGACCACGGCGCCGGCGCGGATGCCCTTGGCCTGCACCCCCCACAGATGCTTGTTGTGGATGTCTCCTGGCGTGGGCGCGTGCCTGAAGGCGAGGTTCTTGCTGCGCGCGACGCTGGTGTCGACCAGCACCTCGCCGTCCTTGCCCGGCCAGCGTGCCCGCCACTTGCACGTGCCCTTGGAGACGACGACATCCAGCTTGGCGACCCCGTCCGTACCCTCCTTGGGCTGGTACACCCTGGACACGTAGAGCCGCTTGCCGCCATTGGCGAAGAAGGCGCGCGCGGCGTGGGCCATGTAGTTGATCCGCTCCGTGCCGTCCAGGTCCAGGGGCTGCAGGCCGCCGTAGACCCGTTCGAATTCCGTGAACGAGGTGATCAGACGTGGCCTGGTGCTGGTCGGGCCGTTGCCGTGGCGCACCGGCCCGTAGCGGGTGATGCCGGCGAATCCGGTGGTGCTGGTGGGGACGCCTTCGATCGATTTGGAGCGGAAGCTGACCTCCTCGACATAGACTCCCGGGGCGAGATACTCGGGCATGGTGTTCCTTTCAACGTCTATCAGATTGCAGACCACGCGCCGGGCGGGCCCGGCGCCCTGTTCGGTGCGTCACCCGTACAACAAGGCCGTCTCCGGGATGCTCAGGATGCCGCCCGGCCTGACCGACAGGTCGATGGCGGTCTGGCGCACATACCCCGGCGGGATCGCCCGCCCGCGCAACACGTCGTTCAAGGCATCGCCGCCGCCTTCTTCCAGCGGCAGGCTGGCGAGCGGGTCGGCGGCATCGAGCGTGGTGCCAGCGGGCGGCAGAAAGACCCACAGACGCAGCGTCAGCGCGGCGGGCATCGCCGCGCCGCCGGGCGCGACCGCGCCGCCGAGCAGCACCAGGAATTCGCCGCGGTCGTCGCCATGGCCCCAGGCCAGCCTGGCCTCCAGGTCGAAATCGGGCGGCGGCGGCGGAGCCGGCGGGATGACGGGGCGCGGGCGCGTCACCACCAGCCTTGCCCAGGGCACTTCCCTGGCCAGGGCAAGGCTCGGCCCCCTGCGGATCTGGCCGCGTAGCGCGGTGGCATTGGCCGGCAGTGGGTAGGCGGCGCCCGGCCACAGCCAGGCGTCGCGGATGTTGTCGCGCGTGGCAGGCGGTACGCCCAGTGCCCCCAGAACTGGCGTCAACGCCAGGCGGCGCGGCACGTAGAGACGCGGGTCGTTGTCGCCCACGTAGCCCGACGGGCCGGGTTTGCGTTGCCCGTAGGCACGCAGCCTGAATACGGTCGAGCCGCCATGTCCGGCGGCATGTTCGAGCAGCCTGGCGATGCGGCCGGCATGGCGCAGGGCCTGGCGTGCCTGGCCATGCGCGGCGAAGCGAAGCGGGCAGGGGTGCGTGCCGATGGCCTCCAGGTCGCACACGAGGGGCGGGGACGCAGGCAGCTGCGAGAGGGCGTCGATGAACTGCACGCCCAGCGCCAGGCGGTGGTTGAGCTGGCCCGCCGACACGGTGTCGGCGACGCTCAACGGGTGGATGCCGCTCAAATCCGTCATGGGGTCACCCGGAGGCGGATCTCGGCATCCGTGACCGGCGCGCCTGGCTGCGCCTCGTGGGTGTCGATGCGCACCACCCTGGCGACGTATGGCACCGAGAGGTGGTACTCGCCAGGCAGGGAATCGAAGGTGCGCATCAATGCCTCGGTGGAGATGTCCTCGAGGAGCAGTTGCACCGAATCGGTCGGCGCCATCTCCGGTTCGCCGCTGTAGGGCTCGGCGGCCGGCAGGACCGGTGTGTAGAGCATGGGCCCGGAGAGCACGGGCGTCCTCTCGATCGCCTGCATGGCGCGGCCGATGATGTAGTGCTGGTGCTCGGCGTCGTCCGCCCAGGGGGTCAGAAGGTAGTGCAGATCCAGGGCAAGGTGGCCGCGCCCGTCCGCGTTGCCCGCCGCCGACCAGGCAGCGCGCATGGTCTTGTTGAAATCCACGCGGTAGAGCAGGACGGTCAGCGCATTGTGGCCAAGCGTTTTCGTGACCGTCTTTGGGTCCAGGTCCTCGGTGCGGATCAGCATGGCCTTCGTCTCGTTGCCCGCGCCAGGGACCGGTTGACGCTCGGCAAAGGCATTGGCGAGCAGACGCTCGATGCTCTTGCCGATGGCGGCAATGCCCGTGTAGCCGGCCATGTCAGTCCCTCTCCCCTGCCATCTCGCCTCCCGCGAAGCTGTTCTCGTCTACCTGGGCACGCGGGATGATGGCGCCGTTTGGCGCCGCGACGTGCCTGGCAGCGGGACGGACGTTGCAAGCGCTATGCCAGGCATTGGGTCCGCGGCAAGGGCCGCAGGATCAAGGCGTTACGTTGCTATGGCGGAGGGTGGGTGCGGCCTGGTCGACCCACCCATGGCGCATGTCGTGCCCCGGGTGGGGTAGCGAGAACCCGGTATGGGCCTCGCCTCAGGCGGCGCGAAACCGGCTCGGCTCGATGCGGTGTTTCTTCAGCAGCTTGCCCAGCGCACGCCGTTCCTTGCCGGCCAGCCGCGCGGCGTGCGAGACGTTACCGGCCGAGGCGTGCATCAGGTGGATCAGGTGATCGCGCTCGAAGGCGTGCAGGACGCGCTGCTTCTCCTCGTTGAAGTTCATGGAGAGCATGGCGGGCTTGCGGCGATCCGGGAGGTTGCGGCGCTCGGCATCCGGGCGTCGCGGGAGGATTTCGACCTGGTCGCCGTCGGAGAGCAGGAACTCGCGCTGGATCAGGTGCTGCAATTCGCGCACGTTCCCCCGCCACGGTTGCGTGGTGAGCCAATGGCGGGTATCCGGGTGGATGTCCTTTTCCGCCAGGCCGTACTGGCGCGCCGCCAGGGCGATGAAGTGGCGGGCCAGGAGGACGATGTCCTCGCCGCGTTCGCGCAGTGCCGGCACGTGCAATTCCATGACGTTGAGACGGAAGTGCAGGTCGGCGCGGAAGGCGCCGGTCTCGACCAGCCGTGCCATGTCGGTGTTGGACGCCGCCAGCACGCGCACGTCGGCGTGCGCCAGCCTGGTGCTTCCCAAGGCGCGGTACTGGCCGTCCTGCATGAAGCGCAGCAGGCAGACCTGGGCCTTGTGTGTGAGCGTGTCAACCTCGTCCAGGAACAGGGTGCCGCCCTCCGCCTGCGCCACCAGCCCAGGCTGGCTCTCGCGCGCGTCGGTGTAGGCGCCGCGCGCATGGCCGAACAGCTCGTTCTCGATCAGGTGGTCGGGCAGCGCGCCGCAGTTGACCGGGATGAAGGGCCTGTCCTTGCGTCTGCCCTGGTAGTGGATGGCGCGCGCGGCGAGCTCCTTGCCGCTGCCTGTTTCGCCGGTGATCAGCACCGGCGTGTCGTAGATGGCGATCTTTTCCAGGATGCCCAGCATCGCGTGGAATGCCTGGGATTCGCCGATGAAGCCGTGGCAATGCAGTGGTTTGGTCATGTTTCCCTCCCGTGGAATATGCGGTCATCGCATTCCGCTGCTCGTGGCCCCCAGCTTGCCTGGGAGGCCAAGGCGCGGTGTTTTCATAAGGTTAACCCAGAACGGTGGGCGGACAAGACCACGAGGCCCGCGAGGTGGTGGATTCGCCAGGTGGCGGCCAATGTCGCGATGATCGCCTCGATCTGTCAGGCGATCTCACTGGACGCCGGCGGCAAGATGATCAACGGTTTGAGTGTGCTTCGCTTCAGGAAGGCTTGAATGGCAAGCCCTGAAATGCAAAAGGCCCGCAAAAATGCGGGCCTTTTTCTGTTTGGCTCCCCGACCTGGGCTCGAACCAGGGACCTGCGGATTAACAGTCCGTCGCTCTACCGACTGAGCTATCGGGGAATCGAGAGACCGCGATCTTACTGAGGGCGCGGTTCCCGGTCAACTGCAAAGTGCGCTCAGGCGAGGGCGGCGGCGATGCGCTCGACGGATTTCTTCAGGTTGTCCATCGAGGTGGCGAAGGAGAGGCGGATGCAGCCTTCCGCGCCGAAGGCGGAGCCGGGGACGAGGGCGACGCCGAACTCCAGCAGGCGGTTGGCGAGGGCGAGGTCGGTGGCCTCGGCCAGCTTGCCTTCTGCGTGCAGCTTGCCGATGGCGGCGCTGACGTTGGGGAAGGCGTAGAAGGCGCCGCCGCTGTCCACGCAGTGCACGCCGGGGATGGCGTTGAGGGCGTCCACCAGATAGCGATGGCGCTCGCGGAAGGCGCTGAGCATGGGGGTGATGCAGCCCTGGTCGCCGTTCAGCGCCGCCTCCGCGGCCATCTGCGAGATGGAAGTGGGGTTGGAGGTGCTCTGCGACTGGATGTTGTCCATGGCGGCGATCAGTTCGGCGGGGCCGGCGGCGTAGCCGATGCGCCAGCCGGTCATGGCGTAGGCCTTGGAGACGCCGTTCAGCACCACGGTGCGGTCGTACAGGTCCGGGCAGGCGTTGAGGATGTTGGCGTAGGCGCCGTCGTGCATGAGGATGTGCTCATACATGTCGTCGCTGGCGACCAGCACTTGCGGATGGCGGCGCAGTACCTCGCCGAGGGCGGCGAGCTCGTCCTTGGTGTAGACGGCGCCGCTGGGGTTGGAGGGGCTGTTGATGACCAGCAGGCGGGTGGCGGGGGTGATGGCCGCCTCGAGTTGCGCGGGGGTGATCTTGAAGCCCTGTTCGATGCCGGCCTGGACGATCACCGGCCGGCCTTCCGCCAGCAGCACCATGTCCGGATAGGAGACCCAGTAGGGCGCGGGGATGATCACCTCGTCGCCGGGGTTGAGCAGGGCCTGGGCGAGGTTGTAGAAGCTCTGCTTGCCGCCGCAGGAGACCAGCACCTGGTTGGCGGCGTAGTCCAGGCCGTTGTCGCGCTTGAACTTGGCGCACACCGCCTGTTTCAGCGAAGGGGTGCCGCCTACCGCGGTGTATTTGGTGAAACCGTTGTTGATGGCGGCGATGCCGGCATCCTTGATGTGCTGCGGGGTGTCGAAGTCGGGCTCGCCCACACCCAGGTTGATGATGTCCTTGCCTTCGGCCTTCATCTTGGTGGCCTTGGCGGCCACGGCCAGGGTGGGGGAGGGCTTGATGCTGCGGACGCGGTTGGACAGTTCCAAGATGGGGCCTTCGTGTTAGTTCAGAACGCGGGTGGCACGCGCGGTATGATCCACCAATTTATCGCGCGATTTTAACGTGGCTGTCACCTTTCCAAATAGTCCTTTCCAGCTGCATCAACCCTTCCCGCCGGCGGGGGATCAGCCCGTGGCGATCGAGCAGCTGGTGGCGGGCTTCGAGGCTGGCATGCGCTTCCAGACCCTGCTGGGGGTGACCGGCTCGGGCAAGACCTACACCATGGCCAACGTGATCGCCCGCCTTGGCCGGCCGGCCTTCGTGATGGCGCCCAACAAGACCCTGGCGGCGCAGCTGTATGCCGAGTTCCGTGAGTTCTTCCCCGAGAACGCCGTGGAGTACTTCGTTTCCTACTACGACTACTACCAGCCGGAGGCCTACGTACCGGCGCGCGACCTGTTCATCGAGAAGGACTCCAGCATCAACGAGCACATCGAGCAGATGCGCCTGTCCGCCACCAAGGCGCTGCTGGAGCGCAAGGACGTGGTGATCGTCGCCACCGTGTCGGCGATCTACGGCATCGGCGATCCGTCGGACTACCACGACATGATCCTGCACCTGCGCGTGGGCGATCGCATCGACCAGCGCTACATCCTGCGCCGCCTCACGGAGATGCAATACCAGCGCAACGAGATGGAGTTCAAGCGCGGCGTGTTCCGCGTGCGCGGCGACGTGATCGACATCTTCCCCGCGGAACACGCGGAGACGGCGGTGCGGGTGAGCCTGTTCGACGATGAGGTGGAGTCGCTCGCCCTGTTCGATCCGCTCACCGGCCAGGTGATGCACAAGGCCACGCGCTTCACCGTGTTCCCCTCCAGCCATTACGTGACGCCGCGCGAGACCACGCTGCGGGCGGTGGATACGATCAAGGTGGAGCTGGCGGAGCGGATCAAGTTCTTCAGCGAGAACGACAAGCTGGTGGAGTGCCAGCGCATCGAGCAGCGCACCCGCTTCGACCTGGAACTGCTCGCCGAGCTGGGTTTCTGCAAGGGCATCGAGAACTACTCGCGCCACCTCTCCGGGCGCCGCGCCGGCGAGCCGCCGCCCACCCTGATCGACTATCTGCCGGAGGACGCGGTGATGTTCCTCGACGAGTCGCACGTCACCGTGCCGCAGATCGGCGGCATGTACAAGGGCGACCGGGCGCGCAAGGAGAACCTGGTCAACTACGGCTTCCGCCTGCCCTCCGCGCTCGACAACCGGCCGCTGCGCTTCGACGAATTCGAACGCATCATGCGCCAGTGCGTGTTCGTCTCCGCCACCCCAGGCCCCTACGAGGCCAAGCACCAGCAGCAGGTGGTGGAGCAGGTGGTGCGGCCGACCGGCCTGGTCGATCCGCAGATCATCATCCGCCCTGTGGGCACTCAGGTGGACGACGTGATGAGCGAGATCAACCTGCGCGTGAAGGCGGAAGAGCGGGTGATGATCACCACCCTCACAAAGCGCATGGCGGAACAGCTCACGGAATACCTCGCCGACCACGGCATCAAGGTGCGTTACCTGCATTCCGACATCGACACGGTGGAGCGGGTGGAGATCATCCGCGACCTGCGCCTGGGGGTGTTCGACGTGCTGATCGGCATCAACTTGTTGCGCGAAGGCCTTGATATCCCAGAGGTTTCCCTGGTGGCGATCCTGGACGCGGACAAGGAGGGCTTCCTGCGTTCCGAACGCTCGCTGATCCAGACCATCGGCCGCGCCGCGCGCCACCTCAACGGCACCGCCATCCTCTACGCGGACCGCATCACCGATTCCATGCGCAAGGCGATCGACGAGACCGAGCGGCGCCGCCACAAGCAGATCGCCTTCAACGCCGAGCACGGCATCGTCCCCAAGGGCGTGAAGAAGCGCATCAAGGACATCATCGACGGCGTGTACGACGCCGAGGCGGCGCAGAAGGAGCTGGTGGCGGCGCAGTCGCGCGCGAAGTACGAGGCGATGGGCGAGAAGGACCTCGCCAAGGCGATCAAGCAGCTGGAAAAGGACATGCTGGTCGCGGCGAAGAACCTGGAGTTCGAGAAGGCCGCGCAGCTGCGCGACCGCATGCACGTATTGAAGCAGCAGTTGTTCGGCGTGGAGGGGCATGACGAGGCCGCTTAATTTGCCGCGCTTCGTGCCGATATGGTGCGACATGGAGTGTCCGGACGCTTGTCAGACAGGAGGATGCAGGTGACGTCGTTTTTCGCGAAGAACAACGATGCGGTGGTGAACTACGGTCAATTGCGCGCCCTGGTGGTGGATGACTACCCGGGCATGCGCAGTGCCTTGAAGATCACGCTTTCCAACTTCGGCCTCTCGCGCATCGATATGGCGGCGAATGTCGGCGAGGTCCTGTTCAAGGCGCAGAACACCCGCTACGACCTGATCCTGTGCGACTTCAACCTGGGGGAGGGCAGGGACGGCCAGCAGCTGCTGGAGGAATTGCGGCATCGCCAACTGATCTCCCTGGGGGCCGTGTTCGTCATGGTCACGGCGGAGTCGGGCTATGAGAAGGTGGTCGCCACCGCCGAGCTGGCGCCCGACGATTACCTGATCAAGCCCTTCAGTTCCGAACTCATGCGTGCGCGTCTGGATGCCATCCTCTTGCGCAAGCAGGCATTCGCCGAGGTTTACGGCCACTTCGAGAATCACGAGATCGACGAGGCGATCGCCGGTTGCGACGACATCGTGCGCAACAAGCCCAAGTACGTCGTCGATGCCCTGCGCTTCAAGGGTGAACTGCTCAACGCGATCGGCCGCTTCGAGGAGGCGGAGGAGCTGTACCGCAAGGTCATCGAGATGCGTGCCGTGCCCTGGGCGCGCCTGGGACTGGCGCGCAGCCTGCACGAGATGAAGAAGGAGGGCGAGGCCGAGGAGATCCTGCACGACATCCTCGATACCGCGCCCGAGGTGGTGGCCGCCTACGACCTGCTCGCGGAGGTATGCACGGCGAACAAGGACATGCAGGGGGCGCAGCAGGCCCTGGAGCGCGGCGTCGCGGTGTCGGCCAAGACGGTGCGGCGCCAGCAGCGCCTGGGCGAGGTGGCCTTCGCCAACGGCGACCTCGAGGTGGCCAAGCAGGCCTACAGCGACGCGCTGGAGAAGGGGCGTCATTCCATATTCGTCGGTGCGGCGGATTTCGGCCATCTGTGCCGGGTGCAGGTGGAGCAGGGCGACCTCAACGGTGCCCTGGACACCCTGAAGAAGGGCAAGATGACCCTGCAGGCCGACCCGGAGGGTCAACTCGTCGGCGCCGTGGTGCGCGGCCTGGTCCACACCCGCGCCGGCAACCCCGCGGAGGCGGAGCGGGCGATGGACGAGGCGGCGCGCCTGAGCCAGGGCGGGGCGCGTACCGATGGCCGCCTGATGCTCGATTACGCCGACACCTGCATGGCCAACGGGCGTTTCGAGCAGGCGGATGCGGTGATCCGCGAGGTGGCGCGCAACGCCCACGACAGCGAATCCCTCCTGTCCAAGGCCAGGCAGATCTACGAGAAGGCCGGGCGCAGCGACGTCGGCGATGCCCTGCTCAAGGAATGCACCGCCAGTGTGCGCAGCCTCAACAACGAGGCGGTGATCCTGGCGAAGAAGGGCGATTACCAGGGGGCGCTCGCCAAGCTGCGCCAGGCGACGCGCGAGGCGCCGTTCAACCCGCGCATCCTCATGAACACGGTCTGGGTCATGCTCAAGCACCTGGAGGCGGAAGGTCTCGACCACGACCTGCACGACGAGGCGAAGGCACTGCTCGAAGAGGCGGACCGCCAGTCGCCCGGACATCCGCGCATCGCCACCCTGCGCGGACAGATGAAGGATGTGGAGGCGCGCTACGGCATACGCAGGAGGGACGCTTGAAAACACTCGACGGCATCGATGTCTACGCTGCACTGATCCACGAGCTGAAGAACAATCTCGGCCTGCTGGCGATGACCCTGGAGGCCATCCCCGATACCGGGGGCGCCGACCACGACGGCAGGCTCGACGACGCGCGCCTGCTCTGTCAGCGCGTGATCGACCGGTTGCAGCAGGCACTGTTCGTCTACAAGGCCGAACGCCAGGCCGTGCACCCGATGGTGGACGCCTATTCTCCCGCCGACATGGCCGCCGAGCTGTGCGAGACGGCGGCGGCGCTCTCGCGGGGGCGCCTGTCCGTCGATCTCGAGATGGCCGACGATGCCCCCGCGCTCTGGTTCTTCGACCGCAATCTGGTGGAGATGGCCTTGCTCAACGCGATCCACAACTCGCTGGATTACGCGCGTCAGTCCCTGCGTATCCGCGTGGGGATGTCCGGACCGTTGCTTGAGATCACCGTGGAGGACGACTCGCCCGGTTTTCCCGAGCATGTCCTGGAATCGTTCGCGGCCAAGCAGGCCTATCGTTCGACGAGCACCGGCCTGGGCCTGCAGTTCGCGCAAATGATCGCCGAGGCCCACGAAAACAAGGGGGTCAGGGGCGAACTGCGACTTGCCAACGAGGACGGTGCCCGCTTCTCCCTGCGTCTGCCCTGATCCCAGGGGTGCCGGGGTGGGTGAAAAAAATCGGTATGACAATTGCTATCGGTGGCGACCCTCGCTAGAATGCGCCCCGACCTTAGGCGCGTAGCTCAGCTGGTTAGAGCACCACCTTGACATGGTGGGGGTCGTTGGTTCGAGTCCAATCGCGCCTACCAGCTTCAATCCAAAAGCCTCGTTCGAGGCTTTTGTTGTTTTTCGGGTGCCAACATGCCGGTGATTCGCCTTCCTGATGGTTCTGAGCGTCGCTTCGATACCCCCGTGACCGTCGCGGAGGTCGCCGCGAGCATCGGTGCTGGCCTGGCCCGCGCCGCACTGGCCGGCAAGGTGAACGGCACTCTCGTCGATACCTCATATCGCATCGAAACGGATGCCGATCTCGCCATCGTCACCGACAAGGACGCCGACGGCCTCGACCTGATCCGCCATTCCACTGCCCACCTGCTCGCCTATGCCGTGAAGGAACTGTTTCCCGAGGCGCAGGTGACCATCGGCCCGGTGATCGAAGACGGCTTCTATTACGACTTCTCCTTCAAGCGCCCCTTCACGCCGGAAGACCTGGCGGCGATCGAGAAGCGCATGGCGGAACTGGCGAAGAAGGACATCCCGGTCAGCCGCGAGGAATGGGACCGCGACGCCGCGGTGGATTTCTTCAAGTCGATCGGCGAGGACTACAAGGCCGAGATCATCGCCTCCATCCCCGCCGGCCAGACCATCTCCCTGTATCGCGAGGGCGCGTTCGTCGACCTCTGTCGCGGCCCGCACGTGCCCTCCACCGGCAAGCTCAAGGCCTTCAAGCTGATGAAGGTCGCGGGCGCCTACTGGCGCGGCGACTCGAAGAACGAGATGCTGCAGCGTATCTATGGCACCGCCTGGTCCAACAAGGACGACCTGGCCGCCTACCTGCACCGCCTGGAAGAGGCGGAGAAACGCGACCACCGCCGCCTGGGCAAGCAGCTGGACCTGTTCCACCTGCAGGACGAGGCGCCGGGCATGGTGTTCTGGCACCCGCACGGCTGGGTGTTGTGGCAGGAGATCGAGCAGTACATGCGCGGCAAGTTCCGCGAGTACGGCTACCAGGAGGTGAAGACCCCGACGGTGATGGACCGCACCCTGTGGGAGAAGTCCGGCCACTGGGACAACTACCGCGAGAACATGTTCACCACCGCCTCGGAGAACCGCGATTACGCGGTGAAGCCGATGAACTGCCCGGGCCACGTGCAGATCTTCAACCACGGCCTGCGCAGCTACCGCGACCTGCCGCTGCGCCTCGCGGAGTTCGGTTCCTGCCACCGCAACGAGCCCTCCGGCGCGCTGCATGGTCTGATGCGGGTGCGCGCCTTCGTGCAGGACGACGCGCACATCTTCTGCACGGAAAACCAGGTGCAGGCGGAGGTGTCGGACTTCATCAAGATGCTGCAGGCGGTGTACGCCGATTTCGGCTTCAGCGACGTGTTGGTGAAGCTGTCCACGCGTCCGGAAAAGCGGGTCGGCAGCGACGAGTCCTGGGACAAGGCGGAGGCCGGTCTGGCCGCAGCGTTGCAGCAGAATGGCCTGGCCTACGACCTGCAGCCCGGTGAGGGCGCGTTCTACGGCCCGAAGATCGAGTTCACCCTCAAGGACTCGCTCGGTCGTCTCTGGCAGGTCGGCACCATCCAGCTCGACTTCAACCTGCCGGTGCGTCTGGGTGCCGAGTTCGTCGACGAGGACAACACCCGCAAGCCGCCCGTGATGCTGCACCGCGCCATCCTCGGCTCCATGGAGCGTTTCATCGGCATCCTCATCGAACATTACGCCGGCAACTTCCCGGTCTGGCTCGCGCCGGTGCAGGCAGTGGTGATGAGCATCACCGACGCGCAGGCGGATTACGCGGGCGAGGTTACCCAAGCCCTTAAAAAACAAGGCTTCCGCGTGGTTTCCGACTTGAGAAGCGAGAAGATTGGCTATAAAATCCGCGAGCACTCCATGCAGCGTGTGCCGTTCCAGGTCGTCCTGGGCGACAAGGAGCGCCAGGAAGGCAAGCTGGCGGTCCGTGCCCGCGGTGGCGAGGATCTCGGGCAGATGACGCTCGACGCATTCGCCGCCATGCTGCGTAAGGGTTGATGAACACTGAAGGAGCCGATGCGGGTAATCGGCTCCTCGTTTTTTGAAGGGATTGGCGATAGCTCAGGACAAAGAACTCCGGATCAACGGCGAGATCGACGCGCCCGAGGTCCGACTGGTCGGTGACGACGGCGAGCAGCTGGGCGTTGTCGGTTTGCGGGAAGCCCTTCTGAAGGCCGAAGACATGGAGTTGGATCTCGTCGAGATCGCCCCCATGGCGAAGCCGCCGGTATGCCGGATCATGGATTACGGCAAGCACAAGTACCGGGAGAGCAAGAAGCAGCATGAGGCCAAGCTCAAGCAGAAGCAGATCCAGGTCAAGGAAGTGAAGTTCCGTCCCGGTACTGACGAGAACGACTACCAGGTCAAGTTGCGCAACCTGGTTCGCTTCCTCAGCGAGGGCGACAAGGCGAAGATCACCCTGCGCTTCCGCGGCCGCGAGATGGCCCACCAGGAACTGGGCATGGAGCAGTTGAAGCGGGTCGAAGCCGATCTGGCCGAATACGCCACGGTCGAGCAGTTTCCGAAGATGGAGGGGCGCCAGATGGTGATGGTCCTGGCACCGAAGAAGAAAAAATAAGCATCACGCAGTTTGGGCCGGTGCGGGCCTGGTTGAAATCGCACCGACAAGTGTCGGCTGGCCAAGCAAGCGTTTCCGCCGGAAACCGCCAGGCGACATCGAAAAATGGAGTTTGTCATGCCGAAGATGAAGACCAAGAGCGGCGCTGCGAAGCGTTTCCGCGTCCGGGGCAGTGGCAGCATCAAGCGCTCCTCCGCTTACATGCGCCACATCCTCACCAAGAAGACCACCAAGCGCAAGCGCCAGCTGCGCGGTATGTCTGAAGTGCATGCCGGTGACATCGGCCATGTCCGCGACATGATGCCCTACGCTTAATCAAGGAGAACGCACATGCCTCGCGTCAAACGTGGTGTAACCGCACACGCCAATCACAAGAAGGTCCTGGATGCCGCCAAAGGCTACCGTGGCCGCCGCAAGAACGTATTCCGCGTCGCCAACGAAGCGGTCATGAAGGCCGGGCAGTATGCCTACCGCGACCGCCGTCAGCGCAAGCGCCAGTTCCGTCAGCTGTGGATCGCCCGTATCAACGCCGCCGTGCGCGACCTGGGCCTGGACATGACCTACAGCGTGTTCATGAACGGCCTGAAGAAGGCGAACATCGAGATCGACCGCAAGGTCCTGTCCGATATGGCCATCTTCGACCAGCCGGCCTTCGCCAAGATCGCCGAGCAGGCCAAGGCCTCCCTGGCTGCCTAACGTCGTACACATATCGGCCGGAACAAGCCTCGAACTTGCCCGGCGATATCGAGGGAGGCCCGCAAGGCCTCCCTTTTCATTTGTGTGATCGCATTCCCGCGCGTAGAGCGCAATGAACCGAGTCCGCCATGAACCTGGATGACATCCTCAAGGACGCCGAACGCGAGTTCGCCGCCGCCGCCAACCTGCCGACCCTGGACCAGGTAAAGGCCCGCTTCCTGGGCAAGACCGGGGCCATCACCGAGCAGATGAAAGGTCTCGGCGCGCTGCCGCCCGAGGAGCGCAAGAACGCCGGTGCACGCATCAATGAGGTGAAGAACCAGGTCGAGGCCTTGCTCAAGGCCCGGCGCGATGCCATCCAGGCCGCGGACCTGGAGAAGCAGCTGGCGTCCGAGTCCCTGGATGTGACCCTGCCGGGGCGAGGCGAGGGCGTGGGCGGCCTGCACCCGGTGACGCGCGCGCTGGCCCGCATCGAATCCCTGTTCACCTCGATCGGCTTTGCCGTGGCCGACGGCCCGGAGATCGAGACGGACTTCTTCAACTTCACCGCCTTGAACATCCCCGAAGACCATCCGGCGCGGGCGATGCATGACACCTTCTACCTGAAGGACGGTTCCCTCCTGCGCACCCATACCTCGCCGGTGCAGGTGCATTACATGCAGGCGCACGAACCGCCGATCCGCATCATCGCCCCTGGTCGCGTCTATCGCGTCGATTCGGATGCCACGCACTCGCCCATGTTCCATCAGGTGGAAGGGCTGTGGGTGGATGAACAGGTGAGCTTCGCCAACCTGAAGGGCGTGGTGCAGGACTTCCTGCAGCGTTTCTTCGAGCGCGACGACCTGCAGGTGCGATTCCGTCCCTCCTTCTTCCCCTTCACCGAACCCTCGGCAGAGATGGACATGAGCTGGGGCGACGGCTGGCTGGAGATCGGCGGCTGCGGCATGGTGCATCCCAGCGTGTTCTCGCACGTCGGCATCGACAGCGAGCGCTACCAGGGCTTCGCCTTCGGCATGGGCGTGGAACGCCTCGCCATGCTGCGCTACGGCGTCGATGACCTCCGTCTGTTCTTCGAGAACGACCTGCGCTTCCTGAAGCAATTCGCCTGAGGTAACACACCATGCAATTTTCCGAAGCCTGGCTGCGCAGCCTCGTCAATCCGGACCTGAGCTCCACACAATTGGCGCACCTGTTGACCATGGCCGGTCTGGAGGTGGAGGCCGTGGCACCGGTGGCTGCACCTTTCACCCAGGTCGTGGTGGCGGAAATCCTCTCCGCAGAGAAGCACCCCAATGCCGACCGCCTTCAGGTCTGCCAGGTCAATGTCGGCGAGGCGGCGCCGCTGACCATCGTGTGTGGCGCCCCCAATGCCCGCGCCGGCTTGAAGACCGCCTGCGCGCGAGTCGGCGCGCAACTGCCGGGAGACTTCAGCATCAAGCAGGCCAAGGTGCGCGGCGTCGAGTCCTTCGGCATGTTGTGCTCGGCCAAGGAGCTCGGCATCGCCGCCGATGCGCAGGGCATCATGGAACTGTCGGCCGACGCCCCCGTGGGCGTGTCGCTGCGCGAGTGGCTGGACCTCGACGACCAGCTCATCACCCTCAAGCTCACCCCCAACCGTGGCGATTGCCTGTCCATCGCCGGCATCGCACGCGAGGTCTCGGCCCTGACCGGGGTGTCCATGACGGCGCTGGACTGCGCCGCAGTCGCCCCGACGATCGCCGACACCTTCCCGGTGTCCATCGACGCCGCGGCCGCCTGCCCGCGCTACTGCGGCCGCGTGCTGCGCGGCCTCGATCCGCGCGCCGCCACGCCGACCTGGATGGTGCGACGCCTGGAGCGTTGCGGCCTGCGCCCCATCAACCCGGTGGTGGACGTGACCAACTATGTCCTGCTGGAGATGGGGCAGCCGATGCACGGCTTCGACCTCGCACGCCTGTCCGGCACACTGCGCGCCCGCATGGCCACCAGCGGCGAGCGCCTGCGTCTGCTCAACGGCGAGGACATCGAGTTGCTCGCCGACAACCTGGTGATCGCCGACGACAACGGACCCCTGGCACTCGCCGGCATCATGGGCGGGGAGGGGAGCGGTGTCGGCGATGCCACCACCGATGTCTTCCTCGAGGCCGCCCACTTCGCTCCCGAGGCGGTGGCTGGCAGGGCGCGCGCTCACGGCCTGGCCACCGATTCCTCGCACCGCTTCGAGCGCGGCGTCGATCCGGAACTGCCCATGCGCGCCATGGAGCGTGCCACGCGCCTGATCCTCGACATCTGCGGCGGCCAAGCGGGCCCGGTGCAGATAGCGGGGGGTGGCGTATCGGCGCGCGACCCCGTGCCGTTCCGGCCCGCGCGGGCCCGCCGCCTGCTTGGCTTCGAGGTGGCCGACGAGGTCATGGCGGATATCCTGGTGCGCCTGGACATGCGCGTGGAGGCGGCCGGCGAGGGCTTCCTGGTGTCCGCGCCCAGCCATCGCTTCGACATCACCCGCGAGGTCGACCTGATCGAGGAGGTCGTCCGCGTGCACGGCTACGATGCCGTTCCCGCCACCCTGGCGCGCGGCGTGCATGCCATGCTGCCCGATAGGGAGCAGGTTCGCGCCGATTCCGGGATAAAAAACTTATTGTTGTCAAGGGGATACCAGGAGGTTGTGACGTACAGCTTCATTTCGGGTGAGCTTGACGCGGACTTCCGTGCCGAGGGCGAGCCGGTGCCCCTGGTCAACCCCATCGCCAGCCAGATGGGCTACATGCGCGGCAGCCTCATGGGTGGCCTGCTGCAGACCCTGCGCTACAACCTGAACCGGGGCCAGGAACGCCTGCGGCTGTTCGAGGTCGGCCGTGTGTTCATCGGTGCGAAACCCGACCAGCAGCCTTTGCGCGCCGCCGGCCTCGCCTATGGCCCCGCCTTGCCTGAGCAGTGGGGCGGCAAGGCGCGCATGACCGACTTCTACGACCTGCGCGCTGATCTCGAGGCCCTGTTGTTCCCCCTGTCGCCAGGTTTCACGGCGGCGCGGCATCCAGCCTTGCATCCCGGCCAATGCGCGAGCGTCCACCTGGATGGGTGGCAGATTGGCTGGATCGGTGCCCTCCACCCGGCATTGGTGCAGAAGCACGGCTTGGCCAAGGCGCCGTTCCTCTTCGAGCTGGACCTGGAAGGCCTGATGCGGCGTCCCATGCCCCGCTTCGCCGGTGTCGCGCGCCAGACCATGGTGCGCCGCGACATCGCCGTCGTAGTGGACGCGGCACAGCCAGTGGGTGAGATGCTGGCGCGTGTCCTGGCGGAGAGACCGGAACTCGTGGCTGACTTCAGTCTGTTTGACGTGTATCAGGGGCAGGGTGTCGACGAGGGCAAAAAAAGCCTTGCTTTCAAAGTGTTGGTGCAACATACTGAGAAAACGCTTACAGACGCGGAGATCGATGCGGCCGTGCAGGACGTGTTGAATATCCTGAACAAGAACTTCCAAGCCAGTTTGCGCAGCTGAACCGACCCAGGTCCAGGCGGCTGCCCGGAGACGAGTACTACATGACCACGCTGACCAAGGCAGAGCTTGCCAATCTGCTGTTCGAAAAGGTTGGCCTCAACAAACGCGAGGCCAAGGAGATGGTGGAGTCCTTCTTCGAGGAGATCCGCATTTCCCTGGAGAAGGGCGACAGCGTCAAGCTGTCCGGTTTCGGCAATTTCCAACTGCGCGAGAAACCGCAACGCCCCGGCCGCAACCCCAAGACCGGCGAGGAAATGCCCATCACGGCGCGGCGTGTCGTGACCTTCCACGTCAGTCAAAAACTGAAGGCGATGGTGGAAGAGGCCCATGGCGGAACTGCTAACCAGCTCTGAGCTGCCCCCCATCCCACCCAAGCGCTACTTCACGATCGGTGAGGTGAGCGAGTTGTGCGGCGTGAAGCCGCACGTGCTGCGCTACTGGGAGCAGGAGTTCACCCAGCTCAAGCCGGTGAAGCGGCGCGGCAACCGCCGCTATTACCAGCACCACGAGGTGATGCTGATCCGTCGCATCCGCGAGTTGCTGTACGAGCAGGGCTTCACCATCAGCGGTGCGCGCAACCGCCTGGTCAGCGAGGGCGTCAACCACGCACCTGCCGCCGATGCCGGCGAAGAAGTGCCGGGCGCGGCGGAGTCCGAGCACTCGCCCCTGCCCGACTTGGCCGCCATCAAGGCCGAACTCTCCGAGATCATCGCCATCCTGCGCGGTTGAGGCGCCCTGCCGCCGGCAGGCATGTCCCCATACCTTTGCATCAAGTGCTGCGGCCTCGCAGCTGCCGTCTCTTGCGCCTCTCGTCAAGGACTGAAATGTCAGATTTTTTACGCCTTGGCTGTTTACCGGAAGGGGGCGAGTCCCTATAATGCGCGGCGTTCGGGGCGTAGCGCAGCCTGGTAGCGCACCTGCATGGGGTGCAGGGGGTCGGAAGTTCGAATCTTCTCGCCCCGACCATTTTTTCTCTCTCCCTTCTCGCGGCGAATGCGGATTCTGCTCAGCAACGACGACGGCTACTTTGCACCAGGACTGGCCGTCCTAGCCGCAACCCTCAAGCAACACGGGCATCAGATCACGGTCGTCGCGCCTGAGCGCGACCGCAGCGGTGCCAGCAATTCCCTGACCCTGGACCGCCCGCTCATGGTGCGGACCACCCCCGGGGGCTTCCATTACGTCAACGGCACGCCCACCGATTGCGTGCACCTCGCGGTCACGGGCCTGCTGCCCGAACTGCCGCAGATGGTGATCTCCGGCATCAACCACGGCGCCAACATGGGCGACGACACGGTCTATTCCGGCACCGTCGCCGCCGCCACCGAAGGCTTCCTGCTGGGCGTCCCCTCCGTGGCGGTGTCCCTGGCGAACCTACAGGGTGAGCATTTCCAGACCGCCGCCGACTTCGTTGCCGACCTGGCGGATCGTTTCGCTTCCCAACCCTTCCCCGAACAGGTCCTGCTGAATGTCAACGTGCCGGACCTCCCACCCGAGCGCATCCAGGGCAGCGAGGTGACCCGTCTTGGCAAGCGCCACAAGGCGCAGGACACGGTGAAGACCATCAACCCGCGCAACCAGACCATGTACTGGGTGGGTGCGGCCGGCGCCGCGCAGGATTCCGGGCCGGGCACGGACTTCCACGCCGTGGCGCACGACCGCATCTCCATCACCCCCCTGCAGCTGGACCTGACCCGCTACAACCAGCTCGGCGTCCTGGAAGACTGGCTGCGGCAATGATCACGCAGGGCATCGGCATGACCTCGCAGCGCGCGCGTGCGCGCATGATCGAGCGCCTGAAGGCGCAGGGCATCAGCGATTCCCGCGTCCTGGCGGCAATGGCCGAGGTGCCGCGCCACCCCTTCCTCGAGGAGGGCATCCAGGAGCGTGCCTACGACGAGACGCCTTTGCCGATCGGCCAGGGGCAGACCATCTCCAGCCCCTATACCGTCGCCCTGAGCTGCGAGTTGATCAGCCAGGGACGGCCGCTCGAACGGGTGCTGGAGGTCGGCGGCGGTTGCGGTTACCAGGCCGCGGTGCTGTCCAAGCTGGCGAAGGAGGTGCTGAGCCTGGAGCGCATTGCCAAGCTGATCGGCCGCGCCCGCCAGACGCTGCGCGGCCTGCGCATCAACAACGTGCTGATGAAGAACGTCGACGGCAGCGAGGGCTTCCCCGCCGCGGCGCCCTACGACGCGATCGTCGTCGCCGCCGCCATGCCCTACATCCCCGAGGCCCTGAAGCAGCAGTTGAAGCCGGGCGGGAGGCTGGTGGCACCGGTCGGCGCGGGCGATGCGCAGCGCCTGTTCCTGGTCGAGGCCCTGCCGGGCGGCGGCTTCGTCGAGAAGGAGCTGGAGGCGGTGAAGTTCGTGCCCCTGCTCCCAGGGGTCACTTGAGGCGCATCGCCCTGGTCCTGTTCGGACCGCTTTTATGTCTTGCCCTCGCGGGGTGTGGCAACACCCGTTACCCCGCGCCGGTGCGCGAGTCTTCCCCGAAATACCGCGCCGCGGTCGAACGCAAGCCTCTGCCACCCGTACCTCCCGGCCACTACCGGGTTCAGCCCGGCGACACCCTGTTCAAGATCGCCTTCGACAAGGGCCTGGACCACCAGGCCCTGGCGGAATGGAACGGCCTCGATGACCCGGACCACATCGTGGTCGGCAGCGTGCTGCGCCTGACCCCGCCCAGGCCGACGCTCGTCACGCGGCCGCTGGCCGCCCACGCCAATGTCGAGGCACGCCCGATGCCTGCGGAGCCCACCGTATCACCCAGTCCCGAGGATGCCGTTCCAGACGTCTGGTCCTGGCCGGCGCGCGGCACCCTGGCGGCGCGTTTCGGCGAGGGCCTGAGCAAGGGCATCGACATCCTCGGCATGCGCGGCCAGCAGGTGCAGGCCGCGGCACCCGGCAAGGTTGCCTATACCGGTGCCGGCTTGCGGGGGTATGGAAAACTCATCATCATCCGGCACGGCAAGACCCTTCTGTCCGCCTATGCGCATAACGCACGCATCCTGGTGCGGGAAGGCCAGGCCGTGGCGCGTGGCCAGGTGATCGGCGAGATGGGCGACACGGATGCGGACCGGGTCAAGTTACATTTCGAGATCCGGGAACTGGGCAAGCCGGTGGATCCACTAAATTACTTGCCGAACCTAGAGAAAACGGCGGGATGAGATGAGTGAGAGGATGGAGGAAGAAGATGATTTCGATCAGGCCGAGCCGCAGGGCCAGCCAGAAGCGGAAGATCTGGACGCCGACAAGCCATTGCCGCACGCGGAGGCGGACTACGATGAGTTGCTCGACGTCACCCAGATCTATCTCAACGAGATCGGCCGCGAAGGACTGCTGACGCCTGAGCGCGAGCGCGAGCTGGCGATGAAGGTGCGCCAGGGCGACTTCGAGGCGCGCCAGAAGATGATCGAGCACAACCTGCGTCTGGTCGTGAACATCGCCAAGCATTACGTCAACCGCGGTCTGTCCCTGCTCGATCTGATCGAGGAGGGCAACCTGGGCCTGATGCACGCCCTCGACAAGTTCGAGCCGGAACGCGGCTTCCGCTTCTCCACCTATGCCACCTGGTGGGTGCGGCAGAACATCGAGCGGGCGATCATGAACCAGTCGCGCACCATCCGCCTGCCGGTGCACGTGATCAAGGAACTCAACATCTACCTGCGCGCGCAGCGCCATCTCGAGTCGCACGGCATGCCCGACGCCGGCCCGGAGGAGATCGCGGCCCTGACCAACCGGCCGCTCGAGGAGGTGGTGCGCATCATGTCCCTCAACGAGCGGGTCGCCTCGCTGGATGCGCCGCTGGACATCGACCCGACCCTGTCCATCGGCGAGGCCATCGCCGACGAGAACTCCGAGCAGCCCGAGAAGATGCTGCAGCTCGCCGAGGTCGAGCACTACGTGCAGGAGTGGCTCGCCGAGCTTCAGGAACGGCACCGCTGGGTGATCGAACGCCGCTTCGGCCTCAACAACCAGGACATCGCCACCCTGGAGGAGCTCGCCGAGCACCTCGGCGTCACGCGCGAGCGCGTGCGCCAGATCCAACTCGAGGCCCTGCAGACCCTGCGCCGCATCCTGCGACGCCGCGGCATGTCGCGGGACGGTCTGCTTTGAGCCCCGTGCAGCTGCCCTGGCGGGAGATCGATACCGTCCTGCTCGACATGGACGGCACCCTCCTGGACCTGCACTATGACAACCACTTCTGGCAGGTCTACGTGCCGGAGAAGTACGCCGAGCGGCATGGTTTGCCGCAGGCCGAGGCGCACGCCGAGTGCTTCCGCCGCTACAACGCCAAGGCCGGCACGCTGGCCTGGTACTGCGTGGACTACTGGAGCGAGCAGCTGGAACTGGACATCGTCCGCCTCAAGGAGGAGGTCGCGCACCTCATCGCCGTGCATCCGGATGTGCCGGAGTTCCTCGACGCCGTGCGCGCCGCCGGCAAGCGCCTGGTGCTGGTGACCAACGCGCACCGCAAGAGCCTCAACCTGAAGATGGACCGCACCGGCCTGGGGGTGCATTTCGACGCCATGCACGTCTCGCACGAATACGGTCTCGCCAAGGAAGACCCCGCGTTCTGGGCCGCGCTGCGCGCCAGCGAGCCCTTCAAGCCGGAACGCACCCTGCTGGTCGACGATAGCCTGCCGGTGTTGCGTTCCGCGCGCAGCTTCGGCATCGCCCACCTGCGCGCGGTGCTGCAGCCTGACACGCGCCAGCCCGACAAGGACGTCGGCGAGTTCCTTGCCATCCGTAATTTCAGGGAAATCAGGCCATGAACGCGAATCTGATAAACCATGATCTCGATGCGGTCCGGCGCAACTACCTGTTTTCCGGCCTGGAGGACGATCTGTTCCGCGAAGTGGCCAGCCACGCCAGTTGGATCGAACTGGCGCCCGGACAGATCCTGTTCAACCAGGGGGATCCCGCGAACGCCTTCTTCTGGGTCGCGGAAGGCGTGGTGCGGCTGTACCGCGCCTCGCCGCAGGGTGACGAGAAGGTGATCGAGCTGATCGGCGCGCACCGCATGTTCGCCGAGGCCGTGCTGTTCATGGGCGGGCATTACCCCGTCAATGCCGTGGCGCAGGTGCCGACACGCCTTGTCGCATTCGATGGGCGCGCCTTCAAGGACTGGCTGACCAAGGACGCGCAGCGCTGCTTCCGTCTCATGGCGGGCATGAGCTCACGCCTGCACAAGCTGGTAAACGAGATCGACCGCCTGACCCTGATGAAGGGCTCCGACCGCCTGCTGCAATACCTGCTCGACCATTCCGATCCGGACGAGACCGGGCGCCAGCGGGTCGAGTGGGAAGCGCCCAAGCAGGTCATCGCCTCGCGTATCGGCGTCAAGCCGGAGACCCTGTCCCGCCTCCTGCACAAGCTGAGCGACCAGGGCTGCATCGAGATGGACGGTACCAGGCTCTACATCAGGGATGCCGAGCGCCTGCAGCAGGTGGGGCTCGATTAGGTCTCGATGATCAATGCCGCGGCGACCCGCCGGCCCTCGCCGGCGAGGATGTTGTAGGTACGGCAGGCGGCCTGCGAGTCCATCACCTCGACGCCGATGCGCGCGGCCAGCAGTGCCTTGTAGAGGGCGGGGGAGGGGAAGCGCTGGTGCCGTCCGGTGCCGAGCAGGACGATCTCCGGGGCGCGGATGAGCAGCGCGTCGAAGTGCGCTGCCGCGAGGGTGGCGAGGTCGGCTGCCCAGCCGGCCACCACCTCGTCGGGCAGGACGATCAGGCTGCGTTCGTGGCGCATGCCGTTGATCAGGACGTGGTCGGGGCCGTAGCCGGTGATGATGTATTGCGCGTCGCTGCGGTCGAGGTGCAGTTTCATGTTCGTGGTTCGGTCCGCGCGGCGGGCCGAAGCGGTTTTCGGGTAAGATTTCGCCCTTTATACCCCGACCCGGTATTTCCATGCAGCCCATCCTCAAGTCCGCCAAGCTCGCCAACGTGTGCTACGACATCCGTGGCCCGGTGATGGCGCGTGCCCGGCAGATGGAAGAGGAAGGGCACCGCATCATCAAGCTGAACATCGGCAATCCTGCCACCTTCGGCTTCGACGCCCCCGAGGAAATCGTCCAGGACGTGATCCACAACCTGCCGCTGGCGGCGGGCTATTCCGAGTCCAAGGGCGTATTCGCGGCGCGCAAGGCGATCATGCACTACACCCAGGAGAAGCAGATCGCCGGGGTGCAGGTGGATGACATCTACATCGGCAACGGCGTGTCCGAGCTGATCGTCCTGACCATGCAGGCCCTGCTGGACAACGGCGACGAGGTGCTGGTACCGGCGCCGGACTACCCGCTGTGGACCGCCGCCGTGAGCCTGGGCGGCGGCACGCCGCGCCACTATATCTGCGACGAGGGCAGCGGCTGGCTGCCCGACCTGGACGACATCCGTAGCAAGGTCACGCCCAACACCCGCGCCATTGTCGTCATCAACCCCAACAACCCGACCGGTGCCCTGTACCCGCGAGAGATCCTCGAAGGCATCGTCGAGATCGCGCGCCAGAACCAGCTCATCGTCTACGCCGACGAGATCTACGACAAGGTGCTGTACGACGGCGCCAAGCACACCTCCATCGCCTCGCTGGCGGACGACGTGCTGTTCGTCACCTTCAACGGCCTGTCCAAGAACTACCGCGCCTGTGGCTACCGAGCCGGCTGGGCCATCGTCTCGGGCGAGAAACGCCACGCCAAGGACTATATCGAGGGCCTGGACATCCTCGCCTCCATGCGCCTGTGTTCCAACGTGCCGGCGCAATACGGCATCCAGACCGCGCTGGGCGGCTACCAGAGCATCGACGACCTGGTCGCCCCCAGTGGCCGACTGTGCCGCCAGCGCGATCTCGCGCATGAGTTGCTCACCGCAATCCCGGGCGTCAGCTGCGTCAAGCCGCAGGCGGCGATGTACCTGTTCCCGCGCCTCGACCCCAAGCTCTACCCGATCGCCAACGACCAGCAGTTCATCCTCGACCTGCTCCTGCAGGAGAAGGTGCTGGTGGTGCAGGGGAGCGGCTTCAACTGGCCCCACCCGGACCACTTCCGCGTCGTGTTCCTGCCCTCGATGGACGATCTGCACGACGCCATCGGCCGCATCGCGCGCTACCTGGAGCAATACCGAAAGCGACATGGAGGCTGATGTCGTGAGGCGTTAGACGTGAGGCGCGCGGCGAGGTCTTCCGTCCGCCGCGCGCCTCACGCCTCACTCCTCACCTTCGCAGAGCGAATATGAAACCCATCAACGTAGGACTTCTCGGCATCGGCACTGTCGGCGGCGGCACCTGGACGGTGCTCAAGCGCAACCAGGAAGAGATCACCCGCCGCGCGAGCCGTCCCATCGCCATCACACACGTCGCCGACCGCAATCTCGAACTCGCCCGCCAGGTCACCGGCGGTGGCGCGCAGGTCACCGATGACGCATTCGCCGTGGTGCGCAACCCCGAAATCGACATCGTCGTCGAGCTGATCGGCGGCTACACCGTGGCGAAGGAGCTGGTGCTGGAGGCCATCGCCCACGGCAAGCATGTGGTCACGGCCAACAAGGCCCTGCTCGCCGTGCATGGCAACGAGATCTTCGCGGCCGCGCAAAAGAAGGGCGTGATGGTTGCCTTCGAGGCCGCGGTGGCAGGCGGCATCCCCATCATCAAGGCCCTGCGCGAGGGGCTGTCCGCCAACCGCATCCAGTGGCTTGCCGGCATCATCAACGGCACCACCAACTTCATCCTCTCCGAGATGCGTGACAAGGGCCTATCCTTCGATGCCGTGCTCAAGGAGGCGCAGCGCCTGGGCTATGCCGAGGCCGACCCGACCTTCGACATCGAGGGCATCGACGCCGCGCACAAGGCCACGCTGATGGCCTCCATTGCCTTTGGCATCCCGGTGCAGTTCGACAAGGCGCACGTGGAAGGCATCACCAAGCTGGAGGCGGCCGACATCCAGTACGCCGAGCAGCTGGGCTACCGCATCAAGCTCCTGGGCGTGGCGAAGCGTCGCGAGAGTGCCGGAAAGGGCGGCGTGGAACTGCGCGTGCATCCTACCCTGGTGCCGGAGAAGCGCCTGATCGCCAACGTCGAGGGCGCCATGAACGCGGTGCTGGTCTGGGGCGACGCCGTCGGCGCCACCCTCTACTATGGCAAGGGCGCGGGCGCCGAGCCCACCGCCAGTGCGGTGATCGCCGACCTGGTGGACGTCACCCGCCTGCACACCGCCGACCCACAGAACCGCGTGCCGCACCTCGCCTTCCAGCCCGACCGGATGTCCGACCTGCCGATCCTGCCCATGGACGAGGTGGAGACCGCCTACTACCTGCGCATGCGCGCCCTCGACAAGCCGGGCGTGCTGGCCGACGTGACGCGCATCCTCGCCGACCTGTCCATCTCCATCGACGCCATGATGCAGAAGGAGCCGGAGGAGGGGGCCGACCAGACCGACGTGGTGATCCTCACCCACGTGGCCAAGGAAAAGGACGTCAACGCCGCGATTGCGAAGATCGAGGCCCTGGACAGCATCAGCGGCAAGGTCACGCGCATCCGCATGGAAGAGCTGAAGGGTTGAAAGACAAAGGACACAGCAGCGCATGAAGTACATCAGCACCCGCGGCCAGTCGCCGTCGCAATCCTTCCTGGAGATCCTGCTGGGCGGCCTGGCGCCGGACGGCGGGCTCTATTTGCCCGAGGCCTACCCGCATTTCTCCGCCGACGACCTGGCGGCGATGCGCGGCATGGACTATCGCCAGCTCGCCTTCGCCATCCTCTCGCGCCTCGCCGACGACATCCCGGCCGCGGACCTCAAGGGCCTGATCGACAGGACCTACACCACCGAGGTGTACAGCCACGGCCGCGCGGGTGGTGACAAACCCTCGGACTTCAGCCAGATCACCCCGGTGCGTCGCCTGGAGGAGGGGCTGTACATCCTGGAACTGTCGAACGGCCCGACCCTGGCGTTCAAGGACATGGCCATGCAGCTGCTCGGCAACCTGTTCGAGTACGCCCTCGACAAGGCCGGCCGCGACATCAACATCCTTGGCGCCACCTCGGGCGACACCGGCTCCGCCGCCGAGTACGCGATGCGCGGCAAGCACAACGTGCGCGTGTTCATGCTCTCGCCCGAACACGGCATGACGCCGTTCCAGCAGGCGCAGATGTATACCCTGCAGGACGCCAACATCTTCAACATCGCCGTGCGCGGCGTGTTCGACGACTGCCAGGACATCGTCAAGGCCGCCGCCAACGACCACGCCTTCAAGCAGAAGTACCGCCTCGGAGCGGTGAACTCCATCAACTGGGCGCGCGTCGCGGCGCAGGTGATCTACTACTTCAAGGCCTATTTCGCCGTGACGAAGGGCAACGACGAGCGGGTGAGCTTCTCCGTGCCCTCCGGCAACTTCGGCAACGTCTGCGCCGGCCACATCGCGCGCATGATGGGCCTGCCCATCCACCAGCTCATCGTCGCCACCAACGAAAACGACGTGCTGGACGAGTTCTTCCGCACCGGCGTGTACCGCCCGCGCAAGGCGGCGGAGACCCTGCACACCTCCAGCCCGTCCATGGACATCTCCAAGGCCTCCAACTTCGAACGCTTCGTCTACGACCTCACCGGACGCGACAGCGCCAAGGTGGCCGCCCTCTGGGGGGCGGTGGACAAGGGCGAAAGCTTCGACCTGAAGACGGACGGCCTGTTCGAGAAGGTGCGAGGTTTCGGCATGGTCTCCGGCAAGAGCAGCCACGCCGATCGCCTTGCCACCATCCGCATGGCCTGGGAGAAGTTCGCCACGGTCATCGACACCCATACCGCCGACGGCCTCAAGGTCGGCCTGGAGCACCGTGATCCCGGTGTCACCCTGGTGTGCCTGGAGACGGCCCTGCCAGCGAAGTTCGAGGAGACCATCGTCGAGGCCCTGGGGCGCAAGCCGGAGCGGCCGGCCGGCCTGGAGGACCTGGAGTCCCTGCCGCGCCGCGTCGAGGTGATGGACGCGGACGCCGAGGCCATCAAGGCCTATATCGCCCGCCACGCCAACGACTGATTGAAGTCATCCATGACCGGAAAAGGGGGCGCCGCGGCGCCCTTTTTCAATGCACCGTGTCGAAGCGGTGGCGGCGCCAGATGATGGTCATGGCCGTGCTGATGAAGAGGCCGAAGATCGCGATCACCCAGTGGATGTGCACGCCGTGGCCGACCATGTAGGTGTAGGCGCCCAGCAGCAACAGGATGCCGATGTTCTCGTTGAAGTTCTGGATCGCGATCGAGTGGCCGGCACCCATGAGCAGGTGGCCGCGGTGCTGCAGCAGGGCGTTCAGCGGCACCACGAAATAGCCTGACAACGTGCCCACCACGAACATCACCACCATGGCGATGCGCCAGTCGGTGATGAAGATCATGGTGAGGACGATCAAGCCCAGGGCGATGCCCGCCGGCAGGACCTTCACCGAGTCCTCCAGCTTCACCAGCTTGCCCGCCGCCGCCGCGCCCACGGCGATGCCCACCGCCACCATGGCGGTGAGCTGGGTGGCGTGCGCAAGGTCGAACTTCAGGTTGAAGGCCGCCCAGGCCAGGACCACGAAGCGCAGCGTCGCCCCCACGCCCCAGAACAGCGTGGTCACAGCCAGGGACACCTGGCCCAGCGGGTCCTTCCACAACAGCTTGAAGGCGTGCCAGAAGTCGTGCAGGAGGTACAGCGGGTTCTTCTTCGGCACCTTGTGGTCGATGGGCAGGCGCGGGATGTAGAGGTTGAACCAGGCGGCGATGGCATAGAGGAGCAGGATCAAGACGATCGCCGCGTTCGGTATGGTCAGCCAGGCGGGCGCGCCCCAGTCCGCGAGGGCCACCCCCATCAGCCGGGGGCTGATCATCAGGCCGCCGAGGATGGCGCCGAGGACGATGGCCGCCACCGTCGCGCCCTCCATCCAGCTGTTTGCCTTCACCAGCAGGGCGGGGGGCAGGTACTCCGTGAGGATGCCGTATTTCGCTGGGGAGTAGGCCGCCGCGCCGAGTCCGACGATGGCATAGGCATACAGCGGCGGCATGCCCAGCAGCATGCCCAGACAGCCGACGATCTTGATGGCATTCGAGATGAACATGACGCGTCCCTTCGGCAGGGCGTCGGCGAAGGGACCGACGAAGGGCGCCAGGACGATGTAGGAAATGACGAAGAACTCCTGCAGCAGGGGTTCGTGCCAGTCCGGGGCGGCCAGTTCCTTCAGCAGGGCAATCGCCGCGAACAGCAGGGCGTTGTCTGCGAGCGCGGAAAAAAATTGCGCTAAAAGGATGATGTAAAAACCGCGGTTCATGGTTCCGTTGTTACGTGCCGACCGGTCGGGGCGGTGTGTCTTTGGTCAGGACAGCCCCGGTTATTGGTAGAGCATGCGGAAGCGCGCTTTCTGCAGGATTGATCGGCCCCGGAACAATAGGGAAATTCGGCCTACGTGGCTAGTGGAGTTGTTCGGGATAAGTAAATCATGATTCAATGACATAATTAATTTTTATCTTTCTATAAGACGCATGGCGGATCGCAGGCTTCAGGTTTTCTATACGGTGGCAAAGCAGTTGTCCTTCACCAAGGCGGCGGAGCTGCTGTTCATGACCCAGCCGGCCGTGACCTTCCAGGTGAAGCAGTTGGAGGAACACTTCAACACCCGATTGTTCGAGCGCTCCCACGGCAAGATCTCCCTCACTCCCGCAGGCGAACTGGCGCTAGATTTCGCCGAGCGCATCCTCAACATGACCAGCGAGATGGAGGCGCGCATCTCCGAGCTGACCGGCCAGGTCAGCGGTCCGTTGCTGATCGGCGCCTCCACCACCATCGCCGAATACATGCTGCCGCGCCTGCTGGGCGAGTTCAAACGCATGCATCCCGAGACCCAGGCGCGGCTCACGGTGGCCAACTCCGAGACCATCGAGAACAAGGTTGCGGACCACACCCTCGACCTCGGTCTCATCGAATCCCCCTCGCACCACCCCAACCTGGTGACCCACGTGTGTTGCGAGGATGAACTGGTGATGATCTGCGCCCCATTCGCCAAGGTCGCGGAGCTGAAATCCATCACCCCGAAGATGGTCGCCGCCCAGTCCTACATCACGCGCGAATCCGGTTCTGGCACGCGCGAGTGCATCGACGATTTCTTCCGCCTCAACGGCGTCAACCTGGACGAGATCAACCTCTCCATGGAGCTCGGCAGCCGCGAGGCCATCAAGGGCGCGGTCGCCGCCGGCCTGGGGGTGGCCGTGGTATCCAGCACCACGGTGGAGAAGGAAGTGAAGCTCGGCGAGCTGATCTCCATCCCCATCGACCCGCCGCTGCGCCGCCAGCTCTCGCTGGTCTACCCGCAGGAGAAGTTCCGCAGCAAGCTGCTCCAGGCCTTCCTGGACTTCCTGGAAAACAGCGCCTTCATCAAAGAGTACGTGTCCTCGCGCTCATGACCGCGGACGAGCGTCGCCTGCTGCGCGCCTTCCGCGCCCTGCCTCAGGCGCGGCAACAAGGCCTGCTGGACTACGCCGAGTTCCTGCTCGGCAGGGCCCCGGGTGACACGCCCGCTCTGCCCGTGCAGCCGCTCGCCATCCCCAGGCCGGAGCGCGAGAGCGTGGTCAAGGCGATCAAGCGCCTGCGCGAGACCTATCCCATGATCGATCGCGCCAAAATCCTGCACGAAGCCTCCGGCTTGATGACCCAGCACCTGGTGCACGGCAAGTCGGCGCCGGAGGTCATCGACGAGCTGGAGTTGCTGTTCCGGCGCCATTACGAGGCCCATGTGTCATCCCCCGGCGTCGGAAATGACGCACAATTCGAGGCTGACGAATGAGGTGATGCCATGACCAACGCCGACCAGGCGGAACTGGACAAGTTCAGCCAACTCGCCCACCGCTGGTGGGACCCCAACTCCGAATTCAAGCCGCTCCACGACATCAACCCCCTGCGCCTGGAGTGGATCGACGGCCTGTGCGGCGGCGTCGCCGGCAAGCGTATCGTCGACGTCGGCTGCGGTGGCGGGATCCTCGCCGAGAGCATGGCCGCCAGGGGCGCCGAGGTGACCGGCATCGACCTCTCGGAAAAGGCACTGCAGGTCGCCAAGTTGCACAAGCTCGAATCCGGGGTGCAGGTGGACTACCGCCACATTGCCGCCGAGGCCCTGGCGGAAGAACAGCCGCAGGCCTACGACGTCGTGACCTGCATGGAGATGCTGGAGCACGTGCCCGACCCGGTCTCCATCCTCGACGCCTGCCGCAGGCTGGTGAAGCCCGGCGGCTGGGTGTTCCTCTCCACCCTCAACCGCAACCCCAAGAGCTACCTGTTCGCCATCGTCGGCGCGGAATACGTCCTCAACATGCTGCCCAAGGGGACGCACGACTGGAACAAGTTCATCAAGCCGCATGAACTTGCCGCCCATGCGCGCTCGGTCGGCCTGGAGACGGTTGACCTGATGGGCATGACCTACAACCCGTTCTCCAAGGTCTACAAGCTGGAGCGCGACACCGACGTCAACTACCTGCTGGCCTGCCGGCGTGGCTGAGCCGGGCAGGGTGAGCGCCGTCCTGTTCGACCTGGACGGCACCCTGGTGGACACCGCTCCCGACCTCACATTCAGCCTCAACGAACTGCGCAGACGTCGCGGCCTGCCGCCGGTCGCCGAGGAGGCCGCGCGCGCGCAGGCCTCGCACGGCAGCCAGGGGCTGATCCGGCTGGGTTTCGGCGTGAGCGAGGAAGACGCGGACTTCCCCGGTCTGCGCGCCGAGTTCCTCGACATCTACACTGCCTGCATGACCGAGCGATCCGGCCTGTTCCCCGAAATGGCGGAGGTGCTCGATGCCCTGGAAGGCCGCGGTATCGCTTGGGGCGTGGTCACCAACAAACCCAGACGACTGACCGAGCCGTTGCTGGGCCATCTGGGCCTGATGGCGCGTGCCGGCAGTGTCGTCTCCGGCGACACCTGCGCGCATGCCAAGCCGCACCCGCAGCCGGTCCTGCATGCCTGCGCCGAGATGGACCTGGCGCCGCAGGGCTGTCTGTACGTCGGCGACGCCGAGCGCGATGTCGCCGCTGCGCGTGCCGCCGGCATGCCCACCCTCGTGGCCATGTGGGGTTACCTCGGCGCCAATGACCGTCCCGAGAACTGGGGTGCGGCGGGATTTATCGCCTCTCCTGCCGGTTTGCTCGACTGGCTTGACCGGGCGGCGTAAAATTTTTTCAGCCGTGCGGTGAACTTTGCCGCGCGGCTCGTATCAGAGCAGTTCATTGGGGCCGACATGGCTTCGACGTGGGTTGCAAAGCAGTAGAGTGCATACCGAGGACCAGTCACCTCGTAAATCCATCTGGAAATCTATAGTCGCCAACGACGAAACCTACGCTCTGGCCGCTTGACGGCCGGACTCCTCACCGGCAGGCCCGTGGGCCGGGCTGGGCAACCAGCTGAGGAGTCATTTACACGGGATCGCGCTGATTCGGGCCGCTTGATTCAGCGTTAAATTAAGGTGGCTCGCCTTGACCCAGCCTGTTCGGCCGGCGTGGTCCGGGTTAAAACCAAATGACCGGACTAAGTATGTAGATCTCGCTGTAGAGGACTTGCGGACGGGGGTTCGATCCCCCCCGGCTCCACCATAACCTTAGTAGTATCCAACGCCGTCCTAGCGACGGCGTTTTCCTTTCCGAAGCGAATATATTTCAGTGTCTTTACACTTGATCATTCGATTGAATCCAAGAAATTCGTGGATAAGATGCCCTCGGATCGACAGTCATGCCTAACCTCTTCTCATATTCCGTTCATGGTTTCACTCTGCATTCAGAGATAGCGTGTCCGGAATTGCTGCCGACATCCAGCGACACGCAGGATGTGCTGGTTCGATACGGCTCTTTACGGCACATCCCCTGTGATGAGACTCATCCATGGAAGAGGCAATACATTGGGGCTATGCATATGCTGCTTAACGTCCGGGATGTGGGTAGATTTTCAGTGCGCGACGGTCGCGAAATCACCGTTGACCCCGTGCCCGCAGTGCCGGACATCATGCTTCGGCTATATCTGCTCGGCTCAGCACTGGGTTGCATCATCCACCAGAGAGGCCTGTTGCCGTTGCACGCCAATGCCGTTCTGCACGAAGGGGAAGCGGTGCTCGTCCTTGCGCACAGCGGGATAGGCAAATCCACGCTTGCGGCGGCAATGCAAAACCGGGGATGCGGGGTGCTTTCGGATGATGTTTGCGCGATCAGGGTCGCCCACGGAGAAGCGCCTTTGGTCTTTCCTGGCGTACCACAGATCAAGCTCTGGAAGGATGCGGCAACCCGGCTGGGCGAGGACGTGAACACCATGCGGAGGGTCCTTCATGAGGAGGAAAAGTACGCCCTGCCGGTGCAGGAACCGTATCGCGGCGAGCCTGTACGGATCAAGGCCCTCTATATTCTTCATGCCTGCGACGAAAAGATGCCCACGATTCACGACATGACCCATGTCGAGAAAATCTGGGCGTTGCGGAACCATACCTACCGGAAAGGGATGGTGTCTCAGCTTGGCAACGAGGCGGATAACCTCAAGGCCTGCGCCGTTTTGGCGGGGGGCGTTCGCATACGTAGGGTGCACCGCCCCTGGAGCGGATTCCATCTGGACGAATTGGCCGATCTGATAGAGGCAGATTTGCAGTGACCGGAAACATCGTCTGGCTCGCCTCCTACCCCAAGTCCGGCAACACTTGGTTCCGCGCTTTCATTGCCAATCTCATTTCTGAATCGGCAGAACCTGTTGATATCAACAAACTGCCTCCTGACGGAAACAGCCGCGCCTCTTTCGACGCGGCGACGGGACTCGACTCCACCCACCTGCTTCCTGAGGAGATAGACCGCCTGCGGCCCGTTTACTACGACCGGGTCTCGGCCGCATCGCGCGATGCTCCATGCTTTTACAAGATCCACGACGCTTGGCGGCGACTGTCCGACGGGCAGGTCCTGTTCCCTCCCGAAGCAACTCGGTGCAGCATTTATATCGTCCGCAACCCGCTCGACGTTGCCCAGTCCTTCGCCCACTTTCTGTGCCGTGACCTCGACCGCGTCATCGCCGAGATGAACGATGACGACTATTACCTGAACCGCGAAGAGAGAAATATCACGAGGATGCTGCCGCAGAAAATCTCCGATTGGAGCAGCAATGTCCTGAGTTGGCTGGAGGCGCCTGCGGACATGAAGGTTCACCTGATTCGCTATGAGGATATGCTGCGCAATCCACTGCAGACATTCACCCGTGCGGTATGCGCTTTCGGCCTAGATAAGGACGAGGCGGCGATACTGCAGGCGATCGCCCATTCCTCCTTCGCTACGCTCAAGGCAATGGAACTCAAGTCAAGCTTCAGGGAAAAACCACCCAAGGCCGACTCCTTCTTCCGGACGGGAAGGTCTGGTGCCTGGAGGGCTGTACTTAGCGATGCACAGGTTGCCGCTTTGATCGCAAAACATCACGCCGTCATGCGCCGTCTAGGCTACCTGGACGAGGCCGGCAACATTGTCGACCTGTAGACAAGGTCCATGAGATACGCCCTGCACGGCCTTATTCTCGATTCACCCTTTCCATGCCCGGAGTTGCCGCCCGCATCTGGGGTTGCTGACGTCGTCGTCCGCCTGGGCGAGATCGAACGACTCCCGATGGAGTGGCGCGAGGAAGGGGGCTGTTATAAGGCTGCATCCGGCCGTTATCTCCTTGCTGTGCCGGGTGTCGCGGATTACTTCGTCGAAGACGGCAAGGCGGTGACCATCGCTCCTGCGCTCCATGCAGATGAAGATGCACTCCGTTTGTTTTTCTATCACGAGGTCATGGGTGCATTGCTGATGCAGCGTGGCCGTCTGCTCCTCAAAGGCGTCGCCGTCGAGCGCGATGGCAAGGCGTACGCCTTCATCGGACCGACACCCGCGGGAAAGACGATGCTGGCAGCCGAGCTATGCAAGCAAGGTTTTAAATTGATTGCCGACGGATTCCTTTGCCTGTCAGACAACGAAGGACTGCGTATCCAACCGGGTCTGCCTCGGCTCATGCTCTGGGAAAGATCGTTGGAAGAACTTGGTATCCTGCACGAGGGACTCAAACCGGTGCGTAGTGGCATGAGACGCTACTTCCTGATGCCGGGATCGTCCTTCTGCGAACAGCCGTTGTCTCCCGCATGTGTCTATCTTTTGGCTTTTTCCAATCAAGAGGGATGGTCGATGGATACGCTGAAGGGAATGGAAAAACTGTTTGTTCTGCTGCCCCATCGTCTCCATGGAGAACTGGAGAAGGGGTTGGGCGTGGCTGAAGCGCAATACCGGCTTGCGGCCAGATTGGCCGGCACGGCCGATATCAAGATCATTCGCTACAACGATAGTCACGTGACGTTCGCGGAATGCATAGGCCATCTGAAAAACGAACTGGGCGTAACTGACTGATGAGCATGATCCACGGCATAGTTCGCTTCGATGGCAGGCCTACCGGCCCGGGTGACCTACGCTCCATGCTGGCTGTCTGGAGCAAGGCCTGCCCGGACGGGGCAGAGGCCTGGAATAGTGTCCACGTAGCGTTGGGCTTGGGCCTGCTGCGAACCTTGCCGAGTGGACGCACCCAGCCAGGGCCACTACATGATCCTGAGTCTGGGTTGACTATTGTCGCCGATGTGCGCATCGATAACCGCCCAGAATTATGGGAGAAGCTGAGTATTCGCGATGGCAGCCGATTGACAGATACGGAATTGCTGCTCCTCGCCTACCGGAAATGGGGCGATCGTTGCCCAGAACAACTGCTCGGCGATTTCGCCTTCGCCATTTGGGATGAGCGAGATCAACAGCTTTTTTGCGCCCGCGACATTTTTGGGGTGCACCCTTTCTACTACTACTGCACGCACGCTGGCTTTGTGTTTGCCAGCAACCTTGACAGCCTGCTTGCCCACGAGGAGGTCCCCAAAGAGCTCGACGAGCAGAAGATCGCGGACTACTTGGCCGGGCTTGCGCTCGATGCCGATGTGACTGTGTATCGTGGCATCGATCCCATTCCCCCAGCCCACTGCTTGACGGTCAAGCGTGGCACTCTTGCTTTGCGGCGATACTGGGAACCGCAAGCTGGCAATACAACCCGCTACAAGAGAGAGGAAGAATATGTCGAGATCTACCGACGGCTCCTCCAGGATGCGGTTGCCTGCCGCCTCGAAACAGATGGTGATATGGCTGGCTTGTTGAGCGGAGGGCTTGATTCAGGTTCCATCGCCGTCATCGCGGCCTCAATGCTGGCAGACAGGGGGCGCGATTTCACTACATATTCATTTGTTCTGGCCGAAGATCAAAAATCCAATGAGCAGGACGAAAGGGACTTGATTGAGCTGATCCATGAAATAAGAGGCATCAAAGGCCATTTTATTACAACGCGCGATTTCACCGGCTCAGCGTCTGACTTGTATGCATACCCGCACGCACATTCTTTTTTAGGCGCGTCACCTCATGTCGCTGCACTGTTTCAGGAAATGAACAACAAGGGTATGCGGGTGCTTCTCGACGGGTATGGTGGAGACCAGTGCGCAACCTGCGGGAGCAATATCCCCTTGCGGGAATTCCTGGACGGCTTCCAACTCATCTCCCTGATGAAATACCTTTCTGCAGCGTCCGATTTTTATGGGGTTTCGAAGACGCGGGCACTATTACGCATGTTGCGTGAGCATATCCACTGGGGGGGCTCGATGGGCGTTGATGAGCTGGTTTTCGAGCGCTCTGCACTATCAAATGCACTATGCGACCGCGTCGGCATACGCGCACGGGCGTTGCAACATCGCCTATTCCAGGCGAAGAGATACCGTCGCTTGGGCGATATCATGGTTGATCGACTCTCAGGTGGAAGAGGTTTTCAGTTTCAACCGAAATTCGCCGGAAATAGCGTCGAAAGGCGCTATCCTTTCCTCGACCGGAGGCTCGTTGAATTTAGCCTCACTATTCCTTCCATGCAACACAATCTCGGCATGAATCGCCGTCTTATTCGTCGAGCGATGGAAGGCTGGTTGCCGGAGAGGACTAGGCTGCGCTGCATCAAGGATATCAATAATGCACCGGGGGGCCTTTCCTACCTGCACGAGAACCGTAGTTACTACATTTCCGTCATAGATGCCGCCATGAACAACAAGCGCATCACTGACTACATCGACCTGGACAAACTTCGCAAACGATTTTCCGAAACGCTGCCGGCAAGATTTTCCGGCATGGATAGGGCTGATTTTATGCCCGGTGCGACCCTACGCGCCTTCCATATGCTGCGATTTATTCAAGGGTTGCCTGATGCGAATTGCGGCGACAATTGAGGGGCACGGCAGGGATTATAAAAACGACCTGCGCTATCTCATCGCCAACGTGCTGGGTAAGTTTGCTGAGAAACCGTTCACTCCGTCCCCCCTTTGGTTAAGCCTCTTGGTGTCGAATCGAATAGATATCGTTACTTTGTCAAAGCAAACCCGGACATATTCCATGCCTGTAATGTGTTTGCCACGCCGGATGTTGAGAGACCCCCCCGGGGTTTTGGCCATCATCAATAGGACCGTATCCGGCGAGCATTAGCCCCGCCGGTATGGCGTCAGGTGTCGGGCCCCGCACGACTGCGTCGGGGGGGTTAAGAACAACAGGGGTTGTGCGCACCGGGCCTTGTCCTGAACCGGCTGCCGGGAATGGCCACGGCGGCGCAGAAGCCGGTCCAGGGCGGAACGTATCATCTCGGCTTCGATGAACCTCGGGCATGACGGCCAGCAGGTCATCCAGCGGCAACAACAACTGGTTGCGCAGGTTGATCACCAACTCTTCCCAGGTGCGTTGAGTGTGGTCTGAAGCCGATGGGCCGTGTGACTGCCGTCGGCCACCATATCGCGCTTGCACCATTTTTGGATGGTGTCACGGCTGACATTGAATTGCTGCGTCAACTCGTAGTCGCTATCGTTCGCCTGTTGAATCGCAGCGCGGAGCGCAGGTGTCGCCGTAGCGTTCTTGTGCAAGGTAAACATCATGCTTGTTCCAGGTCCCTTTCTTTTGGGCCAAACGAACACGAGGACTTCACGATCCGACGTCCCCCCGGTTTGAGTAGCACTTGAGATTAGAGTCCAATTCCAGGCATGAAGGAGATTGGACATGAAGAAACGGTTCACGGAAGAACAGATCATCGGCTTTCTGCGGGAGGCGGAAGCCGGCCTGCCGGTGAAGGAGTTGTGTCGGCGGCATGGCTTCTCTGAGGCAAGTTACTACCTCTGGCGCAGCAAGTTTGGCGGCATGAGCGTATCGGATGCCAAGCGGCTAAAGGAGCTTGAGGCAGAGAACGCTCGCCTGAAGAAACTGCTGGCGGAGTCGATGCTGGAAAACAAGATCACTCGCGAGGCCCTGAAAAAAAGTGGTGAAGGCACCGGCACGCCGCGAACTGGTGCACCACCTGGCGGACAGCGGGTTGAGTGAACGCCATGCCCTGCGGGTCGTGGGCATGTGCCAGTGCCTATCGCTACCAACCGGCACCCGACCGAAACGCGGCCCTGCGCGAGCAGATCGTGGCCTTGGAGCACCGACATCGCCGTTACGGGGCGGGCATGATCTATCTGAAACTGCGGCAGGATGGGCAGCCGGTTAACCACAAACGCGTTGAACGTCTCTACACCGAGGCGGGGCTTCAGGTGCGGAAGCGTCGGCGCAAGAAGGTGCCGATATCGGACCGACAACCCTTGGGACGGCCCATGGCGGCGAACCAGGTCTGGTCGATGGATTTCGTGTTCGACCGAACAGCCGAGGGGCGGGGCATCAAGTGTCTGACGGTTGTGGATGACGCGACGCACGAGGCGGTGGCCGTGGTACCGGAGCGTGCCATCAGCGGCCATGCGCTACGCGCATCCTGGATCGACTGGCGGTACAGCGTGGCTTGCCGCAGGCGATCCGCACCGACAACGGCAAGGAATTCTGCGGTCGAGCCATGCTAACCTGGGCACATGCCCGTGGTGTCCAGCTGTTCCTGATCCAGCCGGGCAAACCCAATCAGAACGCCTATATCGAATCATTCAACGGGCGCCTACGGGATGAGTGCCTGAACGAACACTGGTTCGTCAGCTTGGCGCATGCAAAGGTGGAGATCGAGACGTGGCGGTGCGAATACAACGACGAGCGACCGAAAAAAGCGTTGAGCGGTTTGACGCCCTCAGCCTATGCCCGGCAATTGGCCGGAAAATCGATTACATTACCCTCGGACTCTAAAGCCCAGTGCTACTGAATACCGGGGGGACGTCGGATCTACCAGTGGTGGACGCTTGCTTTTTGGCATGCTATCGCCTGGTCCCCGGCAGGTAGGCCCGAGTTGATGTGCTAGGGGGAGTTTGCTAAATTGGAAACTGGCAACTGATAGAAAAAATCTGAAATTCCATAACCTTTTTCCACACGACACTGGGATTGCTAATGATGGCAAATAAGGAAGTAGTCCAGATAGAATCGTCCGACACTGGTCTGTCTGGTGCTGGCCGCCAAGACTATGAAGCTCCCGCACTAACGGCATATACCCCATCTGGGATCACAATGGGGGGTATAGTTCCTAAAGGGGTAGATTTCGTAGGCGGTGGCACCACAAACTATAAAAGCTGATCCAGCTCCTTCTCCCGACAGTTTGGGATGCGCAAGCAGGGGCTGAGAAACCAACTCCTGCCCTCGCGACGGTACAGGCGACGAAACAGTTTGGGGTGCACAGAGATGTGCAAGGCTTGCCCATTATTTCATCAGGTTCACCCCCTTTCTGGGTCTCTCACCCCGCATCAGGTTTAAGGTTAGGGGGCTCACCACTCTGCTAGGGAAGGTCTGCAAAACCTTCCTGCCAGACTGCCGGGATGGGACAATAGCGACATGAAGCAGATGAGTCTGGAGGCGCCGATGTATACGGGCTTTGAGCTGCGCGCCAAGCGCACCCGCAAGC
>JBFMHC010000032.1:0-3355 GCA_040751755.1 Pseudomonadota bacterium
CTGAAGCCCCGCAAGTCGCTGAGTTCAGTGGACTGAAGATCATGGTCGTGGATGACAGCAAGACCATCCGCCGCACGGCCGAGACCCTGCTGGCCAAGGCTGGGTGCATCATCGACACCGCCGTCGATGGTTTTGATGCCCTCGGCCGGATACCGGTCTTTGAGCCGGATCTCATCTTCATCGACATCCTCATGCCGCGTCTTGACGGCTATCAGACCTGCGCGCTGATCAAGAACAACCGGCGATTCCGGCGCACCCCCGTCATCCTCCTGTCAAGCAAGGACAGTATCTTTGACAAGGCGCGCGGCCGCATCGTCGGGGCGGACGACTACCTGACCAAGCCCTTCACCAGCGAGGAGCTGCTCGCCGCCCTGCGCCAGCACGCGCGGCGGGCGAAGGATGTCGAAAGCCTGACACTGGTCGGATAAGCGTCGATCCCTCTCTATATTTGATGCCCATTGCGGAGCCCAGTTCATGGCCCATGTCCTGATCGTCGACGATTCCCCCACCGAACGGCATGTCCTGCAGGGTATGCTCGAGCGCAACGGCTTCAAGGTCAGCCTGGCCACCAACGGCGAAGAGGGCGTGGCCCAGGCCAAGGCCATCAAGCCCGATCTCATTCTGATGGATGTGGTCATGCCCGGTCTCAATGGCTTCCAGGCCACCCGGGAGCTCTCCCGCACGCCGGACACGGCCTCGATCCCGGTGATCATCGTGACCACCAAGGATCAGGAAACCGACCGGATCTGGGGTATGCGTCAAGGGGCCCGGGATTACCTCACCAAGCCGGTGCAGGAGTCCCAGCTCATGACGACGATCCGCTCCCTGATTGGGGCCTGACCTTGAGCTCCCCGGCCTTCGCCCGCCTGCGCGCGCTGGAAGGGCTCGCTCTGGCCCGTGCCGCGGGTCTGCCACGACGGGAGGCCCTGACCCGTCACTGGACTGCGCTGGCTTTCCGGCTCGGGGACGAGACTTTTGTCAGCCCGCTCGATCAGGTGGCCGAGATCCTTCCCATGCCCGCCGTCACCCGCTTGCCGCTGGCCCAGCCCTGGGTGCTGGGGGTGGCCAACCTGCGGGGTGAGTTGACGCCGATCATCGACATGATGGGACTTCTGGGGCGGGGGCGCGTATCCCCCGACCCGCGCGCCCGCGTGCTGGTGTCCAGGCGCGAGGCCTGGCCCCTCGGTCTGCTGGTCAGTGAGTCATTGGGGTTGCGGCACTTCCAGGTCGAGGCGCGGCGCCCGTTGGAGCAGCCGCCACCGGGGCTGGCGGCTTACGTCCTCGAGGAGGTGGTCGAGCCTTGGCGCTCGTGGAAGATTCTCGACCTCCAGCGTCTGCTGCACGGCGAGGACGTCTTGCGTACCGCGCTCCAGTAAATCCAGGCGAGGCGTGGACAGGCTGTTTCAAAACTCTTTGAAACAGCCTGGATTGGCGAGCCAAGAACGGCTCGCCCGAGAATCAATCACAGCAAGTGATTGATTCTCGGAGACCGTCGCGGGCGTGTACCGCGACGAGGCGAGTTTCAAAAGGACAGGACAGTCCTTTTGAAACAACCTGGTGGAGCGAAGCTTTTTCGGCGTCCTGCCCGGAGGTTCGGGTGGGTTCGGCACATTCTGAAACGACAACTAATGCGTTGAATCATCAAAGAGGAAACACGCATGGCCCAGACGAAACGTGATGACGCGCGAGCTCGTGGCATCGGACGCAACATTGTGCCGCTCATCGCCTTGGCGGTGGTGCTGCTTGTGGCCACGGTAGGCATCTTCAGCTACGTGGCGTATGTCGATCACAACCGTCTGCAGTGGCGTCTGACGGCCAGCCAGATCGAACGTTTCAGCCCGGAGCTGGTGAGCGACGCCCTGCGTGCCGTGACGGGCCAGGAAGATGCGGCGGCCCAACTGCAGGTCAAGATCAACGTGTTCGAGTCCCTGCTGAGCAAGCTGGAGAAGGGCGATCCGGAAACCCGCATGCCCCCGGTGAAGGATGACCTGCGTGCGTCGCTCGAGGCCGTCCGCTTCAACTGGGGGCAGGTGCGTCCGACCCTTGAGAGCATCATCGCCGCGGGACCGGCCTATGCGCGGGTCAAGGCGGCCGGCGAGGTGATCGTGCGCGAGGTGCCGGAGATCATCGCCCTGTCCGATGAGGTGGTGCAGCAGATGGTGCGCGCAGGCGTCGGGCCGGGTCAGACTTATCTGGCGCAGCGTCAGCAGTTCCTGATCCTGCGCATGAAGACCGCGGCCAGCGAACTGCTGCGTGGCGAGGAGAATGCCTCGGTGGCGCTGGAGAAATTTGGCCGCGACGCTGCGCTGTTCGAGCGCGTGCTCGAGGCCATGCTTTCCGGCCGCGGCGATCCCGAGGTCCAGCGCGTCGAGGAACCCAGCGCCCGTGAAAAACTGCGTCAGGTGGCGGTCAAATACGGTGCCATGCGCGAGTCCGTGGATGCGGTGATGCAGAGTGGCCCCACGATCCTCGAGGCCAGCAAGGCCTTCCAGGCCACCGACGAACTCTCTACCGGGCTGATCGCCGCCGCCGGCGACCTGCAGCGCAAGGCCACCAGCGAGCACGATGCCCTGTTCATGGTGAACATCGCCGGCTACGTCACCGCGGCCGCCACGCTGATTGCGGTGATTCTGCTCGGCGTGGTCCTGGTGCGTGATGCCCGCCGCCGTGAGGAAATCTCCCGCGAACAGAACGACCGCAACCAGCAGGCCATCCTGCGCCTGCTCGATGAGATGATGAACCTCGCGGAGGGCGACCTGACCCGTCATGCCACCGTGACCGAGGACATCACCGGGGCCATTGCGGACTCCGTGAACTACACCATCGACGCACTGCGCGACCTGGTGGCCACCATCCAGCGGACCGCGGAACAGGTGGGCAGTTCGGCGGGAGTGTCCCAGGCCACCTCCATGCGCCTGTCCGAAGCCAGCCAGGAACAGGCTCTGCGCATCGAGCAGGCGAGCGAGGCGGTGAACATTATCGCCGGCAAGGTGAGCGAGGTAGCCGAAGGTGCGGTGGACTCCGTCTCCGTTGCGCAGTCCTCGATGGAAGTGGCGCACAAGGGGGGCGAGGCCGTGCGTCAGACCATCCACGGCATGGAGCGCATCCGCGAGCAGATCCAGGATACCTCCAAGCGCCTCAAGCGTCTGGGTGAGTCCTCGCAGGAGATCGGTGACATCGTAGGCCTGATTACCGACATTGCCGACCAGACCAACATCCTCGCCCTGAATGCGGCGATCCAGGCCGCCATGGCGGGCGAGGCTGGCCGCGGCTTCGCCGTGGTCGCGGACGAAGTCCAGCGCCTCGCGGAGCGCGTCGGTAACGCGACCAAGCAGATCGAGACCCTGGTGAAGAC
>JBFMHC010000033.1:0-119959 GCA_040751755.1 Pseudomonadota bacterium
CCTTCCCGAACAGGACCGTGAAACGCTCCAGCGCCAATGATAGTGAGCCCCGCGCTCGCGAAAGTAGGTCATCGCCAGACTCCTATACCAAACAAATGCCCACCACTCGGTGGGCATTTGCGTTTGTGCATTCCGATGGTTCACTCTTCTACGCGCGTGATCTCGGCGCCGAGCCTCCCCGTGGCGAGTTCGATCTCGATGCGTTGCCCGCTGTGCGCCTGCCGGCTGGAGACGATGATGCACCCGGTTTCGTCGCGCACGATGCCGTAGCCCCGTTTCAGTACCTGCTGCGGACAGAGCAGGTGCAACTGCTCGCCAAGATGCCTCATGCGTTCACTCCGTGTCTGTAGCTGTTGCTGCAGCGACCTTCGCATGTGCTGCCGCAGTGCATTCACGCGTTCCAAGGCCGCACCGGGCATGGGTTTGCGGCTGATGAGCCGCTGCCTCAGCTTGCTGAGCAGATGCTCGCCTTCGATGCACTGCCGTGATCCGGCGAGGGCCAGGCGTTGCGTCAGGTGGTTGAGGTGGCGCTGTTGTTCACGGATATGCTCCATGGGGTGACGCAGGCGTCTGTGCACATGGTCGTGTCGTTGCCATGCCGCGTCGATGCGCGCGCCGATATCGCGGGACAATTGCCTGCGTTGCATGAGTATGCCCTGCAGGAGTTCACGCGCATCCGGAGTGGCCATCTGCGCCGCGCCGGTCGGGGTGGGGGCGCGTTGGTCGGCGACGAAATCGGCGATGCAGAAGTCTGTTTCATGGCCGACGCCGCTGACGACCGGGATGCCCGAGATGGCGATGCGTCGGGCGAGACGTTCGTCGTTGAATGCCCACAGATCCTCGATGCTGCCACCACCGCGCACCAGGAGCAGGACGTCCGCCTCGGCGCGCTGTTCCGCCTGATCCAGGGCCGAAATAATTTGCGCGGGGGCGCCATCCCCTTGAACTTGGCAGGGGTAGACGATGACGCGGGCGGAAGGCCAGCGTGCCGCGAGCGTGGTCAGCACGTCATGCAGCGCGGCGCCGCGCGGCGAGGTGATCACGCCGATGCAACGCGGCAGCCTTGGCAGCGCGCGTTTGCGTTGTGGGTCGAACAGGCCCTCCTGCTGCAGTTTTTCCTTCAGTCGCATGAGGGCCTCGAAGAGGTTACCGCGCCCTGCCTTGCGCATGGCGTCAACGATGAGTTGGAAATCGCCGCGGGCCTCGTAGATGCTCGCCTGCGCGCGCATCTCTATCTGCTCGCCTTCGCGCGGCTGCCAGTCGACGAACTGGTTGCGCGCTCGGAACATGACGCAGCGTGCGCTCGCGCCGGCATCCTTGATGCTGAAATACCAGTGGCCGGAAGCGGCCCGGGTGAGATTGGACAATTCGCCCTTCACCCAGCAGGAAGGCAGGCCTCGTTCCACCGCGAGCCGCGCCAGACGGTTGAGTTCGGAAACGGTGAGGATGTTGGCGGACGAATCGTTCATTTCAGGGTCTGTCGGAGGGGGTGTGTCGAATAATCGACGGCGCTGAGGCTGTCAAGGCCAAGTTATATCCACAGGCGCATGTGTCATTTCATGAAAGTGTCGTATGTCACTGATTCTTGGTGGAGAAATGCGTAACCCATTGATATGTAATGACTGTGCGATTGCCCAAAAAAGCGCCTGAGGGCCAAATTCCAGTGCCCGCGTGGAGTTAGAGGTTTTGCCCCCATTTTGTGCACAGAGTTATCCACAGAAGGTGTGGATTTTCCGTACAGGGATTTTTTCGCGTATGAGCGGCTTGAGCCTGCCAACCCGCAAGGCCAGAATTGCACCCCCTACCCATGTACCGGCTTCGCCGGCCTTTCGACGCTTCGTGCCCATCCTGTTCGAACTTCCCTACACCGAGGATTGCGAACGCCTCTTCGAGTCCCTTGCCTGCGAGCCTTGGGCCATGTGGCTGGACGGGGCGGGGTGGGGCAGCGGCCGGGCGGTGCGTGGCATCTTCGTCGCGTATCCGCGCGTCACGCTCGTGAGCCGCGGCGGCGAGACCCTGATCGATGCAGGTCCGGCCGGTACACGCACCTCGCGCCGGCCGCCCCTGGAGGTGCTGGCCGAGGAGATGGCGGCGCTGGCCACGGACGGTGAATTGGAGTGCCTGCATGGTGGCGCGGTCGGTTACTTCGCCTACGACCTCGCGCGCCGCGAGGTGCCGCTACGCGAGCGTGACGAGATGGGTGTGCCGGACATGGCGCTCGGGCTCTATGACGGCATGGTGGTGGTCGACCATGCTCGGCGGGTATGCGAGGTTCGTACCCTGAAGACCGCGCATGGCCGGGCCTGGGGCGAGCGGATCCGACAGGCCCTGATGCGCGGATCGGGGGGTGGCCGGCAAGCGTTCGAACTGCGCGGGGCGATCCGCTCCGACATGGACTATCCGGCCTATGCACGTGCCTTCGCCGCGGTGCAGGACTACATCCGCGCCGGCGACTGTTACCAAGTCAACTTGGCGATGCGTCATGCGGCGCCCTGCATGGGGCATCCCTGGCCGCTTTATCAGGCCTTGCGGCGGCGCAATCCGGCACCCTACGCGGCCTGGCTCAATCTGCCCTTTGCGCAGGTCCTCTCTTCCTCTCCGGAGTGCTTCCTCAGCGTGCGCGGCGGGGCGGTGACGACCCGGCCGATCAAGGGCACGCGACGCCGCGGCGCCACGGCCGTGGAGGATGCGAGGCTGCGCGCCGAACTGGCGGCCTGCACCAAGGATCGGGCGGAGAACCTGATGATCGTCGATCTCCTGCGCAATGACCTGGGGCGGGTATGCGAGGTCGGCAGCGTGCGGGTGCCGGAACTGTTCCGCATCGAGAGTTACGCCACGGTGCACCATCTTGTCAGCACTGTCACGGGCCGCCTGGCTCCCGGCAAGACGCCCCTCGACCTCCTTGCCGCCGCCTTCCCCGGCGGTTCCATCACCGGCGCGCCGAAGCGGCGCGCGATGCAGGTCATCGATGCGCTCGAGCCGAGCCGGCGCGAGTTATATTGCGGTGCCATCGGCTATCTCGACACGACGGGGGACATGGAGTTGAACATCGCCATCCGCACCTTGGTCTGCAACGATGGCGAGGTCCGTTACTGGGCGGGTGGCGGGCTGGTCGCCGACTCCCAGGTCGGCGCGGAATACCAGGAATGCCTGGACAAGGGACGCGCCATGCGCGAGGTGCTGGAAGGCTTCATGGGCGCGCCGGACGCGCGCCCGCCGGATTCCTTAACGTCCTGATTTGGTGGTATTGTTCAATTTTCCGCACGGCGGCCATAGGAGCCTGAACAGCGCCTAGCCGCCGTATGTTTTTTAGCGCGGCAGGATGTGAGATGTCCGATACCTTGATGCAGACCTATGCCCGGCAGCCCGTTGCCTTCGTGAAAGGCGAGGGGGCCTGGCTGTACGACGAGAACGGCGAAAAATACCTGGATGCACTGGCTGGCGTGGCCGTGAACGGCCTCGGCCACGGCCACCCCAAGCTGGCCAAGGCCCTGTGCGAGCAGGCCGGGCGCCTGATCCACACCTCCAACATCTATCGAATCCTCGAGCAGGAGCGCCTGGCAGACCGGTTGTGCGAGCTTTCCGGCCTGGAGCGCGCCTTCTTCTGCAACTCCGGCGCCGAGGCCAACGAGGCCGCGATCAAGATCGCGCGCCTGTACGGCCACAACAAGGGCATCGAGAACCCTGCCATCGTGGTCATGGAAAAGAGCTTCCACGGCCGCACCATGGCGACCCTCTCCGCCACCGGCAACCGCAAGGTGCAGGCCGGCTTCGAGCCGCTCGTGACCGGCTTCGTGCGCGTGCCCTTCGGCGATGCCGAGGCGGTGGCCAAGCTGTCGGAGCAGGCCAACATCGTCGCCGTGCTGGTGGAACCCTTCCAGGGCGAGGGCGGAGTGAACATTCCCGAGGCGGGTTACCTGAAGCAGCTGCGCGCGCTGTGCGACGCCAACGGCTGGCTGCTCATGCTCGACGAGGTGCAGACCGGCATCGGCCGTACCGGCACCTGGTTCGCCTTCCAGCACACGGACATCCTGCCCGACGTCATGACCCTGGCGAAGGGCCTGGGCTCGGGCGTGCCGGTCGGCGCCTGCCTGGCGCGCGGCGTCGCCGCCAGCACCTTCACGCCGGGCAAGCACGGCTCCACCTTCGGCGGCGGCCCGCTTGCCTGTACGGCCGCGCTCACCACCCTTGGGGTGATGGCGGAGGAAGGTCTGCTCAAGCACGCCGACGAGCTCGGCACCTTCATCCGCGCCGACCTGGCGCAACGCCTGCAGGGCGTGGCCGGCGTGCGCGACATCCGCGGCCAGGGCCTGATGATCGGCGTCGAGCTCGACCGGCCCTGCGGCGAAATCGTCAAGATGGCCCTGGCGGAGAGATTGCTGGTCAACGTCACCAACGACACCGTGGTGCGCCTGCTGCCGCCACTGGTCATGAAACGGGACGAGGCGGCGCTGCTCACCGAGAAGCTCGCCGGCGTGATCCGCGCCTTCCTGGGGTGATCGAATGACGCCGCCGCTCAAGCATTTTCTTCAGTTCAAGGACCTGAGTCGGGAAGAACTGGACTACCTGTTCCGCCGCTCGCGCGTGATCAAGGAGCGCTTCAAGCGCTACCAGCCCTACCACCCGCTGGTGGACCGCACCCTGGCGATGATCTTCGAGAAGAACTCGACCCGCACCCGGCTCTCCTTCGAGGCCGGCATGCACCAGCTCGGCGGCGCGGCCATCTACCTCAACACGCGCGACACCCAGCTGGGGCGCGGCGAGCCGGTGGAGGACGCGGCCGAGGTGATCTCGCGCATGGTCGACATCGTCATGATCCGCACCTTCGAGCAGGACATCATCGAGCGCTTCGCCGCGCACTCGCGCGTGCCGGTGATTAACGGCCTGACCAACGAATACCACCCCTGCCAGATACTCGCCGACATCTTCACCTTCATCGAGCACCAGGGCGACATCCGCGGCAAGACCGTGGCCTGGATCGGCGACTCCAACAACATGTGCAACACCTGGCTGCAGGCGGCGGAGATCCTCGACTTCAACGTGCACGTCTCGACACCGCCCGGCTACGAGGTGGAGCCCGAGCGTGCCGGCCTGTTCGGCACCGACCACTTCGAGGCCTTTGCGGACCCGATGGAGGCCTGCCGCGGCGCCGACCTGGTGACCACCGACGTGTGGACCAGCATGGGCTTCGAGGCGGAGAACGCAGAGCGTCTGAAGGCCTTCGCCGACTGGCAGGTGGACGCGGAGATGATGCGCGTGGCCGCGCCCCAGGCCCTGTTCATGCACTGCCTGCCCGCGCACCGCGGCGAGGAGGTGGCCGCCGAGGTGATCGACGGCCCGCAGAGCGTGGTGTGGGACGAGGCCGAGAATAGGCTGCACACCCAGAAGGCCTTGATGGAGTACCTGCTGCTGGGCCGTTTGGAGGACTGAGCGTGAACATCGCCTATCTCAAGGACATGGACTCGCTCTACATCGAGCTTTCCCCCGAGGACCCCGCGCATGCCTGGGAGGCACACGAGGGCGTGATCCTGAACATGAGCGCGGACGGCCGCGTGGTCGGCATCGAGATCGAGCGCGCCTCGCAGCAGACCGACCTGCGCGCCCTGCGGGTCGGCAACTTCCCCGGCGAGGTGGTCGCCGTGGACGGGCAGTCCCACTGAATTCAATCAAGCAAGCGAAACATCATGAGTGACATCAAGAAAGTCGTACTCGCCTATTCGGGCGGCCTCGATACCTCCGTGATCCTGAAGTGGCTGCAGGATACCTACCAGTGCGAGGTGGTGACCTTCACCGCCGACCTGGGCCAGGGCGAGGAACTGGAGCCGGCGCGCGCCAAGGCCCTCAAGTTCGGCATCAAGCCGGAGCAGATCTTCATCGACGACCTGCGCGAGGAGTTCGTGCGCGACTTCGTCTTCCCGATGTTCCGCGCCAACACCGTCTACGAGGGCGAATACCTGCTCGGCACCTCGATCGCCCGGCCGCTCATCGCCAAGCGCCTGATCGAGATCGTCAACGCCACCGGTGCCGATGCCATCTGCCACGGCGCCACCGGCAAGGGCAACGACCAGGTGCGCTTCGAGCTGGGTGCCTATGCGCTGAAGCCGAACATCAAGGTCATCGCCCCCTGGCGCGAGTGGGACCTGCTGTCGCGCGAGAAGCTGCTGGCCTATGCCGAGAAGAACGGCATCCCCATCGACATGAAGCATCGCCAGGGCGGCTCGCCGTATTCCATGGACGCCAACCTGCTGCACATCAGCTATGAAGGCCGCCACCTGGAAGACCCCAACGCCGAGGCCGAGGAAGACATGTGGCGCTGGACCGTGTCGCCCGAAAAGGCGCCGGACGAGGCCGAATACATCACCCTCGACTACGCGAAGGGCGACGTGGTGGCGATCAACGGTGTCGCCATGAAGGCGCACGAGGTGCTGGCCGAGCTGAACCGCCTGGGCGGCAAGCACGGCATCGGCCGCCTCGACCTGGTGGAGAACCGCTATGTCGGCATGAAGTCGCGCGGCTGCTACGAGACCCCCGGCGGCACCATCCTGCTGAAGGGCCACCGCGCCATCGAGTCCATCACCCTGGACCGCGAGGTCGCCCACCTCAAGGACGACCTGATGCCGCGCTACGCCAGCCTGATCTACAACGGCTACTGGTGGAGCCCGGAGCGCAAGGCGCTGCAGGTGCTGATCGACCACACCCAGCAGACGGTCAACGGCTTCGTTCGCCTCAAGCTCTACAAGGGCAACGTCATCGTCGTCGGCCGCGACTCCAAGACCGATTCGCTGTTCGACTCCACCATCGCCACCTTCGAGGACGATGCCGGCGCCTACGACCAGAAGGACGCGGGCGGCTTCATCAAGCTGAACGCCCTGCGCATGCGCATCGCCGCCAACGCCCACATCCGCCGCAGCGGCGAGTGACAAAGGAAACCAGAATGTCCCAGTTCGACAACGTCAGCGTGCTCAAGAAGGCCAACGTCTATTTCGACGGCAAGTGCGTCTCCCACACCGTGCAATTCGCCGACGGCACGAAGAAGTCGGTTGGTGTGGTCCTGCCCGCCACGCTCACCTTCAACACCGGCGCGCCGGAGATCATGGAATGCGTGGCCGGTGGCTGCCGCTACCGCCTCAAGGGCGAGGACTGGAAGTCCAGCCAGGCCGGCGAGTCCTTCAGCATCCCCGGCAATTCCAGCTTCGACATCGAGGTGATCGGCGAGCCTTACCACTACGTCTGCCACTTCGGCTGAGCGGCGTGGCGCCATTGGCCGGCCTCGCCCCCGACCTGCTGGCCGCCCTGGCCAGCGTGGCCATGATCGGCGCCTACTACCTGTTCCTGCTCAAGAAGAGCAAGGCCGACCCCACCTATTCGATCCACGGCGTCAACGAGCTGGCGCGCACCCTCTGGGTGATCGGCGTCATGACCCAGCCCGGCAAGGACGTGATGGCGGTGCAGACCCTGCGCAACTTCATCATGGGCTCGTCGCTCATGGCCTCCACCGCCTCCCTGCTGATCATCGGCACGCTCACCCTCTCCGGGCAGACCGAGAACATCGCCCGCAGCTGGCATGTGCTCAGCCTGGTCGGCACGCACGCGGCGGAGCTGTGGATGCTGAAGGTCATCTGCCTGCTGATCACCTTCATCGTCGCCTTCTTCGCCTTCGCCATGTCGGTGCGGCTCGCGAACCAGGTGCTGTTCATGCTCAACGTGCCGGAACCGGAGGCGCACCCCAGCCTCTCGCCGCGGGCGGTGGCCGGGCGCATGAACCGCGCAGGCAACCTGTTCTCCATCGGCATGCGCAGCTTCTTCTTCGCCATCCCGCTGGTGTTCTGGCTGTTCGGCCCCGCCTTCCTGGTCGCCGCCTCGGCGGGGCTGGTCCATATCCTCTACCGCATCGATCGCAGCGACGCGGCCATCGACATCGACTAGCCGCCGTCAAGCAGGTCCTGCAGCAGGCTGGCGCGCGCCGTGGCCTGCACGTCGATGCGCAGGCGTAGGCTGCGCGAGATGGCGAGGAGATCGGCGACCGCCGTCTCGAACACGTCGTTCACCACCAGATAGTCCGCCTCCATGGCGTGGGAGATCTCCTCGCGCGCCATGGCCATGCGTTTCTCGATCACCTCCGGGGCGTCCGTGCCGCGCCCTTCCAGGCGCCGCCGCAGCTCCGCGATGGAGGGCGGCAGGATGAAGATGCTGTGCGCCCGCGGCATCAGCTTGCGCACCTGCGCCGCGCCCTGCCAGTCGATCTCCAGCAGGATGTCGCGCCCCTCGCGCATCTGCGCCTCGATCCAGGGCTGCGAGGTGCCGTAATGGTTGCCGTAGATCTCCGCGCTCTCCAGGAATTCGCCGCGTCCCAGCATCTCCACGAAGGCCTCGCGGCTGGCGAAGTGGTAGTTCACGCCGTCCACCTCGCCGGGGCGCGGCGCGCGCGTGGTGTAGGAGACCGACAGGCGGATCGTCGGGTCCTGCGCCAGCCAGGCCTTCACCAGGCTGGACTTGCCCGCCCCGGAGGGGGCGGAAACGATGAAGAGTTGTCCGGTCATGGCCTATTCCAGGTTTTGGATCTGTTCGCGCATCTGCTCGATCAACACCTTGAGCTCCACCGCGGTCTGGGTGAATTCCAGCGAGGCGGACTTGGAGCCGAGGGTGTTGGCCTCGCGGTTGAGTTCCTGCATCAGGAAGTCGAGCCGCTTGCCCACCGCGCCGCCGCCCGCGAGGATGCGCTCGACCTCGTCGAGGTGGGTGAGCAGACGGTCCAGTTCCTCGTCGACGTCGATCTTCTGCGCGAACAGCACCACCTCCTGGTGCAGTCGCTCGGGTTCGACGCTGGTGGGCAGATCGGCAAGGCGCTTGGCGAGCTTGTCCTGAAAGGCGGCGACGATCTCCGGTACGCGCGGGCGCAGGCGGGCGACGTGCTCGCGGATCGCCGCGACACGCTCCTTGAGGACCGCCGCGAGCTTTTCGCCCTCGCGCGCGCGACTGTCGTTGAACTGGCGCAGGGCCGCGTCCATGCAGCGCAGCGTCGCCCGTTGCAGGGCCTCGGCATCCAGCGTGGTGTCGCCCAGCATGCCGGGCCAGCGCAGGATCTCGGCCACCGAGAGCGGCGCCGCGTCGGGGAAGTGCGCATGCACCGTGCGCCCAAGACCGTGAAGCTGCTCCAGCAGGGCGCCGTTGAGGCTGCCCGGCAGGGCGTTCTCGTGCTTGGGGGCCAGGTTGAGGCGGCACTCCAGCTTGCCGCGCTGCACCGCCTGGGTGATGCGTTCGCGCAGCTGCGGCTCGAGGGCGCGGAAGTCCTCGCCCATACGGAAGCCCAGGTCGAGAAAGCGCGAGTTGACCGCGCGCAGCTCCAGGATCAGTTGCGCGGTGGGCAGGTCCGCGGTCTCGACGGCATAGCCGGTCATGCTGCGGGTGGGCGTGCGGGGGGTGTTCTTGGGGGCAGGCATTTTCTTGGTTATGCTTCGTCGCTTCTGAATCCGCGCCGATCTTACCCGCCGCACCCGTTCCCCACCACATGGCCGCGCAAACCACACCGCCCCTGCCCCAGGGGTACCACCTCAACGACTACGTCATCGATAGGCGTATCGGCGGCGGCGGCTTCTCGCTGGTGTACCTGGCCTACGACATGGACGGCCAGGCGGTGGCAGTGAAGGAGTACCTGCCAGGCGGCGTGGTGAAGCGCGGCGAGCTGGGCACCGTGCTGCCGCTCAACGACGAGCTGGAGGCCTCGTTCCGCTACGGCATGAAGTGCTTCTTCGAGGAGGGGCGCGCCCTGGCGCCGCTGCAGCACCCCAACGTGGTGCGCGTGCTCAACTTCTTCCGCGCCAACGACACGGTGTACATGGTCATGGCGTACGAGAAGGGCAAGACCCTGCAGCGCCACATCACCGGCCTCAAGGAGCCGATGCGCGAGACCTTCGTGCGCAGTGTCTTCGTGCATCTGCTCAACGGCCTGCGCGAGGTGCACGCGCGCAAGATCCTGCATCTGGACATCAAGCCCTCGAACATCTACATCCGCGCCGACGGCTCGCCGGTGCTGATCGACTTCGGCGCCGCGCGCCAGGCCCTGAGCTTCGACCCGATGCTGACCACCTCCATGTACACGCCGGGGTTCGCCGCGCCCGAGCAATACAAGCAGCGCGAGCGCCTGGGGCCCTGGACGGACCTCTACAGCGTCGGCGCGAGCATGTATGCCTGCATCACCAAGGCCGCGCCGCCACCTGCCGATCAGCGCCTGGAGAAAGACACCCTGGTGCCCGTGAGCAAGAGCCACGCCGGCCTCTATTCCCGGCCGCTGCTGCAGCTGGTCGACGACATGCTGCTGCTCAACTACACCGAGCGCCCGCAGAGCGTGTTCGCCGTGCAGAAGCGCCTGATCGCGATGGCGGAAACTTCGCGCACCCAGAAACCCACCATGATGGCGCAGCTGCGCGAGTGGCTGACGCGCGAGATCTGAACGCCATGTCTACCGAGCGGACTACATGAAATACGTCGTCTACCAGGCCAGCCGCCGCGGCGGCCGCACCTACAACGAGGACCGCGTGGCCTACGCCTACACGTCGGATGCCATGGTCATGGTGCTGTGCGACGGCATGGGCGGCCACGCGCGCGGCGAGATCGCCTCCCAGCTCACGGTGCAGGTCATCACCGCCCTGTTCCAGTCGCGCGCCAAGCCGCAGCTGCCCGACCTGCCGACCTTTCTGCTCGATGCCGTGTACGCGGCGCACGACGCGATCAACGAATATGCGATGCGCAAGCGCCTGAACGAGCCGCCGCGCACCACCTGCGTGGCGTGCGTGGTGCAGAAGGGCATGGCCTGCTGGGCGCACGTCGGCGACTCCCGCCTCTATCACTTCAACCGCCACGGCTTCCTCGGCCGTACGCGCGACCACTCGGCGGTGCAGCAGCTGGTGGACGACGGCGTGATCGGGGAATCCGAGATGGCCATCCATCCGGATCGAAACAAGCTCTACAACTCGGTGGGCGGCTACAGCCTGCCGGACATCGAGCTGAGCCAGCCGATGAAGCTGCACCCGGGCGACGTCCTGCTGCTGTGCACCGACGGGGTGTGGCCGGAACTGACCGCCGCGGAGATGTTCGCCACCCTGCGCGCCTATCCGCTGGAAAAGGCGGTGCGCAACATGATGGACCACGCCGAATACCGCGGCGGCAAGGAGTGCGACAACCTCTCCGTGGTGGCCATGCGCTACGGCGAGGAGCATGTCCAGGAAGGCGAGCTGATGCCGGAGGACGACCTCAGCCTGGATGGCTTCACCACCCAGCTCAACAAGCTCGGCGCCAAGGCCGACCTGCCGCCGGTGCAGGACCACGAACTCGATCAGGCGATGGCGGAGATCAAGGCCGCGATCGCCAAGTACAGCAAACCCGTTTGAGGATTTCCATGACCGATCTGCAACGTCCATCCGGGCGCGCGGCCGACCAGCTGCGCCCCATCCAGCTCACCCGCCGCTTCACCAAGCACGCCGAAGGCAGCGTGCTGGTGGCCTGCGGCGACACCAAGGTGTTGTGCACCGCCAGCGTGCTGGAGAAGGTGCCCTTCCACGTCAAGGGCAGCGGCGCCGGCTGGCTCACCGCCGAATACGGCATGCTGCCGCGCGCCACCCACACGCGCGGCGACCGCGAGGCCGCCAAGGGCAAGCAGAGCGGCCGCACCCAGGAGATCCAGCGCCTGATCGGCCGCGCCCTGCGCGCCGCCGTTGACCTCGGCAAGCTGGGCGAACGCACCATCCATGTCGATTGCGACGTCCTGCAGGCCGACGGCGGCACGCGCACCGCCAGCATCACCGGCGCCTGGGTGGCGGTGCACGACGCCCTGGAGTGGCTGGTGAAGGAGGGCAGGCTGCCCGGCAACGTGATGCGCGCGCAGGTCGCCGCGGTCTCGGTGGGGGTGTGGAACGGCACGCCGGTGCTCGACCTCGACTACGCCGAGGACGTGGCCTGCGACACCGACATGAACGTGGTGATGCTGGGACACGGCGGGCAGCCCGACGGCCTGATCGAGGTGCAGGGCACCGCCGAGGGCGAGGCATTCACGCGCGAGGAGCTGAACCGCCTGCTCGACCTCGCCGGCAAGGGCATCCACGAACTGATGGCGGCGCAGCGCGCCGCCCTCGCGGAAGAGGGGGAGGGCGCATGAAGCAGGTCGTGATCGCATCCAACAACGCCGGCAAGCTGCGCGAGATCGCGCGCATCCTCGAGCCCCTGGGCCTGGCGGCGCAGCCGCAGGGCAACTTCGGCGTGCCGGAGTGCCCGGAGCCGCACGTCACCTTCGTCGAGAATTGCATCGCCAAGGCGCGCCACGCCTCTGCGCACACCGGCCTGCCGGCGCTCGCCGACGACTCCGGGATCTGCGTCGACGCGCTCAACGGCGCGCCCGGCGTCTACTCCGCGCGCTACGCAGGCGAGCCGAAATCGGACGAGCGCAACAACCACAAGCTGATCGAGGCCCTGCAGGGGCAGGCCAACCGCAAGGCGCACTACTACTGCGTCATGGTCTACGTGCGCTACGCGGACGACCCGCAGCCGCTGATCGCGGAAGGCCGCTGGCACGGCGAGATCATCGACACGCCGCGCGGCGACGGCGGCTTCGGCTACGACCCCTACTTCCTGGTGCCGGAGTTCGGCAAGACCGGCGCCGAACTGGACATGGACACCAAGAACGGCCTCAGCCACCGCGGCCAGGCTTTGCGCGAGCTGGCCGCGAAGTTGCAGAGCCTGGGGGCGTGAGCGGCCCATGACTGAAGTGACGCTGGCCAGGCTGGACGGCCAGCTGGAGGCGCCGCCGCCCCTGGGGCTGTATGTCCACATCCCCTGGTGCGTGAGGAAGTGCCCCTACTGCGACTTCAACTCGCACGCGGTGCGCGACGGCATCCCCGAGGCGCGCTATCTCGACGCCCTGGTGCGCGACCTGGAGCAGTCCGTGCCCACGGTGTGGGGGCGCGAGGTGGGCAGCATCTTCATCGGCGGCGGCACGCCCAGCCTGTTCTCGCCCGAGGGCATCGACCGCCTGCTCACGCAGTGCCGCACCCTGCTGAGGGTCTCGCCGCTCGCCGAGATCACCCTCGAGGCCAACCCCGGCACCTTCGAGGCGGCGCGCTTTCGCGGTTATCGCGAGGCCGGCGTCAACCGCCTCTCGCTCGGCATCCAGAGCTTCAACCCGGAACACCTGCGGGCCCTGGGCCGCATCCACGGCGCCGATGAGGCGCGCGCGGCGGCGGAACAGGCGATCGCGCTGTTCGAGCAGGTCAACCTGGACCTGATGTATGCCCTGCCGCAACAGACCCTGGCGCAGGCGCGGCGGGACCTGGAGACGGCCATCGCCCTCGGCCCCGGCCACCTCAGCGCCTACCACCTGACCCTGGAGCCCAATACCCCCTTCGCCGCCGCGCCGCCGCCCCTGCCGGACGACGACCTGGCCGCGGACATGCAGCTGATGGTGGAGGAGACCCTGGGCGCGGCGGGCTACGGGCACTACGAGACCTCGGCCTTCGCGCGCCCCGGCCGGCAGTGCCGCCACAACCTCAACTACTGGACCTTCGGCGACTATCTGGGGATCGGCGCGGGGGCGCACGGCAAGCTGTCCTTCCACGACCGCATCGAGCGCCAGGCGCGCGTGAAGCACCCGCGGGCCTACATGGAGGGGGTGGAGTCGGGCCACGGCCACGTGGCCGAGACGCGGCGCCTGACGCGCGAGGAGCGCGCCTTCGAGTTCATGATGAACGCCCTGCGCCTGACCGGGGGCTTCGAGCTGGCGCTGTTCGGCGCACGCACCGGACTCGCGCCGAGCGCGCTCAATTCAGGCCTGGGGCGGGCCGCGGCGATGGGGCTGGTGGAACGGGACCTGCACCGCGTCACGCCCACCGAGCGCGGGCGCCGCTTCCTCAACGAGCTGTTGCAGCTGTTCCTGGATTAGCGCGCCTCAGGCGGCGTGCTTGCGTTCCATCATGTCGAGCAGGATGGGGGCGCAGACCATCTCCAGCAGCAGCTTCAGCTCGCCGCCGGGCACGACGATGGTGGAGGGGCGGCTCATGAACGAGCCGGGGATCTTGTCCAGCAGCTGCACGAAGTCGTACTTGCGCCGGTCGCGGAAGTGCACCACCAGGAAGGACTCGTCCGGGTTGGGCACGTCGCGCGAGATGAAGGGGTTGGAGGTGTCCACCAGGGGCATACGCTGGATGTTGATGTCGGTGAGGCCGAACTGCGGCACGATGTAGTGCAGGTAGTCGTCCATGCGGCGCAGGATGGTCTCCACCGCCTCGCCCTCGGTGCAGTAGCCCTTGGCGCAGTCGCGGTGGATTTTCTGGATCCACTCCAGGTTGATCGCCGGCACCACGCCGATCAGCAGGTCGACGTGGCGCGCCACGTCGATGCCGTCGCGGCCGACGCGGCGGTCGATCTCCTGCGGGAAGTGGCGCGAGTCGACCTTGCGGCGGGTCCAGGTCTTGGCCATCAGGCCGCCGTGCTGGCCCTCGTAGAACAGCAGGTCGCTGCCCTTGGGCAGGGGCTTCCAGGGCGTGAATTCGCCGGCCCCGGTGCCCAGGACCCGCGCGCGCTCCTGGTTGTGCGCGTATTCCCGCCAGACGCCGCTGCCGGTCTCGGCGTAGCTCTTGAAGAAGGTCTCCAGTTCCGGGAAGTGGTTGCAGTCCGGGCCGAACCAGGAGAGGCGGCGGTTGCTGTCCTTCGCCTCCTTCAGGAGGGCGGCGAACTGGCGGTCGGTAAAGCGGCGGAAACCGTCGCCGTGGACGATCGCCGGCTGGATGCCGAGCCGCTTGAACACGTCCTTGAAGGCGTGGCGGACGGTGGACAGGCCGGCACCGGCCATGCCGGTCACCGCGACGATCGGATGCTTGGCGGACACGCTGGACCCTCCCCAGGGCATTGAGCGAAGGGCGATGGTAGAACCGGGATCAGGCCGCGGGCAAGGCGAAACTGAAGGCGGCGCCGGCGCCGCTGCCCTGTTCCAGGCGGATGCCGCTGCCGTGCAGGCTGAGGATGCGCTTGACGATCAGCAGGCCCAGTCCGCCGGAGCTGCGTCCGCTGCCGTCGCGCAGCGGCGAGGGACGCTCGAACAGCTGCGGGCGCAGGGCCTCGGGGATACCGCTGCCGGTGTCCGCCACGCGCACCCCCACCTTGTCTTCGCCCAGGCTCAGTTCCAGGCCGACCGTGCCGCCCGCCGGGGTGTGGCGCAGGGCGTTGTCGAGCAGGTTGGTGAACACGCGCTCGATCATGCCCAGGTCGGCGAGCACCGGCGGCAGGCCCTCCGGCATCTCCACGCGCAGGGCCACCCCCTTCTCGCGCGCCGCCAGCTCGAACTTCTGCAGCACGTCGTTGAGCAGTTCCGGCAGGGCGAAGCGCTCGCGCACGGGCTGCGTCACCTCGCACTCCAGCTTCGCCAGCTCGAACAGCTCCTGCGCCAGCTTGCTGACCTTGCGGCTCTGGCGCAGGGCGACGTCGAGGTAGCGCGCCCGTTCCGCCGCCTCCACCTGGCCGTCCTTCAGGCTGAGGGTCTCCAGGTAGCCCTGCAGCGAGGTGAGCGGGGTGCGCAGGTCGTGCGAGATGTTGGCGACCATCTCGCGCCGCAGCTGGTCCTGGCGCTTCAGTTCGTCCACCTGGGCGCCGATGCGCGCCGCCATTTCGCGGAAGGTCTGGCGCAGCTGGCCGATCTCGTCCTGCCCACCCCGCGCGGGCGGCCCCGCCGGCGGCACGGCGCCGTCCAGGGCGAAGGTCTGCACCTCGCGTCCCAGCCGGCGCAGGCGCCGCGTGATGAGGGCGAAGGCGATGAGGCCGGCGGCGAGGGTCAGCAGGGTGAGGCCGCCCATCAGCCGGGTGGCGGTGGCGACGGCCTGGCTGTCGCGCACGTTCGCCGCCAGGCGGTCGTAGTCCTCGCCGGCGAGGATGACGTAGAGATAGCCCACGGTCATGTCGCCGTCCTTCAGCGGCGCGGCGCTGAAGATCTTGCGCGTGGCCAGGCTGCGCGGGTCGTCGCCCAGCAGCGGCAGCGGGGCGCCGGCGAGGAAGGCGCGGATCGGCGCCACGTCCACCCACTCCCGCCGCACCCGGCCGGGCGGCGCGACGTGGGCGTCGATGTGGCCGTTGGCCTTGATGAGGTAGACCTCGATGCCGGGGTTGACCACCATGAGCATGTGGAACAGCTCGTCCACCGCCGGGCGGTTCCACTTGAACTGCCGGACCAGATCGGTGTGGCGCGAGATGTGGCCGGCAAGGCCCCTGGAGAGGCGCTGCAGCACCTCCTGCTGGTGGCGCGCGGCGGTGTCCATGAACAGCCAGGCGGTGAAGCCGCCGCACACCAGGGTGAGGCCCGCGAACGCCAGCGCGAGGCGGCCGTAGAGGCTGCGCGTCATGCGGCCTCTCCCGGCACGGTGAAGCGGTAGCCGACGCCCCAGACGGTGCGGATGTATTCCGGTCGGGCGGGGTCGCGCTCGATCTTCCCGCGCAGGCGGTTGATGTGGGTGTTCACGGTGTGTTCGTAGCCCTCGTGGTTATAGCCCCACACCTGCCTGAGCAGGTCCAGGCGCGAGAACACCTCGCCGGGGTGGCGCGCGAAGAAGAACAGCAGGTCGAACTCGCGCGCCGCGAGGTCCACCGGCCGCTCGTGCAGGTGCACGCTGCGCGCGATCGGGTCGATGCGCAGGTCGCCCAGGCGCAGCGCGCCGGACTCCAGGCGCGCGCTCTGGCCCATGGCCTCGGCGCGGCGGAACAGGGCCTTGACCCGCGCCTTCACCTCCAGCAGCGAGAAGGGCTTGGTGATGTAGTCGTCCGCGCCCTGTTCCAGGCCGAGGATGCGTTCGGTCTCCGCCGACTTGGCGGAGATGATGATGATCGGCGTGTAGGCGGGCAGGGCGCGGATGCGGCGGCATACCGCCATGCCGTCCAGGCCGGGCAGCATCAGATCGAGGATCACGGCGTCCCAGGCGCGCGCCTGCAACAGGGCGATCGCGCGCTCGCCGTCCGCGGCGAGCTGCACGCCGTAGCCCTCGTCGGCGAGGTTGAGGTGCAGGAGTTCTGCGATGTCCGCGTCATCCTCCACCACCAGGATGTGCTTCGTGTTTTCCATGCGGTCGGGCGCTGTCTCGATGGTGTGCATGATGGCCCGCCGGCGCGCGCCTCGGGTTCAATTTTTGTTTATCTTCCCGCGCCGCGCGAGAATGCGCGCCATGCACACGCACACCGCGCCCCGCCTGAAGCTCGCCTTGCTGGCCCTGGTCCTGGGCGTGCTCGCCTGGTCCGGCGTCGCGCCGAAGGACCGCTTCACCTGGTATCTGGAGGTGATGCCCGTGCTGCTGGGACTGCCGCTGCTGCTGTGGACGGCACGTGCCTTTCCCCTCACGCCTCTGGCGTACGCGCTGCTGGCCGCGCATGCGGTGATCCTGATGGTGGGCGGCCACTACACCTATGCCGAGATGCCCCTGTTCGACTGGCTGCGCGACACCTTCGAACTCTCGCGCAACCACTACGACCGCGTCGGCCATGTCGCGCAGGGCTTCATCCCCGCCATCGTCGCGCGCGAGATCCTGGCGCGCACCTCGCCGTTGCGCCCCGGCGGCTGGCTGTTCTTCCTCACCACCTGCGTGTGCCTCGCCATCTCCGCCTTCTACGAGATGACCGAGTGGTGGGTGGCGCTGGCCTCGGGCGACCAGGCGGTGGCCTTCCTCGCCACCCAGGGCGACGTGTGGGACACGCAGTGGGACATGTTCCTTGCCCTCCTCGGCGCGTTATCCTCGCAACTCCTGCTGGGCCGCTGGCACGACCGCCAGCTGGCCGCGATGAGACCGGACACCCCATGAGCGACTGCTGCGACCACGACTGCCCCACCTCCCACGAACCTGGCCATCTGGGCATCCCGCGCGTCGGCCCCTTCCAGCCCGAGGCCTTCGAGCAGGCGGTCACCGACCTGCTGCGGGCCTGCGGCGTGGCACCGGACTCGGTGCACACCGGCAAGACCGCGCGGCGCGTGCGCGAGCTGTGGGAACGGCGTCTTCTCGGCGGCTATGAGCTGGACCCGGGCGAGGTGCTGGGCGAGGGCTTCAGCGACCCGCGTGAGGACATGGTGGTGGTGCGCGGCATCGCCGTGCATGGCGTGTGCCCGCACCATCTTGTACCGTTCCGCGGCGTCGCGCACGTCGCCTACGTGCCGGGCGGGCGCCTGCATGGCTTCGGCCGCATCGCCCGCCTGGTCGACGCGGTGGGGCACCGCTTCACCTACCAGGAATGGATGACGCGCGACGTCGCCGAGGCGCTGATCCTGCACGGCAAGGCCAAGGGCGCGGCCTGCATCATCGAGGCCGAGCAGCTGTGCCTGCTGCTGGGCGAGGATCGGCGCGGCGACGAGCGGGTGGTCACGCAGGCGTTCGCCGGCTGCTTCCAGACGGACGCGCAGTTGCGCAACGAATTCCTGCGCGCCATCTCGCAGCGTCCGGTCTGAGGCGGTCATGCGCGACCCGGCCCGCCGCCCCGCCACCCTGGTCCTGCCGCCACTGCCCTACGCCCTGGCGCTGTACGCGGCCTGGCGGCTGGACCGGGAGGTCTGGCCACTGCCGCTGCAGCTCGGCGGGGCGAATGCGGCCCTGGGCTGGGGCCTGGTGGGCGTGGGTCTGGGGCTGTTCGCCTGGACCTTCTTTGCCTTCTGGCGCCACAAGACCACGGTCAATCCCTATGTGGCCGCGTCCTGCCTGGTGGTGAGCGGGCCGTTCCGCTTCTCGCGCAACCCCATCTACCTCGGCGACTGGCTCGTCTACGCGGGCGCGACGCTGCTCCTCGGCACGCTGTGGCCCCTGGCCTTCGCGCCGCTGGTCTGGCTGATCATCCGCTACGGCGTGATCCGCCACGAGGAGCGCCACCTGCGCGCCCGCTTCGGCGCGGAGTACGAGGCGTTCTGCGCGCGCGTCGGGCGGTGGTTCTGATGCGCTCGCCGCCACACTACGGATGGGGCCTGATCGCCCTGCACTGGCTGACCCTGGGGCTGATCGCCGCCGCCGCCTTCATCGGCTGGTGGCTCGACGGCATGCCGCTGTCGCCCCTCAAGCTGCAGTTGTACGCCTGGCACAAATGGCTCGGCCTGCTGGTCCTCTCCCTGCTGCCCTTGCGTCTGCTGCTGCGCGCGCTCGATCCGCTCGATCAAGGCGCGGAACTCACCCCATGGGAGGCGCGTCTCTCCGGGGTGGTGCATGGCCTGCTGTATCTGCTGATGTGCGTGGTGCCGCTGGTCGGCTGGCTGCACAGCTCGGCGGCGGGGTTTTCCGTGGTGTGGTTCGGTGTCCTGCCCTTGCCCGATCTGGTCGGCAAGGACGCGGCACTCGCGGCCATCCTGAGGCAGGCGCACGCGGCGACCGTCGCGTCGTTGCTTGCCCTGGTGGCGTTGCACGCCCTGGCGGCGCTCTATCATCGGCATGTGCGCCGGGACGCGGTCCTTGCGCGCATGTTGCCCTCGCGGAGGTAGTGCATGCGTTGGTTGTGGCTGGTTTTCCTGGGCTTTCTGGTCCTGCCCGTGCAGGCGCGCGACTGGCAGGTCGATTACGCGAAGAGCGCCGTGCGCTTCGTGATCCGGCAGATGAACGTGCCGGTCGAGGGTGGGTTCCGGCGTTTCGCGGCGCAGGCGGACTTCGACCCGGCGCGTCCCGAACAGGGCAGGCTGCGCGTCGAACTCGACGTGGGCAGCATCGACACCGGGTCCACGGAGGGAGACGGCGAGGCCAGGCGGCCGCTGTGGTTCGACGCCGCGCGCCATCCACGTGCCGTGTTCGTCAGCAAGGCGATCCGCAGGCTCGCCGACGGACGCTACGCCGCCAGCGGTGAACTCAATGTCAAGGGGCAGGTGCGGCCAGTCACGGTGCCGTTTGCGCTGGTGCGCCAGGCGAACGGCGGCTGGCTGGCGGAGGGTGGCTTCGCGTTGCGTCGCTCGGACTTCGGCATTGGCGGCGGCGACTGGAACGACGTCGTGGACGACGTGGCCGAGGCACGCTTCCGCATTGCGCTGCTGCCCTGAGGAGGGAGACGATGCACAAGGATTTGTTGGCAGTCTTGCTGCTGGGCGTTGGGTTCGCCGGCCAGGCCGGCGCGCAGGAGGCTGCGCAGCGATTCGTGCTCGATCCGACGCATACCTTTCCGAGCTTCGAGATCCGCCACCAGGGCGTTTCGCTGATGCGTGGCAAGTTCAATCGCACGCAGGGCAGGGTGGTGCTGGATCCCACCGGCAAGGAGAACCTGATCGAGGTCGTGGTGGACGCGAATTCCGTCGATACTGGCCTCGATGACCTCAATCAGAAGCTGCGTGACAGTGCCTTCTTCAGCGCGCATCGTTTCCCGGATGTCCGCTTCGTCGCCACGCGGATCGAGTTCAAGGACGGCAAGCCTGTCTCCGCGCACGGTGAGCTGACCATGCTCGGGCAGACACGGCCGCTCAGCCTGGAGATCCGCGACTACGCCTGCACGCTGCAGTTCCTCACCCGCCGCCCCCTCTGTGGTGCCGACGTGCATGCCACGCTGAAGCGCTCCGAGTTCGGCATGAACTTCGGCATCCCCCTCATCGGCGATGAGGTCAGGCTTGCCATCGAGGTGGAGGGGTTCAGCGAGTAGCCGTGCCGGTTTGTGCGTGCATCACTGCGGGTTCGATGGGGTTGCCGTTGATGTCGACGCCACCGACCTCCTCGACGACCTCCTGGCAGAGGTAGCGCGCCTTCCCGCCCTGCGCGGCATGCTGTGCCACGAGTGCCTGCGCGGTCGCCACGCAGGTGGCCTGGTCATCCAGGTGGCGACTGAGGATGACCTGTTCCTTGCCGTTGGCGAGCGCCAACCAAACCAGCAGTACGATCGATTTCATGGTGCCAGGACAGCGGGCGGCATGCCCTAAAAGGACACTTGCACATCCGAATATAAGGAAATGCTAATAATACCCAAAATAGCGCCCAAGGCCAGACCGGTAAAGGGAGTTGGTAGGAATTGACCAGGCGTGGCGTTGCGGCTTGGCCTGTAGACCGATGCGGCGGGCTGGGTACAGCAGGGAAAGAAAGGAAATGGTGGTCGGGGTGAGAGGATTCGAACCTCCGGCCTCTACGTCCCGAACGTAGCGCTCTACCAGGCTAAGCTACACCCCGACATGTGACGGCAAGCGCCGTCGTGAACTGCATCAGAACTCGCGGTTGACCGCGAAGGCCGGCAATTCTAGCAGTGCCTGCTTGTATTGGCTATCGGCAAGCGTGGAAATTGCGTCGATTGCCATGTTTGCCTCAGTCTGTGCCTGCGCACGGGCGAGTTCCAGCGCCCCGGTGCGGCGCACGATGGCGAGGATTTCCTGGAAGTGCGTGGCGTCGCCCTCAAGGATGGCGTTGCGGATCACGGCGGCCTCCTCAGGTGTGCCATGCTTCATGGCGAACAGCAGGGGTAGGGTGGGTTTACCCTCCGCGAGATCGTCGCCGACGTTCTTGCCGATGGTCTCGGTCTCTCCCGAGTAGTCGAGGACATCGTCGATGATCTGGAATGCCGTGCCCAGATGCATGCCATAGCGGCCGAAGGTGTCTTCCGTCGCCGCGTCGGCGTGGTTGACTATGGCACCGAGACGGGCGGCCGCCTCGAACAGCTTCGCGGTCTTGTAGCGGATCACCTGCAGATAGGCGGCCTCGTCGATGTCCGGGTCGTTACAGTTCATCAGCTGCAGGACCTCGCCCTCGGCGATGATGTTGGTGGCGTCGGACAAGACCTCCATGACGCGCATGTCCTTGGCCGAGACCATCATCTGGAAGGCGCGCGAATAGAGGAAGTCGCCGACCAGAACGCTCGCGGCGTTGCCGAACAGGGCGTTCGCGGTCTCGCGCCCACGGCGCAACTCGGAAGCGTCGACCACATCGTCATGCAGGAGCGTCGCGGTATGGATGAACTCGACGACCGCGGCCATTTCATGGTGGAGGCCACCTTCGTAACCTAGTGCTCGCGCCATCAACACCACCAGCGCAGGGCGCAGGCGCTTGCCGCCACTGTGGATGATGTACTCGGAAACCTGGCGGACCAGGGCGACCTCGGAATGCAGGCGGGCACGGATGACCCGGTCCACCTCGGACATGTCGGCCTGGAGGAGCGATTGGAAGAGGGGTTGGGACACGGGTTTGACGCGCGGTATGTGGAGTGGTGCTGCAGAGAGGAATCGAACCCCCGACCTACTGATTACGAATCAGTTGCTCTACCGACTGAGCTACTGCAGCTTCAACGGGCGCGGATTATACATTCGAGAACCCCGTCCCCATAGGCAGATTTTCGTGTCTCGACCATGTTCGCGAGCCTTGGCGGCGGCGGCTGGTGTGTCATCTCGCGTAGGCCCGCAGGCGTCGACCGCACGGTTGAGCCTCGGGGGGCATCCTGCCGTGGGGTGGCGCGGGGTAGAGGTAAGGTATTGAAATCAATTGCGTTAATGGCTATATTAGCGCTTTCTTATGTTCATTTGGAGCGCATCGATGTTCGGCATGTACAACATTCGGGAAATGGATGTGGACACCCTGGATGCCAGCAAGGACGGCATCCATCTGATAGACGTGCGCACCGAGGGCGAGGTCGCCCGTGGCGTGATCGACGGCGCCATCCACATCCCCCTGCATCTTCTGCCCTTGCGTGCCGGCGAGATCCCCCAGGACAAACCGGTGGTCATCTATTGCAACTCCGGCGCGCGTTCCGCCCAGGCATGCGCCTTCATGAACGCAAAGGGCTTCGACAACATGCACAATCTCGCTGGTGGCATCATGGCCTGGGCTCGTTCCGGCAAACCCTTGAGCGCCTTGTCCTGAATCAAGAAACCGATCGGTGGGGGCATTTTTGCTCCTTCATCCGATTGCAATATGCGGGTTCGGCGGTTACATTACGGCCCGCATTTTTCAGCATTTGCTAATTTTTTGAAGGAGCGATCATGGATTTCGCAAAAGAGCTCGACGCACGCGGCCTCAACTGCCCCCTGCCCATCCTGCGTACCAAGAAGACCCTGAACGAGATGGCCTCCGGTCAGGTACTGAAAGTGATCGCGACCGATCCGGGTTCCGTCAAGGACTTCGCCGCCTTCGCCAAGCAGACCGGTAACGAACTGCTGTCTTCCGCCGAGGCCGGCAGCGAGTACACCTTCTTCATCAAGAAGAAGTAATCCCTTCCGCCTTCGGCGAGACTGAACCACGTTTGATGCGAGAGGTGGAGTGATGGACGATCAAAAGAAACTGGCGATCATTGCGACCAAGGGAACCCTGGATTGGGCTTATCCCCCCTTTATTCTGGCTTCCACGGCCGCGGCGCTGGGCTACGAGACCCAGATCTTCTTCACCTTCTACGGCCTGCAGATGGTGCGTAAGGACTTGTCCGGTCTCAAGGTCAGCCCCCTGGGCAACCCTGGCATGCCGATGAAGATGCCTTTCGGTCCCAAGTGGTTCCGCGGCATCAACTGGAACATCCCCAATGCGATCCAGGGCATCGTTCCCGGCTTCGAGTCCCTCGCCACGGTTCTGATGAAGCAGACCATCGCCAACAATGGCGTGGCCACCATCCCCGAACTGCGTGAGCTGTGCCAGGAGGCCGACGTCAAGTTCATCGCCTGCCAGATGACCGTCGAACTGTTCGGCTTCGAACACAGCGACTTCATCGACGGTCTTGAATATGGCGGCGCCGCCACCTTCTTCGAGTTCGCCGGCGAGAGCGACATCTGCCTGTTCATCTGAACGACGGAATAATCACGAAAAAGCCGCCTTCGGGCGGCTTTTTTATTAGGGTTTTTCCTGGTGTTGGCCGGCTATAAGCACTTTGGCGCGGCACATAAAGAAAAATGCCCTTGCCGCCAGCTTGGTCGGTATATACCATCCGGGTGCTTTTTTTCGTCACATTCATTACGCAACTAAAAGGAGACACACATGCGTAAGACTCAGCTCGCCATTGCCCTGGCCGCTTTCGGGGTCGCAAGCGGCGCCCACGCCACCAACGGTATGAATATTGAAGGCTTTGGCCCGATCGCTGCCGCGATGGGCGGTGCCTCCATGGCGTATGACAATGGCAATGCGGCCATGATGAATAACCCTGCTACGCTTGGTCTGGCAGCAGATGGAAATCGTCTGGATGTGGCGATCGGCTTCCTTGGCCCTGATGTGAAAAACGAAACTGTCGGGATGACCTCGGGCGGGGACTCTTACATCATGCCCGCCATCGGCTGGACTAAAAAAAGCGGTAAGCTGAGTTATGGCGTGGGCATGTTCGCTCAAGGTGGCATGGGTACTGAATTCGCCTCGTCCCTCGTTGGGGATGGCCGACCGGAGCGTTCAGAATTGGGGGTCGGACGCTTGATGGCGCCTGTTACCTACAATGTGAACGATAAGCTGACGGTGGCCGGTTCCATTGATTTCGTCTGGGCCATGCTGGACATCAAAATGGCGATGAGCGGTGCCCAGTTCGGTGGCTTGGTTACTGTGCCTCCTAGCGGTGCAATCGGTGGTGTTCTTGCGGCGTTGGGCCCCACCGAGGACGCTCGGCTCGAATTCAGCGACGACAGCGATTACACGGGGGAAGCAAAAGGCACCGGATTCGCCGGAAAGCTGGGCTTTACCTACAAGATGAGTCCTACGGTGACGCTGGGTGGTTCTTATCATTCGAAGACGAACCTGGGTGACATGGAGACCGGTGCTAATGGCGCCACCTTGTTTGCCGATCTGAATAACGATGGGTCGTATGTGGTTGCCGATGGTGAGGTTGCCCCTGGCAAGATCATCGTACGTGACTTCCAGTGGCCGGAGACTTATGGCCTGGGTGTTTCCGTGCAAGCAACCCCTACTTTGATGGTCGCCGCCGACTGGAAACGGATCAACTGGAAGGACGTCATGGCGAACTTCACCATGACTTACGAGGCCTTCGGGGATAGCGTGACCTTCGCGCTGCCGCAGAATTGGGACAACCAGGATGTGTTTGCCATCGGTCTTGCGTACAAGGCCAGCAATGCTCTGACCCTTCGTGCTGGTGCCAGCTTCTCGGAGAACCCGATTCCTGACTCCACCATGCACTATCTGTTCCCGGCAATCATCGAGAATCACTACACCGTTGGTTTCGGCTACGGGTTCAGCGATACGTCCGAGGTGAATTTCTCGCTGCAGTACGCACCTGAGGTCAAGCAGACCAATGGTGTGACGGTCTCCCACAGCCAGACCAGCTGGCAGCTGATGTACAGCAAGCGTTTCTAAGCCCCAGGGCTTGTAGCGCACGGGCCGGGGAGAGGGTTTCCCCGGCCCTGTTTGTTTATTGATCTGTTGATGCGATATGGAGTTTGAAATGCGCAAGCTGTTGCTCGCCGTGTTCCTGGCCTGCCTTACCCCCTTCGCCTGGGCCTTGTCGCCGTATCTGCAGGGCAGCCGCGTGCCGGCGGGGGATGTTGCCTCGGTGATGGGGCGCGTGGAGGCCAAGCTGAGCGCGGCCGGATTCAGCGTGCTCGGCAAGTATGCCCCGGCCGGTCTGCCCGGCTATGGCGTCGTGGTCGTGACCGACAAGAACATGCTCAATACCGTGCGTCACCTGGGCGGCGCGGCCATCGTTGCGGCGCCGATCCGCGTTGGCGTGAAGGCGGATGGCAGTGTGAGCTACATGAACCTGGAATACTGGGCCCGTGCCTACTTCCGCAAGCAGTATCCCCTTGCCGACAGGGCGATCCGAGCCTCCCAGGCAAACCTCGCGAAGGCGCTCGGTGTCGGCAAGCCGTTCGGGGGCGATGTCGATCGCAAGGGCCTTGCCGACTATCAGTACATGTTCGGCATGGAGGGCTTCGAGTCGGACAAGAACCTGCTCATGGAGCACCTGGAGTTCGAGGATGCGGTCAAGGCCATCCAGGAAAACCTGGCGCGCAATGCCGGCAAGACCGCAAAGGTGTACGAGATCATCATGCCCGACAGGAAGGTGGCCGTGTTCGGCGTGGCGCTGAACGACCCCAAGGAGGGCGAGGGCTGGTGGGTGAAGACCATCGGCGCTGACAATATCGCCGCGCTGCCGTATGAGATCTACGTGGTCAACAACAAGGCCAATCACCTGTTCGCGCGCTTCCGCATCGCCCTGGGCTGGCCGAACGTCGGCATGGGCGACTTCATGCGCATCGTCGAGGCCCCTGGCATCATCCGCGACACCCTGACCGTGGTGTCCGGCGGCGCGCCGGACCGCTGAGCGTCATTCTCCGCCCGTTCGGGCGGGGTTCAGGGGAAGGTGCGCGCCTGGCAGCCGTTGCTGTCGCAGGCCAGGTAGCCGCCAGACTCATACCAGTCCGGCAGCACCCAGCGTTCGCATTCCACACCGTCGACCCGCAGGAAGTGGCGCGCGGGGCGGTGGGTGTGACCGTGGATCAGGCGCGTGACGCCGGCCTGCCGCATGGCGGCGAGGATGGCGTCCGGGTTCACATCCATGATGTCCGGTTTTTTTCCTGCCTTGGCCTGTTCGCTGCGCTCGCGGATCGCGCGCGCCATGGCGCGCCGTTCCTCAAGCGGTTTGGCGAGGAAGTCGGCCTGCCACGCGGCCGTCCTCACCTGTTGGCGGAACGCCTGGTAGGCCGGGTCGTCCGTGCAGTAGGCATCGCCATGGCTGAGCAGCGTCGGGTGGCCGTGCAGGTCGATCACGCAAGGGTCGGCAAGGTGCGTCCAGCCGGCATGCGCGGCCAGTCGCGGACCGGCGAGAAAGTCACGGTTCCCCGCCATGAAATACACCCGCACGCCGGCATCGGCGAGCCCCTTGAGGCTTGCTGCGACCCCGGCGTGGAAGGGCAGGCCCAGGTCGTCGTCGCCGACCCAGGCCTCGAAGAAGTCGCCGAGGATGTAGAGGGCCTCGGCGTGTGGCGCGATGTCGCGGATGAAGCGATGGAACAAGGCGGCCGGCGCGGGCCGCTCGGGGGTGAGGTGCAGATCCGAGATGAACAGGACCGGGCCGTCGCCATGCCGTTGCGCGGACATCGGGCCTGTGTCCGCTTGCTTACTCGACGACCTCGGCCTTCTCGATGACCACGTCCTCGACCGGCACGTCCTGGTGGCCGGCGCGCATGCCGGTGCGCACCTTGCGGATGCGGTCGACCACGTCCTGGCCTTCCGACACCTTGCCGAATACGCAATAGCCATAACCCTGGGCGCTCGGCTCGCGGAAGTCGAGGAAGGCGTTGTTGGCGACGTTGATGAAGAACTGGCTGGTGGCGGAGTCCGGGTTGGGAGTGCGCGCCATGGCGATGGTGTAGGCCTCGTTTTTCAGGCCGTTGTCCGCCTCGTTCTTGATCGGCGCGCGCGTGGGCTTCTGCTGCATGTCGGCGGTGAAGCCGCCGCCCTGGATCATGAAGCCGTCGATGACGCGGTGGAACAGGGTGCCATCGAAATGGCCGTCCTTCACGTACTGCAGGAAGTTGGCGACCGTGACCGGGGCGGCGGCGGCGTTCAGTTCCAGGGTGATGGGGCCGAAATTGGTGGTGAGCTTGACCATGGGGACCTTTCTTTTCCTTGCGGGGCCGGCGAATGCCGGGGTCGTGAGGGGGATCGCCGCCAGGGGGGCGGCGAGACTGAACAGGATCAGGGAGCGGCGGGTGCGGTTGTGCATGGGGTCAACGGGAGGCGAGGCGGCCTTCGGGCTGGTCGATGGATTTTTCCAAAACAATGCGCCAGCGGCCGTTCTCCGGCTTCCAGTACAGCCGCTTGCGCGACGTGCCGTTCAGCTTGTCGCTGGCGTAGTCCTGGGTGAACTCGGCATAGGCCATCTCGCCGCCAGGGTAGAGGAAGAGGCTGACGTCGCGCAGCCCGACCTTGATCCATTCCTTGTTCTCGATGTTGCGGCGCTTGCTCTCCGCCCAGCCGCCGCGCGCGAAGGCAGGGCTGTAGTGGTCGAGGAAGCGATCCGCGTCACGGGCCTGCCAGTCGGTCTGCCACTGCGCCAGATTGGCGCGCAGCGCCTCGCGGCTGCGTTCCCAGGCGGCGCGATCCACCCAGTCGGCGCGGTCGACGATGACCACGGGCGTGCTGCCCACCTGGATCCACCGGCTGAGTTCGTTCAGGTCCGGATTGGTGACGACCACGCAGCCCTCGCTGGAGCGGGGCGGGCGGCTATAGGTGTCGGAGGGGACGCCGTGCAGCCAGATGCCATGGCCGCGCCGTCCCTGCGCCTGGTCCCAGTCGTTGGGGTAATTCAGGGGAAAGGCGCCGCTGCCGTACAGGTCGGCGAGCTGCGCGCGCGGCAGTTCCTGGATGATCTGGTAGACCCCGACCGGGGTGCGTTTGTCTCCCTCGACGCGCTTGTCCGTGCCGTTGCGGCCGATAGTCATGTAGTAGTCGCGCTTCAGGCGCGGTTCGCCATCCACGTTCTCGAACAGGTACAGGCGCGCGCGCGAGGCGTCGGCCAGCAGGGCATAGCGCTGTTCGCCGGCGAGTTGCAGGATCTGCCGCGGCAGCAGGTTGGGGTCCGGCTGGTCGATGTAGCGCAGCAGGCGCACGCGCGCCTCGTCGCGCAAGTCGGACAGCGATTGCGCGTCGCCGGCCTTGTGCGACACCTCCCCCATGCCGGAGAGCGGTCGCGAGCGGGCCATGAGCAGGTCGCCCTTGATCAGGTAGGCGAGCTTGAAGTCTGGGCGGATGGCGATCACCCGGTCGACCTCGCGCAGGGCGTCGTCCAGGCGGCTGGCGCGGATGTCCTGCAGGGTCTTGCCGATCAGGGCGTCGGGAGAGGGGAGGAAATGCGCGGTGTCGGCCGCTGCCACGACCACCGGCTCCTCCTGCGCCCAGGCGGCCTGCGCGAACGTCAGTGCGCCGAACAGCAGGTGCAGGAGGCCGTGCCGGCAACGGCGGAGGAGACGTCTCATCGTTCCTCGATGATCTTCCAGGCACCGCCCTTGTTGGCCAGGGTCAGGGTCTTGCGGTCATAGCCCTTGTAGGTGCTGGACTCGTAGCGCTGGCGGAACTTCACCTCGGCGAGTTCTCCCTGGAGGCTCACCTTCATCTGATCGAGCTTGATCTTGATGTAGCTCGGCTTGGCGATGCGTTCCTGACGCAGGGTCTCCCAGGCGGCACGATTGCCGTCGCCGGGGACCTTGAAGTCCTCGCCGTAGAAGGCCAGGTAGGCCTTGGCGTCCTGGGCGCTCCAGGCGGCGGCCCAGGCCTGCACGGTCTGCAGGACGGCGTCCTCGGCCTTGGCATCGGTCACCGCCGGCTTCGCGGCGGGGGGCTCCGCGGCGTCGACCACCGGCAGGGGCTCGGGACGCTTGGGCTCGACGACGGGCGTGGACTGCTGCGCCAGCTGTCCGGTCTTGGCGCCGCCCTTTGCGGGCTCTTTCGTCTTGGTGGCCTCCTGCGGGCGCGGCATGGGGCTGAACAGGTCCTGGATCAGGGCGAGCTTGGTCTGCGCGGAGACGTTCGACTTGTCCAGCTGCATCGCCTTGTCATACGCCTGCGAGGCCATCTTGGCGTAGATGTCGCCGAGGTTCTCATGCGCGGTGGCGTAGCTGGGATGGGTGCGGATCGCCATCTCCAGGCTGTTCTTCGCGCGCTCGTAGTCGGCCTGCGCGGCATACAGCACGGCCAGGTTGTTGTAGGGCTCGGGTAGTTCCGGGTAGTCCTCGGTCAGATCGGTGAAGACCTTGATCGCATCCTGGTTGCGCCCCAGTTCGGTGAGGATCAGCCCCTTGAGGAAGCGGCCCTGCGCATCCTTGGGATTGCCCTCGAGGTAGCGGTTGATCTTGTCCAGGGCGACGGCATTCTGCCCCTTGCGCAGAGCCTGATTGGCGTCCTGCACGGTGGGCGTGGCGGCGAGCGCCAGCGCCGGGAGCAAGGCAATGAGTAAGGCTGCGGAGAAACGGGTAAGAGGCATCTGTGCTATTCTTTTCGCGGTTGTTTGCGGCTCGGTCTGGTTCCATAAACCCTCGCGAATTCTAGCCGCCGCAGGACACATTTCAAAATCGTCCCGCCCCGAGCATTCCGCCCTGCAATTGCCCATTTCCGCCTAACCGCACGCCATCCATGAGTGACAGCGCCCCCGTCTCGCCAGCCCCGGTCCAACACTTCATCCGCAGCGTGATCGAGGACGATCTCAAACAGGGCAGGCACGGCCGGATCGTGACCCGCTTTCCGCCCGAGCCGAACGGCTACCTGCACGTCGGCCATGCCAAGTCGATCTGCCTGAACTTCGGCCTCGCCCTCGACTACCAGGGCCTGTGCAACCTGCGCTTCGACGACACGAACCCGGAGAAGGAATCCACCGAGTATGCCAATGCCATCCAGGAGGACGTGCGCTGGCTGGGCTTCGCGTGGAACGGCGAGGTGCGCTGGGCCTCGGACTACTTCCAGCAGCTCTATGACTACGCCGAGGAACTGGTGCGGCAGGGCAAGGCCTATGTGGACGACCTGACGCCGGAGCAGATGCGCGAATACCGCGGCACGCTCACCGAGCCGGGGCGCGACAGCCCCTATCGCGACCGTGACGTGGAGGAGAACCTGGACCTGCTACGCCGCATGAAGGCGGGCGAGTTCCCCGACGGCTCGCGCACCCTGCGCGCCAGGATCGACATGGCCAGCCCCAACATCAACCTGCGCGACCCGGTGATCTACCGCATCAAGCGCGCGCACCACATCCGCACCGGCGACGCGTGGTGCATCTACCCGATGTACGACTACACCCACTGCATCTCCGATGCGCTGGAGGGCATCACCCATTCCCTGTGCACCCTGGAGTTCGAGGACCATCGTCCCCTCTACGACTGGGTGCTGGACCAGCTGCCGGTGCCCTGCCACCCGCAGCAGATCGAGTTCTCCCGACTGGAACTGCGCTACACCGTCACCTCCAAGCGCAAGCTGTTGCAGCTGGTGAACCAGGGCCTGGTCGCAGGCTGGGACGACCCGCGCATGCCCACCATCCACGGCATGCGTCGGCGCGGCTACACGCCCGCCGGCATCCGCGAGTTCGCGCGCCGCATCGGCATCTCCAAGAGCGAGAACGTGATCGATATGTCGGTGCTGGAAGGCTGCATGCGCGAGGACCTGGAGGGCGCGGCGCCGCGCGTCATGGCCGTGCTCGACCCCTTGAAGGTGGTGCTGAGCAACTACCAGGAGGGCGTGACCGCCAGCCGCGCCGCCGGCTTCCACCCCAACCATCCCGAATTCGGTGAGCGCGAGGTGCCGATCGGCCCCGAGATCTGGATCGAGCGCGACGACTTCGCGCTGGAGCCGCCGCCCGGCTGGCAGCGCCTGACGCCGGGCGGCGAAGTGCGGCTGCGCTATTCCTACGTGATCAAGTGCGACGAGGTGGTGAAGGACGCGGACGGCCGGGTCGTCGAGCTGCGCTGCTCGATCGATCACGACACCCTGGGCAAGAACCCGCAGGGACGCAAGGTGAAGGGGGTGATCCACTGGCTCGCCGCTGGCCATGCCGTGCCCGCCGAGGTGCGCCTGTACGACCGCCTGTTCACCGATCCCGAGCCGGACGGGCACAAGGATCGCGACTTCCTGGAATTCCTGAATCCGGACTCGCTTGCCGTGGCGACGGGCTGGGTCGAGGCCGCCGCGGCGCAGGCGCAGCCCGAGGCGCGTTTCCAGTTCGAACGCCTGGGCTATTTCTGCGCCGACCGCTTCGAGCATGTACCGGGCACCCGGCCGGTGTTCAACCGCACCGTGGGCCTCAAGGACTCCTGGAGCAAGTGACATGCTGACCGTCCACAATTCCCTCAGCCGCGCGAAAGAGCCCTTCACGCCCCTGGAGGCCGGCAAGGTGCGCATGTACGTGTGCGGCATGACCGTGTACGACTACTGCCACCTCGGCCACGCGCGCGTGCTGGTGGTGTTCGACATGATCACGCGCTGGCTGCGCGCCTCGGGTTACGAAGTCACCTATGTGCGCAACATCACCGACATCGACGACAAGATCATCAAGCGCGCCAATGAGAACGGCGAGCCCTTCTCCGCTCTGACGCAGCGCTTCATCGACGCCATGCACGTGGACGGCGCCGCCCTGGGCGTGCTGCCGCCGGACCACGAGCCGCGCGCCACCGAATACGTGGGCAAGATGTTGACCATGATCCAGACGCTGATCGAGCGCGGCCATGCCTACGCGGCGGCGAACGGCGACGTCTACTACGCGGTCGGGACCTTCCCGAGCTACGGCCGGCTCTCCGGCAAGTCGCTGGAGGACCTGCGCGCCGGCGAGCGCGTCGAAGTCGACCCGCACAAGCGCGACCCCATGGACTTCGTGCTGTGGAAGGCCGCCAAGCCGGGCGAACCCGCGTGGCCCTCGCCCTGGGGCGAGGGACGGCCGGGCTGGCACATCGAGTGCTCGGCCATGGGCTCGGACCTCTTGGGCAAACACTTCGATATCCATGGCGGCGGCCAGGATCTGCAGTTCCCGCACCACGAGAACGAGATCGCGCAGAGCGAGGGCGCGCACGGCTGCAAGTTCGTCAACTACTGGCTGCACAACGGCTTCGTGCGCGTCGACGACGAGAAGATGTCGAAGAGTCTGGGCAATTTCTTCACCATCCGCGAGGTGCTGGAGAAATACGACGCCGAGGTGGTGCGCTTCTTCATCCTGCGCGCGCACTACCGCAGCCCGCTCAACTATTCAGACCAGCACCTGGACGACGCCAAGGCGGCGCTCACCCGCCTCTACACCGCGCTGCGCGGCGTGGATGCTGCGGAGGTGGCGATCGACTGGGCGGAGCCGTACGCTGCGCGATTCAAGGCGGCGATGGATGACGACTTCAACACCGCGGAGGCCCTGGCGGTGCTGTTCGACCTGGCCGGCGAGGTGAACCGGAGTGGCGATGTCGTCCTGGCCGGGCGCCTCAAGGCCTTGGGCGCGGTGCTGGGGCTGCTCGCGCGGGTGCCGGAAGCGTTCCTGCAGGGCGGTGCCGGCGAAGAGGGCGAATATTCCGCCGCGCGGATCGAGGCCCTGATTGCCGAGCGCATCGCCGCGCGCAAGGACAAGGACTTCAAGCGCAGCGATGCGATCCGCGACGAGCTGAAGGCGGCCGGGATCGTGCTGGAGGACGGGCCGCAGGGCACCACCTGGCGGCGCGGGTGACGCAGCAGGGGGCGAAAAAAAACGGCTGCCGCAGCAGCCGTTTTCCGTGATGCAGCCGGTGATTACTTTGCGGCGGGCGCGGCCGGGGCGGCGGGCGCAGCCGGAGCGGCCGCGGCGGGAACCTGGAACATCTGCGCCCAGGCGTTCGGGTCGAAGAAGTTGAAGGTGCCGGCCGGGGCGGCGGGCACGGTCCAGGGGGTGGCGGCGCCGGCCGGGGCGGCGGGCACGGCGAAGGCGGGCATGCTATAGGTGGCGGGGTTCATGAAGCCCTTCCACATGTCGCCATAGGAGGCGGGGTTCATGGAGGCGCCCATCCAGCCCATGTACAGGTTGGGGTTCATCGGCGCCATCATGAGCTGCATGGCGCGCGGGTCCATGGGGGACATCATCCACTTCATGTACATGTTGGGGTTCATGGTGTTCATGAGCATGGACATGACCTTGGGGTCCATGGGGGACATCACCCAGCGCATCATCTTGCCGGGGTCGGACAGCTGGGTCAGCAGGGCGGTGTAGAAGTTGGGGTCCATGCCGGCGGCCATCCACTTCATGTACACGTTGGGATCGGCAAAGGCAGCCAGGTTGGTGTAGGCGCCGGGCTGGGTCATGGAGTTCATCATGTTCATCCAGTTGCCCGGGTCCATCATCTGGTTGCCCATGGTGGTGTAGAAGCCGGGCTCGGTCACGGCGTTCACCCAGGGCACGAACACCTTGGGATCCTTGTAGGCGGACATGTTCTGGGTCATGTCGGTCATGCGGGCCAGCCAGGCTTCCGGGGTCTGGGGAACCGGCTTGGCGGGAGCGGCTGCGTCAGCGGCGAAGGCGGCGGGCGCGGCGGAAATCAGCAGGGCGACAGCAAGGGCTTTCAGTTTCATGTCCATCTCCTATTTGGTTGGTAAATAAGTACTACGAGCTGAATTTATTCAAGAATATAAGTATGTGCGGAACATCACAAAAAGCTAATCGCTTAATTTTGCGGCGGTTTTGCGCCGTGTTGCATATCCGCCACTGGCCTGCGCGGCGTGGGCCGGCGGCATGGGGGTGAGTGCGATGGATATTCGCGGTCCGGTATTGCTCGGCGTCCTGGGATGGTCCTGGCCATCGTGGGAGAGGGGGTTCTATCCGGAGGACATGCCGCCGGAATGGCGGCTTACCTTCTACAACACGCAGTTCGAATGCGTCTTCCTGCCCGCCCAACAGTGGCGGGTCGCGTCCGCGGACGCGCTCGCGCAGTGGGCGGAGGATACGCATGAAGGCTTCCTGTTCTTGCTCGAAGGCGGGGAGGGCGAGGCCGTCCCCGTGGCGCTCGCCGGCAGGGCCTTCTGCCTGGCGGCCGACGCACCATGCGTGGTGTGGTTCGACGCGGCGAGCGACCTGAAGGCCTTGGGCGCGCGCATCCGCAGCGCCGGCGATGCGCCCCTGTATCTCCTCAGTCGGGACGGCGACCTGGGGCAACTGGAACGGGTGCGGACACTGCTGGGCCTGCTCGGCGCGGGGGCATGAAGCGGCGCGGTGCACCGAATTTTCCCGATCCGCGTTGCCCTTGTAGAATGCCGCCCGACCTGAAGAAAAACCAACTAAGTGTCCGACAACCTCATTGAAATCCGCGATCTCTCCTTCGCCTACGGCGACCGCCTGGTGCTCAAGGGCATCAATCTGGTCGCCCGGCGAGGCCAGGTCGTCGCCATCATGGGCATCTCGGGTGGTGGCAAGACCACCCTGCTGCGCCTGATCGGCGGCGCCCTGCGGCCGACCACCGGCCTGCTGACGGTGGATGGGGTGGACATGAGCCGGATCGACAACGCCGGCCTCTACGCGCTGCGCCGGCGCATGGGCATGCTGTTCCAGTTCGGCGCCCTGTTCACGGATATGTCGGTATACGACAACGTCGCCTTCCCCCTGCGCGAGCACACCGACCTGCCGGAGGAGATGATCCACGACCTGGTGCTGATGAAGCTCAACGCGGTGGGCCTGCGGGGTGCCAGCGAGCTGATGCCCTCCGAGCTGTCCGGCGGCATGGCGCGGCGCGTCGCCCTGGCGCGGGCGATCGCCCTGGAGCCGCGCCTGATCCTCTACGACGAGCCGTTCGCCGGCCTCGACCCGATCTCGCTCGGCGTCACCGGCAACCTGATCCGCCGCCTCACGGACACCCTGGGCATCACCTCCATCGTCGTCACGCACGACATCCAGGAGTCCCTGCGCATGGTCGACTACGTCTATTTCGTGTCCGAGGGCGTGATCGCCGCGGAAGGCACGCCGGATGAGTTGCGCGCCTCGGACGAACCCTTCGTGCACCAGTTCGTGCACGGCGAGGAGGACGGCCCGGTGCCGTTCCACTACCCCGCGCAGGGCTACGCGGCCGACCTGGAGCTGCGCGCATGACCGCTCTTGCCCTCAACACCCTGCGCCGCATCGGCCGCCGCGTCGTCAACTCCGTCTGGCGCATGGGCACGGCGACGCGCTTCTTCGCCCTCACCCTGCTGCATTCCGGGCAGAGCTTCAGCCGCTTCCACCTGACCATCCGCGAGATCTTCAGCGCCGGCGTGCTGTCGCTCATCATCATCCTGGTCTCCGGCCTGTTCGTCGGCATGGTGCTGGGGCTGCAGGGCTACGAGACGCTGCAGACCTACGGCTCCGAGGAGGCGCTCGGCGTGCTCGTCTCCCTGTCCCTGGTGCGCGAGCTGGGGCCGGTGGTCGCCGCGCTGCTGTTCGCCAGCCGCGCCGGCTCGGCGATCACCGCCGAGATCGGCCTGATGAAGGCCACGGAGCAGATCGCCGCCATGGAGATGATGGCGGTGGACCCGATCGCGCGCGTGGTGGCGCCGCGCTTCTGGGGCGCGGTGATCTCGATGCCCCTGCTCGCCGCCCTGTTCTCCGCCATGGGCATCTTCGGCGGCTATCTGGTCGGCGTGGTGCTGATCGGCGTCGACGAGGGCTCGTTCTGGTCGCAGATGCAGGCCGCGGTGGACTTCCGCGAGGACGTCCTCAACGGCGTGATCAAGAGCGTGGTGTTCGGCGTCGCGGTCACCGCCATCGCCCTGTTCGAGGGCTACGACGCGCCGCCCACGGCGGAGGGCGTGTCGCGCGCCACCACCCGCACCGTGGTGACTTCCTCGCTGGCCATCCTCGGGCTCGATTTCATCCTCACCGCATTCATGTTTTCTGGAGTTTGACCATGCAACGCGCGACCCTCGACCTCTGGGTGGGCCTTTTCGTGGTGGCGGGCCTCGGCGCCCTGCTGTTCCTGGCCCTCAAGGTGGGCAACATGACCGGTTTCGAGAGCGGCCAGACCTATGTCGTCAAGGCCGCGTTCGAGAACATCGGTGGCCTCAAGCCGCGCGCCCCGGTGAAGAGCGCGGGCGTGGTGGTCGGGCGGGTGTCGGAGATCGGCTTCGACAACCATAGCTACGAGGCGGTGGTGAGCCTCAAGCTCGACCAGCAATACAAGTTCCCGCGCGACAGCAATGCCTCCATCATGACCTCGGGCCTGCTGGGCGAGCAGTACATCGCCCTGGAGGCTGGCGGCGAGGAGAAGATGCTGGCGGACGGTGATACCCTCAAGCTCACGCAGGGCGCCGTGGTGCTGGAGAATCTGATCGGCCAGTTCCTCTACAACAAGGCGGAGGGTGCTGGCTCTACTGCCGGGCCTGCGGAACAATGAGCGCGGGACGCGGTCATGCAAGCCTGTAATTACGTGACAATCCCCGGAGGTTAGCGACATGAAACACTGGATTCATCTGCTCTTGCTGGCGGCGGCTCTGGCCATCGCCCCGGCCGCACGTGCCGAGCTTGCGCCGGACGCGCTGGCCAAGAACACCACCAACGAAGTGCTGCGCATCGTGCGCCAGGACAAGGACATCAAGAACGGCAACTCCAAGAAGGTCCTCGCCCTGGTGGAACAGAAGATCCTGCCCAACTTCGATTTCCGCCACATGACCCAGCTGGCGGTGGGCAAGAACTGGCCCAAGGCCAGCCCCGAGCAGCAGGAGGCCCTGGTGAACGAGTTCCGCACCATGCTCGTGCGCACCTACTCCTCGGCGATCTCCAGCGTGTCGGACTACAAGATCGAGTTCAAGCCCTTCAATGCCGCGCCCGCGGACACCGATGTCACCGTCAGCACCGAGGTCAGCAAGCCGGGCGCGCCGCCCATCCCCATCGACTACCGCATGGAGAGGGGCAATGGCGCCTGGAAGGTGTACGACGTGCTGGTCGACAACGTCAGCCTGGTGACGGTGTACCGCAACTCCTTCAACTCCGAGGTGCGCAGGAACGGCATCGACGGCCTGCTGGCCGCCCTGCAGCGCCGCAACAAGCCGCCCGCGGAGCTGGCGCGCTGATGCAAGGTTCCCTGCGCGTCGAGGATGGCGTGGTCCGCCTGGAAGGCGACCTGACGCTGGCGCACGCCACCCGCCTGCTGGCGGAGGGCAAGGCCGCCATCCAGGCCGGCGCGCGTGGTGTCGACCTGTCGGGTGCCGGGCAGCTCGATTCCTCCGCGATCAGTCTGTTGCTGTGCTTGCGCCGCCATGCCCAGGCGAGCGGCGTCGAACTCGAACTGCGCGCCCTGCCCGAGAGCCTGCTCAGCCTCGCCAAGCTGTACGGCGTCGACGAGCATCTCTGACCCCCCGCTGAAATGAATGTCGCCGTCCGCCTGCGCGGCCTGGAAAAGCGTTTTCCGCGCGTGCACGCCCTGCGCGGCGTCGACCTGGAGATCGCCGAGGGCGAGTTCTTCGCCCTGCCGGGCCCTAACGGCGCGGGCAAGACCACGCTGATCAGCATCCTCGCCGGCCTCACCCGCGCCAGCGCGGGCAGCGCCGAGGTGATGGGCTACGACGTGGTGCGCCAGTACCGCGAGGCGCGCCGCAACCTCGGCGTGGTGCCGCAGGAACTGGTGTTCGACCCCTTCTTCACGGTGCGCGAGTCGCTGGTGTTCCAGGCCGGCTACTTCGGCCTGCGCCGCGACGACGCCTGGATCGACGAGCTGCTCGCCAACCTGGGTCTGATCGACAAGGCGGACACCAACATGCGCCGCCTCTCCGGCGGCATGAAGCGGCGCGCCCTGGTGGCCCAGGCCCTGGTGCACCGCCCGCCGGTGATCGTGCTGGACGAGCCCACCGCGGGTGTCGACGTGGAGCTGCGCCAGTCGCTGTGGGCCTTCATCCGCCGCCTCAACGCGCAGGGCCACACCATCCTGCTCACCACGCACTACCTGGAAGAGGCGGAGACCCTGTGCGAGCGCGTGGCGATGCTCAAGGAAGGCCGCATCGTCGCCCTCGACCGCACCGCCAACCTATTGCGTGCCGGCCCGGAGCGGCGCCTGTCGCTGGAGCTCGACGCCGATCTGCCGGTCTTTCTGCAGCCGCGGCTGAAAGGGCGCGAAGGCACGCGCTACCTGCTCGACCTGCCGGACTATGGCGAGCTGGAAGGCATCCTCGCCGGCCTGCGTGAGGCCGGCGTGATCGTGCGCGACCTGGCGGTGCGCGAGGCGGACCTGGAGGACGTGTTCCTCAAGGTCATGCAGGAGACCGCGTCATGATCGGCTTCTGGACCCTGTTCAAGAAGGAGATCCTGCGCTTCTGGAAGGTGCTGTTGCAGACCGTGGCGGCGCCCATCCTCACCGCCTTCCTCTACCTGCTGATCTTCTCCCACGTCCTGGAGGCGCACGTGCAGGTCTATCCGGGCGTCGGCTACACCGCCTTCCTGATGCCCGGCCTGGTGATGATGTCGCTGCTGCAGAACGCCTTCGCCAATTCCTCGTCCTCGCTGATCCAGTCCAAGATCACCGGCAACATCGTGTTCGTGCTGCTGCCGCCGCTGTCGTACCTGGAGTTCTTCATGGCCTACATGCTCGCGGCCCTGGTGCGCGGCCTGGTGATCGGCGCCGGGGTGCTGCTGGTCGGCCTGTTCTTCACCGACCTGGAACTGCGCCACCCGCTCTGGGTCCTCGCCTTCGCCGTCGCCTCGGGCACGGTGTTCGCCTGCGTCGGCATGATGGCGGGCATCTGGGCGGAGAAGTTCGACCACCTCGCCGGGGTGCAGAATTTCGCCATCATGCCGCTCACCTTCCTGTCCGGCGTGTTCTACTCCATCCACTCGCTGCCCGCCTTCTGGCAGGGCATCTCGCACGTCAACCCGGTGTTCTACATGATCGACGGCTTCCGCTTCGGCTTCTTCGGCGTGTCGGACGTCAGCCCCTGGCTGGGCCTGGCGGTGGTGTTGCCGACCGCCATCGCGTGCGGTGTGCTGACTTTGTGGATGCTGCGCTCGGGTTATAAACTGCGTCACTGATCTTCTGGAATTCCCCATGGTTACCCCCCAACAAATCCAAGACTGGATCGCCGCCGGCATGGCGTGCGACTACCTGAAGGTGGACGGAGACGGCCACCATTTCGAGGCCGTGATCGTCAGCTCGGAATTCGCCGGCAAGATGCTGGTGGCGCGCCACCAGCGCGTGTACCAGGCGTTGGGCGACAAGATGCGCGCCGAGATCCATGCCCTGTCCATGCGCACCCTCACCCCCGAGGAGTGGAAGGCGGCAAATGGATAAGCTCGTCGTCACGGGCGGTACCCGCCTCTCCGGCGAGGTCGCGATTTCCGGCGCCAAGAACGCCGCCCTGCCCATCCTGTGCGCGGCCCTGCTCAGCAAGGAGCCGCTGGAACTGAGCAACGTGCCGGAACTCAACGACATCGGCACCATGCTCAAGCTGCTCCAGCAGATGGGCGTGAAGGTGGCGCGCGACGGCCATCGCGTCAGCCTGGATGCCTCCGGTCTCAACAACCCCGTCGCGCCCTACGAGCTGGTCAAGACCATGCGCGCCAGCATCCTCGTGCTCGGCCCGCTCGCGGCGCGCTGCGGCGAGGCGCGGGTGTCGCTGCCCGGCGGTTGCGCGATCGGCGCGCGTCCGGTGGACCAGCACATCAAGGGCCTGCAGGCCATGGGCGCGGAGGTGGCGGTGGAGCACGGCTACGTGCACGCCAAGACCAGCCGCCTCAAGGGCGCGCGCATCTTCACCGACATGGTCACCGTCACCGGCACCGAGAACCTGATGATGGCCGCCTGCCTGGCCGACGGCGAGACGGTGATCGAGAACGCCGCGCGCGAGCCCGAGGTGGTCGACCTGGCGCAGTGCCTGATCAGCATGGGCGCGCAGATCAGCGGCGCCGGCACCGACGTGATCCGCATCCGCGGTGTGGAACGCCTGCACGGCGCCAGCCACCGCGTCATGCCGGACCGCATCGAGACCGGCACCTTCCTCTGCGCGGTTGCCGCCACCGGCGGCCAGGCGCGCCTCACCGGCACCTCCGCTGGCTACCTGGACGCGGTGGTGGACAAGCTCATGGACGCCGGCTGCGAGATCAGCAGCGAGAAGGTGCCCGGTTCGGAGTCCATCCTCATCCAGGCGCCGCAGCGCCTCAAGGCGGTGTCCATCCGCACCGCGCCGTACCCGGCCTTCCCGACCGACATGCAGGCCCAGTTCATGGCCATCAACTGCGTCGCCGAGGGCAGCGCGGTGATGCGCGAGACCATCTTCGAGAACCGCTTCATGCACGCGGTGGAGCTGATCCGCCTGGGCGCGGACATCAAGATCGACGGCAACACCGCCTTTGTCACCGGCGTGCCACGCCTGGAGGGCGCCACCGTGATGGCCACCGACCTGCGCGCCTCCGCCAGCCTGGTGATCGCCGGCTTGGTCGCGGAAGGGGAGACGCACATCGAGCGCATCTACCACCTGGACCGCGGCTACGAGCACATCGAACGGAAACTGGGTGCCCTCGGCGCCCGCATCCAGCGCGCAAAGGCCTGAACGCCGCCAGCGAAAACAAGGTTTGCGCGGGGGTATATGGTCAAATAAAATGACCATGTATCCCCGCGTTTCCCCCCAGGGTTCCCGACCATGAGCCAGTTCAACATCGCCGAGGCGAAAAGCCACTTCTCCGAGCTGATCAAGAAGGCCCTGCTCGGCGAGGAGGTGGTCATCGCCAAGGACAACAAGCCGCTGCTGCGGCTGGTGCCGGTGGAGGCCGTGCGGGGCCGGCGTGCGCCCGGTTCGGCGAAGGGGCAGGTCCTGGAGGTGGCGCCGGACTTCGACGCCACGCCGGCGGACTTCGCGGAATACCGCTGATGCGCCTGCTGCTGGATACGCACGTGTTCCTGTGGTGGGTCGTCGATGCCCCGGAACTGAGCGCGAAGGCGCGCAAGGCGATCGCCGACGAGGGCAATGCCTGCTTCCTCAGCCTCGCCAGCTGCTGGGAGATGGCGATCAAGGCCAGCCTGGGCAAGCTCCGGCTGGCCATGCCGCTGGACCGCTTCATCCCCGAGCAGCTGGCGGCCAACGGGTTCAGCCTGCTCAACATCGACTTCCGCCATGCCGCGCGGGTGGAGGCGTTGCCCTTCCACCATCGCGACCCCTTCGACCGCCTGTTGGTCGCGCAGGCGCAGGCGGAAAAGCTGACCCTGGTTTCGGCGGACGCGGTGTTGTCCGACTACGGTGTAAAACGCATTTGGTGAAGTGAACCCATGACCCAGATCACCCTGGCCCTCTCCAAGGGCCGCATCTTCGAAGAGACCCTGCCGCTGCTGGCGGCGGCGGGCATCACGCCGAACGAGAGCCCGGAGTCCTCGCGCAAGCTCATCATCGGCACCAACCGGCCGGACGTGCGCCTGATCATCGTGCGCGCCAGCGACGTGCCGACCTACGTGCAGCACGGCGCGGCGGATCTCGGCATCGCCGGCAAGGACGTGCTGATCGAGCACGGCGGCGAGGGGCTGTACCAGCCGGTGGACCTCAATATCGCCAAGTGCCGCATGATGGTGGCGGTGCCCGTCGGCTTCGACTACGCCGGCAAGGTGAAGCGCGGCGCGCGCCTGCGCGTGGCGACCAAGTACGTCAACACCGCGCGCCTGCACTTCGCCGCCAAGGGCGTGCACGTCGACCTGATCAAGCTCTACGGTTCCATGGAACTGGCGCCGCTGGTCGGCCTCTCCGACGTGATCGTCGATCTGGTCTCCACCGGCGGCACGCTCAAGGCCAACAACCTGGAGGCGGTGGAGCCGATCATGGAGATCAGCTCGCGCCTGGTGGTGAACCAGGCCGCGCTCAAGCTCAAGCACGCCGAGATCAACCCGATCATCGAGGCCTTCCGCGGGGCAGTGTCTCGCGGCGCGGATTCTGTGTAATCTGCGTGTAATCAACCGCTTTCCCGAGATTCCCCATGAGCACCACCCCGACCCTGACCCGGCTTGACGCCGCCGCCCCGGATTTCCGCGCGCGCCTCGCGCAACTCCTGGCCTTCAACGACGCCACCGACAGCGCGGTGCAGAATGCGGTGTCGGAGATCCTCGCGGCGGTGCGCGCACGCGGCGACCAGGCGGTGATCGAGTACACCGCCCGTTTCGACCGCCTGCAGGCCGCCGACATGGCGGCGCTGGAGCTGAGCCAGGCCGACCTGATGGCCGCGCGCGACAAGCTGCCGCTGAATCTACTGCACGCCCTCGAGCAGGCGGCCGCGCGGGTGCGCGCCTACCACGAGCGGCAGCGCCAGGACTCCTGGACCTACACCGAGGCCGACGGCACGGTGTTGGGCCAGCAGGTCACGCCCCTGGACCGCGTCGGCCTCTACGTGCCCGGCGGCAAGGCGGCCTATCCCTCATCGGTGCTGATGAACGCCATCCCCGCCAAGGTCGCCGGGGTGAAGGAACTCATCATGGTGGTGCCCACGCCGGACGGCGTGAAGAACGACCTGGTGCTCGCCGCCGCCGCCATCTCCGGCGTCGACCGCGTGTTCACCATCGGCGGCGCGCAGGCCGTGGGCGCCCTGGCCTACGGCACCGGGACCATCCCGCAGGTGGACAAGATCGTCGGCCCCGGCAACGCCTACGTGGCGGAGGCGAAGCGGCGCGTGTTCGGCGTCTGCGGCATCGACATGATCGCCGGCCCCTCGGAGATCCTGGTGATCTGCGACGGCCAGACCGACCCGGACTGGATCGCCATGGACCTGTTCTCGCAGGCCGAGCACGACGAGCTGGCGCAGTCCATCCTCATCAGCCCGGATGCCGCCTTCCTCGACGCCGTGCAGGCCAGCATCGCCAAGCTGCTGCCGACCATGCCGCGCCAGGAGGTGATCGCCACCTCGCTGGGCAATCGCGGCGGCCTGATCCTCTGCCGCGACCTCGCCGAGGCGGCCGGGATCGCCAACTTCATCGCCCCCGAGCACCTGGAGTTGTCGGTGGCCGACCCCGACGCCATGCTGCCGCTGATCCGCCACGCCGGCGCCATCTTCATGGGGCGCAGCACCTGCGAGGCCCTGGGCGACTACTGCGCCGGCCCCAACCACGTGCTGCCCACCTCGCGCACCGCGCGCTTCTCCTCGCCGCTGGGGGTGTACGACTTCCAGAAGCGCTCCAGCCTGATCCACGTCTCCGCGCAGGGCGCGAAGGCCCTGGGCGAGATCGCCGCCGCCCTGGCCTATGGCGAGGGACTGCAGGCGCACGCGCGCTCCGCGGAATACCGCGTCGGCGGTTGACGCGCCGTCAGGTCGGCAGCGCCGAACGAACCCCGGCCCAGGCCGGGGTTTTTTTATGCCGCGAGGATCTCTTGCAGGGCGGCAACCAGCGCGTCGCACTGCGCGTCGGTGCCGATGGTGATGCGCAGGAACTGCTCGATGCGTGGCTGCCTGAAGTGGCGCACGATGATGCTGCGCGCGCGTAACGCGGCGGCCAGCTCGCCGGCGTCGCGGCCGGGGTGGCGCGCGAACACGAAGTTGGCGCCGGAAGGCAGGACCTCGAAGCCGAGGCCGGTAAGTTCGGCGGCCAGGCGCTCGCGGCTGGCGATCACCGCCTGGCGCGTGCGCTCGAAGTGCTCGGTGTCCTCCATGGCCGCGACGCCGCCGGCGATGGCGAGACGGTCCAGCGGATAGGAGTTGAAGCTGTTCTTCACCCGCTCCAGGGCCTCGATCAGGTCCGGGTGGCCGACCGCGAAGCCGACCCGCAGGCCGGCCAGGGAGCGCGACTTCGACAGGGTCTGCACCACCAGCAGGTTGGGGTGGCGGTCCACCAGGGCGATCGCCGATTCGCCGCCGAAGTCGATGTAGGCCTCGTCCACCACCACCGGCACGTCCGGCCGCCCGGCCAGCAGGCGCTCGATCTCCGCCAGGGGCAGGAGACGGCCGGTGGGGGCGTTGGGGTTGGGGAAGATGATGGCGCCGCACGCGGGGGCGGCGAGGTAGTCGTCCACCACGATCTCGAAGGTGTCGTTGAGTGGCACAGTGCGCCCCTCGATGCCGTACAGGCCGCAGTACACCGGGTAGAAGCTGTAGGTCACGTCCGGGAACAGCAGAGGCGCGTCGTGCTTGAGCAGGCCGAGGAAGGCGTGGCCCAGCACCTCGTCCGAGCCGTTGCCGACGAACACCTGGCGGGGCGTCACGCCGAAATGCGCGGCGATCGCGGCCTTGAGCCGGTCCGCGTTGGGGTCGGGGTAGAGGCGCAGGGCCTCGCCCACCTCCGCCTGCACGGCGGCGAGGACGCGCGGCGAGGGCGGGTAGGGGTTCTCGTTGGTGTTGAGCTTGATCAGGTCCGGCAGCTTCGGCTGCTCGCCGGGGACGTAGGGGGTGAGGCCGTGCACGACGGCGCTCCAGTATCGGTTCATGGCGAGGGCGTGAACGAGATTGGCGACGGAGACGCGGGCGGAAGATGCGAATAAAAGTCTGCCCCCGGGCTGGAGTCCGGGGGCGTGGGTGATGTTATCATGCGGCCCGGATTTCCTTGCTCGACGTGAACCTGGGCCGTTGCCACGAACACCGCCTTCCAACGCCTTCCTGACCGCTGCCTAGCGTCCCCATCCCCGCGCCCACTCGTCCTCTCCGGTATCCCCCATGCGGCAAGCCGACATCTCCCGTAACACCCTGGAAACCCAGATCCGCGTCGTCCTCGACCTCGATGGCACCGGCCAGTGCCGCCTCGACACCGGCGTGCCCTTCCTCGAGCACATGCTCGACCAGGTGGCGCGCCACGGCCTCGTCGACCTCGACATCCAGGCCAAGGGCGACCTGCACATCGACGCGCACCATACCGCCGAGGACATCGGCATCACCCTCGGCCAGGCCTTCGCCAAGGCCGTCGGCGACAAGAAGGGCATCCGCCGCTACGGCCACGCCTACGTGCCGCTGGACGAGGCCCTGTCGCGCGTGGTGATCGACCTGTCCGGCCGGCCCGGCCTGGAGTTCCATTGCGAGTTCACGCGCGCGCGCATCGGCGACTTCGACGTCGACCTGTTCCGCGAGTTCTTCCAGGGCTTCGTCAACCATGCCGGCGTGACCCTGCACATAGACAACCTGCGCGGCGTCAATGCCCACCACCAGGCCGAGACCGTGTTCAAGGCATTCGGCCGCGCCCTGCGCATGGCCCTGGAACGCGACGAGCGCATGGCCGGCGTCATGCCCTCGACCAAGGGGACGCTGTGATGGGCGTGGACATCGCCGTGATCGACTACGGCATGGGCAACCTGCACTCCGTGCGCAAGGCCCTGGAGCACGTGGCGCCCGGCGCGACGGTGGCGGTCACCGACGACCCGGCCCTGATCGCCGCCGCCTCGCGCGTGGTGTTCCCGGGACAGGGCGCGGCGCCGGACTGCATGGCGGAGATCGAGGCGCACCACCTGCGCCAGGTGGTCCTGGACGCCGCCGCGAACAAGCCCTTTCTCGGTATCTGCATGGGCCTGCAGGTCCTGTTCGCGCACAGCGAGGAGGGCGATACGCCCTGCCTGGGCCTGCTCGGCGGCGAGGTGAAGCGCTTCCCCGAGGCGGCGATGCGCGACGCCGAGGGCAACAAGCTGAAGGTGCCGCACATGGGCTGGAACAATGTGCGCCAGACCCAGGCGCATCCCCTGTGGCAGGGCATCGACGACGGCGCGCGCTTCTACTTCGTGCACAGCTACTACTGCGATCCGGCCGACAAGTCGGTGGCGGCCGGCGTCAGCGAATACCCTTTCGAATTCACCTGCGCGGTGGCGCGCGACAACCTGTTCGCCGTGCAGTTTCACCCCGAGAAGAGCGCGGCCGCCGGCCTGCGCCTGCTCGCCAATTTCGTGACCTGGGACGTTTGAAACTGAAGGACCTGATTGCATGCTGATCATTCCCGCGATCGATCTGAAAGATGGCCAGTGCGTTCGCCTCAAGCAGGGCGAGATGGACAGCGCCACGGTGTTCTCCAGCAACCCGGCGGAGATGGCCGCGAAGTGGCTGGCGAGCGGCGCGCGCCGCCTGCACCTGGTGGACCTGAACGGCGCCTTCGCCGGCAAGCCGGTGAACGAGGCGGCGATCAAGGCGATCACCGACGCCATGGGCGACGAGATCCCCGTGCAGTTGGGCGGCGGCATCCGCGACCTCGACACCATCGAGCGCTACCTCGACGACGGCATCACCTACGTGATCATCGGCAGCGCGGCGGTGAAGAACCCCGGCTTCCTGCACGATGCCTGCATCGCCTTCCCCGGCCACATCATCGTCGGCCTCGACGCCAAGGACGGCAAGGTGGCGGTGGAGGGCTGGTCCAAGGTCACCGGCCACGACGTGGTCGACCTCGCGAAGCGTTTCGAGGATTACGGCGTGGAGTCCGTGGTGTACACCGACATCGGCCGCGACGGCATGCTCAGTGGCGTCAACATCGAGGCCACGGTGAAGCTGGCGCAGGCGCTGACCATCCCGGTGATCGCCAGCGGCGGCCTCACCAACCTGGACGACGTGCGCAAGCTGTGCGCGGTGCAGGACGAGGGCATCATGGGCGCCATCACCGGCCGCGCCATCTACGAGGGCACCCTCGATTTCGCCGCTGCCCAGGCCCTGGCCGACGAACTGAGCGCACGCTGATCCGCAGACATCCATGGGCCTCGCGAAACGCATCATCCCCTGCCTGGACGTGACCGCCGGGCGCGTCGTCAAGGGCGTCAACTTCGTCAACCTGCGCGACGCCGGCGACCCCGTGGAGATCGCGCGCCGCTACGACGAGCAGGGCGCCGACGAACTCACCTTCCTCGACATCACCGCCAGCTCCGACGACCGCGACCTGATCCTGCACATCATCGAGGACGTGGCCGCGCAGGTCTTCATCCCCCTCACGGTGGGTGGCGGCGTGCGCGCGGTCGACGACGTGCGCCGCCTGCTGCATGCCGGCGCGGACAAGGTCTCGATCAACACCGCGGCGGTGACCAACCCGCAACTGGTCAAGGACTGCTCCGACCGCTTCGGCTCGCAGTGCATCGTCGTCGCCATCGACGCCAAGCAGACCGTCTGGGGTGCCGCGCCGAAGTGGGAGATCTTCACCCACGGCGGCCGCCGCCCCACCGGCCTGGACGCCGTGGAGTGGGCGAGGAAGATGGAGGCCCTGGGCGCGGGCGAGCTCCTGCTCACCAGCATGGACCGCGACGGTGCGAAGATCGGCTTCGATCTCAACCTGACGCGTGCCGTGGCCGACGCGGTGAACATCCCGGTGATCGCCAGCGGCGGCGTCGGCAACCTGCAGCACCTCGCCGACGGCGTGAAGAAGGGCGGCGCCGACGCGGTACTCGCGGCCAGCATCTTCCACTTCGGCGAGTTCACCGTGGAACAGGCCAAGCGCCACATGCGGGAACAGGGCATCGAGGTGCGGCTATGAGCAAGAACGAGGCCTGGCTGAACAAGATCAACTGGTCGGAAGACGGCCTGGTGCCGGCGATCGCCCAGGACGCCGCCACCGGCGACATCCTCATGGTGGCGTGGATGAACCGCGAGGCGCTCAAGCTGACCGCCGAGAAGGGCGAGGCCATCTACTGGTCGCGCTCGCGCAAGAAGCTGTGGCACAAGGGCGAAGAGTCCGGCCACACGCAGAAGGTGAAGGAGATCCGCACCGACTGCGACGAGGACGTGATCCTGCTCAAGGTCGAGCAGGCCGGCGACATCGCCTGCCACACCGGCCGCCACAGCTGCTTCTTCCAGGTTCTGGAGCAGGGGCAGTGGCAGGCGGTCGATCCGGTGCTCAAGGACCCGCACGAGATCTACAAGAAATGAACGACGCCGAGATCCTGGCCCGCCTGGCGGCGACCCTGGAGGCCCGCAAGCAGGCCGATCCCCAGTCCTCCTACGTGGCCAAGCTCTACCACAAGGGCCTGGACGCCATCCTCAAGAAGGTGGCGGAGGAGGCGGCCGAGACCATCATGGCCGCCAAGGACGGGGTGCGCGAGAAAATCGTCTATGAGACCGCCGATCTATGGTTTCATAGCCTGGTCCTGCTGGCCCAGCAGGGCATCCGCCCCGAGGAGATCCTCGCCGAACTGGCACGCCGCGAGGGGCTGTCCGGGATTGCCGAGAAGGCGGCACGCAAGGAGCAGGCATGAGCAGCGATTGCATCTTCTGCAGGATCGTCGCGGGCGAGATCCCCAGCCGCAAGGTCTACGAGGACGACGAGCTGATCGCCTTCCACGACATCCGCCCGGCGGCGGCGGTGCACTTCATGATCGTGCCGAAGATGCACCTCGACTCGCTTGCCGACGCGCGTCCCGCGGAAGAGGGGCTCTTGGGGCGCATCCTCCTGCTGGCCCCCGTGCTGGCCAAGGAGCAGGGTCTCGCGGACGGCTTCCGCACCATCATCAACACCGGCCGCGGCGGCGGCCAGGAAGTCATGCACCTGCATGTCCACGTAATGGGTGGCGGACCGCTCCGCCCCATGTGATTTTTAGGAGAGAGAAATGGGTTCCTTCAGCATCTGGCATTGGCTGATCGTTCTGGTGATCGTGCTGCTGGTCTTCGGCACCAAGAAACTGCGCAACATCGGCGGCGACCTCGGCGGTGCCGTGAAGAACTTCAAGGAAGCCATGGGCGAGGAAAAGAACAAGCCCACCGAGCTGCCGCGTGGCGAGACCCAGGGCACCACCATCGAGGGCGAGGTCAAGGACAAACAACAAAGTTGATGGCGGGCAGTCCGCGGTTGGCAGGTTTCAGCTGCCGACAGGCGACTGCCAACTGAACGCTTGCTATGTTCGACATTGGCTTCAGCGAACTCCTGGTCATCGGCGTCGTCGCCCTGCTGGTCATCGGCCCCGAGCGCCTGCCCAAGGTGGCGCGCACCGCCGGCCAGTGGCTCGGGCGCCTGAACCGCTACGTCTCCCAGGTCAAGCAGGACATCGACCGCGACATGCGCCTGGAAGAGCTGCGCAAGATGCAGCAGGAGATGAAGGACAGCGCGCAGAAGTACGAGATCATGGCCAACGAGACGGTGCAGCGCGTGGAGGAGGGCGTCGCCGAGGAGACCGGCCAGATCAGCAAGGTGATGGAGGCCATGGGCAGGACCGACGGCGGACTCACCGTGCGCGAGTATGAAAAGCTGCAGGCGGAACAGGCCGCGGTGACCGCCCCGGACGCCGTCGCGGACGCGACCCCGAAGGCCGAGAACGCCGAGCCGGCCCCCCCCAAGGCCTGACGACGCAACCCCGCCATGCAGATCGACGGCCAGGAAACCTTCATTTCCCACCTCTTGGAACTGCGCGACCGCCTGTTGCGCATGGTGATCGCCTGGATCGTCGTGTTCGCCTGCCTGTTTCCCTGGGCCAACGACCTCTACAGCCTGCTCGCCCAGCCGCTCCTGAGCAAGCTGCCGCAGGGCGGTCAGATGATCGCCACCGAGGTGGTGACGCCGTTCTTCGTGCCGGTGAAGGTGGCCATGATGGCGGCCTTCCTGGTCGCCCTGCCGTATCTCCTCTACCAGATCTGGGCCTTCGTCGCGCCGGGCCTGTACAGCCACGAGAAACGCTTCATCCTGCCCATGGTGGTGGCCAGCCTGGTTTTGTTCGCCTGCGGCATGGCCTTCGCCTATTTCCTGGTGTTCCCCGTCGTGTTCGGCTTCATCGTCGGCATCGCCCCGCAGGGCGTGGCGGTGATGACGGACATCGGCAAGTACCTCGATTTCGTCATCACCATGTTCCTCGCCTTCGGCATCACTTTCGAGGTGCCCATCATCGTCGTGGCGCTCGCCATGATGGGCATGGTCGAGATCGCCCAGTTCAAGGAGGCGCGCCCCTACGTGATCGTCGGCGCCTTCGTGATCGGCGCCATCTTCACGCCACCGGACGTGGTGTCGCAGATCATGCTCGCGGTGCCGCTTTGGTTGCTCTATGAGCTGGGGGTCCTGGTGGCCGGCTGGCTGGTGCGCAAGCGGGCCCAGGCGCCGGTGGAGGAGCCGGAGGCCTACAAACCCCTGAGCGAGGAGGAACTGGAGGCGGAGCTCGATCGCATCGACGACGAGGAGAAGAAGACGAGCTGAGGCACTACTATGGTGCCTTGCCGGTCGCAACGCCCCGCAATGGGGCGTTTATTTTTGGTGCGCGCCAATGAAAATAGGGGGTTGCGTGCACCACTAAGAGGCACAAGTCTTGCTTATTGGGTGCGAGTTTTTTCCTGGAGACCCAAATGGATGCGTTCAAATCCGGTGCCGATGTCCTGTTCGTGCTGCTCGGCGCCATCATGGTGCTGGCGATGCACGCCGGCTTCGCCTTTCTCGAACTGGGCACGGTGCGCAAGAAGAACCAGGTCAATGCCCTGGTGAAGATCCTCACCGATTTCTCCGTCTCGACCATCGCTTACTTCTTCATCGGCTATGGCGTGGCCTACGGTGTCGACTTCATGAGCGGCGCCGCCGTGCTGGCGGAGAAGAACGGCTACGATCTGGTGAAGTTCTTCTTCCTGCTGACCTTCGCCGCCGCCATCCCCGCCATCATCTCCGGCGGCATCGCCGAGCGCGCCAAGTTCCACCCGCAGCTCGCCGCCACCTTCCTGCTGGTCGGCTTCGTCTATCCCTTTTTCGAGGGCCTGGTGTGGAACAAGAACCTCGGTTTCCAGGCTTGGCTGGCCGGCAGTTTCGGCGCGGAGTTCCACGACTTCGCCGGTTCCGTGGTGGTGCACGCCGTGGGCGGCTGGATCGCCCTGCCGGCGGTCCTGTTGCTCGGCGCGCGGCGCGGCCGCTATCGCCACGACGGCATGGTGTCGGCGCACCCGCCCTCCAGCATCCCCTTCCTGGCGCTCGGCGCGTGGATCCTCACCGTCGGCTGGTTCGGCTTCAACGTGATGTCGGCGCAGAAGCTCGAGGTGGTCTCCGGCCTGGTCGCCGTGAACTCGCTCATGGCCATGGTGGGCGGCACGCTGGCGGCCCTGCTCGTGGGCAGGAACGACCCTGGCTTCATCCACAACGGCCCCCTCGCCGGTCTGGTCGCCGTGTGTGCGGGTTCGGACCTGATGCACCCGGTGGGCGCACTGGCCACTGGCGCGGTCGCCGGCGCCCTGTTCGTGGTGATGTTCACCATCACCCAGAACCGCTGGAGGATCGACGACGTGCTCGGTGTGTGGCCCCTGCACGGCCTGTGCGGTGCCTGGGGCGGTATCGCCGCCGGTATCTTCGGCCTGCAGGCCCTGGGAGGCGTGGGCGGGGTGAGCTTTTCCTCACAGCTGATGGGGACTTTGGCCGGGGTGGGCATCGCCGTGGCCGGTGGCGCGCTGGTCTATGGCGTGTTGAAACTGGCCTTCGGCCTGCGTCTGGATGCCGAGGAGGAATTCAATGGCGCGGACCTCACGATCCACAAAATTTCTGCCTCACCTGAGCGGGAAACCAACTGGTAGTTGCCTTTTCGGCCAATTGTCTTGCTATGATGCGCCTGTCATAGCCCATGACGTTACACAGGAGACACAGCATGAACAAATCTGAATTCATCGATGCCGTTGCCGCCAAAACTGATATGTCCAAGGCCGCCGCTGGTCGCGCGCTGGAAGCTGTGCTGGACACCATCACGGAAGCAGTGGCGAAGGGTGATTCGGTTAGCGTGATCGGCTTCGGTACCTTTGAAGCCCGCAAGCGTGCCGCTCGTACCGGCAAGAACCCGCAGACGGGCGCCGCGATCAAGATCGCTGCGACCACCGTGCCCGCCTTCAAGCCGGGCAAGGCGTTCAAGGATGCGGTGGCTGCCAAGAAGGCTGGCAAGAAGAAGTAAGAAGCAGCAGGGTAGTATTGAAAAAGGCGCCTTCGTGGCGCCTTTTTTATTGTGGGTCGGCCTCCGACCCTTCGTTCTCCGAGGCCGACGCGGCCGCCTGCCGATGGCGGCGATACAGCCAGGCGCCCAGGAGGCTGGAGACCACGAACAGGACGATGGCAAGGGTCAGGCGCACCTCGGGGTCGAAATTGACGCCGCTGCCGGCGAGCGCGAACACCACGGTCTGTGGCAGGTAGCCGACGCCGCTGCCGGCAAGGAAGGGGAGGGCGGCGACGCTGCAGACGCCGGCGACCAGGTTGGTGGCGACGTTGCTGCCGACCGGCAGCAGGCGCAGGATCACCGCCATGGTGAATGGGTGCCCGGAGAGCACCTCGTCCAGCTTGCGGATGCGCCGGGGAAAACGGTGCAGGACCAGTGCGCGGCCGAACCACCGGGCATAGAAGAAGGCCATGAGGCTGCCCAGCAGGGTGCCGAGCACCGCCAGCAAGGTGCCATAGGCGAAGCCGAAGGCATAGCCGCCGAGAAAGGCCACCACCTGGCGCGGAAAGCCCACCGCCGTGGCCACGCCGGCGATGCCGAGGAAGACCAGCTCGCCGCGCAGCCCCTGGCCGCGTACCTGGGCGTCGATCCAGCGCTCGCTGAGGACGTCGCCCTCCTGCAGGGTGTTGACGAGGAAGCCCAGCACGGCAAGGCTGGCGATCAGCAGCAGGCCCTTGAGGAGGATGCGCAGGGTCACGGAAGGAGGACGTTGGTTGGGCTGCGCGGGATTCTAGCAGTGCGTCCCACGCCTTGCCTCGGGAGGCCCCGCCGTGTATTCTCCCGCCCCTCACGGAGAGGTGGATGAGCGGTTTAAGTCGCACGCCTGGAAAGCGTGTGTAGGTTAATAGCCTACCGCGGGTTCGAATCCCGCCCTCTCCGCCACAACAGATAACGCCCCGTCAGTCGGGGCGTTTGCATTTCCGCGTCCCTCGGACGTCAGCCAAGCGCGTGCTGGCGCAGTTTGCGGTAGAGGGTGCGCTCGCTCACCCCCAGCTGTTCGGCGACCAGACGGCGGTGCCCCTGGTGCCGTTCGAGCAGCGCCCGGATGTGTTCCCTTTCCATGTGTTTCAGGCTGCCGGAGGCCTGGTGGCGTGCTTCCACGGGCCTCGCGCAGGCGGGCGCGCCGTGCCCCGCCATGCCGTTCAGGACGATGTCCTCCGCGGTGATCACGCCGCCACGGCAGTGGACCAGGGCCCTTTGCAGCAGGTTGCGCAACTCCCGCACGTTGCCGGGGAAATCATAGTGCTTGAGCTTCAGGAGGGCGCCCTTGTCGAGGTGGCAGCGCGGCCCGCCTTCGCCGCTCAGGCGTGTCAGCAGGATCTCGGCCAGGGCGGGGATGTCCTCGCGGCGTTCCCGCAACGCGGGCAGGGTGATGTCGATGCCGGCTAGCCGGTAGTAGAGGTCCTCGCGGAAACGTCCCCGGTCGACGCTGTCCAGGAGGCTGCGGTTGGTGGCGCAGACGATGCGCACGTCCGCGCGCAGCGTGCTGGTGCCGCCCACGCGCCGGAACTCGCCGCTCTCCAGGACCCGCAGCAGTTTCGCCTGTTGCGCGAGCGGGATGTCCGCGACCTCGTCGAGGAACAGGGTGCCGCCGTCCGCCAGTTCGTATAGGCCCTTCTTCTGCGCGGCGCTGCCCGTGAAGGAGCCGCGCTCGTGCCCGAACAATTCGCTTTCGAAGATGTTTTCCGGCACCGCGGCGCAGTTGATGGCGATGAACGGGCCCTTGGCGCGCGCGGACCGCTCATGCAGGTAGCGTGCCGCCAGTTCCTTGCCGACGCCGCTCTCGCCGAACAGGAGGATGGAGGCCTCGGACTCCGCGGCGCGGGCGAGGTGGTCGATGCAGCGCAGGAAGGCGGGGGAGTGCCCGACCATGCGCATGTCGTCGCAGGCGAGCGGGAGCTCCGCGTCGAGCGGATAGACCACCTCGCCGAGGTAGCGCTCGCCCGCCGTGCCGAGGATGGGGTGCGCCTTGATGCGCACGCGGCTGGTCTTGTGCTCGCCGTCGTAGTGGATGTGCAGGACCTCCACGGCTTGTCCGCTCTCGAACACGGCGCGGTGCGGGCATTGCTCGCCGTTCTCGTGGCAGGGCCTGGGGGAGTGGTGGGAGATCTCGTGGCAGCGGCGGCCGACGATCTCCCCCGCGCTGGCGTCGTGAGCCAGACAGTAGCGCCGGTTGGCGGCGACGATGCGGTAGTCGCGGTCGATGACGACGAAGGGTTGGTCGTGCGCCTCGATCAGGCTCTGCAGCTCGACGGAAATCATGACGTCTCCGGATGGGTGTCATGACAGATCATATTTTGTTGTCATGACGGGAGTGTCATGACAAGGTGAAGAAGGCCCCGGATTCGGCGATTTTTCCATTCAAAAACAAAGCGTTGCTGTTTTTGTTGCGCCTGGTACGGGGCTTGCTGAAGGCAGGCTCCCTAAACCTGACAGAAGGATGGAGAGATGCCTGAAAAGAAAAACTGGCAACTGCAGCCCGGGGTGAACATTTCCCCCGAGCTGGCGGATGAAGTGGCGAAGATCGCCTGCGCCTTGAAGAGCCTGTCCGCGTACACCACGTTCGTCATCGAGCGCGAGGACTGTCCCGACGAACTGCAGAAGATCGTCGAGGACGGGCTGGACGCCATGGCGAAGATCTTCGTCTGGTGAGGGGAGAGACAACAATGGCACACATCGTCATCCTCGGCGCCGGCATCGGCGGCATGTCCATGGCCTACGAAATGCGCAACGAGGCGCGTTCGGAAGACAAGATCACGGTCGTCTCCAACCACCCCTATTTCCAGTTCACGCCCTCCAACCCCTGGGTGGCGGTGAACTGGCGCACACGCGACGACATCACGCTGGAGGTCGGCCCGCTGCTGGAGCGCAAGGGCATCGGCTTCGTCGCCAAGGCCTGCACCCGCGTGCACCCCGCGGAGAACCGTCTCGAACTGGAAGACGGCAGCTCCCTGGCCTACGACTACCTGATCATCGCCACCGGGCCCAAGCTGGCCTTCGATGAGGTGGAAGGCCTGGGCCCCAACGGCCATACCCAGTCGGTCTGCCACGTCGACCACGCGGTCGAGTCGGGCAGGGCCTGGGACACCTTCGTCAAGGAGCCGGGGCCGGTGGTGGTGGGCGCGGCGCAGGGCGCGTCCTGCTACGGTCCGGCCTACGAGTTCGCCTTCATCATGGACACAGACCTGCGCCGCCGCCGCATCCGCAGCAAGGTGCCCATGACCTTCGTCACCGCCGAACCCTACATCGGTCACCTCGGCCTCGGCGGCGTGGGCGATTCCAAGGGCCTGATGGAGTCGGCCATGCGGCATCGCCACATCAAGTGGATCTGCAACGCCAAGGTCACCAAGGTGGAGGCGGGCAAGATGCACGTGACGGAGTACACCGAGGACGGCCAGGTGAAGAAGGAGCATGAACTGCCGTTCAAGTACTCCATGATGCTGCCGGCCTTCAAGGGCATCGACGCGGTGTTCGGCATCGAGGGCCTGACCAATCCGCGCGGCTTCATCACCATCGACGAGCACCAGCGCAACCCCAAGTACCCGAACGTCTACGCCGTGGGCGTGTGCGTGGCGATCCCGCCGGTCGAGGCGACGCCGGTGCCCACCGGCGCGCCGAAGACCGGCTACATGATCGAGACCATGGTGCGCGCCACCGCCCACAACATCCGCAACGTGCTGGACGGCAAGGCGCCGGACCAGAAGGCGACCTGGAACGCGATCTGCCTCGCCGACTTTGGCGACACCGGCGCGGCCTTCGTGGCCCTGCCGCAGATCCCGCCGCGCAACGTCAACTGGTTCCGCGAGGGCAAGTGGGTGCACCTGGCGAAGATCGCGTTCGAGAAGTACTTCCTGCGCAAGATGAAGAAGGGCACCACCGAGCCCCTGTACGAGAAATACGTGCTGGGGGTGATGGGCATCAAGAAGCTGAAGTGACGGCCCGCCCGCATGGCGGCCGCTCGGGCCGCCATGCGGGGCTTGTCGTGGATGGCCCGGTTGCCGCTGTCAAAAAGCCCGCCGATAATGGCCGCGACGAAAACGACGGACAGCCCACGCAATGGAATTCCCCCCCGCGCCTGATTTCGAAGCCCCCAGCACCGGCGGCAAGACCTTCAAACTCAGCCAGGCCAAGGGGCATGCCCTCGTGCTCTATTTCTACCCCAAGGACAACACGCCTGGCTGCACCACGGAGGGTCGGGACTTCGCCGAGCTGTATCCCCTGTTCCAGGCACTCGGCTGCGAGGTGCTCGGGGTCTCGCGCGACAGCCTCAAATCACATGAGGGCTTCAAGGCCAAGCTCGGCATGCCGTTCGAACTGCTCTCCGATCCGGACGAGCGGGTGTGCGAGGCCTACGGTGTCATGAAGCTGAAGAACATGTATGGCAAACAGGTGCGCGGCGTGGAGCGCAGCACCTTCGTCATCGATGCCCAGGGCCGACTGGCTCGGGAGTGGCGCGGCGTGAAGGTGCCCAACCACGCCCAGGAAGTGCTCGAATTCGTGCGTACCTTGTAATTCCCCACCACCACTAGCGAGGGTGCCCCTAGATGCCTGCCAAGCCCGCAAGCAAGCCGAAGTCCGCGAGTCGCTCCAAGTCGAAACCCCTCACCAAGCTGTTCGTCCTCGACACCAACGTCCTGCTGCACGACCCCACCTCGCTGTACCGCTTCCAGGAACACGACATCTATCTGCCGATGATGACCCTGGAGGAACTGGACCATAACAAGAAGGGCATGTCCGAGGTGGCGCGCAACGCCCGCCAGGTCAGCCGCTTCCTCGACGACATCGTCAGCCCCACGGAACACGACATCCAGTCCGGCGCGGACCTCGCCTCGCACAGCCACAAGGCGGCGACCGGCCGCCTGTTCCTGCAGACCGAGCCGGTGGAGCGGGACATCCTCGCCATGCTTCCCTACAGCACGGGCGACAACCAGATCCTCGGCGTGGTCGCGCACCTGCGCCAGGTGCAGCCGGAGCGCGAGGTGGTGCTGGTGTCCAAGGACATCAACATGCGCATCAAGGCCCGCGCCATGGGCTTCGCCGCCGAGGACTACTTCAACGACAAGGTCCTGGAGGACACCGACCTCCTGTACACCGGCGTCATGGAACTGCCGGCGGACTTCTGGGACAAGCACGGCAAGGGCATGGAGTCATGGCAGAAGGACGGGCGCTCCTACTACCGCCTCACGGGCCCGCTGTGCCCGTCCATGCTGGTCAACCAGTTCGTCTGGCAGGAGGGGCCCAACCCCTTCCAGGCCATCGTCACCGCCGTCGAGGGCAAGACCGCGACCCTGGCGACGACCAGGGACTATTCGCACCACAAGAACGCCGTATGGGGCATCACCGCGCGCAACCGCGAGCAGAACTTCGCCCTCAACGTGCTGATGGACCCGGAGATCGACTTCGTCACCCTGCTCGGCCAGGCCGGCACCGGCAAGACCCTGCTCACGCTCGCCGCCGGTCTGACGCAGATCCTCGAGCACAAGGTCTACAGCGAGATCATCATGACCCGGGTCACCGTGCCGGTGGGCGAGGACATCGGCTTCCTGCCCGGCACCGAGGAGGAGAAGATGACCCCCTGGATGGGCGCGCTGGAGGACAACCTCGACGTGCTCAACAGCACCGACGAGGAGGCGGGCGAGTGGGGCCGTGCGGCGACGCAGGACCTGATCCGCTCGCGCATCAAGGTGAAGTCGCTCAACTTCATGCGCGGCCGCACCTTCATCAACAAGTTCCTCATCATCGACGAGGCGCAGAACCTCACCTCGAAGCAGATGAAGACCCTGATCACGCGCGCCGGCCCCGGCACCAAGGTGGTGTGCCTGGGCAACATCGCGCAGATCGACACGCCTTACCTGACCGAGGGCAGCTCCGGCCTCACCTACGTGGTCGACCGCTTCAAGGGCTGGGCGCACAACGGCCACATCACCCTCGCGCGCGGCGAGCGTTCGCGTCTCGCGGACCATGCCGCGAGCATCCTTTGAGTACGATTTTCACGACAACGAGAGAGACAATGAAGACGATGCAGCGTTTTGTTCCGGGCGCACTGGTGCTGGCCCTGGCGGTTTCCATTTCCGGTTGCGACAAGATGGGGGGCGACACCGGCGAGGCGGCCGCCAAGGTCAACGATCAGGCCATCAGCATCCCGCAGCTGAACCGCGAGCTGGACAAGCTCGGCAAGCTCGATCCGGACCACGCCAAGCAGGCCGCCAACAAGGTGCTGAACGTCCTGGTCGAGCAGCAGCTGCTGGCGCAGAAGGCCGTCGCCGACAAGCTGGAGCAGGATGCGGACGTGAAGCTGGCCCTCGAGGCCGCGCGTACCCAGGTCCTCGCGCAGGCGGCGGTGGAAAAATTGACCGCGGGCGTCGCCAAGCCGAGCGAGCAGGAGATCGGCGACTACTTCGCCAAGCATCCGGAGCTGTTCAGCGAGCGGCGCATCTACCGCCTGCAGGAGATCAGCATCCCGGTGACCGCCGGCAACGCCGAGTCGGTGAAGGCCCAGGTCGCCGCCAGCCACAGCCTCGACGACCTGGCCAAGTGGCTGCGCGAGCAGAACATCCAGGCGCGCGTCTCGTAAACCACCAAACCCGCCGAGATGCTGCCCGCCGACCTGGTGCCGCGCCTGGCGCAGATGCGCGACGGCCAGGCGATGACCGTGGACGCCCCCGGCGCCGTCAACCTCATCGTCGTCGCCGGTTCGCAAGGTCAGCCGGTGACCCTGGAGCAGGCTCGCGCGGGGATCGAGCGCTATCTCGTCAATACCCGCAAGCGCGAGGCCGCCGCCGCCGCCCTCAAGGACCTGCGTGCGAAGGCGAAGATCGAATTCCTCGGCGCCTACGCGGATGCCGGCAAGGCGGCCGCACCGGTGCAGGCAGTCCCCGCGCCGGCGACGAAGTGAGCCCGGCATGACGCATTTCGACGCCTTCAATGGCGATGCCGACGGCATCTGCGCCTTGCACCAGCTGCGCCTGGCCGAGCCGCGCGAGGGCGTGCTGGTCACCGGCGTGAAGCGCGACATCGGCCTGTTGAAGCGCATCGACGCCCAGGCCGGCGACAGCATCACCGCACTAGACATCGCCGTGGAGAAGAACGCCCAGGCGCTCGCCGAGCTGCTCGCGCGCGGCGTCACGGTGCAGTGGTTCGACCATCACAACCCGGGCGAGCTGCCCGTGCATCCGGGCTTTCACGCCACCATCGACACCGCCGCCGAGGTCTGCACCAGCCTCCTGGTCGACCGCGCCATCGGCGGGCGCTTTCGGCCCTGGGCGGTGGCTGCCGCGTTCGGCGACAACCTGCACGAGGCGGCGCGCCAGGCCGCGGCGCCGCTCGGCTACACGGACGCCCAGCTCGACACCCTGCGCGAGCTCGGCGAGTGCCTCAACTACAACGGCTACGGCGACGGCCTGGACGATCTGCATTACCACCCCGCCGAGTTGTACCGTGCCCTGCACGGCTACACGGACCCCTTCGCCTTCATCCGCGAGGCGCCCGAGTTCCGCACCCTGCGCGACGGCTATGCCGCCGACATGGCGCGCGCGCGCGCGGTGGCCGCGGCGGAGGCGCGCGCCGGTGGCGCGGTGTTCATCCTGCCGGACGCGGCCTGGGCGCGGCGCGCCAGCGGCGTCTACGCAAACGAGCTGGCCACCGCCAACCCGGGCCGCGCGCATGCCCTGCTGACGCGTTCTCCCAAGGGGCACTACGTGGTGAGCGTGCGCGCGCCGCTGCGCAACCGCGCCGGCGCGGACGAGTTGTGCAAGCAGTTCGACACCGGCGGCGGGCGCAAGGCCGCCGCCGGCATCAACGTCCTGCCCGAGGCGCGCATCGCCGATTTCACCGCCGCCTTCTTCTCCGCCTATCCGCAAGCCTGCTGACCCACAATGGAAAACCTCATCCCCCCTTACGGCGGCGAATTGCCGATCATGCTGTGCGATGCCTATCGCGCCGAGGCCCTCAAGCGCGAGGCGCTGGACTTCCCCTCCATCGACCTGGACTGGCGGCAGCTGTGCGAGCTGGAACTGCTCCTCACCGGCGCACTGGCGCCGCTCACCGGCTTCATGGGGAGTGCCGACATGGAGGCGGTGCTGAGCCGCCTGCAGCTCGCGGACGGCCGTTTCTGGGCGCGTCCGGTGATGCTGGCGGTGAGCGAGAAGGCCGCCAAGGGCCTGACGCCCGGCAGCCGCGTCGCCCTGCGCGACGCCGAGGGTTTCATGCCGGCGATCCTGCACGTGAGCGAGGTCTGGCCGGTCGAACCCGAGCAGGAAGAGGCCTGGGCACGCGCCTCCGGCTACCCCTACCTGGAGGCCGCGGGCAGTGCCGGCCAGGTCTACCTCGCCGGCCATGTCGAGGGCGTGGCCCTGCCGCCGCGACATGACTTCCTCACCCTGCGCCTGACCCCCGCCGAGACCCGCGCGCAGTTCGCCAAGCGCGGCTGGCGCCGTGTCCTCGGCGTGATGCCCTCGCAGCCCATGCACCGCATGCACTACGAGTTCTTCCTGCGTTCCGCGGTGCAGCGCGAGGCCAACCTGCTGATCCAGGTGGCGGGCGGCGCCGACCCGGTGCACGACGCCGCGCACTTCAGCCGCATCCGTGCCTGCCAGGCCCTGCAGCCGCGCTTCCCGGCGCCCACCACGCTGCTCACCATCAGCCCGCTCATGACCCTGCCGGAAGGCGATCGCGAGGTCCTGCACAAGGCCTTGATCGCGCGCAACCACGGCTGCACCCAGCTGGTGGTCGGGGGTGAGTGGGTCGGTTCCGGCGAACTGCGGCGCGGCGGTGACATGGCCGCGGTGCGCAGCCTCGCGCGCGAGCACCTGGGGCTGGAGCTGGTGCCCTTCCCGCGCCTGGTCTATGTCGAGGACCGCGACGAGTTCATGTCCGAGGACGAGGTGCCGGAGGGCAGCCGCGTGCTGCGCATGAACGGCGCGGAACTGCATCGCCGCATGATGCAGGGCTCGCGCGTGCCGGAGTGGTATTCCTACCCCGAGGTGCTGACGGAGCTGGCCAAGGCCTATCCGCCGCGCAGCCGCCAGGGCTTCACGGTGTTCTGCACCGGCCTCTCCGGCGCCGGCAAGTCGACCATCGCGCGCGCCCTCACGGTCAAGCTCATGGAGATGGGCGGGCGGCGCGTGACCCTGCTGGACGGCGACGTGGTGCGGCGCAACCTGTCGAGCGAGCTGGGCTTCTCCAAGGAGCACCGCGACATCAACATCCGCCGCATCGGCTACGTGGCGAGCGAGATCACCAAGCATGGCGGCATCGCCATCTGCGCCCCCATTGCCCCCTACCGCCAGACGCGGCGCGCGGTGCGCGACATGATCGAGCCCTGGGGCGGCTTCATCGAGGTGCACGTCTCCACCGCCATCGAGGTGTGCGAGGGGCGCGACCGCAAGGGCCTGTATGCCAAGGCGCGCGCGGGCCTGATCCCCGAGTTCACCGGCGTCTCCGACCCCTACGAGGTGCCCGAGGCGCCGGAGCTGGTGATCGACACCGCGCAGTACAGCGTCGAGGAGGCGGTGGCCCGCATCGTCCTCAAGCTGGAGCACGAGGGCTATCTGCGCTAGTTCAGCACTGATCCATTCGTCACCCCGGCTCAGGCCGGGCTGGTGGGGCTGCGCTCGCCCCCGCCCTTCATGCGCTGGATCCGCACCACCTCGTGCAGGCCGCGCAGGGCGCGCATCAGGCGCGCAAGGTGCAGGCGGTTCTGCACGCTGACCGTGAAGTAGAGGTTGGTGTAGGAACCGGCCTCCTCCTCCATGTGCACGTTGTCGATGTCCGAGCCCTCGTTGGCGATCGCCGCCGCCACCTTGGCGAGCACGCCGCGCTGGTTGGCCACCACCACCTTGATGCCCACCTCGAACAGCTTGTCGAGTTCCGCGGCCCAGGCGACGTCCACCCATTTCTCGGGGTCTTCGCGGTAGTGCCGCACCTGGGTGCAGTCGTGGGTGTGGATGATGAGGCCCTTTTCCTTCTTGATCTGGCCGATGATCGGGTCGCCGGGGATGGGGCGACAGCACTTGCCCAGCTTCACCGCCACGCCCTCGGCGCCATGCACCAGCATCGGCCCCGCGGACTTGGCGGGCGTCGCCGGGTCGTTGTCGCGCAGCAGCAGCTGGCGCGCCACCACGAAGGCGAGCTTCTTGCCCAGGCCGATCTCCTCCAGGGTCTCGTCGCGGCCGCGCCCCGTCTCCTTCTGGAAGCGCTCCCAGGCGCCCTCGCCCAGGCTCTTGCAGTCGCTGCCCAGGGCCTTCAGGGCCTGCTCCAGCAGGCGCTGGCCGAGGCCGATGGACTCGCTCTGGTGCACGTGCTTGAGGGCGTTGCGGATGTTGGCGCGCGCCTTGCCGGTGAAGGCGAAGTGCGCCCAGGCCGGGTTGGGGCGCGCGGACTCGGAGGTGAGGATCTCCACCCGGTCACCGTTGCGCAGCGGCGTGGAGAGCGGCATGAACTCGCCGTTGATCTTCACGCCGACGCAGTGGTTGCCCACGTCGGTATGCACCGAGTAGGCGAAGTCCACCGCCGTGGCGCCGCGCGGCAGGGAGATGATCGCGCCCTTGGGCGTGAACACGTAGACCTCGTCAGGGAACAGGTCGACCTTGATGTGTTCGAGGAATTCCACCGAGTCGCGGCTGTCCGCCTGCAGGTCGAGCAGGCCCTGCAGCCACTGGTGGGTACGGCGCTGGACCTCGGAGATGGAGGCGTCGCTGCTCTTGTAGATCCAGTGCGAGGCCACGCCCGCCTCGGCGATGCGGTGCATCTCCGAGGTGCGGATCTGCACCTCCAGGGGGGCGCCGAAGGGGCCGAACAGCGTGGTGTGCAGCGACTGGTAACCGTTCGGCTTGGGGATGGCGATGTAGTCCTTGAACTTGCCGGGGATGGGCTTGTACAGGGCATGCAGCGCGCCGAGGGCCAGGTAGCACTGGGGCACATCCTCCACCATCACCCGGAAGCCGTAGATGTCGAACACCTCGGAGAAGGCCAGCTGCTTCTCGTGCATCTTGCGGTAGATGCTGTGCAGGTGCTTTTCCCGTCCCCATACCGTGGCGGGGATGTGGGCCTCTTCCAGCTTCTGCTCGATGCTTGAGCGGATCTTGTCCACCACCTCGGAACGGTTGCCGCGCGCCGCCTTCACCGCCTTCTCGATCACCTTGTAGCGGTTGGGGTGCAGGTGTTGGAAGGAGATGTCCTCCAGTTCCTGGTAGACCTGGTTGAGTCCCAGGCGGTTGGCGATGGGGGCGTAGATCTCCAGGGTCTCCTGGGCGATGCGGTGGATCTTCTCCGGCGCCATCGCGTCCAGGGTGCGCATGTTGTGCAGGCGGTCGGCCAGCTTGATGAGGATGACGCGCACGTCGCGCGCCATCGCCATGAGCATCTTGCGGAAGTTCTCCGCCTGCGCCTGCGCCTTGTTCTCGAAGTGGATGCGGTCGAGCTTGGTGACACCGTCCACCAGGTTGGCGACCGGCTTGCCGAACTCCTGCGCGATCTCCTCGGAGGTGACGCCGGTGTCCTCCACCACGTCGTGCAGCAGCGCCGCGATCAGGGTCTGCACGTCGAGGCGCCAGCCGGCCAGGATCTCGGCCACGGCCAGCGGATGCGTCACGTAGGGGGCGCCGCCCTTGCGGTACTGGCCGGTGTGGGCCAGGGCGGAGAAGAAGTAGGCGCGGCGGAACGACTCCAGGTCGTCCTTCTCCAGGTAGGAGACGGCCTCGGGCAGCGGCGGCAGGGTCGCCAGGATGGTGTCGGAACCCGGTGCCGCCATGCGCCTTACCTGGGGTGGGGGCTTCAGTAGGGGGCCTTCTTCAGGATGTCCACGCTCACCAGGCCCTCGGCGACCTCGCGCAGGGCGATCACGGCGGGCTTGTCCTTGTTGGCCTCCACCTTGGGGGTGGAGCCGGTGGAGATCTGGCGCGCCCGGTAGGCGGCGGCGAGGGTCATCTCGAAGCGGTTGGGGATGTTGCGGATGCAATCGTCGATGGTGACGCGGGCCATGTGAACCTCTGTGGGGGTGATTGAACGGATGCCGTATTTTACGCCGGCTTGTGCTACAAACCACGCCCTTCGCATCGTCTTTGCCAGGAGAACACCATGCCCTCATTCGACATCATGTCCGAGGTCGACAAGACCGAGCTGCGCAACGCCGTCGACCAGGCCAACAAGGAGATCGGCAACCGCTTCGACTTCAAGGGCTCGGACGCGCGCATCGAGCAGGCGGAGTTCGTCCTCACCGTGTTCGCCGATACCGAGTTCCAGCTCGACCAGGTGCAGGAGGTGCTCAACGGCAAGCTCGCCAAGCGCGGCGTCGACGTGCGCAGCCTGGAGATCGCCGACAAGGTCGAGAAGGTCTCCGGCAACAAGGTGAAGCGCCAGGTCACGGTGAAGAACGGCCTGGAGAGCGAGATGGCGAAGAAGATCGTCAAGCAGATCAAGGACTCCAAGCTCAAGGTCACAGCCAGCATCCAGGGCGAGAGCGTGCGCGTCTCCGGCGCCAAGCGCGACGTGCTGCAGGAGTGCATCGCCCTGCTGCGCAAGGCCGTCACCGAGGTGCCGCTGCAGTTCCAGAACTTCCGCGATTGACCCCCGCGCGGGGCCGCGCGCCGGCATGGTCTAGCTTGAAAGTGCCTTCCATGAAGAAGCACGACCCGAGCTCAGCATGTCCCCGCGTGGCCTCGACATCGCACAACAGACGCCCGAGGCGGCGCTCGCCGCCCTGGGCAGCGGCCCTGCCGGACTGACGCCGGCGGAGGCCGCGCGGCGGCTTGCCGAGTTCGGGCCGAACCGGGTCGAGGCGCCGCCGCGCATCCCTCTGTGGCTCGCCTTCCTGCGCGAGTTCACCCATTTCTTCGCCCTCATCCTCTGGCTGGCCGCCGGGCTGGCCTTCTTCGCCGCGCATTATCAGCCGGGCCAGGGCATGTTCGAGCTGGGCCTGGCCATCGTCGGGGTCATCCTCGTCAATGGCGGGTTTTCCTTCTGGCAGGCCTATCGCGCCGAGCAGGCGCTCGCCGCATTGCGCCAGCTCCTGCCGCAGCGCGTGGCGGTGCGGCGCGCCGGCGGCACGTTGGAGGTCGACGCGCAGGCGCTGGTGCCGGGGGACGTGGTGCTGCTGGCGGAAGGCGCCAAGGTGCCCGCCGATTGCCGGCTGGTCGAGAGCTGGGGGCTGCGCGTCAATCTCGCCACGCTGACCGGCGAGTCGCGCCCCAAGGCGCGCGACGTCGCGGCGGATGCCGCCACGGACCCGCTCGCGGCGCGCAACCTGCTGCTGGCCGGCACCCTGGTGGTGGCGGGCGAATGCGGTGCCGTGGTGTACGCCACGGGCATGCGTACCGAGTTCGGCGGCATCGCCCACCTCACGCAGAGCGCGGGCGAGACGGAGTCGCCCCTGCAGCGCGAGATCCGCCGCGTCTCCCACCTCGTGGCCATGCTCGCGCTCGGCCTGGGCGTGGTGTTCTTCCTGGTCGGCCAGGCGATCGGCCTGCCGTTCTGGGCCAACTTCATGTTCGCCATCGGCATCATCGTCGCCAACGTGCCGGAGGGCCTGCTCCCCACCGTCACCCTCTCGCTGGCCCTGGCGACGCAGCGCATGGCGCGGCGCAACGCCCTGGTGCGGCACCTGCCGGCGGTGGAGACCCTGGGCAGCGCGACGGTGATCCTCACCGACAAGACGGGCACCCTGACGCAGAACCGCATGCGCGTGCGCGAGCTGTTCCTTGCCGGCCGCCACCGTCCGGCGGCGGCGCGCTGGCCGCGCGGCGCCGACCTGCACCTGCGCGGCGTAGCGCGCAACTGCCACTCCCTGAAGTTCCCCGCCGGGGAGCCCGCCGGCGACCCCATGGAGATCGCCCTGTGGCGCTTCGCCGGCGATGTGCCGGCGTTCGGCGAACGCGCCGGCGAGATTCCGTTCGACGCGGAGCGGCGGCGCATGTCGGTGCTGACGCGCGAGGCCGACGGCGGCGGCCACCTGTGGTGCAAGGGCGCGCCGGAATCGGTGCTGCCGCTGTGCGAGGCCTGGCTGGACGGCGAGCGGCGCACGCCCATGGACGAGCACGCGCGGGCGATGTTCCGCCGCGCGCAGGACGACATGGCCGACCGTGGCCTGCGCGTCCTTGCCCTGGCCTGGAAGCCCGCGGCCCCGGACGGCGGGATGACGGAGACGGGCCTGCGCCTGTGCGGCCTGGTCGGCCTGGAGGACCCGCCGCGGCCGGACGTGCGCGAGGCGGTGGTGCGCTGCCACGAGGCGGGGGTGCGCGTGATCATGGTCACCGGCGACCATCCGCATACTGCCGTGGCGCTGGGGCGCGAGGTCGAGCTGGTGCGCACCGCCGCGCCGCAGGTGCTGACCGGCGAGGCGGTGCGCCGGATGAGCCCGGCCAGCCTGCAGCTCGCGCTCGACGCCCCCGAGGTGCTGTTCGCGCGCGTCAGCGCGGAGCAGAAGATGCTCATCGTCCAGGCCCTGCGCGCCAAGGGCGAGGTGGTGGCGGTGACCGGCGACGGCGTCAACGACGCGCCGGCGCTGAAGACCGCCGACATCGGCATCGCCATGGGGCTGTCGGGCACCGACGTGGCGCGCGAGGCGGCGGACATCGTCCTGCTCGACGACCACTTCGCCACCATCGTCAACGCCATCGAGGAGGGGCGCGCGGTGTTCGAGAACATCCGCAAGTTCCTCACCTACATCCTCACCTCCAACATCCCGGAGATCGTGCCCTACCTGGCCTTCGTGCTGTTGCGCATCCCGCTGCCGCTGACCGTGATCCAGATCCTCGCCGTCGACCTCGGCACCGACATGCTGCCGGCGCTGGCCCTCGGCGCCGAGCCGCCGCACGCCGACGTGATGCGGCGCCCGCCCCGGCCGCGGCGCGAGCGCCTGCTGTCCTGGCCGCTGCTGGCGCGCGCCTGCCTGTTCCTGGGGCCGCTGGAGGCGCTCGGCGCGATGGCCGTCTTCTTCTTCGTGCTCGATATGGCGGGCTGGCGGTACGGCGAGCCGCTGGGGGCCGGCACCCCCCTCTACCTGCAGGCCACCACTGCCTGCCTGGCGGCGATCGTCCTGGCGCAGATGGCCAACCTGTTCGTGTGCCGCCACCCGGTGCTGCCGGCGTGGCGCTTTCCGCTCCTGGAAAACCGCTGGCTGCTCGCCGGCCTGGGCGTGGAACTGGGCCTGCTGCTGGCCATCGTCTACACGCCCTGGGGCAACCTGCTGTTCGGCACCGCGCCGCTCGGCGCCGACGTCTGGCTCGCGGCCGCGCCGTTCGCAGCCTTGCTGCTGCTCGCCGAGGAGGGGCGCAAGGCCTGGCTGCGCCGCCAGGGCAGCGGCTAGCCGTGGCGCCGGTGCGCGCGCAGGCGGAAGCGCGCCGGGTCGACCGCATCCACCAGGTCGCCCTCCAGTGGCAGCGGGTCGCCGTCGAGCTGGCTGGCGAGCAGCTCCGCCGCCAGCGTGGCCCACACCAGGCCGCGCGAGCCGAGGCCGAGCAGGCCGTACAGGCCGGGCAGGCGCGGCACCTCGCGCAGCCGGATGTCGCGCGGCATCCCGGCATGCGGATCGGGCAGGGCGCCGACCAGGGGCAGGCGGTCCGGCGTGGCGGCGCGGAAGCCGACGCGGCCGTCGAGCGCGGCGGCGTCGAATGCCTGTCCCGCGCCGGGCAGGATGCGCGCCAGGCGCAGCAGGTTGCCGGCGTGTTCCTCCGCGCGCAGTTCCGTCCCGGCGTCGTAGGCGTAGGAGGCGCCCAGGCAGTGCACGCCGTCCAGCGCCGGCGTGAAATAGCCCTCGCAGCACAGCGCATGCGCGAAGGGCGGCAGGCTGCCGGCGGGCAGGTGGCTGACCTGGCCGCGCACGGCCTTGATCGGCAGGGCCTGCGACACGTCCAGGGCGCGCGCCTGCGCCCCGCTCGCCAGGATGGCCACCGGGGCCTCGGCCAGGCACGCGCCATCCTTGTCGAGCGCGCGCCATGTCTCGCCGGTCCATTGCACACGCCCGACCGCCTGGCCCAGGTGCAGGCGCAGGGCAGGGCCGGCGGCATCCGCCATGGCCTGGCAGAGGCTGGGCGGCGAGGCCCAGCCGCCCTGCGGGAACCACCAGCCGCCGAACGCGGTGGCCTGTCCCAGCAGGTCGCCGGCGGCCTGCCGCTCCAGGAATCGCACGTAGTCCGGCGGATAGTCGCCCGCCGCCACCATGGCCCGCTGCTCATCTTCATGCGCGGCGTCGCGCGCGATCTGCAGCACGCCGTCGAGGCCGCGCCGGCTGGCGAAGCCGGCCGCCTCCAGGTCCATCCAGGCGCGGCGGGCGTGCAGGAAGCAGGCGCGGTTGAGGCGCGAACCGATGTTGTCGTCGCGCGAGAGCAGGGGCCGGACGATGCCGGCGCGGTTGCCTGAGCCCTCCTGCGCCAGGGCCGTGTGCCGTTCCAGCAGGTCCACCCGCCAGCCGCGCGCCGCCAGGCGTTGCGCGAGGGCGCAGCCGGCGATGCCGCCGCCGAGGATGAGGGCGTGCCGTGCGTCGCTTGACGGTGTCGTGGCGGGTGGCGCATGCCCCGGCGCGGGGCGGCCCACCAGCATCTCGCGCTTGTGGGCGAAGCCCGGGCGCTTCTCGGTGACGAAGCCGGCGGCGGCCAGCGCGTCGCGCACGTCGCGCGCCACGCACCAGGTGGCGAGGGTGGCGGTGGGCGCGGCCAGGCGCGCCATGCGCTGGAAGACGCCGACGGACCACATGTCCGGGTTCTTCTTCGGGTCGAAGCCGTCCAGGTAGAAGGCGTCCACCTCGGCGCGCAGGCGGCCCAGGCAGGTCTCCGTGTCGCCCAGCATCAGGGTCAGCACCACCCGGCCGCGGGCGAATTCGAGACGGTGGAACCCGGGCGTGAGCACAGGCCACCGGTCGCGCAGCTGCGCCGCGAGCGCCGCGAATTCGGGCCAGGCGGCGTGCAGGCGGGCGAGGTCCGCAGGCCGGAACGGATGTTTCTCCACCGCCAGGTAGTGCAGGCGTTCGCAGGCCTGCGGGTCGGCCTGCCAGGCGGCCCAGGTGGCGAGGAAGTTGAGGCCGGTGCCGAAGCCGTTCTCCAGGATGGTGAAGCGTTGCTGCCCGCCCCAGCGCGCCGGCAGGCCGTTGCCGCCCAGGAACACGTGGCGTGCCTGGCCGGGGCCGCTCGCGGCGGCGTGGTACACGTCACCGTAGTCCGGCGACACCGGCGTGCCGGCCGCGTCCCAGGCCGGTTCGGCGGGGCGGATGCCGAAGCGCATCAGTGCAGGGTGGGGGAGGGGGCCTCGAACACCGCCGCCACCGCCTCGGCGTCGAAGCGGTAGTCGCGGTTGCAGATGTCGTCGCGCACGTGGATCTCGCCATGCTCGCGCAGGATCGCGTCGCACTCCGCGCGCCCCAGCGACTTCAGCATGGCGTGGATCTTCTCCCGGTCCTCCGGGCAGTGGTGGCTGACCGGCCGGGCGTCGAACACGCGGATGTCCTCTTCCGGGAACAGGCGGCGCAGCAGCTCGTGCGCGGGCAGGGCGAGCAGCTCGGCGGGGTCCAGGGTCTCCAGGAGGTGCTGCACGCGGTTCCAGCCGTCCGTGTCCCGCTCGTCCGCCCCCGGCATCTTCTGCAGGAACAGGCCGCAGGCGCGGCGCGCGTCGGTGGCGAGGGCGAGGCGGGTGGGCTGCTGCTCCGACAGGGTCAGGTAGTGCTCGAAGATCGCGGCGATGTTCGCGCCCTCCAGCGGCACCAGGCTCTGGTAGGGGTGGCGCATGCCCACCGTGTCCAGGCTCAGCAGCAGGCGGCCGTGGCCGAGCAGGCCCGGGATGTCGCGCGGCAGGTCCTCGCCCTGCCAGCGCGCCATGCCGCGCATGCGCAGTTGCTCGTCGCAGTCCAGCACCAGCAGGTCGACGGTGTTCGCCTCGGCCGCCTCGCCACGCAGCTGGAAGGTCATGCGTCCGGGGTGCTTCAGGTTGGCGGCGATGAGGGCGCTGACCGCGCTCATGTCGCCCAGCAGTTCGGCTACGGGCTCCGGGTAGCTGCGCCCGCGCGTCAGGCCGGCCCAGGTCTGTTCCAGGCCGACCCAGGCGCCGCGGATGTCGAGGTGTTCGAACAGGAAGGGGATGACGCAGTCGTGTGGGGTGTTCATGCGGTGCAAGGCGGCTTGGGAAGTGCGAATTCTAGGCCACACCCGTCGCGCGGGGCGGCCCTCAATGGCCGGGCGCGACCGCGGAACCGTCGTCCAGTGCGTAGAAATACACGGCCTGCCGGGTTGAATTGACCAGGCCGAAGCCGCGCAGCGAGGTGGAATGGAAGAAGCGTCCCCAGGTGCCGGAGGCGGCCTTGCGGGGCGGCAGTACGGACTTGCGCGCGGGTTCGAACGCGCCATAGGTCCATGTGTCGCGCCTCCAGTGGCGAGGCGGCGGCGTCAGGGTGAGGAAGGCCTCGCGCTCGCCATCCCAGGTGACGTAGCGGTCGTTTGCCGCGTCGTAGGCCCAGCCGCGACCGCCGTTGTCCGCGGGCGGCGGCGCGGACAGCCGCAGCGGCGCCTGGTCGGCGATGTCCGGCAGGGCCATGTCCAGGTATTTCACCGCCGCCGGGGCGAAGATGATCACGGCATTGCGCAGCGGGTCGAACAGCGCCTGGTTCGGGTTGCCGGAGGCCTGCCTGGGGGAGAGGGTGACGGCCAGGGTGTCGGGATCGAAGCGCGCGTAGCGGCCCAGTGAGGCCGGGATCATGACGATCTCGTTGCGCGTCGGCACGTACACGCTCGACCCGGTCATGTCGGTCGGCGACCAGGCGGTGGCGAGATGGACGTCCCAGTCGCCGGTCGCCGCGTTGAAGCGGAACGCGTGCGCGTTCTGGCCGCCGCTGGCATACAGGCCGTCGTTGGGCGCCGCCCACAGGTTGCCGGCGGCGTCGACGGCGAGGTTGCCGTAGCTGTGCGTGGAGCGCGGACGGCCGTCGAAATACACCGCATGCGCCTCCCGGCGGTCGTCGAGCACGCCGCGGTTGCCGACCGCGCCGGTCGGCGCGCGGCGCAGCCGGAACACCGGCGAGTCCGCTGCCAGGTCCATGCTGTAGACCTCATTGCCCGCGTAGTTGCCGTGGCCGCCGCCCCAGATCCACAAGGTCGAGCGGGCGTCATCGAAGGCGCCGCCGCCCCAGGCGGCCATCACCGCGGCCTGGCCGCCGGTGCCGTGCCAGGGGGCCTGGGCGGGGTGGTCGGGGTTGTATTTCGGGGTGGCGGCGGGGTCGACGTCGGCGAGCCTGGCGGCGGAGACCGCCTTCCACGTGCCGGCCGCCTGCGTGGCGCGCCAGGCGGGGTCCGGCGCGGCGCCGGCCAGGCCAGCGCATGCCGCCAGCAGGACTGCGGCGGCAAGCCGCCACATGCGGCGCGCGAGGCGGCGTGGATTCGGCATGCCGGTATCCGCGTAAGGCTCCATGTCTCGATCCGGTCGGGCGATGCCCGGATCGTAGCGGCTGCCGAGCCGCTTTTCACGGATCAGCCGCCGCGCGGGGCTATGCTGGCGGTAGCACCGTGCGAAGGAGAGGAAAGATGCGCTTGCTGAGCTGGAACATCCAATGGGGGCGCGGCATGGACGGGCGGGTGGACCTGGCGCGCATCGCCGCGACGATCCGCGCCCTCGGCGACTTCGACCTCATCTGCCTGCAGGAGGTGGCGTGCAACTTCCCCGGCCTGCCGGGCAGCGCCGGCGAGGACGGCATGGCCCTTCTGGCGGCCGCGCTGCCCGGCTGCCAGGCGGTGTACGCGCCGGCCACCGACCTGCCGGACGGCCGGGGCGGGCGCAAGCTGTTCGGCAACGCCCTGTTCTCGCGCCTGCCGCTGGGGCAGGTGTATCGCCACCTGCTGCCCTGGCCCGCCGATCCGGCGACGCCGAGCATGCAGCGCGTGCTCCTGGAGGCGGTGGTGGAGGCGCCCTGGGGCCCGATCCGGGTGATGACCACGCATCTGGAGTGCTACTCGCCCGCGATCCGCGCCGCGCAGATCGACGCCATCCGCGCCCTCCACGCCCAGGCCTGCGCGCATGCGCGCGCGCCGCGCCGTGGCGAGGGGGAGGCGGGAGGCTCGTTCGAGGTGTTCGCCCGGCCCGCCTCCGCGCTCTTGTGCGGCGATCTGAACTTTCCCGCCGAGGCGCCCGAACGCGCGCGCCTGCTCGCGCCCTACGCGGACGCCACGCCGGCCTGGCGCGACAGCTGGGAGGTCCTGCACCCCGGCCGTGCGCACGCGCCGACGGTGGGCATCCACCCCGTGGACTTCGTCGACCGCCCCGCCTGTTTCGACTTCGTCTTCCTCACCGAGGACCTGGCGCCCCGGCTGGCGGCCCATGGCATCGACGCCGCGACTGCCGCTTCGGACCACCAGCCGGTGTGGGTGGAATTGATGGAGCGATAGCCCGGCTGTTTGGCGGGATATGTCGCTAGAATGCCCGGCGTCCTACCAGACGATTGTTACGGCCAATATAATTCGACTAACAGTTAGTGATTGTCGATTAGTTTTTGTGATGACCATTCTGGAGAATTTATGCTGTTTGGATGCAAGCAGGAGTTGTCGTCGCTGAGGCAGCGTGTCGCCGAACTGGAACAGGCGCTGGCGCTGCGTGAAAGTGAGGTGTCGGACCTGGGCGCGAACGCACGGGCGGCGGAGGAAGAGGCGGGGCGGTGCCGGCAGGAAATGGAGGCGCTGCGCGCCCTGTTCGGGAATTTCCAGGTGTTCGGCCAATCCCTCGTCGACGTGCAGACCAGCCTGAAGAAGCTGGCCGACGCGACCAAGACGGAGAAGGACCGCGCGGTGCAGGCGCAGGGGGTGTCGATCGAGAGCCGCGCCGCCATCGAGGGCATCGCCACCAACCTCGCGGAGCTGGCGCGCAGCTCCCAGCGCACCGCGGGACAGGTGGGCGAGCTGGACGGCCGGGCGCAGGAGATCAGCGGCATCGTGCAACTGATCAAGGAGATCGCCGACCAGACCAACTTGCTGGCCCTGAATGCCGCCATCGAGGCGGCACGCGCCGGCGAGCAGGGGCGGGGGTTCGCCGTGGTGGCGGACGAGGTCAGGAAGCTGGCCGAGCGCACCACCAAGGCGACCAGCGAGATCGCCGCCCTGGTCGGCCAGATCCGCGAGGACAGCACCGCCAGCCGCGACCAGATGGACCTGCTGGCGCAACAGTCCGGCACCTTCAGCCAGGATGGCCAGGATGCCGCCGCCTCCATGCGCAAGCTGCTCGACCTCTCGGCGAGCATGGAAAAATCGGTCGCCGCCTCCTCGTTGCGCAGCTTCTGCGAGCTGGCGAAGGTGGACCACCTGCTGTTCAAGTTCCGCGCCTACAAGGTCCTGCTCGGCCTCTCGCAGGAGACCGCGCACAACTTCGCCTCGCACACGGAATGCCGCCTCGGCCAGTGGTACTACCACGGCGAGGGGCAGGCCTGCTACTCGCAGCTGCCCGGCTATCGCGACGTCGAGCCGCCGCACAAGCTGGTCCACGACAGCACCATCAAGGCCCTGCAGGCCTACGCGGAGGGGGATACCTCGCGCATGCTGGCGGCGGTGGCGGAGATGGAGTCTGCCAGCATCGGCGTCCTCGCAGGACTGGAGGCGATGGCGCAGAGCGGCGAGGTGAACAGCGAGATCCTCTGCTCGCACTGAGGCGCCGGACCCCGCGGCCTAGGTGCCCGGCTTCAGCAGGGCGGCGAACTTCGCCCTGAACTTCGCCAGCTTCGGCGCCACCACGAACATGCAGTAGGGCTGGTGCGGGTTCCGCTCCGCGTAGCCCTGGTGGTAGTCCTCCGCCGGCCAGAAGGTCGATGCGGGGCTGACCTCGGTGACGACGGGGGCGTCGAAGGCGCGCGAGGCCTCGAGCGCGGCGATCGTCGCGCGTGCCTCGGCCTCCTGCCCGGGGGTGTGGAAGAAGATGGCGGAGCGGTACTGCGTGCCCACGTCGTTGCCCTGGCGGTTCAAGGTGGTGGGGTCGTGCAGGGCGAAGAACACCTCCAGCAGCTCCGCGAAGCCCAGGACCTCCGGGTCGAAGCGGACCTGCACCACCTCGGCATGGCCGGTATCGCCGCCGCACACCTGCTGGTAGCTCGGCCGTTCCATGCTGCCGCCCATGTAGCCGGACACCGCGCTCTCCACGCCGCGCAGGCGGTTGAAGGCGCTTTCCAGGCACCAGAAGCATCCGCCCGCCAAGGTTGCCGTCTGAATTGGCATAATCGTCCCCGCAATCTGCGAAAACGCCATTTACCGCCGATACCGGCCCGGATTCAAGAGACCGTCATACCTTATGAGCGAGTTGGAACAACGCATCGGCATCGACCAGGTGAGGGTGGGCCTGTACATCCGGCTGGAGGACTGGATGGACCATCCCTTCCTGTTCAACAGCTTCAAGATCCGCAACGAGAAGCAGCTCAAGGTGCTGCGCTCGCTGGGGATCCAGCATGTCATCTACGTGCGCGAGAAGAGCGAGTTGCCGCCCCTGCCGCCGCCCGCCGTGGACGCGCCGCCTCCGCCGCCGCCCGAGCCGGACCCGGAGATCGAGGCGATGCGCCAGGAGAAGAAGGCGCGGCGCGAGAAGCTGACGCAGCAGCGCGAGGCCCTGGGGCGCTGCGAGAAGAAGTTCGTCCACGGCGTCTCGACGGTGAAGAGCATGCTGCGCAACCTGTTCTCGCGCCCGCAGGAGTCGGTGCAGCAGGCGCAGGCCCTGGTCGCTGACATGGTCGATTCGCTGCTGGCGGACAAGGACGTGGTGCTGCACCTGATGAACGCCAAGTCGGGCGACGAGAACGCCTATTACCATGCGCTGAACGTCACCATGCTGGCGCTGATCCTGGGCAAGGAGGCGGAGCTGAGCGCCGCCGAGATGCGCGCCTTAGGCATGGGCACGCTGCTGCACGACATGGGCAAGGAGAAGGTGCCGAGCCAGATCCTGCTGAAGAAGACGCCCTGGACCACGGCGGAGCGCAACTTCTACCAGCAGCACGTGATGTACGGCGTGGAGATGGTGCGCAGGCTGCCCGAGGTGCCCGCGGGCGCCCTGGAGGTGGTGGCCATGCACCACGAGTTCCTCGACGGCAGCGGTTTTCCGGGCCGCCTCACCGCGGATCGCATCGGCCGCTTCGCGCGCATCGCCGCCATCGTCAACACCTTCGACAACTACTGCAACCGCGTCAACGCGGCGGACTCCATGACCCCCGCGGAGGCGATCAGCGTGATGTTCAAGAAGGAGAAGGAAAAATACGATCCGGCGCTGATGCAGATGTTCATCCGCTGCATGGGCGTGTACCCGCCGGGCAGCGTGGTGCAGCTCAACGACGGCACCATCGGCCTGGTGATGAGCGTCAACCCGGGCAGCCTGCTGCACCCTTCGCTGCTCATCTACGACCCGGACGTGCCGAAGGAGGAGGCCCTCTGGCTCGACATGTCCGCCGACCCGGACCTCAAGGTGGCGAAGACCCTGCGCCCCGCCGATCTGCCACGCGAGGTGTTCGAATACCTGGAGCCGCGCACCCGCGTCAGCTACTACGCCGGCAACAACGCCTCCACCAGCCGCACCCAGTAACTCGCGCCCAGGGTCAGGATCCCGTCGTTGAAGTCGTAGCGCGGGTTGTGCAGCATGCAGCCGCCCTCCGCCAGGCCGTTGCCGATCCACACGTAGCAGCCCGGCTTCTCGCGCAGCATGTAGGCGAAGTCCTCGGCGCCCATGGAGGGGTTGGCGTCCGTGCGCACCCGCTCCGCCCCCACCAGCTTCGTCAGCACCTCGCGGCAGCGCGCCGCCTCGGCGGCGCTGTTGATCGTCGGCGGGTAGCCGCGCCGGTATTCCAGACTGGCCTGCACGCCGTGCGCCGCGCCGATGCCCGCGCACTGACGCTCCAGCGCCGCCTCGACGGCATCGCGCACCTCGTCGCGGAAGGCGCGCACCGTGCCGCCGATCCGCGCCTCGGCGGGGATCACGTTGTAGGCCTCGCCGCCGGCGAAGAAGCGCGTCACCGAGAGCACCGCCGAATCGAGCGGGTCGAGGTTGCGGCTGACAATGCCCTGCAGGGCCTGCACCAGGGCCGCGCCGGCGAGCAGGGGGTCGCGGCCCTGGTGCGGCATGGCGGCGTGCGCGCCGTGGCCGCGCACGCGGATATCGAACTGGTCGGCGCAGGCCATCACCGGCCCGCTGTGCACGGCGAACTCGCCCGCCGGCAGGCCCGGCCAGTTGTGCATGCCGTACACCGACTCGACCGGGAAACGCTCGAACAGGCCCTGTTCGATCATCACCCGCGCGCCGCCGTCGGTCTCCTCCGCAGGCTGGAAGATGAATACGACGGTGCCGTCGAAGTTGGGGTGCTCTGCCAGGTGCTGTGCGGCGCCGAGCAGCATGGCGGTGTGGCCGTCGTGGCCGCAGGCATGCATGCGGCCGTCATGGCGCGAGCGGTGCGGAAAGGCGTTCTGCTCCTGCACCGGCAGGGCGTCCATGTCGGCTCGCAGGCCGATCATGCGCGGGCCGTCGCCGTGCCGCAGCACCCCCACCACGCCGGTTCCGGCGAGGCCGCGGTGCACCTCGATGCCGCAGGCGACGAGGAATTCCGTGACGCGTTCGCTGGTGCGATGCTCCTGATACGCCAGTTCGGGATGGGCGTGCAGGTCATGGCGCAGGGCCACCAGCCGCTCGCGCCGCGCCTGCAGGGCGGGGATCGCCGCATTCATCACGCGACCCCCGGCATGACCTGCTTGGTCACCGCCACGGCGACGATGTAGGCGAACACGCCCAGCGCGGCGATCAGGGCCTTCACGCGCACCGCCTTGCTGCGGCCGCGCTTCAGCGCCACCGTGCCGAGGCCGATGTAGGCGAGCAGGCCGATGATCTTGGCCAGCAGCCAGGGCTGCTGCAGGGGGTTGAGGCCGCCCACCGCGAGCATGGCGATCGCCGCGCCGAGCAGCAGGGTGTCGTTGACGTGCGGCACGATCCGCACCCAGCGGTCGGCGAGGCGCGGCGAGTCGCGCAGCATCCAGAAGGCGCGCAGCAGGAACAGGGCCAGGCTGAGGTGTACGGCGCCGACGTGCGCGAGGCGTAGCAGGGTGTAGTCCATGGTCCGGGGGGGCTGGGCAAAGAACGGATTCTAGCCTTCTCCCGGGCGTGCGCCGCGCAACAAAAAACCCCGCCGTAGGCGGGGTCGCGGCGCGGCGGCGGCGGGCGTTCAGCGCGTGCCGTGGCGGCGTCGAGCGGCCAGGCCGACCAGGCCCAGGCCGGCGAGCATCATGGCGTAGGCCTCGGGCTCGGGGATTGCCGCCACGTCCAGGTTGGCGGCGGCGTTCTGTGCGCCGATGTAGGCACCGAGCTCGATCGGGCGGCTCGCGTCGTAGCCCGGCAGGTCCGGGTGGTTCGGGTGCGAATCCCTGCCCACCAGTGCCTCGTGGCTCTCGAGGTCGTAGTCGCCGCTGTACTTGTAGAACTCGTAGCGACGCACGATGGAGGCGGCCTTGGGGCCGACGGGGGCACCGTAGCCGCTTTCCAGCCGGCCTGCCAGGGGGTTGCCCGGATCGGTCTGCAGCAACTGCCATTCGACCTCGGTCTGCGCCTGGTCGATGACGGGGTCGCCGCCGATCAGGTTCTCCAGCTCCACCTCGTGTTCCAGCTCGGTGGTGAAGACCTTGACCCAGATGGCCTCGCCGAACCGGGCCTCGTTCTCCGGCGCCGGCGCCTCGATCCGCGCCATCACGACCGGCGGCGCGCCGACGACCGGGGCGGGCGAGACGTTCCACACGGGCGCCGGCAGGTTGACCACGCCGTTGGTCAGAACGCCGGGGGTCCCCGTCTCCAGCAGCCAGCTGTAGGTGGTCTTGCTCGGGTTCTTCAGGGTGCCCACGCCGAAGTGGTCGCACGGGGTGCCGGCGTTGTAGCCGACGCCGCCGCCGGTCCAGCAGTTGTCGCCCGGGGTGACGAAGCTGCCGCTGGGCGTGCCGTAGTCCCAGCCGGTGCCGTCGAAAAGGCCCATGTAGGTGACCCGGGTGCCGAATTTCGCGCCGTTCGTGTACTCGGTGATGGTGGGGGCGCCATAGCGCTGCACGGCGTTCGCGGGGTCGAAGCCGCGGCCGCTGGGGAAGCCGCGGCCGGCGCCGCCGAAGGTGTCGGTGATGTCCGAGCTGTGCAGGTCCTCCAGCTCGATCTCGAAGCCGTGCGCGGTGCTGCCGGTGTCGTTGATGACGTCGAAGTTGCCGAGGAAACCGACCACGGAGGCGGAACCCGTGGCCGGCAGGGTCGCCAGGGACAGGGCGACGGCGAGTGCGTTGCGTTTGATGGTGTTCATGCTCCCTTTCTCCTTGATGTGGTGGTGGGTCGTGCCGCTGGACGCGGCATCGGGGTTGTTGTGGAAATATGTTCATCCATGATTGATGTCGCAGCGATTACAGCGGCAGGGGTTTTTACCCCTGCCACCGCCGCGGGTGGGGGCTGACAAGGGTCAATGCCATGCCGCCGATCATTCGGCATGATGTCGCCCGGACGTCACCCCACCGCAACGGAATCCGCCATGCTCGTCACCCTGATCGCTGCCACCCTGATCGCCATGCTCGCCGGCCAGGCCCTGCCCAAGGCCTTCGCGGCCGCGCCTGCGTTCTGGGCGCATATCGCCCTCGGGTTGGGGGTGATGACCCTGATCACGGCCGCCATGCAGCACTTCGTGCCGGTGCTGACGCGTACCCGCGGCACCGGTCCCTGGCTGGCGCGTCTGCCGCTGCTGATGCTGCTCGCCGCCGGCCTCGCGGTGGCGGCGCTGGGCGGCTGGCTGGATTTCGCCTGGATCGCCGTTGCCGCCCTGCTCGCCCTGTCCGGGGCAGGCACCATGATGGTCTGGATGCGCGCGCGCGCCGGCCAGGCCCTGGGCGGCGCGCATCCGGGGCTGCACTGGTACGTGGCGGCGATGGGCTGCCTGGCGGCGGCGCTCGCAGCGGCCCTGCTGATCCCCGTCGTGCCGGCCTGGCACGCCGAGCTGCGCGCCTTCCACCTGCACCTCAACCTGTATGGCTTCGTCGCCCTCACCGCCGTGGGGACCCTGCAGGTGCTGATGCCCACCGCCGCCGGCCAGGGCGACCCGGCGGTGGGGCTGCGGCTGCGCCGCGACCTCAAGTGGGCGCTGGGCGGGGCGCTCGCCATCGCCGTCGGCCAGGCCCTGCTGCCGCCGCTCACCGCGCTGGGCGTGGCCCTCTGGGGCTGGGTCCTGGTGCGCATGCTCGCGGCGTGGTGGCGCCTGCATCGCGCGCGCATCCTTGCCCTGCACGGCGCCGAGCCGGTGCTGGTGGTCGCCGTCCTCGGTCTCGCTGCCGCGCTCGTCGGCCTGCTGCCCGTTGGTGACTCGGCGGGGCCGCTGGCCCTGTTCCTGCCCGCCTTCCTCATGCCCCTGGTGACGGGGGCGGCGGGCGTGCTCGCGCCGGTGTGGCTGAATCCCGCTCAGGCCTCGGCGCACCAGGCGGGGCGCGCGGCCCTCAACCGCTGGGGCGGCATCCGCGCGCTGCTGTTCCTGTCGGCGGCCCTGCTGCCGCTGCTCGGCTACCGGTGCGCGGGCATGCCGGCCCTCACCGCCCTGTTCTGGTTCGGCATCCTGTTCGCGGTCTGGATCTACCGTGAGGCGCGCTGATCCAGGTGCTATGTTTCAGGTGTCTTGAACCTGATCCTGGAGCGCACCATGAACCGTTTGAAACCCGCCGCCATCGCATGCGCCATGCTCCTGCTGGGCCAGCTGCCCGCCCACGCGTGGGCGGAGGAGGCGCCGAAGCTGGAGACCACGCCGGCGACCCCGGCCGCGCCGGCCCCCATGGACGACATGCAGGCGATGATGCCGGGCATGGGAATGGGCATGGGGCCAGGCGGCCGCTGCAACAAGCGTCCCGGCATGGGCCAGGGCATGGGGCAGGGCATGATGATGGGCGGCGGCGGCATGGGCATGGGGCCGGGGGGCAAGCCCTGCCACCGCAATGCCGGTGCCTGTGATTGTGGTTGTGAAGGCGGTGGCGACGTGGCTGCCCGCCTCGACGAGATCGAGAAGCGCCTCGACATGATGCAGATGATGCTGAAGATGATGATGCGCTGACGCCGCGTCGGCGGGCGGTGTCCGGCCGGGTGATAAACTCGCGCGCCATGTCATTCTCCCCGCCCGCGATCCGCCTTCTCCCCGACCTTTTGATCTCCCAGATCGCCGCCGGCGAGGTGGTGGAGCGCCCCGCCTCGGCGCTCAAGGAGCTGCTGGAGAACAGCCTCGACGCCGGTGCGCGCGAGGTCCGCGTGGACCTGGAGGAGGGCGGCATCCGCCTGATCCGCATCGCCGACGACGGTGCCGGCATCGCCCCGGACGAGCTGCCGCTGGCCCTGACGCGCCACGCCACCAGCAAGATCGCCAGCCTGGAGGACCTGGAACGGGTCGCCAGCCTGGGCTTTCGTGGCGAGGCGCTGGCCAGCATCGCCGCCGTCTCGCGCCTGACCCTGACCAGCCGCGCCGCCGGAGCGCCCCACGCCTGGAAGCTGGGCGCGCTCGACGGTCACGTCTCGTCGCCGGAGCCGGCGGCCCTGGGCGGCGGCACGGTGGTGGAGGTGCGCGACCTGTTCTTCAACACCCCGGTGCGGCGCAAGTTCCTCAAGACCCCCGCCACGGAATACGGGCACTGCGACGACGTGTTCTGCCGTCTCGCCCTCGCGCATCCGGCCTGTGCCTTCACCCTCGCGCACAACGGCAAGGTGGCGCGCCGCTTCATGCCCGGCGACTGGCAGGCGCGCGCGCTGGCGGTGATGGGCGAGGAGTTCGCCGCCGCCGCGCGCACCCTCGACGAGCGCGCCGGGCCGCTGCGCCTGTTCGGCCTCGCCGGGTTGCCGGCCTACTCGCGCGCGGGGCGCGACGCGCAGTACCTGTTCGTCAACGGCCGCTTCGTGCGTGACAAGCTACTCAACCACGCGCTGCGCGAGGCCTACCGCGACGTCCTGCACCACGAGCGCCACCCCGCCTACGTGCTGTTCCTGGAATTGCCGCCGGAGGGGGTGGACGTGAACGTGCACCCGGCCAAGACCGAGGTGCGCTTCCGCGAGGCGCGTGGCGTGCACCAGTTCGTGTTCCATGCCCTGGAGCGCGCGCTGGGCGGCGGCGAGGCGGTGTCCGCGCCCGTTGCCATGCCGCCGCAGCCCGCCGCGCCGGGTCCCGCCTGGACGCCCCCGCCCCGGCCGGCGTTCCCCGCTGTGGCACCGGCCTGGGCCGGCCAGCAGACCAGCATGCCGCTGGCGGCGGAACCCGCGGCCTACTACGCGGTGGTGGCGGAGGCCCTGGCCTCGGCACCGGCAAGGCCGGAGGAACAGGGCGAGGCACCGCCGCTGGGCTACGCCCTGGGCCAGCTCGCCGGCGTCTACGTCCTGGCGCAGAACGCGAAGGGTCTGGTGGTGGTGGACATGCATGCGGCGCACGAGCGTATCGTCTATGAGCGCCTCAAGGTCGCCCTGGAGCAGCGCCGCGTCGCCAGCCAGCCCCTCCTGATCCCGGTGGTGTTCGCCGCCACGGCGCTGGAGGTGAGCACCGCTGAGGAGGCCACCGAGGCCCTCGCCGGCCTGGGCTTCGAGATCGCCCCGGTCTCGCCCACGCACCTGGCGGTGCGCGCCGTGCCGACCCTGTTGCAGGGGGCGGACGCGGAGACCCTGGCGCGGGAGGTGTTGAAGGATATGTGGGAATTCGGTATTTCAGCGGCCTTGACCGCGCGCCGCAACGAACTGCTGGCGACGCTGGCCTGCCATGGCGCGGTGCGCGCCAACCGGCGCCTGAGCCTGCCGGAGATGAACGCCCTGCTGCGCGACATGGAGGCCACCGAGCGCGCGGATCAATGCAATCACGGTCGACCCACCTGGTTCCAGTTGACCATGGCCGACCTGGACAAGATGTTCATGCGAGGAAAGTGATGTCCGAGAAAACCAGCCAGAAACCCTTCCCCATCCCGGTCAAGCCGGCGGCGGAGAACCCCATGGGCGAGGACGGCCTGGCCAGCTCCTGCGCCAGCGGCGAGCCCTATGCCCTGATGGTGCTGGGCGACTCGATGCTGCCCGAGTTCGAGGAGGGCGAGATCATCGTCATCGAGCCGGACGGCCTGGCGCGCGACGGCTCCTTCGTCATCGCCTTCGTCAATGACGAACACATCTTCCGCCAGCTGGTGAAGCACCCGGAGGGCTGGATGCTGAAGCCGCTCAACCCGCTCTATCCCAACATCCCCATCGACAGCATCGAGGCGGCGGTGAAGGGCGTGGTGATCATGAAGAAGAAGCCCGGCCGGCGCCGGGCGATGAAGGAATACGTCTGACCCGAGGCCCGCTCAGCGCTTGAGCAGGACCTCCATGACGAACTTCACCCCCTCGTAGGCCAGCATCAGGCTGAGGAAGCCGGCGAGGGTCCAGTAGATGGCGGTGCGGCCGCGCCAGCCGTAGATGCGCCGGCCTAGCAGCAGGGCGGCGAAGATCACCCAGGCGGTGATGCCGAACACGGTCTTGTGGTTCAGGGTCATGGCCTTGCCGAACACCTCCTCGGAAAAGCCGATGCCGGAGATCACCGTCAGGGTGAGCAGGGCGAAGCCGCCCTGGATGATGCGGAACAGCAGGCGCTCCAGGGTCAGCAGCGGCGGCAGGTTGGCCAGCATCTTCGGCGGCACCGCCTTGTGCAGGTGCTTCTCCGCGAGGGCGATGAGGATGGCGTGCAGGGCGGCGATGGTGAGCAGGCTGTAGGCGGAGAAGGCGACCAGCAGGTGGGCGCGGAACAGCGGCGCGTCGGTGTGCGGTACCGGTGCGCCGGGCGGCATCGCCGCCTGCAGCGCGACGCTGAGGCCGGCGACGGCGAGCACGAAACCGAGCACCCCCGCGAGGTGGTAGCGCCAGGCGGCGGTGGCATAGATCAGCACGGTGAGGGCGGAGAGCGCGGAGAACGAGAGCGCGAAGCCCAGGTGGATGCCGTCCGCGCCGAGCATGTCGCGGTGCAGCACGAGCAGGTGCGGCACCAGGGGCAGCAGCGGCAGCAGGCGCGGCAGCAGGCCGGTGCGGCAGCAGCCGGGCTGGCCGGGCCAGTACCAGACGGAGAGGCCGAGATAGGCGAGGATGGCGAGGGCTTCGAGCATGAGGTGCGCTGGGTCGTGGGCACGCGGGTTTGCTAGACTGCGCGAGTCTATCGCATCTCCCCCCATTCCATGTTCGACAACCTGACCGATCGCCTCTCCCGAGTCGTCAAGAACCTGCGCGGCCAGGGCCGGCTCACCGAGGACAACATCCAGGACGCCCTGCGCGAGGTGCGCGTGGCCCTGCTGGAGGCCGACGTGGCCCTGCCCGTGGTGCGCGACTTCATCGCCCGCGTGAAGGAAAGGGCCATGGGCCAGGAGGTGCTGCAGAGCCTGACCCCGGGCCAGCAGCTCATCGGCGTGGTGCACAAGGAGCTCACCCACCTGATGGGCGAGCAGGCCGCGCCGCTCAACTTCGCCACCCAGCCGCCCGCGGTGTTCCTCATGGCCGGCCTGCAGGGCGCGGGCAAGACCACCTCCACCGGCAAGCTCACGCGCGTCATGCGCGAGGCGGGCAAGAAGAAGATCCTCGTGGTGAGCTGCGACGTCTACCGCCCCGCCGCCATCGAGCAGCTGAAGACCGTGGCGGCGCAGGCCGGCGTGGACTTCTTCCCCTCCAGCGGCGACCAGAAGCCGGCCGACATCGCGCTGGCCGCCCTCGATCACGCACGCAAGCACCTCTACGAGGTGCTGATCGTCGACACCGCCGGCCGCCTGCACGTGGACGAGGCGATGATGGCGGAGATCAAGGAACTGCACGCCCTGCTCAAGCCGATCGAGACCCTGTTCGTGGTCGACGCCATGCAGGGCCAGGACGCGGTCAACACCGCCAAGGCCTTCGGCGACGCCCTGCCGCTCACCGGCGTGATCCTCACCAAGCTGGACGGCGACGCGCGCGGTGGCGCCGCCCTCTCGGTGCGCCACATCACCGGCAAGCCGATCAAGCTGGTGGGCGTGGGCGAGAAGCTCACCGGCATCGAGGTCTTCCATCCCGAGCGCATGGCCAGCCGCGTGCTCGGCATGGGCGACGTGCTGTCGCTGATCGAGGAGGCGCAGCGCAGCGTCGACCACGCCGAGGCGCTGAAGACGGTGCAGAAGCTCAAGAGCGGCAAGGGCTTCGACCTGGAGGACTTCAAGGCGCAGATGCAGCAGATGAAGAAGCTGGGCGGCCTCGGCAGCCTGGTCGACAAGCTGCCGGGCGCCGGCAAGATCGGCGCCGACCAGCTGGAGAAGGGCGAGAAGGAGATGCGCCGCATCGAGGGCATCATCAACGCCATGACCCCCGAGGAGCGCCACCGCCCCGAGATCCTCAAGGCCAGCCGCAAGCGCCGCATCGCCGCCGGCGCCGGCGTGCAGGTGCAGGACGTGAACCGCCTGCTCACCCAGTTCGAGCAGGCGCAGAAGATGATGAAGATGATGGGCAAGGGTGGCGGCCTGGCGAAGATGATGCGCGGCATGAAGGGCATGATGCCGGGCATGCCCCGATAAGCTCAGCGAAAACAGCGGCTTGGCTTGCTTGCGCCGATGGCGTACAATGCGCGGCTTTTCCGCATTCCGTGCGCGTGAACCCCGCGTTCCGCGCCCGCTGGCAATCGAACTCTAGAGGACTGCAGCAACATGGTGACCATTCGTCTCTCCCGTGGCGGCTCCAAGAAGCGCCCCTTCTTCAACATCGTCGTCGCCGATTCCCGCAATCGTCGTGACGGCCGCTTCATCGAGCGCATCGGCTTCTACAACCCCGTCGCCACCGGCAGTGCCGAGGGCCTGCGCGTGAACCAGGAGCGCCTGGCCTACTGGCAGGGCGTGGGTGCCCAGGTGTCCGACACCGTTGCCCGTATCGTGCGTGGCACCAAAGCCGCTGCCTGAAGCCCCGATCGAACGGGTGGTGATGGGGCGCGTTGCCGCCCCATACGCGGTCAAGGGGTGGCTCAAGATCCAGCCCTTCACCGAATACATCGACAGCCTGCTGGACTACGACTCCTGGTGGCTGGGCCGTGAGACCGGCAGGGGCGCCGGCTGGCGCGAGTACCGCCTCCTCGACGCCAAGGTGCACGGCCAGACCCTGCTGGTGCAACTGGAGGGCGTCGATGGCCGCGATGCCGCGGAGGCCCTCAAGGGGCTGGATGTGGCGGTCGACCGGGCGGAGTTTCCCGAGGCCGACACGGACGAGTACTACTGGGACGACCTGATCGGCGCCGAGGTGACGAACACCGACGGTGTCTCCCTCGGCAAGGTCGAGGGACTGCTGGAGACCGGCGCGCATGACGTGCTGCGCGTGGTGGGCGAGCGGGAACGCCTGATCCCCTTCGTCGACGCCTATGTGCGCGAGGTGGATCTGGAAAACGGGCGCATCCTCGTCGAGTGGGGCGCCGACTGGGACAAGGATTGAACCGGGACGGCAACGCAACGATGACGCCGAGCTACCACGTCATCACGCTGTTCCCGGAGATGTTTGCGGCGCTCACGCAGTTCGGCGTGAGTGGGCGGGCGGTCCGCAACGAGTTGTGCAGGGTGAGGTTCTGGGACCCCCGGGACTTCACCCAGGACAACTACCGCACGGTGGACGACCGGCCGTTCGGCGGCGGTCCCGGCATGGTGATGCTGGCGGAGCCGCTGGACTTGGCGCTGACCGCGGCGAAGACGGCCCTGGCGCGAGAAGGTGCAGGCAGCCCGAGGCTGATCTACCTCTCGCCGCAGGGGCGCAGGCTGGACCAGGCCCTGGTCGAGGCGCTTGCGGCGGAGCCGGCGCTGGTGCTGCTGGCGGGGCGCTACGAGGGGATCGACGAGCGCCTGTTCGCGCGTCACACCATCGAAGAGGTTTCGATCGGCGACTTCGTGCTGTCGGGCGGCGAGTTGCCGGCGATGGTGCTGCTGGATGCGGTGATCCGCCAGATCCCCGGCGCCCTCGGGCACGCCGATTCGGCCAGGGAGGACTCCTTCGCCGACGGCCTGCTGGACTGCCCGCACTACACGCGGCCCGAGTCCTACCTGGGGCTGGAGGTGCCGGCGGTGCTGAGGAGCGGCAGCCACGCGGCGATCGCGCGCTGGCGCCTCAAGCAGGCGTTGGAGCGCACGCGGCAGCGGCGCCCAGACCTGCTGGCGGGACGGCCTCTGTCGGCGCAGGAGCGCGAGCTGCTGCGCGAGTTGGAAGCGGAATTGAATGCACGCGGGGCGCCCAAGGGCGACTCGTGATGTTGGTGCCCGATTTTCGGGATTAGAAACGGCCTTACGTATCCACGGATACCTCTTTGGCCCATATCGTTAAGGAAAACGAAGATGAACATCATCGAGCAGCTGGAAAAGGAAGAAATGGCCCGCCTGATGGAAGGCAAGACCATCCCCGCGTTCGCCCCCGGCGACACCGTGGTGGTGCAGGTGAAGGTCAAGGAAGGCAACCGTGAGCGTCTGCAGGCCTACGAGGGCGTGGTGATCGCCAAGCGCAATCGCGGTCTCAATTCCGCCTTCACCGTGCGCAAGATCTCCGCCGGCGAGGGCGTCGAGCGTACCTTCCAGACCTACTCCCCGCTGGTCGCGGCCATCGAGCTGAAGCGTCGCGGTGACGTGCGTCGCGCCAAGCTGTACTACCTGCGCGAGCGTTCCGGCAAGTCCGCCCGCATCAAGGAGAAGCTGGACTTCAACAAGAAGGCCGCCGCCGCCGAGTAATCGGCGGTCGCCGCTCCGCCGCGAAACAGGCCGCCTCCGGGCGGCCTGTTTTTTTATGTGTCGGCCTGGTAGGCCTTGAGCAGGACCGACAGGGCGCTGGCCAGCAGGAGCAGGCCGATCAGCCGCTGCATCTGCATATGGCTGAGCCGGGTATGCACATGACCGCCGGCGTAGAGGGCCGCGACGACGATGGGCAAGGCCCACAGGGCGTGCAACCAGATGTCGAGGTCGAGCAGGAGGCCGGCGATGAGGAAGGCGCCGATGCGGATCAGACCCTCCATGAAGAACAGCCCGGAAAGCGTGGCGCGCAATATCCCCTTGTCCTGGATGCGGTGTGACAGGTAGATGACGTAGGGCGGTCCGCCGGTGCCGAACAGGCCGCCGACCGCGCCGCCCGTCAAGGCGGCCGGGTAGGCCCAGCGGGGCGAGATGGCGGCGAACGGGCCGGGGCGCATGAACAGGAAGCGCAGGGCGAAGATCAGGATGAATGCCGCCAGGCTGCCCAGCAGGATGCCAGCGGGCAGCGACACCAGCATGCTGGTGCCGAGGGCCACACCGGCCAGCGAGGCGGGCAGCAGCCGGCGCACCTCTTCCTTGTCGACATGCTTGAAATGCAGGCCGCCGATCAGTGCCGAGGCGGTGAAGTCCGCGATCAGCATGAAGGGCACGACCTGCGGCAGCGGGAAACGCAGGGCCAGCAAGGGCACCGCGATGAGGCCGGAGCCGAAGCCGGAGATGCCGCGCACGAAATAGGCCAGCGATAGAACGAGGGCCGCATACAGGAGGTCGGTTTGGGTCACGCGGATCTCGGCAGGGGCGATGCATGAAGGGTGCGCATTTCACCACAAACGCCGGCAGGCATGTCCATTCGGCGGGCGGTTCAGCGTGCCGCCGATCCGCCTGCGGTCTCCAGCAGCCAGGCACGGAAGGCCATCACCTTGGCGAGCCCGGCGAGCTTCTGGGGTACGACCAGGTGGTAGGCCATGGGGGTGCTGATGGCATGGTCGAACAACTGCACCAGGCGCCCGTTACGGAGGTCGTCCGCCACCAGGCTGTGCCACACCAGGGCGACGCCGAGGCCGGATACGGCCGCCTGGATGGTGAGGTTGGTCTCGCCGAAACGCTGGATGCGCAAGGGGCCGTCGGGCTCGATGCCCTGGGACTCGAACCAGGTCTCCCAATCGGGGAAGACGCGTTGCCCGGTGTGCCAGTCGTCGTTCAGCAATGGGCGGTGTAGCAGGTCGGCAACGTTCTTGATCCCCGCCGCCAGTGCCGGTGCCGCCACGGGGATGATCGTCTCGGGCATCAGTCGCTCCACGTGCAGGCCGGGGTAGTTCCCCGAGCCGAAACGGATGGCGCAGTCGACGTCCTCCAGGTCGAAATCGACCAGACGCCGGGTAGCGAGCAGGCGCAGCTCGATCTCGGGGTGGCGGGCCTGGAAGTGTTCCAGGCGGGGAACCAGCCAGCGCGCGGCGAAGGCCGGGGGTGTCGACACCACCAATGGCCCGTCGGCGCCGCTACGCAGCAGTGCGGTGGCGTGTTCCAGGCGGTCGAAGGCGTCGCTGAGCAAGGGCAGGGCAGCCGCCGCGGCCTCGCTCAGCGCCAGTGGCTTGCCGCGCCTGAACAGGGCCTGGCCGAGCTGTTCCTCGAGTTGCTTGATCTGCTGGCTCACGGCCGCGGGCGTGACGTGCAACTCCGCCGCCGCCCGCGCCATGGAGAGGTGGCGCGCGACGGCCTCGAAGGCCCGCAGGGCGGTCAGCGGCGGGAGTCGTCTAGTCATTAGAAATTCTTAATAATTTGGCAATAAAGACTCGTTTGTTCAGGAGGTTTTGTGTCTATAGATTTTGAATCCGTTAAGCGATCCTGAATGGCGGCAAGCGTGAAAGTCAATCCTGTGTACCTCTTCGTCATGACCTCTGCCTTCTTCTGGGGGGGAAACTTCGTGCTGGCCGGGCCGGTGCTTGCGGACCTGCCGCCGATCTGGGCGGCGACCATGCGCTTCATGCTCGGCGCCGCCCTGATGCTGGCGATCGCCTGGGGCAGGGGAGAGGACCTGCTCGGCCTCGCGCGTCGCCACGGCGGGGCCTATATGCTGCTGGGGCTGGTCGGCATCGTCGGCTTCAACGTCCTGTTCTTCCGCGCCATGCAGAGCACCTCGGCCGACAACGGCGCCCTCATCATGGCGACCAATCCCCTGCTCACCACGCTCCTCGCCGCCTTGTTGCTGGGCGAACGCGCCACGTCGCGACAATTGCTGGCCCTGCCGGTGGCCCTGGCCGGCGTGGCCGTGGTGGTGACCCACGGCGATCCCGGCCGGCTGGCAGGCCTGCGCCTGGACGAGGGCGATGTGCTCATGCTGCTCGCCAACCTGACCTGGGCGCTGTTCAATGTCGCCTCGCGCCGCTTCATGCCCAAGGATTCGCCGGTCGGCAGTACCGCGCTGATGATGACGTCGGGGGCAGGCATGCTGCTGCTGCTCGCCCTCGCCAGCGGTGCGCCCGTCGCCATGCCGGGCACGCACGCGGCCGCGGCCATGGCGGTCATGGTCGTTGGCGGCACCGTCCTCGCCTATCTGTTCTGGGGGATGGGCATCCAGCGCCTCGGTGCTGGCCGGACCTCGCTGTTCCTCAACCTGGTGCCGGTGTTCGCGATGCTGATCGGCAGCGCCATGGGTACTCTGCCGACCTCCGCCCAGTTGACGGGCGGGGCGATCGTCCTCGCGGGCGTGACCCTGGCCATGTTGCCGCGCAGGCAGGCGGCCACCTGATGCCTCGGTGGCCCCGGTCGTCTTACTGCGGGTATTCCGCGAATCGCGGCAGGGGCGCGTCGTCGCACGACCAGGCCGCGCGCGAATCCCAGAAGATGCGTGCCTGGGGGGCGAGCGGCGGCTCCTGGTCGAGGGAGCCGGCGGGCACGACCACGACGTCAAGCTCTGGCACATGGCGCGCCACGGAACTGCCGCACTGGCTGCAGAACTGGCGGGTGAAGCGCTGTGCCTCGGGCACCTTGTAACGCTTCAGCAGCGACTCGCCCTGGGTGAAGCGCAACTGCGCATGGCCGAGCATGAGGTTGCTCGCGTGGCCGGTGCCGGACGACTTGCGGCAGCGGCTGCAGTGGCAGTGGTAGAAACGCTGGGGCTCGCCCTGCACTTCATAGCGGACCGCGCCGCACAGGCACCCGCCGCTCAGGCTGATCTTGGACATGTTTTCCTCCTTGTTCGTGATGGATCTCCCGCCCTCTCCTCCGGTGGGGCGCTTGCGTCGGGCGGAGACGGGGAGCCATTATGGGCGCGAGGTCTTACAATTGCATGCACGTGACCTTCAGGAGTAAGCCCATGTTCCCAGCGCTTCCCAGGCTGCCTTCCAGCGAGGAGGTGATCGGCCAGTTCGACAAGGCCCTGCGCACGGTGTTCGCGAGCGCATCGAGCCGCCGCCCCTATCCCGATGCCGGCATTCCCGAGGCGGAGTTGAGCGAGTCCGAGAAGGCGCACGCCGCCGGCCTCATGCGCATCAACCACAGCGGCGAGGTGTGCGCCCAGGCGCTGTATGCAGGCCAGGCCCTCACCGCGCGCAACCCTGAGGCGCAGCGCGCCCTGCTGGAGGCGGCCGACGAAGAGACCGAGCACCTCGCCTGGTGCGAGAAGCGTCTCAACGAACTGGGCAGCCACAAGAGCCTGCTCAACCCCTTCTGGTATGCCGGTTCGTTCGCCCTCGGCGCCTTCGCCGGCGCCCTCGGCGACAAGTGGAACCTGGGCTTCCTGGCGGAGACGGAACGCCAAGTGGAGGGGCATCTGGACAGCCACCTCGACAAGCTGCCGGCGCAGGACGCGAAGAGCCGCGCCATCGTCGAACAGATGAAGATCGACGAGGTCAAGCACGCCGACACCGCCATCGCCCACGGCGGCGCACCGCTGCCCGCGCCGGTGCGCCAGGCCATGCGCCTGACCTCGAAGGTGCTCACCCTCGCCGCCTACCGCGTATGAGCCTGGATTTCGCGCAACGCCTGGCGGCCCTGCCCGCCGTGGAGGACCTGGCCGGGCTTGAACTGTCCGGCCCGCGAGGCGAGGTCGAGTCGATCGAGAACCGGCCCGGCAGCGCCGGCTCGGTGCGCGTGTATGCCTATCTGGCGGGCAGGCATGGTTGCATCGACGCGGCGGCGGCGTCGGAAGGCGTGGAGATCTATGCCGAACACACGGCGGACGCGCGCCAGAACCCAGGCAAGCATCCCAACATCGACCGCCTGTTCGCCGTCCTGGCGGGGGGCGGTGTCTGGCAGGTCAGGCCGATCCGGCCAAGGCAATAAAAAAAGCCCGCGTGACGCGGGCTTTTTTGTGTGACGCGGGGATTACTTGGCGGGGCAGGCGTCGTCGCCGTGTACCTTGCCGGGGATCAGCAGGAACTGCTCGAACGGGCCCATGACCTTCATGGCCTCGCCCTTGGGGCCCTCGAACTTGAGGCGGCCGAACATCATGGCGCGCATCGGGCCGTATTCGCCGTCGCCCATCTCGCGCCAGCGCTTGGTCTCGGCGTGCATCTTGTAGTCCATGGAATAGTCGAGGGTGGGGTGCTGCACCGGGCCGGCATAGGAGCACAGCGTGCGGCCACCCTTGGTGGAGATGGTCATTTCCACCTTGCTGGCCTCGCCGCAGTCGGTGCGGTACATGTGGATCACCTTGTAGCCGCGGCCGCCGTCGTTGGGGGCCCACTTTTCCGCCATCTCGTCCGTCAGGGCCTTGTTGGTGTTCCAGTACTTGCAGGCTTGCGCCGCCCAGTCGGCGGACATCAGGGGGGCGGCTTGGGCGGCGCCGGAGAGGCCGGAGAGGATGGCCAGGGAAATCAGGGTGTTGCGCATGTGTGACTCCTCTTTATTTCATGAATCGCGCGGATGGCGCGGGGGAAGATTAGTCTTGGGGGGCAAGACTGTCAAAAACCACTCTGCCGGCGCGGCCGAGCCGATCAGTGGGGAAGGTGCTGCTTGAGCGCGCCATACAGCCAGGTGCCGTGGAGTGCGCCGACCAGGACCACCAGGGCGCCTACGGAGCCGGTGCCGACGAGGGCGAAGATCGGCCCCGGGCACAGGCCGATCATGCCCCAGCCGAAGCCGAAGATCAGGCCGCCGAAGATGTAGCTCTTGACGCCCGGATCCTTGGCGGGGATCTCGATGTCCTGTCCGTCGAGGGAACGCTTGCGGGCGAAGCGCTTGATGGTCTGGATGCTCAGGAACCCCGTGAAGATCGCGGAAAAGAGGATCCCGAACATGTGGAAGCTCTGGAAGTGGAACATTTCCTGGATGCGGTACCAGGAGGCGGCCTCCGCCTTGATGAGGACGAAGCCGAACAGCATGCCGACGAGGAGGTAGGGGATGTAGCGCAGCATCTCGGGTGTCCTACATCAGCATGCGCGGCACGAGCAGCCAGGAGGCGGTGAGGCCGCCGCCGAAGATGCCCAGGACCGCGTAGAGGGAAGGCAACTGCATGGTGGACAGGCCGGTGATGGCGTGTCCCGACGTGCAGCCGCCAGCGTAGCGGGTGCCGAATCCGACCAGCACGCCGCAGGCGAACAGATAGGTGATGTTGCGCACGCTGGGGTAGAACAGCTCCTCCGGCACCAGATTCCGGCCAGGCTGCGTGAAACCCCATTGCAGGAGCATGTCCTGCGCGGCTTGCGAAAGCGCCACCGGCTCAGGGTTGGCGAACACCACCCCCGCCAGATAGCCGCCCAGCGCGGTGCCGATGACGAACACCAGGCTCCAGGTGTGCTCCTTCCAGTTGTAACGGAAGAAGTCGACGTCGACCTTGTGCGGTTGCGTGATGGCGCACAGATGGCGCAGGTTGTTGGAAATGCCGAAGGAGCGGTTGCCGATGAACAGCATCATCGGCACCATCAGGCCGATGAGCGGCCCGGCGACATACCAGGGCCAGGGTTGGTACAACCAGTCCATGCCTCTCCTCCAGGGATTTTTCGCGCCGGATTATATAAGCAAGGGGATGGGCCAAACAGTACGAATGTCCTGCAGTAAATCCCCTACATACCCTTGTTCTGAACCATCTCGATGCGGCGCTGCAGCAGTTGCGCCGCCGTCAGGTCGCCGGCCGCGGTGGCGCGCAGGCGCTGCACCTCCAGCCAGGCGAGCAGAGGCCGGCGCCAGCCGCGTTCGGACGCGGTCTCGACCGCCAGCGCCAGGGTGGCGGGTTCGGCGCGTCCCTGGCGGAACAGGAGCGCCGCGGCGATCAGACGCGGGAGGGGCTCCTTGATCTCCGCGGCCGCGCGGTTCGCGGCGGCATCGTCTTTGGCGGTGACCAGGCCTGCGTACTGCGGCGGCGCGGTGCCCGCCTGCAGGTCCCGCCATTGGCCGCCCAGGAACTGCGCATAGCGTCTCTCGGCGTCCGCCGCGTCGGCGGCCAGGGGGCGATAGGCCGGGCAGTCGGTGAAGTCCAGGGAGGCGGCGCGGGTGCCGCAGGCAGCGAGTTCGAGCCGCGCCAGCAGGTCGAGGCGGCCGCTGGCGGAGACATCCTTGCGCGCCTTCGCGAGCGCCAGCTCGGCGCTCTTGCCGTCGCCTTCCAGCCAGCGTGCCTGGAAGTGCTCCAGCTGGCTCACGGCGTTCATCTTCCAGTCGGGCGGCGGCGGCGTGCCGGCGCAGCCGGCCAGCAGCAGGGCGGCGAACAGGAACGGGCAGGCTGCGCGGGTAGTCATGGCGTCTTGATCTCCACGTCGCGGGCGAAGGGCCACTTCTTGTTGATCTCGTTGATGAGGTGGTTGACCTTGCGCACGCTGTCGTCTATCTCGACGCGCAGCTGCGCCATGTCGGTGGTCGCCTCGCGGACGTTGCCGGTGATCACCGCCACGTCGGCGCTCGCGGTCTGCGCGGAGGCTAGGATGGCGTCCGCCTTCTTCAGGCTCTCGCGCACCTCGGTGAGCATGCCGTTGACCTGCGCCACCGACTGGCGCGTGTGGTCCATGACGCCGTCCGGCCCGAACACCTGCGTGTCCGCCTTGGCGAGCATGCCGTCGACCTTCAGGGAGATGCCGTTGACGTTGTGCATGAGGGTGTTGGCCTGCTCGATCACCTTCACCACCTGCTCGGCCTTTTCCGGGCTGCCCATCACGCCGCCCAGCACCCCGTATTCGCCGGCCATGCGGCCGGTCATGGTCTCGACGTTGCCGAGGGTGCGGTTGATCGGCGCGTCGGCCTGGGTCATGGCGACGACGTTGTCGAGCAGGGTCTGCACCCGCTGTTTGATCACGCTGATGTCCATGGGGTCCTCGCCGGTGAGGAGTTCGCGCCTCGCGTCGTCCGGCAGCGGCGGCTCGCGCAGGTCGGCGGTATAGGCCTTGATCTTGGCGCCGCCGAGCATGCCCTTCTCGAGGGTGAACTGGCTGTTGTGGCGCAGCCACTTCGCGTCCTTGCGGGGGATCGCCACCTCGATCAGGACCTTGCCGTCCTCGGTGAGGTCCATCTTCTTGACCTCGCCGATCGGGAAGCCGGAGAAGGTGACGGGCATGCCCACGCTCACGCCCTCGGCCTGCGGGGTGGTGAGCTTCAAGGTCTGCGTCGGCTCGAACAGCCCGCGCGCATACAGGCCGTAGACCACCAGGCCGAGGGCGAGCAATACGGTGAGGGCCAGCAGCAGGCCCACCTTGAACTCCAGGTTCTTGATCAGCGGGGCGCGTACAGGGGCTCGTTCCATAGGTAGTCCAGGATCCAGCAGTCGTTGAGTTGGTTCTCCAGCCGCTTCAGCATAGTGTCCACGAAAGGTGGATGGCGGGTGTCCGGCAATAGCATAGCCGGCCGGTCGATGAGCAGCAGCCCGGGGCGGTTGATGGTCGCGCGCAAGAGCTTGGCGACGAAGCGTTCCTCATGGTTGAGGGCCGGGTCGCGTTTGTAGGCCGTATCGACGTGGCCGGCCAGGCTTAGCAGGTTCCAGGCCTGGTCGATGGCATCCTGGTACGGCATGTTGAGGTGGTACTGGGGCACCACGGCGATGTTTTCCAGCACCGTCAGGTTGGCGCGCAGGGGCAGTTCGGCGGAGACCAGCGCCGCCTCGGGGTGGCTGTCGATCAGGGCGCGCCGCCCGGCGGCGTCCGCCAGCCACTTCAGATGTACTTGAAGGCTAATGACGCCACCTCGATCAGCATGAGGACGAAGAACAGCCGCACCATGCCGCGCAGCACGGAGATGGGGGCCATGAACAGCATCCTGGGCGTGGCCAGGCCCTCCGCCACCGGGATGACCGTGACCGCGAGGCCGAAGGCCAGGCTCTTGAGCCAGATGCCGGCCATGATCGCGCCGCCGAATACCTTGCCCATGACGCGCGAGAAGTCCGGCAGGCTCCACAGCTGGAAGCCGTATACCGCCAGATAGGCCAGGACCAGGGCGAGGACGCTGGTGATGGCGGTGAGGGCGAGCACGGAGACCACGCCGCCGATCACCCTGGGCATGAATTCCATGCGCAGGGTGTCAACGCCGAGCGCCTCCAGCGCGTCGATCTCGTTGTGGATGCGCATCAGCGCGACCTCGGTGTTGATCGCGCTGGACGAGCGCAAGGCGACGAACAGGGCGGTGATGAGCGGCAGGATCTCCAGGACCAGCACGCGCATGCTCATCTCCAGCGCGAATTCCGACTGGCCGATCTGTGCCGCCGTGGAGACGACGATCTGGATCAGCACGAAGGAAAGCAGGGCGGCGAACAGGGTGAAGGGCAGGAGGATCTGCCAGGCGGTGAAGTAGATCTGCTTCATCACCACCATGCGGGTGGCGCTGTTGTAGGCCGCCGGGCTCAGCGCCGCCGCGAGGGCCTGGATGGCAAAGCGGAAGATACCCCGCCAGGTGCGCCACATGGCCAGCGCCGCCGCGCCGCGGCGGGTGAGGAAGTCGGTGAGCCAACGCATGGGCGGAATCATATAGCCGGCATGTATCATTCAACCACATCGCGACGAGAGGTGTTGCCATGAAACGTATATCGCTCTTCCTGCTAGGCGTGCTGGCCCTGCCGGCCTGGGCCGCGCCCGGTACGATGATCAAGAACGAGGACCTGCGCGCCACGCCGAGCAGTGGCGGTGCCAGGCTCGCCACGGTCGCCAAGGGCAGCGCCGTCGAGGTGCTGGCGCGCCAGGGCGGCTGGACCCAGGTGCGCGCGGGCGGCAGGACCGGCTGGGTGCGCATCCTCTCCGTGCGCTCCAGCGTCGGCGCCGCCAGTGCCGCCGACCTCGCGGCGCTGGCCTCGCGGCGCGACAACCAGGTGGTTGCGGTGGCCGGTCTGCGCGGCCTCAACGAGGAGGAGCTGAAGGCGGCGAAATTCGACGCCGGCGAACTGGCCCAGCTCGACCGTTACCGCGTGGAGCAGGCGGAGGCCGCGGAGTTCGCGCGCGCCGGCAACCTGGTGGCGCGCAATCTCGCCTACATTCGCGAGCCGAAGCCCGCGCCGGCCACCTCGGCGCCCGCCGGCGGCGGGTTCGATTTCTTCGGAGGTGGACAATGATGCGCCTGCCCTTCTTCCTGTTTGGTCTCATGTTCGCCTGCGGCGCGGCCCAGGCCGGCGAGCTCGACGAGGCCTTCAAGGCCCTGCTCAAGGAAAGGCTGGGTGGCAAGAACAGCGAGCAGGCCCTCGCCACGCCGCCACAGCAGCCGAGCCAGCCCGTGCCGCCGACCGCGCCCACGCAGCCGGCCGCGCCCGCCCAACCCGCCGCGCAGCCCGCCCAGAAACCGCAGGGCCAGCTGCTGCAGGCCCTCCTCGCCGGCAAGACCAGCCAGGCGGAGGAGGTACGCATCGGCCAGCAGATCGCCGGCAACTTGCTCGGCACCGCGCCGCTGGTGCGCGACGAGGCCCTGCAGCGTTACGTCAACCGCGTCGGCCGCTGGGTGTCCCTGCAGAGCGAGCGCCCCGGCCTGCCCTGGCGTTTCGGCGTGATCGAGAGCGAGGACATCAATGCCTTCGCCGCGCCCGGCGGCTACATCTTCCTCACCAAGGGACTGTACCGTCAGCTCGACAACGAGGCGCAGCTCGCCGGCGTGCTGGCGCACGAGATCGGCCACGTGATCCGCAAGCATCACCTCAAGCTGCTGCAGAAAACGCAGCTGGTGGCGGGGCTGGGTGCGCTGTTCGGCGGCAAGGTCGGCAACGAGAACCAGCTGGTGCAGAACCTCATCGGCAATGGCGCTGAGATCGTCGCGCGCGGCCTCGACAAGGACGCGGAGTACGAGGCCGATCGCATCGGCGTGGTGCTTACCGCGCGCGCCGGCTACGACGCCTATGCCCTGCCGGCGGTGCTGGCGGAGATCGGCCACGTCGCCAAGGGCGACAAACGCGTGTCGCTCTTGTTCAAGACCCATCCGCACCCCGAGGAGCGCCTGGGGCGCCTGGCGGAGTCGGTGGGCAGCCACCTGGACGGCGTGCCGGAGGGGCAGTCGCTTGCCAACCGTTTCCATCGCCTGAGGTGAACGCGTGCAGTTGAACCAGCGTGCCCGCCGTTTCCTCGGCCAGTTCGCCGCCAGTTGCGTACTCGTCCTCCTGCTCCTCGGCCAGGTCGGGGGCCTCTATCCCACCAACTTCATCGATCGTATCGACGCCGCGCTGTACGACCTCAAGGTGCGGCTGTCGCAGTCGGACCAGGTCGATGACCGCATCGTCATCGCCGACATCGACGAGAAGAGCCTCAAGGAACTCGGGCGTTGGCCCTGGTCGCGCGACCGGCTGGCGCAACTGACCACCAACCTGTTCCAGCAGTATGGTGCCGCCGCACTGGGTTTCGACGTGGTGTTCGCGGAACCGGACCAGAGCTCCGGCCTGCCGGTCCTGGAGAAGCTCGCACGCGGACCGATGGCCGGTGACGCCGGCTTCGCCGCCAGCCTCGACCGCCTGCGCGGCCAGCTGGACTACGACGGCCGCTTCGCGGAGGCCCTGAAGAGCGGTCCGGCGGTGCTCGGCTATTACTTCGGCCTCCATGCCGGGCAGGCGAGCGTGGGCAGCCTGCCGGCGCCGCTGCTCGACTGCCAGGCCCTGTCCAGGCACGGCATCGAGCCCCCGCACGGCACCGGCTACGGCGGCAATCTGCCGCGCTTGCAGGCGCAGACGCCCTACGCGGGTTTCTTCAACGCCAACCAGGACTTCGACGGCGTGATCCGCCGCCAGCCCCTGATCATCGAACACGGCGGCAAGTGCTATGGCTCGCTGGTGCTCAACCTGGTGCGTGCCGGCATGGGCGCGGACCAGCTGGAGGTCCTGCCCGCCGGCCAGTCAGGCCATGCCTGGCGGCCGCCGGTGCTCGCGGCAAAGGGTACGGACGTGGCGATCCCGCTCGACCCGCGCGCGATGGCCCTGGTGCCCTATCGCAAGAGCGGCGCCTTCGCCTATGTCTCCGCCGCCGACATCATCGCCGGGCGCGCCCCCGCCGCCCTTCTGGAAGGGCGCATCGTCCTGGTCGGCTCCACCGCGCCGGGCCTGCTGGATCTGCGCTCCACGCCGACGGAGAAGGCCTTCGCGGGGGTGGAGATCCATGCCAACCTGATCGCCGGCATCCTCGACAACACCGTCAAGTGGGAGCCCTCGGGGCAGCGCGGCGTGTTCCTGCTCGGCGTGCTGCTGCTCGGCCTGATCCTGGCGGCGGCCTTGCCCTGGCTCACGCCGCTGTGGTCCGCGGCCCTGGCGGGCGGCCTGCTGCTGCTGCTGCTCGGCCTCGACCTCTACGCCTGGTACGGACTCGGCATGAGCCTCGCGATGGCCACGCCGATGCTCGCGGTGGCCGGCCTGTTCGTGCTCAACATGAGCTGGGGCTTCTTCGTCGAGGCGCGCTCCAAGGCACAGATCACGCGTCTGTTCGGTCAGTACGTGCCGCCCGAGCTGGTCGACGAGATGGCCAAGGACCCGGCGCGCTACAGCCTGCGCGGCGAGTCGCGCGTGATGAGCGTGCTGTTCTCCGACATCGTCGGCTTCACCAGCATCTCCGAGAAGCTGGAGGCGGCGCAGCTCGCGGAGATGCTCAACGTCTACCTCTCGGCCATGACGCGGGTGGTGCAGGACGGTCGCGGCACCATCGACAAGTACATCGGCGACGCCATCATGGCCTTCTGGGGCGCGCCCATGAGCGACGAGCGGCATGCGCGCGACGCGGTGCTGGCGGCCCTGGCGATGCAGGCCGCGCTGGACGACCTGAACCCGAGACTGGAGGCGAAGGGCTGGCCGCCGGTGCGTATCGGCGTGGGCGTCAACACCGGGCGCATGAGCGTGGGCAACATGGGCTCGGCGTTCCGCATGGCCTACACGGTGATGGCCGACGCGGTGAACCTGGCCTCGCGCCTGGAGTCGCTGACGCGCCAGTACGGCGTCGGCGTGCTGGTGGGCGAGGCGACGCGCGAGGCCTGTCCGGACCTGTCGTTCCAGATCGTCGACCGCGTGCGCGTCAAGGGCAAGGACGTGCCGGTGGCGATCCACGAGCCCCTGGGCGTGACCGCCGAGCTGCCGCCGGAGCGCCTCAAGGAGGCGGAGGGTTTCGCGGCGGCCTTCGCCGACTACCAGGCGCAGCGCTGGGACGAGGCGGAGATCAAGCTCATGGAATTGCGCAAGGCCAACGCGCGCAAGCTGTACGACGTCTACCTCGACCGCGTCACCCACTTCCGCTTCAATCCGCCCGCTCCCGACTGGGATGGCGTGTTCACCTTCACCAGCAAATGACGCGACCGACATGAAACTGCGCGTCCTCGGTTGTTCCGGCGGCATCGGCGACGGCCGGCATACCACGGCGTTCCTGCTCGACGACGACATCCTGCTGGATTGCGGCAGCGGCGTGACCACGCTCTCGCACGCCCAGCTGCGCGCCATCGACCATGTCTTCCTGACCCATGCCCACCTGGACCACATCCTTTCCCTGCCCTTGCTGCTCGACAGCGTCGGCGCGGAGCGCGGCCGGCCGCTGACCCTGCACGGCCTGCCGGAGGTTCTGCAGACCCTCAAGGACCATCTCTTCAACTGGCAGATCTGGCCCGATTTCGCCCGCATCCCCACCCCGGAGGCGCCGTTCCTGCGCTACGAGCCGTTGCGGGTCGGCGAGCCGGTGCGCCTGGGCGCGCGCGAGGTCACGGCGGTCCCGGCGCGGCACGTGGTGCCGGCGGTGGGCTACCTGTTGCGCGGCGCGGACGGGGGGCTGCTGTTCTCCGGCGACACCGCGGGCCACGAGGCGTTCTGGCAGCTCGCCAACGCCACGCCGGACCTGCGCCACGTGGTCGTCGAGTGCTCCTTCCCGGATCACTTGGCAGCGATCGCGGAGGCGTCGAAACACTATTGCCCGCAGACCCTCGCCGCGGACCTGCGCGCCGCCAGGGCCGGGGCCGAGGTCTGGATCAGCCATCTCAAGCCCGGCGGCGAGGCCGCGATCATGGCCGAGCTGGCGGGCCACGGCGCGACGCGCGCCCGGGCCCTGCGCAACGGCCAGGTGTTCGAGCTGTAGCGCGCCGGCGCGGGGCAAAAAAAAGGAGGGGCAGAGCCCCTCCTCGCGTCTGACGATCTGCCGGATCAGAGATTCAGCGTGTCGTTCAGCACGTTCTCCTTCCAGGAGTGCATGTAGGCCAGCTCCAGTTCGCTCTCCTCCTTGGAGATGCCGTTTGCGCCCTTGGGCGGCACCAGGGACTTCTTCTCCGGATCCCAGCGGAACACAGTCGCCACGTGGAAGGCCGTGCTGTCCGAGCTGGCGGAGTAGCAGGTGTTGGTCACCACGGGGGCGGGGTCGGGCTGGCGGCCGGCGAAGATCTCGGACAGGCCGTAGGCGCACATCTTCGCGGTGTTGTTCGCCACCGAGCCGGACTTCGGGAAGTTGGTCAGCGCGGAGTCGCCCAGGATGTGCACGTTCGGCACCACCTTGGATTCGAAGGTGGTGTAGTCGATGGTGCACCAGGTGCCGCTGTTGCCGTCGCGCACGCCGGCCATGCCGCAGACCTCGGCGGCGCGCATGGGCGGTACGACGTTGATCACGTCGCCCTTCACGTCGTCGAACTCGGTGCCCACCATCATCTTCTTGGTGTCCACGGAGCGCGGCATGTTGTTGGGGCGGTAGTCGATCATGCTGTTGTCGGTGCCGTAGCCGTAGTGCTTCTTCCAGGCGGCCAGGAACAGGGGCTTCTTGGAGGCGATGTCCTCGTTGCCGTCCAGGACGATGACCTTGGACTTGGGCTTGGCCTGCTTGAAGTAGTGGGCGACCAGGCAGGCGCGCTCGTAGGGGCCGGGCGGGCAGCGGTAGGGCGCCTTGGGCACGGACATGACGAACACGCCGCCGTCCGGCATCGCCTCCAGCTGCTTGCGCAGGGTGGCGGTCTGCGGGCCGGCCTTCCAGGCGTGCATCACGGTCTTCTGCGCCTCGGCGTCATAGCCCTGCACCTTGTCGAACATCAGCTCGATGCCGCCGGCCAGCACCAGGCGGTCGTAGGCGAAGGTCTGGCCGCCGGCGGTCTTCACGGTGCGGCCCTTGGTGTCGATGGCGGTGACGGTGTCGTGCACGAAGGCGTCCACCACCTTCTTGATGCCGTCATACGGGCGGGTGATGTCCTCCATCTTGGCGATGCCCGCCAGCACCTCGTTGGAGGTGGGGCAGGAGACGAACTGCTTGTTCGGCTCGATGATCGTGACCTCGGCGTTGGGGGTCCACATCTTCATGTAGCGCGCGAAGGTGGAGCCGCCGAAGCCGGCGCCCACGACGACGATCTTGGGCTTGGCGCTGGCGCCCACGGTGGCGCAGCCGGACAGCGCGCCCAGGGAGACGGCGCCGGCGGCGCCCGCGGATGCCTTCAGGAAATCGCGACGGTCAAAAGTCATGTTGTTTCTCCTCTATCGCGCTTATTTGACGGCGTGGAAATACTTGGCCAATGCCTCGTATTCGGCGTCGGTGTAGCCGTTGGCGTGCTTGGCCATGACGGTGGCGGGGCGGGTGCCGTCACGGAAGGCCTTCATCTGGTCGACGAAGTATTTGACGTCCAGGCCGGCCAGGCTGGGGATGGCGCCGGCGCTCTTGCCGTCGGTGCCGTGGCAGTAGGAACAGTTGGCGGCCATGAAACGGGCGCGGGTGTCGACGGCCTGGGCCGTTGCGACGGTACCCAGCATGCCGGCGGCGAGCAGGCAAAGTGCGGTGAGTCTTTTCTCCATCACATCCTCCAGAAACGAAAAGGGGATTTCATCCAACCGAAACGGTGCCTGACCTAGGTCAGGCCCCTAGTACGGAAGGCAGATGGTTGCATGGGAAAAAATCAGGGTCAACAAGCAAACCCTAATATTGCTGCGGGTTTGCGCTAATTTTTTGCTTCGAGGGCGTGTGCCCTCTCCTGCCTTGACCTGGCCTTAACCATTTCCTCGTCCTGGTCATAATTTTCGTCCAGCCAACCGGCCAGATTCGACTGTACGAGGTCGGCGAGCGCAGCGATCCACAGGGGGCGATCGTTCAGCGCCGGGATGTAGTGGTATTCGCCGCCGCCGGCCTTGAGGAACTCGGCCTTGCCCTCCATGCCGATCTCCTCCAGGGTCTCCAGGCAGTCGGCGACGAAGCCGGGGCAGATCACGTCGACCCGGCGGGTTTTGGCGTGGCCCAGTTCCTCCAGGGTGGCCGAGGTATAGGGCTTGAGCCATTCCGCGCGGCCGAAGCGCGACTGGAAGGTGACGCGGTACTGCTCGGGCGCGAGGCCCAGGGCCTCGGCCAGCAGGCGGCCGGTCTTGCGGCATTCGCAGTGGTAGGGGTCGCCCAGGTCGAGGCTGCGGCGCGGTACGCCGTGGAAGCTCATCACCAGCACATCTGGGCGGCCGCGCTCCGCCCAGTAGGCCTCGACGCCCTGGCGCAGTGCCTGGATGTAGCCCGGATGGTCGTGGAAGTTGCGCACGGCGCGCAGCGCGGGCGGGTTGCGGGTGCGCCGCAGGGTCTGCCACACCGCGTCGAGCGCGGAGCCCGTGCTGCTGGCGGCGTACTGCGGGTAGAGCGGCAGCACCAGCAGACGGTCCACGCCCCGCGCCTTGAGGGCGGCGATCCGGCCGGCGACATCGGGCTCGCCGTAGCGCATGGCGTAGTCCACCAGCACCGGCTCCTTCACGCGCTGTTCCAGCTGGCCCTTGAGCAGGGCGGTCATGCGCTCCGTGAACACCTTCAGGGGCGAGCCCTCGGGGCGCCAGATGGAGGCGTATTTCGCGGCGGATTTCCTGGGCCGGGTGTTGAGGATGATGCCGTTGAGGATCAGCCACCACACGGGCCTGGGGATCTCCACCACGCGCCGGTCCCAAAGGAATTCCTTGAGGTAGGGGCGCAGGGCCTCGGCGGTGGGGGCGGCGGGGGTGCCGAGGTTGACCAGCAGCACGCCGACGCGCGCGGGCTGGTCGTGTTTGTAGGGCGGTTCGGGCAGGTAGAAGGGCATGTCGGATCGCTTAACGTTTGAGTCCCAGGATCACCACGCCCGCCGCCACCAGGCCGATGCCCAGCCATTCGCGCGGGCTGGGGCGCTCGCCCAGGAAGATGACGGCGAAGATCGCCACCAGGACCAGACTGAGCTTGTCGATGGGGGCGACCTTGGAGGCTTCGCCCATCTGCAGGGCGCGGAAGTAGCTGACCCAGGAGGCCCCCGTGGCGAGGGCGGAGAGGGTCAGGAAGGTCCAGGTGTGGGCGGATAGGGCGAGGGGATTGCTCCACTTGCCGGTGAGCGCGACGAAGGTGGCCAGCACCAGGAGGATGATGAAGGTGCGGACCAGCGTCGCCAGGTCCGAGTCCACGCCCTGCAGGCCCAGCTTGGCGAAGATCGCGGTGAGGGCCGCGAACACCGCCGACAGCAGGGCCCAGTGGAACCAGCTCAGGCCGCCTTCCATGGCCTTCGCCTCAGAGCCCCAGGGCGCGCAGGTCCAGGCGCGCGCCGGCCATGGGCGGGCACCAGAAGTAGGCGCCGGTGACAGGGCGGGTGAAGCGGAACAGGGCGTCGACGATGCCGTCCTCCTGCCCCGTCATGCGCCTGAGCTGCGCCTCGAAGGCGCTGGCGTCGCGGCCGAAGGCGAGGAAGGCCAGGCCGGCCCGGCCGCAGTCCGCCCACGGCATGGAGCGGCGCAGCACGAAGGCCTCGGGGTCGAAGCTTTCCTGCGCGGTGCGCTTCACGTGCGCGCTCTCCGGGGCATCGTCGATCTCCTCGTTGTCCGCCCTGCGGCGGCCGAAGGTGTCGTCCTGCTCGGCGGCGGACATGCCCTGGAAGCGGTCCAGGTCGTGCACCCACTGCTGCAGCGCGGCGAGGCTGCCGCCGTCCAGGCCGTCCCCCTGCCCGGAGGCGAAGGCGGCGGCGAGGGCAGCGTCGCCCTGCGGGTTCTCGGTGCCGTCCTCGTAGCCGGTGAGGTCGCGGCTGTCCTCGTAGCGAAAGGTCTCCAGGTCGCGCGACAGCGTGAGGGCGGGGGCCAGCAGACGTTCGATCCCGCGTGCCCGGTGCAGCAGGGTGCCGCGGTCCTCACCGTGCAGCCAGCACCACAGGGCGGCGGGAGTGGAGGGGATTTCAAGCGCGTCGGACTTGAAGGCGGGAAAGTCGTGCAGGCCCGGGATGTCGCGGCCCAGGGCCCGCGCAAGGGGGGCGCCGATGCCGAGCACGGCGTGCGTGCCGTCCACGTCGCCGGCCAAACGCGCCAGGGCGTCGCGCAGGCGTTCCGCTGTGGCTGTGGGCGACAGGTCGAACTGCAGATGCCGGGCGGCGGCGGGGACGGCGGCGAGGATGCCGGGCTGGTGCAGGCTCACGGGGGCTCCAGACGTGCGGTCGTTGGCGACCAAGACTAACCGAAAAGCCTAGTGATAGGAGAGGGCGTTGGAGAGCAGGCGGGCGGTGATGTCGACGATGGGGATGACGCGCTCGTAGGCCATGCGCGTGGGGCCGATGACGCCGAGGGTGCCCACCACCTCGCCGTCCACCTCGTAGGGCGCGGCGATCACGCTGCACTCGTCCAGCGGCGTGACGCCCGATTCGGCGCCGATGAAGATCTGCACGCCGCTGGCGGCGTGGCCGATGTCCATGAGCTGCATCAGCTCGGTCTTCTGCTCGAACAGGCCGAACAGCTCGCGCAGGCGGGTCATGTTGGTCGACAGCTCCGGCGCCTGCAGCAGGTTGCGTTCGCCCGCCAGCACGTATTCCTTGCCGGCGCCGCCGAAGGCCTCGCTGCCGGCGTTCACCACTGCCGCCATGAGCCGGCTGATGTCCGACTGCAGTTCCGCCAGCTCGTGCGCCAGGCGCGGCTGCACGTCCTCGAAGGAATGACCGGCGAAGTGCTGGTTGAAGTAATTGGCGGCACGTGTGAGCTGGCCGGCGGTGAAGGGCTTGTCGGTGATCAGCACGCGGTTCTGCACCTCGCCGTCGTGCGTCACCATGATCAGCAGCACGCGCTTCTCGGAGAGGGCGAGGAACTCGATCTGGCGCAGCGCCTGGTTGCGTCGCTTCGGCGTCATCACCACGCCGGCGTGGGCGGTCAGCTCGGCGAGCAGGTGCGAGGCGGTGGTGACCAGGCGCTGCGGGTCGTCCGGCGCCAGGCTGGACTGCAGCTGCCGCACCTCCACCTGCGCCAGCGGCTTCACCGTCAGCAGGCTGTCGACGAACAGGCGGTAGCCCTTGGCGGTGGGGATGCGCCCGGCCGAGGTGTGGGGGCTGGCGATGAAGCCGCCTTCCTCCAGGTCCGCCATGACGTTGCGGATCGAGGCCGGCGAGAGGTTGAGGCCGGCCTGTTTGGACAGGGTGCGCGAGCCCACGGGCTGGCCGTCCTCGATGTAGCGTTCCACGAGGTGTTTGAGGAGGATGCGGGCGCGGTCGTTGAGCATGGTCGGGAGTCGGTTGCCGGTGGCTATAATTTCACGCCATGAAACCCGATTTCAAGACGATTGCCCTGGTTGGCAAGTACAACAGCCCGACCAGCGCCTCCTCTCTGTTCCGTCTCGCGGACTTCCTGCAGGCGCGCGGCTACACCGTGCTGCTCACCTGCCACACCGCCGAGACCTGCGACATCAAGGGGTTTCAGACGCGCACGCTGAACGAGATCGGCCACGAATCCGACCTCGCCATCGTCATGGGGGGCGACGGTACCATCCTCAACATCGCGCGCTCCCTGGTGGACGCGCAGATCCCGCTCATCGGCATCAACCAGGGGCGGCTTGGCTTTCTCGCAGACGTCTCGCTCGACACCATGTTCTCCACCCTCGAGGAGATGCTCGCCGGCGAGTTCGTCGCCGAGGATCGCATCATGCTGGAGGCGAGCGTGGAGCGTGCCGACGACGTGCTGATCGCCGCCTATGCCTTCAACGACGTGGTGGTAAGCAAGAGCACCCTGGGGCGGCTGATCGAGTTCGAGGTCTACATCGACAACCAGTTCGTCTACAGCCAGCGCGCGGACGGCCTGGTGGTGTCGACCCCCACCGGCTCCACCGCCTACGCCCTGTCCGCCGGCGGGCCGATCCTGCACCCAACGCTGGAGGCGGTGGCGATGGTGCCGATCTGCCCGCACACCCTGTCGGCGCGGGCGATCGCGGTCAACAGCCGCTCCGAGATCGAGATCAACCTGATCCACGCCGACGACGCGCGCGTGCACTTCGACGGCCAGCGCCACGCGGACCTGAAGGTCGGCGACCGCGTGGTGATCCGCCGTGCCCGCAACACCATGAAGCTGCTCCACCCCGAGGGTCACAACTACTACGACACCCTGCGGCAGAAGCTGCATTGGGGGGAGAAGCTCTAGTTGTCAGTCGGCAGTCGTCAGCCCGCAGCAAGGGGAGACCACTGCCAACTGCCATCTGCCGACTATCGACCATGCTGTTATCCCTGACCCTCGCCGATTTCGTCCTGGTGGATCGCCTGGGCCTGGACTTCCGGGCCGGCTTCTCCGTGCTCACCGGCGAGACCGGCGCGGGCAAGTCCATCCTCCTCGACGCCCTCGCCCTGGTCCTCGGCGAGCGCGCCGACAGCGGCGTGGTGCGTGCCGGCGCCGAGCGCGCCGAGATCAGCGCGGAGTTCGCCCTCGACGGCGTGCCGGCGCTGGGCGCCTGGCTGGCGGAGCAGGACCTGGCGGGCGAGGAGGGCGTCCTGCTGCTGCGCCGCGTCGTCGAGGCGGGCGGGCGCTCGCGCGCCTATATCAACGGCCGCCCCGCCACCGCGCAGCAGCTCAAGGCCGCGGGCGAGTTCCTGGTCGACATCCACGGGCAGCACGCCCACTACTCCCTGCTCAAGGGCGCCGAGCAGCGCCGCATGCTCGACGCCTACGCGGGCGCCGGCGAACTCGCCGCGCGCGTCGCCGAGGCATGGCGGCAATGGCGCGAGGCGGCGGCGCGGCGCCAGGCGGCGCAGGCGCACGGCAGCGAGCAGGCGGCGGCGCGCGAGCTGGCGCAGGCCACGGTGGGCGAGCTGGAGGCCCTCGGCTTCACGGCGGACGCCTGGCAGTCCCTGCAGGACGAGCAGCGCCGCCTCGCGCACGCCGCCGACCTGCTGCAGGGGGCGCGCTTCGCCGCCGACGCCCTGGAGGGTGACGAGGCGGGCCTGCTGCAGCAATTGCGCGTCGTGCGCGCGCGCCTAGCCGAACTGGCCGAACTCGATGCCGCCCTGCAGGGGGTGCATGACACCCTGGACGGCGCCGCCGAGGCGATGCAGGAGGCGGCGCGCGACCTGCGCCGCTACGGCGAGCGCGTGGAACTCGACCCCGAGGCCCTGATGCTGGCGGAGTCGCGCATCGCCGCCATCCAGGCCATGGCGCGCAAGCACCACGTGCGCCCGGAGGCCCTGCCCGATCTCCTCGCGGACGCGCGGGCGCGGCTCGCGGCGCTGGGCGAGGCGGCCGACCTCGCCGCCCTGGAACAGGCCGAGGTGCGCCATGAGGCGGCGTACCGCCAGCTTGCCAAGCGGCTCGGCGGCGAACGCGCCGCGGCCGCGAAGCGCCTCTCCGCCGAGGTCAGCGCCGCCATGCAGCAGCTGGCCATGCAGGGGGGGCGCTTCGCCGTCGAGCTGGTGGCGGAGGAACCCGCCGCGCACGGCCTCGAACAGGCGGTGTTCCAGGTCTCGCCACATGCCGGCCAGGCCCTGCAACCGCTCGCGAAGACCGCCTCCGGCGGCGAGCTGTCGCGCATCGGCCTGGCCCTGCAGACCGTGTTGTCGGCGGTGTCCGGCGCCCCCACCCTGGTGTTCGACGAGGTCGATGCCGGCATCGGCGGCGGCGTCGCGGAGATCGTCGGCCGACTGCTCGCGGAACAGGGCCGGCATCGCCAGGTGCTGTGCGTCACGCATCTGCCGCAGGTGGCGGCGCGCGCCGCCTGGCACTACCAGGTGAGCAAGTCGGCGGGCGAGGCGGGCGCGCGCACCCGGGTGGTGTGCCTGGAGGAGGCGGAGCGCGCCGAGGAGGTGGCGCGCATGCTGGGGGGCATGAAGATCACCGAGGCGACGCGCCGGCACGCCGAGGAGATGCTGGCGGGCGGCAGGGCGCCCGACTGAGTCGGGGGGTCAGGCGGCCTTGGCCGGCCGGCCCTTGGCCTTGTTGGGGCAGTCCTCGCGCACGCATTCCACGTAGAGATACAGCGCATGCTCGGCGAGCTTGAAGCCGCGTTCAGCGGCGATGGCGCGCTGCCGGCGTTCGATCTCGGGGTCGAAGAACTCCTCGACCTTGCCGCACTGGATGCACAGCAGATGGTCGTGATGGCCGCCCTGGTTGAGTTCGTACACCGCCTTGTCGTTGTCGAAGTGGTGGCGGATCAGCAGGCCGGCCTGCTCGAACTGGGTGAGCACGCGGTACACCGTGGCCAGGCCGACGTCGACGTTCTCCTGCAACAGCAGCCGATACACGTCCTCCGCCGTGAGGTGCCGCTGGTCGGTGTTCTCGAACAGGGTGAGGATCTTCAGGCGGGGGCCGGTGGCCTTGAGGCCGATGGTCTTGAGTTGCTGGGTGCTGGCCATGGAAAGGGCGGGTGTTTTGGGTCTATAGCGCGTGAAGGTTGCGCGCTATCATAGCGCGGCTTTTCCACTCGACGCTGCGCGCGTGCCCTCATGCGATTCCTCCCCCCGTTCCTCCTCTTGCTGCTCGCCGGTTGCGGCGGCTGGACCAACCCCATCGACAAGCTCAGCCCCTACAAGATCGACATCCAGCAGGGCAACGCCATCAACGAGGAGATGCTGGGCAGGCTGAAGCCCGGCATGACCCCCTCGCAGGTCCGCTTCATCCTCGGTTCGCCGCTGGTCGAGGACCCGTTCCACCCGAACCGATGGGACTACGTCTACCGCTACGCCAAGGCCGGCAAGCTCTCCGAGCAGCGCCGCGTCACCGTGGTGTTCGAGGACGGCAGGCTCAAGGGCGTGGAGGGCGACGTGGTGGCCGCCAAGGAGCCGGCCAAGGAAGCACCCAAGGACGCGCCCAAGGAAGGTGCGTCCGCGGTGCCGCAGGGCGGGGAGGAGAAGAAATGAGCCAGGCCGCGATCAAGGTCGTCATCGCCGGCGCCTCCGGGCGCATGGGCAAGGCCCTGCTGGAGGCGGTGGCGGAGGCGCCGGACATGCGCCTGCACGCCGCCCTGGAACGCGCCGGCAGCCCCTGGCTGGGCCACGATGCCGGCGAACTGGTGGGCGGTTCCGGCCTCGGCGCCCGGATCACCGATGACGTCGCCGCCGCCCTCGACGGCGCCGACGTGCTGATCGACTTCACCCGTCCCGAGGCGACCCTGCACCACCTGGAGCTGTGCCGGCAGAGGCGCGTCGCCCTGGTGATCGGCACCACCGGCTTCGACGCCGGCGGCAAGGCAGCCATCGAGTCGGCCGCGCGCGACGTGCCCATCGTCTTCGCGCCCAACATGAGCGTCGGCGTCACCCTGGCGCTGAAGCTGCTCGACGTGGCGGCGCGGGTCCTGGACGAAGGCTTCGACGTCGAGATCGTCGAGGCGCATCACCGCCACAAGGTGGACGCACCCTCCGGCACCGCCCTGCGCATGGGCGAGGTGGTCGCCAAGGCCCTCGGGCGCGACCTCAAGACCTGCGCGGTGTACGGCCGCGAGGGCGTGACCGGCGAGCGCGACCCCAACACCATCGGCTTCGCCACGGTGCGCGGCGGCGACGTGGTGGGCGACCACACGGTGATGTTCGCCGGCATCGGCGAACGCCTGGAGATCACCCACAAGGCATCCAGCCGCATGACCTTTGCACTTGGCGCCCTGCGCGCGGCGCGTTATCTCGCGGGCCGGCAGGAAGGTCTATATGACATGCAGGACGTGCTCGGCCTGAAGTAGTGCCTTATCGCCAGACCCGATATCTTTCGGGGGCGGAATCTAGAAGGGGGGGAGATGCGCATTCTGCGCCTGGTGGTGTGTCTGTGTTTGTTCCTGCTGGCCAGCATGACGGCCGGCGCGGTCGAGATCATCGCCAACCGCGACGTCGGCGTCGGCCGGCTCACCGTGACGGCCGCGCGCGCCATCTTCGGCATGCGCCAGGTCAAGTGGCCGGACGGACGACTGATCCGCGTCTTCGTCCTGCCCGACAGCCACCCCCTGCATGGCGCCCTGTGCAAGGAGCGCCTCAATGTCTACCCATACCAGTTGCGCCAGTCCTGGGATCGTCTGGTCTATTCGGGCATGGCCCAGGCGCCCGAGGAGGTGGCGAGCGAGGCGGAACTGGTCGCGCGCGTCGCCGCCACGCCGGGGGCGATCGGCTACGCCGGCAAGGTGCAGGGAAATCTGCCAATCAAGGTGATCTATGTGGAATAACGACAGGCGGGGGATGGCGCCCTGGCTGGCGGCGATGTGGCTCGTCGCCGGGACGGCGCAGGCGGATCAGAACGTGCAGGTGCACGGCTTTCTCAGTCAGGCCGCAGTGCATACCGACGCCAACAACGTCGGCGGCAGCAGCGAGGACGGGGTCGGCCTGGACCTGCGCGAGCTGGGCGTGAACGCCTCGTACAGGCCGAACGGCGACTGGCTGCTCTCCGCGCAGGCGTTGGCGCGCTGGGCGGGCGACTCGGACGAGGGCGACGCGCGCCTCGACTACGCCTTCGTCGACCGCACCCTGTCGAGCGACGCCAGCCACCGCGTCGACGTCCAGGTGGGCAAGGTGAAGAACCCCTACGGCCTCTACAACACCACCCGCGACGTCGCGCACACGCGTCCGGGCGTCCTCATGCCGCAGTCCATCTACCTCGACCAGGTGCGGAATTTCTTCCTCGCCTCGCCCGGCGTCTCCTTCACCGGCGACGTCTACCGCGGCGAGGATGTGATGAACTGGACCCTCAACTTCATGCGCCCCGAGGTGGACGACGAGGCCATGACCGCCTTCATGGTGACGCAGCAGCCCGGGCATTTCGAAGGCAGGAACTCCTGGCTCGGGCAGTGGCTTTGGGAACACGACGGCGCGCGCTGGCGTGCCGGCCTGACCCTGGGCAGCGTGGCGATGAAATACCACCCGACGCCGACCGAGTTCCTGCAGCCCGGGCGCATCCGCCTCAACACCGGCGTGCTGTCCCTGCAGCACAACCGCGAGAATGTGGTGCTGACCGCCGAATACGCCCTGGTGCGGCAGCTCCGCAATGGCTTCGGCGTGCCTGCCCTGGACCTCGACACCACGGTGGAGGCGGCCTACGTGCAGGGCGAATGGCGCTTCAGGCCCGCCTGGCGTGCCTACGCCCGCTATGAGGAGCTGTATCTGGATCGCGACGACCGCGATGGCGAGGGCTTCAGCGCCCTCTCCGGCCTGCCGGCGATCCAGCGCTACGCCAAGGACGCCGTGCTCGGCGTGCGTTTCGACGCCACGCCCGGCTGGGCGCTGTCCGCCGAGCTCCACCAGGTCAACGGCACCGCCTGGCTGCCGCGCCTGGACAACCCCGCCGCCCAGATGCAGAAGCACTGGCACATGCTCCTGCTCCAGGCGGCCTATCGTTTCTGAGCGCCGGCACATGTTCTTCAGTATCCGCTGGAAGATCGTCTTCGTCGCCGGCCTGGTGCTCGCGGGCATGGCGGTGCTCTTCTCGCTGCAGCAGAAATGGGCCCTCAACGCACAGTTCGGCAACGACGTGATGGCCCACCGCGAACGCCTGCGCGCCATGAGCGAGCGCTTGTTCATGCTGCAGAACGACCGCCTGCAGGTGCTCGCGCGCATGCTCGCGGAGACGCCGTCGGTGCGCGAGGCCATGCGCGCCCACGATGCCGCGGCGATGGCCGCCGCCGTCGCTCCGCTATGGCCGGAGCTCAACCTCGGCCAGGGCCTGTCCGGCCTGCTCCTGCTGGATGCCGACCAGCGCGCGCTGGGGGGCTGGGGCGAGCTGGACGAGGCGCGTCTTGCCGGCCTGGCGCGCCAGGCGGTGGCGCGCGAGATGCCGCAGACCTGGCTGGCCTGTTCGGCCGCGCAGTGCCTGCACCAGATCGTCCTGCCGGTGGGCGAACGCGGCCGGACCCTCGGCAGCGTCGCCCTCGTCGCCGGCCTGGAGGGCCTGGTCCTGGACCTGCGGCGCATGGGCGGGGCCGAGGTGGCGATCCTGGCCAACGGCGGCCAGGGCGCGCGTGCCAGGGCCGCCCATCCCCTGGAAGGCATGCGCCTGCTCTCCCTCAGCGGTGACGAACGCGCGCGCGCGGTGCTGCGCGAGGGGTTGGACAGGACCTGGCATGCCCCGTACTACCAGGCGCACCACGGCCGGGAGACCTGGGTGATCCTGCCCTTCCATCCCGACCTGCCCGGCGACGGCCTGATGCACATGGCGGTGATCGCGGACGTGACGGCGGCCAGCGAGGCGATCCACCAGGGCCTGTGGCGCAACCTGGCCTGGGGCATCGGCGTGCTGCTGTTCTCCATGGTGCTGATGTTCTTCCTGCTGCACCCGGCGATGCGGCGGATCGAGCGCGTGTCCCGCCTGCTGCCGCTGCTGGGCGAGGGGCGCTTCCAGGAGGTGAAGGAGGCCACCGCGCAGGGCGCGACGCACCGCCTGTCGGACGAGATGCACGGCCTGGAGCGCCTGGCGGCCGATCTGGCGCACCAGCTGCAGTCCCTCAACGAGGCGAACCAGCTGCATGCCTCCGCGCTGGCCGCCCAGGCCAGGCAGCTGGAACAGGAACGGGACTTCATCACCGGCCTGCTCGACACCGCGCCGGTGCTGATCGTGACCTATGGCCGCGACTGCCGCATCCGCATGGCCAACGCCTATGCCGTGGTCGACAGCGGCGTGCGGCGCTCGCAGCTGATCGGCCATGCGTTCGGCGAGTTCTTCATGGGCGAGGCGCAGCGCATCGAACACAGGCGTCAGCTGGGCGAGATGCAGCCGGGCGATGTCACGCACGGCGAAGGTAGTTTCCTGCGCGAGGACGGCCAGTGGCGCGACATCGTCTGGTTCCACTCCTGTCTCGACGACAGCAAGGGAGAGCGCCTGTATCTGTCGGTGGGCCTCGACGTCACCGAGCACCGCCTCGCCGAGCAGCGCCTGCAACTGCTGGTGGACCACGACAGCGTCACCGGCCTGCTCAACCGGCGCACCTTCAAGCGCGACCTGGAAGCCCTGCTGGCCGGAGGCGGCAAGGGCCTGCTGCTGGTGTGCGACATCGACGAGTTTCGCGCCCTCAACGACGTGGAAGGCCACGAGGCGGGCGACCGCATTCTCATGTCGTTCGCGCAGCACCTGCAGCGCCTCGATCCCATCCCGGCCATGGTGGCGCGCCTGGGCAGCGACGAGTTCGCGCTGGTGTTCCAGGACCTGAGTACGGTCGACGCCATCCAGCTGGCGCGCCAGCTCAACCGGGTGGTGTCGTCGCAGACCGTCGGCCAGGAAGGCGAGGAGGTGAAGCGCCACTTCTCCACCAGCGTCGGCCTGGTGCTCTTCCCCGACTACGGCGCGGATGCCGACAGCCTGCTCGGCAACGCCGAGCTCGCGCTCGCGCACGCGCGCGCCAAGGGGCATGGCTCCTGGCACCTCTACTCGGACCAGGAGGCCTACCGGGAGAGCGCGGACCGCCGCGCCTACTGGCGCGAGGAGGTGGAGTCGGCGCTGGAGGAAGGGCGCTTCGTGCTGCACTTCCAGCCCATCGTCCAGGTCGCCACCGGCAAGGTCATCCACCACGAGGCCCTGCTGCGCATGATCGGGCGCGACGGCAAGCTGGTGCCACCGGGGCACTTCATCGACGTGGCGGAGAGCACGGGCCTGATCCGCCGCATCGACCGCTGGGTGCTGGAGGCCGCGGTGGCCGCGGCCGCGCATCACCGGGAGGCGAAGATCGCCCTCAACCTGTCCAGCCGCAGCTTCGACGACGACGTGGCGTTCGAGACCATGCAGACCGCCCTGCTCAAGCACCGCGTGGCGGGAGAGCGTCTGCTGCTGGAGATCACCGAGACCGCGGCGCTCGCCAACTTCTCCGGCGCCAAACGCATCATGGACAAGTTCCAGGGCCTGGGCTGCGTGTTCGGCCTGGACGACTTCGGCGTCGGCTACAGCTCCTTCCAATACCTCAAGGAGCTGCCCGTGGGCTTCGTCAAGATCGACGGCTCCTTCATCAAGAACCTCACCCAGAACCCGGACGACGTGGTCTTCGTGCGCGCCCTCAACGGCGCCGTGCAGGGCTTCGGCAAGACCACGGTGGCGGAATTCGTCGAGGACGAGGAGACCCTGGCGATCCTCGCCGAGATCGGCGTCGACCACGCGCAGGGCTATCTGTTCGGCAAGCCGGCGGCGGAGCTGGTCGACGAGTGGGGTGGCGCGGCCGCCGCGGAGGCGGGGCATCCCCCCTTGAATCCGCGGCCGTGAGCCTCATCTAAGGCCCTGTTTTCAACAGGGGAGATGCCCGTCATGACCGATACCGTCGCCAAGGAGACCCTGGGCTTCCAGGCCGAGGTGAAGCAGCTGCTTCACCTGATGATCCATTCCCTCTACAGCCACAAGGAGATCTTCCTGCGGGAGCTGATCTCCAACGCCAGCGACGCCGCCGACAAGCTGCGCTTCGAGGCCCTCACCGACGCCGCCCTGTTCGAGGCCGACCCGGAGCTGAAGATCCGCGTCAGCGCCGACAAGGCCGCCAAGACCCTCACCATCCGCGACAACGGCATCGGCATGAGCCGGCAGGAGGTGATCGAGCACATCGGCACCATCGCCAAGTCCGGCACCAAGGAGTTCTTCGGCAAGCTCACCGGCGACCAGCGCAAGGACGCGCAGCTGATCGGCCAGTTCGGCGTCGGCTTCTATTCCAGCTTCATCGTCGCCGACAAGGTCACGCTGACCACCCGTCGCGCCGGCCTGACGCCCGAGCACGGCGTGCGCTGGGAATGCGCCATGGACGGCGACAACGCGGGCCAGTACACCCTGGAGACCGTCGATAAGGCCGAGCGCGGCACCGAGATCGTCCTGCACCTGAAGGACGACGAGGCCGAATTCCTGGAGGAATGGCGCCTCAAGTCCATCATCCGCGACTACTCCGACCACATCGCCATCCCCGTGGAATTCGTCAACGAGCAGGGCGAAGCGGAGACCGCCAACCGCGCCAACGCCCTGTGGACGCGCGCCAAGAGCGACATCGGCGAGGACGAGTACAAGGCCTTCTACAAGCACGTCGGCCACGACTACGAGGACCCGCTGGCCTGGACCCACGTCAAGGTGGAGGGTCGCCAGGACTACACCGCCCTGCTGTACATCCCCGCGCACGCTCCCTTCGATCTGTGGGACCGCGACGCCAAGAATGGCGTGAAGCTGTACGTGAAGCGCGTGTTCATCATGGAGGACGCGCGCAAGCTGATGCCCGCCTACCTGCGCTTCGTGCGCGGCGTGATCGACGCCGCCGACCTGCCGCTCAACGTCTCGCGCGAGATCCTGCAGGAGACGCGCGACATGGAGATGATCCGCAACGGCTGCGTGCGCAAGGTGCTGGACCTGCTCGACGACATCGCCGAGAACCGCAAGGATGACTACGCCAAGGTGTGGGAACACTTCGGCAAGGTGCTCAAGGAGGGTGTGGGCGAGGATTTCGCCAACAAGGAACGCATCGCCAGACTGCTGCGCTTCCGCTCCACCCAGGCGGACGAGGAGACCGTCTCCCTCGCCGACTACATCGGCCGCATGAAGGAGGGCCAGGACAAGGTCTACTACCTCACCGCCGAGACACTCGCCGCCGCCAAGGCCAGCCCGCACCTCGAGGTGTTCCGCAAGAAGGGGGTCGAGGTCCTGCTGCTCACCGACCGCGTCGACGAGTGGCTGGTCTCCAACCTGTTCGAGTTCGACGGCAAGTCGCTGATGTCCGTGGCCAAGGGCCAGGTGGACCTGTCCGCCATCGCCGGCGAGGACAAGGAGGCGGAGGCCAAGGAAGAGACCAGGGCCGAGGAAGCGAAACCCCTGCTGGAGCGTCTTAGGAAGGCCCTGGAAGGCCGCGCCAAGGATGTGCGCGTCAGTGCCCGCCTGGTCGATTCCCCCGCCTGCCTGGTGGCCGACGAGGGCGACATGAACCCCAACCTGGCGCGCATGCTCAAGTCCATGGGCCAGGCCGTGCCCGAGACCCCGCCCATCCTCGAGGTGAACTTGGCGCACCCGCTCATGCAGCGGCTGGAGGGCGAGCAGGATGCCCGCTTCGACGAACTCGCCGGCCTGCTCATGGACCAGGCGGTGCTGCTCGACGGCGGCCAGCTCGCCGACCCGGCCGGCTTCGTGAAACGGGTGAACGGCCTGCTGTTCGGCTGAGCCCGCGCCGCGCCCGATGCGAACGCCGGCCTCGTGCCGGCGTTTTTTCTTGCGGGCGGCCGGAGGCTACAGCGGGTCGTCGCCGGCAAGCAGCGAGTCCGCGAGCGCGCGCAGGAGCTTCGCGCCGTCGCCGCGCCATGCGCTGCCATGCATGCAGGCGAGCGTCGTCGGGCCGGCCATTGCGAGTTTTTCCAGCATCCCGCGTGCATTCCGCGTGTGGGAGAAGTAGTCCATCTCGCGACGGAATGCCTCGCTTGGCCCGAGGATGTCGGACTCGGTGACGGCCGGATGGTCGGCGCCACCCTGGGTGAACAGGTCGCCGCACAGGAGCGTGCGGGTCCCTTCCTCCATCAGGAAGCCGCACTCCCAGGCGTGCGGCAGGTGCGGCGTGTCGAGCCAGCGGACGGTGTGCCTGCCGAGCGTGAGCGCCTCGCCGTCTGCCAGCGCGCGCGGCGGCCTGTCCGCAAGATCGCCGATGGACACCATCGCCGCGACGTTCCCGCACAGGGGCGCGGATTGCGGCGCCGCCGCGAGCCACTCGTTGAGCGATCCGCACTCGTCGGCCTCCACGTGCGAGAAGGCGATGTGGCGAAGGCGCTCGGGCGGCAGGACATGGGCCACCGCCTCGTGCACGAGCGGAAACATCTTGCGCGGCCCGGTGTGGAAGAGCAGGGGGGGCATCGTCGACGACGAGGTACTGATTGAACGTGAAGCCGCCCCCCGGGATGGCGATCGGCGTGCTGATGCGATAGATCCCGTCCGCGATCTCGGCAACATTGGTCCCGGACTGCTGGTTGGTCATCACCATGATGTCCTCCTTGTCTCGACGATGCGCCGCTCAGACGGCGTTTTCCACCATCCGGTGGTCCTCTTCCCGGCCCGGAGCCCTGACTGGCTGGTCGGCCATGAGCCCCAGCGCGGCCTCGGCCACCGCCTCGGGCCTGGGCACGACCTGCTGTTCCAGCATCCAGGACGAGGGCGTGGGGGCGTCCGGCCCGGTGAGGCGCACCACCGGGGCGCGCAGGCTGGAGAAGGCCTTGGTCGCCGCCAGGGCGGCCAGTTCCGCGGCCATGCCGCACAGGCCGCTGGCCTCGTGGACCACCACCAGCCGCCCGGTCTTGCGCACGGATCGCAGCACCGTCTCTTCGTCCAGGGGCTTGAGGCTGCGCAGGTCGATGACCTCCGCCGCGACGCCGTGCGCCGCCAGTTGCTCGGCGGCCTGCAGGCAGACGCCGACGGTCTTGGCGTAGCCCACCAGGGTCACGTCGCCGCCTGCCCGCGCCACCGCGGCCCGGCCGATGGGCACGACGAAGTCGTCCGCGTCCGGCACCTCGCCCTCCTGGTAGAGGAGGGCGAGGTCGGTGAAGAACAGCACCGGGTCGTCGTCGCGGATGGCGGCCTTGAGCAGGCCCTTGAAGTCCGCCGGCGTGGACGGCATCACCACCTTGAGGCCCGGTGCATGCACGAACATCGCCTCCAGGTTGTGGTTGTGCTGCGCGCCCACGCACCAGCCGCTGCCGGTGAGGCCCATGGCCACGAGCGGGAACTCGAACTGACCGCCGGACAGGTAGCGCAGCTTGCCGGCACTGTTCACCAGGGCGTCCATGGCGTAGGTCATGAAGGGCGCGAACAGCAGGTCGACCACCGGGCGCAGGCCGCTGGCGGCGGCGCCCACGGCGGTGCCGGCGATGATGGCCTCGGCCAGGGGCGTGTTGCGCACGCGCTCGGGCCCGAAGTCGCCCACCAGGTCGCGGTGCTTGGTGGCGGAGCCTTCGCCCATCAGCAGCACCGTGGGGTCGCGCAGCATCTCCTCGCGCAGGGCCTGGCGGATGGCCTGTTCGACGGTCATGCGGGTTGTCTTGCTCATTTTTCGGGTTCCTTTCCCGCCTCAGGCGTAGACGTGGTCGAGCAGAGTCTCGGCGGCGGGCCAGGGGCTGGCCTGGGCGAAGGCCAGCGCCGCCTCGACCCGTTCCTGCGCCTGCCGTTCCAGGGCCGCCACGCCCGGGGCGTCGATCGCGCCTGCGCCGATCAGGCGTTCGCCCTGCACGCGGATCGGGTCGCGTTGCAGCCAGGCCTGCAGTTCGGCCTTGTCCACGTAGGCCTGGTCGTCCGGCTCGTAATGGCCGCGCTGGCGGTAGGTGCGCAGTTCCAGGAAGTACGGGCTGCCGGTGGCGCGGATGTGCGCGACCGCCTCGGTCGCGGCGGCGTGCACGGCCTCCGCGTCGTTGCCGTCCACGCTGCGCACCGGCAGGCCGTGGCCGCGCGCCCATTCGCCGATGGCGGGGTCCGCCATGGTCTCCAGGCGGTGCACGAAGGCCTGCCACTGGTTGTTCTCGCACACGAACAGCAGGGGCAGTGCCCAGTGTACTGCCAGGTTCAGGGCCTCGTGGAAGATGCCCTCGCACGCCGCGCCGTCGCCGAAGAACACCGCGACGATGCCGCCGGGCGCGCCGCGGCCCATCTTGTGCGCCAGGGCCACGCCGGGGGCCATGGAGAGCTCGCCGCCGACGATGGTGGAGGTGAGCACCACGCCCAGCTCCCGGGCGGAGATGTGCAGGCTGCCGGAACGGCCGCCGCAGTAGCCGTCGACGCGGCCGAGCACCTCGGCCATCAGGCGCTCCGGGGCGGCGCCGCGGGCGATCAGGTGGCCGGCGCTGCGGTGGTTGGTGAGGATGCGGTCGCGCGCGTCCAGGGCGTCGACCACGCCGACGGCGCAGGCCTCCTGGCCGACGCTGGTGCAGGTGCCGGGGGCGCCGTTCTGCTGCAGCGCCACCAGTTGCTGCTCGTAGGCGCGGATCAGCAGCATGGTCTCCAGGCGCGCCAGGGGGGATCGGGGTGTGGATTGCATGGTGGTGGTCACTTTCCCGTGTTCAGCGGCTGGCGTGCCTGTCCTGCGGCGGCAGGTTCTTCGGCATGAACTCGATGTAGGGTGTGGCCACCGCCTCGCCGGGTTTGGCGGCCTGCGGCGCCGGCTCGCCGGCCGGGCCGAGGTGGCGCACGTAGCGGTAGAGGGCGACGAGGTCGCGCTCGGACATGGCCTTCAGGTTGAACCACGGCATGGGCGGACGCATCGGGTGGCGCGCGCGCGTCAGCCATTCCGCCTCGCTCAGCTTGCTCATGGTGAGGCGCAGGTTGGCGGGGTAGGTGGTGCCCCAGGGGCCCTGGAAGCCCAGCGAGGTACCGGTGAGCCACTGGCCTTCGGGCACCTTGCCCTCGTTCTGCATATAGCCGGGGGTGTGGCAGTCGTTGCAGCCGCCCACCTGCGTGAGGTACCTGCCGCGCTCGATCAGGCGGGCGTCCTTGGAGCCGCCGGCCGCCATGGCGGGCCCGGCGAGCAAGGCGAGGGCGGTGATGCTGGAAAGGGTGATGTAACGGACGTTCATGATGCTTACCTCTTTTGGAATGATTGAAACGGGGCACGTGCGCTGTGAAGGTTAGGCACGCCGGCACGTGTGCGTTGCTAAGTCTTCGCTAGGGAAGGTCTGCAAAACCTTCCTGCCAGACTGCCGGGATGGGACAATAGCGACATGAAGCAGATGAGTCTGGAGGCGCCGATGTATACGGGCTTTGAGCTGCGCGCCAAGCGCACCCGCAAG
>JBFMHC010000034.1:0-26865 GCA_040751755.1 Pseudomonadota bacterium
CCCACGAAGGGGCTTGCTGGAGCCCAAGAACCGTTCAGCATCTGTTTCGATCCCATCCTACGAAACGATATTGACCCTGAACTCGTCGCCACGAACGAGTGGGCGGGGTAGTGCAGAGGTTCCCTAAAGGAAATTCAGAATATGCTTTCTGGCGCCGAGGCAGATAAGGCCAGTATTGAGCAGGCTGCTGAGATACTGCGGCAATCCGATGCTGTTCGCGCTCAGGCCACAACAAATGACTTGGTCTAACCCATCATTCCACCGGACCTGCGCAAAAAGCCGTGCACAGAATTGGGCACACAGAATTGCAGAATTGGCAGAATTGGGGACAGACCACGGTTTTTGCGGACCCCTGCCTGCGCGGGCATGACGTCGGTCCCGGAGGCCCTGGCGATCCCCCGCCGCCTCAATAATCGTCCGTCAGCCTGACGCTTGCCTCCCCCGTACCTTTGTCGAGCCGGATGTCGACCTCGCAGTATTCGCGGATCTCGTCCACCGGCGTGGGGTCGTCGGCGCAGCTGCAGCCGGCGATGATGCTGGCGAAGAAGATGCCGGCGCGGATGCGGAGGGCGTCGCCGGTGTCCTCGACGGTCTGGATCGTCAGGTCCGGGGCGGTGTCGGCGACGTGGCTGCCATGGGCCATCGCCTCGTGCAGGGGGAGCTGGTCGGCGTGCGCCAGCAGCTCGCGCTTGAGCGTGGCGGCGAAGGCCTCGCCGCCCCAGGCCTTGAGTGCTTCGGGCAGTCGCATCGCGTTACAGCATGCTCTGGTATAGCCGCGCGTATTCCCTGGCGCTGTGCTCCCAGCTGAAATCCTGCTTCATGCCGGTCTGCATCAGGCGTTTCCAGGCGCCTTCGTCCTGGTAGAGGGCGAGGGCGCGCTCGACGGCGAGCCACAGCGCGTGCGCAGTGGCTGGCTCGAACACGAAGCCGGTCACGCCCTCGAACACGGTGTCCCTGAGGCCGCCGGTGGCGTGCACGATGGGCACGGTGCCGTAGCGCAGGCTGTACATCTGGTTGAGGCCGCAGGGCTCGAAGCGCGAGGGCATGAGGAAGACGTCGGCGCCGGCCTCGATGAGGTGCGAGAGGGCCTCGTCGTAGCCGATGTAGCAGGCCACCTTGCCGGGATGGCGCGCGGCGGTGTCGCGCACCGCCTGCTCGATCAGCTTGTCGCCGGTGCCCAGCATCACCAGTTGGCCACCGCGCTGCACGATGCCTTCGGCCACCTCCAGCACCATGTCCAGGCCCTTCTGGTGGGTCATGCGCGCGATCAGGCCGAACAGCGGCGCCTTGGACGCCTGCTCCAGGCCCATGCGCTCCTGCAGGTGGCGCTTGCATTCGGCCTTGCCGGAGCGCCCGCGGGCGGTGAAGGCGCAGGGCAGGTGGCGGTCGGCGGCGGGGTTCCAGTCCTGCGTGTCGATGCCGTTGAGGATGCCGGTGAGGGTGTCGGCGCGGGTCGCCAGCAGGCCCTGCATGCCCATGCCCAGGGGTTCGTGCTGGATCTCCTCGGCATAGCTGGGCGACACGGTGCTGATGCGCCAGGCGTAGTAGAGGCCGGCCTTGAGCAGGGAGACGTTGCCGTAGTACTCCACGCCCTCGATGGAGAAGCTGTGCGGCGGCAGGTCGAGCTCTGGCAGGCAGTCGGGGGTGAAGATGCCCTGGTAGGCGAGGTTGTGCACGGTCATCAGGGTGGGCACGGCCTCGCCCATGAAGTGCAGATAGGCGGGCGTGAGGCCGGTCTGCCAGTCGTTGCAGTGCACCAGGTCCGGGCGCCAGCCCAGGGGCGAGTCCTTGCCCGCGAGGATGGCGGCGGCCTTGGAGAGCAGGGCGAAGCGCCAGGCGTTGTCGATGTGGTCGAGGCCGTGCTCGTTCTGGTAGGGCCCGCCGAGGCGGTCGAAGGCGGCCGGCACGTCGAGCACGTAGAGCGGCGTGTCGCTGCCCGGCAGGGTACCCTGCAGCAGGCGCGCGGCCGGGTTGCCCGGCAGGCCGTGCAGGTCGCACAGCGGCTGCAGCGGCGCGGCCACGTCGAGCACGCGCGGGTAGCCGGGCAGCAGCACGCGGCAGTCCACGCCGATCGCCCGCAAGGCGGGGGGCAGGGCGCCGGAGACGTCGGCGAGGCCGCCGGTCTTGATGAGGGGGACGGCTTCCGAGGTGCAGAACAGGGTCTTCATGGTGGGGCGGAATGTCTTCTGGGCAGGCAGATTTTCCTCCATATCCCGCCGCGAGGGTTCCGCATGTAAATTTTTCGCCTGCAGCGGCTGAAGTTTGCGCCTGTCCCGCCGATACTGGCGGGCAACCAAGCAGAAGGAGGCAGGGATGGAAATCGGTCTGTACGGTCTGGGCCGCATGGGCGGCAACATGGCGCGGCGCCTGAGCCGCGGCGGCGTGAAGGTGCGGGCGTTCAACCGCAGCGCGGCGGCGGCCGAGGCGATCGCCGCGGAGGAGGCCAACGTCACGGCCTGTGCCTCGCTCGCGGAGATGGTGCGGGGGCTGGCGGCGCCGCGCGTGGTCTGGCTCATGCTGCCGGCGGGCGAGGCCACCGACCAGGCGATCCAGGACGTGCTGCCCCTGCTGGCGCCGGGCGACCTGCTGGTGGACGGCGCGAACGGCTTCTACCAGGAGGCGATGCGCCGCGCCGGGGCGCTCATGAGCGCGGACATCCACTTCGCCGATGTCGGCGTCTCCGGCGGGGTGTGGGGCCTGGCGAACGGCTATTGCCTGATGGCGGGCGGCAGCGACGCGGACATCGCCCGTCTCGCCCCCTTCCTCAAGGTCCTCGCGCCCACGCCGGAGACCGGCTGGCTGCACGCCGGGCCGGTGGGCGCCGGGCACTTCACCAAGATGGTCCACAACGGCATCGAGTACGGGATGATGCAGGCCCTGGCCGAGGGCTTCGCCCTGATGGGCGCGAAGCGGGAGTTCGACCTCGACCTCGCCGCCGTCGCCGAGCTGTGGCGCCACAGCTCGGTGGTGCGCTCCTGGCTGCTGGACCTCACCGCCGACTTCCTCAAGAACGACCAGAAGCTGGACGGCCTCGCCCCGGTGGTGGCGGACTCCGGCGAGGGCCGCTGGACCGTGCTGGAGTCGGTGAACCTGGGCGTGCCCACGCCGGTGATGACGCAGGCGCTGATGGCGCGCTTCTCCAGCCAGGGCAAGGGCGACTACGCCAACCGGGTGCTGGCGATGATGCGCAAGGGGTTTGGCGGGCACGCCATCACCAAGGACTGAATCCGGAACCCTCTCCCTCGAGGGGAGAGGGCAGGGTGAGGGTGGCAGGGCGGGCTATGCCCGCCCCCCCTCTGTGGGCCTGTGGCCCATCCCTCGCAATGCTCGGGACCGCAACGAAGTTGCGTCCTGCGCCCTTGGGGCTGGTCCCCAACCCCTCCCCCTCCGGGGGGGAGGGGCTCAATAATCAGGAGAGCGACGATGTTCGACCAGGAAGTCCCCATGCCCCCGTGCAACTTCGTCATCTTCGGCGCCACCGGCAACCTCGCGTCGATCAAGCTGCTGCCGGCGCTGTACCGCCTGGAGCTGGCGGGCAAGCTGCCGGAGAGTCTCAACTTCATCGCCTTCGCGCGGCGCGAGGGCGACGACGCCTCCTGGCGCGAGTACGTGAAGGGCCTGCTGGCGGAGAAGCTGAAGGCGGAGGGCGAGGTCCTGGAGCGCTTCGCCAACCGCTTCGACTACCTGCGCGGCGACCTCGACGACCCCGAGGCCTACCACCGCCTCAAGGAGCTGCTGGCCAAGCCCAAGCTGGGCGTGTGCTCCAACGTGGTGTTCTACCTGGCGATCAAGCCGGGCGACTTCCCGGCGGTGATCAAGAACCTCGACGGCGCGGGGCTTTCCAAGCCGCGCGGCCTGCACCGCATCGTCGTGGAGAAGCCCTTCGGCATCGACATCGAGTCGGCACAGGTGCTGAACCAGCTGCTGCACCGCTACTTCGACGAGTCGCAGATCTTCCGCATCGACCATTACCTGGGTAAGGAGACGGTGCAGAACCTGCTCGTGTTCCGCTTCGCCAACACCCTGATCGAGCCGCTGTGGAACCGCAACTTCATCGACCACGTGCAGATCACGGTGGCGGAAGAGGTGGGCATCGGCAAGCGCGCCGACTACTACGACAAGGCCGGGGCGATGCGCGACATGCTGCAGAACCACCTGATGCAGCTGCTCACCCTGGTGGCCATGGAGCCGCCGCCCGCCCTGGAGGCGGACGCCCTGCGCGACGAGAAGGTGAAGGTGCTGCGCTCCATCCGCCCCATCTCCAAGCGTTCGGTGCACGCGCACGCCTTCCGCGCCCAGTACAAGGAGGGGCAGACCAAGGGCGAGCGCGTGGCGGGCTATCAGGAGGAGGAGGGCGTGGAGCCGGATTCGGTGACCGAGACCTTCGTCGCCGCGAAGATGTACATCGACAACTGGCGCTGGCGCGGCGTGCCCTTCTACCTGCGCACCGGCAAGCGCATGAAGCAGCAGCTCTCCATGATCGCCATCCGCCTGCGCCACCCGCCGCAGCAGCTGTTCCGCGAGACGCCGCTGGAGACCCTGGAGCCGAACTGGATCGTGCTCTCCATCCAGCCTGACGAGAGCATGCACATGGAGATCCACGCCAAGCAGCCGGGCCTGGACATGAACACGCGCATCGTCCGCCTCAACGCCGGCTTCCGCACCGAGGACGAGAACCCGCTCGACGCCTACGAGGCCCTGCTGCTCGACGTGATCGAGGGCGACGGCACCTTGTTCATCCGCTTCGACGAGGTCGAATGGGCCTGGCGCGTGGTCGACCCCATCCTCAAGTACTGGGCGCAGGAGCGCGACTTCATCCACACCTACCCGGCCGGCACCTGGGGGCCGCACGAGTGCAACCGCCTGTTCGACGCCGAGGACACGGAGTGGCGCAACAAGGTGTGATGGCCGGGCGGGACCGCCGGGTCCGCCGACCGCAGGCAAAAAAATCCGACCGGGCATGTCGAACCCGGACCGGCCGGTTCGTCGTGGTGACAGGGCAGGCTGCCTGCCCATCCATCCACAGAACCCGAGAGGAGCCCACCATGCGTTTCATGATCATCGTCAAAGCCACGCCGGACACGGAAGCCGGCGTCATGCCGGAAGAGGATATGCTGGCCCGGATGGCCGCCTACCACGAGGAGCTGGCCAAGGCCGGCGTGCTGCTGGACGGCACCGGCCTGCAGCCCACCGCCAAGGGCTGGCGCATCCGCTACGAGGGCGACCGGCGCATCGTCCGGGACGGTCCCTTCACCGAATCCAAGGAGCTCATCGCCGGCTACACCCTGATCCAGGTGAAGTCCCGGGAGGAGGCCCTGGAATGGACCCGGCGCTTCCCCAACCCGGTGGGGGAGGGCCAGCCCGCCGAGATCGAGGTGCGCCAGCTGTTCGAACTGGAGGACTTCGCCCCCAGCGAGTCCGTCGAGCGGTTCAAGGAGATGTGCTCGGGCGGCCACTGAACCGTCCCTGCCTGAAAGAATGCGCGTCCCGGTCGATTCCGGGCCCCGTCGCCCGTCGTAGGCACGGGGCCCGGCACCGGGCCGCCGCATCGAATCCCGCGAATCCACAGGAGCAAGCCATGACCCAAGATCACACCCAGGCCATCCCCGAAGGCCTGCACGCCCTCACCCCCCACCTGGTCTGCCGGGATGCCGCCGGCGCCATCGACTTCTACAGCCGGGCCTTCGGCGCCGTGGAACTGATGCGCCTGCCCGGCGCCCATGGCAAGCTGGTCCACGCCATGCTGCGTATCGGCGATTCCCATCTGATGCTGATCGACGAGTTCCCCGACTGGGGCTCGCTGGGCCCCCACTCCCTGAAGGGCTCGCCGGTCACCATCCACCTCTCCGTGGCCGATGCGGATGCCGCCATGGCCCAGGCGACCGCCGCCGGCGCCAAGGTCACCATGCCCCTGGAAGACACCTTCTGGGGCGACCGCTACGGCCAGCTGGAAGACCCCTACGGCCACCGTTGGGCCATCGCCACCCACGTGCGGGACGTTAGCCCGGAGGAGCTGAAGGCGGCGGCCATGGACCTGTGCGGCTGATGTCAAATCCGCTTCACCCCTTCATACGGAGCACGCCATGTCCTACCTGCTGTTGATCGTCGAACCCCGTGGCCAGCGGGAGGCCCGCAACCCGGAGCAGGGCAAGGCCGCCTACGACGAGATGGTGGCCTTCGGCGCCGGCCTTCAGGAGCGTGGCCTGCTCCTGGGCGCCAATTCCCTGCGGGGGGATGCCCAGGGCGTGCGGGTGCAGGTGAGGGAAGAGCGGCCCCAGCTGCGCGACGGCCCCTTCACCGAGGCCAAGGAGATGGTGGGAGGCTACTTCCTGCTGGACTGCGCCAGCCGGGACGAGGCGGTGGCCATCGCCGCCGCCTGCCCGGCCGCCCGCTGGGCCAGCGTGGAGGTGCGGGAAGTGGCGCCCTGCTACGCCGGCTGAACGCGACGGCCGGCTTCGATACGCCATGAACGAGCCTGGCGTCCCCCGCACCATCGAGGCCATCTGGCACATGGAAGGGGCCAAGGTCATCGGCGCCGTGGCGCGTCTGGTGCGCGACATCGGCCTGGCCGAGGAATTCGCCCAGGACGCCCTGGTGTCGGCGCTGGAGACCTGGTCCGCGGCCGGCATCCCCGACAACCCGGGGGCCTGGCTCACCACCGTCGCCAAGCGCCGCGCCCTCGACCACTTGCGCCACCTGCAGCTGGTCGCCCCCAAGCACCAGGAGCTCAGCCGGGAACTGGACGCCCGCCACGAGCTGGCCCAGGCGGAGTTCAACGACATGGTGGACGCCGCCCTGGATGATGAGGTGGGGGACAACCTGCTGGGCCTCATCTTCACCGCCTGCCACCCGGCGCTCTCGCCGCAGGCCCGTAGCGCCCTCACCCTGCGCCTGCTGGGGGGCTTACCACCGAGGAGATCGCCCGTGCCTACCTGGTGGCCGAGCCCGCCATCGCCCAGCGCATCGTCCGGGCCAAGCGCAGCCTGAGCGCCGCCCGTGTGCCCTTCGAGGTGCCCCGGGGGGCGGAGCTGCCGGCCCGGCTGGCCTCGGTGCTGGAGGTGCTGTACCTGATCTTCAACGAAGGCTACGCCGCCACCGCCGGCGACCAGTGGACCCGGCCCGCCCTGTGCGAGGAGGCCCTGCGCCTGGCCCGCATCCTGGCCGAGCTGCTGCCACGCGAGCCGGAGGTCCACGGCCTGGCGGCCCTCATGGAGATCCAGTCCTCCCGGCTCCACGCCCGCTGCGGCCCCGGCGGCGAGCCCATCCTGCTGGCGGACCAGGACCGCAGCCGCTGGGACCACCTGCTGATCCGCCGGGGCTTGGCCGCCCTGGAACGGGCCGAGACCCTGGGCGGCCCCCTGGGGCCCTATGCCCTGCAAGCTGCCATCGCCGCCTGCCATGCCCGGGCCCCCAGCACGCAGGAGACCGACTGGCTCCGCATCGCCGCCCTCTACGACGTGCTGGCACAAGTCAGCCCCTCCCCCGTGGTGGAACTCAACCGGGCCGTGGCCGTGGCCATGGCCTTCGGCCCGGCGGCGGGCCTGGAGATCGTCGACGCCTTGCTGGCTGAATCCAGCCTGGCGGGTTACCCCCTGCTGCCCGGCGTGCGGGGCGACCTGCTGGCCCGCCTGGGGCGCAGGGCGGAGGCGAGAGTGGAGTTTCTCAGGGCGGCGGGGCTGACCCGCAACGAACGGGAACGGGGGGTGCTGCTGGGTCGGGCGGCGGAATGTGGTTGACGCGCCCGGAAGGCGGCCGGTGCAGGCAGCGAAGCTGGCCTTCCGGAGGCCTTCGCCGGCGGTGGCGCCAGGCGCGGAGCGTGCCGGTCAGCGCAGGGTGAGGGCGCACGCCGCCACGCCCGCCATGCTTGCTCCCTCACCCCAACCCTCCCCCGGTGGGGGAGGGGGAGTCGGCTCACGCCCCCGTCATCGCCGCCCGCTCGCGCACCAGCCGGCCGGCCTTGTAATCGAGGAAGGCCTGCTCGATCTCCTCGCGCGTGTTCATCACGAACGGCCCGTACTGCACGATGGGTTCGCCGATCGGCTGGCCGGCGACGAGGATGAGGCGCGCGCCGGCCGCGCCCGCATCCACCTGCACCGTCTCACCGTCGCCCAGCACCGCCAGGCTGTGGCGCGGCAGGGGCGCGCCGGCCGTGGCGGCCTCGCCCTCGAACACGTAGACGAAGGCGCGGTGCGCCGCCGGCAGCGCGGCCTCGAAGTGCGCACCGGGGGAGAGGGCCACGTCCAGGTACTGCATCGCGGTGTGCGGGTCCTGGATCACGCCCCGGTGTCCCGCGTATTCACCCGCCAGCAGGCGCACCCGGCCACCCGCAATGTCGAACGCTGGGATCGCGCCGGGGCTGAACTCCTGGTAGGCCGGCGCGGACATCTTCTCCGCCGCCGGCAGGTTGATCCAGAGCTGGAAGCCGCGCATCCGTCCCTCGGTCTGTTGCGGCATCTCGGAGTGGATCACGCCGCTCGCCGCCTTCATCCACTGCGCCCCGCCGGCGGTGAGGTCGCCGCGGTTGCCCATGCTGTCGCGGTGCTCCATGTGGCCGTCCAGCATGTAGGTGAAGGTGACGAAGCCGCGGTGCGGGTGGTCGGGAAAGCCGGCGATGTACTCGTCCGGGTCGTCGCTGCCGAAGTGGTCCAGCATCAGGAAGGGGTCGAGGTTCTTCAGGGCCGGGGTGCCGATGCTGCGGTGCACGGTGACGCCGGCACCCTCGCTGACGGCGTGGGCCTGCACGAGCTGGTGGATGGGGCGGATGGTCATGGTGAACTCCTCTCACAAGCTGTTCGCGGCACGGTCGAGCGCGCCTTGTCCGTATTTTGGTCGTCGTCAATTGACGGATAAAGCTATATTCCGTGAATTGATTGTTCTGTATTAGAGAACAAATGGACCGTTTCGCCGAGATGCGCCTCTTCGTCGCCGTGGTGGAGGCGGGCAGTCTGAGCGCCGCCGCCGATCGACTGGGGGTCGCCAAGTCCGCGGTGAGTCGCCGCCTCGCCGAGCTGGAGGCGCGCCTGGGCGCGGAGCTGCTGCACCGTACCACGCGCCGCCTCAACCTCACCGACACGGGGCGGGCCTTCTTCGAGCGCGCGCAACGCATCCTCGCCGACCTGGAAGAGGCCGAGCAGGCGGTGTCGCAGGCGCACGCCGAGGTGCGCGGCCGCCTCAAGGTGGCCCTGCCGCTCGGCTTCGGCCTCCTGCACCTGATGCCCCTGATCAACGAATTCCTTGCCCTGCACCCGGCGGTCGAGTTCGACCTCGACTTCAACGACCGTCAGATCGACCTCATGCAGGAAGGCTTCGACCTCGCCATCCGCATCGCCCGCCTGCCGGATTCCAGCCTCATCGCGCGCCGCCTGGCGCCGGTGCGCAGCGTGCTGTGCGCGAGCCCGGCCTATCTCGCGCGTCACGGCACGCCGACGCGCGCCGCCGACCTCGCCGGGCACGTGGCCCTGGTCTACAGCAATCTCGCCAATCCTGGGGTGTGGCATTACGTGGGGCCTGACGGCCTGGCGGCGAGCGTGACGGTGCCGGTCCGTCTGCGCGCCAATGACGGCGGCTTCCTGCGCCGCGCGGCGGTCGCCGGGCATGGGCTGATCCTGCTCCCGAGCTTTTATCTGGGCGAATCGTTGCGCGCCGGCGAGCTGGTGCCGCTGCTCACCGACCACGCCTGGCCGGAGGCGAGCGCCTATGCCCTCTATCCGCCGACGCGCCACCTGTCGCGGCGCGTCCGGGCGCTCGTGGATTTCCTGGCGGAGCGGCTGGCGGGCGAGCCGTCCTGGGACCGCGCGGCGGCCTGATGGGGGCTCACCCCCGCGGGTGATGCTGGGCGTGCAGGTTCTTCAGGCGTTCGCGCGCCACATGGGTGTAGATCTGCGTGGTGGCGATGTCGGCGTGGCCGAGCAGCATCTGCACCACGCGCAGGTCGGCACCGTGGTTGAGCAGGTGGGTGGCGAAGGCGTGGCGCAGGGTGTGCGGCGAGAGTGGGGTGCTGATGCCGGCCTTGCGCGCGTGGCGCTTGATCAGGTACCAGAACATCTGCCGCGTCATCGGCCCGCCGCGCTCGGTGACGAACAGGGCCTCGCTGCCGCGCCCCTTGAGCAGGGCGGGGCGGGCCTCCTCCGCATAGCGTTTGATCCAGTCCTGCGCCAGTTCGCCCAGCGGCACCAGGCGCTCCTTGCCGCCCTTGCCGAGGATGCGCGCGACGCCGTCGCTCAGGCTGACGGCGGCGACGGGCAGGGCGACCAGTTCCGAGACGCGGAAGCCGGCGGCGTAGAGCGCCTCCAGCATGGCGCGGTCGCGCAGGCCGAGCGGCGTTTCCACGTCCGGCGCCGCGAGCAGGGCCTCCACCTCCGCCTCCGACAGGCTCTTGGGCAGCGGCCTGGGCAGGCGCGGCGCGTCCACGGTGACGGTCGGGTCGTCGCCGCGCCGGCCCTCGCGCAGCAGCCAGCGGTGATAGCGCTTGATGGCCGTGAGCTGGCGCGCCAGGCTGCGCGCCGCCACCTTTTGCTCCAGGGTGCGGTGCGCGAGGAAGGCCTGCAGGCTGTCGCGCTGCGCCTGTTGCGGGTCGAGGCCGCGTTCCGCCAGCCAGGCGAAGAGCTGCGCGAGGTCGCGCCGGTAGCTCTCCAGCGAGCGCGGCGAGAGGCCGTCCTCCAGCCAGAGGGCGTCGCAGAAGCGGTCCAGCTCGGCGTTGTAGGGCGGCTCAGAGGGCGCGTTCATGCCGCAACAGCCAGCGCTTGATGTCCTGCGAGAAGCCGGTGCGGCTGTGCATGAAACCGCCCAGGCCGTCGTTGAAGCCCTTGTTCGCGGCCACCACGCGGTGGCAGGGGATGACGATGGGGATGGGGTTGTCGCCCACCGCCTGGCCGACCGCGCGCGGCGCCGAGCCGACGCGGCGCGCGATCTCGCCGTAGCTCACCGTTTCACCGACGGGGATGGCGAGCAGGGCGTCCCAGACGCGCAGGCGGAAGGGCGTGCCCTGCGGCGCGAGGGGCAGGTCGAAGACGTGCGCCGGGTCCGCGAAGTAGGCGGTGAGTTCGCGCTCGACGCGTTGCGCCAAGGGATTCGAAGCAGTCAGGGCGGCGGTGCCGGGGGGCAGAAACTCCAGCCCCGCCAGGTGGTCACCGGCCAGCACCACACCCAGCGCGCCGAAGGGCGTGGGCAGGATGGCGTCGAAGTCGGGTTTCTGCAGCATGGGGCGATTGTGGTGCGCGGCGCGGCAAAAGAAAACGGCCACCCGCTGGGTGGCCGTCGTCGTGGGGTGCGATGTCCCTTACAGGTGCGGCTCGATCATCCGCCGCAGCCACTCGTGGAAGTGCACCATGCCGTCCTCCATGGGCGACTGGTAGGGGCCTTCCTGGCTGATGCCCTGCTGGTACAGGGCCTTGCGGCCCTTGTGCATGCCGTAGCAGATGTCGTCGTCCTCGATCGCGGTCTCGCGGTAGGCGGCCTGTTCCGCCTCGATGAACTCGCGCTCGAACAGGGCGATGTCCTCGGGGTAGTAGAACTCGACGACGTTCAGGCAGGACTCGATGCCGGTGGGGATGATGTTGCTCACCACCAGGGTGTGCGGGTACCACTCCACCATCAGGGTCGGGTAGTAGGTGAGCCAGATCGCGCCGTGCGCCGGGTCCTTGCCCTCGCCGTAGCGCTTCACCTGCTGGTGCCAGCGGTTGTAGACGGCGCTGCCGGGGCGGGCGAGGTGGTTGTTCACGCCCACGGTCTGCACGGAGTACATCTCGCCGTATTCCCACTTCAGCTCGTCGCAGTTGACGAACTGGCCCAGGCCGGGGTGGTAGGGCACGACGTGGTAGTCCTCCAGGTAGACCTCGATGAAGGTCTTCCAGTTGAAGTTGTACTGCGTGACGTGCGTGCTCTCGTACATGAAGCCGGAGAAGTCCAGGTCGGCCATCACGCCCAGCTTGGCGAGGTCGGTGTGCACGTCGCGCGGGCCGGCGAACAGCAGGCCGTTCCAATTGCTCAAGGTGTTCTTGTGCAGGTGCAGGCAGGGGTTGTTGGGGAAGTGCGGCGCGCCCAGCAGTTGGCCCTGCGTGTCGTAGGTCCAGCGGTGGAAGGGGCAGACGATGTTCTGCGCGTTGCCGCGGCCCTTGAGCATCTGCGCCTGGCGGTGGCGGCACACGTTGGACAGCAGTTCGATGCCGTTCGGGTTCCTCACCAGCATCTTGCCACCGTCGTGCAGCCAGTCGAGGACGTGGTAATCGCCCAGATTCGGGGTCATCAGCTCGTGGCCGATGTAGTTGGCGCCCCGCTTGAACAGGAGTTCCATCTCCAGCTCATGGATCTTGGGGTCGAAATACCAGTGCACTGGCAAGGCGGGGGAAACCTTGTTGAGCAGTGCGGAAACGTTGAGTTCGGACATGATCCCCATTCCCTCCGAAAAGGCTAAAGAAAACAAGGAGAAACAAAAAGCGAGCCGGGGATTATCCCCCGCCCCCTCCCCCCGGGCAAGCCGACATGCTTGTCTTTTTTTGCCGCGATCAGAGCTGGGCGAGTTCGTCCGCGCCGAAGCCGGCGGCCAGGCGCGCGGCCTCGTTGAAGGGGCGGCGCGGGCGCGGCACGCCGGGGGCGTTCACCAGTTCGCGGTAGGTGGCCACGGCGTCCAGGCCGCGTGTCTCGCACAGCCAGCGGAACCAGCGGTCGCCGGCGGCGACGTGGCCAACCTCGTCGCGCAGGATGATGTCGAGGATGGCCGCGCCGGCGCGGTCGCCGAAGCCGGTGAGCTTCCTCTGGATATCCGGCGTCACGTCGAGGCCGCGCGCCTCCATGAGGCGCGGCACCAGGGCCATGCGCGCGAGCGGGTCGTGCGCGGTCTTGCGCGCCAGTTCCCAGAGGCCGGCGTGCGCGGGAAAGTCGCCGTAGTCCCTGCCGAGGCTGCGTAGATGGTCGCGCAGCAGGCGGAAGTGGTAGGCCTCCTCGGCCGCCACCTTGAGCCAGTCGCCGTAGTACGCGGCGGGAAAGCCGGGAAAGCGCTGTACCGCGTCGAGGGCGAGGTTGATGGCGTTGAACTCGATGTGCGCGAGGGCGTGGATCAGCGCGGCGTGGTTCTCCGCGTTGCTCAGCTGGCGCCGCGGCATGGCGCGCGGGTCGGCGAGGACGGGGCGTTCCGGGATGCCGGCCTCATCCAGTGGCGCGGCGAACGCGGCCACCTCGACGGCGCCGGCCTGCCAGTCCGCCCACAGGCGGGCGGCGGCCTCCAGCTTGGCCTCGACGTCGCGTTCCGCCAGGGCGGCCTGCGCGGCCGCCTGCAGGGGGATCAAGGCCGCCCCGCCGCGGCCGCCGGCAGCCAGCTCGGCCAGGCGCGGGTGGCGAGCCAGCCGAGCAGCGCGCCGCCGGCGTTGGCGGCCATGTCGAGCAGGCTGGGCTCGCGTCCGGGGATCAGTCCCTGCAGCAGCTCGAGGCCGGCGCCCATGGCCAGGAACAGGATGAGCAGGGCGTTGACGCGGCGGTCGAGCTGGCCCCACCAGGCCATGAGGCTGAAATAGGCGAGCAGGTGGCCGGCCTTGTCGCCGTTGTCCACGCCCGTGTCGATGGGCGAGGCGGTGAGGGAGAGGTAGGTGACGGCGAGGATCAGCCCCCAGCCCAGGCCCAGCCAGTAGGTGCGGTAGGGCATGCGGCGGGGTTCAGCGGTACTCGACCAGTTCCGCCAGCGGCAGGCGCTGCTTCTCGCCGGGCGGCTGCGCGCAGGTGCCGAGCGCGAGCACCAGGGCGACCTCGTACTGCGCCGGGTTGATGCCCAGCAGGCCCCTGACCTGCTCGGGCAGGAAGCCGCCGATCGCGCAGGAGTCGATGCCCAGCGCGGTGGCGGCGGTCATCATGTTGGCGGCGGCGATGTGGCACTGGCTGGCACTCCAGGCCTTGATGTCGGTGGCGGCGTGGAAGCCGCGGTAGTTCTTCAGCGCCGGCGCGAAGGCCTCGCCGGGGTATTCCCGCCGCAGCAGTTTTTGCGCATAGGGGTGGTCTGGGTGCAGCTCGGCGAGCTTGGCGAGGATCACCACCAGCGCCCCGGCGCTGCCGACCTGCGGCTGGTTGAAGCAGGCGGCCTGCATGGCGGCCTTCTGCGCGGCCGAGGTGAGGACGAGGAACTTCCACTGTTCCAGGCCGAACGAGGAGGGCGAGAGGCGGCCCGCCTCGAGGATGAAGTCGAGTTGTTCCTGGGTGAGCGCCTTGTCGGCCTCGAACAGGTGGCAGGCGTGGCGGCGCTGGAAGGCGCCCAGGAGTTGTGCGGAAAGATCGTGCGTCATGTTGGTATGCTCTGGGTCATGCGGCATTCTAGCCGCCCTGAGGAAACCCCGTTCATATGCGTCTGCCCCGGCCAGAATTCAACATCCTGCTGTTCGGCCCCGACCTGCCGGCCGCGGGGCTGCGGGGGCGCGCGCATTTCGAGGATGCGGTGCTGGTGCTGCACGGGCGCGGCCACTGGTACACCGCTCCGGTGGCGAGCCTGGCCCTGAAGACCGGCGGTTTCGACGGTCGCCAGTGGCTGGTGGCCTGGGAGAGCCCGCTCGGCACTTTCACCGCCATCCTGGAAGGCGAGGGCGCCATGGAGACGTTCGTCGACCAGGCACCGGAGGCGCTGGCCGGCCGCCTGCACCTGGCGCGGCGCCAGCACCGGGGGCGCGAGCACCGCTTCCGCCTCGCCCTCGCCATCGCCGGTGTGGCGCTGTTCCTGCCCGTGTTCGCCCTCGTCTGGTTCTGGCTCAACGCCGACCGCTTCAGCCAGTGGGCGGCGGAGCAGGTGCCGGTGGAGCAGGAGGTCCGGCTCGGCGAGATGGCCTTCGCGCAGATGCGCGGCGGGCTCAAGCTGTTGCCCGAGGACGCCCCGGCGGACGAGCTGGTGGAACGCATCGGCGTGCGCCTCACCGTCGGCTCGGCCTACCCCTATCACTTCCACGTCGCGGACGACCCGCGCGTCAATGCCTTCGCCTTGCCCGGCGGCCACGTCGTCGTGTTCACCGGCCTGCTCAAGGCCGCGGACTGCGCCGACGAGGTCGCGGGGGTGCTGGCGCACGAGGTCAGCCATGTGGAGAGCCGCCACTCCCTGCGCAACCTCATCCACGCGCTGGGCCTGCGCGCGGTGATGGCCGTGGCACTGGGGGACTTCGCCGGAGGCGTGTGGGGCGACATGGCGGGCGAGCTGGCCGGGCTCGCCTACGGCCGCGATCTCGAACGTCAGGCCGATCTGGACGGGCTGCGCTTGCTGCGCCGCTCGGGCCTGCCGGGCGATGGCATGGCGCGCTTCTTCGAAAAGCTGGCGGCGCAGGATGGCGAGGGTATCGACCTGCTGTCCAGCCACCCCGCCAGCAAGGAACGCCTGCGCGAGCTGCGCGCCGCGCTGGACGCACAGGGCGATTACCCGCAGCAGTCGCTGCGGGTCGACTGGCTGGCCGTCAAGGCCGGTTTGTAAAGGCAGGGAAAATGGATATCAGCCCCGAGCAACTCAAGCAGCGCAGCGCCCTCTTCGCGGCGCTGGAAGACGCGGACATCCTGGCCATCCTCGGTCTTGCCCACACCGAGCGCCAGCCCGCGAAACACGTGGTGTTCTACGAAGGTGACGAGGGCGACCGCCTGCTGGTGCTGCTGGAGGGCCGGGTCAAGGTGAGCCTGAGTTCGCCCGAGGGCAAGGAGGCCATCCTCAGCATCCTCGAGCCGGGCCAGCTGATCGGCGAGATGTCGCTGCTCGACGGCGGCCAGCGCAGCGCCACCGTCACCACCATGGACGCCTGCCGCTTCCTGGTGATCTGGCGCAAGGACTTCATGTCCTTCCTGGAGGGGCACCCGCGCGTCGCCCTCGCCCTGTTGCAGGCCCTGTCGCTGCGCCTGCGCGCCACCAACGACATGGTCGGCAACCTCAGCTTCCTCAACCTGCCCGCGCGCCTGGCGCGCATCCTCCTCAACCTGGGGCAGCAGTACGGCAAGCACGCCGGCGACCGCATCGTCATCGGCCTCAAGCTGTCGCAGGAGGAACTGGGCAACCTGGTTGGCGTGTCGCGCGAGAGCGTGAACCGCCAGGTGCGCCTGTGGGTGGAGACCGGGGTGCTGGACTACGAGCACGGCACCCTGGTCCTGAAGGACACAGATGCCCTGTTCCGCGAGGCCCTGGCGGCCTGAGACGCGATGAGCGTCGAGGCGCGCCTGGAGTGGTCCAGCCCGGTCGCGAGCCACGTCGACCGCTTGCTGGTGCGCGAGGCCGCGCTCCAGGCGAGCGGACGCTGGGCGGCGGCCGGCGAGACGGTGCGCGCCGGCGGCGAGGCCGCCATGGACGCGCTGCCGTGGTGCCAGCCCGCCGGCCAGCCGCCGCTGCGGGTGGCGCGCGGCCGCCTGCGCATGCAGGCGGAACCGCTCGCCGGGCGCTTCTACCCCCGCCTCGCCTTCGTCGACCTGGCGCAGGGCCCGCGCGACCTGCGTCCGCTGCGCGTGCTGGAATGCGATGCCGAGTCCCTGCGCGTCGATCCCAACCACCCACTCGCCGAGTTCGCGCCACGACTCCTGCTGCGCGGCAGCGCGCTGGAGCCGGCGCCCGGCGCGCGCCTGGCCGACCTGTTCGAGGGGCCGGGCCTGCAGGTGCCGCCGGCCGATCCGTACGCGGCCTATTACGCGCCCGCCCTCATGGCGCGCCAGGACGAGGCGGGCGACGCGCTGTTCTACGCGCAACCGCGCCTGGTGCACCACCTGGACGCCGCCTGTCGCGGCGAGATCGCCGCGCTGTACGGCCGCTTCCTGCGCCCCGGCATGCGCGTGCTCGACCTGATGGCGAGCTGGGACAGCCACCTGCCCGCGGCAGCGGACCTGCACGTCGCCGGCCTGGGCCTCAACCGGGACGAGCTGGCGGCGAACCCGCGTCTGGCCGAGCAGGTGGTGAAGGACCTCAACGCGCGCGGCGACCTGCCCTGGGGTGACGCGGGCTTCGACCTGGCGGTATGCACCGCCTCCATCGAATACCTGCTGCGGCCGGCCGAGGTGGTGGCGGAGGCGGCGCGCGTGCTGCGCCCGGGCGGGGTGTTCGCGGTGAGCTTCTCGGACCGCTGGTTCCCGCCCAAGGCGGTGCGCGTGTGGACCGAGCTGCACCCCTTCGAGCGCCTCGCCTGGGTGCTCGACCTGTTCCTGCGCGCCGGCTTCACCGACCTGCACACCGAGACCCTGCGCGGCCTGTTGCGTCCGCCGGACGACAAGTACGCGGAACAGCGCGTCCACGCCGACCCGCTGTTCGCGGTCTGGGGCCGGCGGCCGGGTTGATCGGGACACGCGGCAACCATTTGCCGCGTCATTCCGGCGCAGGCCGGGTTCCAGTGCGTTGATCCTTCTGGGGTCCGGCCTGCGCCGGGGTGACGGACGGATTGGCGCTGCCTCAGCGCGGCGCGCCCTGGTAGTCGCGCGCCAGCCAGAGGTACGCGACCCGCTCATGGCCGCGGTACATCGGCACGCGCACGGTGGCCAGCCGGGTCGCCTCGCGGAACACCTTCGGCGCCAGGTCCGGGTGGTCGCGGCTGGAGACGAACAGGAACTCGCCGTCCGGCCGGTTGCGCAGGTCGGCGGTGAGCGCGTAGTGGTTGGCGATGCGGCCGCCGGGGTTGTGGATCAGCGGCTGGCGTGCGTTGGCCTGGTCGCGGCCGACGTAGAACTGCAGTTCCGCCAGCAGGTCGCGCTGTTCCCCGGCCAGGCGGGCCCGCGGGTGCGCCGCCAGTTCCACCGCCACCGCCTCGGCGAGGGCGTGCCAGCCCTTCACGCGGTGGTAGGGATCGGTCTTGCGTGTCAGCTCGACGCCGGCGAGGCGGGCGATGTCCTGGTAGTGGTGCAGCGCCACGCCGATCACGAGGTTCACGGCGATGCCCGCCGCCAGCCAGCGCCACCGTCCGTCCCGCAGCCACAGCGCGGCGATCAGCAGGGCGGCGGCGACGTAGGAGAAGGCCGCCCAGTTGGCGAAGGCGCGCGAGGTGAACGCCAGGCCGCAGAACAGCAGCAGGGGCGTGAAGCTGAAGCAGGCGAGCAGGGTCAGCGCCGGCTCCTGCCAGACCGGCCGGCGGCGCAGCGCCAAGAGGATCAGCCCGCCCAGCAGGATCGGCCCGAACAGGCCGAACTGCGCGCCGACGAAGGTCAGCAGGTTGCCCACGTCGTAGCTCGCGCGTTCCACCTGCGAGATCTCGGCGGTGTGTTTGAGGCTGGCGAACTGGTGGCTCGCGTTCCACCACAGGTTGGGCGCGAGGATGGCGAACGCCAGCCCGGCCGCGACATAGGCCTTCGGGTTGCGCAGCACGGCGAGGAGGCGGCCGCCGAGCAGGAGGTGCGCGGCCATGCTGGCGACGAAGAAGGCCATGCTGTACTTGCTCATCATGCCCAGCCCCAGCGCCGCGCCGAGCAGCAGCCAGTCGCGCCAGGCGTCGCCTTCGAGGGCGCGCAGGTAGAACAGCAGCGCCAGCGACCAGCACAGCAGCAGCGGCGCGTCGGTGGTCATGAACCAGGTGGCGAAGCCCGTCACCGGCAGGGTGGCGAAGGTCAGCGCGCCCGCGAGGGCGATCGCGTCGCGTTGCGGTGCGGCCGCGAACAGACGCCGCCCGAGCAGGAACAGGACCACCGAGATGGCGGGGTAGATGAGGGCGGCGGGGGCGCGCACGCCGAACTCGGTGTCGCCGAACAATGCCGTGCCGAGGCGGATCAGCCACGCCACCATGGGCGGCTTGGAGTAGTAGCCCCAGTCCAGCTCGCGCGACCAGCCCCAGTAGTAGGCCTCGTCGTAGAACAGCTCCACGCCCGCATGCTGGCGCGCCCACAGGCGCCAGGCGGTGAGCAGGCCGAGGCCGAGGAACAGCAGCAGCCAGTACTGGCGGGTGGAGATGGGCGAGACGAACAAGGTCTTCATTGCATGCGCACCAGGCTGAGGTCGCGGAACACACCCACCGGCGTGTGCGGCGGCAGTTCACCCAGCTTGCGCGTCGGGATCAGCACCACGTCGCCGGGGCGCGGCACGCGGCGCTCCACCAGGCGCTGGGCGTAGGTCTGGAAACTCGGCTGGTTCATGCCCTGCATCACCAGCGGGGCGTCGAGCCGGCGCGCCGCCAGGCCGGCCTGGCGCACCGGCTCCTGCAGCATCCAGCCCACGGTCGGCAGCAGCAGCAGACAGATGCCGACGCCGGCGTACAGGCCGAGGTAGCCGATGCGCAGGCCCAGGGACAGGCGCCGCAGGGCGAGGGCGGCGAGCGCCAGGAGCAGGCCGGCGGCGAAGTAGAGGCGGTAGGCGGCGGTGAAGCGGGCGTCCAGCTCCGCCATCGCCGCGCGGTAGGCCTCGTTCACCTCGTCGGCGTGGGCGTGCAGCGCGTAGGGCAGGGCGAGCAGCAGGGCGAACTGCAGCGCCGCCAGCAGCAGCACCGGCCAGGCGCGGCGGGCCTGGCCGGCCGCCCAGGCGAGCACCGGGACCAGCCCGGCGTAGCCGTAGTACAGGTAGTGCGGCAGCTTGGTGCCGGAGGCGGAGAACAGCAGGAACACCAGCGCGAACCAGATCAGGCCGAAGCGCGCCCACGGCAGCGCCCAGACCGCGCGCAGGCGCGCGCCGAGGGTGATGAGCAGGCCGGTGAAGGGCAGCAGGCTGACCAGCAGCACCGGCAGGTAGTAGAAGGGCTTGCCGCCGTGCCCCTCCATGGGGTCGGAGAAGCGGCCGAGGTTGTGCTTGAGGAAGAAGCCGAGCACGAAGTCGCTGCCCTCGCGCAGGGTCAGGACCACGAACCAGGGCACGGCGATCGCCAGGAACAGCAGCCAGGACGGCGGGTGGATGAGGAAGCCGCGCAGCGCGCGCCAGTCGCGCGCCAGCAGGCAGTACAGGGCGAGCGTGCCGCCGGGGATCAGCACCGCCACGGGGCCCTTGGTCATGAAGCCCAGGCCCATCGCCGCCCAGGCCAGGGTGCGCCAGCGCGCCTCGCGCGTGTCCAGCCACAGCCAGGCGGCGTAGCCGGCGGCGGCGAGGAACAGGTTGAGCAGGGCGTCGGCGGTGGCGGCCTTGCCGATCACCAGGGTGCCGAGCGCACTGGCGACGAGTGCCGCCGCCAGTGCGCCCGTCTCCTTGCCGGCGACGCGCGCGGCGAAGGCGTAGGTGAGCAGGATCCACAGGCCGGCGGCGAGCGCCGAGGGCAGGCGGAAGCCCAGCTCGTCGAAGCCCAGCAGCCGCACGGAGGCGGCCTGCAGCCAGTAGGAGAGGATGGGCTTGTCGGTGCGCGGCGCGCCGTGCAGCCAGGTGGAGAGGAAGTCGCCGCGCAGGAACATCTCGGTGGTGGAGGCGGTGAACGCCCCCTCGTCGAGGTCGAACAGCGGGAAGCCGGCCAGGCCGAGGAAGGGCATGGCCAGGGCGGCGAGGAGCAGGAGGCGCCAGGCCAGGGGGGCGGGCAGCCGCACGCTCGGGCTCATGCCGGGCTCGTCAGGCCTGGGGCGGCCGCGGCAGGTCTTCGCGCAGCAGGTACTGGCTCTTGCCCGCGGGTTCGTGCCAGATGCGCGTGAGCATCTCGCCGAGGATGCCCATGCCGATGAACTGCGTGCCCATCAGCGCCAGCATCACGCCCAGCATGAGCAGGGGGCGGCCGCCGATGTTCTCGCCCAGGACCAGCTTGTCGATGGCGAGCCAGCCGAGGATCAGGGTCGCGGGCACCAGCATGGCCATGCCGATGCCGCCGAAGGCGTGCATGGGGCGGTGCTGGAAGCGCAGCAGGAACTTCACCCAGAGCAGGTCGAGGAACACGCGCACGGTGCGGTCGATGCCGTACTTCGACTTGCCCAGGGTGCGCGCGTGGTGGGTCACCTCCGCCTCCATCACCTTGGCGCCGAACTCGTGCGCCAGGGCGGGGATGAAGCGGTGCAGCTCGCCGTAGATCTTCACGTAGCGCACCGCCTCGCTGCGGTACAGCTTGAGCGAGCAGCCGTAGTCGTGCAGCTTCACGCCGGTCACCCAGGAGATCAGCGCGTTGGCGATCTTGGATGGGATCTTGCGGCTCATGGTCTTGTCCTGGCGGTGCCGGCGCCAGCCCGAGATGATGTCGATCTCCGGCTTCTCGTCGAGCATCTTGAGCAGGCGCGGGATGTCTGCCGGGTCGTTCTGCAGGTCGCCGTCCAGGGTCGCGAGGACCTCGCCGCGCGCCGCGTCGAAGCCGGCCTGCATGGCGGTGGACTGGCCGTAGTTGCGGCGCAGGAACAGCGGGCGCAGCCAGGGCCGGGTCTGCGCCAGCTCGGCGAGGATGTGCGGCGAGCCGTCGCGCGAGCCGTCGTCGACGCAGATGAACTCCCATGGTTCGTTCAACGACGCCATCGCCTCCTCCACGCGTTGCACCAGATGCGGCAGGCTCTCGCGCTCGTTGTAGATGGGGGCGATGAGGGAGAGGCGGATGCGGGTGTCGTTTTGCATGTCGGTCGTATGGGCCGCTGGCTCGGGAAGAGGCGCCATTCTATTACGCGGCATGACGGGGTAATCCAACGCGGTGGGTGTTGGCGGCGGAAATAGGCACTAAGATCATCCCGTTGACTGTTTATGAGAAGGACGCAGCGTCCATGAACCCGCCCGTCACCATCGGCCTCTTATCCATCAGCGATCGCGCCAGCAGCGGCGTCTACGAGGACAAGGGACTGCCCGCGCTGAAGGAATGGCTGGCCGGCGCCTTGCATAACCCCGTCGAATTCGTCGAGCGCCTGATCCCGGACGAGCAGCCCGTGATCGAGGCGACGCTCAGGGAACTGGCGGGGCAGTGCTGCCTGGTCCTCACCACCGGCGGAACCGGCCCGGCGCCGCGCGACGTGACGCCGGAGGCCACCCTGGCGGTGGCGGACAAGGTGCTGCCGGGCTTCGGCGAGCAGATGCGCGCGGTGAGCCTGAAATACGTGCCCACCGCCATCCTCTCGCGCCAGGTCGGGGTGGTGCGCGGGGCCTGCCTGATCCTCAACCTGCCCGGGCAGCCGAAGGCGATCAAGGAGACCCTGGACGGCGTGTTCGCCGCCGTGCCGTACTGCATCGACCTGATCGGCGGTCCCTACCTCGAGACCCGCGAGGAGGTGGTGCGGGCCTTCCGTCCCAAGTCGGCGCAGCGGCCGGCCGCCTGACACGGCGCGCATGTCGGCGATCTCCCGCTGGCTCGACATGCCGGCCTTCCAATGGGGGGCGACGGCCGTGTTCTGCCTGGCCGGTGGCCTGCTGGCCTATGCCGTGATCGACGCGCCCGCCGCGCCCGCCCTGTTCTGGCCCCCGACGGGCGTGGCCGGCCTGTGGGGCTGGCGGGCCGTGCCCGCGGCCGTCCTGGGCACCTTTCTCGCCGTGCTGGCGCAGGACACGGCCTGGGTGGAGGCCGCCTGGCTCGGCCTGGCGGTTGGCGCGCAGGCCGCCCTGGGCAGGCCACTGCTGGCGCGCAGCGGCCTGACCAAGGCGTGCCGGCGCATCAACGACCTGTTCCGCCTGCTCTTGTTCGGTGGCCTGCTGCCGGCACTGGCCGCCCTGCCGTTCGCCTATATGGGCATGCGCGACGCCGAGGCGTTCTGGGAGCTGCCCCTCGCGCTGCAGCTCCTCACCCTGATGCTGGGTAGCCTGGTGAGCGTGCTGGTGTTCTCCACCCTCATGCTGTGCTGGCGCGACCGCCGGCCCTTCGTCCCCTACGCGCGGCGCGCCGAGATCGTCCTGGTGCTGCTCGCCCTGGTGCTCGCCACGGTGATGGTGATCCGGCCCGAGGCGTTCGGCCTGCCCAGCGCGCCCCTGCGCCCCTACCCGCTGCTGCCCTTCCTGCTCTGGCTGGCGCTGCGTGCGGACGTGCGCCTGGTCGCCCTGGCGCTGGCCTGGATCGGCGTGGTGGTGGCGGGCAACAGCGCCTGGGGCACGTGGGCCCTGCAGAGCCACCCCGTGGGGCAGTGGGTGTGGCCCCTGCATGGTTTCCTCGCCGTGGTGGGCGCCTCCTTCCTCATCCTCGCCATGCTCGTGGAGCGCAACCGCCGCCTGGAACAGGTGCGGCTGGCGGAAGCCCTGGCGCAGCGCGACGCCCTGGTGCGCGAGGTGCACCACCGCATCAAGAACAACCTGCAGACCGTGGTGTCGCTGCTGCGCAGGGATGCCGCCAAGCATCCCGAGATCGCCCCCTTGCTGGAGACCGCCATCAACCAGGTGCAGTCGATCGCCGTGGTGCATGGCCTGCAGGGGCGGGTCAACCCGGGAGCGGTGACGGTGTGCGACCTGTTGCCGGCGATCTGCCGCAGCATCACGGAGCTGAGCGGCACGCCGATCGCGGTCACGGGCGTGGAGAAGGGCTGCGGCGAGCTGCGCGTGCACGATAACGAGACCGTGGCCCTGGCCCTGGTCATCAACGAACTGGTCAGCAACGCGGTCAAGCACATGGCCGGAGACGCGCGCGCGGACGGGCCGAGCGTGGCCCTGCACAAGGAGGACGGCAAGGGACGCGTGCGGATACGCAACCCCGGCGTCCTGCCGCCGGGATTCGACTTCGCCCAGGGCTGCGGTTGCGGTACCGGTCTGGGCCTGGTGCGCGCCCTGCTGCCGAACCCCGGCGTCGTCGTCGAGATGCGCCAGGAGGGCGGCGAGGTGGTCGTGGAAATGCAGATCGGCGCGCCGGTCCTGGCGGCCGAGGATTCGACGGGATGGAGGAAACATGAGAAGCGTGCTGCTGGTTGACGACGACCGCGTGGTGCTGAACCTGCTCGCGGAAGGCCTGCGCGGACTCGGGTACCAGGTCGGCATGGCCATGTCGAGCGCGGAGGCGGTGTCGCTGCTGGAGGAGCGGCGCTTCGACCTCGCCGTACTGGACGTGCGCATGCCCGGCAAGTCCGGCCTGGAACTGGCGCAGACGCTCAGGCGCGAGGGCGGGCCGCAGTTCGTCTTCCTCTCCGCCTACGGCGACGAGGCCGTGGTGCAGGAGGCGACCGAGGCGGGCGCCCTGGGCTATCTGGTGAAGCCGGTGGACACCGCGCAGCTGGTGCCCTTCATCGAGGCGGCGATGGCGCGCGGCCGCGACCTCGACGCCCTGCGCGGCACCACCGAGCAGCTGGAACGCGCCCTGCAGGTGGAGCAGAAGACGCGCACCGCCGTGGGCATCATCATGGCGCGCAAGGGCCTGGACCGGCAGGCCGCGTTCGAGCTGTTGCGTGGCAAGGCGCGCGAGCAGCGGCGCAAGATCGCCGAGGTGGCGGAGGAACTGATCGCCGCCGTGGAGACCGCGAACGCCGTGCTGGGTGAAGAAAACGGCGCGAGGCGGTAATATCGCCTTCAAGATAACCATAGCGTGATGCCGGGTATCACCCGGCAGACAGGCCCCCGCCGTAGCGGGGTTGCCACGGAGGGACGCCCCGCACGGCCGCGTTCCCCCGCATCGCCGCCCATCCCCCGCGGCAGACATTCAACCGGGCCCATACCCGCCCACCAGGCAAGATCGAGAGACGGGGCGCGCGGCCGCGCGCCCTCCGTCATGACCCGGACAGGGCCGGGAGGCAGGGGGAGACGATGGGGCAGCGGGAATCGGTGGATCGGGAATGGCGTATCCGGATCGGCGAGGTGTTCGATCTCGATGAGGCGCGGCGATGCATGCGCCATTGCCGCGAACACCCGCCGGAAGGCCCCGCCAGCCTGGTGTTCGACCTGAGCGAGACGCGCAGCCTGTATACCGCGGGCATCGGCGCCATGCTGCACCTGAAGAGCTGTTACGGCGTGCGCGACGGCGACGCCGCCATCATCTACCGCCACGGCGAGGTGGGCGAGCTGCTCCGCCTGGTGCGCCTGGATCGCGCATTCCGGCTGCTGGAGGCCGGCGGTTCCCGTCCGTCCGGCCATGCCGCGGGCATGGGGGACGCATGAGCGCATGCGCATGACCAGAACGCATCCCCGCCCGCCGGAGGGCCGCCGATGCTGAGCCGGCTGGATTCCTACATCGACGCGCTGTCGCGCTGCGCCAATTGCGAGGGTTCAAAGGAAGACCCCCTGCACTGCGCGCGCCTGTTCGCCACCGTGTTCGACAGCAATCCCGCGGCGATCCTCATCACCGACCGCGGCAACAACATCATCGCCGTGAATCCCAGCTTCACCCGTCTCACCGGCTACAGCGCCGAGGAGGCGCTGGGGCGCAATCCCAGTCTGCTGAAGTCCGGACGCCACGACATGGCCTTCTACCGGAGCATGTGGCATGACCTGCACGCGAACGGGGAGTGGTCCGGCGAGGTGTGGGACCGGCGCAAGGACGGCACGATCTATCCCAAGTGGCTGCACATCCGCGCCGTGCCCAACCCCTGCCGGGGCGACGCGGGGCCGGCCTTCTATGTCGCCAGCTTCACCGACGAGTCCGAGCGCAAGGCGGCGGAGGAACAGATCCGCAAGCTCGCCTACCACGACGTGCTCACCGGCCTGCCCAACCGCCTGCTGCTGCAGGACCGCCTGCAGCATGCCCTCGCCAGCGCGCAGCGCGGCAGGCACCACCTGGCGGTGCTGTTCATCGACCTGGACCGCTTCAAGAACGTCAACGATTCGCTCGGCCACGCCATCGGCGATGAACTGCTGAAGGAGGTGGCGAGCCGCCTGCGCTGCTGCATCCGCGACGTCGACACGGTGGCGCGACTGGGCGGCGACGAGTTCGTGGTGGTGCTGGAGAACCTCGACGAGGTGGGCGACGTGGTCGGCATCGCCAACAAGATCCGCACCGTGTTCGGCCTGCCCATCACCCTCGAGAGCCAGACCCTGCACGTCTCCACCAGCATCGGCATCGCCCTCTATCCGGAGGACGGCGCGGACGCCGAGACCCTGATGCGCAACGCCGACACCGCCATGTACCAGGCCAAGTCGGCGGGGCGCAACAACTACCAGTTCTTCGCGCCCTACATGAACGAACAGGCGCGCGAGAAGCTGGCGCTGGAAAACACCCTGCAGGAGGCGCTCGCGCATGACGAGTTCGAGCTGCATTACCAGCCCATCATCGACCTCGGCACGGGCGCCATGGTCGGCGCCGAGGCGCTGATCCGCTGGCAGTCGCCGCAGCGCGGCACCGTGCCCCCGGACAAGTTCATCCCCATCGCCGAGGAGACGGGCTGCATCGTGCCGATCGGCGACTGGGTGGTGCGCCAGGTCTGCCGCGACCTGGCCGCCTGGTGCGACGACGGCCTGACGCCGCCGCGCGTGTCGATCAACCTCTCGCCGCGCCAGTTCCGCCAGCCCGGCCTCGCGACGCGCATCCGCGCCACCCTGGAGGCGACCGGCGTGGCGGCCGAGCAGATCGAGGTGGAGGTGACGGAGAGCGCCCTGATCGAGCGCCCGGAACTGGCCGCGCAATGGTTGCAGGAGCTGAAGCAATTGGGCATCGGCATCGTCGTCGACGATTTCGGCACCGGCTATTCCTCGCTCGCCTACCTGAAGCGGTTTCCCATCGACAAGCTCAAGATCGACCGCTCCTTCGTCAGGGACCTCCTGCACGACAAGAGCGACCGCGAGATCACCCTGGCGGTGATCGCCCTCTCGCACAACCTGGGCCTGCGGGTGGTGGCGGAGGGGGTGGAGGAGCAGGCGCAACTGGACTTCCTGCGCGCGCACGGCTGCGACTTCGCGCAGGGCTACCTGTACGGCCGGCCGATGCGGCGCGAGCAGTTCACCGCCCTGATGACAGGGGCCTAGGCCGCCCATGTAAGGCGGGCCTGAGGTGGTAATTAAGTACCACCATAATGCCCTAAAGTTGTGCGGGCTATTGCCGTTAATACATCAGTAATTTACTCAACTAAGGAAGGTCTGCAAAACCTTCCTGCCAGACTGCCGGGATGGGACAATAGCGACATGAAGCAGATGAGTCTGGAGGCGCCGATGTATACGGGCTTTGAGCTGCGCGCCAAGCGCACCCGCAAGCG
>JBFMHC010000035.1:0-254277 GCA_040751755.1 Pseudomonadota bacterium
GTGCCGGCGCAGCCGACCGCGGCACCGGGCGAGGCCCGGCGTGGTGGTGGCGGGGGCAAGGTCGGCGAGCAGGCGGCGGGCCCGATCGCCGGTGGCGACGCGGCGGATGCCGGCACGCCGCCCGGACCGGCGCGGCTCGCGCGCAGCGGGAGCGGCCAGCTCGCCGCCTTGCGCCCCGGGGCGGAGGCCCGCGGTGGCGGCACCGCGGGCGGGCAGGGCGTGACGCCGGCCCTGGGCCGCAGCGCGCCATCCGGCGGCGCCCCCGCCGGCAGGGCGCAGGCGATGAGCGGCATCAAGCCCTCGGAGCAGAAGGTGATGCGCCCGGACAGCCGCGCCGAGACCCTGGACGTGCTCGCCCCCTCCACCTATTGCCCGGTGCCCCTGCCCGGGCACGCGCAGCCCGACAACCGCGCGCCGGCGGCCGGCGCCGACAGGCTCGAACTGCCCGGCTACGCCGCCAACAACCCGAGCTTCGTCTACCCCTTCCTCGCCAACCTGCGCGGCGTGCAGGGCAGGCTGATCGTGCGCGTGCAGGTGCTGCCCGACGGCCGGCCCGGGGACATGCTGCTGAAACAGGGCAGCGGTAGTGAGATGCTAGACAAGGACGCCCGCGAACAGCTTGCGCGCTGGCGTTTCACCCCGGCGCGCAAGAACGGCCAGGCGGTCTCCGCCTGGATCGACGTGCCGGTGGTTTATCGTCTGCCGAACGACCGGAAATGATCACTCCCATACAGAGAGGAAAAGCCATGAAGACCCCCGCCAAGAGACTGCGCGCACTGTCCCTGATGCTTGCCCTTTCCGGCGCGCTGCCCGCTGCCGCGCAGATGCCCATGCCCGACCCCATGCAGGCGATGCAGATGGCGCTGCGCTACTACCAGATGGCCGCGCAGGCCGGCGACCCGGAGGCGCAGGCGAAGATGGGCTGGCTGTTCGAGAACGGCATGGGCGTGGCCAAGGACCTCGCCAAGGCGGCGGAGTGGTACGGCAAGGCGGCGCAGCAGAAGGACCCGATCGGCCTCTACAACCTCGGCCTCATGATGCTCAAGGGCCAGGGCGTGTCGCAGAACATGGACCAGGCGGTGACCCTGCTCACCGGCGCCGCCGACCTCAACCTGGCCGCCGCGCAGGCCCAGCTCGCCGCGCTCTACGACCAGGGCCTGGGCGTGCCCAAGGACCCGGCGATCGCCGCGCAGTGGCTGACGCGCGCCGCCGAGCTGGGCGACGTGCCGGCGCAGAACAACCTCGGCATCAAGTACGCCACCGGCAACGGCGTGCCGCAGGACTACCGGCAGGCGGTGAAGTGGTTCACCCTCGCCGCCGAGGCCGGCAACGCCGAGGCGCAGGGCAACCTGGGCCTGATCTACCGCGACGCCCTGGGCGGCATCCAGCAGGACTACCTGGCCGCCGCCAACTGGATGGCGCTGGCCGGCAACCAGGGCCACGTGCCCTCCATGGCGCGCCTGGGCTGGCTGTTCGAGAAGGGCCAGGGCGTGCCGAAGAACCTCGGCGAGGCGGTGCGCTGGTTCCGCATGGCCGCCGACGCCGGCGACGCCGGCGCCGCCACCCACCTGGGCTGGCTGCAGGAGACCGGCGCCCTGGGACAGCCCGACCTGGCGGCCGCGCGCACCTGGTACGAACGCGGTGCGGTGAGCGACGCGGCGGCGCAGAACAACCTCGGCCGCATCTACCGCGAGGGCCTGGGCGTGGACGCGGACTTCGCGAAGGCGCGCGAGTGGTTCCTCAAGGCGGCCGCGCAGGGCGAGCCGCTCGCCTGGTTCAACCTGGGCCTGATGGCGGAACAGGGCCAGGGCATGGCGCGGAACGAGCAGGAGGCGATGGACTGGTACCGCAAGGCCGCCGAGAAGGGGCAGACCGCCGCGCAAAGCCGACTCGGCTGGCTCCTGCACGGTGCCGGCAAGGATGCGGCCAGCGTGCAGGAGGCCCTGCAGTGGCTGACCAAGGCGGCGGAGGCGGGCGACGTCTCGGCGCAGAACAACCTGGGCGTGATCCACGAACAGGGCCGCGGCGTCGCCAAGGACGCGGCGCAGGCCGCGAAGTGGTACCGCAAGGCGGCGGAGGGCGGCGACAAGGTGGCGCAGCACAACCTGGGTGTGCTCTACCGCGACGGCAATGGCGTGGAGAAGGACCTCAACCAGGCCCTGGCCTGGTTCCAGAAGTCCGCCGACCAGGGCTACGCGAAGGCGCAGCTGAGCCTGGCGCAGGCCTTCGAGCAGATCGCGGCGGCCTCGCAGAAGCCGGCGGCCCAGCCCTGAGAGGCTCCGGAAGACACCGTCCTGGGCGTCATCCCGGCTCGTGCGGGTCTGGCGTGTGGGGTTTCCGGATTCCGGCCAGCGCCGGAATGCCGTATCTGAAACAGGCGCTTAGCTGTTGCGCTGCGGCTTGACCGCGCGCAGGCGGCTGCTGGCGCCGGAGGGTGCGGGCGGCGGGGCCGGTTCCATGGCCGGCGTGGTCGGTGGCAAGTCCTGGGGAGCGGCGGGGGGCGGCACGAGCTTTTCCTGCAGGGCCCGCTTGAGGTCCCGCTCCAGCTGCTTGGCCAGGTTGTCCATGTACATGCCGCCTTCCTTGCGCAGGCGCACCAGCAACACCTCCAGCTTGAACGCCAGGTCCGGCGGCAGCGCGACCTCCTCGCCCTTGAAGGCCGCCACCACCGATTCCTTCATGTACTGCAGCAGCAGGTCCATCTCCTCGTCGGTGAAGTAGTTGCGCAGCGAGCGCCCCATGTCGGCGAGGCTGCGCTCCTGGGGGCGAGGGGCGGTGGCGTCGGCCTGTGGGGCGGTGGCTTCGGCCTGTGGGGTGGCGGGCGCCGCGTCCTGCGGGGCGGGCGGTTGCGCCGGTACGTACATCAGATAGGGGTTCTGTCCCGGTGCCGGGGCGATGGGGACGTGCGGCGGCGGCTCATAGGCGGGCTGCGCGGGTTGCTGCGCCCAGGCCAGACCGGCGGACATGACCAGGCCCAGGGCACCCAGGCCGCGCCAGGTCTTGCGGGGAATCGCAGTCGTTCTCATGTGCATGGGTCAATCGTAGCGCAGGGCATCGATGGGGGCCAGACGCGCGGCCTTGCGAGCCGGGTACCAGCCGAAGAAGACGCCGACCGAGCTTGCCGCCGCCACGGCGAGGATCACCGCCTCGGCCTGGATGACGGTCTGCCACTCCGCCCACTTCTGCAGCGTCAGGCTGCCGCCCACGCCCAGGGCGACGCCGGCGAGGGCGCCGATCAGCGAGAGGATGATGGCCTCGGCGAGGAACTGCGCGAGGATGTCGCGCGGCCGCGCGCCCACCGCCATGCGGATGCCGATCTCGCGCGTGCGCTCGGTGACCGACACCAGCATGATGTTCATGATGCCGATGCCGCCCACCAGCAGCGAGACCGAGGCGATCGCCGCGAGCAGGGCGGAGAAGGTCTTGGAGGCCGCCTGCTCGGCCGCCACCACCTCCGAGAGGTTGCGGAGGTTGAAGTCGTCGTCCTTGTCCGGGGTGATGCGGTGGCGCTGCCGCAGCAGGTCCTGGATCTTCAGCTCCGCCTGCTTCATGTCCGCGCCGTCCACCATCTTCACGTAGATGTGGCCGACGCTGCGCAGGCGCCCCTGGGCCTGGCCGATGATGCGGCCGCGTGCGGTATTGATGGGGATCAGCACCACGTCGTCCTGGTCCTGGCCCATGAGGTTCTGGCCCTTTGCCTCGAGCAGGCCGACGATGGTGAAGGGCACGTTCTTGACGCGCAGCGTCTGGCCGGTCGGGTCGGTGCCGCCGAACAGCATGTCCGCCACGGTCTGGCCCACCAGCGCGACCTTGTCGCCGCTGCGCATCTCCGCCTCGTCGAACTCGCGCCCGCGCGCCACCCGCCACTCGCGCGCCGTCAGGTAGTCCGGGCCGATGCCGAAGACGACGCTGGACCAGTTCAGGTTGCCATACACCAGCTGGCCGGTGCCGCGCATGCCGGGGGCGGCGGCGAGCACGTTCGGTACCTCGTCGCGGATCGCCTGCGCGTCGTTCTCGGTCAGGGTGTTGCGGCTGCCGGCACCGAGCCGCACGCCGCTGGTGGTGACGGTTCCGGGGAAGATCACCAGGGTGTTGGAGCCCAGGCTCTTCAGTTGCTCGGCGACCTGTCGCTTCGCGCCTTCGCCCACCGCCAGCATGGTGATCACCGCGCCCACGCCGATGATGATGCCCAGGGTGGTGAGCGCGCTGCGCATCTTGTTGGCGCGCAGGCTGCGCAGGGCGGAGAGGCCGGCGTCGGAGAGGTTCATGGGGCGTGTGGCGCGTGGCGCGATGCGTGGGGCGGGACTGCGGCGTCCTCGACGATCTCGCCATCCCTGAACACCAGCTTGCGCTTGGCGAAGGCGGCGATGTCCGGTTCGTGGGTGACCAGGACGATGGTGATGCCGGTGTCGTTGAGTTGTTGCAGGAGGCCCATCAGTTCCTCGCTGGTGTGCGTGTCGAGCGCGCCGGTCGGCTCGTCGGCGAGGATCAGTGGCGGCTCGTTGACCAGGGCGCGGGCGATCGCCACGCGCTGCTGCTGGCCGCCGGAGAGCTGCGCGGGGCGGTGCTGGGCGCGCTGCGCCAGGCCCACCAGGGCCAGCTTCTCGCGCGCGCGGCGGTGCCGCTCCGCCGCCGGCACGCGCGCGTAGAGCAGCGGCAGTTCGACGTTCTCCTGCGCGGTGGCGCGCGGCAGCAGGTTGAAGCTCTGGAACACGAAGCCCATGTGGCGGTTGCGGATGCCGGCGAGGGCGTCGGCGTCGAGGCCCGTCACCGTCTCGCCGTTGAGGCGGTAGCTGCCGCGGTCGGCCACGTCCAGGCAGCCCAGCAGATTCATGAAGGTCGACTTGCCGGAGCCGGACGGGCCCATGATGGCGACGAACTCGCCGCGTTCTATGGTCAGGCTCACGCCCTTGAGTGCGGGTACGGTGACCTCGCCGACGCGGTACTCGCGGGCGAGGTCGTGGACTTCGATCAGCGCGGGCATCGCCTGGCCTTACATGCCCATGCCGAAGGGGCGCTTGGTCTTGGGCTTGTCGTTGGGGTTCTCGGCCTTGGCGAGAATGATCTCCATGCCTTCACTGACCTCGCCCTTGAGCACCTCGGTGGCCTTGCCGTCGCTCACGCCCAGGCGCAGCGACAGGGGCGCGGGCTCGCCGTCGGCACCCAGCACCCAGACGCGGCCGGGGATGCCCGGGCCTTCCTCGCGCTTCTTCACCTCCAGCTTCACCGGCGTGCCGTCCGCCAGGGTGGGGCGGAAGCGCAGCGCCTCGTTCGGCACCTTGAGCACCGCCTGGCGTTCCTCGGTGAGGATCTTGGCGCTCGCGGTCATGCCGGGCAGGAGCTTCAGGTCCGGGTTCTTCACGCGCGCCATGACGCTGAAGGTGACCACGTTGCTGGTGGTCTGCGGCGCCTTGCGGATCTGCGTCACCTGGCCGGCGAAGCGCTCGCCCGGAAAGGCATCGACCGTGAAGCGCACCTTCTGGCCCTCGCGCACGCGGCCCACGTCCGCCTCGTCGACGGCGATGTTGACCTCCATCTCCTTGAGGTCCTGGGCGATGACGAACAACACGGGGGCCTGGAAGGAGGCGGCGACGGTCTGGCCGGCGTCGACGTTGCGGCTCACCACCACGCCGTCCACCGGCGCCTGGATCACGGTGCGTGCCAATTCCAGCCGCGCCTGCTGCAGCAGGGCCTGGCGCTGCCGCACCACGGCCAGCGCGTTGCCGACCTGCGCCTGCGCCGCCTGGATCTCGCTGGCGGTGAGGCGGGCCTGTTCGCGCGCGGTCTCGGTCGTGGTCTGCACGCTGTCCAGTTCGGCCGGGGAGAGGAAGCCCTGCGCCACCAGCTCCTGCTTGCGCTTCAGGTTGCGTTCCGCCTCCTGCAGCGCCGCGCGCGCCTTGCCGGCCTCGGCCTGGCGCACGATCTGGGTGCTCTTCGCCACCTCCACCGCGCCCTGTGCCGCCGCCAGGTCGGCCTCGGCCTGGGTGACGCGGCTCTGGAAGGTGGCGGGGTCGAGGCGGGCGATCACCTGGCCCTGCTTCACCGGCGTGTTGAAGTCGGCCAGGACCTCCTTGAGCTGGCCCGAGACCTGCGAGCCCACCTGCACGGTGATGAGGGCGCTGAGCGTGCCGCTGGCGCTGACGCTGGCGGAGAGGGGGCCGCGCTCCACCTTCGCGAACTCGAAACGCGGCGCTGCGCCGGCCTTTTTCCAGGGTTGCCACCACAGCGCCGCGCCCACGGTGGCGAGGATCAGCAGGGCGGGGAGCCAGAACTTGGTGAGTTTGTGCATGCGTGGGGAATGTCGTTGCGATGGGTCAGGGGGGCATTCTTGCAGACCATGTCGCGGCTGGGGAGTTGCATCACCCCGAAAAAAACCTGGTCGCGTCCGGCGTGATCAGGTGCCGCAGAAGGTCTGAAAGCCCGCCATGAAGTCGCTGGGCGCGGGCTCGGCATGGGTGGCGTTCGCGGGGTCCTCGTCGTACGGCCGGCGCAGTGCGTGCAGCAGCCGTTCAAAGGGGCGCAGGTCGCCCTGCTCCGTGGCGGCGGTCAGGGCCTCCTCGACGCGGTGATTGCGCGGGATCAGCCAGGGGTTGGCCCGGCGCATCGCCTCGGCGCGGTGCGTCGCGGTGTTCTGGCCGTCATCCTCGGCGGCACAGCGTGTGCGCCAGCGCTCCAGCCAGCGGTCCAGTCCGGGCTGGCCTGGGAACAGTTCGCGCAGCGGCGCCTCGTCGCCCGCCGCCGCGTCCGCCAGGCGGCGCCAGGCGAGGGTGAAGTCCACCTGCTGCGCGTGCAGCAGGTCCAGCCAGCCCTCGCCCAGGGCGGTGTCGGCGCTGTCGTCCAGTCGCCCGGAGAGCCCCAGCTTGGCGCGCAGGCCGGCCAGCCAGTAATGCTGGTAACGCCCCATGAAGGCATCGATCACCTCGGTGGCCAGATCGATGGCGCGGCCTTCGTCGTCGGCGAACAGCGGCAGCAGGGTCTCGGCCAGGCGCGCCAGGTTCCAGCGGGCGATGCGCGGCTGCGCCTGGTAGGCGTAGCGGCCCATCGCGTCGATGGAACTGAACACCGCCCCCGGGTCGTAGGCCTCCATGAAGGCGCAGGGGCCGTAGTCGATGGTTTCGCCGGAAATGGCCATGTTGTCGGTGTTCATCACGCCATGGATGAAGCCGACGTGCATCCACTGCGCGATCAGCGCGGCCTGGCGCTCGGCCACGGCGCGCAGGAAGCCGAGGTGGCGGTCCTGCGCATCCAGCAGCTCGGGGTAGTGGCGGGCGATGGCGTAGTCGGTGAGCCGTCGCACCTGCTCCAGCGTGCCGTGCGCGGAGAAGTACTGGAAGGTGCCCACACGCAGATGGCTCGCGGCGATGCGAGTGAGGATGGCGCCCGGCAGCGTGCGTTCGCGATACACCGGCTCGCCGGTCGCCACCACCGCGAGGGCGCGGGTGGTGGGGATGCCCAGCGCGTGCATCGCCTCGCCGATCAGCACCTCGCGCAGCATCGGCCCCACCGCCGCCTTGCCGTCGCCGCGGCGCGAAAACGGCGTGCGCCCCGAGCCCTTGAGGGCGATGTCGCGGCGCCGTCCGTGGCGGTCGATCACCTCGCCGATCAAGAGCGCGCGGCCGTCGCCCAGCTGCGGGTTGAACTGGCCGAACTGATGCCCCGCGTAGGCCTGGGCGATGGGCTCGGCCCCCTCGGGCAGGGCGTTGCCGGAGAACATGGCCGCCAGTGCCGTCTCGTCCTGGCTGTCGAGCGCCAGCCGCAATTCCTCGGCGAGGCCACGGTTGAAGAACAGCAGGGTCGGCCCCCGCACCCCGGAAGGCTGACAGGGCTCGTAAAAACCCGCCAGGTCGCGGGCGTAACTGTTGTCGAAGGGAATGGGGCGGGCGGACATCGGCTTGGTCGGTTTGTCAGCAAGTGTGCGGCCGGATCACGTCTTCGGTCTCCGGCGTCTCGTCGGTGCATGGCGGCATGATGGGGGCGACGGGTGTCCGGGCCGATGGCCGGACACCGCGCGCCAGCATGATCGGCGGTTATCAGGCCGCCACGGCGAATTTTTCCTTCATGGCACGCGCGGCTTCGGCCTCCTCCGGGCTATAGGCCTTGCCGCTCCAGAGCATGTTGTAGGCGATCTCTTCGTTGCCGTTTTCGCATAACTCCAGCACCTGCTGGAACAGCGGCTGGAAGGTCGCTGAACGATGCGACCTCTCATGGTCCTCGAAGCTCTGCCAGAGGGTGACGATGAGGGCTTCCCGCCCTGCCAGGGGGGATTCGACGGGCTGGCCGATGCGGGATCCCTCATTGGATATCTGTCCGGAGTTGAGGGCGACGAATCCGCCCACGAAACCGGTGTCGGAGTGGTAGGTCTTCACGTTCTCGCACAGGTAGGCAACCCGTTCCTGCAGGTCGTCCACGCTGTACTGTGGTTTGAGGATGACCCGGTTGATGGTGACGATGCCATCTGCATTGAAGCCGCTGATCAGACTGCTCATGATGGTCCTCCTGGGCTGGTGGGTTCACTGGTTAAGGGGCTAATGAAGCATTAGCGTGGCCTCTGGGAGGAATGTATATACACGACTAAATTAGTCAAGTATTGGGCTCAAAAAAAACCCGCCTGCCTGTTGGCTGACGGGCCGTTCTGGTGGGGAGGGCGGTCAGACCTTGTGGTAGACCTCGGCCCCCTGCTTCACGAACTCCACCGACTTAACCTCCATGCCCTTCTCCAGGGCCTCGCTCTCGCTGAGGCCCTGCTTGGCGGCGAAGTCGCGCACGTCCTGGGTGATCTTCATGGAGCAGAAGTGGGGCCCGCACATGGAGCAGAAGTGGGCCACCTTGGCGGATTCCTTGGGCAGGGTCTCGTCGTGGAATTCGCGCGCCTTGTCCGGGTCGAGGCCGAGGTTGAACTGGTCTTCCCAGCGGAACTCGAAGCGGGCCTTCGACAAGGCGTTGTCGCGGATCTGCGCGCCGGGGTGGCCCTTGGCGAGGTCGGCGGCGTGGGCGGCGAGCTTGTAGGTGATGATGCCTTCCTTCACGTCGTCCTTGTCCGGCAGGCCCAGGTGCTCCTTGGGCGTCACGTAGCAGAGCATGGCGGTGCCGTACCAGCCGATCATGGCGGCGCCGATGCCGCTGGTGATGTGGTCGTAGCCGGGGGCGATGTCGGTGGTGAGGGGGCCGAGGGTGTAGAAGGGGGCCTCGTCGCACCACTCCAGCTGCTTGTCCATGTTCTCCTTGATGAGCTGCATGGGCACGTGGCCGGGGCCTTCGATCATCACCTGCACGTCGTGCTTCCAGGCTACTTGCGTCAACTCGCCCAGGGTCTTCAGTTCGCCCAGTTGCGCGTCGTCGTTGGCGTCGTAGATGGAGCCGGGGCGCAGGCCGTCCCCGAGCGAGAAGGCCACGTCGTAGGCCTTCATGATCTCGCAGATCTCCTCGAAGTGGGTGTAGAGGAAGCTCTCCTTGTGGTGCGCCAGACACCACTTGGCCATGATCGAGCCGCCGCGCGAGACGATGCCGGTCATGCGGCTGGCGGTCATGGGCACATAGCGCAGCAGCACGCCGGCGTGGATGGTGAAGTAGTCCACGCCCTGCTCGGCCTGTTCGATCAGGGTGTCGCGGAACATCTCCCAGGTGAGTTCCTCGGCCTTGCCGTTCACCTTCTCCAGGGCCTGGTAGATGGGCACGGTGCCGATCGGCACGGGCGAGTTGCGGATGATCCACTCGCGCGTCTCGTGGATGTTCTTGCCGGTGGACAGGTCCATGACCGTGTCGCCGCCCCAGCGGATCGCCCAGGTCATCTTGTCGACCTCCTCGTTGATGCTGGAGCCCAGCGCGGAGTTGCCGATGTTGGCGTTGATCTTCACCAGGAAGTTGCGGCCGATGATCATCGGCTCGGTCTCCGGGTGGTTCACGTTGCAGGGGATGATGGCGCGGCCGCGCGCGATCTCCTCGCGCACGAACTCGGGGGTGATCTCGGCGGGGATGCTGGCGCCGAAGTGCTGGCCCGGGTGCTGGCGGCCCAGCAGCTTGGCCAGCTTCTCGCCCTGCGGGCCGCTCTGGCGGAGGTTCGAGAGGTATTCCTGGCGGCGCAGGTTCTCACGGATGGCGACGAACTCCATCTCCGGCGTGACGATGCCGCGCCTGGCGTAGTGCATCTGGCTCACATTCATGCCGGCCTTGGCGCGGCGCGGCTGGCGGTGCAGGCCGGGGAAGCGCAGCGCGGCCAGATCGGCCATGTTGGCGCGGCGCTGGCCGTATTCGGAACTCAGGCCGGGCAGCACCTCGGTGTCGCCGCGCTCCTCGATCCACTTCTGACGCAGCGCCGGCAGGCCCTGGCGGATGTCGATCTTGGCCGCCGGGTCGGTGTAGGGGCCGGAGCAGTCGTAGACGAAGATGGGCGGGTTCTTTTCGCCGCCGAAGGCGGTCGGGGTGTCGGCCTGGGAGATCTCGCGCATCGGCACCTGGATGTCGGGGCGGCTGCCTTGCACGTAGACCTTGCGCGAGTTGGGCAGGGGCTGGATGGCGGCCTCGTCCACGTGGGCGGTGGCGGCAAGGAAGGGACCCAAATGCTGGGGATTGGCGTTCATGGTGCGCTCCTACGACGGTGATACGTAAGGAGCGCGGTCTACCGGGACGCTTCCCTACGCCGGCATGACCCGGGTCAGGTTCCAAGGGTGTGATCTCAGCCGTCCAAGATGGTTGTGACGGCACCCCTAACGTGGCGCCGAAACTAGCCCAAACAAAGGCTTATTACAAGCCTGAGGGCGGTGGGGGTGCTGTTGCCCTGGCGGTGCGCCGGGGCGTGGTAACAAGCTGTAACGCTTGCTTACCGCCGTGCAACGGCCTGGCGACGTCGGCTGCGTATTCTGGAACCGTAGTCAACCGCTGGAGCCAACCATGAAAGCCAAATCCCTCATCACCACCCTGCTGCTTGCCGGGTCCACCGCCTTCGGCCATGCCGCCACGGCGTCCGACGAACTGGCCGGCGCGGTCATCGGCGCGGGTGCCGGTGCCGTCATCGGCCATGCCATAGACCGTCAGGACGGCGCGGCGGTGGGGGGCATCCTCGGTGCCATGCTGGGCCTTGCCATCGCCAACGACGACGACGAGCGTCGCGTCGTGCATGCCCCGCCCCGGCCGGTCTACGGCCCGGCCCCTGTCGTGGTGCATGAGCCCACCCGGGTCCGTTACGTGCGGCAGACCGTCTACGTGGCGCCTCCCCGTCCCCCCTACGGCTGGCACCAGGCCCGCTTCGAGCGCTGGGAGGACCGTCGCGAAGCGCGCCGTGAGCGTCGGGAAGAGCGCCGTGACGAGCGTTGGGGTGAGCGTCACGACAGGCACGGCTGGTAAGCCGGTTTGCCGCGCCGGCACGGCGCCGTCCCGGGTGAGACCGCCCGGAGGCGCCGTGTTCATGCCTGCGTGCGGGCACAAAAATAGTTGAATTTCGTGGCGGGACCGGCTATTAATAACTGACCCGTAGGTTATTAATAGAGACATGGCACATCCCGATACCGAGCCGCGTTGGCAACGCCGCGCCGAGGCGCGCCCCCAGGAACTGCTGGAGGCGGCGCTGCAAGAGTTCGTCACCCGTGGCTACGCAGCCACGCGCCTGGAGGAAGTGGCACGCCGTGCCGGCGTGTCCAAGGGCACCCTGTATCTGTATTACGCGAACAAGGAAGAACTGTTCAAGGCCGTGGTCCGCCATGCCCTGGTGTCCAACCTGGACGAGGCGGAGCGCCTGGCGTCGGACTTCCCGGGCAGCAGCCGCGAGCTGCTGACGCGCCTGCTGGGGGAGCTGTCGCGGCGCATCGGCAATTCCCAGCTCTCCGGCATCCCCAAGCTGGTGATCGCCGAGGCGGGCAATTTTCCCGAGATCGCCTGTTTCTATTACGACGAGGTGATCCGGCGCGTGCGGGGTATCGTCCAGGCCGTGCTGGAGCGCGGCGCCGCGGCCGGCGAGTTCCGCCGCCTGGATGCCGACCATGCCTGGCGGGTGGTGATCGCCCCGCTGCTGCTGGGCATGCTCTGGAAGCACTCCTTCCTGGCCTGCGAACCGGAGACCTTCGATCCCGAACGGCACCTGGCCAGCCACCTCGACCTGCTCTTCGACGGACTGGTCCTAAGCGAGGACAGCAAATGAACAGGAAATTCCTTCTCGTCATCCCCGTGTTCGCGGCGCTCGGCGGCGGGCTCTGGTGGCAGCGGCACGACCAGGGTGCCGCCGCCGCCGACCTGGTGCTGCACGGCAATGTGGATATCCGCCAGGTGGAGCTGGCCTTCAATGCCAGCGGTCGCATCGAAACCCTGAGGGCGCGCGAGGGCGACCGGGTGAGGGCGGGCCAGGTGCTGGGCACCCTGGATACCGGCCGACTGAAGCTCTCGCTGGCCCAGGCGGAGGCGCAGACTGCGGCGCAGCGCCAGGTGGTGGCCCGCTATGAGGCGGGCTCCCGCCCCGAGGAGATCGCACAGGCGCGCGCCCAAAGGGATGGCGCGCGCGCGGCGGTGGCGGATGCCGAGGCGGTCTACAGGCGCCAGCTGGACCTGGTGGCGCAGAATTTCGTCTCCAGGCAGCAGGCGGATTCGGCGCGCTTCGCCCTGGACAAGGCGAGGGAACAGCTGAAGGCCTCGGAGGAGGCCCTGCGTCTCGCCGAGCGGGGGCCGCGCAGGGAGGACGTCGAGGCCGCACGGGCGGCGCTGGTCGCCAGCGAGGCGGCCGCTGCGGTGATCCGCCGCGACATCGAGGAGGGTGAGCTGAAGGCACCGTCCGACGGTGTCATCGAGAACCGCATCCTCGAACCGGGCGACATGGCCTCGCCCGCGAAGCCGGTCTTCACGCTCGCCCTCACCGATCCCCTGTGGGTGCGCGTGTGGCTGCCGGAGGCGGCGCTGGGACGGGTGCCGGTGGGCGCCCGCGCCACGGTGAGCACCGACAGCCAGCCGGGCCGGACCTACCGTGCCTGGGTGGGCTACGTGTCGCCCAGTGCCGAGTTCACGCCCAAATCGGTCGAGACGGCGGAGATCCGCGCCAGTCTGGTCTACCAGGCGCGGGTGTTCGTGTGCGAGGGCCGGGGGGCCTTGCGGCTGGGCATGCCGGCGACGGTCAGGATCAGGTTCGACCAGAGCGCGCCGGCCCAGGGTGCCGATCCCTGCAAGGACGGTCAGTGAACGCCGCCCCGCTCGCCTCGACGGCGCTGGCCAAGTCGTTCAGGGCGGGGGCACGCGTGATCCAGGCCCTGGGCGGTGTCAGTCTCGCGATCCGCCCCGGCGTGATCACCGGCCTCATCGGCCCGGATGGCGCCGGCAAGACCACCTTCATGCGCCTGGCCGCCGGCCTGTTGGTGCCGGACGCCGGCGAGATCCGCGTCCTGGGCCTGGATGCCAGCCGCGAATCCCTGGCGGTGCAGGCCGCCCTGGGCTACATGCCGCAGCGCTTCGGCCTGTATGAAGACCTCACCGTGCAGGAGAACCTGGACCTCTACGCCGACCTGCAGGGCGTGCCGCGCCCCGAACGGGCGGCGCGCTATGCGGAACTCATGCACATGACCGGCTTGGCGCCCTTCACCGGTCGGCTCGCCGGGCGCCTGTCCGGCGGCATGAAGCAGAAGCTGGGCCTTGCCTGCACCCTGGTGCGGGCGCCGCGGCTGCTGTTGCTGGACGAGCCGACGGTGGGCGTGGACCCGGTGTCGCGGCGCGAGCTGTGGGCCATCGTCGACCGGCTGGTACGCGACGAGGGCATGAGCGTGCTGCTGTCCACCGCCTATCTCGACGAGGCGGAGCGCTGCCAGGAGGTGGTGTTGCTGCACGAGGGCCAGGTGCTGGACCAGGGGCCGCCGGGAGACATCAGCGCGCGCATGGCCGGCCGGGTGTGGGCGGTGAGCGTGCCGGGGCGGCGGCACCGGGACGTGCAGGCGGAGCTGGAGGTGCGGCCCGGCGTGGTGGATGCCCTGGTGCAGGGCGGACATGTGCGCGTGGTGACCGGGTCCGCCGATGCGGCCAGGGCCATCGCCCGCCTGCCGGGCATGGACCAGGCCCGCATCCAGGCCCTGCCGCCCCGCTTCGAGGACGGCTTCATCGACATGCTGCGCCGTCGGGAGGGCGAGACGGGCATCGCCGCCGGGATGAATGCCGTGGCGGCCGGCGGGGCGGGCTTCAGGGATGAAGGCCCCGTCATCCAGGTGGATGGCCTGCGCCGCCGCTTCGGCGACTTCTGGGCGGTGGACGGCATCGGTTTCCAGGTGCGGCGGGGCGAGATCTTCGGCCTGCTGGGGGCCAACGGCGCCGGCAAGTCCACCACCTTCCGCATGCTCTGCGGCCTGCTGCCCGCCAGTGCCGGCACCCTGCGGGTGGCGGGCCTGGACCTGCGCCACGCGGCGGCGGCTGCGCGCGCCCGCATCGGCTACATGTCGCAGAAGTTCTCCCTCTACGGCCACCTGTCCGTGGCCCAGAACCTCGCCTTCTTCGCCAGCGCCTACGGACTCGGCCCGCAACAGCGCCGGGAGCGCATGAGCTGGGCGCTGGCGGAGTTCGAGCTGTCCCCGTATGCCGAGCAGCTCTCCGGCGAGCTGTCGCTCGGCCACAAGCAGCGCCTGGCCATGGCCTGCGCCCTCATGCACCGGCCGGAGATCCTGTTCCTGGACGAGCCCACCTCGGGGGTCGATCCCCTGGCGCGGCGCGAGTTCTGGCGGCGCATCAACGCCCTGGCGCGCGCCGGGGTGACGGTCCTGGTGACCACCCATTTCATGGAGGAGGCGGAATACTGCGACCGACTGGCCATCATGGCCGCCGGCCGCATCCTGGCCATGGACGAGCCCGCCGCCGTGAAGGACGCGGCGCGCACCGCGACGAACCCTGAGCCGACCATGGAGGATGCCTTCGTGGCCCTGGTGCTGGCGGACGAACGGCTGCGGGAGGCGGCATGACGGCCAGGCGCGGCGGCGCGGCCATGCGCGGCGGCGCGGCCATGCGCCTCAAGGGCCTGGTGCGCAAGGAGTTCCTGCAGATCGTGCGGGACCCCAGCAGCATCGCCATCGCCTTCGTCATGCCGATCTTCCTGCTGCTCCTGTTCGGCTACGGCGTGTCCCTGGACGCCGACCATCTGCCCGTGGCCCTGGTGGCGGAAGCGCCCTCGGCGGACAGCGCGGATTTCTTTGCCAGCCTGGAGGGCAGCCACTACTTCAAGCCGCTGCGGACCAGCACCCTGGCCGATGCGGAAGAGGCCCTGCGCCAGGGGCGGGTGAACGCCATCGTCCACCTGGGCGCCGATTTCGCCGCCCGCCTGCGCCGGCCCGGCGGCGCGCCCATCCAGCTCATCGTCAACGGCGTGGACGCCAACACCGCGCGCCTGACCCAGGGCTACGTGGAGGGGGCCTGGGGCAACTGGCTGGCGCGGCGCGCCGAGGCGCGGGGCCAGGCGCTGGCCACGCCGGTGCGGCTGGAGCAGCGCATCTGGTTCAACAGCGAGGTGAAGAGCCGCAACTACCTGGTGCCCGGCCTGGTGGCCATCATCATGACCCTCATCGGCACCCTGCTCACCGCCCTGGTCATGGCGCGGGAATGGGAGCGCGGCACCCTGGAGGCCCTGCTGGTGACCCCCGCCAGCATGACCGAGGTGCTGCTGGGCAAGCTCGTCGCCTATTTCGTCCTGGGCACCGGCGGCATGCTGCTGACGGTGGGCATGGCGGTGTTCCTGTTCGAGGTGCCGTTGCGGGGTTCCTTCTGGGTGCTGTGGGCCTGCGCCTCCCTGTTCCTGCTCGCGGCCCTGGGCATGGGGCTGACCATCTCAAGCCTGGCGCGCAACCAGTTCGTCGCCGGCCAGGTGGCCATCATCGGCACCTTCCTGCCGGCCTTCCTGCTCTCCGGCTTCATCTTCGACATCGACAGCATGCCGCCGGTGGTGCAGGGCATCACCCACGTGATCGTCGCCCGCTACTTCGTGTCCATCGTCCAGACCCTGTTCCTCGCCGGCGACGTGTGGGCCGTGGTGCTGCCCAACGCGGCGGCCCTGGCGTTGATGGCGGCCGTGTTCCTCGCCATCACCTGGCGCAAGTCCAGAAAGCGGCTGGAGTGAGGCCATGCTGATCCGCCTGCTCGCCCTGGTGCGCAAGGAGTTCCTGGCCCTGCTGAAGGACCGGCGCAGCCGCATGGTGCTCATCGTGCCGCCCATGATCCAGCTGCTGGTGTTCGGCTATGCCGCCACCTTCGACCTCAAGGACATCCCCTTCGCCGTCTACAACGAGGACCGCGGCGCCGCCAGCCGCGACCTGGTGGCCGCATTCGACGGCGCGCCCGCGTTCCGCCGCGTCGCCACGCTGCGCGCGCAGCACGAGATCGCGCCCCTGGTGGACCTGCGCGAGACGCTGGTGGTGCTGCACATCGGCCCCCGCTTCAGCGCCGGCCTGCTCTCGGGCGACTCCGCGCCGGTGCAGCTGATCGTCGACGGACGCAACTCCAACACCGCGATGATCGCCCTCGGCTACGCGCGCCAGGTCGTCGACCGCTACAACCGCGAGTGGATCGCCGCCCGCGGCCTGCCGGCGCCGCCGGCGCGGCTGGAGTCGCGCGCCTGGTTCAACCCCAACCTGGAGAGCCGCTGGTTCTTCGTGCCCGGCATCATCGGCATGCTCACCCTGGTGACCACCATGCTGGTGACGGCCCTCACCGTGGCGCGGGAGCGCGAGCAGGGCACCTTCGACCAGCTCCTGGTGACCCCGTTGCGGCCCGGCGAGATCCTGCTCGGCAAGGCCCTGCCGGGCTTCCTCATCGGCATGGTGCAGGGCACGGTGATCCTGCTCATCGCCACCCTCTGGTTCAAGGTGCCGCTGCTGGGCAGCCTGCCCGCGCTCTATGCCGGGCTCGCCGTGTTCCTGCTCTCCGGCGTCGGCGCGGGCCTGCTCATCTCCTCCCTGGCGGTGACCCAGCAGCAGGGCCTGCTGGGCGCCTTCCTGTTCATGGTGCCGGCGGTGATCCTGTCCGGTTTCGCCACGCCCATCGCCAACATGCCGCAGGCGGTGCAGACGATCACCCTCATCGATCCCCTGCGCTACTTCCTGGTGATCCTGCGCAAGGTGTTCCTGGAGGGGGCCGGTTTCGACGTGCTGGCCCACCAGTATTGGCCCATGGCGCTGATCGCGGTGGTGAGCCTGGGGCTGGCGGGCTGGCTGTTCCGCAACCGCATGTATTGAGGCCTTTGAAGAGGGGGAGAGGGGGCTGGATATGCTAATCTTCGGCAATGTTTTCAGGTCGTTTGGGGCTAGGCGAAATGGATATCGAACGCGCGCGATTCAACATGGTGGAACAGCAGATCCGTCCCTGGGAGGTCCTGGACCCCAAGGTCCTCGACCTGCTGTTCAAGGTGAAGCGCGAGGACTACGTGCCGCCGGTCTACCAGTCGCTCGCCTTCGTCGACATGGAGATCCCGCTCGGCCACGGCGAGGGCATGTGGGCACCGCGCGTCGAGGCGCGTGCCCTGCAGGCCCTGCAGGTGCAGGGCAACGAGCGCGTCCTGGAGATCGGCACCGGCAGCGGCTACATGACCGCCCTGCTGGCCGCGCAGGCGGCGACGGTGGTGACCGTGGAGCTGCACGCCGACCTGAAGGAGGAGGCGGAGCGCAAGTTCAACGCCCATGGCCTCGCCAACGTGCAGACCCGCAAGGGCGACGGCGCGCGCGACTGGGACGGCGACGGCCAGTTCGACGTGATCGTCCTCACCGGCTCCACCCCCATCCTGCCGGATGCCTTCCTCAAGCGCCTCAACCCCGGCGGCCGCCTGTTCGCGATCGTCGGCGAGGCCCCCGTGATGTCCGCGCGCCTGGTGACCTGCGTGAGCAGCGGTGCCTATCGCACCGACAGCCTGTTCGAGACCGTCGTGAAACCCCTGGTGAACGCGCTGGAGCCGGAACGCTTCGCCTTCTGACGATGAAGCAGATTCGGCCCGCGGAGCTGAAGGCCTGGCTGGACGACCCGCAGCGGCCACCACCCTTGCTGCTCGACGTGCGGGAACTCTGGGAGTTCGAGCGCTGCCATATCGAGAACGCGCAATTGATGCCGATGGGCGGCATCCCCGCGCGGCTCGGTGAACTCGACGCCGAGAGGGAGACGGTGGTGATCTGCCACCACGGCGTGCGCAGCTTCCATGTCGCGCGCCTTCTCGAACACAACGGCTTCAAGAACGTGATCAACCTGCAAGGGGGCGTGGACGCCTGGGCCAAGGAAGTGGACCGCGACATGCCCCTGTATTGAGAAGAACATGCGCCCGACCCGACTCTTACTGCCTTTGATCATCAGCCTGGCGGTCAATGCCGCCCAGGCCGCCAACCTGGGCGAGATCTACCAGCTCGCCCTCGCCAACGACCCGGTCTACGCGGCGGCCAAGGAGACCTGGCGCGCCGGCCAGGAGGCGCTGCCGCAAGGCAAGGCGTTGTGGAGGCCCACCATCAATCTGAGTGGCAACATACGTCAGAACGATACGGAAACCTCTACCCCCAGCAGCGTCAACTACCGGTCGTCGGGATACGGCCTTACCCTGACCCAGCCCCTTTTTCGCAAGCCAAACCTGGAAAGCTACGAACAGGCCAAGCTTGCGGTTCTCTTGGCGGATCAGCAACTCGGACTGGCCGAGCAGGATTTGATACTGCGTGTCGCCCAGGCCTACTTCGACGTGCTTCTGGCCGAGGACACGCTGTCTACCGTGGTGGCGCAAAAGCAGGCTTACGCGGAGCAACTGGCACAGGCGAAGAAGAGCTTCGAGGTGGGCGCGGCAACCATCGTCGATACCCACGAGGCGCAGGCCCGCTACGACCTGGCCATCTCCCAGGAGATCGCCGCACAAAACGATCTGGAAGTGAAGCGCAGGGGGCTCGAGAAACTCATCGCAAGGGAAGCCCCTGCGCTGGATCGTCTTGGTGCCGCCGCCGGGATCCCCCTGCCGATGCCCAACGAGATGGACAGCTGGGTCAGGCAGGCCCAGGAGCAGAGCCTGGCCGTGCTGGCCAGCCAGACCGCGCTGGAGAGCGCGAAAAGGGAGGTCGAGCGCCAGCGTGGGGCCCACCTGCCCACCCTGGACCTTACGGCGTCCTACACGGACAGCCGCAAGACCAACCTGGGGGCCCTGGACAGCAAGGCGGGCGTCATCGGGCTGGAACTCGGTTGGGTGTTGTATCAGGGGGGGGCGATCTCTTCCCGAGTCCGCGAGGCGGTGGCGAAGCAGGAGAAGGCCCGCTATGACCTCGACAACGCGCGACGCCAGAGCACCTTGGATGCCCGCCAGGCCTACCTGGGTGTCGTGTCCGGTGACGCCCAGGTCAAGGCCCTGGAACAGGCCCTGGTGTCGAGCGAGTCGCAGCTCAAGTCGACCAAGCTGGGCCTGGACGTCGGCGTGCGTACCCGCGTCGACGTGCTGAACGCGCAGCAGCTCGTGTACTCGACGCAGCGCGACCTCGCCAGCGCGCGCTACCAGACCCTGCTTGCCGGCCTGCAGCTCAAGGCCGCTGCGGGCACGCTCAGCGCCGAGGACCTCAAGGCCCTCGACGCACTGCTCAAGTAGCGCCCAGCGCCGTCTCCACCAGTTCCAGGGTGCGCCGCGTCGCGCCGCGGTTCGCCGCCGCGAAGGCGTGCCCTGCGGCGGACATGGCCTGGCGCGTCGTCTTGTCGTCGTGCAATGCCCGCACCGCCGCGCGCAGTTCCGTCCAGTCCGCCACCCGCCGCGCCGCTCCTGCCGCCACCGCCTGTTCCGACGCCTCCGCGAAGTTCCAGGTGTGCGGGCCGATGAGCGCGGGGCAGCCCAGCGCCGCCGCCTCGATCAGGTTCTGCCCGCCCAGCGGCACCAGGCTGCCGCCGATGTAGGCGAGATCGGCGGCAGCGTAGTAGGCCGCCATCTCGCCCATGCTGTCGCCGAGCAGGACGCGCGTTTCCGCATCGACCGCATTGCCCGTGCTGCGGCGCGCATAGGGCAGTTCACGCGCCTCGATCAGCCGCGCCACCTCGGCGAAGCGCTGCGGGTGGCGCGGCACCAGCACCAGCAGCAGCCCGGGCAGGTCGAGGCCGGCCAGGGCCTCCAGCAGCAGGGCCTCCTCGCCCTCGCGCGTGCTCGCGGCGAGCAACACGAAGCGGCCGGCGAGGCGTGCGCGCAGGTCCGCCGCGCGGGCCGCGTGGTCTGCGGCGGGCGCGACGTCGAACTTCAGGTTGCCGGTGACGCGCACCGCGCGCGCGCCCAGGTCCCTGAGGCGCCTGGCGTCCGCCTCGCTCTGCGCCGCCACGCCCGCGAGTCTTGCGAGCGCCGGGCGGATGAGGGCGCGAAAGCGCGCGTAGCCGCGCGCCGAGCGTTCGGACATGCGCGCGTTGACCAGGAACAGCGGCACGCCGCGCTTGGCGCAGGCCGCTGTCAGGTTGGGCCAGATCTCCGTCTCCATGACGATGCCCAGGCTTGGCTGGACGCGGTGCAGGAACAGTCCGGTCAGGAGGGGGAAGTCATAGGGCAGGTAGGCCTGGTGCACCGCATCGCCGAACAACTCCCGCCCCGTGGCGCGGCCGGTGGGCGTGGCGTGGGTGAGCAGGATGGCGTGGTCCGGGTGGCGTTGCCGCAGCGCGTCCAGAAGCGGTGCGGCGGCGCGCGTCTCGCCCACCGAGACGGCGTGGATCCAGAGCACCGGCCGCCCCGCCAGGCGCGGCGCCCAGCCCAGGCGTTCCGCCCAGTGGCGGCGGTATTCCGGCTGCAGCCGGGAACGCCAGAGCAGGTAGAGAAAGGCGAAGGGCAGGGCGGGCAGCCAGGCCAGGGAGTAGATCGCACGCATGCGCGGATTCTAGCGGCTGCTAGAATCCCGCGACCTAGCTAGGGAGATCAACCTCATGAAAGTGCTCGTAACGGGTGTCGCCGGTTTTATCGGCATGCATGTCGCGCAAATCCTGCTGAAACGTGGCGACGAGGTGGTTGGCATCGACAACCTCAACGACTACTACGACCCCAGGCTCAAGCTGGCGCGTCTGGAGCAGCTCAAGCCCTATCCGAACTTCAAGTTCGTGCGCGGCGACATCGCCGACCGCATGACCGTGGAAGACCTGTTCGCGGCGGAGCGGCCGAACCGGGTCATCAACCTCGCCGCGCAGCCCGGCGTGCGCTACTCGCTCAAGAATCCCTACGCCTACATCCAGACCAACCTGGTCGGTTTCGGCAACCTGCTGGAAGGCTGCCGCCACAACGGCGTCGAGCACTTCGTCTACGCCAGCTCCTCCAGCGTCTACGGCGCCAACACGCACATGCCGTTCTCGGTGCACGACAACGTCGACCACCCGGTGAGCCTGTACGCCGCGAGCAAGAAGGCCAACGAGCTGATGGCGCACACCTACAGCCACCTCTACGGCCTGCCCACCACCGGCCTGCGCTACTTCACCGTGTACGGCCCCTGGGGCCGCCCGGACATGTCACCCTGGCTGTTCACCAGCGCGATCCTGGAAGGCCGCGCCATCGACGTGTTCAACATGGGCAAGATGCAGCGCGACTTCACCTACATCGACGACATCGCCGAGGGCACGGTGCGCGTGCTGGACAAGATCGCCACGCCCAACCCCGACTTCACCACCGACGCGCCGGACCCGGGCACCAGCTACGCGCCCTACCGCGTCTACAACATCGGCAACAACCAGCCGGTGGAGCTGATGACCTTCATCAAGACCATCGAGGACAGCATCGGCCAGGAGGCGAAGAAGAACTTCCTGCCCATGCAGCCCGGCGACGTGGTGGCGACCTACGCCAACGTCGACGACCTCAAGCGCGACGTCGGTTTCGAACCCAGGACCGAGCTGGCCGTGGGCCTGGCCAACTGGGCGGCGTGGTACCGGAAGTACCACGGCCTCTGAGCGCCCCCAGGGCCGGGCCGCGCCTGGCCCGGCCCCGGCCGCGCGGCCGATCAATGCACCTGGTCGGCCGACTCCATGGCCCTGCGCACGCGGTCCTCGGTCACGGGGCCGAACAACTGCGCGACGCGCTCCCCCTGTGGGTTGTAGAGATAGGACATCGGATACAGCTGTACCGGGCCGACCTGGGTGGAGGCGTTGTCGAGTTCGCGCCGATTGCCGCCCAGGACGTTGACGAATGCCATGGAGCGGGCCATTTCCAGGGCGTCGCGCTGGTCCGGGCCGTAATCCATGGCGATGCCGACCACGCTCACATCGTCGCGCCGGTCCAGTTGGTTCAGGTGAGGCACCTCGGCGCGGCAGATCGGGCACCAGGGCGCCCAGAAGTTCACCAGGACCCATTTGCCGCGGTAGTCCGAGAGGCGGACCTGCTCGCCACGCATGCCGGAGAAGGCGAAGCCCTTGGCCGGTGCGGCCATGGCGGGACTGTACCTGGAGGCCGTCGCAGGCGCCGACAGGGCCAGCATGCCGGCCAGCAGGCCCAGGCCGGCCAGGCCCAGGAGAGGGCTGCGCCGCTTCCGCGCGCGCGCGGGATGCGTGGAGCGGGCGTCTGTTCCAGACGCCTCGAAGGGGAGGGTGTTGCGATGATCCATGACTCTTCCTTTGCAAGATGGCGTTGCACTGGAAGCCACGGCGGGAAGGTGATTGCGACCGAGGCGGCAGGGGGTCTGCACGCTTCATGCAACCCCGCTATCCAGGCGTGACCTGGACCGGAAGCTTTGCGTCACTGGATCGCTCCAGTTTTGCCAGTCTTTCAGTTCCGGGGCGAAATATAAGAAAGCCCTAATATTCCGGTCAATCGGTTGATTGCTACTAGGGCAGGGGCGGTCGTGGTGTAGTAGACGCCCCGGTCAGCCGGCCAGTCGCCCCGCCTTCCAGTCCCGCTCGATCGCCTTCGCCGCCGCCAGGCCCTGGGCGATGGCGGTGGGGATGGCGGGCTGGACGTTGTCGGTGACGTCGCCGGCGGCGTAGATGCCGGGCACCGTGGTGCGCTGCCAGCCGTCCACGTGCAGGTGGCCGGAAGGTGCGCGTTCGGGACGCAGCTCGGGGGCGAATTCGCCAACCACCTCGGTGTTGGGCTTGTAGCCGTACATCACCAGCAGCCAGTCATGCCGCGATTCGCTGGCGTCGGCCCAGCGCGCCGTCACGCCCGTGGCATGGGCCGCCAGTTCTTGCGGCCGGCAATCCCTGCGCAATTCGATCTCGGGCCGTGCGCGGCAGGCGGCAAGCAGGGCCTCGCGTCCGGAGAACCCGCCGCGCGTGCAGACGCGGATGCGGTTGCCGCGTTCGGCGAGGAACAGGGCATGGTCGAGGGCGTTGTCGCCGCCACCGAGGATGAGCACCCCGGCGTCGCGGATGTGGTCGCGGATGCTGTCGTTGAGGGGGGCGATGACGACGCGGTCGCTGGTCTCGGCCAGGCGCGCGAGTTCCGGCGTTGCGTAGGGCCGCATGCCGCTGGCGATGACCAGGGCCTGGACCGCCAGGTCGCGGCGGCCCAGCGGCGTGCGCAGGTGCATGAGGAAGCCGCCGTCCGCCCTCTCCAGCCCCTCCAGCGAGGTGGACAGCAGGGTGGTGGCGTTCAGCTCGGCATAGTGCGCGACCAGGCGGCGCGTGAGTTCCTGGCCGCTCTCGCTGGGGGAGCCGAGCAGCCACAGGTTGGGGTGGAAGTTGCTGCGCTGCGCGCCGCCCAGGTGGTCGCCGCGTTCGATGACCACGGGGGCGAGCCCGAAGGACAGGCAGGCATTGGCGCAGGACATGCCGGCGGGGCCGGCTCCGAGGATGGCGACGATCATGGTGCGGCGGCAGTTATGATTCAGGGCAAAACTAGCACACCCGCCATGTCCCCACACCTGCCCGCGCCATCCCCCGATGCCCTTGCCCACGGCAATCGCCTCGCACACCACATCCAGGCGGAGATCGAGGCGGTCGGAGGGTGGATATCCTTCGCGCGCTTCATGGAACTGGCGCTGTATGCGCCCGGCCTCGGCTATTACGCGGCGGGCGCGGCGAAGCTTGGCGCGACGGGCGACTTCATCACCGCGCCGGAACTCACCCCCCTGTTCGGCCGCAGTGTCGCGCGCGTGGTGGCGCAGGGCCTGGCGCAGAGCGGCGGCGACGTGCTGGAGCTGGGCGCGGGCAGCGGCCGCCTGGCGGCGGACCTGCTGCTGGAACTGGAGCGGCTCGGCATGTTGCCGGGGCGCTACCTCATCCTCGACGTGAGTCCGGACCTGCGCGAGCGGCAGCGCCAGACCCTGGAACGCGAGGCGCCGCACCTGCTGCCGCGCGTGGCCTGGCTGGACGCCTTGCCCGCGTCGCTGCGCGGCGTGGTGCTGGGCAACGAGGTGCTCGACGCCCTGCCGGTGCACCTTCTGCACTGGACCGAGGCCGGCGTCATGGAGCGTGGCGTCGTGCTTGGGGAGAGGGGCTTCGCCTGGCAGGATCGGCCGATCGATTCGCCACGGCTAGCCGCCGCGGCGGCGGCGCTGCCGGTTTCGGCGCCCTACCTGTCGGAGGTGAACCTGGCGGCGCCGGCGCTCGTCGAGAGCCTGGCGGGCTGCCTGGAACAGGGGTTGCTCCTGTTCCTCGACTACGGCTTCCCGCGTGCCGAGTACTACCACCCGCAGCGCGACCTGGGCACGCTCAAGGTGCACTACCGTCATCACAGCCTCGACGATCCCTTCTTCCTGCCGGGCCTGGCGGACCTCACCGCGCACGTCGACTTCACCGCCGTCGCGGATGCCGGTCTGGCCGCCGGCCTGGATCTGCTGGGTTACACCAGCCAGGGCCGCTTCCTGCTCGATGCGGGGCTGCTGGACCTGATGCGGGAGGTGCCCCTGGGGACGCCCGACCACGTGCGCGCGGTGCAGGCGGTGCAGAAGCTGGTGCAGCCGCACGAGATGGGCGAGCTGTTCAAGGCGGTGCTGTTCGGGCGGGGCGTCGCGGCGCCGGCGGCGTTCTGCCGCATCGACCGGCTTTAGGGCTCAGCCGCGCTTCTTGCGCGGCTCGTAGTGCACCACGCCGCGCATGATCTCCGAGTAGGGAAATTCGTCCACGCGCTTGAAGCGCTGCAGGCCCTCGCGCACCAGGGCGGCGACGTCCGCGGTCTCCGCGCCCTCGTAGCCCATCGCCGCCTGCAGGCCGCGCACGCCGCCGCACTGCGCGCGGATCTCCTTGCCGAACGGCCAGGGCTGGTCCGGTGTCATGTGCAGGGCGAAGCGCGCGTTGCGGTGCAGTTCCTCGTGGAAGGCCTTGCAGCGCGCGTTCGCCTCCTCGTTGGAACAGGTGATGGCCTCACGTTCGGCGAGCAGCAGGCGCTTGGCCGCCGAGCAGTTCACACAGCGCGACAGCAAGGCCCGCTCGAACGGGCACTTGAGCGAGATGATCGAGTCGCGCGCCTCCTTGTAGGCGGTCTCGTTGTAGCCGGACATGGCCGTTGGCGCGGCTTAGTAGTCGTCCCCGGCCAGGCTGGGGTCGAGCTCGCGCGGCTGCGACAGGGTGTCCTCGGCCTGCAGTTCGTTCTCGGCGAAGATCATCTTGATGGTCTGGCCCGAGTTCGGGTCGAGCTGCTTGCGCAGCTCGTTGGCGGCGGCCTTGGCTTCCTTGAAGGTCTCCGCCTGGCCCTGTTTCTCCAGGATGTTCAGGGGGCCGATCTTGTAGATGAAGTAGGGCATGGGGGGGGTGAATAGTTGACAATGCCGCTAGGGTATAGCGGGCAAGGGGCGTGGGGCAAGGGTTTTTCCCTTCCGCCCAGGGGGAAGGGGTTGGGGTGAGGGTGAGGGCGGCGAAGCCGCCCATGCCAGATATGCGACCCACCTTCACCCTGCCCTCTCCATTGAGGGAGAGGGGTAAACCGCGTTAGCTCAGGGCGCCGTGGCAGTGCTTGTACTTCTTGCCGGAGCCGCAGGGGCAGGGGTCGTTGCGGCCGACCTTGGCGGATTCGCGCTGTTCCGGCTGCTGTCCGTGCGCCTCCTCCTCGCCGCCGGCGGCCAGGGCCTCGTCGTAGTCGGCGTGGTGGTACTGCACGTTGCTGACCCCGGTCTCCTGGCTCTCCACCGCCTCCACGTCCGCTTCGCTCTTGATCTGCACCGTGAGGGTGACCTGGGCGACCTCGCGCGTGATGGTGCCGAGCATGCGCTCGAACAGCTCGAACGCCTCGCGCTTGTATTCCTGCTTCGGGTTCTTCTGCGCGTAGCCGCGCAGGTGGATGCCCTGGCGCAGGTGGTCCATGGCGGCGAGGTGTTCGCGCCAGTGGTTGTCCAGCGATTGCAGCAGGATGGCGCGCTCGAAATGGCGGATGTTCTCCGTGCCGGCCAGCTCCACCTTGCGCGCGTAGGCATCGGCGGCGGCCTGCACCACCCGCTCGCGCACGCCCTGCTCGTCCAGCTTGTCGTCCGCGTCGAGCCACTGCTGCACCGGGCAGTCGAGCAGGAATTCGCCCGCCAGGGCCTGGGTCAGGCCGGCCACGTCCCACTGCTCGGCCATGCTGCCGGGCGGCATGTATTCGTTGATCACGTCGTTGAGCACCTGCGTGTGCATGCCGGCCACGCCCGCGGAGACGTCGTCGGTCTCCAGCAGTTCGTTGCGCTGGCTGTAGATCACCTTGCGCTGGTCGTTGGCGACGTCGTCGTATTCCAGCAGCTGCTTGCGGATGTCGAAGTTGCGCTGCTCGACCTTGCGTTGCGCGGACTCCAGGGAGCGGTTGACCATGGCGTGTTCGATCGCCTCGCCCTCGGGCATCTTCAGGCGCTCCATGATCGCCTTCAGGCGTTCGCCGCCGAAGATGCGCAGCAGCGGGTCGTCCAGCGACAGGTAGAAGCGCGAGGAGCCTGGGTCGCCCTGGCGGCCGGAACGGCCGCGCAGCTGGTTGTCGACGCGGCGGGATTCGTGGCGCTCGGTGCCGATGATGTGCAGGCCGCCGGCAGCGAGGACCTGCGCGTGGCGCTGCTGCCACTGCGCCTTTTCCTCGGCGATGCGGCGCTCCTTCTCGGCCTCGTCCAGGTTCTCGGCGGCGCGGATCATGTCCAGGCGCTTGGCGATGCTGCCGCCCAGGACGATGTCGGTGCCGCGGCCGGCCATGTTGGTGGCGATGGTGATCGCGCCCGGCAGGCCGGCGTCGGCCACCACCTGGGCCTCCTGCGCGTGCTGCTTGGCGTTCAGCACCTGGTGCGGCAGGCCTTCCTTCTGCAAGAGGCTGGAGAGGAACTCGTTCACCTCGATCGAGGTGGTGCCCACCAGCGCCGGCTGGCCGCGCTTGTGGCAGTCGCGCAGATCGTCGATCACGGCCTTCCACTTCTCGTCCGCGGTGCGGTACACGAGGTCGTTCTTGTCGTCGCGGATCATCGGCTTGTTGGTGGGGATGATCACCGTCTCGAGGCCGTAGATCTGCTGGAATTCGTAGGCCTCGGTGTCCGCCGTGCCGGTCATGCCGGAGAGCTTGGCGTACATGCGGAAGTAGTTCTGGAAGGTGATCGAGGCAAGGGTCTGGTTCTCGCGCTGGATCGCCACGCCCTCCTTGGCCTCCACCGCCTGGTGCAGTCCGTCGGACCAGCGGCGGCCCTGCATGAGGCGGCCGGTGAACTCGTCGACGATGATCACCTCGCCGTTCTGCACCACGTAGTGCTGGTCCTTGTGGTACAGGACATGCGCGCGCAGGGCGGCGTAGACGTGGTGCATGAGGGTGATGTTGGCGGCGTCGTACAGGCTGGTGCCGGGGGCGAGCAGGCCGATCTCCGCGAGGATCGCCTCGACGCGCTCGTGGCCGCGCTCGGTGAGGGTCACGGAATGGGCCTTCTCGTCCACCACGTAGTCGCCCACCGCGCAGCGTTTCTCCTCCGGCTCGTCGTCCTTGATGTCGCGTTCCTGGCGCTCCAGTCGCGGCGGCACCACGTTCATGGCCTGGTAGACGGCGACGTTGTCGTCCGCCTGGCCGGAGATGATCAGCGGCGTGCGGGCCTCGTCGATGAGGATGGAGTCCACCTCGTCGACGATGCCGAAATTGAGCTTGCGCTGCACCCTCTGCGAGGGCGAGAACACCATGTTGTCGCGCAGGTAGTCGAAGCCGAACTCGTTGTTGGTGCCGTAGGTGATGTCGGCGGCGTAGGCGGCCTGCTTGGTGTCGTTGTCCTGCTGCGAGAGGATCACGCCGGTGCGCATGCCGAGGAAACCGTAGACACGGCCCATGGTGTCGGCGTCGCGGCTGGCCAGGTAGTCGTTGACCGTGACGATGTGCACGCCCAGGCCGGAGAGGGCATTCAGGTAGGCGGGCAGGGTGGCCATCAGGGTCTTGCCCTCGCCGGTGCGCATCTCCGCGATCTTGCCGTGGTGCAGGGCCATGCCGCCGATCAGCTGCACGTCGAAGTGGCGCATGCCGTGCACCCGGACCGCCGCCTCGCGCACCACCGCGAAGGCCTCGGGCAGGAGCTGGTCGAGGGTCTCGCCCTTGGCCAGGCGATCCCTGAACTCCCCGGTCTTGGCGCGCAGCTGCTCATCCGAGAGTTGCTGGATGGCCGGCTCCAGGGCGTTGATCTTGGCGACGACGCCCCGGTACTGCTTCAACAGGCGGTCGTTGCGGCTGCCGAAGACTTTCTTGAGGAGGTTGGAAATCATGAAAAATGAAGGGGATAGAGGGGGTTCGGAAAACTCGCCGATGTTAACATAGGCCTGTTTACGCCTTTCTTAACGCCTCTTGTCATTTCACCCCTCCCCACTGGTGCGTCTGCGCGGCCTGCTTGCGGCGGAGCGCCAGTTCGCCGTTGCCCTGCCGGAGGCGCAGCGCATGGCCGAGCTCAACCGCCGCTTCGCCGGCGTGGTGCCTGCCGCCGTGGCGCGGGCCTGCAGCGTGGCCGCGATCCAGGGCGACGTCGCCCTCGTCTATTGCGGCAACGGCGCCGCCGCCAGCCGCGTGCGCGCGCAGGCCAAGGGCGTGGCGCGCGCGCTCAGCCGGAGTGAGGCGCAGGTCAACGGCGTGCGCGTCAAGGTGCGCGCCGACTGGTCGGTGCCGGAGCGGCCGGAGAAGCGGGACATGTCGCCCGCCGGCGTGCAGGCCTTCCGCGAACTGGATGCGGCCCTGCCGGAGGGGGCGTTGAAGGAGGCCGTGGAACGCCTGCTGTCGCACCATCGGGGCCGAACTTGATTCCCAGCTGCAACCTCTTCCTGGTCGGGCTCATGGGGGCCGGCAAGACCACCATCGGCAAGCTCCTCGCCAAGCACCGCGAGCTGGAGTTCATCGATTCCGACCACGAGATCATCGCCCGCTGCGGCGTCTCCATCCCCACCATCTTCGAGATCGAGGGCGAGGAGGGCTTCCGCCGCCGCGAGATGTGCGTGATCGACGAGCTGACGCAGCGCCAGGGCATCGTCCTCGCCACCGGCGGCGGCGCCATCCTGCGCCCGGAGAACCGCGCCTGGCTGAAGTCGCGCGGCACGGTCATCTACCTGCGCGGCAGCCCGCAGGAACTCTTCATGCGCACCCGCCACGACAAGAACCGCCCGCTCCTGCAGACCGACGACCCGCTGCAGAAGCTGAAGGAGTTGTACGCGATCCGCCACCCGCTCTACATGGAGACGGCGGACATCGTCCTCGATACCGGCAGGCAGAGCGTGCATTGCCTGGTGCGGCGGCTGGAGAACAGCCTCGACCTGCTTGCCGTGGGCAGCGGCGACCCCTGTGCCCGGCAGCTTGCCACCTAGCGCATCGGTGCCATGACACCGGCGCGCCCGGCAGCGGTTTCACAGGCATCCGCCTGGCTGTTGCCGGTCGCCGCCGTCCTGTGCCTGGGCGCCACCGCCGGGGGCGTCTGGCTGTACCCCTTCGCGCGCGTGGAACTCGGGCTTGGTCTGCTGGCCTATGCCGCCATCGGCTACTGGCGCCCGACCCTGCTCCTGTTGATGCTGCCGCCCTGGCTGACGCTGGTGAACCTGGCGCCGTGGAGCGGCAGCCTCTACCTGGAGGACTATGACCTGGTCCTGGGGGCCACCCTCGGGGTGCTCCTGGCGCGCGGGCTGTACGCGACGCGCATCCGCATGACGCCCGCGCAGAAGGGGTTCCTGGGGCTCTTGATCCTCTCCTACCTGATCGCCCTGTGGCGCGGGTTGTGGCCGCTTCCCGACTGGAGCCCCGCCGAACTGTCGACGTACTACAGCCGCTGGCACGCCCTGCGCATCGGCAAGGGGTTCTTCTGGGCGCTGTGCCTTCTGCCCGGATTGGTGGCGCTGCTGCGCCACGACCACCGGCGCACGCGCCACGACATGGCCTGGGGCCTGGCCCTGGCGGGGCTGGCGATCGGCCTGGTCGCCCTGTGGGAACGCGGCGTGCTGTACGCCCTGTTTTCCGGCCAGGACAGGTATGCGGTGTTCAAGGGCCTGCTGGATTTCACGAGCCGTTACCGCGTCACGGGCGTCTTCTCCGAGATGCATACCGGCGGCGAGGCGATCGACGGCTTCATCGCCCTGATCTGGCCCTTCGGCATCCTCGCCGCCTTCCACGCGCGTTCCAGGTGGCTGGTCGGACTGGCGGCGCTGAGCCTGGCCGGCGTGCTGTATGCCGGCGTCACCACCTTCTCTCGCGCCACCTACGCGGCGCTGGTGGTCGGCATGGCCGTCGCGGGCCTGCTCTGGCTCTATTCATACCGGAAACGGCACGTGATGCAGCGGCATGCGCGTTGGGAGGCCCTGCCCGGACTGCTGCCGCCGCTCCTCATGCCCTACCTGTACATGCGCGGTGGCATGACGGGCCTGGCCCTCGGCCTCCTGCTCTGGGGCGTGGCCGTGCTGGCGGGGGGCATGAGCGCCAGCGCGAGGCGCGGCGCCGCTGCCTGGGCGTGGCCCTCGCTGGCCGTGCTGGCCGCCATCCTGTGCCTGGTCGCACTGGCACGGCAGTTGTTGCAGAGCACCGCCGTGGAGAACACGCCGGCCCAGGCCTGGCTGCTCGCCGCCGTGGCAGCCGGTCTGGGGGGTGGGGGCGGCTTCTGGGCCGGGTGGCGCCTGGCGCCGGCGAGTTCGCCGCGTTTCCTGGCCATGGTCACGGCCTTGCTGGTGGGGAGCGTCGGCATCATCACGCCGGCCTTTCTCGGCGGCTACATGGCCGAGCGCACCGCCGACAACGCCCAGGATTTCGAGATTCGTCTCGCGCACTGGCGGCGTGCGCTGGCGCTCATGCCGGACGATCCCTGGACCCATCTGGTCGGCATGGGGTCCGGCGCCTTTCCGTCGGCCTATCTCTGGTCAGGGAAGCCCGTGCACATGGGCAGTTACCGCTTCGTGCCCGATCAGGGGGGATATTTCCTCGAACTCGGTGGCGGCCAGGATGCGCGCATGACGCAGCGCCTCAGTCTGCCTGCGTTCGGCAGCTACACCCTCAGCATGGACGTGCGCACCGACGACCCAAGGGTGTGGCTGCGGGTCCGCCTGTACCGTCGCAACATGATCCTGCTGTCGGATTGGCCCGGTCCCAACGTCACCCTGCAACAGCATGTGCTCGATACGAAAGGGGCGTGGCGTCGCCTGTCCTGGACCTTCAACCTCGGCCCGGTGGGGGACGATGGCTCGCTCGGGCGCCAGCCCCTGCTGATCGAGATCATGAACTTCCGCAAGTACGACTACATGCTGCGCCCAGCCACCTTGCTGGACGTCGACAACGTCAGCTTGAAGGACGAGGGCGGGCGGGAACTGCTCGCCAACGGGGATTTCGGGCGTGGCATGGAGCGTTGGTTTCCGTACTACGACTTCAACCACCTGCCCTGGCATGTGAAGAACCTCTGGGTCAACCTGTACTTCGAACAGGGGGCGCTCGGCGTGCTGGGCTTCGCCGGCTTCGTCGGCGTGACCCTGCTGGCGGCCGTGCGGCGGGCCCGCGCCGCCGATCCCTGGGGCATCGGCGTCAGCGCGGCGGTCGCCAGCTACCTGGCGGTGGGCATGTTCGGCGGCCTGCTGGACATGCCGCGCATCATCTTCATCTGCTGGCTGATGCTGTTCCTGACCGCGCTAACCGGGCCCGTGCGTGCGCGGCTCGGCGGCCCCAAGTCGCCACCAGCCTAGCCAGCCGAGGGCCAGCGGGGGCCAGAACGCCGACAGGTATTTGGCCAGGCCGACGACGTTGAGCGCGCTCGCACGCGGCAGGAAATCGGGCGCGAGGAGCAGGCGGGTGAGCAGCACCAGGCCGATGACCGCGAACGCGAAGCGCCAGCGCTGGCGCGAGACGCTGGGCAGGAGCAGCAGCCAGAAGGCGAGGATGAAGGCGGCGAGGGTCTCGAGCGAGAGGATGCCGCCGATCACCGACAGTTTCAGCAGGATGGTCGCCACCAGCAGCTTGCCGAGCAGCGCGCCGGTGACCACCAGCACCAGTGCCGCGACGTAGCGCCCGGGGCGCAGCAGGCAGGCGGTGAACGCACCCACCGCGAGCAGTTCCAGGAACAGGGTCGCGAACCACGCCACATTCAGGCCGTCGATGCCCTCGGGCGGCATGTCCAGGGGGCGCAGGTGCAGGTGCAGCCAGCCGAGCCCCGGCATCGGCACGAGGGTGAACTGGCCGAGCAGCCATGCCAGCAGCAGCGCCAGCCCCAGGTTGGTCTGCAGGCCGGCGCGGAACCAGCGCTGGCGCCAGCGCCGCATGGCCGCGCCGGCGCGCAGCCAGCGGCTGTGGTGCACGGCCAGCAGCGCCCCGAGCAGGGCGCCGAGCGTGTTGACCAGGAGGTCGAGGTTCGATGCGATGCGCCCCGGCAGGAGTTGCTGCAGGGACTCGCAGGCGAAGCTCAGCAAGGCGCCCGCCATGACGCCGAGCACGACGCCGCGCGAGCGGTGGCCTGGCAGGGAGAACCACAGCGCGAAGGCATAGCCCACCGGCAGGTAGGAGAGCAGGTTGGTGGCCAGGTCGGTGCGCGTGATGTAGCGCGGCCAGGGGGCGGTGAGGAACTGCAGCGGCGAGAAGTCCGGCACCGCCCAGCGGGAGAAGGGATAGAGGCTGCCGAGCAGGATCAGCAGGCCGTAGAACAGCAGGAAGGCCCGCAGCCGCTCGCGCGGCTGCGGTGCGTGGAGCGGGGGCGCAGGCGGCATGCGGTTAGGTCGGGATTGCGTCCACGCGCCGGCGGCCCCGCATGCCTCAGGCCCCGGAATGCGGCGCGGCGGCCGGACGGTGGCGCGGCGCGTCGCTCAGCGAGCCGGCCAGCATGCCGAGGCAGGCCGCCAGGAAACCGGCGAACTGCGGCGGGATGTCGCCTTCCGGCGCCAGCACCTCCAGGGGGATCCAGGTCGCCAGGCCGAGGGCGATCGCCCAGTAGGCCCCGCGCGTGGTGGCGCGCGGCCAGTACAGGCCGGCGACCAGGGGCACGAAGGCCAGCACCAGGGTCACCTTGTAGGCGTTCTCGACCATCTGGTGGATGCCGGTCTCGCGGTCCAGGGCCCACAGGGCATAGAGGGTCACCAGCACGGTGAAGGCCGCCACCACCCAGCGCGTCATCACCAGCAGCTTCTTCTCGGACATGTGCTTGCGGCGTGTGACGAAGCCCTTGAGCACGTTCTCGGAGATCGTCACCGAGGGTGCGAGCAGGGTGCCGGAGGCGGTGGACATGATCACCGCCAGCAGCGCGCCGTAGAACACCACCTGCGCGAACAGGGGCAGGTGGCCGTTCACCAGCATGGGCAGGATCTTCTGCGCGTCCTCGGCGAGGAAACGCTGCGTCATGGCCGGATCGACGATGAGCGCGGAATAGGTAAGGAACATGGGCACCGCGGCGAACAGGAAGTAGGCGATACCGCCGCCCACCGTGCCCCACACCGCCACCTTCTCGTTCCTCGACGAGTTGGCGCGCTGGAACACGTCCTGCTGCGGGATGGAGCCGAAGCCCATGGTCAGCAGGCCCGAGATGAAGGCCACCATGGCGACCGCGTTCAGTTCCGGCCAGAAGTGGAACTTGTCGTTGGCCAGGGCGTGCTGAACCACCGGGGCGACACCGCCGGTCAGGTCGCTGACCAGCCAGGCGATGTAGAACAGGCCGAGGACGATGACGATCATCTGGAAGAAGGTGGTCAGAGCCACCGACCACATGCCGCCGTAGATCGTGTACATGAGCACCACCGCCGCGCCGATCAGGATGCCCTGCGCCTGCGTGATCTGGCCGTCGGAGAGCACGTTGAAGACGAGGCCGAGGGCGGTGATCTGCGCCGACACCCAGCCCAGGTAGGACAGCGCGATGGCGACGCCGGTGATCACCTCCACCCTGCGATCGTAGCGTTCGCGGTAGAAATCGGCGATGGTCAGCAGGTTCATGCGGTACAGCTTCTTCGCGAAGAACAGGCCGAACAGCACCAGGCACAGCGAGGCGCCGAAGGGGTCGGAGATCAGGCCGCCCAGGTCCTCCTCCATGAAGGTGGCGGGGATGCCCAGCACCGTCTCGGCGCCGAACCAGGTGGCGAACACCATGGCCATGACGATGTACAGGGGCAGGCTGCGCCCGGCGGCGATGTAGTCCTTGGCGTTGTGCACCTTGGTGGCGGCGTAGACACCGATGCCGATGGAAATGACCAGATAGAGCAAGACAAAGCCGAGCAACATGTGCGGTCCCTCAGTTCAATGCGAATGGATGGCGATGCGGATTATCGGCATTTTTGCGGCCTGGCGGCTGCCCCGGCGGCCTCCCGCGCCGCCAGGAAACGGACAAGGCGGCTGATAACCCTTATCATCAATAAATCATTAAATTCTAAATCTTAACTTTCGTCCGGCTATCCGGTGCCGGGCCTCAAGGAGACAACGCATATGCGTCACGAAGGGAAGCTGCTGGCCTTCGCCATTTCCGCCTGGGCGGCCACCGCCCATGCCACCAACGGCATGAACCTGGAGGGCTACGGCCCGCTCGGCATGAGCATGGGTGGCGCCTCCATGGCCTACGACAGCGGCCTGGCGGCGATGATGAACAACCCCGCGACGCTGGCGCTGAGCGGGCAGGGCAGCCAGATGGCCCTCGCCCTCCACCACCTGGGGCCCGACGTGAAGGTCCAGGGCGTCGCCGATTCCGGCGGCAATTCCTACTTCATGCCCGCGGCGGGCTGGGGGCGCAAGACCGGGGCGCTGACCTACGGCGTGGGCATGTTCGCGCAGGGCGGCATGGGCACGGAATATGGCCGTTCCTCGCCGTTTTCCATGGGCACCGGCCAGGAGGTCCGCTCCGAACTGGGGGTCGGCCGCCTGATCTTCCCCGTTGCCTACGAGGTCACGCCCGACCTGGCGGTCGGTGCGTCACTGGATTTCGTCTGGGCCATGCTGGACCTGGGCATGGTGGCGACCCGGAATGACGTGCTGGGCATGACCAGCAACACGGTGGACATCAATACGGCCCCTTACGGCAATGCATCGTTTGCCCACATCGGCTTCTCCGACAGCAACGACTTCACGGGCAAGGCCAAGGGGACCGGCTGGGCGGGCAAGCTGGGCCTGACCTACAAGGTCAATCCCAATCTGACGTTTGGCGCCGCCTACCATAGCAAGACCGCGCTCGGCGATATGGAAACCAGCGGCACGGGCGCGAGCATGACGCTGTTCAATAACGTGGGGACGCAGATTGGTGTGCCGTTGGTTGGCAAGATGACGGTCATCAACTTCCAGTGGCCCGAGACCTACGCCGCCGGCCTGGCCTGGCAGGCCACCTCCAAGGTGATGCTGGCCGCCGACATCCGCCGCCTGAAGTGGTCCGACGCGATGCAGAACTTCCGCATGTCCTTCTCCGGCATGTCGATGACCATGCCGCAACAGTGGCGCGACCAGGACGTGTATTCCGTGGGTCTGCAGTACCGCCCCAACGACCGGCTGGGGCTGCGCGTCGGCTACAACTACGGCAAGAACCCCGTGCCGGATGATTACCTGCACCCGCTCTTCCCCGCCACGGTGGAGACGCACTACACCGCCGGCTTCGACTATCGCCTGAGTGACCGCGGCTGCATCGCCTTCGCGGTCTCCTACGCGCCCAAGGTGACCGACACCAACACGTTGAGCGCGCCCGGCACCACGGTGAGCCACAGCCAGCTCTCCCTCATGCTGGGCTACAACCACCAGTTCTGATCAGCGCGTCAGCTGCAGCAGCGCCAGGACCGCCAGCAGCACGGCGATCGCCGCCAGCCAGCGGTTGCGGGCCTGCTGCTGGCGCAGCATGATCGCCAGCCCGTCCTCCAGCTTGACCAGCCGGTCCGCGCGCAGCGCCTGGTGTGCCAGGCGCGGCAGCTGCGGCACCACCGCGCCCCAGTAGGGCGCCTCTTCCTTGAAGGTGCGCAGCCAGCCGCGCCAGCCGATCTGCTCGTTCATCCAGCGTTCCAGGTAGGGCTTGGCGGTGGTCCAGAGGTCGAGGTCCGGGTCCAGCTCGCGTCCCAGGCCCTCGATGTTGAGGAAGGTCTTCTGCAGCATCACCAGCTGCGGCTGGATCTCCATGCCGAAGCGGCGCGAGGTCTGGAACAGGCGCATCAACACCTTGCTGAAGGCGATCTCCTTCAGCGGCCGGTCGAACACCGGCTCGCATACCGCGCGGATCGCCGCCTCGAACTCGTCCACGCGCGTCTCCTGCGGCACCCAGCCGGAGTCCAGGTGGGTCTGCGCCACCTTCTTGTAATCGCGGCGGAAGAAGGCGAGGAAGTTCTGCGCCAGGTAGTTCTTGTCCACGTCGTTGAGCGTGCCCATGATGCCGAAGTCCAGCGCCACGTATTGCCCGGACGGCGTCACGAGGATGTTGCCGGGGTGCATGTCGGCGTGGAAGAAGCCGTCGCGGAACACCTGGGTGAAGAAGATCTCCACGCCCGCGCGCGCCAGGCGCGGGATGTCCACGCCCTGGCGGCGCAGCTCGTCGACGCGCGAGATCGGCGTGCCGTCCATCCAGCTCATCACCATCACCTCGTTGGCGCAGTAGTCCCAGTACACCTCGGGGACTGCCAGGAGGGGGGAGTTCTCGAAGTTGCGGTGCAGCTGCGAGCAGTTCGCCGCCTCGCGCATCTGGTCCAGCTCGTCGTCCAGGTGCTTGGCGAACTCCGCCACCACCTCGCGCGGCCTCAGGCGCTTGCCGTCCCACCAGAGGACCTCCACGAGGCGGGCGAAGGTGTCCAGGAGCTTCACGTCGTGGCCGATCACCTTGCCGATGCCGGGGCGCAGGACCTTGACCGCCACGGCCTCGCCGGTCTTCAGGCGCGCGCGGTGCACCTGCGCCACCGACGCGGAGGCCACCGGCACCGGGTCGAACTCGGCGAACACCTCGGCGGCGTCGCGGCCGTAGGCGCGGCGCAGCACCGCCAGGGCCTGTTCGGAGGGGAAGGGCGGCACGCGGTCCTGCAGCCTCGCCAGCTCGTCGGCGATGTCGGTCGGGATCAGGTCTCGCCGGGTGGAGAGCATCTGGCCGAACTTGATGAAGATCGGCCCCAGCGACTCCAGCGCCAGGCGCAGGCGCTCGGCGCGCGGCTTGGTCAGCCGCCGCCAGAAGAACAGGGCCTGCACGGTCCAGCGCACCAGCTTGACGCGCTCGTGGCCGAGGAAGAACTCGTCCAGCCCGAAGCGGGCGGCGGTGAACCAGATGCGGAGCAGGCGGAACAGGTACATCAGCTTGCGCGCCCCGTTTCGAGCAGGCGCAGGCGCGCCTCCAGGCGGTCCGCGTCCTCGCGCAGGCGGTCCACCTCGGCGACGAACGCGCGCAGGGCGTTCGGCTCGGCGAGCAGGGCCTGTTCATGCACCGCGTATTCCGCCAGGTTGCGGCCCGCCGACTCGGCCGCCTGCGCGCGCCAGGCGTGCAGGCCCTTGAGGAACTGGTCGACGCGGCTGGCGGCGATGTCGCCCAGATAGGGGCGCAGGGCCAGCACCCAGTCGAAGTCGGCGAACGCCTTCGCCACATCGGCGGCGAGCAGGCCGTCGCCCTCGGCGCTGAACAGCTCGCTCATCGACCCGCCCACGAGCCAGCCGGGCAGGGCAGCCGGTTGAGGCGCCAGGGTGAGATCGACGCCGGCATCTGCGGGGGCGGTATCAAAGCGGCAATCGTCGCCGTCCGCCGCCACGGTGACGCGCAGGTCCAGCAGCGGCAGGGCCAGGCGCAGGGTCTTGCCGGCATGGCGGCGCAGGCGCTCGCGCGCCATGGGCTGGCGTGCCAGGAGGGCGTTCAGGGCGGCGGCGAGGGGGGCTGCGGAGGAAGGGGACGGGAACGGCGCGGGCATGGCCGGATTGTATGCGAAACCCCGATAATCGGGCCTCGCTCCACCCGACCGCACAGGCCATGAACGTCAACGGCACCCCCACCCGCACCCTCTGGCCGACCGAGGCCGGGGTCGAGATCATCGACCAGACCCTGCTGCCACACCGCTACGCCACGCGCGTGCTCGCCACGCCGGAGGACGCGGCCGAGGCGATCGCTGTGATGCGCGTGCGCGGCGCGCCGCTGATCGGTGCCACCGCCGCCTACGGCATGGCCCTGGCAGCGGCGCGCAACGCCGCCGACGCGTCGCTGCTGGCGGCCGCCGGCATGCTGGTCGCCACCCGCCCCACGGCGGTCAACCTGAAGTGGGCGGTGGACCGGGTCATGGCCCTGCTGCTCGCCTTGCCGGTGAGCGAGCGCTCACCCGCCGCGTGGATGGAGGCGGAGGCGATCTGTGCCGAGGACGTGGCGCAGAACCAGGCGATCGGCCGCCATGGCCTGGCCCTGATCGAGGCGATCGCGGCGCGCAAGCCCGGGGCGGTGAACGTGCTTACGCATTGCAACGCCGGCTGGCTCGCCACCGTCGACTGGGGCACCGCCCTGGCGCCGATCTTCGCGGCGCAGGCGGCGGGCGTGCCGGTGCACGTCTGGGTGGACGAGACGCGGCCGCGCAACCAGGGCGCCAGCCTCACCGCCTGGGAGCTGAAGCAGGCCGGCATCCCGCACACGGTGATCGCCGACAACGCCGGCGGCCACCTCATGCAGCACGGCCGCGTCGACCTGTGCATCGTCGGCACCGACCGCACCGCCGCCAACGGCGACGTGTGCAACAAGATCGGCACCTACCTGAAGGCCCTGGCGGCGTTCGACAACGGCGTGCCCTTCTACGTCGCCGCGCCCGGCCCCAGCATCGACTTCGGCCTTGCCAGCGGCGCGGCGATCCCCATCGAGGAGCGTGCCGCCGACGAGGTGGGGCGCATCGCCGGGCGCACCGACGACGGTGCGTTAGTGAGCGTTCACCTGACGCCGGAGGGCAGCGCCTGCGCCAACCCGGCCTTCGATGTCACCCCGGCGCGCCTGGTTACCGGCCTCATCACCGAACGCGGCGTGTGCGCCGCCAGCGCCGCCGCCCTGGCGGCCCTCTACCCGGAGCGCGCATGAACGCCAACCCCTCCGCCAACCTTTCCGACCTGCCCGCCCAGGTCGCCGAATTCGCCCGCCGCAGCGTCGCCATCGGCCTCAACCAGGGGACCTCGGGCAATGTGAGTGCGCGCTCACCCGAAGGCTTCTGGATCACGCCATCGGGGCGTGACATGAGCGGGCTGGCGGCAAACGACATCGTCGAGGTCCCCATGCAAGCTCCCTCCCCCTTGAGGGGGGAGGGTAGGGGAGAGGGTGGGGCCGGCGAAGCCGGCCAGTCAGACGGAACAACACACCCTCACCCCACCCCCTCTCCCCTCAAGGGAGAGGGGCCGAGACCCTCCAGCGAATGGCGCTTCCACCGCGACATCTACGCCGCCTTCCCGCAGGCGCGGGCGGTGGTGCACGCGCACTCCCCCTTCGCCGTGGCGCTGGCCTGCCTGCGCCGCGACCTCCCGCCCTTCCACTACATGGTGGCGATGGCCGGCGGCAGCGACATCCGCTGCGCCGCCTACGCCACCTTCGGCACCCAGGCCCTCTCCGACGCGGTGGTCACCGCCCTGCAGGATCGCCGCGCCTGCCTGATGGCCAACCACGGCCTGGTCGCCTGGGGCGCCAGCCTGGACGCGGCGCTCGCCCTCGCCGTGGAGGTGGAGGCCCTGTGCGGCCAGTATCTGCGCGCCTGCCAGGTGGGCGAGCCGGTCCTGCTCAGCGCCGCGGAGATGGCCGAGGTGCTGGAGCGCTTCAAGGACTACGGCGCGCGGCGATGAGGCGCCTGATGCTCGCCCTCGCCCTGCTGGCGGCGGGGCTGGTGCTGGGATTATTCGCCGTCACCGCGCCGGCGCCCAGGCCGGCACCCGGCCCGGAGCTCACCGTCGCGGACATGGCGCGCGGCCGCCAGGTCTGGCACGCGCTGGGCCTGAAGGCCCTGCGCGAGGGGCAGGAAAAGACCCTCCGCCTGTCCACGCGCGACCTGAACCTGGGCCTCGACTACCTGGCCCGGCGCGCCGGCCTCGCGGGTGCCGCGGCGCGTATCGAGGGGGGTTCACTGGTCGCCGGCGCGAGCCTGCGCGTGCCGGGGCTGCCGCTGCGGCGCTACCTCAACGTGGAACTGACCCTGGCGCAGGACGGCCCGCGCCTGCGCCCCGAACGCCTGCGCGCGGGTGCGCTGCCGCTGCCGGCCGGGCTCGCCGCGGGGCTGCTCGACTGGGGTCTGGCGCATACGCCTCTGGCGCCGCAATACGCCGCGGCGCGCGACATGCTGCGCGGCGCCCGCCTGGACGCGGACGCCCTGGAACTGGACATCGTCTGGCGCGGCCAGGCCCTGGCGGCCGCCGTCGGCGAGGGCATGGGGCTGGACGGGGCGGCCGTGGAGGCCTACCGCCGCCACCTGGCGGCGCAGCCGCCGGGCGAGTTCGCGGCCTTGCTCGGCGAGGCCTTCGCCCTCGCCGAGCGGCGCTCGCGCGGCGGCGACCCGGTGCTGGAGAACCGCGCCGCCCTAGCGGCCCTGGCGGAAAAGGTGCTCGGCACGCGCCTGGACAGCGCCGCCAGCCTCGCCGCGATCCGCTGGCATGGTGGCGGTGGCCCCACGCGCCTCGCCGGCCGCGCGGACTTCGCGCAGCGCTTCGCGTTCTCCGCCCTGCTCGCCGCCGCCGGCGGCGGACGGCTCTCCGAGCTGGCGGGCCTGTACAAGGAACTGGACGACGCGCGCGAGGGCAGCGGCTTCTCGTTCAACGACCTGGCCGCCGACCGCGCCGGCAGCCGCTTCGGCGAGGCCGCGACGCGCTCGGAACGGGAGGCGCGACGGGTGCAGGAGTCCCTGGCCGGGACACGCTCAAGCGCGGCCTACTTCCCCAGGGTGGACGACCTGCCGCAATTCATGGGCGAGGCCGAGTTCGCGCGCCGCTTCGGTGGTATCGGCGCGCCGGCCTATCGCGAGATGGAGGCGCGGATCAAGGCGCGCATCGAGGCGCTGGATCTGTATCGGCGGGATTGATCCCCGCGCCGTCGTCCCCGCGCAGGCGGGAACGACGGATGGGGCGGCGTCTGCTCAGGCCTTGAGCAGGCTCGGCAGGATGAAGATGATTGAGACGTTGAGCAGGCCCAGGACCAGGTTGGTGCCCACCAGCATGCGGATGCGGTTCAGGGCCGCGCCGGCAGCGGGCCAGTCCTGCGCCGCCACGCCCTTCTTCAGGGCGGCATAGGGCACGAAGTAGAGGTAGAAGAAGATCGCCGCCATCAGGTAGCCGATGCCCGCCATGACGTGGATCTGCACCGGCACCGCCGCCATGCCGCCCATCTGCAGGGTCAGGGCCTGGCCGGTCGCGAGCAGCAGCAGCACGCAGCCCCACACCCAGGGAAAGAAGCGGTCGAACACCGCGTTCCACAGCGGCAGGCGCTGCGGCGGCTCCAGGGTGGCGAGCGCCGCCGGGCGCAGGCACTGGTGCGCGAAGAACATGCCGCCGATCCAGACGATGCTGGCGAGCAGGTGGGCGAGGGTGAGGAGGTAGAAGGTCATGGCGGATTTTTCCGGAGGGGTGACGCGCGGATTGTAGAGCAGGCTAGCCGCACGCCCCCACCGCGCCGCAGGCGGTGCAGAAGTCGCAGCCGTCCTTCCGGATCACCGTCTCGTTGCCGCACTCCCTGCACGCCTTGCCCTTCATCACGCGCGGCGCCTCGCCGGCGTGCGCGGGGGGCAGGGCAGGCGATTGCAGGATGCCCATCTCCTTCACCGGCAGGCCGTCCTCGGTGAGGATGCCGAGCATGGCGTAGCGGTGGATGATCAGGCGGGCGACGTAGGCGACGGTGGAGGGCCAGGTGGCCTGTTTCGACTCGCCGGGCACGAAGGCCATGAAGTCGCCCAGCGGTTCCGGGTAGTTGAGCAGCTTGCGCAGCTTCATGCCCACCCAGGCCGGGTCCATGACGCGCATGTCCAGCGAGAGCAGCTTGCACAGGCCATCGAGGGCGCGCGGGTAGTCGCCCGCCAGCCACAGCGAGTAGGGGCGCGTGACGCCGTCCGGCAGGGCGATCTCCTTGAGGCCGAGGACGAAGTCGTCGCCGGTGTGCGGGTTGTAGACGTCGACCGTCCAGGACAGGGTGCCGTCGCTGCCGGTTTTCGGTTCCTTGAGGCTGAACAGGGCGTCCAGCACCGGCGTCTCGCCGGGGCCTTCGAGGGCGCGCAGCTCGTCCAGTCGCCAACGCAGCAGCTGCGCCACGGCGGCGACCTGGCTGGGCATCTGGCGCGGCTCGCCGTCGGGCGGGAAGGGGATGGCGCAGGCGTCGTCGCCGCGCGTCCTGGCCAGGGTCTCCAGCTTGAGCTTGAGCCAGCCGCGGTCGTTGGCGCGCATGTCCATGGACAGGGTCTTGGCCACCGCGCCGAGGCCGCGCGGCTGCTCGGCGCCGTTCACCCACACCTCGAACGGCCAGGCGCGGCCTTCCGTCTCGGTGTGGCCGACGAACAGGGCGAAGCTGCCGTGCTCGCTGTCCAGCATGTAGCACCAGGCGGGGTTGCCGCTGGAGAGCTTGGGCCTGCCCGGCCACTTCAGGCTTTCCAGCACGGGCGCGGGCAGGGCCTTGATCTCTATGCGGCGGTTCACGTCTGAGAGCTCGAAGTCCTGCGGCGCGGCGGCCTGCTGGGGGAGGGTGGGCTTCTCCGCCTCGCCGGTGGACAGCACGCTGCCCAGCACGGCATTGGGCCGGTAGGTGGCCAGGCCCTTGAGGCCGGCCTTCCAGGCGGCGAAGTAGAGGCCCTCGAAGTCGGTGTAGGGATAGTCCGCCGGCACGTTGACGGTCTTGGAGATGGCGGAGTCCACGTAGGGCGCGACGGCGGCGACCATGTCCATGTGCGCGAGGGCGGAGATCTCCAGGGCGGTGACGAAGGCGGGCGGCAGGTTTGCCACGTCGCCGCCCTGCTCGCGGTACAGGCGCCAGGCGTGGTCCTCCACCTGATACTCCTTCCAGCCGCCGTCCGGCTCGCGCTTCTTGCGCGTGTAGGCCCAGGAGAAGGGCGGCTCGATGCCGTTGCTGGCGTTGTCGGCGAAGGCCAGCGAGATGGTGCCGGTGGGGGCGATGGAGAGCAGGTGCGAGTTGCGCAGGCCGTGTTGGCGGATCTCCGCCTTCAGGTCCTCGGGCAGGCGCGAGGCGAAGTTGCCGCCGGCGAGGTAGAGATCGGCGTTGAACAGCGGGAAGGCGCCGCGCTCCTGCGCCAGCGCCACCGAGGCGCGGTAGCTGTGGTCGCGCATGAAGGCGGCCACCTTGGTGGCGAATTCGAGCGCCTCGGGAGTGTCGTAGCGCAGGCCGAGCATCGCCAGGGTGTCGCCCAGGCCGGTGAAGCCGAGGCCGACGCGGCGCTTCGCCATGGCCTCGTCGTGCTGTTTCTTGAGCGGCCAGGCGGTGAGGTCGAGGACGTTGTCGAGGGCGCGCACGCAGGTGGGCAGGATCTTCGCGAGGCCGTCGAAATCGAAGCTGGCGTGCGCCGTGAAGGCCTGGCTGACGAAGCGCGTCAGGTTGATCGAGCCCAGGCAGCAGCAGCCGTAGGGCGGCAAGGGCTGTTCGCCGCACGGGTTGGTGGCCTCGATGGCCTCGCAGTAGGCGAGGTTGTTGTCGCGATTGATGCGGTCGATGAACAACACGCCCGGCTCGGCGTGGTCGTAGGTGGAGGCCATGATCTGGGTCCACAGGTCGCGCGCGCGCATCCTGCGGTAGACCCACATGCCGTCGGCGCGCTGGTAGGCGCCGGCCGCCATCTGTTCCGCGCCGGGCGCGGCCTTGTGCGCCAGCTCCACCTCGCCGTCCGCCTCCACCGCCTGCATGAAGGCGTCGGTGACGCCCACGGAGATGTTGAAATTCTTCAGGTCGCCCTGGTCCTTGGCGTGGATGAACAGCTCGATGTCCGGATGGTCGCAACGCATCACGCCCATCTGCGCGCCACGCCGGCTGCCGGCCGACTCCACGGTCTCGCAGGAGCGGTCGAACACGCGCATGTAGGACACCGGGCCGCTGGCGCGCGACTGCGTGCCCTTCACCAGCGCGCCCCGGGGGCGGATGGTGGAGAAGTCGTAGCCCACGCCGCCGCCGCGCCGCATGGTCTCCGCCGCCTCCTCCAGGGCCACGTAGATGCCCGGCCGGCCCTCGCTCTCGCCCGAGATGGCGTCGCCCACGGGTTGCACGAAGCAGTTGATGAGGGTGGCCTGCAGCTCGGTGCCGGCGGCCGAGTTGATGCGCCCGGCGGGGATGAAACCCGCCTCCATGGCGGCGAAGAACAGGCGTTCCCACTTCGCCCGTTCCGCCTTCTTCTCGGCGGAGGCGAGCGCCCGGGCGACGCGCTGGCGCACGTCGACGACGTTCCGCTCATCCCCCTTCGCGTACTTCTCCAGCAGCACCTCGCTGGAGATGGCCTGGTCGGTGAGTTCGGGGAAGAGGGCTTCCTGCATGTCGGGCTCCAAGGTTTGGATGTTCAGACCTTGAGCAGGCCCTCGCCGTATTGCGGCAAGGCCTCGTCATGGGTCATCAAAATCATGGCTTCCGCGCGTGCCTGGGCCAGTAGAAGACGGTCGAATGGATCTTTGTGAAGGTTGGGCAAGGCGCTCACCGCCACCGCGTGCTGGCTGGTTATGGGGATTTCACGATAGCCATGCAGCAAGAGCATGCGGTACAGGCGGTGGGCATCCACCTTGAAGTCCACCCGCCCCAGTCCTTGCTTGATTGTGATTTCCCACAGGCTGGCGGCGCTGAAGGCGAATTCGTGCTCCGGCGCTTCCATTAGTTCGCGCGCGGTTTGGGGGAGTTTTTCCGGGGCGCCCGCCGCCCAAAGCAACAGATGGGTGTCGAGGAGGTAGATCAAGCCACCTCTCCATCGAACAAGGACGCGATCTCTGTTTGTCCCATACGGTCGAAGTCCTCTGGCACCATGATCTCCCCCACCATGAATCCCAGACGGCGGGGGATGGCGAGATCCGCCGACGTGACGGGAACGACCTTCACCAGCGGCTTGCCGGCCTTGGCAATGATGAAGGGCTCGCCCTGCGCGACCTGTTCCAGCAGGCGCGAGAGGTGGGTCTTTGCTTCATGGATGTTGACGGTGAGCATGGTCTGCCCTGTTGTGAACTAATGTGGGTTAGTCTAGGTGGGTGTGGGGCTGATTGCTATAAAAAATCGGCATATTTCGTCACCCTTGTGAAAGCGCGGTCCAGTGCTTTGCTTTTTTGATCCCGGCCTTCGCCGGATTGAGGGTGCCACTTATCCATGGTTTGGGCTGTCGATATTGGCGACCACCGGGGTGTGGTCAGAGGGGCGCTCCAGCCGGCGCGGCGCCGTGTCGATGACGCAGCCGGTGCACTTCGCCGCCAGTGGCTCGGAGAGCAGGATGTGGTCGATGCGCAGGCCCATGTTGCGCCGGAAGGCACCCTGGCGGTAGTCCCACCAGGAGAAGCTCTTCTCCGGCTGCTCGAAGAGGCGGAACGCATCCTTCAGGCCCAGATCGAGCAGGGCGCGGAAGTGCGCGCGTTCCGGCTCCGAGACCAGCACGCCGCCCGCCCAGGCGGCGGGGTCGTGCACGTCGCGGTCCTCGGGGGCGATGTTGTAGTCGCCCAGCAGGGCGAGGCGCGGATGGCGCGTCAGTTCGTCCTTCAGCCAGGCCGTCAGGGCCTCCAGCCAGCCGAGCTTGTAGGGGTATTTTTCCGAGTCGAGGCTCTGGCCGTTGGGGATGTAGACGCACACCACGCGCACGCCCTCGATGGTGGCCGAGAGCACGCGCTTCTGCTCGTCGGCGAAGCCGGGGATGCCGGCCTGCACGTCGGCCAGGGGTGCGCGGCTGAGGAGGGCGACGCCGTTGTAGGTCTTCTGCCCTGAGAAGGCCACCTGCCAGCCGGCAGCCTCGATCTCCGCGCGGGGAAAGGCCTCGTCGGTGAGCTTGGTCTCCTGCAGGCAGACCACGTCGGGCTGGGCTGCGGGCAGCCATTCCAGCAGTTGCGGCAGGCGGACCTTGAGGGAGTTGACGTTCCAGGTGGCGAGTTTCATGTCTTGGGGTGCGGGTTGTGGTGCGGGTTGTGGCGTTCGGACGATGGCAATGATAATCCCGGCAACTCCACCACCGTCGCCGACATGAACCCGCTCTACAGATCCCTGGCCAGCGTCCTCTCGCCCGCGGGGCCGAAGGCGAGACTGTCCATCCTCATCTACCACCGCGTGCAGGCGGAGACGGACCCGATCTTCCCCAACGAGGCCACGGTGGCGAGCTTCGACGCGCAGATGGCGGCGGTGAAGGCGGTGTTCAACGTGCTGCCGTTGCCCGAGGCGATCGCACGGCTGAAGGCCGGCACCCTGCCGGCGCGCGCGGCCTGCATCACCTTCGACGACGGCTATGCGGACAACTACCGCCTCGCCCTGCCGATCCTGCAAAAGCACGGCCTGCACGCCACCTTCTTCATCGCCACTGCCTACCTGAACGGCGGGCGCATGTTCAACGACACGGTGATCGAGGCGATCCGCCGCGCCAAGGGCGACTCCATTGATCTCGAAGACATGGGCCTGGGCCGCCACGACGTGTCGACGCCCGAGGCCAAGGCCAGGGCCATCGGCCACATCCTGCCCATCGTCAAATACCAGTCGTTGGACCAGCGCGAGCAGACCGTGGCCGAGCTGGCGCGCCGCGTCACCGACGCGGCCCTGCCCGACGACCTGATGATGACCACCGAGGAGTTGAAGGCCCTGCATGGCGCGGGCATGGAGATCGGCGGCCACACGAACCGCCACCCCATCCTCGCCGGGCTCGACGACGCGGCCACGGCGGCGGAGATCCAGGCCGGCAAGGACTGGCTGGAGGCGACGCTGGGCGCGCGGGTGCGCGTGTTCGCCTATCCCAACGGCCGTCCGGGGCAGGACTACCGGCGGGAGCAGGCGCGCATCGTCGAGACGCTGGGGCTGGAAGGGGCGGTGTCGACGCAGTGGGGCGTCTCCACGCGCGCCACCGACCCCTATCAGCTGGCGCGCTTCACCCCGAGCTGGGGCGGCATGCGGCGCTTCGCGCCGATGCTGCTCAACAACCTGCGCAGTCCGGTCTAGACCAGTACCTCGGCCGGCGCGGGGTGGCCGAGGAAGGCGGTCGGGCTGGCGGTGAGGCCGTAGGCGCCGGACTGCATCACCACGATCAGGTCGCCGACCTGGGCATGGCCCAGCGCCATCTTGTCGCCGATCAGGTCCAGCGGCGTGCACAGCGGGCCGACCACCGAGGCCATGGCAGGCGCTTCCGCATCCACCTTGTTGCCCACCACGACCGGGTAGTTCTTGCGGATGACCTGGCCGAAGTTGCCCGAGGCGGAAAGGTGGTGGTGCAGGCCGCCGTCCGTCACCAGGAAGGTCTGGCCGCGCGACTCCTTGCGGTCGAGCACGCGCGAGACGTAGATGCCGGCCTCGCCGACGAAGTAGCGCCCCAGTTCGATGACAAACTCGGCCTCCGGGAAATCGCGCCGCGCGTCCGGCACCAGGCCGGCGAGGTGCTCAGCCACCGCGGCCAGGTCCAGGCGCTGCTCACCCGGGAAGTAGGGGATGCCGAAACCGCCGCCCAGGTTGAGCAGGCGTACCGGGCCGGGCGCGTGCGGCGCAAGGCGGCGCGCGAGGTCGAAGGTGTTGCGCTGCGCCTCCATGATCGACTCGGCCTTGAGGTTCTGCGAGCCGGAGAAGATGTGGAAACCGTGGAACTCCAGCGGCAGTTCCTTCATGCGCGCCAGCATCGCCGGCACCCGCTCGGCGTCGACGCCGAACTGCTTGGGGCCGCCGCCCATCTTCATGCCGGAGGACTTCAGCTCGAAGTCCGGGTTGACCCGCACCGCCGCCTTGGGGCGCAGGCCGAGCGCCTTGCCGGCCTGGGCCAGGCGTTCCATCTCCAGTTCCGACTCCAGGTTCACCACCACGCCCGCGGCGGCGGCCTGGCGCAGCTCCGATTCGGACTTGCCGGGGCCGGCGAAGCTGATCTTGTCCGCGGCCATGGAGGTGTCGAGGGCGATCTTCATCTCGCCGGCGGAGGCGAGGTCGAAGCCGTCCACCAGCCCGGCCATGTGCTGCACCACCGCCGGCATGGGGTTGGCCTTGATGGCGTAGTGCAGGTGGATCTCCGCCGGCAGGGCGGCGCGCAGCTCCGCCACGCGGCGGGTCAGCAGGTCGCGGTCGTAGGCGTAGAAGGGCGTGCGGCCGACGCGCTCGGCGAGGCGCGACAGGGGCATGCCGCCGATCCGCAATTCGTTGTCGACGACCGGGAAGAGGTGCGGGGCGTGCACGGGCTGGCTCATGCTTTCTCCTCGAACAGGCCGTCGAGCTCGCCTGCCAGGCGCTTGCGGTCGATCTTGCCGTTGGGGTTGCGCGGCAGGGGCTCGGCGCGGTTCTGGATGTGCGCCGGCACCATGAAGGCGGGCAGCTTCTGCTTGCACTCCTGCAGCAGGCGCTCCGCCACGTCGCCGTCGCCATGGACCACCAGCACCACCGCCTGCCCCAGCACGGGGTGGGCGACGCCGGTGGCCGCCACCTCCTTGACCAGGCCGGTGGCGTACACCACCTCCTCCACCTCGGAGGGACTGACGCGATAGCCGGAGGTCTTGATCATCTCGTCGCGCCGGCCGACGAAGTAGAGGAACCCTTCCTCGTCCATCTTCACCGTGTCGCCGGACCACACCGCCAGTTCCGGGATCACCAGGCCGCCCAGCTGGCCGGGCGCGGGCTTGTAGCGCTCCGCGGTCTTCTCAGGGTCGTTCCAGTAGCCCAGTGCGACGTGGATGCCGCGATGCACCAGCTCGCCCTCCTCGCCCGGTGCGCAGGGTGTGCCGTCCTCGCGCACCACCAGGATCTCGGCGTTGGGGATGGCCTTGCCCATTGAGTCGGGGCGGCGGTCCACCTCCTCGGGCGGCAGGTAGGTGGAGCGGAAGGCCTCGGTGAGGCCGTACATCAGGAACGGCTTGGTCTGGGGCAGCTTGGCGCGCAGCAGGTCCAGGGTGGGCCTGGGCATATGGCCGCCGGAATTGGTGATGTAGCGCAGGTGTTCGGTCACGCCCGCGGGCCAGTCCAGCTGTGCCAGCTGCACCCACAGGGGCGGCACGGCGGCGAGGCCGGTGATGCGCTCGCGCTCCACGGCGCGGATCACGTCGCGCGGCAGCAGGTAGTTCATCAGCACCGCGCAGGCGCCGACGCGGAAGGCGGTGGTGAGCTGCGACAGGCCGTAGTCGAAGGACAGCGGCAACACCGAGAGAATGCGGTCCTCGGCGTGGTTCTCCAGGTACTGCGAGACGCTCTCCGCGCCCGCCACCAGGTTGCGGTGCGACAGCACCACGCCCTTGGGGCGGCCGGTGCTGCCGGAGGTGTAGAGGATGGCGGCCATGTCCTGGTCGATCACCCGCCAGGGTGCGGCCTCGGGGGCGGCGGCGCGCTCCGACCAGTTCACCACCTGCACGCCCGCCAGCGGCGCCACGGCCTTGTCGCCGACCAGCACCACGGTGCGCAGGTCGCGGCAATGCGCCAGGGTGTCGCGCAGCAGCTCCAGGCGCTCCGGCGAGGTGACCAGGATGCGCACGTTGCAGTCGTTGAGGATGTGGCCGACCTGCTCGGCCTTCAGCAGCGGGTTCACCGGCACGAACACGCCGCCCGCCGCGGCGGCGCCGAACAGGGCGGTGACGGTGTCGGTGCGTTTCTCCAGGTACACCGCGACGCGCTCCTGGCGTTCCAGGCCGAGGGCGAGATACAGGTTGCGCGCCTGCGCCAGGGCGGCAAGCAGCGCGGCATAGGATGTCGTCTGCTTGCCGTCCTGCAGGGCCGGCGCCTCGGGGCGGGCCTGCGCGGACGCCTGGATCAACTCGTGGAGCAATCCCGTCATGTCATTTCTTCCCTTCTTCTGATTTCTTCTGCAGTCTCTCGCGCAGCCGGGTGATCGCCGGCTTCGCGGCACGTGCCAGCGCCTCGCGCGCGGCGAGCCAGAGGCCCGCCAGTGTGCGCGGATTGTAGGCAACGATGCCCCAGCGTTCACGCCGGTGGCTCATCCAGATGCGCTTGTAGGCGTCGTCACCCATGAGGAAGTCGACCTCGCGCACGTGTTCCGTGTCGAGCACGTGGCGCATGAGCTGGCCCGTCAGCAGGCTGCCGGGGGAATAGGCGGAGAACTTGTCGTCGTACGCGACCTTGTAGATCGAGGCCTTGCCGTCCAGGACCAGCCAGAACTGCGCGGCCACCGGCTGCCGGCCCGAGTAGGCCACCCCCATGCGCAGCCAGCCGAGTTGCGCGCTCATCCTGACGAACTCGGGGATGAAGTCGGGGAACGGCTCGGGGACCTTCCAGCTCGACGCGTAGACGGCCTGGTAGGCGGCGAGCGCCTCCTCGATCTCGCCGTCCTTGCCGGTGTAGATGCGGAAGCTGCCCTCGACCTCCTCCTCGAACTTCCTGCCCAGGCGTTTCAGCGTGTTGCGGTGCTTGCTCGGCAGCTGCTTGAGATAGGTCTCCCAGTCCAGCCCCTCGGCTTGCAGGTACCAGTTGCCGAAACCGAAGAAGCGGAACGGCCGCATGCCGGCCTGACGCAATGCCTCCTCCAGGAGTGTGAAGGAGGGGTGCTCCGGATCCATGGCATCGAAACGCAGGGTGCTGGCCCGCGTGTCCCGCACGACCCCGCGCAGGAGCCTGGCCAGGTCGGAGGCCTGGAGGCCTTCGCTCAGGATGGGGCGGTACAGGGTCGAATAGAAGTTGGTCAGGCTCGTCACCTGGCGGCCCTTCCCCGCCAAGGGGAGGGTGAGGGGGAGGACGGCCTCTGCCTCGCCGGCCTGCGCCAGGATGTGGAAGCTGGCCGCCCCCGGTTCCGCGAGCGTCGTCTTCGCGAGCAGGCCGAACCACTCCGGGGTCAGGTCGAAAACGCCCTGTGCCGCTTCTCGGAACAGGGCGTCGCAGGTCGGGGGCAATGCGGCAAGTGGGGACAATTCCTGCAGGCCATGCATGTCGTTGCTCGGGTTCGTTCGTGTCGGGTTATTGGATCGTGGGCGCGAATCTTTTCACGACCTTGGCGACGGTCGCGGTCATCCAGGCGATGTCCGCATCGTCCAGGCCCTGATGGCAGGGCAACTGCAGCAGCCGCAGGCGATAGTCGGCGGCGACCGGACAGTCGGCGATGGCCGGCATCGCCATGTCCTCCCAGCGCCAGATCGGTATGCCCGCCAGCTTCAAGGCGTGGAAGATCAGGCCGCGCGAGTCGGCGAGCAGGGGGAAGGCGTAGGGCACGATCTGCGCGGGCAGTTCCGGAAACAGCGGGGTGACGCCCTCCAGGCCGCGCAACCCGTCGAGCCACAGTCGATAGTTCGCGCGACGCCTGTCGGCGATGTGCCCGTGTGCGGCGCTTGCCACCACCCACGCGAAGGCGCGCGGTGCCGCCAGCCGCACCCAGTCGGGGCGAAACGAATCGGGGTCGTGCCGCAGGCCCAGGCGCGGCTGTTCCCTGGCGTCGAGTTCGAGCGCGCGCGCATGCAGGGCGTCGAGGTCGGGCTCGCGTGGCATGTCCTCGCGCCCCGCGCCCTGCGTGACCAGGGCGGCGATGCCTTTCAGTTCCTTCACCAGCGGCTGCTGCGCCAGCCGCGTCGCGCCGCCGCCGGTGTTGTCGCGCAGCATGGCGCCGTATCGCACCGGAAAGAACTTCCAGGCGCTGGCGGTGGCGTACTGGCCGATGCTTCCCAGCGCGCGGCCGTTGTGGCTGCCGTAGAAGGCGTGCGCGCAGTCCTCGACGAGCGCGATGCCGCGCGCGCGGCAGAACGCCTCCGCCTCGTCGGGCACGTTGGCGAAGCCGAAATTGTGGGTGAGCAGCAGGGCGCGGACGTCGCCCGGGGCCGCCAGGTCCGCGAGGCGCCCGAAATCCGGTGCGAGTCTGGCGTCTACGGGATAGAAGCGCGGCTCGGCCTCGAGGTGGAGGACCGCGTCGACGATGGTCCGGCAATGGAAGGCGGGGAGGAGCACGGCCGTGTCCCGGCCCACCCCGGCGCGCCGCAACGCCTCGACCAGCGCATAGCGGCCATACATGTACAACGGGCCAGGCGGGATGAAGGCGCTGTGCGGCGTTTCCGTCGCCCGGCCTAGCCAGTGCGACAGTGCCAGGGGGGGAAGGAAGGTGAAGCGCGGTCGGGGGTAATCGACGGCATGCGCCGCGAGAGGCAGAAACTCGATCGGTTGCATGGGTTACCGCTGTCCGGGCTCGCTGGTGGCGACGAAATCGGCCGTAGCATACACTTTCCCCATTTCCAACCCATAGCCACCCCTCCATGTCCGCAATCGACGACGTCAAGAACATCCTGGGCCAGGCGTTGCAGCTTGGACCGCGTGCCGACGCCTTGACCACGGATTCGCCCCTGCTGGGCGCGATCCCCGAACTCGACTCCATGGCCGTGGTGAGCATCCTGACCGCCATAGAGGAACACTTCGGCGTCTCGGTGGAGGACGACGAGATCAGCGCGGACACCTTCACGACCCTGGGCGCGCTGGTCGACTTCGTGGACCAGAAGATCAGCGCCTAGCCGCAATCCGCGCCATGCGATGTTTCCCTGAGCCCGCGGATTGATGCCCGATTCCCCGCGCATGGCCACCAACGACCCGATCGACATCTCGCCGTTCTTTCTCGAAGGCGCGCACGCCAGCCTGTTCTGTCTTCGGCTTGCGCCTCGCTCACGCCCCCCTCGCGGCGGCATCCTCTATGTCCCCCCGTTCGCCGAGGAGATGCACAAGTCGCGCCGCATGGCTGCCCTGCAGGCGAGGGCGCTGGCGGCGTGCGGCTACGAGGTGCTGCAGATCGACCCGACGGGCTGCGGCGACAGCGGCGGTGATTTCCGCGATGCCTCCTGGAGCGTGTGGCGCGACGACGTGCGCGTCGCCTACGCGCGGCTGGCCGAATCGACCGGCGGCGCCGTGTCGCTGTGGGGTCTGCGCACCGGCGCCGTCCTCGCCGCGGAGGTCTCGCAGTCGCTTGCCGGCGTGCAGTCCGTGGTGCTCTGGCAGCCGGTCGCCAGCGGCGACCTGTTCCTCAACCAGTTCCTGCGCATCAAGCTGGCGAGCGAGATGCTCACGGGCGGGCAGGCGCAATCCGGCACCAAGCAGCTGCGCGCGCAACTCGAGCAGGGACAGGCGGTGGAGGTGGGGGGCTACATGCTCTCCCCCGCGATGGCCATGGAGCTCGCCGCGCTCAGGCTCACGGACATGACGCCCGGCTGTCCGACCTATTGGCTGGAGGTGGGCGCCCAGGCCGGCGAGCACGTCACCCCGGCCAGCCAGCGCGTCATCGACGCGTGGCGCGGGCGGGGCGTGCCGGTTGCCGGGCGGACGGTGCGTGGCGACCCCTTCTGGGTCACCCAGGAGATCAGCGAATGCCCGGAGCTGCTGGTCTGGCCCGGCTGCCCCGACATGCCGGGCGGGGAACTCGCCATGGCGCCATGCCTCGCCGCCGACAGCATGGGGGTTGCCGCGTGACGTTTGCCGCGCAGGGAGGGGGCTGGAGCGAGACGCCCGTCGTGTTCGAGTGCGAGGGGGATCGCCTCGTCGGCATCGCGACCGAGCCGCAGGCCGCGCATGCGACGGGCGTGCTCATCGTCGTCGGCGGGCCGCAATACCGCGCCGGGAGCCACCGGCAGTTCACCCTGCTGGCGCGCCAGCTGGCCCAGCACGGCATCCCCGCGTTCCGTTTCGACTACCGCGGCATGGGCGACAGCGAGGGCGAACCGCGCAATTTCGAGGGTGTCGACGCCGACGTCCGCAGCGCCATCGATGCCTTCATGCGGCAGGTCCCGTCCCTGCGCCAGGTGGTCGTGTGGGGCTTGTGCGACGCCGCTTCGGCGGCCACCTACTACGGCCACGCGGACGCGCGTGTCGCCGGCCTGGCACTGGCCAACCCCTGGGTGCACAGCCCCGCCGGCGCGGCGCGCGCCAAGCTCAAGCACTATTACCTGCGGCGGCTGCTGCAGCGTTCCTTCTGGACCAAGCTGCTGAGCGGCAAGGTGCAGGTCGGCGCCTCCCTGGGCGACCTGCGGAACTCCGCCAAGCTGGCCAACGGCGAGTCGGGCGAGGTCGCCGCGGGCACGGCCTGGGACCCGCGCCACGGCCAGGACGGTTATGTGGAGCGGATGCTGCAGGGCCTGCGCCGATTCGAGGGCCGGGTGCTGCTTCTGCTCAGCGGCAACGACCTGACCGCGCAGGAGTTCATCGACCTCCTCGGCCGCGACAGGCAATGGCGCAAGCAGTTCGACACCGCCCGCGCCACGCGCCACACCCTGGCGGAGGCCAACCACACCTTTTCGACCCAGGCCTGGCGTGACCAGGTGGGACAATGGACCGCAGCCTGGGTGGCCGGCATGCATGACATGAAAAAATGAGGGACGCTGAATGCACAAGAACGTGATCATCCTGACCGGAGGCCTGGCGGGCAGCTCGGTCCTGACCTCGTTATTGAACAAGGCAGGGTACTGGGTCGGCGACCAGACCATGCAGAAGATCGATTACAACACCTGGGAGAACGCGGAGCTCGTCAGGCTGAACAACAAGATCCTCGAGGAAACGGGCTTTACCGACGACTGGGTCATGCAGTTCAGCCCGGACTACATCGACAAGGTCGCCGCCGGCTTCGATCGCCTCGATCCGGCGCCGTTCCAGGCCTTCGTCGACGAGTGCAACCGGCATCAGCCGTGGATCTGGAAGGACCCGCGCCTGTGGCTGACCATCCGCTATTGGAAGCGTTTCCTGGACAGGGAGAACGTGTCCTTCCTGACCATCCGGCGGGAAAAGATCCAGTCCTGGATCTCGACCACGCTGCGGCGCCAGATCCAGAGCATCAAACACTCGCATTACTATGATTCGGGCATTCACGAGACCATCCAGTCCTTCCTGCGGGAAGAGGGCTTTGGCAGCGTGGACGTCCTGTATGAAGACCTGTTGTTGCGCCCGGAGAGGGTGATCGCGGAGATCAACGCGAGCATCGGCACGGAGTTGACCCTCGACGATTTCAAGTCGGTGTTCCGCGGCGTGCTGTACAAGAAGCAGCACGGCATGGGCAATTTCCTGAGGGCCTTGGCGATCTATCTGAAGAATTACCCTGAACGCCATGGCTGATGCGCGGTTGGTATGGAGGCTGTGATGGTGGCAAAGCATCGACCGACGATCCTGCTCCTGTTGCTGTGCGTGTTTCTCCTGGGCGGCAGACAGGCGCATGCCTTTGGTGAGACCTACGGTGAGGACATCACCGAGGCGGAATGGAAGTGCCTGCCCGAGTACTGCAAGGCGATGTACTGGTTCGTCCCGCCCAGCGTGTATGTGCCGCCTGAGGAGGCGGAACATTGGCGCGCGCGCTTGGGCAAGGGCGCCCTGCACATCCACCATTACTGCCATGGACTGGCGATGATGGGGCGCGCGAACATGAACATCCAAAGCACCTACCAGTACGAACGCTGGATGAAGCTGGCGTTGGGCGACATCCTCTACACCATCAGCAAGGCCCCGCCGGATTTCCCGCTCATGGCGGAAATGCATGTCAAGCGCGCGCAGGTCGCGCTCGCGCTGAAAAACCCCGGTCTGGCCTGGAACGAGGCCGATGCCGCCATCCAGACAGACCCGGATTACGTGCTTGCCTACGCGCTCAAGTCGGATGCCATGGCCGCGCTCGGCAGATCTGACGATGCCAGGAAGGTGTTGGACGACGCCCTGAAGCGTTTCCCGGACGCCAAGCCCCTGAAACTGCGTTTGAAACGACTGTCCACGAAGAAATAGGCCATGTTCTACAACCTCCGGAAAACGCTCAGCAAGCGCCTCTTCGACCTCCGCTGCCGCGGGATATTCGATACGCCTCCCGTCACGCTATCTCCGCAGAGCAAGGTGGTCGTGCTGAGCCAGATCTATCACCCGGATCTGACCATGTTCATGCTCGCGGCGAAGTCCTTCATGCGCTACGTGTCGCCGAGGCTGCTGGTCCTGGTGGACGATGGCCTGACCGAGGACGACCGCGCGACGATCCGGCGGCATTTTTCCGACGTGCGCTTTATCGCGACCGCCGAGGTCAGGAACGAGCGTTGCCCGAAGGGGGGCTGCTGGGAGCGCTTTCTCGCGATCACCGACCTGGTGGCGGACGACTACGTCATCCAGCTGGATGCGGACACCCTGACCATGCAGGCGCCCACCGAGGTCCTGGAGTGCCTGCGAAGCGGCCGCAGCTTCACCCTGGGGACGGACACCGGCCGCGAAACCGTGCCGCTCGCTGTGGCGGGCGAGTTCGCCAGGGCCACGCCGAACGACCATATCCAGAATGTCGCGGAACGGGCATTGCCGGAATTGCCTGAGGCGGAGAAATACCGCTACGTGCGTGGTTGCGCCGGTTTCGCGGGCTATGCGCCGGGGCAGGTCGATCGCGCGCGCGTGGAGGCGTTTTCCGCGCTCATGTCGGGGATCGTCGGCGCGGAGCGATGGCGGCAATGGGGCAGCGAGCAGTTCACGTCGAACTTCATGGTCGCCAACATCCCCGATTCCGTCGTCCTGCCGGTCGAGCAATACCCCTTCTGGAAGCCCGGTGTCGACCTGGGACAGGCGAAGCTGATCCATTTCTTCGGCACATATCGCTTCAAGGGTGGCGGCTACGCGAGGCTGTCGCGCAGGCTCATCAAACAACTATTGGCCAGGTAAGGGATTCGAATGCACGAAGGCGCTGCGGGGGGGCTGAAGGAACGGTATTGGCGGGCCTATCAATGGGCCATGGATTTCGTCGATCCGTTTCCTTATTGGCGTGCGGCCGATAGGCATCGATGCCTGTTCATCCACATCCCCAAGACCGCGGGGACGAGTGTGCTGAAGGCGCTCGGCGCGAGGAAGCGCTTGCACCTGGATTATTCGATCTATCAGCTGGCCGATCCGCAGCGCTTCCGCGACTATTACAAATTCTGCTTCGTCCGCAATCCCTGGGACCGCGCGTTGTCCACCTACCGATACTTCAAGGGCGGCGGCGCCGGGCGTGTGGATGAGTGGTTCGCCGCCCGGATCGCCGCCGACTACCCGACCTTCGAACGCTGGGTGATCGACTTCCTCGACGAGTCGCGTGTGCACGAGCATCCCCTGTTGCGGCCGCAGTACCTGTACGTCTACAACATCGCCGGCGAGTGCATGGTTGACCGTGTCGGCCGCTTCGAATCCATCAACGAGGATTTCCTGGAGATCAGCCGGCGCATCGGCCTGAGAAACAGCCTGCCGTACCTCAACAAGAGCGCACCCTCGGCGCACGGGGCAGGCGGGCACAAGCGCTCCGCCTACGCGGAGCAGTACACCGCCGAGACGGCCGCGCGGATCGCCGCCCTCTACCGCGAGGATTGCCTGCGTTTCGCCTACGACTTCGACGCGCCGGCCGACGCGGACTGATGGCCTGAGCGAGCTGCATGTCCTCCCTGCGCGACCGCGTCGTATCGAGCATCCTCATCAGCAGCGCCGCCGACTGGGTGGTCAAGCTGCTCGGCGTCGTCAGCATGGTGGTCCTGGCGCGGCTACTGACCCCCGGCGACTACGGCCTGGCGATCGCGGCCACCACGGTCGTCGGCTTCATCAAGGCGCTGACCAGCGTGGGGCAGGATCAATACCTGATCCAGAAGACCGACCTGGAGCCGACGGACCTTTCCACCGCCTGGAGCGCGCGGCTGCTGCTCGCCTTGCTGGCCAGCCTGCTGCTGTTTTTCGGCCGCCAAGCCATCGCCGATTATTTTTCCGCGCCGGGCCTGGTCGAGGTGCTGGGCGTGCTTGCATGGGTGCCGGTGATCGATGCCCTGCGCAGCATCGGCCTGGTCGTCGCCCGGCGCGAACTGGACTTCAAGCCCAACGCGAAGACCGATATCGCCGCCAAGATGGTCGCGGTCGTGGTCACCCTCGCCACGGCGCTGGCGTGGCGCAACTATTGGGCCCTCGTCGCGGGGGAGATGGCGAGCGCGCTGACCTTCGTGGCGCTCAGCCACGTCACGGCGCCATATCGCGTGCGGCCGACCCTCAGGCACTACTCGGCGCAATGGCGGTTCGTCCGCTGGCTCTATGTGCAGGGCCTGGCGAACCTGGTGCGCGAGAAGATCGATTCGCTGCTGGTGGCCCGCTATCTGGGCGTGGTGGGCGCAGGCCATTACCTGATGAGCCTGCGGCTCGCCGACCTGGCGATCAACAACCTCCTGCAACCCGCCAGTGCCGGCCTGTACAGCGGTTTCGCCAAGCTGAAGGAGGACCCGCCCGCCCTGGCGAGTGCGTTCCTGCGGGCGCTATCGGTCTACCTGTTGCTGGTCGCGCCCATCTGGGTGGCGATGACCCTGCTGGCCACGCCATTGATCCGCATCGTGCTAGGCGAGCAATGGCTGGCGATCGCGCCCGTCATGCCCATCGTCGTGACCATGTACACCTTCATGCTGCTGGCGGGTCTGGGCGGCAACGTGCTGTTGGTGCTCGGACGGGTGCGGTATACGGTGCTGGCCAACAGCCTGTCCGTGGCGGTGTTCATATGCGTCATGCTGTACTTTGCGGAGAGCCTCAGCCTGGGCCAGTTCGCCGCCGTGCGCGCCCTCACCGTCCTGCTTGCGCTGTCCATGCTCTTCTATCCCCTGTCGAACGCGCTCGGGGTCGGGGTGCTGGCGCTGTTCCGCCATGTCTGGCGTTCGCTCGCCGCGGGCGGCGTGGCATATGGCGTGCTGCTCGCGCTCGGGGAATGGCCCTGGTACGCGGGGCTGGACGCCTTGCCCAAGTTGCTGTTCGGCGGTCTCGCCTTGTGCGCGAGCTATGCGCTGCCCCACTGGCTGCTGCGTCGCGATGCGCAAGGCTGGTCGTGCGAGTATGCGTTCGTCAGGGACGTGGCCTGGCCGTTGTTGCGCAAGCTGTCCCGCCGCCTGCGGCCTGCCTGAGCGGCAGGCGGGCCATCACACTCCGCGCAGCCGCCTGATGTAGGCCTCGGCGTCGCGCGTCAGGGCATCCCGGATCTGCGCGTAGGTCCGCGCGTTGCGTCGCGCCAGCGACGCCAGCGCGGGCTGTTCGACCAGGTCGGTGAGGCGGCGCACCCAGCTGTCCTTCGGCGGGTCGTACACGTAGTAGCGGAACAGGCTGACCGCGCGGATGCGCCAGTCGCGCAAACGGTCCAGGCGGTAGATCTTCGCCGCCCGGCTCATCGAGCCGAGGTGGAACACCAGGTCGTGATAGATGCCGGCCAGCAGGTAGTGGTCGTTGACCCGGTTGCTGCGCAGCAGCCGGCGCCACTTGATGCCTGCACGGTGCAGGTAGTACCCAAGGCCGATGCCGGAATCGACGATTTGCCGCGTCTGCTGGATGAAGCCGCGGAACTCCGGGCTTGCCTGGGTGGCGGCGTCGGGAAAGAAACTGAACGCGTGCTGCCGGTAGAACGCCGTGCTGAAGCAGGTCATCAACGGGTGCGGCAGCCAGGTGTCGCCGTTCTCGGCGCGGAACACGGCCACCACGGGCGTCTCCGCGTCGAGCATGTCGAGAAGTTCGGCGAGCCAGCCGTCGCGCACCGGAAAGGCGTCGCAATCGTAGGTGACGATGTGGCTGTAGCCCTGGGCGACGGCATGGCGCGAGAGCGCGTCCAGATAGTGGGAGTGCTCTTCCGAGCCGGTGACCTCGACGGCGGGGATGTCGACAAGTTCGAGCCTCGGCTCCTTGGCGAGGCGCGCGCGGATGAAGGGGCTCACCCGGTTCGCGACCGCGAGGATGGTGTAGTCCTGATCCGCGGTGTGGCGGCGGACCGCGGCCAGGTGCAGGTCCAGGACGTCGATGTCCTTGTCTTCCATGAAGTAGACCACCAGGAGGGCGGTCTTGCGTGTGGCGGGGACGTCGCTCATGGCTTCGGATCGCTCAGAAGTTGATGGATGTGTTCGGCGAACGCGCTGCTGAGGAAGCGCTGCGCGTGCTGCCGGCAGGCGTCGCGGTCGAGCTGCGCGGCCATCTGGATTAGGCGTGCCGGGTCGCTGCCGGCCTCGTGGAAATAGCCGCTCACCCCTTCGGCGATCGCCTCCGGCACGCCGGCCATGCGCAGCGCGATCGAGGGACAGCCGAACCAGGCGGCTTCGGTGTAGACCAGGCCGAAGGTCTCGCCCTTGCGCTTGGAGAGCAGCCAGAACACGTCCGCCTGGCTGTAGTACCTGGCGAGCCGGTCCCGCGGCAACTGGCCCAGCAGGCGCACGTGGTCCTGCAGGCCGAGGCGCGCGATGCGCTCCTCCAGTTCGCCGCGTAGCGGACCCGAGCCGGCGATATGCCAATACAGCTTGGGTAGCGTGCGCCGAGCCTCGTCGAACAGCGCCAGCATGTCGAGCAGGCCTTTTTCCTCGATCAGGCGGCTGGCGCTGAACAGGAGCAGGGCATCGGCGGGTACCCCGAGCGCGGCCTTGTCGCCGCCTTGGGGTTCGCCGAGGTCAGCCGGGTCGATGCCCATGTAGGCATAGCCGACCCGCTCCCGGTCGACGTGCGCCGAGGCATGCTGCAGAAAAGTGTCCATGGCATAGGCGCTTGCCGCCACCACGCGGCCGCAGTGCCTGAGGGTGCGCCGATAGCAGCGGGTGTACCCGAACAGGCGGTGCTTGAGGCTGCTCTTCGCGAAGAAGAACTCGCCGTCCGCGCCGTGCACCAGGACCACCGAACGCCGCAGCATGGCCGGCGTGAACCACAGGCCGGCGAGATAGGCGGCGATGTAGTCGTTGAGGACGAAATGCCGGTAGCGCCATGCGCGCATGCGCAGCAGCCGCCAGCCATACAGGAACGGCCATGCAAGGGTGAAGCGGCGGCAGGTGTGGGTCTCGGCGTCGGCCGCGCGCGACCCCTTGCTGGCGCCGATGAGCAGTTCCACCTTGCGCCCTAACGCGCGCAGGCCCTTGGCGAGCTGGCGGGCCACGATCCCCGCCCCCCCGCCCTCGGGTGGGAATTCGTCGGAGAAAAGGAGGATGTCCTTGGGGGCCATGTCAGAACCGTTGTGCGGTGGTCGGCCGGGAGGCGTTGCCCTCCCCTCCGCCGTGGGTGGGGCCCCCCTGGCGCCCGGCGAGGGGGGGCGGGCTGAGTGGTGCCTTGCCGTATTGCGCGCCGAGCTTGGCGGCGATGATGGTGATCGCCACCAGGTCGTAATATAGGTCGAAGTAGGAGAGGCCCAGGAAGGCGCCGGAGACGAAGTAGCCGATCATGGCGACCTGCAGCATCGGCGCGAGGTCATGCAGCCATTTGGTCTCCGGATCCTTCGCGAAGCGCTTGTGGGAGAGCGCGCTGCAACGCAGCCACGTCATGCCGGCGAGGGTGAGGAACAGCGCGAGGCCGATCCAGCCCTGCTCGCCCATCATCTCGAAGTAGATGCTGTGGACGTCGTGCACGTCCTCCGGAACGGGGGCGTATTTCTGAAATACCTCGGGGATGAACATGTTGGCGCCGCCGCCCGTGAGGCTGTCGTTGGCCATGCGGAAGGCGACCCACCAGGCATTGATGCGCCCCATGGCGGAGGCGTCTTCGTCATAGGTCTGGATGGTGTTCATGTGGTCCCACCAGGTCTGCGGCATGAAGAACATCACCGCGGCGGCAACGATGCCGACGATCACGGTGGCGGCCAGCTTCTGCTTGCTCTTCCACCAGAAGAACAGGCCGATGGCGGCAATGCCCAGGAAGGCGCCGCGGGACTGGCTGCCCAGCACGGCGACCGCGCACAGGAGCATGGAGGCCAGCAGGCCACGCTTCACCCACTTGTTGTCGGCCTGCAACTGCAGGTAGCGCATCAGGGGGATCACCATGAGCAGGGCCAGGGCGATCTCGTTGTTGCCGGCGATGAAGGATTCCTCCGGCCCCCATACCCGCGCGCTGCCACCCGTGGCGATGGTGAAGAGGCCGCCCTTGATGCCGTAATAGCCGATCGACAGGGCGACGACCCAGATAAACCAGTCCAGCTTCTGCTTGTCGGACACCAGGGCCAGGATCAGGAAGATGAAGATCTGGATCTTGATGAACCTGTCCAGCTCCTTCAGCGCGCCCTCGGGGTTGACCGCGAAGAGCGTGGTGAAGCAGACCCAGCCGATCAGCAGCAGCAGGACGACGCTTTCCCGCGACCAGATGTTCAGCTTGTTCTGCTTGCCGGTGACGAGGCCAACCAGCGTGATGCCGGCGACCAGCTGCGCGAAGGGAAAGCTGTGGGCGAAGCCGTAGGTCAGCTTGTGGGGGTTCATGAGGCTGATCCAGGTCCACAGGTAGGCGCCGATGTACGGCCGGCTGAAGACTTTGCTCAGGCCCCAGAGGACTACCAGGAGGAGTAGGAGGTCGCGCATGATAGGTGGCGTTTATTCGCTGAAGTGTCGGGCCGGACCGTGTGCCCGCCGTTCGGCCGGACGGGTCATTCCTTCGCCATGGTGATGTTGTCGGCCATCTGCACGGCCCCGTCTATCCTCGTGCAGCCGACGAAGCGGTTGCGGCTGACCGCCGCCGTCGCGATCCGCGGCTTGACCCAGATCAGCCGGCAGCCTTGGCGCAGGTCGTTGACGAAGGTGTTGCCGATGACGCGCAACTGGTTCATGGCGTGGGGCATGTTTTCCGCGCCGTAGGCGACCATGGTGTGGTTTTCCGCCCATTTGCCACGGTGCAGGGTGTTGCCCTCGATCACCGCGTCTCCCCCCGAGGGCAGGTCGATGAGATAGCTGGACCGGCCGGTCGGGCCGTCCTGGATGCGGTTGTTCTGGATCAGCGTGACGGCTGCGCGGCTCTTCACCTGGTGCCCGATCCGGGCGTTCTGGCTGACGCTGTTGCGCAGGGTGAATTTGCGGATCGCGCCGATGTAGATGTTGTGCGAGCGCCCGTCGCCATGGCCGTTGTGGTCGAACTCGGAGCCTTCCACCAAGACCTCGCTCTCCGGGTTCGCGCCGGTGAGGATGCCGTTCTCGTTGTCCCGGAACAGGCAGTCGCGCACCGTCAGGTTGGCGCCTTCGAGACGGATGCCGGCGCCATTCCGGTCCGGCACGCGCGCGTCGATGAAGGCGATGTTCTCGATCGTCGTGTTGCGGCCCTTGACGACCCAGATCGCCTTGCCTTCCGCCGTGACGCCCTGGCTGAGCAGTTGTGCCTTGCCGCCGATGCCGCGGATCGTCAGGTTGCTGGCACGCCAGACGGCGGCGTCGCCGGGGTAGTAGGCCGCCTCGATCTCGATGGTGTCGCCGTCGCGGGCGAGGGCTGCCGCCTGGCTGGGGAGTCGCAGGGGGTGGTGTGGGCCGACCTTCAGGGTGTCCGCGAATGCGGCGGATGCGGCCAGGGACAGCGCCAGCAGGCCGATGGCGGAGCTGGAACGAAGCCGCGGCGAAGGCCAGGCCCGCGCCGTCGCTCGTGCTCGCCGGGTGCGTTGCAGGAGATGTCCCCGGTCAGGCAATGGTTGGTTCACTGAACACCTCACACAGCTTGGCGACACGCTGGTCCCATGAGTTCGCTTCGGCATGGGCACGGATGGCGCCACGGTCCCAGGCGTTGCCCAGGCCCCGGTCGATGGCCTGCAACAGCGCCGGCCCGTCGCCGAAGGGCACCGTCTCTCCCAGTTCCTGTCTGCACACCACCTCCGGGTTGCCGTCCACGTCCGTCGTCACCACCGGCAGGCCGCAGGCCATGGCCTCCAGGAACACGTTGGCCCAGCCTTCCCGGCGCGTGGCGAGGACGAACAGGTCGGCGGCGGAGAGCGGCCATTTCAGCTCGTCCGGCTTCATGGGGCCGAGGAAGCGCACGTGTTCCTCCAGGCCCAGTTCCGCGACCTGCCGGCGCAGCTGCGCCTCCATGTTGTCCGCGCCGGTGGCGCCGCCGACGATGAGGTAGCGCAGGCCTGGGTGCCTTCTGACCAGTTCCGGCATGACCTCGATGACGCGGTGGAAGCCCTTGCGCTCGATCAGCCAGCCGACGGAGATCATCACCGGGTCGTCGTCGTCCAGGTCGAGGCGGCGTCTCGCCTCGGCGCGGTCGACCGGCTGGAAGCGCTGGCAGTCGACGGCGTTGCCGATCGCCACAGTTTTCTCTTCCGGTACCCCAAGGGTCACGGCCAGCCGCCGCAGGGAGTCGGAGACGCCGATGACCTTGCGCGCCTGCCGCAGGCCCGCGGCGATGCGCTGCCTGAACGCCGGGGTCTCCGCGTAGGTGCGTTCGGAGCCGCGCAGCGTGACCGTGAGGGGCACCCCGAACCAGCGCGCGAGCAGGCCGGCGGCGTGGCCGTCCGGATAGCCGAAGTGGGCGTCGATATGGGTGAAGCCGAATTCGCGCTTGAGCCGGCGCACGGTGAGATAGCTGCCCAGGGCCATGAAGGTGCTGTCCCAGTGCTTGAGCACGCCGGGCAGGCTGAGGAAGCGGGGCGCGTGGACGGCGATGCCCTGCTGCGTCTCGACGCGCGGCGCCACGGGGCGGAAGCGGGGGCGGCGCAGGCGGATCAGCCAGTCGAACGGCGACCAGGCCTTGGGCGAGACGACGACGATGGGCAGGTGCTGCGCGACGCGGAACATGCGCTCGCGGATGAACACGCCGGCGTTGGGGTCCGCCGGGCTGGGAAACAGGCTGGAGAAGACCAACAGGCGCGGCGTGTCCATGTCAGGCAGGGCGTTGCGTGCGGATCAGTTCGCTCGCCATCTCGGTGACGCGGCGGGCGTTCTCCAGCCAGGTCAGGCGCTGCTCGTCGATGCTGCGGCGCGCACCCTCGCCCAGGCGTTCGCGCAGGGCGGGGTCGGCGAGGAGCTCGTCCAGCGTGGCCTCGAAGGCACCGGCAGTGCGGCCGTCGAACAGGCGGGCGTTCTCGCCGTCGCGCAGCACCTCCATCAGGTTGGGCTCCTTGGGTGCCACCACGGCCTTGCCCAGGGCCAGGTATTCGAACAGCTTGAGCGGCGAGGCGTAGTGGGTCACGGCCGGCTGCAGGGCGATGTCGAAGGCGGCCACCATCTCGGGCACGCGGTCGCGGTGCACCAGGCCGGTGAAGGTGACCTGCTCGGCGATGCCCAGGCGCGCCGCCTGGGCCTCCAGGTCCGCTCGCACCGGGCCGTCGCCCACCATCAGCAGGTGCACCCTGGCGTCGTTCTTGTGTTTCGCCATCCAGTCGATCACCCGGTCGATGCCGTGCCAGTCGCGCACGAAGCCGGTGAAGCCGAGCACGGTGCGGCCCTCCAGGCCGAGGCGCGACTTGGCGCCGGCGTTGTCCGGGGCGGCGTCGAAGTGGGCGCGGTTGATGCCGTTCGGGATCACCCGGATCTGCGATTCCGCCACCCCGGCGCGGCTGACGTAGCCGCCCAGAACGCGCGTCACCGGCAGCACGCGGTCGGCGCCGCGCCAGGTCCAGGCCTCGATGCGCTGCGCCAGCCGGGGGAAGGCGAGGCCGCCGTAGCGGTTGCGCTCCTCCGCCAGCGGCGCGTTCACTTCCAGCAGGAGCGGCAGTTTGCTGCGGCGGTGCAGCCAGACGCCGGCGAGCAGATACAGGTTGTAGCGCTCGTAGATGAAGTCCGGCCGGTGCTCGCGCGCCAGGGCGGCGAGGCGGCGGTAGGCGGCAATGGAATAGGCCAGCTCCAGCAGTTCGTAGACCGCCTTCGGCAGGTGCGCGCGGATGCGGTCCACCCAGCCGCTGGAGGCGCCGAATTCCTGCGCCTCGGCGCCGGCGGGGGCGGCGACGATGACCTCGTGACCGAGTTCGCGCATCGCCGTGATCATCTCCTCGATGTGGACGGCCTGGCCGTCCTTCGAGGCGGTGCGGTGGTGATAGAGGATCTTCATGAAGCCCGGATCAACCCCGTGTCTCGTTCTGCCGCAGGAAGGCTTCGAACATCAGCAGGCTCCACAGCGCCGGGTTGTGGTCGCGCCGGCCGGAGATGTGTTCGTCGGCCATCTTGCGCAGCTCCGTCATGTTGAAGAGGCCGGTGTCGGCCAGGCGCGGGACGTTCACGGCGTCCAGCAGCTTCTGCTTGAGCGGGCCGCGGAACCACTCGGCGAGCGGGATGGAGAAACCCATCTTGCGGCGGTACATGATGTCGTGCGGCAGGTAGGGCTCCAGGGCCTTCTTCAGCATGTACTTGCCTTCCGCGCCCTGGATCTTCAGCGATGAGGGCAGGCCGGAGACCCACTCCACCAGCTTGTGGTCCAGGAAGGGCACGCGCACCTCCAGGGCGTGCGCCATGCTGGCGCGGTCCACCTTGGTGAGGATGTCGCCCACAAGGTAGGTCTTGAAGTCCAGGTACTGCACTTGGCCGTAGATGTCGCGGCTGGGGTTGTTGCGGTCGTGCCGGCGCAGGACCTCGACGGCGTTGTAGCCGTTCAGGCGCCGCTTGAAGGCGTCACTGAACATGCGGCTGCGCAGGGTGTCGCTGCACACCGAGACGCCGTGGAAGTAGCCGGCGACGCTGTCGCGGCCCAGGGCCTCGAAGGTGGTCTTGGCGCGCAACACCTTGGGCGCCCAGTCGGCCTTGGGGTAGAGGTGGCCGAGCGCGCCGAACAGGGGCATGCGCAGGCCGTCCGGCATGGTGCGGCGCATCTTCTCCTCGATGCCGTGCCAGCGGTAGCGGCGGTAGCCGATGAAGTTCTCGTCGCCGCCGTCGCCGGAGAGGGCAACGGTGACGTCCTTGCGCGCCAGCTCGCAGACGCGGTAGGTGGGCATGGCGGAGGAGTCGGCGTAGGGCTCGTCGTAGAGGCGCGCGAGTTCGTCCACCAGGCCGATGTCGTCGGCCTCCACGGTATGCACGTGGTGGTCGGTGCGGTAGCGGTCGGCGACCGCCTGGGCGTGTTCGGATTCGTTGTAGCGGGGGTCGGAGAAGGCGATGGCGCAGGTCTTCACCGGTTTGTCGGTCAGGCCCGCCATCATCGCCACCACGGCGGAGGAGTCGACGCCGCCGGAGAGGAAGGCGCCCAGGGGCACCTCGGCGACCATGCGGATGTCCACGGCCTCGCGGAAGCGCTCGATGAACTCCGCGTTGGCGTCTTCCAGGCTGATCGGGCCGTGCGCCTGGAAGGGCACGTCCCAGTACTGCTGCGGCTGCGGCACGGGGCGGCCGCGGCGGATCAGCAGGCGGTGGCCGGGCGGCAGCTTGAGCGCGCTCTTGTAGATGGTGCGCGGCTCGGGCACGTAGCCGTAGCCGAAGTAGTCCTCCACCGCCTCGTCGTCGATGTCGCGGCGGAAGCCGGGCCACGCGGTGAGGGTCTTGAGCTCGGAGCCGAACACCAGGAAGCCTTCGTCGGTGACGGCGTAGTGCAGGGGCTTCACGCCCAGGCGGTCGCGCGCCATGAAGAACACCTGCTGTTTGCGGTCCCACAGGGCGAAGGCGAACATGCCGCGGAAGTGGTGCACGCAGTCCACGCCCCACTGTTCCCAGGCGTGGACGATGGTCTCGGTGTCGGAGCGGGTCTTGAAGGTGTGGCCGAGGGCGGTGAGCTCGGGGATCAGGTCGACGAAGTTGTAGATCTCGCCGTTGAACACCACCGCCACCGTGCCGTCCTCGTTGAACATGGGCTGCTGCCCGGCGGCGATGTCGATGATGGACAGGCGGCGGTGGCCGAAGCCGAGGCCGGGCTCCAAGTACAGGCCCGCCTCGTCGGGGCCGCGGTGCCACTGGATGTCGTTGATGCGCTGCATCACGTCGCGGTCGATGGGCCGCTGTTCGCGCAGGTCGAAGATGCCGGTAATGCCGCACATGGGTTCGTCTCAGGCCTCGCGGGCCAGCCTCCTCATAACAGTTTTTCGTACACCGCCTGGTAGGCGGCGGCGGTCCGCGGCCAGGAGAACGCCTGTTCGATGCGTGCCCGGGCGGCGATCCCCTGGCGCTGGCGGCGCGGTGCGTCGGCAGCATATTCGGCCAGCAGGCGCGTCAGGGCGGTCTCGTCACCTGCAGCAAACATCATGCCGGTTTCCCCCTCGTTCACCAACTCCGGCGTGCCGCCGACGCGGGAGGCGACGATCGGCAGGCCGCTGGCCATGGCCTCGAGGATGGTGTTGGAGATGCCCTCGCCCAGGGAGGGCAGGACGAACACGTCGAAGGCGCGCAGCCAGTCGGCGGTGTCGCTGCGGTCGCCGGGGAAGTGGGCCTGGCGCGACAGTCCGGCGGCGTCGATCAGGGCCTGGCACTCGCCGCGCGTCGGGCCGTCGCCGACGATGACGAGGCGCAGGCCCGCGGCCACCGGCGATTCCTTGCACAGGCGGATGAAGGCGCGCACCAGGGTGGGGTAGTCCTTCACCGCCGCCATGCGCCCGATGCTGCCGATGACGCAGGTGGCATCGGTGAAGAAGTCTTGCAGCCCCTCGCCCTTGAGGGGAGAGGGGTGGGGGAGAGGGTGGTTCGTGGGGTGTTCATGGGCGGCTGTGGCGCCCTCACCCTCTCCCCGGCCTTTATGCCCTTCAGGGTGCCCCCCCCTCGAAAGGGAGGGCGCGAACTTCACGCTGTCCACGCCGTTGTAGATCTGGCTCAGGCGCGCATCGGGGACGTGCACGGTGTCCTTCAGCCAGCCCTCCAGGTCGCGGCTGACGGCGATGTAGTGGTGCACGATGCGCCGCGCCGCGCGGCGCATGACGTTGTATTTCCAGTTGGTGCCGTCGATGTCGTACATGTCGCGTCCGTGCTCGCCGTGCACCCGCCCCTTGACGCCCCACAGCGCGCCCACGAACTGCGCCTCCAGGGCGTTCAGGTTGCGGGTGTGGAGGATGTCCGGGCGCAGCTCGGAGAACAGCCGGTACAGGCGCGGCATCCAGCTGTAGTCGTGGCCGGGGCGCTTGCCGAGGTCGAAGAACTCCACCGGCTGCGCGGTGATGCGCTTGCGGAACTCGCCGTAGCCGGTCTGGCTGATCACCACGTGGCGGAAGCGCTCCGGCGGCAGGTGATTGAACAGGTTGACCATGCCGTTCTCCATGCCGCCGGTGCCGAAGTGGTAGACCACGTGGGCGATGAGGGGGCGGGAGTCGCTCATTGGCGGCGGGCGTCCAGGACGGAAGGGAGTTCGCGCCGTACCGCCTCGGCCAGATGCCTCAGGCTGGGTTCGGCCTCCTTGGGCACCTCGTCATACGGCACCACGAGGATGATGATCGCCCCGGCATCGCTGAGACCGCGCAACTTGTTCCAGGCGAGCAAGAGCTTGGCCTCGAACGGACTGCCCACATCCGCGCCGTCGACGTGGTTCCAGTACCAGACGCGCAGGCGCTGGCCGGTCTTGCGCGAGTCGAGCAGGGCATCGCGCACGGATGCGGTGGCGCCACCCGGCAAGGCGAGCGCGTAATCCGTTTCCGAAGGCCTGCGCCACGTTTCGTCCTTCTCCTTGGCCAGCACGTTCTGGCTGTTGATGAGTTCGGCATTCTGACGTTGCGTGCCATACCAGCCGACATAGAGCATGGCGGAATGCCCCTCCCGGACCAGGTGCAGGCTGCGGACATCGTCCATGCCCCGCCATTGCGGTTGCCAGTCGGTGACGGGGGTGGGGCTGGGCAGCCAGCCGGTAGGCGGCGCGAGGTCCTTCAGGGGGGAGGGCAGGGGGGGGCGTTGCGCCAGGTGCTGGGCATAGAGGGCCGTGGCGCCAACGGCGAGGATGGCGGCCAGCGCGACCGGCCAGGCGGGCCGGGGGAGCTGTGCCGGTTCGCCGGCGCTCGGCGAGGGGGTGTCGTCCTCGCGCCAGCGGTTGCCGACCCAGAACATGCCCAGTATGACGATGCCGAACCAGATCCAGCCATAGATCAGGTGGTCGAAGCCGACCGCCAGGGTCATGTTGGAAAAATGCCTCATCAGGACAATGATCACTGCGCGGAAGCCGTTCGCGAGGATGGGCACGACGATGGAGGCAACGCCGAAGGCCAGACGCTTCCACCAGGTGCGGTAGCTTAGGTAGGCGTACAGCCAGCCCAGTACGATGGAGGAGAGGAAGTAGCGCATGCCGGAGCAGGCCTCCACCACGCTCCAGTCGCCGCTTGGCAGGGAGAAGAACGAGCCCTCGCGGTAGACCGGTATGTTCAGGAGGTGCAGGGTGCCGACCGTGAAGTCGGCGGTGAAGTTGATGAGGTGGGGGATCAGGGAGTCGCCGTTGGGCACCATGAGCAACAGGTACGTCAGCGGGAAGAACAAGGTCCAGATCAACCGCCATCCCAGCAGGGCCCAGACGGAGGCGAGGGCGAGTGCGACCAGGGCATAATGCTCGATCACCTGCACCCCCGCGATTCGTGCCGCCAGCCAGAGGGCCGACAGCGCCAGGACCAGAGGCAGGGCGCGCCAATCCCCCCGTGCGGGGACCGCCATGGCCTCCCGGCGTTGGCGCCAGATCAGCCAGAGCGAGATAGGCAGGACCACGTAGCCGTGGGTGTAGGTCTCGGAACTGTCCCAGACGCTGATCATGCTCGCCAGCGTCGGGTGGAGCAGGGCGAGGATGGCGATCCAGGTGAGCGCGACCAGGCCGACGGATTGGAGCCAGGCCCTTGCGGCCAGGGGCTGTGCGGCGGTGGTCGGCGCTGTGGTCGTCATCCCGTGTCGTTTTGATTCGAATAGCGCCGCATTCTAGCCTGAACTTTTTCGCACGAACGAGAATGGGCGCCGAAGTTCGGAGATCGGTGCCGAATCTAGGATAATCGGCCTGTGTTTCACGATCGATGCGGCCATGCAAACCCTCACCGTCGACCTCGGCGACCGTTCCTACCCCATCCACATCGGCCCCGGCCTCCTGGACCAGGCGGGCCTGGTGCTGCCGCACCTGAAGCAGCGGCGCGCGGTCATCGTCACCAACACCACCGTCGGCCCGCTCTACCTGGAGCGTTTCAGCGCCGTCCTGCGTGACGCGGGCGTGCAGGTGGAGGCGGTGGTGCTGCCGGATGGCGAGGCGTACAAGAACTGGGAGACGCTCAACACCATCTTCGACGCCCTGCTGACGCAGCGCGCCGAGCGCAAGACCACGCTGATCGCCCTCGGCGGCGGCGTGATCGGCGACCTCACCGGCTTCGCCGCCGCCTGCTACCAGCGCGGCATGCCCTTCATCCAGGTGCCCACCACCCTGCTCGCGCAGGTGGATTCCTCGGTGGGCGGCAAGACCGGCATCAACCACCCGCTGGGCAAGAACATGATCGGCGCCTTCTACCAGCCGCAGCTGGTGCTGGCCGACACCGACACCCTCAAGACCCTGCCGGACCGCGAGCTGTCCGCCGGCCTGGCGGAGGTGATCAAGTACGGTCTGATCCGCGACGAGGCCTTCTTCGCCTGGCTGGAGCAGCACATGGACAGGCTGGTGGCGCGCGACACCGAGGCCCTCATCTACGCCATCCACCGTTCCTGCGAGCACAAGGCGGAGGTGGTGGCGGCGGACGAGCGCGAGTCCGGGCAGCGCGCCCTGCTCAACCTGGGCCACACCTTCGGCCACGCCATCGAGGCGGGCATGGGTTACGGCGTGTGGCTGCACGGCGAGGCGGTGGCGGCGGGGACCATGCTGGCGGCGGACCTGTCGCGCCGCATGGGCCTGATCGCCCAAACCGACGTGGACCGCATGGCCGCGCTGTTCCGGCGCGCCGGCCTGCCCACCGTGGCGCCGGCCCTCGGCGAGGCGGCGTACATGGACTACATGGGCGTGGACAAGAAGGTGGAGGGCGGCAAGATCCGCTTCGTCCTGTTCAAGCGTCTGGGCGAGGCCTTCGTCAGCGGCGACTACGATCCCGCCGCCCTCAAGGCGACGCTGACCGAAGCGGTGGCGCGTGGCTGACTTGGCGGGATACGCGGCCCAGTCCGCCAGGACCCGCGGACGCCGCCACCCGGAACCCGCCGCCGCGCCGCGCTCCGAATACCAGCGCGACCGCGACCGCATCGTCCATTCCACCGCCTTCCGCCGCCTGGAATACAAGACCCAGGTGTTCGTGAACCACGAGGGCGACCTGTTCCGCACCCGCCTTACGCACAGCCTCGAGGTGGCGCAGATCGGCCGTACCCTGGCGCGCATGCTGGGTCTGGACGAGGACCTCACCGAGACCATCGCCCTGGCGCACGACCTCGGCCACACCCCCTTCGGCCACGTCGGCCAGGACGTGCTCAACGAATGCATGCAGCCTTATGGCGGCTTCGAGCACAACCTGCAGTCGTTGCGTGTGGTCGACGAACTGGAGCAGAAATACGCCGAGTTCGAGGGACTCAACCTCACCTTCGAGGCGCGCGAGGGCATCCTCAAGCACTGCTCGCGGAAGAACGCGGAGCGTCTGGGCGAGGTCGGCCGGCGCTTCCTGGAGGGGCGCCAGCCCAGCCTGGAGGCGCAGATCACCAACCTCGCCGACGAGATCGCCTACAACAACCACGATGTCGACGACGGCCTGCGTTCCGGCCTCATCACCCTGGAGCAGCTGGAAGACGTGCCGATCTTCGCGCGCCACCTCGACGAGGTGCGCGCCCGCTACCCCGCGCTCAACGACCGGCGCCTGATCCACGAGACGGTACGGCGCATGATCAACACCCTGGTGGTGGACATGGTCGAGCAGACCCGCCGCAACCTCGTCGAGCACCGGCCGCAGGACATCGACGCGGTGCGCGCCTGCCCGCCGCTCGCCGCCTTCAGCCCGGCGGTGCGCGAGGAGAGCCAGGCCTTGAAGCGCTTCCTGTTCCACAACCTGTACCGCCATTACCGCGTCGAGCGCATGAGCAACAAGGCGCGCCGTCTGCTGCGCGAACTGTTCGAGGCCTTTACCGGCAACCCCAAGCTCCTGCCGCCCGAGCACCGCGAGCGCGCCGAGGCCGACCCGCACCGCGCGGTGGCCGACTACATCGCCGGCATGACCGACCGCTATGCGATCCGCGAGCACCGGCGGCTGTTCGACATCGAGGAGCTGGCCTGAGCGCGGGCGGCGTGTCGGGCATCCGCCCTTGTGCCAGGCTGGCTATACTTGCCGCGTGAACAAGAACGCAGATTCGCGCATGCCCCAGACCGAGCCCCTCCCCGTCCCGCACATGGCCTCATGCCGGGCAGGGGCCGGCAAAATCCCCGGACCACGCGCGCCGCGGCGCTGGCCGGCCCTGCTCCTGGCCATTGCCCTCGGTGCCGGCGCGACCTTCTCCTGTGCCGCATTGCCCGCGCAGCAGGCGCCCGTCAAGGTGGCGGTGAGCACCGGTCTCTCGGGCGTGCGGATCGAGGCGCGGCAGGTCCTGCAGGCGGATGCCGACACCGTCTGGTCGACCCTGACGGACTACAACCGCCTCGCCACCTTCATCCCGGACATGGTCTCCAGCCGCGTCATCTCGCCGCCCGGCGCGCCCAAACGGGTGGAGCAGATCGCCGATTCCGGCCTGTTCGCCTTCGTCATGCCGGACCACGTGGTGCTGCTCATGGAGGAGAGCCCCAACCGCCTGATCCGCTTCCGCTCCGTCGCCGGCAAGGTGCTGGCGATGAACGGCGAGTGGCAGATCATCGGCGACGCCTCGCCGGTGACCCTGGTCTACCGTTCCCGCATCATCCCCATCGCGCCGCTGCCGCCCCTGGTCTCCGATTATTTCGTCGAGGACGAGGTGAAGAAGCGTTTCGAGGCGGTCGGGCGCGAGGCGGAGCGCCGCATGCGCGAGGCGCCACGCGGCGAAAAGTACCGATAGGAGAGGAGTAAGGATGCGCATGAAGCACACCGCCTGGCTGTTGCTGACCTTGCCGTTGCTCGGCTGCGACCAGCTCAAGGAGCGCGCGGGCATCCACGACCCGGCCAAGATCGAGGCCGAGGGCAAGGCCATCGGCAGCGCCTGCCGCCATGCCGGCTGGGGCATCGAGGACTGCTTCCGCCTCAACCCGGAGGCCTCCAAGCCAGCCATGTTCGCGGGCTGGAAGGAGATGAACGAGTACATGCTCAAGAACAACATGGAGGCGGTGGCGCCGACCATCCCGCCCGACGGCCAGCCCCCGGCGGTCGCCGCGAAGAAGCCGAAGAAGCGGCTGATCGAGCTGGAGCCGATCGACAAGAGCAAGGTGGAGGAGCCGAATCAGGAAGGGGACAAGGGCGACGCGAAGGATGAGGGCAAGGACGGCGCGAAGGCCGACGAGGCCGCCGGCCACGCCAAGCCCGCGCACTGACGGACCGAGCATGCAGAGCCTGCGCATCACCTCGTACAACATCCACAAGGGGCTGTCCTTCTTCAACCGCCGCGTGGTGGTGCACGACGTGCGTTCCCGCCTCATGGGCATCAACCCGGACATCGTCTTCCTGCAGGAGGTGCAGGGGCACCATGCCTATCGCGCAGGGCGCCACGAAGACTGGCCGAGCAGTCCGCAGCATGAATTCCTCGCCGGCGACCTGTGGCCGGACGCGGCCTACGGCAAGAACGCGGTCTATGAGCACGGCCACCACGGCAACGCCATCCTCTCTCGCTATCCCATCCTCTCCTGGGAGAACGTCGACATCTCCGCGCACGCCTTCGAGAGCCGCGGCCTCCTGCACTGCGAGGTGGACGTGCCCGGCCTGGAGCGGCCGCTGCATGCCCTCTGCCTGCACCTCGCCCTCAACGAGGCGGGGCGGCGGCGCCAGATCCACCAGTTGTGCGACCGCATCCGCGTCATGGTGCCGGACGACGCCCCCATGATCATCGCCGGCGATTTCAACGACTGGCGCCAGCGCGTCGGCAGCTATCTCGCCAAGGAGCTCGGCCTCGCCGAGGTGTTCGAGATCGCGCACGGCCGCCCCGCGCGCAGCTTCCCCGCCGCCCTGCCGCTGTTCACCCTGGACCGCATCTACGTGCGCGGCTTTCAGGTCACCGAGGCGCACGTCCTGTACGGCGAGCACTGGCGCCGCCTGTCCGACCACGCCGCCCTCACCGCCCAGCTGAGACCCCTGCCCGCCGCCGCCTAGGCCGGTCGCCGATGATCCGATCCGGCAACCGCCTCATCCTCCTGGAAAACGGCACGGCGTATTTCCCCGCCCTGCTCGCCGCCCTCGACGGCGCGCGGCACGAGATCCACCTGGAGAGCTACATCTTCCATGCCGACGCCACCGGCCTGGCGGTGGCGCAGGCATTGATGCGCGCGGCGCGGCGCGGCGTGGTGACGCGCCTGATGCTGGACGGCTTCGGCGCGCGCGACCTGCCCGCCCGGCTGCAGGCGGAACTGCGCAACGCCGGCGTCGAGCTGCTGTTCTTCCGCCCCGATCCCCGGCGCCTGCGCCTGCGCCGCCGCCGCCTGCGCCGCATGCACCGCAAGCTGGTCCTGGTCGATGGGCGCATCGCCTTCGTCGGCGGCATCAACGTCATCGACGACCTCGCCGGTGGCAAGCTGGCACAGCCGCGCCAGGACTACGCGGTGCAGATCGAGGGGCCGCTGCTCGCCGACGTCCATGCCGCGGCGCGCCGGCTCTGGCGCATGGTCGGCTGGAGCCGCATGGGCCTGCGGCGCGGCGAGGAGGCCTGGCTCAAGCCGATCACGGCCGAGGTCGGCAGCCAGCGCGCGGAATTCCTGGTGCGCGATAGCCTGGCCCGGCGGCGCGAGATCGAGAACGCCTATCTGGAGGCGATCCGCGGCGCGCGCCTGGAGATCTTCATCGCCAACGCCTACTTCCTGCCCGGCCTGCGCTTCCGGCACGCCCTCGTGGAGGCGGCGCAGCGTGGCGTGCGCGTGGTGCTGATCATGCAGGGCTATACCGACCACCCCCTCTACCGCGCCGCCAGCCGCGCCCTCTACCGTCACTTCCTGGAGAACGGCGTCGAGGTGTTCGAGTACCACGCCAGCGAGTTGCACGCCAAGGCCGCCGTGGTCGATGGCCGCTGGGCCACGGTCGGTTCCAGCAACATCGACCCCTTCAGCCTGCTGCTCGCGCGCGAGGCCAACGTGGTGGCGCACGACCGCCGCTTCGCCATGGACCTGCTCGCCAGCATGGAGGACATGATCCACCGCGGCGGCCACCGCATCCACCGCATGGCCTGGCGGCGCATCCCCTGGTACGCGCGCCTCGCCTCCTGGCTGGCCTATGGGCTGGTGCGCGGGGCGATGGGCGTGGCGGGGTTCGCGCAGGGCTGGGACGGCGGCAAGCGTTGAGCTTGTATCCCCTCGCCCTTGAGGGGGGAGGGCAGGGGAGAGGGTGGGCGTGCGAAGCCCGCGATCCTGTCCTGTCATGCCTGCGCCAGCCGTCTGACCGGGCCTGGTTGCTGAGCGGAAGTCGAGCGAGGTGCCGAGGTCTGTCAGAATCGCGGGCTTTCCGCGCGCCCGTGCCTGGCCGCGGCGCAATTTTTTCGGGGTTGAAAATGACGCAAGGGTTGATGTTCGCCCTCGTATCGCTGTTGCTGTACGGCGTATGGGGGTTTTCCTACAAGCTGCTCTCGGCCAGGGAGATCCACGGCGAGTGGGTGGTGTCGCTGGTCATGCTGCTCGGCGCCATCATCTCCGCCACCATCGCGGTGGCCCGCTCCTACCCCTTCCCGCTGGAAAAGGTCGCCGGCAACATCCCCTGGCTGCTCTTGGTCGCCGCGAGCGGGGCGCTGGGCAACATCGTCCTGCTGAAGGCCATGTCCAGCCCGGGCATCAGTACCGGTGTCGCCCTCGCGGTGTCCGGCGCCTACCCCCTGGTGGCGGCGGTGCTGGCCTACTACTTCCTGGGCGAGCAGATCGGCGGGGTGCAGGCGGTGGGGATCCTCGCGGTGGTGTTGGGGGTGGGGTTGCTGACGTACAAGTGAGCGTGGGGTTCGAGGGGCGGTGGGGCAGGTAGGGCCGGGGGTCTAGATGCGGCGGATAGCGCCGCGCTTGTTTCCCCCTCGCCCTTGAGGGGAGAGGGGCAGGGGAGAGGGTGGGCGGGCGTTAGCTCGCCATGCCAATGTCTGGCTGCCATGCCGGCGTAAGCCGGAACCCAGGTCTTTCGCCGAGTTCGATACGGTTCACGTAAGGCCTTTGGCTCAGGCCGGGGGCGCCCGGCAGCGCGTTACTTTTCTTGAGTGGCCAAGAAAAGTAACCAAAAGAAGGCCACCCCGCCGCCGTCGAAACCCCGAGAATTCCAGACTTGCCTGGGGCAGCGAAAGAACTCGCTTCGCTCAGACACCTTTCGCTGGCCTCCGGCAACCCCAGACAAGCCTGAAATTCCCGGCGCCGGCAGAGGGGAGGAAATCCGGCGGATGACGCTGCGCTTATCTGCTCTGCGTGAGTCGTTTGAGTTAGTCTTGCATTGGCGTAGAAAGATCGAGAGCAACACGAGTCTGACAACATGCATGTTTCTGACGACCGAGCATTCTGATTAATTGATATAGCGATACGATCAATATTCTGTCCCTGAGAGATTCCATTGGCCATTCCATTGGGTTGTTTTTTGGAAGTGGTAAGGATTGGATGTGGCTGATTACTTTTTGGTCATGGTCGAAACGGCGCAAAGCAGCATCATGAGCGAATTTGTTGCGAATCTGCCGCAGGATTGTTTGAATCGAATGTTCTTCCTTGGTTATTAGTCCAAAGGCTAGTGCTAAATGTTGTCGCGTTTCTAGATCTCTTACTTTCCCGTTTGGTCCGAAGAGTTGATCGCCAATGTCTTCTACAGAAAATTTGATGAGCAAGTTAGAGACAAGCTTGTCGAGTAATCCAACGCATTCCATAACGATGTCTCTATCCGATGCTGTCGGTGTGTTTCGTAACTCCGATATTTGCTCTAGGGGGTCACGTGTATCGAATTCTTTTCGTAATGCAGGCGTGATGAGATAGCTGGGCATTAGAGCCCAAGTATTGTTTGGGATTGAGGCGCGCCATTCTTGAATGTTCTTGAATCGTTTTTTCATGGATGAGGTGCCTCTGTGAGAATAATGTCCTGCATATTCTAGTAGCCCACGGGGTGGCCTTCTTTTGGTTACTTTTCTTGGCCACTCAAGAAAAGTAACGCGCTGCCGGGCGCCCCCGGCCAACCCCCCTCAGCTTGCTTGGCAACTGCAATACAGGCCTACTCCCCACCCTCTCCCCAGCCCTCTCCCCTCAAGGGAGAGGGGGTGTCAGGCTCTCGCGCCGCGCGCAGTGCGCGGGATGGTCAGCCCTCTGCTCTCCAGGGAGCGGGGGCGTCAGTCGCCCCAGCGCTTCATCAGTCGGTGCTCGACCCCGAGCTGATCCAACACCCGCGCCACGACGAAATCCACCACTTCCTCCACGCTCCCCGGCCGGTGATAGAAGCCTGGATTCGCCGGCAGGATGACCGCGCCGGCCTCGGCCAGGGCGGTCATGTTGCGCAGGTGGATGAGCGAAAACGGGGTCTCGCGCGGCACCAGGATCAGGGGACGGCGCTCCTTCAGCATCACGTCGGCGGCGCGTTCGATCAGGTTGTCGGCGAGGCCGTGGGCGATGGCGGCGAGGCTGCCCATGCTGCAGGGGCAGACCACCATGGCGTCGGCGGGGTTGGAGCCGGAGGCGGCGGGGGCGAACCACTCCTTTTCGCCGAAGACGTTCAACTCGCCGCCGGGGAAACGGCCGTGCAACTGCCCGGCGAGGGCGGCGTTGTCGCCAGGCAGAGCGAGGTCCAGCTCCTGTTTGGCGACGATGCGCGCGGCCTGCGAGACCAGCAGGTCGACGCGGCAGCCGGCGGCCAGCAGGCACTCCAGCAGGCGCATGCCGTAGGCCATGCCGGAGGCGCCGGTGAGGGCGAGGGTGACGCGCTTCATGTCGGGGCCGCTTCCTTGTGGGGTTCCCCATATTGGAGCAGATGCGCGGTCGCCAGGCCATTGCCCAGGCCGGTGAGCCAGGCGGCGGCGAGGAACAGGGGCATGAGGCCGAGCAGGCTGCCGCCCGGCATGAGCCAGAGGTCGACCACCAGGAGCTGGGTGCCGATGTGTGCGAAGGCGGCGAGCACCGACAGGCCGACCGGGCCGAACCAGCGGCGCGGCAGGTGCATGGCCCAGGCGAGGGTGAGGAGGCTCATCACGCCGCCGCTTGCCGAGAGCACGAAGGCGGGGGTGAGGAACTGGCCCAGGGCGAGGGCGCCGGCGACGATGCGCAGCAGCGAGACCCAGGCGGCCATGCGCCAGCCGTGGCGGTAGAGGACGATGAGGATGACGATGTTGGCGAGCCCCGGCTTGACGCCCGGGATGGGCAGCGGGATGGCCGCCTCCGCCAGGCTCAGGCCGATCGCCGCGGCGGCGAGGGTGGCGACGCGGCGGTCGGCGGCGGAGACGGGCAGTTCAATAGTTGAGGGAGTCATAGCCGGCGGCGGCGTTTTCCACGGCGACGCGGTTGGGCAGGCAGACCGCAGCGCCGCCCGGTGGGATCCAGCCCTGCTTGACGCACAGCTGGCGCGGGCTGGGGTCGGCGGCGACGCGCACGCGGCCATCGCGGATCTCCACGAGGCTCTCGCCCAGGGGGCCGGTGACGCTGAGGCTGCGGTTGAGGCGCAGGCTGGCCTGTGCGGCGATCTGGCCGTCGACCCGCACGATCACCCGGCCGTCCAGGCTGTCCGCCTGGTGGCGCCACAGCGCCGCCACCGCCGCCAGGCCCAGGGCCAGGACCAGGACGTCGCCCGGCAGCAGGCCCTTGAGTCGCGGCCTCACCCCAGTTCCCGGTGCCTGACCAGGACCTGCTGGCTGTCGCGGAAATGGCTGGCCAGGGTCTCGGCGAAGTAGACGGAACGGTGCTGGCCGCCGGTGCAGCCGAGGCCGACCGTGAAGTAGTGGCGGTTGTCGGCGATGTAGGCGGGCAGCCACTTCGCCACGTAGGCGCGGATGTCCTCCAGCATCTGCCCGACCCGGGGCTCGGATTCGAGGAAGTCGATGACCGGTGCGTCGCGTCCGGTGAGGGGGCGCAGGTCCGGCTGGTAGTGCGGGTTGGGCAGGCAGCGCACGTCGAACACCAGGTCGGCGTCCATGGGGATGCCGTGCTTGAAGCCGAAGGATTCGAACACCAGGGTGAAGGCCGCGCTGGAGAGGCTCATCAGGTCCTTGATCTGCGCCCGCAGGGTGTTGGCGGAGAGGTCGCTGGTGTCGATCAGGTGCGCGTTGGCGGAGAGGCCGGCGAGCATCTCGCGCTCCTCGCGGATGCATTCCTCCAGGGAGCGTTCGCCCGAGGCCAGGGGGTGGCGGCGGCGCGTCTCGGAGAAGCGCTTGACCAGGGTCTCCTCGCGCGCGGTGAGGAACAGGATGCGCACGTCCACCACGCCGCGCAGCTCGTCCAGCTCCTCGCGCAGGTCGACGAGGTTGGCGCCGCTGCGCGCGTCGATGCTGACGGCGGTGTCCTTGACGCCATACAGGCGCAGGTGCTCGACGGTCTCGCGCAGCAGCGGCGCGGGCAGGTTGTCGATGCAGTAGAAGCCGGCGTCCTCCAGCACGTTGAGGGCGACGCTCTTGCCCGAGCCGGACAGGCCGCTGATCAGCACCAGGCGCATCAGTCCGCCTCCGGCGGCGTGCCGCCGGCGATCGCGGCGCGCTGGCGCTCGATGAACTCCACCGAGGGATTGACGCCGCGTTGCTTGAGGATGTGGTTGCGCACCGCCACCTCCACCAGCACCGCCAGGTTGCGGCCCACCGCCACGGGGATGCGCACCTCGGGCACGCCGATGCCGAGGATGGCGCGCTCGCTGGCGTGCATGTCGAGGCGGTCCACCTCGTTCCACTGCTCCGCGAGGGTGAGGTGGATGATCAGCTTGATGTTCTTGCGCAGCTTCACCGCGCTCTCGCCGAACAGGTGGCGGATGTTGAGCAGTCCCAGGCCGCGCACCTCCATGAAGTCCTGCAGCAGGGGCGGGCAGCGGCCTTCCACGGTGTCGGGCGAGACCGCGAACACCTCGACCGCGTCGTCCGCGATCAGGCGGTGGCCGCGCGTGATGAGTTCCAGGGCGAGTTCGCTCTTGCCGATCGCGGGGTCGCCGGTGAGCAGCACGCCGACGCCGGAGACCTCGAGGAACACGCCGTGCAGGATGGTGGAGGGCGCCAGGGCCTGCGTCACCATGTGCGACATCACCTGCATCAGTGCCGGGCTCTGCTCGGGGGAGGTGAAGAGGGGCGTGTCGGTGCGCTCGGCCGCGTCGATGAGCGGCTGCGGCACCACCTCGCCGTTGGCGACGACGACGGCGGCCAGCTCGGTGGAGAACAGGTTGTCCACCGCCTGGCACAGGCCCTCGGGCGTGAGGTGGCGCAGGTAGTCCATCTCCGCGCAGCCGAGCACCTGCACGCGGTTGGGGTGGACGAAGTTGAGGTGGCCGATCAGCGCCAGGGTGGGCTTCTGCACCGTCTCCGAGGTGAGCACGCGCGCGCCGCCGCGCTGGCCGGCAAGCCAGTTCAGGCGCAGGCGCCCGCCGGCGAGGCGAAACAGCTCAGCGACCGTGAGGTGGGGCTGCGTGATGTGTTCGGCCGGTTCGGCGGACATGCTCGGCGCGGGCACTCAGGGTGTCCACTCGGTGATCAGGCGATGCAGTGCTGCCGCGTCCGGCGCCTTGCGCAGGCGGGCGCGGAACTCCGCGTCGGAGAACATGGCCGCCAGTTCGCCGAGGATCTGCAGGTGCACGTCGGTGGCGGCGGCGGGGGCGAGGAGGATGAACACCAGGTCCACCGGCAGGCTGTCGGGAGAATCGAAATCGATCGGCGCCTTCAGGCGCACGAAGGCGCAGGCGGTGTCCTGCAACTGCTTGATGCGACCGTGCGGGATGGCGATGCCGTAGCCGAGGCCGGTGGAACCCAGTTTCTCGCGCGAGAAGAGGCTGTCGAACACCTCCTGGGCGCTCACCTTGCGGTCTTCCTGGAACAGTTGCGCGGCGACCTCGAAGAGGCGTTTCTTGCTTGCCACGTCGACGTCGATCAGGACGTCGGCGGGCTTGAGCAGGGGGGATATGAGATTCATGTTGCGACTCATGACCCCCTGGCCGGCTTGTGGCCCGCGAGGGGGAAGGTTTGGACCGTGCCGGGTTATTCCGCCTCGACGCCCTGGCGCTTCACGCCGCCGGATTCGCGGTGCACGTCGCCGGATTTCTCCTTGTGCTTGAGCACCTGGCGGTCGAGTTTGTCGGCGAGGGCGTCGATCGCGGCGTACATGTCGGCGTCGGTGTGCTCGACGTAGATGTCCTTGCCGCGGGTGTGCAGGTTCACCTCGGCCTTGTGGACCAGTTTCGACACGGACAGGATCACGGAGACGTCGATCACCTGGTCGAAGTGACGGTTGATGCGACCCATCTTGTCCTCCACGTAGGCGCGGATGGCGGGGGTCAGCTCCAGGTGGTGGCCGGTGATCGTGAGGTTCATGGGAACTCCTTGTTGGATGCGCTCAGAGGGTCTTGCGCTGGTTGGCGGGAGGGATGTTCATCAGTTCGCGGTATTTCGCCACGGTGCGCCGCGCCACGACGAAGCCCTGCTTGCCCAGCATCTCCGCGATGGCGTTGTCGGACAGGGGTTTGGCCGCGTTCTCGGCGTCGATGAATTGCTTGATCAGGGCCTTGATCGCCGTGCTGGAGGTGGCACCGCCTTCCTCCGTGGCGAGCGAGCTGCCGAAGAAATACTTGAATTCGAACAGGCCGCGCGGCGTCATCATGTACTTCTGCGTGGTGACGCGCGAGATCGTCGACTCGTGCAGGTCCACGGACTCGGCGATCTCCTTCAGGGTGAGGGGGCGCATCGCCACCTCGCCGTGCTCGAAGAACATGCGCTGGCGGTCGACGATGGCCTGCGACACCTTGAGGATGGTCTCGAAGCGCTGCTGCACGTTCTTGATCAGCCAGCGCGCCTCCTGCAGCTGGCTTGAAAGGCCGCTGCCGCCGTCGCGGTTGGCGCGCAGGATGCCGGCGTACATCTCGTTGATGCGCAGCTTGGGCACGGCGTCCGGGTTGAGGCTGACCACCCACAGGCCCTTGACCTTCTTCACCAGCACGTCCGGCACCACGTAGCGCGCGTCCACCTGGGTGTAGGCCGCGCCCGGACGCGGGTTGAGGGAGGTGACCAGCTGGCGCACCTGGAGGAACTGCTGGTCGCTGAGACCGAGCAGCTTCTTCAGCTTGCCGTATTCGCGCTCCGCCAGCAGGCCGAGGTGCTCCTTCACCAGGGTCTTGGCGATGGCGAGATGGGGCGTGGCGGTGGGCAGGGCGTTGAGCTGCAGCCACAGGCACTCGCCGAGGTCGCGCGCGCCGACGCCGACCGGCTCGAAGCTCTGCAGCAGCTTCAGCGCGGTGGTCAGCTCCAGGGGGTCGATCTCCAGTTCCTCGGGCAGCAGTTCGGCCATCTCCTCCAGACTGGTGGTGAGATAGCCATCGTCGTCCAGGGCCTCGATCAGCAGCTGCACGAGTTGTCGATCGCGCATCCCCAGCGGGGTCAGGCTGAGCTGGTTGACGAGGTGCTGGTGCAGGCTGTCCTGGTGTGCGTCGGCCTGCTGGAAGCCGTGTTCGTCGTCGTCGTCGTTGCTGCCGCTGCCGTGCGAGGGCGCGACCGTGCGGTCGCCCCAGGCCATCTCGTCGTAGACCTCGTCGCGCTCGGGGCTGCTCGACTCCTCGCCGGGGCTGGCGACTTCGCCGTTGCCCCCCTCGCCGGCGGGGCCCTCGAAGCGGTCGGCCCCGTCCAGCCGTTCCAGCAGGGGGTTCTCCTGCAGCATCTGCGAGATTTCCTGGCTGAGTTCCAGGGTGGACAGCTGCAGCAGGCGGATCGACTGCTGCAGCTGGGGGGTGAGTGTGAGCTGCTGGTGCAGCTTGAGCTGGAGGCTTTGCTTCATGGTGAAGCGGTCAGTGTACGGCGTTAGAGCTTGAAGTGCTCTCCAAGGTAGACCTTGCGGACGCTGTCATTGTAAATGATCTCGTCCGGCGTCCCAGCGGCGAGCACCTGCCCCTCGTTGAGGATGTAGGCGCGGTCGCAGATGCCCAGGGTCTCGCGCACGTTGTGGTCGGTGATCAGCACGCCGATGCCGCGCTCGGTGAGGAAGCCGACGATCTTCTGGATGTCGATCACGGAAATCGGGTCGATGCCCGCGAAGGGCTCGTCGAGCAGCACGAAGCGGGGCGAGGTGGCGAGGGCGCGGGCGATTTCGACGCGCCGCCGCTCACCGCCGGACAGCGCGGTGGCGCGGGCGTCGCGCAGGTGGGTGATGTGCAGGTCGGCGAGCAGGTCGTCGAGGCGGGCATCCAGTTCGTCGCCGCGGTAGCCCTTCAGCTCCAGCAGCGCGGCGATGTTCTCGGCCACGCTCAGGCGGCGGAAGATCGAGGGCTCCTGCGGCAGGTAGGAGAGGCCGAGACGGGCGCGCCGATAGACCGGCAGGTCGGTGAGCACGCTCTCGGCGCCGTCCTCCTGCAGCAGGATGCGGCCGGCGTCCGCGCGCACCAGGCCCACCACCATGTAGAAGCAGGTGGTCTTGCCCGCGCCGTTGGGGCCGAGCAGGCCCACCACCTCGCCGCTCTCGACGCGGAACGAGGCGTCGGCGACGACCTTGCGCGCCTTGTAGCGCTTGGCGAGGTTCTCTGCGATCAGGGTGGCCACGGGGGGCGGCTCAGGGCTGCGCGGGGGCGCCGTTGCGCGGCCGGATCACCGCGCGCACGCGCCCGGAGGGGCCGCCGCTGCCGCCCTTGGCCTGGAAGAACTCGCTGCGGCTGTCGTAGCTGATCTGCTCGCCGCGCAGCTCGTCGATGCCGCGCTTGAGGCGGGCCTGGCCGGCCAGCACGAGCTTGCCGCTGGCGCCGTCGTAGTCGATGCGCTCCGCCCAGCCCTCGGCGAACTCGCTCGAGGCCTCCATCTTCTGGCGGAAGTAGATCGGCTTGCCGAGAGCGGTGCCGAAGACCTCGCCCTTGTCGTCCTGGCGCACCTCGATGCGCTCGGCGGTGATCATCAGCGTGCCCTGGGTCATCACCACGTGGCCTTCATAGACCGCCACCTTCTTGATGTCGTCGACCTTGACGCTGTCCGCCTCGACGTTGATCGGCTTGCCGCGGTCGGCGCGCTCGGCGTGGGCGGGCGCAGCCAGCGCCACGGCGAGGCATAGCAGGAGGGCGTTAGCGTGTCTGTTCATAGTTTCCCCGCACCCCGCCGGAGAGGGTGACTTCCTTGCGTTGGTTGTAGGCCAGCATGCCGCCGGCGCTGATCGTCGACTGTCCCTGCCGCACCGTGACCGGCTTGTCGGTGCGCATGACGCCCGCGTCCGGGGTGATCCAGAGATAGTCGGTGTCCAGGGTGATCGGCGCCTTCGCGCCCTGCCCCTGGCGGCTCATGTGCACGTCGCCGAGCAGGTGCACGTGCTGGCCGTTGCTGGAGACCTGGCCGCGCCGCGCGGTGACCTCGACGCGCGCGCTGTCCTTGTCCAGCACGCTGAATCTCGGCTGTTCCAGCTCCGTGGTGTCATCGTCCAGGTAATGCGTGAGGCGGGCGGCGCTGAGGCGGTGCAGGGGCTGGCCGGCCTGGTCGAAGGCGAGGGCCTGGAAGTCCTCGACGATGGTGTCCGGCGTGTGTTCGAAGCCGCCGTCGTCGACATGCGCCGGGCGGTGGGTGAGCTGGTTCAGCCACAGCGCCAGCATCGCCAGCAGCGCGGCGAGGGCCAGCGGCAGCCAGTGGACCTGATGCCCGCCCGTCATGCCGTCGTCACCGGTCGTACAGGGCCAGTTGCGCCGCCCAGGTGCCCTGCGCCCGCATGATCAGCTCGCAGGCCTCGCGCGCGGCGCCGCGGCCGGCGCCAGCCTGCGTGGTGAAGTGGCAGCGCGCCTTCACCTCGGCGGGGGCGTCCGGCACGGTGAGCGCGAGGCCGCAACGGCGCAGCACCGGCAGGTCGACGAGGTCGTCGCCCATGTAGGCGATCTGCCGTGGCTGCAGGCCCTGGTCGCGCAGCAGCGCCTCGAAGGCCTCGAGCTTGTCGTCGGCGCCCTGGAAGATGCGCGTGATGCCGAGGTTGCGTGCGCGATGCAGCACCACCTGGGAGGTGCGGCCGGTGATGATGCCGGCCTCCACGCCGCTGGCGCGCAGCATCTTGATGCCGTGGCCGTCGCGCGAGTTGAAGGCCTTGTACTCCTGGCCGTCGTCGCCATAGAACAGGCTGCCGTCGGTGAGCACGCCGTCGATGTCGAAGACGATCATGCGCACCGCGCGGGCGCGCTCCTCGAAGCTGGTCTGCGTATCGTTCATACCACTCCCGCGCGCAGCAGGTCATGCATGTTGAGGGCGCCGGTGAGGCGTCCCGCGGTGTCGACGGCGAGCAGGCCGTTGACCTTGGTCTGTTCCATGACACGGGCCGCCTCCACCGCGAGGACGTCCTGGGAGATGGTGAGCGGGCCGTGTTTCATGACGTCGGCGATCAGGACGCTGCGCACGTCCACGCCCTGGTCGAGCAGGCGGCGCAGGTCGCCGTCGGTGAAGATGCCGCGCAGCGCCCCGGCGGCGTCGACCACGGCGGTCATGCCGAGGCCCTTCTGCGTCATCTCCAGCAGGGCCTCCTTGATGCCGGCGTCGTCGCGCACCACCGGCAGGGCCTTGCCGCCGTGCATGATGTCGCGCACGTGCACCAGCAGGCGGCGGCCCAGGGCGCCGCCGGGGTGGGTGCGGGCGAAGTCCTCGGCGGTGAAGCCGCGCGCGAACAGGGTCGCCACCACCAGGGCGTCGCCCATCGCCAGCGCCGCCGTGGTGCTGGCGGTGGGGGCGAGGTTGTGCGGGCAGGCCTCCTGCTCGGCGTGGGCGTTGAGGTGGATGTCCGCCTCGCGCGCCAGGGTCGAGGCGGGGTTTCCGGTCATGGCGATGAGGCGCGCGCCGCGCCGCTTGATGAGCGGGACGATGCCGGCGATCTCCGGGCTTTCCCCGGAGTTGGAGAGGGCGATCACCACGTCATCGCCGGTGATCATGCCGAGGTCGCCGTGGCTCGCCTCGGCGGGGTGCATGAAGAAGGCGGGGGTGCCGGTGCTGGCCAGCGAGGCGGCGATCTTGCCGCCGATGTGCCCCGACTTGCCCATACCCGAGACCACCACGCGGCCCTTGCAGGCGAGCAGGGCCTCGACGGCGAGGAGGAAGTCGGTGGCGATGTGTTCCTGCAGCTTGAGGACGGCCGCGGCCTCGATCTCGAGGGTGCGGCGGGCGATGGCGAGGATCTCGCCGGGGGCGGGATGGGGCGATGTCATAATGGCCGCGAGTATAGCCATTCGCGGAGCACAGCACACTCCATGCCAACCACCCTGGAACTGACCCTCATCCTGCTCGCCGCCGGGGTGTTCGCGGTGGCGGGGCTGAAGGCGGCGGGGCTGCCGGCCCTGCTCGGCTACGTGCTGATCGGCATCGGCATGGGGCCCTTCCTGCCGCACGTCGAGACGGAGTCGCCGGCCGCGCGCCTGGCCGAGTTCGGCGTCGTGTTCCTGATGTTCTCGATCGGCCTCGAGTTCTCGCTCTCGCGCCTCAAGACCATGCGCAACGCCGTGTTCGGCCTGGGCGGGCTGCAGGTGGCGATCACCATGTTCATGGTCATGGTGACGGGCCTGTTGTTCGATTTGCCCTGGGAGGCAGGCCTGGCGCTGGGCGGCGTGCTCGCCATGTCCTCCACCGCGGTGGTGAGCAAGCTGCTGGCGGAGCGCGACGAGCTGGACAGCGAGCCGGGACGCCTGATCCTCGGCGTGCTGCTGTTCCAGGACCTCGCCGTCGCGCCCCTGATCATCTTCGTGCCAGCCCTCGCGCAGAGCACCGGCATGGGCGAGGCCCTGCTGTACGCGACGGTCAAGGCGATCCTGGTGCTGCTGGTGATCCTGCTGGTCGGGCAGAAGCTCATGCGCCCCTGGTTCCAGTGGGTGGCGCAGACCAAATCGGGCGAGCTGTTCATGCTCAACGTCCTGCTGGTGACGCTGGGCCTGGCCTACCTGACCGACCAGGCGGGGCTGTCGCTGGCGCTGGGGGCCTTCCTCGCCGGCGTGCTGATCGCCGAGACCGAGTACCGCTATCAGGTGGAGGCCGACATCCGCCCCTTCCGCGACGTGTTGATGGGCCTGTTCTTCGTCTCGGTCGGACTCATGCTGGACCTTCGGGTGGTGGCGGCGCACTGGTGGGAGGTGCTGGGCGTGCTGTTCCTGCTGATCGTCGGCAAGGGCGTGGTGATCGGCCTCATCGCCGGCCTGTTCACCCAGGCCTGGCCGGTGGTGGCGCGCGTCGGCCTGGGCCTGGCGCAGGCCGGCGAATTCGGCTTCGTGCTGCTCGGCCTGGCGCTCGGCAACCACCTTGTGAGCCGCGAGCTGCATCAGACCATCCTCGCCGCCATGGTGCTGTCGATGCTCGCCGCGCCCGCGCTGTACCTGGCGAGCCTGCGCCTGGCGCGACGGCTGGAGGGCGGCGCCTGGATGCGCGAGGCACTGGGCGTGCACGAGATCGCGGCGCGCGCCTTCGGCATCAACAAGCACGTGATCCTGTGCGGCTACGGACGCAGCGGCCAGAGCCTGGCTCGCCTCATGGAGGTGGAGAACGTGCCCTTCATCGCCCTGGACCACGACCCGCGCCGTGTGCAGGCGGCGTCGCAGGCCGGCGATGCGGTGGTGTTTGGCGACGCGACGCGCGCCGAGGTGCTGATGGCGGCCGGTGTGCACCGCGCGCGCGCCGTGGTGGTGAGCTTCTCCCACACCCCGTCCGCGCTCAAGATCATCGCCGCCGCGCAGCGCCTGAAGCCGGACGCGCCGGTGATCGTGCGCACGGTGGACGACACCCACCTCGATGTACTGCGCCAAGCGGGTGCCGCCGAGGTGGTGCCGGAGGTGATGGAGGGGGCGCTGATGCTGGCCTCGCAGACCCTGCTGATGGCCGGGCTGCCGCTTGCGCGCGTGCTCAGGCGCATTCGCCACACCCGGGAGGCCCGCTACGGCGCCTTGCGCGGTTATTTCCGCGGTCTCAGCGACGAGGAGGACGAGGAGCGCGGCGAGGACCGGGGCGAGCGCCTCGCCTCGATCATGCTCCGCGAACGCCACCGCGCCGCCGGGCGGACCCTGGCGGAACTGGCGTTGGAAGGGCTGGGGGCGACGGTGGTGAACCTGCGGCGCCATGGCGTGCCGACGCTGCGCGCGGAGCCGGGGACCGTCCTCCAGGCGGGCGACATCCTGGTGTTGCGCGGCGAGCCGGAGGCGCTCGCCGCCGCCGAGATCCGGCTGAGCGAGGGTTAGCGTACGTATGCGCTCGCGTGGGCCGCCGCCGCCGGGCCAGGCACCAGGCTGTCCTGCCAGGCGAGGATGAGGCCGATCAGCAGGCCGAGCACCACCAGGACGATGGCGAGTTCAAGAAGGGTGAAACCGGAATCTCTGTTCATGCCGGCGGCCATGCAAGCCGCGCGCCAACGATGGGTGCCGGCGGATCAATGGTTTGCCGCCCCCGTCCTGGCCGACCTGGCGAAGCCTCGACGCATGTGCCGACTCCCCGGCGCCGCGCCGCGCGCCGCTTCAAGTCCGGCGCGCGGCGGCCGATAATCCTCGCGCCATGGCCTTCCCCATCCAGATCCTCCCCAGCTTGCCGCGACGCGGCGGCAACATCCTGTTCGCGGTGACCCTGCTGCTGCTGCATGCCGCCTTCGTCTGGGGCTACGAGGAGGCCTGGGGCAGGGTGATGGTCCTCGCCCACTTCGCCGCCTTCCTGCTGTGGCAACCCTTCTTCAGCAACCTGCGCGACCTCTCCTGGCCGCGCATCCTCGGCGTGTTCGTGGTCGGCGGCATGCTCACCTGGCTCAATTCCCTGTGGGCGGCCGCCCTCTGGGTGGTGCTGCTCGCCGGCCTGCTCGCGGGCGTGGCGGTGGGACTGCGCGACACGCGGGAGCGCATCGGCATGTGGATCGGTGTGCTCTACCTGCTGCTGCTGCTGTTCCTGTGGCTGCTGCCGCAGGGCTTCCAGCTGCCGATGCGCGGCGGCGCGCAGGTCCGTGTCTGGCGTGACAGCCTGCTGCTGCTGCCCCTGGCGATGGCCTTCTTCCCCTCGCCGCAGATCCGCCGCCACATCGGCGTGGTGGACCTGCTCTACACCCTGCTGTTCGAGCTGTTCATCGGCGTGCTGGCGCTGGGCAGCTATGCGGCGATGCGCCTGACCGACACCGACTACGGCCAGGGCGTGCTGATCAGCCTCGCCACGGTGGCCAGCTCGCTGCTGCTCGTCACCTGGTTGTGGCAGCCGCGCGGCGACGATTCCGGCCTGCGCAACCTGTTCTCGCGCTATGTGCTCTCGCTCGGCCTGCCGCTGGAGGAGTGGCTGCGCGACCTCTCCGACGCGGCCGAGCGGGTGAACGACCCCGAGCGCTTCCTGCGCGCGGCGATGCTGGGCTTCACGCACCTGCCCTGGTCGACCGGCGTGGTGTGGAAGAGCCCGCGCTCGCACGACGAGCTGGGCGAGCACAGCCCGCACGCGGTGGCCTTCCATCACCAGGGCGTGGAGGTGACGTTCTACACCGACGGCCCGGTGAACCCGGCGTTCTCCCTGCACCTGCGCCTGCTCACCGAGATCATCGGCTATTTCTACGCGGCGAAGCGGCGCGAGCAGGAGATGCAGGCGAGCGCCTACACGCAGGCGGTGTACGAAACGGGCTCGCGGCTGACGCACGACGTGAAGAACCTGTTGCAGTCGCTCAAGGCGCTGTGCTCCGCGGCCGAGTACAGCCAGCCGGAGCAGGCCACCTCATTGCAGAACCTGATGCAGCGGCAGCTGCCGCAGATCGCCAAGCGCCTGGAGATCACCCTGGACAAGCTGAAGGCGCCGGCGCAGGCGGTGGACCGCAACCAGATCCTGGCGCGCGAGTGGTGGCGCAACCTGAAGAACCGCTATGCCCAGGAGCGCCTGTCCTTCGACATCGACGATGCCGACTCGGCGCTCTGGCTGCCGCAGGAGATGTTCGACAGCGTCGCCGACAACCTGGTGCAGAACGCCGTGCGCAAGCGGGTCGGCGATCCCAACATCCGCATCCGCGTCGTCTTCCACACCCAGCCCCTGCCGACGCTCAAGGTGTGCGACAGCGGCCAGGCCGCCGGGGAGGCGGTGGTGCGCAAGCTGTTCGAGGCGCCGGTGTCCACGCACGACGGCCTCGGCATCGGCCTCTACCAGGCCGCCAAGCAGGCGCGCGACCTGGGTTACCGCCTGGAGTTGTCGAACAACCGCGACGGCTACGTGTGCTTCACCCTCTGGCAGGAGACGCTCTAGGAAACCTTGATTCGTCCGGGGTCCAGTGCGAGTTGATGGTTCTGGATTCCGGTCTGCGCCGGAATGGCACCGAGATACTCTCGGCGTGCTCCAGGAGGCTGTTTACAGCCCCCTGGCCTGCAGCATCAGCCGCTTCATCTCCCGTACCGCGTTCTCCCAGCCGCTGAAGAGCGCCTGCGCGACGATGGCGTGGCCGATGTTCAGCTCCTCGATACCGGGGAGGGCGGCGACGGCCTGCACGTTGTGGTAGGACAGGCCGTGGCCGGCGTTCACCGTCAGGCCCAGGTTGACGCCGTGCTCCACCGCCTTGCGGATGCGCGCCAGTTCGCGCGCCGCCGCCTCGCCCTCCGCCTCGGCGTAGGCGCCGGTGTGGATCTCCACCACCGGCGCGCCGGCGGCGCGCGCGGCCTCCAGCTGGTGCGCCTCGGCGTCGATGAACAGGGAGACGCGGACGCCGGCCTCGCCCAGCACCTTGCAGGCGTGCGCGACCTTGTCGAACTGTCCGGCCACGTCCAGGCCGCCCTCGGTGGTCAGCTCCTGGCGCCGCTCCGGGACCAGGCAGGCGTCCTGCGGCCGCACCTCTCGGGCGATGCCGAGCATCTCCTCGGTGATCGCCATCTCCAGGTTCATCTTGGTCGCGAGGATGCCGCGCAGGGTGTGCACGTCCGCGTCCTGGATGTGGCGCCGGTCCTCGCGCAGGTGCAGGGTGATGGAGTCGGCGCCGGCGGTCTCCGCCAGCAGGGCGGCCTGCACCGGGCTGGGGTAGCGGGTGCCGCGCGCCTGGCGCAGGGTGGCGACGTGGTCGATGTTGACGCCGAGGTAGAGGGGGGCGTGGCCGGTGAAGGCGGGTGAGGTCATAGCTTCTGCAGGTCGATGAGGAGTTGCCGGGTGGCGAGCGGCTTGTCGCCGAGGTAGTGGGCGAGCAGCGCGCGCATCAGGAGTTTACCCTCCGCCAGCGTGGCCGGGTCGGTCAGATCGCCGCGCGCCAGATGCAGCAGGGTGCGGCCGCGATACACGGCGGCGCCGGGGCGCGGCGGCACCACGCCCTCGCCGAACGCGTAGCCGTAACGGGCATTCTCGTCGATGTCGCCACCCGCCGCGGTATGGCCGAGCGGCTGCGCGTAGCCCAGTTCCGACAACAGGTCGAGCTCGAAGCGGCGCAGGGTCGGTTCCACGTCGGCCTGCCGGTTCAGCGCCTCCAGGGTGGCCTGGTAGTGATCGAACAGGGCCTCGTGCGCGTCGCCCTCCGGCAGCAGGCGCAACAGCAGCTCGTTGAGGTAGAAGCCGCACATCAGGCCGTGGCCGCGCAGGCACAGGTCGCCGCCCTGCCATTCGGCGTCGTGCAGGGTGCGCAGGGCCCCCTTGCCGAACCACGACAGGTGCAGGGGCTGGAAGGCGATCAGGCGCGACTTGAGCGACGAGGTCTGGCGCCGCGCGCCGCGCGCCACCACGCCGAGGCGGCCGTGGTGGCGGGAGATCACGTCGACGATCAGGCTGGTTTCGCGCCAGGGGCGGGTGTGCAGGATGAACGCCGGCTCGTGGTCGACGCGCTCACTCATAACCGAACTGCTTGATCAGCCTCGCGTCGTCCGCCCAGCTGCCCTTCACCTTGACCCACAGTTCGAGGAAGACCTTGCGCTCGAACAGGCGCTCCATGTCCTGGCGCGCCTCCGTGGCGATGCGCTTGATGTGCTCGCCCTTGTTGCCGAGCAGGATCGGCCGGTGCGCCTCGCGGTCCACCCAGACCACGGCGCCGATGCGGAACAGGGTGGGCGTCTCCTCGAACTGCTCGACGGTGACGGCGACGGCGTAGGGGATCTCGTCGCCGGTGAGGCGGAACACCTTCTCGCGGACGATCTCCGCGGCGAGGAAGCGCGAGCTGCGGTCGGTGATGTCGTCCTCGGCGAACCAGGGTTCCCCCTCCGGCAGGTAGGGCTTGAGGATGGCGGGCAGGCGCGCCGCGTCCTTGGCCTGCTCGGCGGAGAGCGGCACGATCTCGGCGAAGGCGAACTGCTGCGCCATCTGTTGCAGAAAGGGCAGCAGGCGGGTCTTGTCCGCCACCGTGTCGACCTTGTTGACCACCAGCACCACCGGCTTGTCGCGCGGCAGCAGCGGCAGGATGCGCTGGTCGGCGGGGGTGAACTTCAGTGCCTCGACCAGCCACAGCACCACGTCCACCTCGGCCAGTGCCTGGGTGACGGAGCGGTTCATGGCCTGGTTGAGGGCGCTCTTGTAGCGGGTCTGGAAGCCGGGCGTGTCGGCGAAGATGAACTGCGCGTCGTCCTCGGTGCGCACGCCGAGGATGCGGTGGCGCGTGGTCTGCGGCTTGCTGGAGACGATGCTGACCTTGGCGCCGACCAGGGCGTTGACCAGGGTGGATTTGCCCACGTTGGGGCGGCCCACCACCGCGATCACGCCGGTGCGGAAGCTCATCGCCGCTCCAACTGCGCCAGCGCCGCCTCGGCGGCCTGTTGTTCGGCGGCCTTGCGGCTGCCACCCTGGCCGCGCGTGATGACGCCGAGGCTGTCGATGCGGCATTCCACGTGGAAGGTCTGGGCATGCGCCTGGCCGCTGGTGTCCAGCAGGGCGTAGCTGGGCAGGCCGTGGCGGCGCGGCTGCAGCCATTCCTGCAGGCGGGTCTTGGCGTCCTTGCCCTGTGCCGCGGGGTTGATCGCCGTCACGCGCGCGGCGAACAGGTGCTCGATGATGCCGCGCGCCGCCTCGAAGCCGCTGTCCAGCAGGGCCGCACCGAACAGCGATTCCAGGGCGTCGGCGAGGATCGAGGGGCGTTGTGCGCCGCCGCTGCGCAGCTCGCCCTCGCCCAGGCGCAGGTGACGGCCGAGGTCGAGCTCCTGGGCAATGGCATGCAGGGAGTCCTGGTTCACCAGATTGGCGCGCAGGCGCGACAGGCGGCCCTCGGCGAGATCGGGGAAGCGCTGGTACAGCATCAGGCCGACCACGCAGTTGAGCACGCCGTCGCCGAGGAACTCCAGGCGTTCGTTGTTGACGGGGCCGTGGCTGCGGTGGGTGAGGGCCTGCAGGAGAAGCTCGCGGCTGTGCCAGGTGTGGCCCAGCCGGCCCTCCAGGCGGCGCGTGTCGGCGGGCATGGCGCGGCCTACTTCGATTCGCGCTCCACCTTGAAGTCGAAGCACAGGCTGATCTGGCGCCACAGCGGCTTCTTCACGGTGTATTCCGCGCTGAGGTGGAAGCCAGTCTTGGTGGGTTCGATCGTCAGGTCCTGCGGCCCGACGGTGTCGATGTTGTTGAGGCTCAGCTCGCGTTCGAAGCGCCTGCGGATCTCCTTCGGCGTGAGCTCTTCGCCGCCCAGGGTCTGCAGGCTGTTCTCCATGACGTGGCCGAGCTGCCAGTAGTCCATGTACGCGGGCACGGTGCGCGCGGCCACGTAGACCGCGAAGACCAGGAAGATGAGGAAAAAGATCAGCCCGCCCAGGCTCATGCCGCGCTGCTTCAGGAGGGTCCGTGTCTGCATGTTCTTGCTCCTCAATCAAGAATCTGGCCGATGCGGGCCGGTTTGGACAGCGTGCTCACCATGTGCAGGAAGTCATCGAAGTTCCACCAGATGAAGAAGGCGCGGCCGACGATGTTCTCGTCCGGCACGAAGCCCCAGTAGCGCGAGTCGTTCGATGCGTCCCGGTTGTCCCCCAGCATGAAGTAGTGGCCGGCGGGCACCGTGCATTTGAAACCGGATTCGTCGTAGCTGCAATTGTCGCGGTAGGGGAAGTTGCCGGCCACCTCGTAGACGCGCACCGGCGGCTCGCCCGCCTGCGTCATGGCGATGTGGCTGTGCTCGCCCAGTTGCTCGCGCCAAGTGTCGCCGCGGATGAAGTTGAGGCCCTGGCCAGTGTATTCGAACTGGCCTTCGGCCCGCATGGAGACGGGCTGGCCGTTGATGGTGAGGCGCTTGTCGCGGTATTCCACCACGTCGCCCGGTGTGCCGACCACGCGCTTGATGTAGTCCATCGACGGATCCTGCGGGAAGCGGAACACCATGATGTCGCCGCGCGCCGGCTGGTTGAGGTCGAGGACCTTCTTGTTGATCACCGGCAGGCGGATGCCGTAGGTGTATTTGTTGACGAGGATGAAGTCGCCCACCAGCAGGGTGGGCAGCATGGAGCCGGAGGGGATCTTGAACGGCTCCACCAGGAAGGAGCGCAGCAGGAACACCACCAGGATCACCGGGAAGAAGCTCTTCGAGTAGTCCACCAGGATCGGCAGCTTGCCGTCCGCGGCGCGGTGCCGGGCGAGGAACAGGTGGTCGATCAGCCAGATGGCGCCGGTCACGGCGAGGGCGAGGAACAGGATGAGGGCGAAGTTCACTTATTTCTCTCCAACTTGCAGGATGGCCAGGAAGGCCTCCTGCGGGATCTCGACGTTGCCGACCTGCTTCATGCGCTTCTTGCCTTCCTTCTGCTTCTCCAGCAGCTTCTTCTTGCGCGTGATGTCGCCGCCGTAGCACTTGGCCAGCACGTTCTTGCGCAGCGCCTTCACGGTCTCGCGGGCGATGATGTGGGAGCCGATGGCGGCCTGCACCGCGACGTCGAACATCTGCCTGGGGATCAGCTCGCGCATCTTCGACACCAGCTCGCGGCCGCGGTACTGCGAGGTGGAGCGGTGCACGATCAGCGCCAGGGCGTCGACCTTCTCGCCGTTCACCAGCACGTCCAGCTTGATCAGGTCGTCGGCGCGGAATTCCTTGAACTCGTAGTCCAGCGAGGCATAGCCGCGCGAGGTGGACTTCAGCCGGTCGAAGAAGTCCAGCACCACCTCGTTGAGCGGCAGGTCGTACTTGAGCATGACCTGGCGGCCCATGTACTTCATGTCCACCTGCGCGCCGCGCTTCTGGTTGCACAGGGTCATGACGTTGCCCAGGTAGTCCTCCGGCACCAGGATGGTGGCGGTGATGATGGGCTCGCGGATCTCCTCGATCTTGGACAGGTCGGGCAGGCGCGAGGGGTTCTCCACCTCGATCATCGTGCCGTCCTTCATCAGCACCTGGTATTCCACGGAGGGCGCGGTGGTGATCAGGCTCTGGTCGAACTCGCGCTCCAGGCGCTCCTGCACGATGTCCATGTGCAGCAGGCCGAGGAAGCCGCAGCGGAAGCCGAAGCCCAGGGCCTGCGAGGTCTCCGGCTCGAAGCGCAGGGCGGAGTCGTTGAGCTGCAGCTTGGTGAGCGCGTCGCGCAGCGAGTCGTACTCGTGCGACTCCACCGGGTAGAGGCCGGCGAACACCTGCGGCTGGATCTCCTTGAAACCGGGCAGGGCCTCGGCGGCAGGGTTGGCGGCGAGGGTGATGGTGTCGCCCACCTTGGCGTGCTTCAGCTCCTTGATGCCGGAGATGACGAAGCCCACCTGGCCGGCGCGCAGCTCCGCGCGTGCCAGCGACTTGGGCGTGAACACGCCGATCTGTTCCGCTAGGTAGTCGGCGCCGCTCGACATGAGGCGGATCTTGTCCTTTTGCTTGAGTACGCCGTCCACCACGCGCACCAGCATCACCACGCCGACGTAGTTGTCGAACCAGGAGTCCACCACCAGGGCCTTGAGGGGGGCGTTCTCGTCGCCGGCGGGCGGCGGCACGTGCCTGACCACCGCCTCCAGCACCTCGTCGATGCCGAGGCCGGTCTTGGCCGAGCAGCGCACCGCCTCCTCGGCGGGGATGCCGACGATGTCCTCGATCTCCTGGATCACCCGCTCCGGGTCGGCGGAGGGCAGGTCGATCTTGTTCAGCACCGGGAACACCTCGACGCCCAGGTCGATGGCGGTGTAGCAGTTCGCCACCGTCTGCGCCTCCACGCCCTGCGAGGCGTCCACCACCAGCAGCGCGCCCTCGCAGGCGGACAGCGAGCGCGAGACCTCGTAGGAGAAGTCGACGTGGCCGGGGGTGTCGATCAGGTTGAGCTGGTACTCCTGGCCGTCCTTGGCCTTGTACAGCAGGGCGGCGGTCTGCGCCTTGATGGTGATGCCGCGCTCCCGCTCCAGGTCCATGGAGTCCAGCACCTGCTCCTCCATCTCGCGTTCCGCGAGGCCGCCGCAACGGTGGATGAGGCGGTCCGCCAGCGTGGACTTGCCGTGGTCGATGTGGGCGATGATGGAGAAGTTGCGGATGTTGCGCATGTTCAAAACAAAGAGAGGCACGCGGAACGTGCCTCGATGACCGGAATGCGGCGGATTTTACCTGAAAGAACCGGGGCTTAGCCCCGGCCCGGGCTATTTGCGGCTCATTTCTCCAGGCGCAGCGAGACGTAGTGCGCGCCCTCGCCACGCTTCACCAGCAGCGCGACCTGCTTGCGTCCGCCTTCGATCAGCCTGTTCAGATCGGCGGGGCTGTTCACCTCCTGGTTGTTCACGGCCAGGATCACGTCGCCGGAACGGATGCCGGCGCGCGCGGCGATGCCGCTGGCCTCCTCGACCAGCACGCCGCTGCCGATCTTGAGCGCCTTTTTCTGCTCGGCGCCCAGTTCGGAGACCACCAGGCCGGCCTTGTTCGCCTGCTTCTCTTCCTTCGCGGCGGCGGTGCGCTCCTCCTGCGGCATCTCGCCCACCTTCACCTCCAGTTCGCGCTGCGCGCCCTTGCGCCAGATGGTCAGCCGGGCGGTGCTGCCGGGCTTGCTGGCACCGACCATGCGCGGCAGGTCGATGGAGTCGTTCACGGTCTGGCCGTTGAACTTGAGGATGATGTCGGAGACCTGCACACCGGCCTTGTCCGCGGGGCTGCCGGTCTCCACCTCGGAGACCAGGGCGCCCTGCGGCGCCTTCAGGCCGAAGGAATCGGCGAGGTCGGCGGTGACGTCCTGGATCATCACGCCGAGGCGGCCGCGTTCCACCTTGCCGCCGCTCTTCAGCTGCTCGGCGATGTCCATGGCGACGTCGATGGGGATGGCGAACGAGAGGCCCATGTAGCCGCCGGAACGGGAGATGATCTGCGAGTTCATGCCCACCACCTCGCCGTTGAGGTTGAACAGCGGACCGCCGGAGTTGCCCGGGTTGACCGCCACATCGGTCTGGATGAAGGGCACGTAGTTCTCCTGCGGCAGGCTGCGGCCCTTGGCGGAGACGATGCCGGCGGTGACCGAGTTCTCGAAGCCGAACGGCGCGCCGATCGCCAGCACCCACTCGCCCACCTTCAGCTTGTCCGGCGAGCCGATGGTGACCTTGGGCAGCCGGTCGGCGTTGATCTTGATCAGGGCCACGTCGGTGCGGTCGTCCTTACCCACCACCTTGGCGCGGAATTCGCGCTTGTCCTGCAGCTTCACCACCACTTCGTCGACGTCGTCCACGACGTGGGTGTTGGTGAGGATGTAGCCGTCGCCCGAGATGATGAAGCCGGAGCCCTGGCCATGGCGTGGCGGCATCTGGCCGGGGGCGCGGTGCGGGGAGGCGTCCGGCGGCAGCATGCGGCGGAAGAACTCGAACATCTCGTCCGGCTCCGGCGTGCGTTGGCCGCGTTTCAGCTGGCGCGGGTCCTGCACCGTGGTGATGTTGACCACGGCGGGCGACTGGCGCTCCACGAGGGCGGTGAAATCCGGGAGTTGCGCCTGGGCGGCTTGCGCCAGCAGGCCCAGGGTCACACCGATCAAGGCAAACCACTTCTTCATGACTGACCTCTCTGGATGAGTGCTTGGATGTTGGGGACGCTCAATGCCTGCCCGCGCACTGCGTGGCGCCGTGCCGCAGGATCACCGGCTCGCCGGCGGCCTCGTGGCGTTGCCGCCGCAACCACAGCGCGGCGAGCAGGAGGCCGATGAGACCGCCGAGGGCGGAGGCCGGTTCCCCATGCGCGTCGCCGCCCAAGAGTCGCCCCAGGCCCGCGCCCAGGAGGAGTGCGAGCAGCGGCAGCAGATAGGCCCTGGTGGAGGCGAGCAGCAGGGAGCCGTCGGGCAGCCCGACCACCACCGCGTCGCCAGGCTGCGCGCCGATCGGGTTGGCGACCGGATACTCCTGGGCATCCGGGTGCCACACGCGGTTGAACACCGAGGAGCCACAGCCCTTGCCGCCGCAGGCGCCGCAGGAGGAGGGGGCCTCGCCGACCACCCAGGCCGCGGCCCCCTCGGTGCGGGTGACCCGTGCGGGGGTCTCGATCAAGGCTTGGCCTCCAGACCCATGGCAATGGTCTCCACCGTCGCCATCGGGGCCTCGCCGAGGACCGTCGCCTGCAGGTCGCCGAGGGGGCGCTTGATCATGTTGATCATGCCCTGCTTGCTCTGCCCCTTGATGGTCTCGGCCGGCCTGTGGGCGGGCTCCAGGAACAGCGACAGGTGGGTGAGGCCGTCGCTGAACACCCAGTGTTCCACCTCGCCGGACAGGTTGGGCAGCTGCCGACGCACCGCGGCGATGCGCGTGAAGCCGGGCGGCAGGCCGTTCACCTCGACGCGTTCGTTCGCCACCGGCCGGGCCGTTTCCGGGATGGCGGGGATGGGGCGGTTGTCGACCCTGGGCATGGTGCCCAGCCGGACCTCGGCGAAGCTGTACTGCATCAGCGGCCGGCCCTCGCCGTTGATCATGACGGCCCGCAGCGGGAAGCCGGTGTTGCGGTCCACGCACAGCACGTAGCCCCAGCGGTAGGCGTCCTTCGGCAGGATCTCGACGTTGCCGCAGTCACGCCCGGCGACCCGGTCTGCGGAGCCGCTCCGCACGCTGTACCAGTTGGCGAGCGGGGCGGCGTTTTCCGGCAGCAGATCGGGGAAATGGCGCTTGTTGAGACGCCTTTCCAGGCGCTGCTGGTTGCCGTTGACCATCAGGGTGACGGAGGCCTGCTGCGTGCAGCGCACCTCGCGCTGCGTACCGTCCATGGTGAGCAGCCGGCTCTCGCTGCTGCCGCTGTTCGGACGGTTGCTGACCATAAGGGTCTGCGCGCTGCCGCCGTGCTGGAACACGAACAGCCCCTCATAGGGCATCCGGCGCGAGGCATCGGAAATCTTCTGCAGCCAGGCGGCCGCCTCCTGGGGCGGCAGGGCGGGGGCGGCATGGGCGGAAAGGGCGGCCAGGAAGGCCGGCAGCGTCAGCAGGCGCCGCTTCATGGGCGGGACTCCGCCAGGGAGACCTGGGTGAAGTTCATTTCCGCGGGGGAGATCACCGCCTGCGCGAAGTCCTGGTGCGCGGCGAGGTAGGGTTGCACGTCCACCGGCGGGTGGGCATCGTTGGCGGCCAGAGGCACCGCGGTGTGCGGCTCGGGCAGTTGGCTCCAGAGGCCCCAGGTGATGGCGCCGACCGCGGCCGCCGCGAGCCACAGCGAGGCGCGCCGGTCGCGCGGCCCGCGCATTGGTGCCAGCACGGTGGGCTCCTGTTCCAGCGCGGTCATGACCCGCGCGGTCAGGTCGGCGCCGCCGGCTGGCGCGTGCGTGCCGCGCAGGGCGTCGCCGATGGCGCAGTACGTGTCGTAGCGCTCGCGCCAGCGCGGGCTGCTGCCCAGCGTCCTGAGGGCAAGACGCGCGCGTTCTGCGCCGAGTTCGCCATCGAACAGGGCGGAGAGGTCGTCGTCCTCGTCCTGCCGAGGCATTTGTTGGGTGCTTGCTTTCGTCATCATGCTTACCACCTACGGTCTTCCGGTGTGCCCAGGATGGGGCGTAGCTTCGCGGCGATGGCCTCGCGCGCCCGGAAGATCCGGGAACGCACGGTGCCGATGGGGCAGGCCATCGCCTCGGCGATCTCTTCGTAACTCATGCCTTCGATCTCGCGCAGGGTGATGGCCTGGCGGAGCTCCTCCGGCAGGGCCTCCACCGCTTCGTTAACCGCATAGGCCATCTGCTTGGAAAGAAGTTCCGATTCCGGCGTGCTGTTGTCCTGCACCACCAGGCGCTCGTCCGGCTCGTCCTCGTCGTCGAGGGCCTGCTCGGACAGGGTCTGCATGCCCCGCCCCTTGGCCGCCAGATAGTTCTTCGCCGTGTTCACGGCGATGCGGTAGAGCCAGGTGTAGAAGGCGGCGTCGCCGCGGAATTGCGGCAGCGCCCGGTAGGCCTTGATGAATGCCTCCTGGGCGATGTCCTCGATCTCGTCCGGGTCGCGCACCATGCGCGACAGCAGCCGGATCAGCTTGCGGCGGTATTTCTCCACCAGCAGGCCGTAGGCCTGCTTGTCGCCTTCGCGTACCCGCTCGACCAGTTGGAGGTCGATTTCCCGGTCACTCACTCGCTTGCTCTCTTGTCCCTGAATTGGCACATGCCCGGTGCCGGGCACGTCGTCGCGCACGAACCGGCCTTGCATTCCGCGCGTGGGCGAGTATAACCGCCCGCCGATGGGCCAAACCGGCGACAATGAGCACCATCGCCCCGATTCGGTCCCCTGCCCGACACCTATGCAGCGCTTCGACGTCCTCATCATCGGCTCCGGCCTCGCCGCCGTCGCCCTCGCCCTGTCCCTGCCCGCGCGCCTGCGCATCGCCATGGTGACCAAGAAGCAGCCCATGGACAGCGCCAGCGCCTGGGCGCAGGGCGGCATCGCCGCGGTGATGGGGGGGGACGACTCCTTCGCCGATCACATCGCCGATACCCTGGAGGCGGGCGCGGGTCTGTGCGACGAGGCGGTGGTGCGCCACATCGTCGAGTCCGGCCCGGAGGCGATGCAATGGCTGATCGAGCAGGGCGTTGCCTTCGATCGCCAGGGCAAGGGCTACCATCTGACCCGCGAGGGCGGGCATTCGAAACGCCGCGTCATGCACGTGGCGGACGCCACCGGCCACGCGGTGCAGGAGCGTCTGCTGGCGGTGCTGGCGCAGCGCGGCAACGTCACCCTGCTGGACCAGCACATCGCCATCGACCTGATCACCGACCGGCACCTGGGCAAGCGGGTGGTGGAGCGGCGCCAGGTCTACGGCGCCTACGTGCTGGACACCGCGCACGACCACGTCGAGACGGTGGCCGCCAGCCACACCGTGCTGGCCACCGGCGGCGCGGGCAAGGTGTTCCTCTACACCACCAATCCTGACACTGCCACCGGCGACGGCATCGCCATGGCCTGGCGCGCCGGTTGCCGGGTGGCGAACATGGAGTTCATCCAGTTCCATCCGACCTGTCTCTACCATCCGCACGCCAAGTCCTTCCTGATCACCGAGGCGATGCGCGGCGAGGGCGCTTTGCTGCGCCTGCCGGACGGCACGCGCTTCATGCCCGAGCACGACGAGCGCGCCGAGCTGGCACCGCGTGACGTGGTGGCGCGGGCGATCGACTTCGAGATGAAGAAGCGCGGCCTCGACTGCGTCTACCTGGACATCACCCACAAGCCGGCCAAGTTCATCGTCAGCCACTTCCCCAACATCCACGCGCGCTGCCTGGAGCTGGGCCTGGACATCACGCGCGAGTGGATCCCGGTGGCGCCGGCCGCGCACTACACCTGTGGCGGCGTGGTGGTGGACCAGGCGGGGCGGACCGACGTCGGCCGTCTCTATGCCATTGGCGAGACCAGCTGCACCGGCCTGCACGGCGCCAACCGCCTGGCCTCGAACTCGCTGCTGGAGTGCCTGGTGTATGGGCGCGGCGCGGCCGAGGCGATCGCGGCGGCGGAGCCGCTGGCGGAGACCGCGCTGCCTCCGTGGGACGAGAGCCGGGTCACGGACGCGGACGAGGAGATCGTCATCGCCCACAACTGGCACGAACTGCGCCGCTTCATGTGGGACTACGTGGGCATCGTGCGCACCACCAAGCGCCTGGAGCGCGCCGCCCACCGCATCAAGCTGCTGCGCGACGAGATCGACGAGTTCTACAGCAACTTCCGCGTCAGCAACGACCTGATCGAGCTGCGCAACCTGGTGCTCACCGCCGACCTGATCGTGCGCTGCGCCAGGCTGCGCCACGAGAGTCGCGGCCTGCACGCCTCGCGCGACTACCCCGGGCTGTTGCCCGAGGCGCGCGATTCGGTGCTCGACCCGGCCGCCAGTTAGCCGGCGCGCTGCGCCAGGAAGTTCACCAGCAGGGGCACCGGACGGCCGGTCGCGCCCTTTTCCTTGCCGCTCTTCCAGGCGGTGCCGGCGATGTCCAGGTGCGCCCACGGGTATTTCTCGGTGAAGCGCGACAGGAAGCAGGCGGCGGTGATGGTGCCGGCGGGGCGGCCGCCGATGTTGGCGATGTCGGCGAAGTTGCTCTTCAGCTGCTCCTGGTAGTCGTCCCACAGCGGCAGCTGCCAGCAGCGGTCCGCCGCCGCGTCGCCGGCGGCGATCAACTCCCGCGCCAGCTCGTCGCGGTTGGCGAGCAGGCCGGTGGCGACGTTGCCGAGGGCGATCACGCAGGCGCCGGTGAGGGTGGCGACGTCCACCACGCAGGCGGGGTCGAAGCGTTCCGCGTAGGTCAGCGCGTCACACAGGATCAGGCGGCCCTCGGCGTCGGTGTTGAGCACCTCGATGGTCTGGCCGGACATGGAGGTGACCACGTCGCCCGGTTTGTTGGCGCGCCCGGAGGGCAGGTTCTCGCAGGTGGGGATGAGGCCGACGACGTTGAGCGGCAGCTTCAGCTCCGCCACCGCGCGCAGGGTGCCGAGCACCGAGGCGGCGCCGCACATGTCGTACTTCATCTCGTCCATCTCGGCGGCGGGCTTGAGCGAGATGCCGCCGGAGTCGAAGGTGATGCCCTTGCCCACCAGGACCACCGGCTTCTGGCCCTTCTTGCCGCCCTTGTGCTCCAGGATGATGAAGCGCGGCGGCTCGTCGCTGCCCTTGGCGACGGAGAGGAAGGAGCCCATGCCCAGCTTCTCGATCTGCGCGCGCTCCAGCACCTGCACCTTCAGGCCCATCTCTTTGGCCATGGCCTTGGCCTGCTCGGCCAGGTGGCTGGGGGTGCAGACGTTGCCGGGCAGGTTGCCCAGATCCTTGGTGAGCTTCATGCCCGCGGCGATCGCCTGGCCGCGCCTGGCGGCCGCGCCGGCGGTGCTGGCGGCAGCCTTGTCGGCGACCGCGAAGGCCAGCTTGCGCGGCCCCTGCTTCGCCTCAGAGGCCTTGCTCTTCATCTTGTCGAAACGATAGGTCGACTCTTCCGCGACCAGCACCGCCTGTTCCACGTTCCAGGCCAGGTCGCGCGCCTTCACCGGTACCTCGGCCAGGCACAGCAGGGCGTCGGCCACGCCGATCTCGGTGAGGGACTTGAGCGCGGCGCGCACCGCGTCGCGGTAGGCCTTGTCGCCGGTTTCGCCCTCCTTGCCCAGGCCCACCAGCATCAGCCGCTCGGCGCTCAGGCCCGGCACCTTGTGCAGCAGCAGGGTGGCGCCCGTCTTGCCGTCCATGTCGCCGCGCCGGAGAATGTCGGCCACGTAACCCTGCGCGGCCTGGTCGAGGACCTGCGCGGCGGGGCTGAGCTTGCGGTTTTCGTACACCCCCGCCACGACACATGCCGTGCGTTGCTTTTCTGGGCTGCCACTCTTGATGCTGAATTCCATTGCGCTCTCCAAATATCCGTCCGGGTGGCCGAAGGCCGTGGCCGGCGATTATTGGGGGGGCGCATCGACTAGTCAAAACACCCGCGCCTGATGGCCCGTTTCGATACCGCCCTGACGCGCGAGATGGCGGCCATGGCCGCCACCGCGTTCGCCACCCTCACCGCGATCTTCGTCGTCGTCGCCCTGGTGCGGGTGCTCGGCAAGGCCGCCATCGGCGACCTGGAGGCGGGTGCGGTGCTGCCCATGCTCACCTTCGGCGTGTTGCGCTTCCTGCCGGTGCTGCTTTCGGTCGCCCTGTTCGTCGGCGTGTTCATGACCCTGGCGAGGGTGTGGCGCGAGAGCGAGGCGGTGATCTGGATGTCCGCCGGCGTCGGGCCCTGGGGCTGGGCGCGGCCGGTGCTGCTGTTCGCCCTCCCCATGGTGCTGCTGGTGGCGGTGGCGAGCTTCGTCGTCATCCCCTGGTCGGCGCAGCGTCAGGCCGCGTACGAGCAGATCCTCAGGAGCCGCGACGAGGCGGCGACCCTGGCGCCCGGCATGTTCACGGAGTTCGGCGGCGGCAAGCGCGTGCATTTCGTCGAATCGGTGTCGGCCGACGGCCTGCACGTCGGCAACGTGTTCGTGCAGTCGCAGATGCACGGGCGCACCGGCATCATGGTCGCCCGGCTGGGGCATGTCGTGACCCGCGACGACGGCGAGCGCTATCTCGTCCTCGAGGCGGGGCGCCGCTACGAGGGCACGCCCGGCGAGGCGGATTTCCGCGTCGGCGAGTTCGCCAGCTACGCGGTGCGCATCCAGCCCCAGGCCCTGGAGGAGATCGCTACCAGCCCGCGCATGCTCGGCCTGGGCGAGCTGTGGGCGAACCCGACGCCGCGCAACATGGGCGAGTGGGTGTGGCGCCTGGGCTATCCCGTGAGCGCGCTGCTGCTGGCCTTGCTTGCGGTGCCCATGAGCTATGTGAATCCGCGCGCCGGACGCTCGATGAACGTGGTGTTCGCCATCCTCATCTACGTCGCCTACAACAACTTCGTCGGCCTCTCCGAGGGCTGGGTGACGCATGCCCGCCTCGGCGCCCTGGAGGCGGTGCTGCTGGTGCACGGCGGCATGCTCCTGGTGCTGCTGGGCCTTTACTGGCAGCGTTTCCGGGGGCCGTGGGCACGATGAGCACCCTGTTCCGCTACGTCGCGCGCGAGATCCTCGGTTCGACCCTGCTGGCCGTGCTGGCGCTGCTCGGACTGTTCTCCTTTTTCGACTTCGTCAGCGAGCTGGCGGATGCGCATTCGCCGGCCTACACCCCCCTGCTGGCCCTCGTCTACGTCGCCATCGGCACGCCGGTGCGCCTGTACGAGCTGATGCCGGTGGCCTTGCTGATCGGCGCCCTGTTCGCCTGGAACCGCCTGGCGCTCGCCTCCGAGTTCAGCGTGATGCGCGCCGCCGGCCTGTCCATGTACCGGCTGGTGACCTGGATGCTGGTGCTGGGCGCCTTCCTGGGGGGGCTGACCCTGCTGCTGGGCGAATATGTCACGCCGCACACCGAGCAGGCCGCGCGCCAGCTCAAGGCGCGCGCCACCAGTGGCGTGGTGGCGCGCGAGTTCCAGACCGGCCTGTGGGCGAAGGACGGCAACACCTTCGTCAACGTGCGCGAGATGCAACCGGATGCCAGCCTGCGCGACCTGCGCCTGTATATGTTCGACGGCGAGCTGCATCTGCGCGCCATGCTACATGCGGGGCGGGCGGAGTGGGCGGACGGCCGCTGGATGCTGCGCGAGGTGACCGAGACGACGATCGGCGCGACCCGCACCCGCACCTCCCGCGTGCCGGACCAGGCGTGGCGCTCCGCGATCACACCCGATCTCCTGTCGGTGCTGATGGTCTCGCCTTCGCGCATGTCCATCGCCACGCTGCGGGCCTATGTGGCCCATCTCAAGGAGAACCGGCAGGACGCGAGCCGCTATGAGATCGCCCTGTGGAACAAGCTGATCTATCCGGCGGCCGGGCCGATCATGCTCCTGCTGGCGCTCGCCTTCGCCTATGTGCCGCCGCGCGCCGGCGGTGCGGGCGGGCGCCTGCTCGCCGGCGTGTTGCTGGGCCTGGGCTTCCATCTCGCCAACCGCCTGGTGGCGCAGACCGCGCAGTTGCTCGACTGGTCCGCGCCCGCCGCCGCCTTGGCGCCGATGCTGACCTTTGCCCTCGCCGCCATGGCAGCGGTGTGGTGGCTGGAGCGGAGATAGGTGCCGCCGGCTAGGCGCGGTCGACCAGCCGCGTGCCGGCCAGGCGGTCCTGCAGGAACTGGCGGTCGGCCCGCAGCCATGCCGCCCACCACCCTACGCCCAGGCAGGCCAGGCTGCAGCAGGCGAACACGTAGCGCAGCCATACCTGCGCCCAACCTGGTCGTCCCCCGTCGAGCGTCTCCAGGCGGATGCGCCAGGTCTTCATCGCCAGCGTCTGCCCCTTGCGCCAGAACAGCGTGAAGTAGAGGCCCGCCACCAGCAAAAGATAGCCCTGCAGCAGGGGGCGGCTGATGGAGGGGTCGATGTACCGGGTGAGGGCGACGAAGGGAAAGGTCGCGACGAACAGCACGGCGCTCAGCAGCAGGCCGTCGTACATGGCGCACAGCAGGCGCCGGCCGACGGAGGGCGTGGGTGGGGTCATCGCTTCGGGGGGGCGGTGGCTTGGGCGGGATATTCGTCGCACAGGGCATCCAGCCAGCGTTGTTTGATCTTCTTCTGGTCCGCCGCCGGCAGGGTCTGGATGCGGCTCAGGTTCTGGCGCGCCGCCTGGCGCTGCTCGGTCGTCAGGTGCGCCCAGGCGCGCAGGCGCCTGTGCAGCAGCTGTTGCCGGTTCGGCGGCAGGCTGGCGAAGCGATGCGCCACCTGGAGCAACTTCTCCTGCTGGGGTACGGGGAGGGTGTGCCACTCGGAGGCGAGGGGGGCCAGCGCCGCCCGTTCCTGCGGCGTGAGTTGCGACCAGGGGCGCGGTTCGCCGGCAAGTGCCAGGCCCGCGGCGCATAGCAGGGAGAGGATCAGGAGTCCGCGATGCATACGTCCTCGACGTTTTCCTGGTTGACCAGGCCCCAGTCGGCGAAGACCTGCGGGGGGACCTCGCCGGTGAGCAGCAGGATGTCCAGTTCGCTTGTGTCGCCTGCAGCCGGGGTGGTCGTCCCCGGCTGGCGCAGCCCGAACCAGAGCGCGGCGAGCAGGGCCGCGGCGAGTGCCATGCCCAACCACATGGGGTGGCGGGAGAGCGCCAGGACGCCATCGCCGGCATGTCGGGCCTGCGCGCCGGTAACCGCGCGGCGTCGGGCCTCGTAGAGTCCGTCAAGGGTGGCGGCGTCGATCTCGCGCGTCCCCTGGTCGAGGATGCCGATCACGGTCGCGGCGGCCTGTTCGGCGCGCTCATGGTGGTGTTCGTTCATGGCTTGATGCCCATCGCCTGTAGTTTTTGCGCCATGGCATTCACGGCGCGGAAACAGTGGGTCTTCACGCTGCCCTGGCTGCAACCCATGACCTTCGCAGTCTCCGCGACATCCATGCCTTCCCAGTAACGCAGCAGGAAGGCCTGGCGTTGACGCTCCGGCAGGGTCATGAGGGCCCGCTCGATCAGAACCAGGTGCTGGCTCGCGTCCACTTCCTGTTCGGGAGAGGGGGCGGCGAGTTCCTGCGCCTGGTCGGCGAGGCTGTCCAGGGTCTCCGTGTCCTTCTCGTCCCGGTCGCTCAGCGGCGACACCAGGCGCACCCAGTAGTCGCGCACCTTGGCGCGGCGGAAATGGTCATGGATGGCGTTCTGCGGGATGCGCTGGAACAGCATCGGCAATTCGTCAACCGGCCTGTCCGCATAGCGCTCGGCCAGCTTCATCATCGCGTTCTGCACCACGTCGAGCGCGGCGTGGTGATCGCGGATGGCGTAAATGGCGTGCTTGTAGGCGCGTCGTTCGACTTCCGCCAGAAACCGGTCGAGCTCCAGATGGGTGGCCACGGGGATTGCGTTGTGCAGGACCGTGACACTATAACGCAGGGCATTTTGCCGCCGGCGGAATTGTGTTCGCAATAGTCGATTGACAAGACCGCCGATCACGCCAATAATGCCGCGCTTTCGCGGTGGGGTTCCCGAGCGGTCAAAGGGATCAGACTGTAAATCTGACGGCACTGCCTTCGAAGGTTCGAATCCTTCCCCCACCACCAGGTTTCATACCGCGCCACGCCTGTAATGGCGGGGTAAGGCGGGTGTAGTTCAATGGTAGAACCTCAGCCTTCCAAGCTGATGACGCGGGTTCGATTCCCGCTACCCGCTCCAGATTGGAAGAATGCAGGGAAAAGTTTCGCCCATGTGGCTCAGTGGTAGAGCACTCCCTTGGTAAGGGAGAGGTCGGCAGTTCGATCCTGCCCATGGGCACCAGTTTTTTTGTTTAGTTGTGTTTATTCGGTATTGCTAGGGGATAGACGATGGCCAAGGAAAAATTCGAGCGTACGAAGCCGCACGTGAACGTTGGGACGATTGGACACGTTGACCACGGCAAGACGACGTTGACTGCCGCGATCACCACGATCCTGTCGAAGAAGTTTGGTGGCGCCGCCAAGGGCTACGCCGACATCGACTCAGCGCCGGAAGAGAAGGCGCGCGGCATCACCATCAACACCGCGCACGTGGAATACGAGACGGCCACCCGTCACTACGCCCACGTGGACTGCCCCGGCCACGCCGACTACGTGAAGAACATGATCACGGGTGCTGCGCAGATGGACGGCGCCATCCTGGTCGTGTCCGCCGCCGACGGCCCGATGCCGCAGACCCGCGAGCACATCCTGCTGGCGCGTCAGGTGGGCGTGCCCTACATCATCGTCTACATGAACAAGGCCGACATGGTCGACGACGCCGAGCTCCTCGAGCTGGTGGAAATGGAAGTCCGCGAACTGCTGAGCAAGTACGACTTCCCCGGTGATGACACCCCCATCATCATCGGCTCCGCCCTCAAGGCCCTGGAAGGCGACCAGTCCGACATCGGCGAAGCCTCCATCTTCCGTCTCGCCGACGCCCTGGACAGCTACATCCCCGAGCCCGAGCGCGCCATCGACCAGCCCTTCCTGATGCCCGTGGAAGACGTGTTCTCCATCTCCGGCCGCGGCACCGTCGTCACCGGTCGTGTCGAGCGCGGCATCATCAAGGTTGGCGAGGAAATCGAGATCGTCGGCATCCGTCCCACGCAGAAGACCACCTGCACCGGCGTCGAGATGTTCCGCAAGCTGCTCGACCAGGGTCAGGCCGGCGACAACATCGGCGCCCTGCTGCGCGGCACCAAGCGCGAAGACGTCGAGCGCGGCCAGGTGCTGTCCAAGCCCGGCTCCATCACCCCGCACACCAAGTTCAGCGCCGAGATCTACGTGCTGAGCAAGGACGAAGGCGGCCGCCACACCCCGTTCTTCAACGGCTACCGTCCGCAGTTCTACTTCCGTACCACGGACGTGACCGGTTCCATCGAGCTGCCTGCCGGCACCGAGATGGTGATGCCTGGTGACAACATCAGCATCACGGTGAGCCTGATCGCCCCGATCGCCATGGAAGACGGCCTGCGCTTCGCCATCCGCGAAGGTGGTCGTACCGTCGGCGCCGGCGTGGTGGCGAAGATCATCGAGTAATTGATGGGTAATCGGCGATGAAAGGCGGGTCTCCCGCCTTTTGTTGTCAGTAGTGCAGTAGGAAAGTACAGGCCAGTAGCTCAATTGGCAGAGCGTCGGTCTCCAAAACCGAAGGTTGGGGGTTCGAGACCCTCCTGGCCTGCCAGATAAGCAGTACCTAACGGGACATCGGGTAACGCCGGTCGATCAAACCCTAGATGCTAGATAACTTCAAATTGCTGGCCGCGGCCCTTCTGGTGGCGGCGGGTATCGTCGGCTTCTATGTGTTGTCCGACATGCCCACCGTGGTGCGGGTCGTGTCGGTCCTTGCGGGCCTGGGCGCGGCGGCGGCGGTTGCCTGGTTCACCGAGCCGGGGCGTCAGTTCTATGTGTTCAGCCAGGAATCCGTGATCGAGGCGCGCAAGGTGGTGTGGCCGACGCGCAAGGAGACCATGCAGATGACCGGCGTCGTCGCCGCCTTTGTCGTGGTCATGGCCCTGTTTCTCTGGGCGGTCGACGGCACCTTGCTGTGGCTGGTGAAACTGCTGATGAGCAGGGGTGAGTGATGACGATGCAGTGGTATGTGGTGCATGCCTATTCCGGCTTCGAGAAGAGTGTCCAGCGCGCCCTGAAGGAACGCATCGAGCGTAACGGCATGCAGGACAGTTTCGGCGAGATCCTGGTCCCGGTCGAGGAAGTGGTGGAAATGAAGGGTGGCCAGAAGCGGACCACCGAGCGCAAGTTCTTCCCCGGCTACGTGCTGGTGCAGATGGAGATGAACGACGACTCCTGGCACCTGGTGAAGAGCACGCCCAAGGTCACCGGTTTCGTCGGTGGTACCGCCAACAAGCCCGCGCCCATCAGCGAGCGCGAGGTGCAGGCGATTCTGCAGCAGATGCAGGAGGGTGTGGAGAAGCCGAAGCCGAAGGTCACCTTCGAGCCGGGCGAGATGGTGCGCGTGATCGACGGCCCGTTCAACGAATTCAACGGCACCGTCGAGGAAGTGAACTACGAAAAGAGCAAGCTGCGCGTGTCCGTGACCATCTTCGGTCGCGCCACCCCCGTCGAGCTGGACTTCTCGCAGGTCGAGAAGGCCTGATTTATACGGCCTGCCGAGGCCCTAAACCGGCAGAGGAGCGTCAGTAGCGCCGTGTGGCGCGAACCCGCGATCGAACTCACTCAACAGGAGTAAACCATGGCCAAGAAGATTATTGGCTACATCAAGCTGCAAGTGCCGGCCGGCAAGGCCAACCCGTCGCCGCCCATCGGCCCCGCCCTGGGTCAGCGCGGTCTGAACATCATGGAGTTCTGCAAGGCGTTCAATGCCCAGACCCAGAGCCTCGAGCCGGGTCTGCCCATCCCCGTGGTCATCACGGCCTACGCGGACAAGAGCTTCACCTTCATCATGAAGACCCCGCCCGCGACGGTGCTGATCAAGAAGGCGACCGGCGTGCAGAAGGGTTCTTCCAAGCCGCATACCGACAAGGTGGGCACGATCAACCGCGCCCAGCTGGAAGAGATCGCCAAGACCAAGATGCCCGACCTCACCGCTGCCGACATGGACGCGGCCGTGCGCACCATCGCCGGCACCGCCCGCAGCATGGGCCTGAACGTGGAGGGTGTGTGACATGGCCAAACTGACCAAGCGTCTGAAGAGCGTGCGTGCCCAGGTGGATCGCACCAAGAACTACGCCATCGACGAGGCCCTGGCCCTGGTGAAGAGCGCCGCCACCGCCAAGTTCGACGAGTCCGTCGATGCCTCCATCAACTTGGGCGTCGATCCGCGTAAATCCGACCAGGTGGTGCGCGGTTCCGTGGTGCTGCCGCGAGGCATCGGCAAGACCGTGCGCGTCGCCGTATTCGCGCAGGGTGCCAACGCCGAGGCCGCCAAGGCCGCCGGTGCCGACATCGTCGGTTTCGAGGACCTGGCTGCCGACGTGAAGGCGGGCAAGATGGACTTCGATGTGGTCATCGCCACGCCGGACGCCATGCGCGTGGTCGGCCAGCTGGGCCAGATCCTCGGTCCGCGCGGCCTGATGCCGAACCCCAAGGTCGGCACCGTGACCCCCAACGTCGCCGAGGCGGTGAAGAACGCCAAGGCCGGTCAGGTGCAGTACCGCACTGACAAGGCCGGCATCATCCATGCCACCATCGGCCGCGCCTCCTTCGAGCCGGCGGCCCTGAAGGAAAACCTGGTGGCGCTGATCGATGCCCTGAACAAGGCCAAGCCCGCCAGCTCCAAGGGCGTGTACATGAAGAAGGTGTCCGTCTCCAGCACCATGGGGATCGGCGTGCGCGTTGACCAGGCCAGCCTGTCCGCGCAGCAGTAATACGTAGTAATTGAATCCCGGCTTGCGCCGGGACGGAACTTTGGGCTGCCGCCGCCCGCATGGGGCGGCAGATCGTCAAAGACCGCAGGTGCCGAGGCGGTGGCAACAACGCCGCCGAGGCTTAATGGCAAGTCTGCCTGCGCAGACGGTGTACCCCGAACAGGATTGATGGCCGTTTGAGCTGGTATGGGCAAGTGGCGAGACTCCTGGTTCAGGTCGCCGTGGGTGCGGTGAGGCGTCTGGCTCACCGCGTGTTGACTTGAAAGGAGGAAAGACCTTGAGTCTGAATCTTGATGACAAGAAGGCCGTCGTGGCCGAGGTGTCGGCACAGGTGGCCGGCGCTGAGACCATCGTCGTGGCCGAGTACCGTGGCGTTGCGGTGAGCGATCTCACCGTGCTGCGCAAGAAGGCCCGCGAGTCCGGCGTCTACCTGCGCGTGCTGAAGAACACCCTGGTGCGTCGCGCCGTGGCGGGTACGCCGTTCGCCGATCTTGCCCAGCACATGGTCGGGCCGCTGATCTACAGCATCTCCGCCGACCCTGTCGCTGCCGCCAAGGTCCTGAACGATTTCGCCAAGACCAACGACAAGCTGATCCTGAAGACTGGCTCCTATGCCGGCAAGGTGATGAACGAAGCCGGTGTGAAAGAGCTGGCCTCCATCCCGAGCCGCGAGGAACTGCTCGCCAAACTGCTGGGCGTCATGCAGGCCCCGGTCTCCGGCTTCGCCGGCGCCCTGGCCGCCCTGGCCAAGCAGCGCGAGGAAGCAGGCGCCGCCGCTTGATCCCACGAACGCGCATTCGTACACACTCTCACGACTATCGATTTTGGAGTTTTGAACATGGCTATTAGCAAAGAAGACATCCTGGAAGCCGTTGGCGCCATGACGGTGATGGAACTGAACGACCTGGTGAAGGCGTTCGAAGAGAAGTTTGGCGTCTCCGCCGCCGCCCTGGCCGTTGCCGGCCCCGCCGCTGGTGGTGGTGCCGCGGCCGCCGCCGAGGAGAAGACCGAGTTCGACGTGATCCTGACCGCCGCCGGCGCCAACAAAGTGGGCGTCATCAAGGTGGTGCGCGCCATCACCGGCCTGGGTCTGAAGGAAGCCAAGGACCTGGTCGACGGCGCTCCCAAGCCCGTCAAGGAAGGTTGCCCGAAGGCCGAGGCCGACGACATCGCCAAGCAGCTGACCGAAGCGGGCGCCACCGCCGAGATCAAGTAAGCAATGCTGCAACTGGGTTCAGGGGGCGCAGGCCCCCTGCCCACCCGGAGGCTGGCGGTGTCACACCGCCGGCCTTTTGGCGTTTCAGGCATCAGCTATCAGGGATGCGGTACCGACGGGCAAGCGAGTCTATTCAAGTGCCCGAGCTGGAACGGAATTTCTGATACCTGATCCCTGTCTACTGGAGACGGAACTGTCATGACCTACACATTCGCCGAGAAAAAGCGCCTTCGCAAGAGCTTCGCCAAACGCGTCAGCGTTCTGCCGGTGCCCTACCTGCTCACCACCCAGATCGAGTCCTTCCGCGAGTTCATCCAGGAAGGCGTGCCCATGGAGTCCCGCCAGGACGTGGGCCTGGAAGCGGCGTTCAAGTCCATCTTCCCGATCATCAGCCACAGCGGCAACGCCCGCCTGGAATACGTGAGCTACCAGCTCGGCACCCCGGTGTTCGACATCGTCGAATGCCAGCAGCGCGGCCTGACCTTCGCCGCCAGCCTGCGCGCGCGCGTGCGGCTGGTGATCCTGGACCGCGAGAGCGTGAAGGAGAAGATCAAGGAGGTGAAGGAGCAGGAGGTCTACATGGGTGAGATCCCGCTCATGACCCCGAACGGCTCCTTCGTCATCAACGGCACCGAGCGGGTCATCGTCTCCCAGCTGCACCGTTCCCCCGGCGTGTTCTTCGAACACGACAAGGGCAAGACCCATTCCTCCGGCAAGCTGCTGTTCTCCGCGCGCATCATCCCCTACCGTGGTTCCTGGCTCGATTTCGAGTTCGATCCCAAGGACTTCGTGTACTTCCGCGTCGACCGCCGCCGCAAGATGCCCGTCAGCATCCTGCTCAAGGCCCTGGGTTATAGCATCGAGCAGATCCTCGACATGTTCTTCGAGACCGACTCCTTCCATGTCGGCAAGAAGGGCATCGAATTCGAACTCAAGCCGGAACGCCTGAAGGGCGAGACCGCGCGCTTCGACATCGCCGGCAAGGACGGCAAGGTCATCGTCGCCAAGGACAAGCGCGTCACCAGCAAGCACATCCGCGACCTTGAGGCCGCAGGCGTCAAGAAACTGACGGTGGACAACGAGTTCGTGCTTGGCCGCATCCTGGCCAGGAATCTGGTCGACGAGGAGACCGGCGAGCTGCTCGGTCGTGCCAACGAGGAGATCACCGAGGCCCTGCTGGAGAAGATCCTGGCCGCCAAGGTCGGCGACTTCCAGACCCTGTACATCAACGAACTCGGCCACGGCCCGTTCATCTCCCAGACCCTGAACGCCGACGAGACGGTGGACCAGTGGACCGCGCGCGTCGCCATCTACCGCATGATGCGCCCTGGCGAGCCGCCCACCGAGGACGCCGTCGAGGCCCTGTTCAGCCGCCTGTTCTTCAACAGCGACGCCTACGACCTGTCCAAGGTCGGCCGCATGAAGTTCAACCGCCGCATCAACGCGCCGGCCAAGACCAGCTGGGAGATCGTGTTCCCGCCGCACCACCGCGAGAACAAGCTGGCCGCCGCCCTGGTGGAGATGTATGGCGTGTGCCCCGAGGCCACCCTGTCCAAGGTCAGCCTGGAGGGTGTCGCCACCCTGGAGGAGGCCGAGGCGAAGCTGGCCGAGATGAACAAGCAGCTCAAGGCCGCCGGCTTCGACCCCAAGGTCCTGAACGCCCGCGTGCAGGAGCGCTACACCCTGTCGCCCAAGGACATCGTCGAGGTCATCAAGATCCTCGTGGAACTGCGCAACGGCCGCGGCGAGATCGACGACATCGACCACCTGGGCAACCGCCGCGTGCGTTCCGTCGGCGAACTGGCGGAGAACCAGTTCCGCGCCGGCCTGGTCCGCGTCGAGCGTGCGGTCAAGGAGCGCCTGTCGCAGGCCGAGTCCGACAACCTGATGCCGCATGACCTGATCAACGCCAAGCCGATCTCGGCGGCGGTGAAGGAGTTCTTCGGCTCCAGCCAGCTGTCGCAGTTCATGGACCAGACCAACCCGCTGTCCGAGATCACGCACAAGCGCCGCATCTCCGCGCTCGGCCCCGGCGGTCTGACGCGCGAGCGCGCCGGCTTCGAGGTGCGCGACGTGCACCCGACCCACTACGGCCGCGTCTGCCCGATCGAGACCCCGGAAGGCCCGAACATCGGCCTGATCAACTCCCTGGCCCTGTACGCCCGCACCAACGAGTACGGCTTCATCGAGACGCCCTACCGCAAGGTGACGGACAACAAGGTGACCAACGAGATCGAGTACCTGTCCGCCATCGAGGAGGCGCAGTACGTGATCGCCCAGGCGAACGCGGAACTGGACGACAAGGGCGCCTTCACCGGCGATCTGGTCTCCTGCCGGTATCGCAACGAATTCACCCTGGCGACCCCGGACCGCATCCAGTACATGGACATCGCGCCGTCGCAGGTGGTCTCCGTGGCGGCCTCGCTGATCCCCTTCCTGGAGCATGACGACGCCAACCGCGCGCTGATGGGTTCCAACATGCAGCGCCAGGCCGTGCCCTGCCTGCGTCCCGATAAACCCCTGGTCGGCACCGGCATCGAGCGTACCGCCGCCGTCGACTCCGGCACCGTCGTCACCGCGCACCGCGGCGGCGTGGTCGACTACGTCGACGCCAGCCGCGTCGTGATCCGCGTCAACGATGACGAGGCGGTGGCCGGCAAGGTGGGTGTGGACATCTACACCCTGACCAAGTACCAGCGTTCCAACCAGAACACCAACATCAACCAGCGTCCGCTGGTGCGCCTGGGCGACAAGATCGCGCGCGGCGACGTGATCGCCGACGGTGCCTCCACCGACAAGGGCGAGCTGGCGCTGGGACAGAACATGCTGGTCGCCTTCATGCCTTGGAACGGCTACAACTTCGAGGACTCCATCCTCATCTCCGAGCGCGTGGTGGCGGAAGACCGCTTCACCTCCATCCACATCGAGGAGCTCTCGGTGGTGGCGCGCGACACCAAGCTGGGCCCGGAAGAGATCACCCGCGACATCTCCAGCCTGGCGCAGGCGCAGCTCTCGCGTCTGGACGAGGCCGGCATCACCTACGTGGGCGCCGAGGTCACCGCCGGTGACGTGCTGGTCGGCAAGGTCACGCCCAAGGGCGAGACCCAGCTTACCCCGGAAGAGAAGCTGCTGCGCGCGATCTTCGGCGAGAAGGCCTCCGACGTGAAGGACACCTCCCTGCGCGTGCCCACCGGCATGAGCGGCACCGTCATCGACGTGCAGGTGTTCACCCGCGAGGGCATCGAGCGCGACACCCGCGCCAACTCCATCATCGATTCGCAGCTGCGCGCCTACAAGAAGGACCTCGCCGACCAGATGCGCATCGTCGAGGAAGACGCCTTCGCGCGGATGCGCCGCATGCTCACCGGCAAGCCCGCCAAGGGCGGCCCGAAGAAGCTGGGCAAGGCCGACATCACCGCCGACTACCTGGACAGCGTGAACCCGCATGACTGGTTCGACATCCGCGTCGCCGACGAGGACCTGGCGCGCCAGATGGAGGGCATCAAGGACGCCCTCGACAAGCAGCGCGAGGAATTCGACCGCATGCTCGAGACCAAGAAGAAGAAGCTCACCCAGGGCGACGAACTGCCGCCCGGCGTGATCAAGATGGTCAAGGTCTATCTGGCAGTGAAGCGCCGCCTGCAGCCCGGCGACAAGATGGCCGGCCGCCACGGCAACAAGGGCGTGGTGTCCAAGATCGTGCCGGTCGAGGACATGCCCTTCATGGCCGATGGCACCCCCGTCGACATCGTTCTGAACCCGCTCGGCGTGCCGTCCCGCATGAACGTGGGCCAGATTCTCGAGACCCACCTGGGCTGGGCCGCGCGCGGTCTGGGCCAGCGTATCGACGAGATGCTCAAGGCGGAGGCCAAGGCTGCGGATGTGCGCGCCCTGTTCGAGAAGATCTACAACAGCAACGGCAAGAAGGAAGACATCAAGGGTCTCACCGATGCCGAGGTCATCGAGATGGCGGGCAACCTGACCAAGGGCGTTCCCTTCGCCACCCCGGTGTTCGACGGCGCCCACGAGAGCGAGATCAAGGCCATGCTGGACATCGCCTATCCCGACGGCGACCCGCGCACCGCGCAGAACGGCTTCACCCCGGCCAAGACCCAGGTGCAGCTGTACGACGGCCGCTCCGGCGAGGCCTTCGACCGCACCACCACGGTGGGCATCATGCACGTGCTGAAGCTGCACCACCTGGTCGACGACAAGATGCACGCCCGCTCCACCGGCCCGTACTCCCTGGTCACCCAGCAGCCGCTGGGCGGCAAGGCGCAGTTCGGCGGCCAGCGTTTCGGCGAGATGGAGGTGTGGGCCCTGGAGGCCTACGGCGCCTCCTACACCCTGCAGGAGATGCTCACCGTCAAGTCCGACGACGTCTCCGGACGCACCAAGGTGTACGAAAACATCGTCAAGGGCGAGCACAAGATCGACGCCGGCATGCCGGAATCCTTCAACGTGCTGGTGAAGGAAATCCGTTCGCTGGCCATCGACATCGACCTCGAGCGTTATTAATCGGGTTCCAGGAGCATACCGACCATGAAAGCCCTACTCGATCTGTTCAAACAGGTTACCCAGGACGAGGAATTCGACGCCATCAAGATCGGCCTCGCCTCCCCGGAAAAGATCCGCGCCTGGTCCTACGGCGAGGTGAAGAAGCCGGAGACCATCAACTACCGCACCTTCAAGCCGGAACGCGACGGCCTGTTCTGCGCCAAGATCTTCGGTCCGATCAAGGACTATGAGTGTCTGTGCGGCAAGTACAAGCGCCTCAAGCACCGCGGCGTGATCTGCGAGAAGTGCGGCGTCGAGGTCACCCAGGCCAAGGTGCGGCGCGACCGCATGGGCCACATCGAACTGGCCTCGCCCGTCGCCCACATCTGGTTCCTCAAGTCCCTGCCCAGCCGTCTCGGCATGGTGCTGGACATGACCCTGCGCGACATCGAGCGCGTGCTCTACTTCGAGGCCTTCGTCGTCACCGAGCCCGGCATGACCCCGCTCACCAAGGGCCAGCTGCTCACCGAGGACGACTACCTGGCGAAGCTGGAGGAGTACGGCGACGAGTTCAAGGCCGGCATGGGCGCCGAGGGCATCCGTGACCTGCTCAAGGGCATCGACCTGCCGGTCGAGGTGGAGAAGCTGCGTTCCGAGCTGTCCAAGACCTCGTCCGAGACCAAGATCAAGAAGTACGCCAAGCGCCTGAAGGTGCTCGAGGCCTTCCTGAAGTCCGGCATCCGCCCCGAGTGGATGATCCTCGAGGTGCTGCCGGTGCTGCCGCCCGATCTGCGCCCCCTGGTGCCCCTGGACGGCGGCCGTTTCGCGACCTCGGACCTGAACGACCTGTATCGCCGCGTCATCAACCGCAACAACCGCTTGAAGCGCCTGCTCGAGCTGAAGGCCCCGGACATCATCGTGCGCAACGAGAAGCGCATGCTGCAGGAGTCCGTGGACTCCCTGCTCGACAACGGTCGCCGCGGCAAGGCCATGACCGGCGCCAACAAGCGCCCGCTGAAGTCCCTGGCCGACATGATCAAGGGCAAGGGCGGCCGCTTCCGCCAGAACCTGCTGGGCAAGCGCGTCGACTACTCCGGCCGTTCCGTCATCGTCGTCGGCCCCACCCTCAAGCTGCACCAGTGCGGCCTGCCCAAGCTGATGGCCCTGGAGCTGTTCAAGCCCTTCATCTTCAACCGCCTGGAGGTGATGGGCCTGGCGACCACCATCAAGGCCGCCAAGCGCATGGTGGAGGACGAGGAGCCGGTGGTGTGGGACATCCTCGAAGAGGTGATCCGCGAGCATCCGGTCATGCTGAACCGCGCCCCGACCCTGCACCGCCTGGGTATCCAGGCCTTCGAGCCGGTGCTGATCGAGGGCAAGGCGATCCAGCTGCACCCGCTGGTGTGTACCGCCTTCAACGCCGACTTCGACGGCGACCAGATGGCCGTGCACGTGCCGCTGTCCCTGGAGGCGCAGATGGAGGCCCGCACCCTGATGCTGGCGTCCAACAACGTGCTGTCTCCCGCCAACGGCGATCCGATCATCGTGCCGTCGCAGGACATCGTGCTGGGTCTGTACTACATGACTCGCGAGCGCATCAACGCCAAGGGCGAGGGCATGCGCTTCGCCGATGTGGACGAGTTGCGCAGCGCCTGGCAGTCCGGCCTGGTGGACCTGAACGCCAAGGTCACCGTGCGCATCAAGGCGCGCAGCTATGACGCGGCCGGCAAGATCCAGGAACGCACCCTGCGCGTCGACACCGTGGTCGGCCGTGCCTTCCTGTCCGAGATCCTGCCCCCGGGCCTGGACTTCAGCCACGTCAACAAGGTGCTGAAGAAGAAGGAGATCTCCAAGCTGATCAACTCCTCCTTCCGCAAGTGCGGCCTGAAGGACACCGTGGTGTTCGCCGACAAGCTGATGTACACCGGCTTCTCCATGGCCGCCAAGGGCGGCATCTCGATCTGCCTGCAGGATATGCTGATGCCGCCGCAGAAGCATGACATCCTTGCCGCCGCCGAGGCTGAGGTGAAGGAGATCGAGGCCCAGTACACCTCCGGCCTGGTCACCCAGGGCGAGCGCTACAACAAGGTGGTGGACATCTGGGGCCAGGCTGGCGACAAGGTGGCCAAGGCCATGATGGAACAGCTCTCGCACGAGACTGTCACCGACCGCGAAGGCAAGCAGGTCAAGCAGGAGTCCTTCAACTCCATCTACATGATGGCCGACTCCGGCGCCCGCGGTTCCGCCGCGCAGATCCGCCAGCTGGCCGGCATGCGCGGCCTGATGGCCAAACCGGACGGCTCCATCATCGAGACCCCCATCACGGCGAACTTCCGTGAGGGCCTGAACGTGCTGCAGTACTTCATCTCGACCCACGGTGCCCGTAAGGGTCTGGCCGACACCGCGCTGAAGACCGCGAACTCCGGCTACCTGACCCGTCGTCTGGTCGACGTGACCCAGGACCTGGTGATCACCGAGGACGACTGCGGCACCGAGAACGGCATGCTCATGAAGGCCCTGGTCGAGGGCGGCGACGTCGTGGAACCGCTGCGCGACCGCATCCTCGGCCGCGTCGCCTCGCTCGACGTGGTCCACCCCGACACCCAGGAGACCGTGATCGACGCCGGCACCCTGCTGGACGAGCGCGCCGTCGACCTGATCGACAGCCTCGGCATCGACGAGGTGAAGGTGCGCACGCCGCTGACCTGCGACACCCGCTGGGGCCTGTGCGCCAAGTGCTACGGTCGCGACCTCGGCCGTGGCCACCTGGTGAACTCCGGCGAAGCGGTGGGCGTGATTGCCGCGCAGTCGATCGGCGAGCCGGGCACGCAGCTGACCATGCGGACCTTCCACATCGGTGGTGCCGCCTCGCGTGCCGCGGCCGCCACGCAGGTGGAAGGCAAGTCTGCCGGCACCGTGCGCTTCGCCGCGACCATTCGCTACGTCACCAACGTCAAGGGCGAGCAGGTGGTGATCTCCCGCAACGGCGAGGTGGCCATCGTCGACGACAACAACCGCGAGCGCGAGCGCCACAAGGTGCCTTACGGCGCCACCCTCGTGGTGACGGACGGCCAGCAGATCAAGGCGGGCACCGCCCTGGCGACCTGGGACCCGCATACCCGGCCGATCATCACCGAGTACGCCGGCCGCGTTAAGTTCGAGAACGTGGAAGAGGGCGTGACGGTCGCCAAGCAGATCGACGAGGTCACCGGCCTGTCCACCCTCATCGTCATCGACGGCAAGCGTCGCGGCGCCGCGCAGTCCAAGGGCGTGCGTCCGCAGGTTCGCCTGATCGGCGCCGACGGCATGGAGGTGAAGGCCGCCGGCACCGACCACGCCGTCAACATCACCTTCCAGGTCGGCTCGCTGATCACGGTGAAGGATGGCCAGGAGGTGAGCGTCGGCGACGTGCTGGCGCGCATCCCGCAGGAGACCTCCAAGACCCGCGACATCACCGGCGGTCTGCCGCGCGTCGCCGAGCTGTTCGAGGCGCGCGCGCCCAAGGACGCCGGCGTGCTGGCCGAGCTGACGGGCACCATCTCCTTCGGCAAGGACACCAAGGGCAAGCAGCGCCTGGTGATCACCGACATGGACGGCGTGCCGCACGAGTACCTGATCCCGAAGGACAAGCACGTCACCGTGCACGACGGCCAGGTGGTGCAGAAAGGCGAGATGATCGTCGACGGCCCGCCCGACCCGCACGACATCCTCAAGCTGCAGGGCGTCGAGGCGCTGGCCCGCTACGTCATCGACGAGGTGCAGGACGTCTACCGTCTGCAGGGCGTGAAGATCAACGACAAGCACATCGAGGTGGTGGTGCGCCAGATGTTGCGTCGCGTCCATGTCGTGGATCCGGGTGATACCGGCTTCATTCCGGGCGAGCAGGTCGAGCGTTCCGAGGTCCTGCAGGCCAACGACCAGATGCTGGCCGAGGACAAGCAGCCTGCCGTCTACGAGAACGTCCTGCTGGGCATCACCAAGGCCTCGCTGTCGACCGACTCCTTCATCTCCGCGGCCTCCTTCCAGGAGACCACCCGCGTGCTGACCGAGGCGGCGATCATGGCCAAGCGCGACGACCTACGCGGCCTGAAGGAGAACGTCATCGTCGGTCGCCTCATCCCGGCGGGTACCGGCCTGGCCTACCACCGCACGCGCAAGAGCCAGTCGGGCATGGAGATGCCGGTGCAGGAGGGCGAGGAGATCGTCATCGTCACCGGCGGTGGCGAGGAGGGTGGTGGCGAGTAACCCGGATTGACTGCGGCCGATTTTTTTGGCTTGACAGTCCCGGGTACCGACACTACTATCCACAGTCTTTTTTAAGCCGGCCCGCGATGCGCCCAGGATTTGCGCGCGTCGCGGGCCGATACTTTCAGCGTTTTTGAATGTTGGGATTGCGTTAGATGCCGACCATCAACCAATTGGTGCGAAAGCCCCGTCAGGCTCCGATCGAGAAGAGCAAAGTGCCGGCCATGGAGGCCTGTCCGCAGAAACGTGGTGTGTGCACGCGCGTGTACACCACCACCCCGAAGAAGCCGAACTCCGCGTTGCGTAAGGTCGCCAAGGTGCGCCTGTCCAACGGCTTCGAGATCATCGGCTACATCGGTGGCGAAGGGCACAACCTGCAGGAGCACTCCGTGGTGCTGGTGCGCGGCGGACGTGTGAAGGACTTGCCCGGTGTGCGTTACCACATCGTGCGCGGCAGCCTGGATACCGCGGGCGTGAAGGATCGCAAGCAGTCCCGTTCCAAGTACGGCGCCAAGCGTGCCAAGACTGGCAAGTAAGAACAAGGAGTTACAGCATGCCCCGTCGTCGCGAAGTCCCCAAGCGCATCGTCCTGCCGGATCCCAAGTTTGGTAGCACCGAGGTTGCCAAGTTCATGAACGTGATCATGAACAGCGGCAAGAAGGCCGTTGCCGAGCGCATCGTCTATGGTGCCTTCGAGCAGATCAACAAGAAGAGCGGCAAGGACCCGGTCGAGGTCTTCAATCAGGCCATGTCCAACGTGCGTCCCATTGTCGAGGTCAAGTCCCGCCGCGTCGGTGGTGCCAACTACCAGGTGCCCGTCGAGGTGCGTCCCGCCCGTCGTGCCGCCCTGGCCATGCGCTGGATCAAGGATGCTGCGCGCAAGCGTGGCGAGAAATCCATGGGTCAGCGTCTCGCGGGTGAGTTGCTGGACGCCGCCGAGGGTCGTGGCTCGGCCATGAAGAAGCGCGAGGAAGTGCACCGCATGGCGGAGGCGAACAAGGCCTTCTCCCATTTCCGCTTCTAATCACAAGGATTCAAGACCGTGGCACGCAAGACCCCCATCGAGCGCTATCGCAACATTGGTATCTCCGCCCACATCGACGCGGGCAAGACCACCACGACCGAGCGCATCCTGTTCTACACCGGTGTCAACCACAAGATCGGCGAAGTGCACGATGGTGCCGCCACCATGGACTGGATGGAGCAGGAGCAGGAACGCGGCATCACCATCACCTCCGCCGCGACGACCTGTTTCTGGAAGGGTATGGACCTTTCCCTGCCCGAGCATCGCGTCAACATCATCGATACCCCTGGCCACGTGGACTTCACCATTGAGGTGGAGCGCTCCATGCGCGTGCTCGATGGTGCCTGCATGGTCTACTGTGCCGTGGGTGGCGTGCAGCCTCAGTCCGAGACCGTGTGGCGCCAAGCCAACAAGTACGGCGTGCCGCGCCTGGCCTTCGTGAACAAGATGGACCGTCAGGGTGCCAACTTCTTCCGCGTCTACGAACAGATGAAGGCCCGTCTGAAGGCCAATCCCGTGCCCCTGCAGGTGCCCATCGGTGCCGAGGACAAGTTCGAGGGCGTGGTCGACCTGGTGAAGATGAAGGCCATCGTCTGGGACGATGCCTCCCAGGGCATGAAGTTCGAGTACGCCGACATCCCCGCCGAGCTGGTCGATACCTGCAACGAGTGGCGTGAAAAGCTGGTCGAGTCCGCTGCCGAGGCCGACGAGGATCTGATGAACAAGTACCTCGAAGAGGGTGATCTCTCCGAGGCTGACATCAAGAAGGCGCTGCGCACCCGCACCATCGCCGGCGAGATCGTCCCCATGCTGTGCGGCTCCGCGTTCAAGAACAAGGGCGTGCAGGCCATGCTGGATGCGGTCATCGACTACATGCCTTCGCCCGTGGACATCCCGCCGGTGAAGGGTGAGACCGAGTCCGGTGGCGAGGCCGAGCGTCCTGCCAGCGACGACGCGCCGTTCTCCGCCCTCGCGTTCAAGATCATGACCGACCCGTATGTCGGCCAGCTGACCTTCTTCCGCGTCTACTCCGGCGTGGTGAACTCCGGCGACACCATCTACAACTCGGTCAAGGGCAAGAAGGAGCGTCTGGGCCGCATCCTGCAGATGCACGCCAACAACCGCGAAGAGATCAAGGAAGTGCGTGCCGGTGACATCGCCGCCGCCGTGGGTCTGAAGGAGGCGATCACCGGCGATACGCTGTGCGCCCTCGACAAGCCCATCATCCTCGAGCGCATGGAGTTCCCCGAGCCCGTGATCCACGTCGCCGTCGAGCCCAAGACCAAGGCCGACCAGGAGAAGATGGGTCTCGCGCTGAACCGTCTGGCCCAGGAAGATCCCTCCTTCCGTGTGCGCACCGACGAGGAATCCGGTCAGACCATCATCTCCGGCATGGGCGAACTGCACCTGGAGATCATCGTCGACCGCATGCGCCGCGAATTCAACGTCGAGGCCAACGTCGGTGCCCCCCAGGTGGCCTACCGCGAGGCGATCCGCAAGCAGGTCGAGCAGGAAGGCAAGTTTGTTAAGCAGTCCGGCGGTAAGGGGCAGTACGGCCACGTCTGGCTCAAGTTGGAGCCGAACGAGGCGGGCAAAGGCTACGAGTTCGTCGACGCCATCAAGGGCGGCACGGTGCCGCGCGAATACATCCCCGCGGTCGACAAGGGCCTGCAGGAGGCGCTCAACAACGGTGTGCTGGCCGGCTTCCCGGTGGTGGACGTGAAGGTCACCCTGTTCGATGGCTCCTACCACGAGGTGGACTCCTCCGAGCAGGCCTTCAAGATGGCCGCGATCATGGGTTTCAAGGATGGCATGCGCAAGGCCAACCCGGCCCTGCTGGAGCCGATGATGGCCGTCGAGGTCGAGACCCCCGAGGACTACATGGGCGACGTCATGGGCGACCTGAACCGCCGCCGCGGCATCATCCAGGGTATGGACGACCTGCCCACCGGCAAGTCCATCAAGGCCGAGGTGCCGCTGGCCGAGATGTTCGGCTACTCCACCGACCTGCGCTCCATGTCCCAGGGTCGCGCGACCTATACCATGGAATTCAAGCATTATTCCGAGGCGCCCAAGAACGTCGCGGAAGCCGTGATCAACAGCAAAAAGTAATTGAACTGAACGAGGGTTACGAACATGGCCAAGGAAAAATTCGAGCGTACGAAGCCGCACGTGAACGTTGGGACGATTGGACACGTTGACCACGGCAAGACGACGTTGACTGCCGCGATCACCACGATCCTGTCGAAGAAGTTTGGTGGTGCCGCCAAGGGCTACGCCGACATCGACTCAGCGCCGGAAGAGAAGGCGCGCGGCATCACCATCAACACCGCGCACGTGGAATACGAGACGGCCACCCGTCACTACGCCCACGTGGACTGCCCCGGCCACGCCGACTACGTGAAGAACATGATCACGGGTGCTGCGCAGATGGACGGCGCCATCCTGGTCGTGTCCGCCGCCGACGGCCCGATGCCGCAGACCCGCGAGCACATCCTGCTGGCGCGTCAGGTGGGCGTGCCCTACATCATCGTCTACATGAACAAGGCCGACATGGTCGACGACGCCGAGCTCCTCGAGCTGGTGGAAATGGAAGTCCGCGAACTGCTGAGCAAGTACGACTTCCCCGGTGATGACACCCCCATCATCATCGGCTCCGCCCTCAAGGCCCTGGAAGGCGACCAGTCCGACATCGGCGAAGCCTCCATCTTCCGTCTCGCCGACGCCCTGGACAGCTACATCCCCGAGCCCGAGCGCGCCATCGACCAGCCCTTCCTGATGCCCGTGGAAGACGTGTTCTCCATCTCCGGCCGCGGCACCGTCGTCACCGGTCGTGTCGAGCGCGGCATCATCAAGGTTGGCGAGGAAATCGAGATCGTCGGCATCCGTCCCACGCAGAAGACCACCTGCACCGGCGTCGAGATGTTCCGCAAGCTGCTCGACCAGGGTCAGGCCGGCGACAACATCGGCGCCCTGCTGCGCGGCACCAAGCGCGAAGACGTCGAGCGCGGCCAGGTGCTGTCCAAGCCCGGCTCCATCACCCCGCACACCAAGTTCAGCGCCGAGATCTACGTGCTGAGCAAGGACGAAGGCGGCCGCCACACCCCGTTCTTCAACGGCTACCGTCCGCAGTTCTACTTCCGTACCACGGACGTGACCGGTTCCATCGAGCTGCCTGCCGGCACCGAGATGGTGATGCCTGGTGACAACATCAGCATCACGGTGAGCCTGATCGCCCCGATCGCCATGGAAGACGGCCTGCGCTTCGCCATCCGCGAAGGTGGTCGTACCGTCGGCGCCGGCGTGGTGGCGAAGATCATCGAGTAAAAATAGTCGCAATGTTCGAAAAGGGCGGGTATACTCCCGCCCTTTTCCAGTTTTGGAAACGAAAATGCAAAACCAGAAGATCCGTATTCGCCTCAAGGCCTACGACTACAGGCTGATCGATCAGTCCGCCATGGAGATCGTGGATACCGCCAAGCGCACCGGCGCCGTGGTGAAGGGGCCCGTGCCCCTGCCCACCGCCATCGAGCGCTTCGACATCCTGCGTTCCCCGCACGTGAACAAGACCTCCCGCGACCAGTTGGAGATCCGCACCCACAAGCGCCTGATGGACATCATCGATCCCACCGACAAGACCGTCGATGCCTTGATGAAGCTGGATCTGCCCGCTGGTGTGGACGTCGAGATCAAGCTGCAGTAAGCGTTAAAGATTTACGGCGACGGGGCGGCCTGCGGCCCCGAATGTGAAACGAGCCGGCCAATTGCAGTCGGCACCTTTTAGAAGGGAACTAGAAATGAGTCTAGGCCTTGTCGGTCGCAAGATCGGCATGACCCGCATTTTCACCGAGGACGGCGTGTCCGTTCCGGTGACCGTGCTGGACGTGTCGAACAATCGCGTCAGCCAGGTGAAGACGGCCGGCACGGATGGCTACGCCGCCGTTCAGGTCGCCTACGGAACCCGCAAGCCCAGCCGCCTCACCAAGGCGGTCGCCGGCCATCTGGCCAAGGGTGGTGTGGATGCCGCTGCTGGTATGACTGAATTCCGTGTCAGCGAAGATGTGGCTGCCCAGTATCAGCCGGGCGCCGCCGTGTCCGTCGAGATCTTCCAGGCCGGTCAGGCTGTGGATGTCTCCGGCGTGACCCAGGGCAAGGGCTTCGCCGGCACCATCAAGCGCCACAACTTCAGTTCGCAGCGCGCCTCCCACGGCAACTCCCGCTCCCACAACGTGCCCGGTTCCATCGGTCAGGCGCAGGATCCTGGCCGCATCTTCCCTGGCAAGCGCATGTCCGGCCACATGGGTGCCGTGAACCGCACCGTGCAGAACCTCGAGGTGGTGCGTGTCGACGCCGAGCGTGGTCTGCTGCTCCTGAAGGGGGCGGTCCCCGGCTCCAAGGGTGGTGATGTGGTGGTCCGCCCGGCGGTGAAAGGAGCAGCGTAATGGATCTGAAGCTTATCAACGACCAGGGTCAGGATGCCGGCGCCGTCGCCGTTGCCGATTCCCTGTTCGCGCGCGAATACAACGAGGCGCTGGTGCACCAGGTGGTTACTGCCTATCTGGCGAACGCCCGTACCGGCGACCGTGCGCAGCTGACTCGCGCCGAAGTGCGTCATAGCACCAAGAAGCCGTTCAAGCAGAAGGGCACCGGTCGCGCCCGCGCCGGTATGACCTCTTCGCCGCTGTGGCGTGGTGGTGGTCGCACCTTCCCGAACAAGCCCGACGAGAACTTCTCGCAGAAGATCAACCGCAAGATGTATCGCGCCGGCATCGCCTCCATCCTGTCGCGTCTGGCGCAGGATGGCCGTCTGAGCGTGGTCGAGGAGTTGGGTGTCGATGCGCCCAAGACCAAGATCCTCGCCGGCAAGCTGAAGGGCATGGGCATCACCGACCGCGTGCTGATCATCTCTCCCGTGGTGGATGACAACCTGTGGCTGTCCGCCCGCAACCTGCACAACGTGCTGGTGCTCGAACCCCACCAGGCCGACCCCGTCAGCCTGATCCGCTACGACCGCGTGCTGATGACGCGCGAGGCGGTGAAGACCTTTGAGGAGATGTACGCATGAACGCCGTGCCGATGAAAGAGGAGCGTCTGCTCCAGGTCATCCTCGCCCCGGTCATCTCCGAGAAGGCGACCATGGTGGCCGACAAGCGCGAGCAGGTGATCTTCCGTGTCGCCAGCGACGCGACCAAGCCCGAGATCAAGGCGGCCGTCGAGCTGCTGTTCAAGGTGCAGGTCAAGGATGTGAAAGTGGCCAACGTCAAGGGCAAGATCAAGCGCTTCGGACGTTTCTTCGGCCGTCGTTCCGACTGGAAAAAGGCCTATGTGTGCCTGAAGCCGGGTCAGGAACTCAATTTCGCGGCAGGAGAATAAGTCATGCTGGTTAAAGTCAAGCCTACTTCCGCCGGCCGCCGTGCCGTCGTCAAGGTGGTCACGCCCGGCCTGCACAAGGGCAAGCCGCTTGCCTCCCTGGTGGAGAAGCAGAGCAGCAAGGCTGGCCGCAACAACAACGGCCACATCACCACCCGTCACAAGGGCGGTGGCCACAAGCAGCACTACCGCGTGGTCGACTTCAAGCGCAACAAGGACGGCATCGCCGCCAAGATCGAGCGTATCGAATACGACCCGAACCGTAGCGCGCACATCGCCCTGCTGTGCTACGCGGACGGCGAGCGCCGCTACATCATCGCCCCGCGCGGCGCCGAGGTCGGTCAGCAGCTGATGAGCGGCTCCGAGGCCCCGATCAAGCCGGGCAACTGCCTGCCGCTGCGCAACATCCCGGTGGGTTCCACCATCCACTGCGTCGAGATGATGCCCGGCAAGGGTGCCCAGATCGCGCGTTCCGCCGGTGCCTCCGTGCAACTGCTGGCTCGTGAAGGCAGCTACGTGCAGCTGCGCCTGCGCTCCGGCGAGATCCGCAAGGTGCACGTCGACTGCCGTGCCACCCTCGGCGAGGTCGGCAACGAAGAGCACAGCCTGCGTTCCATCGGCAAGGCCGGTGCAATGCGCTGGCGCGGTGTTCGCCCGACCGTGCGCGGTACCGCGATGAACCCGATCGACCACCCGCACGGTGGTGGCGAGGGCAAGACCGGCGAGGGTCGCGTGCCCGTTACGCCGTGGGGCGTGCCCACCAAGGGCTACCGCACTCGTAACAACAAGCGCACCGACAACATGATCGTGCGTCGCCGTCACAAAGCGTAAGAGGTATAGAAATGGCTCGTTCCGTTAAAAAAGGCCCCTTCGTTGACGGGCATCTGATGAAGAAGGTCCTGACTGCAGTGGCGATCAGCGACAAGAAGCCGATCAAGACCTGGTCGCGTCGCTCCACCATCCTGCCCGACTTCATCGGTCTGACGCTCGCCGTGCACAACGGCAAGCAGCACATCCCGGTGTTCGTGTCTGAAAACATGGTTGGCCACAAGCTCGGCGAATTCGCCCTGACCCGTACCTTCAAGGGTCATGCCGCCGACAAGAAGGCCAAGAAGAAATAAGGAGAGCAGCGATGCAAGTATCTGCAATTTTGCGTGGCACGCGGCTTTCCGCACAAAAGGCCCGGCTGGTCGCCGACCTGGTGCGCGGCAAGTCCGTCGACCAGGCCCTCAACATCCTGACCTTCTCGCCCCAGAAGGCCGCCTTCACCATCAAGAAGGTGCTCGAGTCGGCGATCGCCAACGCCGAGCACAACGAAGGTGCCGACATCGACGAACTCAAGGTCAAGACCATCTACGTCGATCAGGGCCCGGTGCTCAAGCGCTTCACCGCGCGCGCCAAGGGTCGTGGCAACCGCATTAGCAAACCCACCTGTCACATCACCGTGACGGTCGGCGACTGAAGGAAGGCAAATGGGACAGAAGATTCATCCGACCGGCTTCCGGCTCTCGGTCAACAAGGGCTGGAGCTCGAAGTGGTTCGCGAACAGCAAGACCTATGCGACCACGCTCAACGAAGACATCAAGGTGCGTGACTTCCTGAAGAAGAAGCTGGCGCATGCCTCGATCAGCAAGATCGTCATCGAGCGTCCCGCGAAGAACGCGCGCATCACCCTGTTCTCCTCGCGTCCTGGCGTCGTCATCGGCAAGAAGGGCGAGGACATCGAGAAGCTGCGCGCCCAGCTCAACGGCATGATGTCGGTGCCCGTCACCCTCAACATCGAGGAGGTGCGCAAGCCCGAGACCGATGCCAACCTGATCGCGCAGTCCATCGCCACCCAGCTCGAGAAGCGCATCATGTTCCGCCGCGCCATGAAGCGCGCGATGCAGAACGCCATGCGGTTTGGCGCCCAGGGCATCAAGATCATGTCCTCCGGCCGCCTGAACGGCGCCGAGATCGCCCGCACCGAATGGTATCGCGAAGGTCGCGTGCCGCTGCACACCCTGCGCGCCGACATCGACTACGGTGTCGCCGAGGCTCGCACCACTTACGGTGTGATCGGCATCAAGGTCTGGGTTTACAAGGGTGAGAACGTGGGTGGCGCCGAGAAGCCGGTTGCCGCTCCCGAGCCCGAGCGTAAGAGCCGCCGCCCCGCGCGCGCGCCGAAGGAGTAACGAGTCATGCTGCAACCCGCACGCAGAAAATACCGCAAGGAACAGAAGGGCCGTAACACCGGCCTGGCTACCCGTGGCGCCAAGGTCAGCTTCGGCGAGTACGGCCTGAAGGCTATCGGCCGCGGCCGTATCACCGCGCGCCAGATCGAGGCCGCGCGTCGCGCCATGACCCGTCACATCAAGCGTGGCGGCCGCATCTGGATCCGCATCTTCCCGGACAAGCCGATCTCCCAGAAGCCCGCCGAGGTGCGTATGGGTAACGGTAAGGGCAACCCCGAGTACTGGGTCGCCGAGATCCAGCCGGGCAAGGTCCTGTACGAGATGGAAGGCGTGGACGAGACCATCGCGCGTGAGGCGTTCCGCCTGGCCGCGGCCAAGCTGCCGATCCCGACCGCGTTTGTGACCCGACATTTTGGGGTGTGAAATGAAAGCCAGCGAACTCCGTAGCAAAGGTGTGGGCGAGCTCAAGGATGAACTGAAGGCGCTGTTGCGCGCCCAGTTCAGCCTGCGCATGCAGCTGTCCACCCAGCAGACCAACAAGACCCACGAGCTGCTCAAGGTGCGCCGCGACATCGCGCGCGTGAAGACCGTCATGCAGCAGGTCAAGGCCGATCAGGCCGGCAACTGACGAGTACGATCATGACTGAACAAGAAGGTAGCAAAGTCGTTCGCGCCCTCACCGGCACCGTGGTGAGCGACAAGATGAACAAGACGGTGACCGTCCTGGTGGAGCGCAAGGTCAAGCACCCCATGTACGGCAAGGTCATCCGCCTCTCCAAGAAATACCACGCGCATGACGAGAACAACGAGTTCCACGATGGCGACGTGGTCGTGATCGAGGAGTGCCGTCCCCTCTCCAAGACCAAGGCCTGGAAGGTCGCGCGTCTGGTCGAGAAGGCCCGCCTGGTTTAAAAAGTACTTGCATTGCATGAGGCCGCGATATATAGTCGCGGTCTTTTCGGCGCGCACTCGCGCGTTTTTTTAATCTGCGCGGAGTCGCTTCCGCGTTAACCCGAACGGGATCCAAAACTCCCCGCGATGAGTGGGAAAGTTGGAGAGAAAACATGATCCAGATGCAATCCATGTTGGACGTGGCCGACAACACCGGCGCTCGCAGCGTCATGTGTATTAAGGTGTTGGGTGGCTCCAAGCGCCGCTACGCGGGCGTTGGGGACATCATCAAGGTCAGTATCAAGGACGCCGCTCCGCGCGGCCGTGTCAAGAAGGGCGACGTCTACAACGCCGTCGTCGTGCGTACCGCCAAGGGTGTCCGTCGCGCCGACGGTTCCCTGATCAGGTTCGACAAGAATGCCGCGGTGCTGCTCAACAACAAGCTTGAGCCGATCGGCACGCGTATTTTTGGCCCTGTTACGCGCGAACTGCGTACCGAGCGATTCATGAAGATCGTCTCGTTGGCCCCTGAAGTCCTGTGAGGAGCTGATCATGCAAAAGATTCGCAAGGGTGACGAGGTGGTCGTGCTGACCGGCAAGGACAAGGGCAAGCGTGGCACCGTGCTGCGCGTGCTGGAGTCCGCCCTGGTCGTCGAGGGTGTCAACCGGGTGCGCAAGGCGGTCAAGCCGAACCCGATGCGTGGCACCCAGGGCGGCTTCCAGGACAAGGATATGCCCATCGATATTTCGAATGTGGCCCTGTTCAACCCCGTGACTGGCAAGGGTGACCGGGTTGGTATCAAGACGCTGGAGGACGGGCGCAAGGTGCGCTTCTTCAAGTCCAACGGCGAAGTTGTGGACGCGTAAGGGGTAGACCATGGCGCGCATGTACGATTTTTACAAAGACACCGTGGTCAAGCAGCTGACTGACCAGTTCGGCTACAAGTCCCCGATGGAGGTGCCCCGCATCACCAAGATCACCCTCAACATGGGTGTTGGTGAGGCCGTGGGTGACAAGAAGGTGATGGACTTCGCGGTTGGCGACATGACCAAGATCGCCGGTCAGAAGCCCGTTGTCACCAAGTCCCGCAAGTCGATCGCCGGCTTCAAGATCCGCGACAACTATCCGGTGGGTTGCATGGTCACCCTGCGCCGCGAGCGCATGTACGAATTCCTCGATCGCCTGATCACCGTCGCCATCCCGCGTATCCGCGATTTCCGTGGTGTCGGCGGCAAGGGTTTTGATGGCCGTGGCAACTACAACATGGGCGTCAAGGAACAGATCATCTTCCCGGAGATCGAGTACGAGAAGATCGATGCCCTGCGCGGCATGAACATTACGGTGACCACGACGGCCAAGACCGACGAAGAGGCGAAGGCCTTGCTGGTTGCGTTCAAATTCCCCTTTAAGAATTGAGGTTGCAATGGCCAAGCTTGCATTGATCAACCGTGAAGAGAAGCGCCGCAAGATGGTGAAGAAGTACGCTGCCAAGCGTGCCGAGCTGAAGTCCATCATCCGCGACGTGAACCGTAGCGACGAAGACCGCATGGCGGCCCAGGAGAAGCTGCAGTCCCTGCCGCGCGACGCCAGCGAAAGCCGCCTGCGCAACCGCTGCCAGCTCACCGGTCGTCCGCGTGGCGTGTTCCGCAAATTCGGCCTGTGCCGCAACAAGATCCGCGAGATCGCCATGCGTGGCGAGATCCCGGGCGTCGTCAAAGCCAGCTGGTAAGGGAGAACCGAGATGAGCATGAGTGATCCCATCGCCGATATGCTGACCCGCATCCGCAACGGTCAGATGACGGAAAAGTCCAGCGTGCGCATGCCTTCCTCCAAGCTGAAGAAGGCCATCGCCCAGGTGCTGCAGGACGAGGGCTATATCGAGGGCTTCGTCGTGCGTGAGAACGCCGGGCTGCCCGAGATGGAGGTGGCGCTGAAGTACTACGCCGGCCGTCCCGTGATCGAGAAGATCGAGCGTATCTCCAAGCCCGGTCTGCGTATTTACAAAGGCCGCGACGGCCTGCCCCGTGTGATGAACGGGCTGGGTGTCGCGATCGTCTCCACCTCCCAGGGTGTCATGACCGACCGCAAGGCGCGTGCCTTGGGCGTGGGTGGCGAGATCCTGTGCGTGGTTGCGTGAGGTTAAGACATGTCCCGCGTAGCGAAGAACCCCATTGCAGTGCCGGCCGGCGTGGAAGTGAGCGTGGCCGCCGGCTCGATTTCCGTCAAGGGCCCCATGGGTAGCCTGACCCAGGCCCTGTTGCCCAGCATCAGCGTCGAGTTCGCCGATGGCGCCATCAAGGTCAGCGCCAAGGATGATTCCCGCCTGTCGCATGCCATGTCCGGCACGACCCGCGCGCTGCTCGCCAACATGGTGCACGGCGTGTCCAAGGGCTTCGAGAAGAAGCTGACCCTGGTCGGCGTCGGCTACCGCGCGCAGGCGCAGGGCGACAAGCTCAACCTGTCCCTGGGCTTCTCCCACCCCGTCGAGCATGTCATGCCCGCCGGCATCAAGGTCGAGACCCCGTCGCAGACCGAAATCCTGATCAAGGGCGTGGACAAGCAGTTGGTCGGCCAAGTGGCGGCCGACGTGCGCGCCTACCGCAAGCCCGAGCCGTACAAGGGCAAGGGCGTGCGCTATGTCAACGAAGTCGTGGTCTTGAAAGAGACCAAGAAGAAATAACCTGGAGCGATTGCAATGGACAAGAAAATCCGTCGTCTGCGCAGGGCGCGCAAATCCCGCGCCAAAATCGCGGAACTCGGTGCGATTCGGCTTACCGTGCATCGCAGCAATTCCCACATTTCGGCGCAAGTTATCGATGCGACCGGCGGCCGTGTGGTTGCCGCGGCGTCCACCATGGAAAAGGCCGTGCGCGAGCAGGTCAAGAACGGTGGCAACGTCGAGGCTGCCAAGCTGATCGGCCAGCGCATCGCCGAGAAGGCCAAGCAGGCGGGTGTCGAGAGCGTCGCCTTCGACCGCTCCGGCTTTGCCTTCCATGGTCGCGTGAAGGCCTTGGCTGAGGCCGCGCGCGAGGCCGGTTTGCAGTTTTAAGCGAGGAAGATCATGGCTAAACCTGAACAACAGCAGGAAGAGCGCGGCGACGGCCTGAAGGAGAAGATGATCTCCGTCAACCGTGTGACCAAGGTGGTCAAGGGTGGCCGCATTCTCGGCTTCGCCGCCCTGACCGTGGTGGGCGACGACGACGGCGGTATCGGCATGGGCAAGGGCAAGTCCCGCGAAGTGCCGGTCGCCGTGACCAAGGCCATGGAAGAGGCGCGCCGCAAGATGATCAAGGTCCCGCTCAAGAACGGCACCTTCCATCACGCCGTGGTCGGCAAGCACGGTTCCTCCGTGGTGCTGATCCAGCCCGCCTCCGAAGGTACCGGCATCATCGCCGGTGGCGCCATGCGTGCCATCTTCGAGGTGATGGGTGTGCATAACGTGCTCGCCAAGTGCCTGGGTTCCACCAACCCCTACAACGTGGTTCGCGCGACCCTGAACGGCCTGTCGCAGATGATGACCCCCGCGGAAGTCGCCGCCAAGCGCGGCAAGACCGTGGCCGAGATCCTGGAGTAAGCCATGAGTGACGCCAAGTCCAAGGTCAAGGTGACCCTCGTGAAAAGCGTGATCGGCGCGCTCGAAAGCCACCGTGCCTGCGTGCGCGGCCTGGGCCTGAAGCGCATGCATCAGAGCCGTGTGTTGGAAGACACCCCGGCGGTGCGCGGCATGATCAATAAAGTGAACTACTTGGTTAAGGCCGAGGTGGTCTGATGAAACTCAATACCATCAAGCCCGCGCAGGGCTCGACGCATTCCTCCAAGCGCCTCGGTCGTGGCATCGGCTCCGGCCTGGGCAAGACCGGTGGTCGTGGCCACAAGGGCCAGAAGTCCCGTGCCGGCGGTTTCCACAAGGTCGGCTTCGAGGGCGGCCAGATGCCCATGGCCCGTCGCCTGCCGAAACGCGGCTTCGTCTCCCTGGACCGCGACTTCAAGGTCGAAGTGCGCCTCTCCGATCTGAATGCCCTGCCGGTCGACGCCATCGATCTGCTGGTGCTCAAGCAGGCCGGCCTGGTGCCGCAACTGGCCATCTCCGCCAAGGTCATCCTGGCTGGTTCCGTTGACCGCGCCATCAAGGTCAGCGGTCTGGGCGTGACCAAGGGTGCCAAGGCGGCCATCGAAGCTGCCGGCGGCAGCGTCGAAGCGGCTGCCTGAGTCGGCGCGGAAAGGGACTGAGACTTGTCCGGCGCGGCTAACCTGCTCCAAATGTCCGGGAAGATGGGCGACCTCAAGCGTCGCCTCTGGTTCCTCCTGGGCGCCCTGGTCGTGTTCCGGATCGGTTCCTTCATCCCCGTGCCGGGCATCGACCCGGTGATCCTGGAAGACCTGTTCAAGCAGCAGCAGGGTGGCATCCTGGGCATGTTCAACATGTTCTCGGGCGGCGCGCTGTCGCGTTTCTCCGTGTTCGCCCTCGGCATCATGCCGTACATCTCCGCCTCCATCATCATGCAGCTGCTGACCGTAGTGTCGCCGCAGCTCGAGGCGCTGAAGAAGGAAGGCGAGGCCGGGCGGCGCAAGATCACCCAGTACACGCGCTACGGCACCGTCGTGCTGGCGACCTTCCAGGCGATCGGAATTTCCATCGCCCTGGAGAGCCAGTCCGGGCTCGTGATCGATCCGGGTTTCATGTTCCGCATCACCGCAGTGTTCACGCTCGTCGCCGGCACCATGTTCCTGATGTGGCTGGGCGAGCAGATCACCGAGCGTGGTCTCGGCAACGGCATCTCCGTGATCATCTTCGCGGGTATCGCCGCGGGCCTGCCGCATGCCATCGGCGGGACCCTGGAACTGACCCGCACCGGTGCCTTCTCCATCCCGCTCGTGCTGATGATCTTCGCCGGCGTCGTGCTGATCACCGCCCTGGTGGTGTTCGTGGAGCGCGGGCAGCGCAAGATCCTGGTCAACTACGCCAAGCGCCAGGTCGGCAACAAGGTCTATGGTGGCCAGAGCTCCCACCTGCCGCTGAAGCTGAACATGGCCGGCGTGATCCCGCCGATCTTCGCCAGCTCAATCATCCTCTTCCCGGCCACGCTTGCCGGCTGGTTTGGCAGCCATGAGACGATGTACTGGCTGAAGGACGTGTCCGCCGCCCTCTCCCCCGGGCAGCCCATCTACGTGATGCTCTACGCCCTGGCCATCATCTTCTTCTGCTTCTTCTACACCGCGCTTGTGTTCAATCCGCGCGAGACCGCTGACAACCTGAAGAAGAGCGGCGCCTTCGTGCCGGGCTACCGTCCCGGCGAACAGACCGCGCGTTATATCGACAAGGTGCTGACGCGCCTGACGCTGGTCGGTGCCGTGTACATCACCTTCGTGTGTCTGATCCCCGAATTCCTGATTGTGAACTGGAACGTGCCGTTCTATTTTGGTGGCACCTCCCTGTTGATCATCGTCGTCGTCGCGATGGACTTCATGGCGCAGGTTCAGGCCTACATCATGACCCACCAGTATGAATCCCTGCTCAAGAAGGCCAACTTCAAGGGCGGAAACTTCATCTCCCGCTGAGGCTGACGATGGCGAAGGACGATGTCATTCAAATGCAGGGTGAGGTGGTCGAGAACCTTCCGAACGCCACCTTCCGTGTGAAGCTGGAGAACGGCCATGTCGTACTGGGACACATCTCCGGCAAGATGCGCATGCACTACATCCGCATCCTGCCCGGAGACAAGGTCACGGTCGAACTGACGCCCTACGACCTGTCCCGCGCGCGTATCGTCTACCGCGCTAAATGATTTTTGAGTAAAGGAGCCGAACATGCGTGTTCAAGCCTCTGTTAAGAAGATTTGCCGCAAGTGCAAGATCGTTCGCCGCAACGGTGTGGTGCGCGTGATCTGTTCCGAGGCACGTCACAAGCAACGTCAAGGCTGATAATGCTTGCCAAGTGGCAAGCGCTATCAATATAATTTACAGTTTTCGTTTCCTGGGGGTTGGTTCATGGCCCGGATTGCTGGGGTAAATATCCCAAACCATAAGCACGTCGAGATCGCGTTGACCGCGGTCTACGGCATTGGCCGCACGCGTGCGCGCCTTATCTGTCAAGAAGCTGGCGTGGATCCCACCGTCAAGATGAAGGATCTCTCCGACGCCGACGTGGATAAGCTGCGCGACGGGGTGGGCAAGTTCGTGGTGGAGGGTGACCTCCGCCGTGAAGTCACCATGAACATCAAGCGTCTCATGGACATTGGCTGCTATCGCGGCACGCGTCATCGCCGCGGCCTGCCCGTGCGCGGTCAGCGGACCCGCACCAATGCCCGTACCCGCAAGGGCCCCCGTAAGCAGCAGCAGATCAAGAAGTAACAGGATTACGACATGGCTAAGGCAACCGGCGCTCGCGTGCGCAAGAAGGTCAAGAAGAATGTGGCGGATGGCGTCGCCCATATCCACGCTTCCTTCAACAATACCATCGTGACCATCACCGACCGTCAGGGCAATGCCCTGGCCTGGGCGACTGCGGGTGGCGCGGGCTTCAAGGGCTCGCGCAAGAGCACCCCGTTCGCCGCGCAGGTGGCCGCCGAGAATGCCGGCAAGATGGCCCTGGAATACGGTGTCAAGAATCTGGAAGTGCGCATCAAGGGCCCCGGCCCCGGCCGCGACTCCACGGTGCGTGCCCTGAACGCCCTGGGTTACAAGATCACCAGTATTTCTGACGTGACGCCCATGCCGCACAACGGCTGCCGTCCGCCCAAGAAGCGCCGCATCTAAGGAGATCAAACGTGGCTCGCAACCTTGACCCCAAATGCCGTCAGTGCCGTCGTGAAGGAGAGAAGCTGTTCCTGAAGGGCGAGAAATGCATGTCTGACAAGTGCGCGATCGAGCGTCGCAATCAGGCTCCTGGCCAGCACGGCGCCAAGCAGGCACGCGTCTCCGACTACGGCACCCAGCTGCGTGAGAAGCAGAAGATCCGCCGCATCTACGGCGTGCTGGAGCGCCAGTTCCGCCTCACCTACAAGGAAGCCGATCGTCGCAAGGGCGTGACCGGCGAGAACCTGCTGCAGCTCCTGGAGGCGCGTCTTGACAGCGTCGCCTACCGCATGGGCTTCGGCGCCTCCCGCACCGAGGCCCGCCAGGTGGTCCGCCACAACGGCATCCTGGTGAACGGCAAGCGCGTCAACATCCCTTCCTATTCCGTCAAGCCCGGCGACGTGATCGAGGTGGCCGAGAAGGCCAAGTCGCATCTGCGCGTGAAGGCCGCCACCGAGGCCGCCACCGGCCGCGGCTACCCCGAGTGGGTCGAGGTCGACGCCAAGGCGCTCAAGGGCGTCTTCAAGGCGCTGCCGCAGCGTGCCGAACTGCCCGCCACGATCAACGAACACTTGGTCATCGAACTGTATTCCAAGTAATCGCCCGCCTCACTGAAGGAAGCAAACTATGTCAAACACCGGTGAACTGCTGAAACCCCGCATCGTTGAGGTCAACAGCATTTCCCCCCGTCAGGCTCGCATCACCCTCGAGCCTTTCGAGCGTGGTTACGGCCATACGCTGGGCAATGCCCTGCGCCGCATCCTGCTTTCTTCCATGAAGGGCTATGCGCCGACCGAGGTCCGCATCGCGGGCGTGGTGCATGAGTATTCCGCCATGGACGGCGTGCAGGAGGACGTGGTCGACATCCTCCTGAACCTGAAGGGCCTGGCCGTCAAGCTGAACAACCGCGACGAGGCCCTGATCACCATCACCAAGAGCGGCGAGGGTTCCGTGACCGCCGCCGACATCCAGGCCGGCCACGACGTCGAGATCCTCAATCCCGATCACGTCATCGCCAACCTGACCAAGGGTGGCCAGCTGGAGATGGAGATCAAGGTCGAGAGCGGCCGCGGCTACGTTCCCGCGAGCAACCGCGCGCAGACCGACGAAAGCCGCCCGGTCGGCGTGATCATGGTCGATGCGCTGTACAGCCCGGTCAAGAAGGTGAGCTTCAGCGTCGAGAGCGCGCGCGTCGAGCAGCGCACCGACATGGACAAGCTGATCTTCGAGATCGAGACCAACGGCGTGATCGAACCCGCCGAGGCCGTGCGTACCGCAGCGCGCATCCTGATCGAGCAGCTGGCCTCCTTCGCCGACCTCAAGGGTGTCGCGCCGGTGGGCGAGCAGCCCTCCGCCGCCCGTGGGGCCGCCTCGCCGCAGGTCGACCCGATCCTGCTGCGCCCCGTGGATGAGCTCGAGCTGACCGTGCGCTCCGCCAACTGCCTCAAGGCCGAGAACATCTACTACATCGGCGATCTGATCCAGCGCACCGAGACCGAGTTGCTGAAAACCCCGAACCTGGGCCGCAAGTCCCTGAATGAGATTAAAGATGTGCTCGCCGCACGTGGCCTGACTCTCGGCATGAAGCTCGAGAACTGGCCGCCCGCCGGCTTGGACAAGCCTTGATGAAGAGGTAGAAAAATGCGTCACCGTCTGTCCCACCGCAAACTCAACCGCACCAGCAGCCACCGTGCTGCGCTGCTGCGCAACCTGTCGAACGCCCTGCTGAAGCACGAGGCGATCAAGACCACCCTGCCCAAGGCCAAGGAACTGCGCAAGGTCGTCGAGCCCCTGATCACCCTGGGCAAGAAGCCGACCCTGGCGAACCGCCGCCTGGCCTTCTCCCGCCTGCGCGACCGCGACATGGTGGTGAAGCTGTTCGACGACCTGGGCCCCCGCTTCATGAGTCGCCCCGGTGGCTATGTGCGCATCCTCAAGTTCGGCTTCCGCCAGGGCGACAACGCCCCCATGGCCTACGTCGAACTGGTGGACCGCGCCGATACCGGTGCCGAGGCCCCGACCGCCGAGTAAGCGGATCGCAAGCACCAAAAGAAAGCCGGCGCGAGCCGGCTTTTTTCTTTGCGGGAGGAAAGACCATGCTCGTCTTGTTTACGGATTACGGCCTGCGTGACCCTTACGTCGGCCAACTCAAGGCCGTGCTCGCCGGCAGCGCCCCTGGCGTGCCGGTGGTCGATCTGCTGCATGAGGTGCCGGCGTTCAACGCGCATGCCGGGGCTCACCTCCTCGATGCCCTGGCCCAGGGCTTCCCCGATGGCAGCGTCTTTCTCTGCGTCGTCGACCCGGGGGTCGGCGGCCCGCGGGAGACGGCGGTGCTCGAGGCGGACGGGCGCTGGTTCGTCGGTCCGGACAACGGCCTGCTCTCGGTTGCCGCCGCACGCGCGCGGCGGGTGCGGACCTGGCGCATCGCGTGGCGCCCAGCGGGGCTGAGCGCCACCTTCCACGGCCGCGACCTGTTTGCGCCGATCGCTGCCGAGATCGCTGCCGGACGTTTTCCGGAGGACCGCCTGCAGCCGGTGGAGGGCCTGGAGGTGCGCTTCGATGCCGCCGAACTGCCGCGGGTCATCTACATCGACCACTTCGGAAATGCCTGGACCGGGCTGCGTGGCGGCCTGGTGGAGACCTCGCAGGTCCTGGAGGTGAAGGGCCAGGCTATCGCCTGGCGGGCAACCTTCTGCGAGGCGGGCAAGGGCGAGCCGTTCTGGTACGTCAACAGCGTCGGCCTGGTGGAGATCGCCGCCAACCGCGCCAACGCTGCCGAACGCCTGGGCCTCGTGCCGGGCGATCTGGTCAGGCTAGCAGGATCGCCCGAAAGTCGTTTGCATTAGTCCGCGTCGGACCGGTGACGAGCAGGTCATCCAGGGCGGCGAAGAAGCCATAGGCGTCGTTTCTCGCCAGGCAGGCCGGGGCGTCGAGGCCGAGCGCCGCGGCCCGCTCAAGGGTCGTGGGCGTGAGGATGGCGCCGGCATTGTCGCCCGTGCCGTCGATGCCGTCCGTGTCCGCCGCCAGGGCGTGGATGCCTTCCAGCCCGCGCGTGTCGAGCGCGAGGGCGAGCAGGAACTGGCCGTTGCGGCCGCCGCGCCCGCCCCCGCGCACCGTGACCTGGGCCTCGCCGCCCGAGAGCAGGGCGAGCGGCTTAGCGCGGCGCGGCGCGCACGCACGGAGACCACGGACCTCCGCCGCAAAGTATCGCGCCATCGCCTCGGCCTCGCCGACATGGCGGTCGCCCATCTGCACCACCTCGACGCCCTGTGCCTCCAGGAAGGCGGCCGCGCCAGCGAGCGCGGTGGTGCCGCTGCCGATGATGCGCGTGTCCACGCGCTCGAAGCAGGCCGCCCCCGGCTTGGGCGTCTCCTGGATCTCGCCCTGCGTACCCCTGCATAGGAAGTCCACGACCGCGGCAGGCGCCTCGACGTGCCAGGCATCGAGCACCGCGAGGGCATCGGCATGCGTGGTGACATCCGCGTGAAACGGCCCGGAGGCGATCACGCCCGGATCGTCGCCGACCACGTCGGAGAGCAGCAGTGCGGTGACGGGGGCACGGCAGGCCGCGGCGAGGCGGCCGCCCAGGGTGAGCGAGAGGTGCTTGCGCACGCAGTTGATGTCGGCGATCGGCGCCCCGGAGCCGAGCAGTCCCCGCACCGTCGCCTGTATGTCAGGCAGCGTCAACCCGGGCGCCGGCAGCGTGAGCAGGCTGGAGCCGCCGCCTGAGATCAGCGCCAGGACGTGGTCGTCGGGGGCGGCCCGGCCGATCAGTTCCAGCATCGCGCGGGCGGCCTCCTGGCCGTCTCGATCCGGTAGCGGGTGTCCCGCCTCGACGACGTGGGTGCGGTGTGTGGGGACGCCGTGTCCATGGCGCGTGATGGCGAGCCCGTCCAGCGGGGCGTCGGCGGGCCAGTGCCGCTCCACGCAGGCGGCCATGTCCGCAGCTGCCTTGCCTATCGCGGCGACCAGCAGCCGGCCGCGCGGCCGTGCGGGGAGGTGTGGTGGCAGGATGCTTTCCGCGCTGACGGCGCGCACGGCGCTGTGGAACGCCTCGATCAGGAGCGTCTCGTACGGCGGCGGCATGCGTGAGTGGAGGGACGCGGCTTCAGCGAAAAGCGTAACGCACGCCGAGGGTGATGGCGTTCGACCCGCCGTCGTCGCCGAACAGGCCGTAGGCGGTGGAGCGGTGGTGCAGGCGCAGGGTGGCCTGCCAGTCGGCGCGCGGTGGCCCTAGCGTCAATTCGAGGTGCCAGTAGGCGAGCAGTTTCTCGCTCGCGCCATTGATGAGCGTGGCCTCCGCAGCCGGCACCTCGGTGGCGTAGGAGAGGCCGAGCCCCGCCGCGACGCTGGAGTGCAGGCGGCCACTCCAGGGCAGCCTATGCCAGCGCACGGCGCCGAGCAGGTTGTATTCCCAGTGATCCTGAAGGCCGCTGTGCTTGCCGATCTGGCCTTCCAGTTCATAGGTGAGGGCCCCTTCGTGGCTGCGCGCGACGGTACGGCCCAGGGCCGCGACCACCAGGTCGGAGTCGATGAAGTGGGTGTTGGGGCCGAAGGACTCGATCCAGTCACCGTTGGTGAGGCGGCCGGCGTAGACGCTCAGTGCGTAGTCGCCGACGCTCGGCGCGGTCTGCACGTCGCCCGCGTGGGCGCAGGCCGCCGCGAGTGCGGCGCAGAACGCCGGCAGGTAGTGCCGCCAGCCAGCGGGGAGGGATCGTTCTGGGGTTGGGTTGGGCATGGCGATCTCCTCCTCTCACGTCACTAGAAGCGTTCCCCGGCCTGCAGCGGCCGCCACTGGCCCAGCGGCAGTTCGCCCAGGCGTACCTGGCCGATGCGCACGCGCTTCAGTCCCACCACCTTCAGGCCCACCAGCTCGCACATGCGGCGGATTTGCCGCTTGCGGCCTTCCTTGAGGATGAACTTGAGCTGGTCCTGGTTTTGCCAGGACACGCGGGCGGGCCGCAGCTGGCGGCCGTCCAGTTCCAGGCCGTGGTTGAGCAGGGCCATGCCGCGTTCCGAGAGCTGCCCCTCGACGCGCACCAGGTATTCCTTCTCCACCTCGGAGTCGTCGCCGATCAACTGCTTCGCCACACGGCCATCCTGGGTCAGCACCAGGAGGCCGGTGGAGTCGATGTCCAGGCGGCCGGCCGGGGCGAGGCCCTTGAGCATGGCGGGGTTGAAGGCGGGGCCGCCGCCCTCGCGCCACTGCGTGTCGCGGCGGATCAGGGTAACGGCGGGCTGGTAGCCGGGCTCCGGCTGGCCGGAGACGAAGCCGACGGGCTTGTGCAGCAGGATGGTGACGCGCTGCTGTTGCTGCTTCTGCGCCTGCTGCGCGAGGTGGATCTTGCAGTTCGGGTCCACCCGCGTGCCCAGCTCGGAGATGCGCTGGCCGTCGACGAACACCAGGCCCTTCTCGATATAGGCATCCGCCTCGCGGCGCGAGCAGATGCCGCGTTCGGACATGAGCTTGGAGAGGCGGACGAGTTCGGTCATGGGCCGACAGTCTTCAAGCCGCGCGATGCACCCAGTCCGCGCCGAGGCCGCCGCGCAGTCCGTCCAGGTAGGCGGCCGACTCGACCTCGGCGAGGTTCGCCCGCGCGCGCACCAGGCGGGCCTGGCAATCCTCGCGCTGGTCCGGGTCGCAGCAGGCGGGCGTGGCGAGAAAACCCTCCACGTAGGCCACCTGGCGGCGCGCCAGGGCGATGTCGCGTTGCTGCTTGATCGCCAGGCGCTCGCGATACCAGTCGCTGGCCAGCAGGTGGTCGCGCGTGAACAGGGCGCGGATCTCGGGGTGGGCAAGGTCCTTACCCTCGTACTGCCCCTCGGCCATGATGTGCAGCAGGGCCTTGAGTGGCGGGCAGGCATCCTCGACCGAGCCGTCGGCGAGGTAGCCCCGGGCCACCTTCTGGTGCATCTCGGCGATGTGCCGCACGCCGTCGACGAAGGCGGACAGGTCCTGGGTCTCGGGGCGCAGCATGGCCTCGTCGAAGATGCCTACCGGGTCGTCGAAGATCTTGCCCAGGAAGGCGTGCAGGAAGCGCGCGGTGATGCGATAGCCAAGGCGGCTGGCGGGGACGGCCACGCCTTCGTGCGTGAAGTCGCGCAAGGGCTCCAGGTAGCCGCGCTCGATCAGCCAGGCGGCGTCGCGCTCGCGTGGCGAGAGCCGGCACCAGATCTCCGGCACCAGGAAGCTGACGTCGTGGTCGACGCGGCGGTCCGGGCCGATGAAGCCGGCTGCGGACGAGAAGCCGTCGTGGCCGCACAGGATGAAGGACACCAGGGCATTGTTCAGGTCCGCCGTGTAGGTGAGGGCGTTGAACGGCCCCTTGGTGAGCGCGCCCTCCGAGCCCGCGCCGGTGGTCGAGGGCGACTTGCCGGAGAGGCTGGCGATGAAGTCCATGAACAGCTCGGGCAGCTCCTGGTAGTGCAGGGGACCATACACCGCGAGCGGGCGGATGCCCGGCTGCGGCGGGTTGTTGCGCCGGCCCGGCAGCATCGCGTCCACGATCCAGTGCACCGGCGCCTCGGCCGGCATGCGCCGCGCCAGGCGCACGCCCATCTCGGCGACGTGGCTCTCGCGCGGATGCAGCAGGTCGGGGCGCTTCTGCAGGTAGCGCACGTTGGGGCTGGGCTTGCCGTTCACCAGGCGGGCGTGCGCCGAGGACACGAAGTAGCCGTCCTCCTGCGCCGCGGCGCGGATGAAGTCCTGCATCGCCGGGGTGTAGTGGTGGAAGGTCACCACGTCCTCGGTCAGCTCGATCGCGTCGTGCCGGGTGAGCGGCTCGAAGTTGGAGATGAAGTTGTCCGCCTCGGTGAGGTCGTGCTCGGTCTGCGCGTCGAGGCCACGGTGCCTGGCGTCGTCCGGGCGCTGGAACAGGCGCGCCTCGCAGTTGCCGACCAGCTTCACGCCGGCGCTGTCGAGGCTGTCGGCGCGCAGGTGGGCGAGGCGCGCGCGGCAGGGTGGCGGAGGCGGCGATGTCATCGGCGAGCTGGATCTTCTTCGCGCCGACGAAGTCCTGGCGGGTCTTGTAGACGCGCCAGGCGCCGTCGTCCAGGCGGCCGATGCGCAGGTAGCTCGCCTCCAGCTTGCGGCGGTGGAACTTGAGCTCGTGGCCGGGGTGGCCGTTCACCATGTCGACGTGGAAGTGCTCGCGCCAGGCGTTCCCGTTGCCCTCGGCGGCCCATTCCTCGCGGTAGAAGCGCTTGATCACGAACACCAGGGCGCGGATGTGGTTGGGGATGCCGGCGAGCCAGGCGTTGTAGGCGTCGGTGTAATCGTCCGAGGGGGTGAGCAGCTTGATCACCGAGCCCACGGTGCGCTGCGGCGAGAGCAGGGGGCGGGTGTCGGGGCCGTCCGCGCGCGCGACCTTGAAGCGGTCGCTGTAGTCGCGCTGGAACAGCTTCTCCACCTCGTCGAGGTCGCGCTTCAGGTCCTGCACGTAGTAGGGGCCGGAGAGCAGCGCGGACTCCAGCGACTTGGAGATCTCCGACTTGCCGCCGCCGGACACCGTGCACGGCTTGTAGCAGAACACGCCTTCCGCCTCGCTGCCGACCAGGCGCCAGGACGGCGCGTGGGGGTGCTTCTCGAGGCCGATCTTGAAGCCGTTGGGGTAGACGTAGGTGTGCCCTGCCAGCAGCTTGAGGCCGCCCGGGGTGCCGCTCTCCGCGCCCCAGGAGACCTTCTGTTCCAGCACGTCGAGGTGGGCGTCCTCGGGCAGGTAGATCACGTCGGGCCAGACCTTGTCGACGCCGTAGCCTTGCGGATGAAAGTCGATCAGCGAGGCGTAGCGCGTCTTCAGCTCGGCGAACGTGTGGCCGCTGGCGCGGTATTTCGAATCCAGGCCGTAGCTGTCGCCGAGGTTGAAGCTGGCGAAGGCGAGGGCGCCGCCCGAGTGTTCCTCCTCCGTGCCGCCGAACAGGTTGGTGGCGTAGGAGATCTGCGACTTGACCTCCTTCTTGGAGTATCCGAAGTAGTTGTCGGCGATGATCGTGACGATCACGCCATCCATGTCGCGGCACACCACCTTGAAGGCGGAGCCGTCGTTGTATTTCTCGTTCTCGTCCTTCCAGCACATGCCGTCGCGGCGCTGCCGCTCGGTGGCCTGGTCCCAGTGCGGCAGGCCCACGGCCTTCTTGGTCACCTCGATCAGGTGGGGCGCGAGGATCACGCAGCCGCTGTGGCCGGACCAGTGGTCCACGTCCAGGCCGGCGTCGTTCTGCGGCAGGTAGGGGTCGCCGCCGTTGCCGAAGATGCGCTCCACGAAATCCAGATTGGAGACCAGCCCGCCGGGGGCGAAGAATCGCGTCTCCATGCGCTTTTCCGGCATCACGCCGGGGACCGCGGGGGAGACCAGCGGGCGCAGCAGGAGCGACACCCAGAGTTTCGCCTCGCGTTCCTGGCCGCTGGTGAAGGGCAGGCGCAGCAGGGCGTCGGGCGGGTTCATGGCGGCCTGGAACAGGGCCGCGAAGGTGGCGGCCGGAACGGCCTTCTTGTCCCAGGCGATCGGCAGGCCGCCCTCGACGACGTGGAACACGCCCTCGGTGGTGCGCCGGTCCTTCTGCGGGTTGTGCAGCACGCCCTGCCTGACGCGGTAGGAGGTGAGCCAGGGCGACTCGAAACGGTCCGCCTCGACCGGCAGGGAGAGTTCCGCCGCCAGTTCCGGGCGGTCCAGCACGAAACTCACCGCCGGCAGCGTGACGCGGCCGGCCACGCCATTCCTGTCGAGGTAGGCGTTGACGAAGTCCTGGATGCGCTGGTCGGCCGGACAGCGGTAGTCCTGCAGCAGGCGACGGTGCTGGCGGTAGTTGCGCAGCAGGTCGTCGGCGATGTCCAGCCAGTTGTCGTCATCCCCGTCCCAGCCCGGCTGGTCGAGTGCGGCGAGCTGCAGGTTGATCTGGCGCAGGCGACGCAGGCGCTCGGTCGGAAGCGGGCGGCGCGCGCGGGGAAAGGCGCGGGGCAGGTCGTCTTTCATGGGGGAAACCGGTGAGTTTGGTCGACCCGGCATTTTCGCACTTTCGGCGCCATCCATGTCCGAAAATGCGCCGCGACCGGCCCGCCGGGGCGGGCGCGAGGGGCCGCTAGACCGCGTTGCCGCGCGGTCTGGTCTGCGCCAGCTCGGCGGCGCGCAGGACTGCGCGCGCCTTGTTGCGGGTCTCCTGCCACTCGTTCTCGGGGATCGAGTCGGCGACGATGCCCGCGCCTGCCTGCACGTACAGGGTGCCGTCCTTGACCACGGCGGTGCGGATGGCGATCGCCACGTCCATGTCGCCGTTGAAGCCCAGGTAGCCCACCGCGCCGGCGTAGATGCCGCGCTTGGAGGGCTCCAGCTCGTCGATGATCTCCATGGCGCGGATCTTCGGCGCGCCGGACACCGTGCCGGCGGGGAAGGTGGCGCGCAGCACGTCCATCGCCGAGAGGCCGGGCTTGAGCCGGCCCTCGACGTTGGAGACGATGTGCATGACGTGCGAATAGCGCTCGATGGTCATGTTCTCGGTGACCCGCACCGAGCCGACCTGGGCGACGCGGCCCGCGTCGTTGCGCCCCAGGTCCATGAGCTGCACGTGCTCGGCGCGTTCCTTCGGGTCGGCGAGCAGTTCCTGTTCCAGACGCAGGTCCTCCTCGCGCGTGGCGCCGCGCGGGCGCGTGCCGGCGATGGGACGCACCGTGACCAGCCGTTCCTCGCCCTGCGCCTCCAGGCGCACCAGGATCTCCGGCGAGGAGCCGACGACGTGGAAGCCGCCCATGTCGTAGTAGAACATGTAGGGCGAGGGGTTGAGACGGCGCAGCGCGCGGTAGAGCGCGAGCGGATGGGTGCGGAAGGGCTGGCTCATGCGCTGGCTCAGCACCACCTGCATGATGTCGCCGTCGGTGATGTAGCGCTTGGCCTTCTCCACCGCCTCCTTGAAGGCGGCCTCGCCGAATTCGGAGGCCGCCTCGTGCGCCTCCTCGCCGGCCCCCGCAGGCGGGTTGACCGGGTTGTTGAGGCCCTGTGCCAGTTCGTTGAGGCGCATGTGGGCCTTCAGGTAGGCCTCGTCCTCGAGCGGGTCGGCGTAGACGATGAGGGTGATGGTGCCGGAGAGGTTGTCGACCACCGCCAGCTCGTCGCTGAGCATGAGCAGGATGTCCGGGGTCTTGATGTCATCCTGCTTGAAGGTGGCGGCGAGCTTCTTCTCGATGTAGCGCACCGTGTCGTAGCCGAAGTAGCCGCACATGCCGCCGGGAAAACGCGGCATGCCGGGCACCGGCGCGGCCTTGAAGCGGCCCATGAAGGCCTCGATGAAGGCCAGCGGGTCCTCGCAGTTGCTCTGCTCCACGGGCAGGCCGTTGGTCTCGACGCTGGCGAAGTGGCCGTGCACGCGCAGCACCGTCTTGGCCGGCAGGCCGATGAAGGAGTAGCGCCCGAAGCGCTCGCCGCCCTCCACGGACTCCAGCAGGTAGCTGTAGGGCTGGTTGGCCAGCTTCAGGTAGAGCGACAGGGGCGTGTCGAGGTCCGCCGGCAACTGGCGGATCACCGGGATGCGGTTGTAGCCCTGGCGGGCCAGACTGTTGAACTTCTCTTCGTTGAACATGGGGAACTCCGGAAAACGTGAACGGGAAGACGCGTGGGTGGGCCTGGCTCAGTCACGCCATCGCGTCGTCGGACGCGACGTTTCGCCGGTTTCCGGAGGGTTCATGTTCATTTCCTGACGATCAGCTTCGCGGCCTCGGCCAGGGACGGCACCACCGCGTCGAGGTCCAGCTCGGCCACCGGGCGGCCGCGGTTGTAGCCGTAGGGCACGCAGAACACCGGGCTGCCGGCGGCACGCGCGGCCTGGGTGTCGTTCAACGAGTCGCCGATCAGCAGCAGCTCGGCGGGCTCGCAGTCGAACACCGCGCAGGCGTGCAGCAGGGGCAGCGGCGAGGGCTTCTTCTCCGGCAGGGTGTCGCCGGAGAGGATCAGCTCGAAGTAGTCGAACAGGCCGGTGTCCTTGAGCAGCGGGTGGGTGAAGCGCTCGGCCTTGTTGGTGATGCAGGCCAGGTGCACGCCGCTCGCCTTGATCGCCTGCAGGCCTTCCACCACGCCGGGGAAGGGGCGGCTCTTGCGCGACACCCAGGCGGCGTAGTGCTTCTCGTAGATGGGCAGGGCCTTGGCGAACAGCTCGGGCGCCGGGTCCGCGTGCATGTCGCGGGTCAGCACGCGCTTCACCAGGCGGGACACGCCGTTGCCGATGTAGGTCTTCACCTCGGCCAGATCGATGGGCGGCAGGCCCAGGTCGTCGGCCATGGCCATGGCGGCGTCCGCCAGGTCAGGCGCGGTATCGAGGAGGGTGCCGTCGAGGTCGATGACGACGGCCTTGAGGGGGAGGGGGAAGTTCATGGTCGGCAGTTATCGGTTCGCCGTTCGCAGTTTGCAGTGACTGACGACTGCAAACTGCCGGCTGAGTGCTTGTGGTCAGGCCTTGGCCAACTCCGCGCGCATCGCGGCGACGACGCTGTCGTAGCGGTTCGGGTCGGTGTCCTTGGCGGCACCGAAGATGGCGGAGCCGGCGACGAAGGTGTCGACGCCGGACTTGGCCACTTCCAGGATGTTGCCGGGGCCGACGCCGCCGTCGATCTCCAGGCGGCAGTTGTAGCCGCCGGCGTCGATCATGGCGCGCACCTTCTTCGCCTTCTCCAGCACGTAGGGGATGAACTTCTGCCCGCCGAAGCCGGGGTTCACCGACATCAGCAGCACCATGTCGAGCTTGGGCAGCATGTACTCCAGCACGTCCAGCGGGGTGGCGGGGTTGAACACCAGGCCGGCCTTGCAGCCGTTGTCCTTGATCAGGCCGACGCTGCGGTCGATGTGCTCGGAGGCCTCGGGGTGGAAGGTGATGTAGGTGGCGCCGGCCTTGGCGAAGTCAGGGATGATGCGGTCCACGGGCTTGACCATCAGGTGCACGTCGATCGGGGCGGTGACGCCGTGCTTGCGCAGGGCCTCGCACACCAGCGGGCCGATGGTCAGGTTGGGCACGTAGTGGTTGTCCATCACGTCGAAGTGGACGATGTCCGCGCCCGACTTCAGGACGTTGTCGACCTCCTCGCCCAGCTTGGCGAAGTTGGCGGACAGGATGGAGGGGGCGATTTGAAAGTCGGCCATGGCGTTTCCCGGAAATGAACAAAACCCGAATATTACCTGCGCAGCGCGGCCGAATACAGGGCAAGACCCTGCTGCCGCAAGGCTGGACATCGCCTGGCGATTCGTGTGCAATCGCCGCCTCGGGCCCCTTGCATGGCCCCTACAGCGAGCCTTCCCCAGCGAATTCCATGGCAGAGAGCAGGAAGTACCACATCACCGTCACCGCCCAGGCGACCTTCGTACCGGAACAGTCCGACGAGAATGCCGGGCGCTACGTGTTCTCCTACACCATCCGCATCGAAAACACCGGCCAGATCGCGGCGCAGCTCATCTCGCGCCACTGGCTGATCAGCGACGCACACGACAAGGTGCAGGAGGTGCGGGGCCTCGGCGTGGTGGGCGAGCAGCCCTATCTGCGTCCCGGCGAGAGCTTCGAGTACACCAGCGGCACCGCCATCGCCACGCCGGTGGGGGCGATGCGCGGCAGCTACCAGATGGTCGCGGAAGACGGCAGCCAGTTCGACGCGGAAGTGCCCGAATTCCTGCTCTCCATGCCGCGCATCCTGCATTGACCGCGTGATGATCCGGCCGTATCTCCTCGCCCTCGCGCTCGGACTGGCGGGGTGCGCCGGGGTCGCCCCGCCGCCCGCCGCACCGCCACAGGAAGCCTTGCCCACGCGCCCCGAGCCGGTGTTCGATCGGCCCGCGCCGCCTCAGCCGTTGCCCGCGGCCCCTACCGGTGTGAACGGCACGACGACGGTGCCGGGCGGTGAGGCCCCCACCGCCGTGGAGCCCGTCAAGCCGGTGAGCGTGCCCACGGGGTCGTTCAGGCCGGCCGCCTGGGACCAGCTGCCCGGCTGGCAGGGCGACGACCTCGCCCAGGCCTGGCCGGCGCTGCTGCAGTCCTGCAAGGGGCTGCGCGGCAACCCGGCCTGGAGCGCCGTGTGCCAGGCCGCGCAGGGCCTGCCGGCGGAGCCCGACGCCGAGACGGTGCGGGCCTTCCTGCAGGGGGCGATGCAGCCCTGGCAGTCGCTGCAGCCGGACGGCGCGCAGGAGGGCCTGATCACCGGCTATTACGAACCGCTGCTGCGTGGCAGCCGCACCTTCGGCTACAAATACCGCTTCCCGGTCTATGCCGCGCCGGACGACCTGCTGGTGGTGGACCTCTCCGCCCTCTACCCCGAGCTGAAGAGCCTGCGCCTGCGCGGGCGCCTGCAGGGCAACAAGGTGGTGCCGTACTGGAGCCGTGCCGAGATCGAGACCGGCGCCGCGCCGGTGCGCGGCAAGGAGCTCGCCTGGGTGGACGATCCGGTGGAGCTGTTCTTCCTGCAGATCCAGGGCTCCGGCCGCATCCGCATGGAGAACGGCGAGACCATGCGCATCGGCTACGCGGACCAGAACGGCCACCCCTACCGTTCCATCGGCAAGTGGCTGGTGGACAACGGCGAGCTGACCTTGGACAAGGCCTCCATGCAGGGCATCAAGGACTGGGGGCGCCGCAACCCCGAGCGCCTGCCAGCCCTGCTCAACGCCAATCCGAGCTACGTGTTCTTCCGCGAGTTGCCCAATAACGGTGCCGGGCCGCTCGGCGCCCTCGGCGTGCCGCTCACGGCGGAACGCAGCATCGCCGTCGACCCGCGCGTGATCCCGCTCGGCGCACCGGTGTGGCTGGCGACCACGCGCCCCAACTCCAGCGATCCCATGGCCCGCCTGGTCATGGCCCAGGACACCGGCGGCGCGATCCGCGGCAACGTGCGCGCGGACTTCTTCTGGGGCTTCGGCGACGAGGCCGGCAGGCAGGCGGGGGCGATGAAGCAGAGGGGGCGCATGTGGGTGCTGCTGCCCAGGGATTACCCGATGCCGCAGCCAAATGGCATTGGCGGCCAACTTGGCCTAAAGTAGGACATCCAACGAAGCAAGGGGGCATTCGCCATGATCAGCGGTGTATCTTCGACCGAGCAGTCCCAGGCCACCAGCCAGTTGCAGGCCAACATCGTCGCGGTGCGCAACGAGGCGCAGAACCAGCAGCGCATCGCCGACAACCTCGCGCAGCAGGCGCAAAGATCGCAGGAACAGGTGCAGACCACCTCCAATCCCAGCGGCGTCGGCGGCAACGTCGACACCTATGCCTGAGCCTGACGTTCAGTCCAGCTCGAACACCACCCGCATATAGGCCTGGTAGCGGACTGGCCGGCCGTCCTTGATGGCAGGCTCGAAGCGTCCGCTGCGGAAGGCCTTGATCGCCGCCTCATCGAACACGCCTGGGGCGCTGCTCTCCACCACCTCCACATCCTGGACCCGTCCCAGGTCATCGATCCTCACCATCAGCTTCAGCGTCCCTTCCTGGCCCCGCTGGCGTGCCGCCAGCGGGTACTCGGGGTGGATCGTGCCGATTGCCTTGGGATGACGGTCGACCTCGCGCGCCTGATACCAGGTGGTGTCGATGGGCGAGGGCAGCGCGAGCGTCGGCGGGGCCGCGGGTGCCGCCGGACCCGCCAGCGCGGGCTGGGCCGGTGCAGGCGGGGCGGCCTGGGGGGGCGGTGGCGGCTGGACGGCCGGTTCGGGCACCTTGACCGGTGCCGGCCGCTCGCTGGCCAGGGTGGTTGGCGCGGGTTCGGGCAGGGAGGTCGGTTTCGGGGGGATGGGGAGCGGCGGCGCGACGGCGACGACCTCTTCCTCCGGCACGGACTCGCGCTCAGGGGCGCGCGGCGTCTGCAGGCGCGCCCTGATCACCACGGCCTCCTGGCCGACGTACGCGGGCAGCGGCTGCAGGACGGCCAGCAGGGCGAGGTGCAGGGCGAGCGAGACCGCCAGGCTGCGCGCCAGCGGTTGCCGGGTGATTTCCTGCCAGGAGACGGCGGCCACGGCGGCGGTCTCGACGGAAGGCCTGGTGGCGGCCCTGCGCAGGTGCGGCGCCGGCGCTCAGCGCGCCTCGGCCGCCGTCAGCATGGCGTCCAGCTGCGCCGCCGGCACGAAGCCGGGGATGCGCTTGCCGTTGGCGAGGATCATGGCGGGCGTGCCCTCGACCTTGAGGCGCGCGCCCAGGGCCAGGTTCTTCTCGACGGGGTTGCTGCAACCCGCCTTGCCACCCGGCACCCTGCCCTTGAGCATCAGGTCCAGCCAGGCCTGTGCGCGGTCCTTGGCGCACCACACCAGCCTGGCCTTGCGCGCGGCGTCCTGGTGGAAGGGCAGGGGGTAGAGGAAGGTGTAGATGGTGACGTTGTCGAGCTTGCTGAACTCCTGCTCGGCCTTCTTGCAGTAGGGGCAGTCCGGGTCGGAGAACACCGCCAGCCTGCGCTGGCCGTTGCCACGCACCACCTTGATCGCGTCCTGCAGCGGCAGGGTCTCCCACTTCACCTCGGTGAGCTTGTCCATGCGCTCCTTGGTGAGGTTGCGGCGGTTCTTCACGTCCAGCAGCTCGCCCACCATGAGGTACTGCCCGTTCTTGTCGGCGTAGATCACCATCGGCCCCTGCTCGCCGTCGAGCGTGACCTCGAAGATGCCATCCATGCCGGTCTTGTCGATCTTCACGGACTTGGCGCCGGGGGCGAGGGCCTGGACGGCCTGGCGGACCTCCTTCTCGCCCGCGTGGCTGGCGGGGAGGGCGGTGAGCAGGGCGGCGGCGAGGAGGGGGATGAGGATGCGGGGCGTGATGCGGGCTTTCATACGGGATTCCATGGGGGTGATCAAAGCGTGGCGTGGCGCGCCAGGGCCTGGTTGAGCGGGTCGAACCACCCGGTCAGGCTCATGCCCGTGTTGCGCAGGGTCTGCGTCAGTCCGTCCCGGCGGGCGAAAAGTTTCTTCAGGCCGCCGGTGGTGAACTGCATCGACACCACGTCCTCGCGGCGGCGTGCCGCATACGAGGTGAGACGGCCGATCTCGCCCGGGTCGCCGCCACTGGCGAGCATCCCGGCGAGCAGGCGCGAGTCGCGGAAGCCGAGGTTGACGCCCTGGCCGGCGAGCGGATGCACGGTGTGGGCGGCGTCGCCCAGCAGCAGCAGGCCGGGGCGCACCCATTCGCGCGCGCGGCGGCGGATCAGCGGGAAGCCGGCGGCGGGCGTGATGCAGGTCAGCTCGCCGAGCGCGTGGCCGCCCGCTTCGGCGACGCGCCGCGCCAGTTCCGCCGGCGCCAGGGCCTGCAGTTCGGTGGCGTGTTCCGGTGGCGTCGACCAGACGATGCTGATGCGCTTGCCCGCGAGGGGCAGGTAGGCGAGCACGCCGTCGGCGCGGAACCACTGCCAGGCGATGCCGCGATGCGGCCTCTCGGTCTCGAAGTTGGCGACCACGCCGACGTGCCGGTAGTCGTCGACGTCGATGCCGATGCCGGCCTGCTCGCGCAGCCAGGAATGGGCGCCGTCCGCGGCCACCAGCAGGCGGGTGCGCAGGCTGGTGCCATCGGCCAGGTGCAGGGTGTGGCCGCCACTGCTGTCCCAGGTGACGGATGCGGCGCGCGCGGCGGTTACGCGCACGTTGGGACTGTCGCGCCAGGACTGCCAGAGCGCCCACTGCAGGCGGTTGTTCTCGGCGATCCAGGCCAGTTCCGGCAGGCCCGCGTCGAGGGCGTCGAAGCACAGGCGCCCGCCGTCGTCGCCGTGGATGCGCATCTGCTGCACGGCCTGGGCGCGCACCGCCTCGTTCCAGGCGCCCAGCGAGCGCAGCCACTCGACGTTGCCCGGGCTGTAGGCGTAGATGCGGTTGTCCCAGGCCTCGTCCGGTTCGCCGGGCGGATGGGGTTCCACCAGGACCACGCTGTAGGCGGTATGGCGCAGGGCCGAGACGAGGGCGGCGCCGTTGAGGCCGCCGCCGAGGACGACGATGTCGGCGGTCTGGTGTTGCGCGGTCTCTACCATGTCTGCGCCCCGAACATCATCTTGCGCGCGAACACGGTCTTCAGCGGCGGCAGCACGTCGAGCGCCGCGAGGGCGAGGCCGCGCCCCTGGCGCAGCATGGCGTTGTCGTTGGAGAAGCCCGCCACCAGCAGGTCGGTCATCAGGCTGCCGCCGAAGATGTCGGCATGGCGCTGGCGCGCGTAGCCGGCGAGCGGCGCGGCGCCGATGCGCTCGCGCGGCAGGTCGAGCAGGGCCTCGGCGAGCTTCCAGGCGTCGCGCAGGCCCAGGTTGAAGCCCTGGCCGGCCACCGGATGCAGGACGTGTGCCGCGTTGCCGATGCGGACCAGGCGCGGGCTGCCGCTCTCGCGGGCGAGCGAGAGGCGCAGCGGGAAGGCGGCGCGCGGCCCGGCGGCGAGGAAGCGGCCCTGGCGGTCGCCGAAGGCGGCCTGCAGCCGCGCCAGGAACTCGGCGTCGGCGAGGGCGAGGCGTTCCTCCACCTGCGCGGCGGGGGTGGTCCACACCAGGGCATAGTTCCCCTCGCCCTCCGAGGGGAGAGGGGCTGGGGGAGAGGGTGGATCCAGCGGTAGCAGGGCGATCGGCCCGTCCGGGGTGAAGCGCTCGTAGGCGCGTCTGGCGTGCGGCAGCTCGGTGCGCACGGTGCAGACCACGGCGGACTGGCCGTAGTCCTTCTCCTCGCGCATCTGCGCCGGCAGGGCCTTGCCGCCTTCCGAGAGGACGACGAGGCCGGCAGTCAGGAGGTGTTCCTCGCCCTCGCGCGCGTAGCGCACCATGCCGTAGCCCGCGGTGGCACCGGCCTGGGTGACGCGCGCGCCCGTCACCACCTGCGCGCCGGACTCGACGAGTCGGCGCGCCATGGCGGCGTAGAGGTCGCCGTACTCGGCGACGTAGCCGAGGGCGGGTACGCCCATCGCGCCGGCATCGAGTTCGGCGCGGCCGAAGCCGCCGCGCTGCGAGACGTGGATGCGCTCGATGGCGGTGGCGCGCGGCGCGAGGTGTTCCCACACCCCCAGGCGTTGCAGTATCAGGCGGCTGCCCTCGGACAAGGCGATGGCGCGCGGGTCGGGTGCCTCCAGCGTGCTGCGCGCCTCCAGCACCACCACGTCCAGGCCGCTGTCCTGCAGGGCGGCGGCGAGGGCGGCGCCGACCGGGCCGCCGCCGACGATGGCGATGTCGGCGTGGGTGGGGGTCTCAGCGCTCACGCATGTGCTCCTCGATGTCCTTGACCGCCTTCGGCACGCCGGCGGTGAGGACGCGGCAGCCCGCGTCCGTGACCACCACGTCGTCCTCGATGCGGATGCCGATGTTGTGCAATGCCGTCGGTACGTCGGCGGCGGGGCGGATGTAGAGGCCGGGCTCGACGGTCAGGGCCATGCCGGGCTCAAGTTTCCGCCACTCGCCGCCCTGCTTGTATTCGCCCGCGTCGTGCACGTCCAGGCCCAGCCAGTGGCCGGTGCGGTGCATGTAGAAGCGCTTGTAGGCCTCGGATTCGATCAGGCCGTCCACCTCGCCGCTGAGCAGTTTCAGGTCGACCATGCCCTGGGTGAGTACGCGCAGGGCGGCCTCGTGCGGCGCGTTGAAGGTGTTGCCTGGGCGCACCGCGTCGATCGCCGCCAGCTGCGCCGCCAGGACGAGCTCGTAGGCGTCGCGCTGGGCGGCGCTGAAGCGGCCGTTCACCGGGAAGGTACGGGTGATGTCGGCGGCGTAGCCGTGGTACTCGCCGGCGGCGTCGATGAGCAGCAGGTCGCCGTCCCTGAGCGGCTGGTCGTTGCTGACGTAGTGCAGCACGCAGGCGTTGGCGCCGCCGGCGACGATGGAGGTGTAGGCGGGGGCCTGGCAGCCTTCCTGGCGGAAGGCGCGCAGCAGTTCCGCCTCGATCTCCCATTCCCCCTTGCCGGGGCGGCAGGCGCGCATGGCGGCGAGGTGGGCGCGCGCGGAGATGTCGGCGGCGCGCTGCATCAGCCCGACCTCGTGCGCGTCCTTGACCAGGCGCATGGCGTCGACCAGGGCGTGCGCGTCGCTCAGCGTCGCGGGGGCGGTGACGCCGGCGCGGGCGCGGCCGCGCACGGTGTTGATCCAGCCCATGACGCGGGCGTCCCAGGCGGCGTCGGCGCCGAAGGCGTAGGCGACGCGCGGCTGGTTCTCCAGCAGCTTCGGCAGGCGCTTGTCCAGCTCGTCATAGGGGTAGGCGGCGTCGAAGCCGAAGGCCGCCTTCGCCGCCCTGGGGCCGAAGCGGAAGCCGTCCCAGATCTCGCGCTCTTCATTCTTCTCGCGGCAGAACAGGATCTGCCGCGGACGCTTGCCAGCCACCAGCACCAGCACCGCCTCCGGCTCCGGGAAGGCGGTGAGGTAATAGAAATGGCTGTCGAAGCGGTAGGGGTAGTGGGCGTCGCGGTTGCGGATCGCCTCCGGCGCGGTGGCGAGGATCAGCACCCCCTCGCCCAGGGTCTTGAGCAGGCGGGCGCGGCGCGCGCGGTGCACGGCGATGTCAGGCTGCATGCTTGAGCTCCTCGTCCAGGCTGGCCAGACGCTGCGGCGTGCCGACGTCCTCCCAGCGGCCCGTGAAGTGCTCGCCCGTGACCCGTCCCTGCTGCATGGCGGCGCGCAGCAGGGGGGCGAGCTTGGCCTTGGTCATGGGCGCGATGCCGGCGAACAGCTCGCGCCGGTAGCAGCCGATGCCGGAGAAGGTGAGGCGGCCGATGGCGTGGGTGGGGGGCTCCGCGACCCGGCCGTCCGCGAGCACGAAGTCGCCCTGCGGATGGTGCGGCGGGTTGTCGACCAGGACCAGGTGGGCGAGGTGGTCGGGGTTGCCGGCCATGTCGTCAAGCACGGGGCGCAGGCGCGCGTAGTCGAAATCGACGTAGACGTCGCCGTTGGTCACCACGAAGGGGGCGTCGCCGAGCAGGTCCAGGGCGGTGGCGATGCCACCCGCGGTCTCCAGCGGCTCCGGCTCGCGCGACCAGGCGATCTGCACCCCCAGCCGCCGGCCGTCGCCGAGGAAGTCCTCGATCTGCTGGCCGAGGTGGGCGTGGTTGACCACCAGCCCGCTGAAGCCGGCGGCGCGCAGGCGCTCGATCTGCCAGACGATCAGCGGCTTGCCGCCCGCCGCCAGCAGGGGCTTGGGGGTGTGGTCGGTGAGCGGGCGCATGCGCTCGCCCAGGCCGGCGGCGAGGATCATGGCCTTCATCATCAGAAGGTGTACCCCACGGCCTCCGCCTTGCCCTCGATCTCGTCGAGCAGGCGCAGGAAGTCGCCCAGGCCGTTGTAGCGCTGGCAGGCGCGGCGCAGGTAGTCCATCACCAGGGGCATGTCCTTGAGGTAGCCGTCCTTGCCGTCGCGGTGGCAGAGGCGGGCGAAGATGCCCAGCACCTTGATGTGGCGCTGCACGCCCATCCATTCGAAGTCGCGGTAGAACTCGCCGAAGTCCGCGTGCACCGGCAGCCGCGCCTTGCGCGCCGCCTCCCAGTAGCGCACGGTCCAGTCCAGCACGCGGTCCTCGTCCCAGCGGATGTAGGCGTCCTTGTATATGGAGGCGAGGTCGTAGGTGATGGGGCCGTACACGGCGTCCTGGAAGTCGATCACCCCGGGGTTGCCGGCGTCGGTGAGCATCAGGTTGCGCGAGTGCCAGTCGCGGTGCACGTAGACCTTCGGCTGCGCCAGGTTGTTGGCGAGGATGCGCTGGAAGGCCTCCTCCATGACCTGGCGCTGCGCGTCGGAGAGTTCCACCTTCAGGTGCTTGGCGAGGTACCAGTCCGGGAACAGGCGCATCTCGCGCATCAGCAGTTCCGCGTCGTAGGGCGGCAGTTCGCCCTCGCGGCTGGCGAGCTGGATCTTGACCAGCGAGGCGTTGGCGTCGCGGTAGAGGGCGTCGGCGTTGTCCTCGTTGAGGGCTGCGAGATAGGTGGTGCCACCCAGGTCGGAGATCAGCAGGAAGCCCTCGGCGAGGTTCTCGGCGAGGATCTCCGGGGTGTTGGCGCCGGCGGCGCGGAACAGGCGTGCCACGTGCAGCCAGGGGCGGCAGTCCTCGTGGCTGGGCGGGGCGTCCATGACGATGTGCGTGCCCCTGGCGGAGTGGGCGCGGAAGTAGCGGCGGAAGCTGGCGTCGGCGGAGGCGGGCTCGATCCGATCGAGTTCGGCGGGCAGGACCTCGCGGGTCCAGCTGGTCAGGCGTTGCAGGCGTTCCAAAGATATAATCCGGCGGTCAAAAATAAGTCCAACGATCTTATCACCCCGCCATGTCGCCCGCCGCGCCCCCGTTCACGCGCCTGCTCCTCTCCGTATGCCTTGCGGCGGCCTGCGCGGAGGCCTTCGCGGCCGATGCCGAGGTGCAGCTCAAGCCGACCACCGGCTTGTCCGCGCCCCTGGCCAGCGGCGCATCCCTGAAGGGACCGACCTTCCTGGAGGCGGACCAGGTGCAAGGCATCGTCGACCGCGAGGTCGAGGCGAGCGGCAAGGTCGTCATCCACAACCTGCGCGAGCGCGTCGAGGCCGAGTGGCTGCGTTACGACCAGGTGCGGGACGAGGTGCAGGCCAAGGGCGGCGTGTCGTTCGCGCACGACCGGGACCGTCTGCAGGGCAGCGCCCTGCAACTCAAGCTGAGCGCCCGCCTGGGGACGATCTCCGACGTGCGCTACGAACTGCAGGGCGAGGCCAGGGTGCCGGGCGGCATGCCCGACGTCGCGCGCGGCGAGGCCAAGACCGTGCACTTCCAGGGGCCCGACCGCTACCAGCTGGACGAGGCGAGCTATACCACCTGCCCGCTGGACAAGCAGGATTGGGTGCTGAAGACCGACGAGCTGAAGCTGGATTACGCGAGCAGCCTGGGGACGGCGCGCCAGGTGCGTGTCGAGTACCTCGATACCCCCATCCTGTACGTGCCGTGGATGGACTTCTCCCTGGATGACCGGCGCAAGTCCGGTTTCCTGGCACCGTCCTACGGCGCCTCCAGCGAACGCGGCCTGGAGCTGAGCGCGCCCTGGTACTGGAACATCGCCCCCAACCGCGACGCCACCCTGATGCCGCGTTTCATGAGCCGACGCGGCATCCAGCTGGGCGGCGAATACCGCTACCTGGATGCGGCCTACCAGGGCGAGGCCGGCTTGGAATACCTGCCCAGCGACAGTGTCACCGGCCGTGACCGGAGCCTTGGCCTGTGGCGCCACCGGCAGCGCTTCAGCCCGCGCTGGTCGGCAAGCCTGGATCTGCTCGGCGTGTCCGACGACCGCTACTTCGTCGATCTCGCCAACCAGATCAACCAGACCTCCCTGGTCAACCTGCCGCGCCAGGCGCAGATCGACTACGACGCCGGCTGGTTCAAGGCCAGGGGCCTGGCGCAGGGGTTCCAGACCCTGCAGGACCCGGCGGCGCCGATCTTCGAACCCTACCGCCGTCTGCCGCAGCTGACCTTCCTCGCCGGCCGGCCGGAGCTGGCCGGGCGGCGCCTGCCCTGGGAACTCGGCGGGGAATTCGTGTGGTTCGAGCGCGGGCGCGACGATGGCGTGCAGGGGCGTCGTCTGCATCTCAACCCCAGCCTCAGCCTGCCCCTGCGCACGCCCTACGCGACGGTGACGCCGAAGCTCGGCTGGCTGTTCACCCGCTACGACCTGGACGACGGCACGCTGTCGCTGCGCGACACCCGCGACCCGGCGCTCACCCCCCTGCCGGCGGGCGGCTTCGCCAACACCACGCGCAGCATGCCCCTGTTCAGCCTGGACTCCAGCCTGGTGCTGGAGCGCGACGATAACTACTTCGGCCGCGGCTTCATCCAGACCCTGGAGCCCCGTCTCTACTACCTCTACATCCCCTATCGCGACCAGGACCGCATCCCCATCTTCGACACCGGCATCGCCGACCTGTCCATGGACCAGCTGTTCGGCGAGAACCAGTACGTGGGGGTGGACCGCATCAACAACGCCAACCAGCTCACCATGGCGGTGACCTCGCGCTTCCTCGAGCGCGAGAACGGCAAGGAACGCCTGGCGGTGACCCTGGGGCAGCGCTACTACTTCGTCGACCAGAAGGTCACCTTCCCCGGCCAGGTCGCGCGCGGCAGCAACAGCACGGACCTGCTCGCCCTGGTGTCCGGGCAGGTGAACGACAAGCTGCGCCTCGCCACCGGCATGCAGTTCAATACGGACGACGGCAAGCTCGCCAAGGCCAACCTCGGCGGCAGCTGGCGCGACGGCCCGGGCAAGGTGCTCAACGCCGACTACCGCTTCACGAGCAAGCGCTACGCCACCACCGCCCTCAACCAGATCGACCTGTCCGCGCAGTGGCCGCTGGGGCCCAAGTGGTACGGCGTCGGGCGCCTGAACTACTCGATCGAGGACGGCCGCGTCGTCGAGGGCCTGGCCGGCTTCGAGTACAACGCCGGCTGTTGGTCCCTGCGCGGCGTGGTGCAGCGCCTGGCGACGCTGCAGAACACCGAGAGCAATGCCTTCTTCCTGCAGCTCGAGCTGCGCGGCCTCACCAAGCTGGGCCCCAACCCCCTGGACATCCTGAAACGGAGCATTTCCGGCTATGCCAAGAGCGATGAATTCGAAGCCCGTTAAGAACCTCCTGCTCGCCGGCCTGCTGCTGCTCGCGGCGGGCTCGGGGGTCGCCGCCCCGGTCGAGATCGACCGCGTCGTCGCGGTGGTGAACAATGGCGTGATCACGCAATTCGAGCTGCGCACCCGCATGGAGCAGGTGCTGCGCCAGCTGGCCGGGCAGAACACCCAGGCGCCGCCGCGCCGCGTCCTGGAGAAACAGGTCCTGGAGCGCATGATCACCGAACGCGCCCTGCTGCAGATCGCCGAGGACACCAACGTGCGCGTCGACGGCGCGCAGCTCGATCGCGCGATCGCCAACATCGCGCAGCGCAACAACCTGAGCCCGGAGGCCTTCCGCAAGGCCCTGGAGGCGGAGAAGACCGACTTCGCGGCGTTCCGCGAACAGATCCGCACCGAGATGATCGTCGCGCGCCTGCGCGACCGCGAGGTGGAGAGCCGCATCGTCGTCACCGACGCGGAGATCGACAACTACCTCGCCAGCAGCGAACGCGATGCCAACCAGCAGGACGAGTACAACCTCGCCCACATCCTGGTGCTGGCGCCGGAAGGCGCCAGTCCGGAGCAGCTTGCCGAACTCCGCGCGAAGGCCGAGAAGGCCCTGGCGGAGCTGAAGGGCGGGGCGGACTTCGCCCAGGTCTCCGCAGCCTACTCGGACGCGCAGAACGCCCTGCAGGGCGGTGGACTGGGCTGGCGCGCGCAGGCGCAGCTGCCGGCGCTGTTCACCGACGCGGTGAAGGACCTCAAGCCGGGCGAGACGACCGGCATCCTGCGCAGCGCCAACGGCTTCCACGTCCTCAAGCTCCTCGACAAGCGCGGCAAGAACGTGCAGCTGGTGATCACCCAGACGCATGCGCGCCACATCCTGATCAAGACCAACGAGGTGGTGAGCGACCAGGACGCGCGCACCCGCCTGCTGCAGCTCAAGGAGCGTGTGGAGAACGGCGCATCCTTCGAGGAACTGGCGAAGCTGCATTCCGACGACCTGTCGGCGAGCAAGGGCGGCGACCTGGGCTGGCTCAATCCGGGCGACACGGTGCCCGACTTCGAGCGCGCCATGGACGCACTGCAGCCCAACCAGGTCTCCGCGCCGGTGCGCTCGCCCTTCGGCTGGCACCTGATCCAGGTGCTGGAGCGGCGCGACCAGGACGTCACCCAGGAACGCAAGCGCCTGGAGGCGCGCCGCGCCATCCGCGCGCGCAAGGCCGACGAGGCCTTCGACGACTGGGTGCGCCAGGCGCGCGACCGCGCCTACGTGGAGTACCGCCTGGAGGACTGATCCCGGTCAGCGCCGGCGGAACCAGCCGGTCAGGCTGAGGCGCTGGCGCCGCGCCGGCTGCACCTGGTGCCAGAAGCGTTCCGAGAGGAAGGTCACCAGGGTGCCGCCGGCCGGCGCGATCTCCAGCGGCTCGGCGTCTTCCCCCGGCCAGAACAGCAACTGCCCGCCGTCCGCCGCCGACCAGTCAGGCGGGTTGAGGTAGAGGATCACCGTGAGTGCGCGCCGGTCGTCGTCGCGGAAACGGTCGAGGTGGCGCTGGTAGCCCGCGCCCGGCGGGTAGGCGGCGAAATGCAGCTCCAGGTCGAAGAGGCCGAGGTACAGCTCGCGGTTGACCGCCAGACGCAGTTCATCGAGGCGCCGCAGCGCCGCCTGCAACGCCGCCCCGGCCGTCGCCTCGTCGATCCACAGCACCTGGTCGCCGCGGATCTCGCCGCGCACCGCCGCCTCTTCCCCCCTGCCCACGCCGGCGGCGTGGAATTCCCCGCGGGCCAGGGCGGCGAGGCACTCCTCGCGCAGGGCGCGGGTCTGGTCCGCGTCCAGGAAGGCCGGGTCGACGTGCCAGCCCGGTCCCGCCAGGCCGTCCAGCAGGCGTGCGAGGGCGGGGTCGCTCAAAACTTCACCCGCGCGCGCCAGGTCAGCACGGTCTTGCCCTCCGCCGGCACCGGCACGTCCCAGCTGGCGAGGTGCGCGGTCTCCTTCCTGTGCGGCAGGCTGGACTGCAGGATCTGCCACTCGCCGGGCATGGGCTCGACGACCTTGACCCGCACCGGCTCGTTCTTGGCGTTGCGAATCTCCAACTGGTAGGCGGTCTCGATCACGCCGCTGCGGCCGATCACGCCGGCGACCTTCTGGAAGTCCGTCTGCTTCTTGTCGGCGGTGATGTCGAAGGCCTCGCCCAGCTTCAGGCGCACGGTCTCGCCCTTGGCGGTGTGGTCGATGCGGTCCTCGCCGATGAACTGCGCGCGCCCGGCGGCGTCCTTCTTGTAGACGCGGACGATGCCCTTGGGCAGGGGGATGCCGAGGTCGCGGCCCTTGTTGGCGAACTCCAGGGTCACCGCCGGCTTGAGCCTCTGGCCGATCTCGCCGTACTGGCCGCCGTAGTACCAGTCGCCGCCGTCCAGGCGGTATTCCTTGCGCACCTTCACGTCCCGCGCGGAGAGCAGGGCCACCTGCTTGGTCTGGTTGTCGCCGATGCTGGTGGGGCGCTCCAGGGTGTACAGGTGGTATTCGAACAGGCCTTCCTCCTTCATCCCCGGCGCCGCCTCGGCCATCGCCAGGGTGCGCTGCGCCATCGCCATCTTTGCCAGGTCGGGGGCGACGCGGTTGACCTCGCCGGCGACCAGCTGCAGGCGGGCGTCGGGGTAGGCGGTGCCGCTGGTGTTGGTGAGCGTGACCCAGCCGTTCAGGTCGAGCCCGCCCTCGTCGCCGGAGAGTTCGGCAACGTAGTCCGCCTTCCAGGACAGGCCGCCGGTCAGGTAGGAGAGCTCCAGGGCACGCGCCGTGTCGGGCTGCGCGGCGGCGCCCGCGTCGACGAGCATGGCCAGGGTGGGGCGGTCGCGCAGGCCCGGCGGCACGCCGGCGAAGCCCAGGCGGCCGGGGACGCCGGTCTCCACGCGGTCGGCGAACTGCAGCACCACGCCGTCGTTGGCCGCCAGCACGGTGGCGTTCTCCACCGTCTCCGCGCCGTCGTGCGGCGGCGTGCGGAACACGCGCACGGCACCGCCGACGGACTTCTCCAGCAGCTTCTGCGGCGTCAGCAGGTCGAAATCGAAGTTCTGTTCCAACAGCGTCAGGCGACCGCCGTCGAGGGCGCGCAGCAGCGCGGTCTCGGGCTGCATGCGCGCGGAGACCTCGCGCCAGGCGAGGCGGTTCTCGCCCCCGCCCAGCCGCACCTTGCGCGCGTCCTTCACAAGCGCCAGGTCGCCGTTGTAGATGGTGACCGCCAGGCCGGTCTGGTCGGCGGCGGTGCTGCGGCGTTCCTCCACGGCGTGGGCGAGCGGCCCGGCGAGGGTCGCGAGGGCGAGGAGGCTGAGGAGCAGGGCGGTGCGCGGGGTCTTCATGCGGGGTCTCCAGGAGGAAGGGCATCGGCGCTGGACAGGATGTCGACGCCGCCGGCGGGTTGGATGGCGGCGGCGGGGATGAGTTCGCCGCGCCGCCAGCGGCCCACCGCCTCGCACTTGCCGGTGCCGCTCACCAGGAACAGCACCTGGCGCGCGCGTGCCAGGCGGCGCGCGGAGAGGCTGACCCGCGCCGGCGGCGGCTTGGGGGTGTCGAACACCGGCAACACGTCCGGCGCCTGCGCCTGCGTGCCCCAGTCGTGGCCGGGGAACAGGCTGGCGGTGTGGCCGTCCTCGCCCAGGCCCAGCAGGACCAGGTCGAACTCGCCGACCGTCGCCAGCGCCTCGCCGTAGGCACGGGCGGCGGCCTCGGCGCCCAGCTCGGCGGGGATGGCGTGGATCTGCATGGACGGGACGGCACCGCCCGCGAGCAGGCTGGCGTGCGCCATGGCGCTGTTGCGCTCCGGGTCGTCGGGCGGCAGGCAGCGTTCGTCGCCGAACCAGACGTGCCAGCGCGCCCAGTCGTGCGCCTCGCGCGCCAGGGCCTGGTAGAGCAGGCGCGGCGTGCCGCCGCCGGCGAGGACGATGTGGAAGGCGCCGTGGCGCGCCAGGGCCACCCGCTCGGCGCCCCCGACGATTGCCAGGGCCTGGCGCAGCCAGTCGTCCATGTCGGGTGCGAGATGCCAGCGGGTATCCATCGGTATGGGCGGGTAAACGGATAAAATCGCGCAAATTTTACGCCCCGGATCATGACCCCTACCCTCGTCTTCGACATCGAAACCATCCCCGACATCGCCGGCCTGCGCCGCCTGCACGACGTGGGCCCCGAGGCCTCTGACCACGAGGTCGGCGAGATGGCCTACCTGATGCGCCGCCAGCAGACCGGCGGTTCCGACTTCCTGCCGCACTACCTGCAGCGCGTCGTCACCATCTCCTGCGTGCTGCGCGAGGCGGACCGCTTCCGCGTGTTTTCCCTGTCCGAGCCGGACGCGGACGAGGGGCAGATCATCCAGCGCTTCTTCGACGGCATCGAGCGCTACACGCCGCAGCTGGTGAGCTGGAACGGCGGCGGCTTCGACCTGCCGGTGCTGCACTACCGCGCCATGCTGCATGGCGTGAGCGCGCCCAAATACTGGGACTGGGGCGACGACGACCGCGAGTTCAAATACAACAACTACCTCTCCCGCTACCACACCCGCCACATCGACCTGATGGACGTGCTGGCGATGTATTCCGGGCGCGCCAACGCGCCGCTCGACGCCTTCGCCAAGCTGCTCGGCTTCCCCGGCAAGCTGGGCATGGACGGCGGCGAGGTGTGGAACGCCTGGCAGCGCGGCGAGGCGGCGGCGATCCGCGACTATTGCGAGACCGACGTGGTGAACACCTGGCTGGTCTACCTGCGTTTCCTGAAGATGCGCGGCACCCTGACCGCCGCGCAGTACGAGGAGGAGATCGCCCTGGCGCGCGGCAGCCTGGAGGAGATCGGTGCCGATCACTGGTTCGAGTTCCTGGAGGCGTGGGGCGCATGAACCCGCTCGTCACCATCGAATCCATGGACCACGAGGGGCGTGGCGTCACGCACCACGAGGGCAAGGCCATCTTCGTCGACGGCGCCCTGCCGGGCGAGCTGTGCGAGGTCTCCAGCTACCGCAAGAAACCCAACTACGAGCAGGCGCAGGTGGTGGCGATCCGCCGCCCCAGCCCCTTCCGCGTCGCGCCGCAGTGCCGCTGGTTTGGCGTCTGCGGCGGCTGCTCGCACCAGCACCTCGACGAGTCCGCGCAGGTGGCGGTGAAGCAGCGCGTGCTGGAGGACTGTTTCGCGCACATCGGTCAGGTGCGCGCCGAGTCCATGCTCTCGCCCATCCACGGCCCCACCTGGGGCTATCGCACGCGCGCGCGCCTGTCGGTGCGCAACGTGCCGAAGAAGGGCGGCGTGCTGGTCGGCTTCCACGAGCGCAAGAGCAGCTACGTCGCGGACATGACCAGCTGCGAGGTGCTGCCGCGGCGCATCTCCGACCTGCTGCCGAAACTGCGCGTCCTGATCGCGCAGCTCTCGATCCGCGACCGCCTGCCGCAGATCGAGCTGGCCGCCGGCGAGGACGTGGACGTGCTGGTGCTGCGCATCCTCGAACCCCTGTCGGCGGACGACGAGACCGTGCTCAAGGCCTTCGCCGACCAGCACCGGGTGCAGTTCTGGCTGCAGCCCAAGGGGCCGGACACCGCCCATCCCTTCTATCCCCTGGACGCGCCGGAGCTCTCCTACCGCCTGCCCGAGTTCGATCTGGTGATGCCGTTCCGCCCCACCGAGTTCACGCAGGTGAACCACGGCATCAACCGCATGCTGATCCGCCGCGCCATGCGCCTGCTGGACCCGCGTCCGGGCGAGCGGATCGCCGACTTCTTCTGCGGCCTGGGCAACTTCAGCCTGCCGATCGCGCGCGGCGGCGCCTCGGTCCTGGGTGTTGAGGGCAGCGCCGGCCTGGTGGCGCGCGCGGTGGAGAATGCGGCGCGCAACGGCCTCGCGCAGCGCAGCGAGTTCCGCGTCGCCGACCTGTTCCAGATGACCCCGGAGTCCTACGCCGCGCTCGGCAGCTTCGACAAGCTGCTGATCGACCCGCCGCGCGACGGCGCGATCGAGCTGGTGAAGTCCCTGCCGGACGCCGGTGCGCCGCACCGCATCGTCTATGTCTCCTGCAGCCCCGCGACCCTGGCGCGCGACGCCGCGGTGCTGGTGCACCAGAAGGGCTATCGTCTGGTCACGGCGGGCGTGGCGAACATGTTCCCGCACACCGCGCACGTCGAGTCCATCGCCCTGTTCGAACGCCCGTCATCCGGAGCCTGACCATGAGCCACAAGCACGCCCACCTGCTACAGACCCTGTTCCACGACCCGATCAGCGGCAACATCCACTGGCGCGACGTGGAGTCGCTGCTCGACCACCTGGGCGTGGAGGTGGAGCCGCTCTCCGGCGCGCGCCTGCGCGTGCGGCTGAACAACGTCGAGGGCGTGCTGCACCGGCCGCACCACAGCAACGTGCTCGATCGCCAGGACGTGAAGCACCTGCGCGAATACCTGGCGCACGCCGGCGTCACCCCGTCCCTGTACGAGGCGAAGGACTGAGGCCCGGCCACGGTGACGCCCTTGCGGGCTTGCCGCTACACTGTGGCGACCGCAACTCCCGCCTAGATCGTTGGACAATATCCCCCTAGAGGTCATGCTCGGCGCGCTCGCGCTGCTGTTGCTTGTCTCCGGTTTCTTTTCGGCCTCGGAAACCAGCATGATGGCGGTGAACCGCTATCGCCTGCGCACCCTCGCGAAGTCCGGACACCGCGGCGCGCGCCTCGCCGAGTGGCTGCTCGCGCAGACCGACAAGCTGCTGGGCGTGGTGCTGCTGGGCAACAATCTGGTCAACGCCGCGGCGGCCTCCCTGGTCACCCTCATCGCCTTCCGCCTGTTCGGCCAGAACGAGCTGGCCCTGACCCTGTCGACGCTCACCGTCACCTTCCTGATCCTGGTGTTCTCCGAGGTCACGCCCAAGGTCCTGGGGGCCTCCTATCCGGAGCGCATCGCCCCGGCGGCGAGCTTCGTCCTCGCGCCGCTGTTGAAGGCCTTCTATCCCGCGGTCTGGTTCGTCAATCTGTTCGTGCAGGGGCTGTTGCGCCTGCTGCGTCTGAACCCGCAGGCGGCGGCCGAGAACAGCATGGGCGTCGAGGAACTGCGCACCCTGCTGGCGGAGTCGGGTTCCTTCCTGCCGGCGCAGCACCGCGGCATCCTCATGAACCTGTTCGACCTGGAACAGGTCACCGTGGACGACGTGATGCGCCCGCGCGGCCAGATCGAGGCGATCGACCTGGCGAGCGAGCCGGAGGACCTTCTGCACCAGCTGGTCACCAGCCACCACTCGCGCCTGCCGGTGTACGACGGCGAGCCGAACAACGTCATCGGCATGCTGCAGGTGCGCCGCGCACTGGCACGGCTGCGGGAACAGGAATTCGAGCGCGAGGAGTTCCGTGCCCTGCTGCGCGAGCCGTACTTCATCCCCTCCGGCACCTCCCTATACAACCAATTGGCGCAGTTCCAGGCGACCCGCCAGAGCCTTGGCCTGGTGGTCGACGAATACGGCGAGTTGCAGGGCCTGGTGACCATGGAGGACATCCTGGAGGAAATCGTCGGCGAGTTTTCCACCTTCAGGCCCGGCGAGCAGGGCGAGTCGGTGCTGGAGGCGGACGGCAGCGTCATGGTGGAAGGCGGGGCCTCGCTGCGGGAGCTCAACCGCAAGCTCGGCCTGGAACTGCCCACCGACGGCCCCCGCACCCTCAACGGCCTGTTGCTGGAACGCCTGGAGGCGATGCCCGAGCCGGGGGTGAGCGTGATGATCGAGGGCTATCCGGTGGAGATCATCCAGGTGCAGGGGCGCATGGTGAAGACCGCGCGCGTCGGGCGCCGCCGCGAGGTGTAGCGAGGTGCCGGAATTCTTTACATTTGCCAGGTCGCGGCGCAATATCCGCCGCACATGACAACTACTAGGACAGTGCCACCCGTATGGTAGCGGTAGCAGTTGGCGCCAATCTGACCGGTCTGTGTCGAGCCATGGTGACGCAGGGGCTGCTTTCCCAGGAGGAGGGGGAGAGCCTGCAGAACCAGGCACGTTCCTCGGGCGAGACCTTCCTCGCGCATCTGCTGCGCAGCCGCCGCTTTCGCGCCGAGCAGGTCGCTGCCTTCGCGGCGGTGAACTTCGGTTTCCCCCTCTTCAACCTCGATGCCCTCGACCCGGCGGTCATGCCGAAGTCGGTGGTCGATCCCAGGCTGCTCACCCGGCACCGCGTCCTGCCCATCATGCAGCGCGGCAACCGCCTTTTCATCGGCGTCGCGGACCCGAGCAACCTGCAGGCGCTGGACGACATCAAGTTCCAGACCAACCTGACCGTGGAGCCGGTCGTCGTCGAGGATGACAAGCTCGGCCGCTATCTCGATGAATACGGCCAGCACACCGAGGAAAGCATCCTCAAGACCATCGACACCGAGGACCTCAACCTCGAGTTCACCGACGACGAGGCGCAGGAGAAGGCGGACACCGCCGCCGCGGCCGACATCGACGACGCGCCGGTGGTCAAGTACCTGCAGAAGATCATGATGGACGCGATCAACAGCGGCGCCTCCGACATCCACTTCGAGCCCTACGAGAAGAACTATCGCATCCGCTTCCGCATGGACGGCATGCTCTACGAGATGGCGCAGCCGCCGCTGGCGATCAAGGAGAAGATCGCCTCGCGCATCAAGGTGATCTCCAAGCTCGACATCTCCGAGAAGCGCGTGCCGCAGGACGGCCGCATGAAGCTGGTGCTGTCGCGCACCAAGGCGGTGGACTTCCGGGTCTCCACCCTGCCGACGCTGTACGGCGAGAAGATCGTCATGCGTATCCTCGACGCCAAGGCGGCCACCGCCGGCATCGAGAACCTCGGCTACGAGCCGGACCAGCTGCAACTGCTGCTCGAAGCGGTTCAGCGCCCCTACGGCATGGTCCTGGTGACCGGCCCCACCGGCTCCGGCAAGACCGTCTCGCTGTATTCCTGCCTGAACATCCTCAACAAGCCCGGTGTGAACATCTCCACCGTCGAGGACCCGGTGGAGATCCAGCTCGCCGGCATCAACCAGGTCAACGTGAACGACAAGGCGGGCCTCGACTTCGCCTCGGCGATGAAGGCCTTCCTGCGCCAGGATCCGGACATCATCATGGTGGGCGAGATCCGCGACCACGAGACCGGCGACATCGCCATCAAGGCGGCGCAGACCGGCCACATGGTGCTGTCCACCCTGCACACCAACGACGCGCCCAGCACCCTGACCCGTCTGGTCAACATGGGCATCCCCTCCTACAACGTCGCCGCCTCGGTCAACCTGATCACCGCGCAGCGTCTCGCGCGCCGCCTGTGCCCGAGCTGCAAGAAGCCCGTCGATATCCCGCCCGAGGCCCTGCTCAACGCCGGCTTCACGGAGGCGGACCTGGACGGCTCCTGGCAGGCCTATACCCCGGTCGGCTGCCCCGCATGCAAGGACACCGGCTACAAGGGGCGTGTCGGCATCTACCAGGTGATGCCGGTGAGCGAGGAGATCGGCCGCATCATCCTCAAGAACGGATCCGCGCTGGACATCGCCGAGCAGGCGCACCGGGAGGGCGTTCTGAACCTGCGCGAGGTGGGACTGTTGAAGGTCAAGCAGGGATTGACCTCCCTGGAGGAAGTCCTGTCGGTGACCAACGAATAAAAGGGATCAGGTATGGCGGTGGCCAAGGCGGCAACGGTGAAGCAGATGCCCTTCCTGTGGGAGGGCACGGACAAGACCGGCAAGAAGGTGAAGGGCGAGATGATCGCGCCGGGCGAGGCGTTCGTGCGCCAGTCGCTGCGCCGCCAGGGCATCAACGTGGCGAAGGTGAGCAAGCAGGGCCTGTTCGCGCGCACCAAGAAGATCACCGAGAAGGATATCGCCCTGTTCACGCGCCAGCTGGCGACCATGCTGAAGGCGGGCGTGCCCCTGCTGCAGGCCTTCGACATCACCGCGCGCAGCCACGCCAACCCCTCGCTGCAACGCCTGCTGGCGGAGATCAAGGCGGACGTGGAGGCCGGCAGCAGCATGAGCGCCGCCTTCGGCAAGCACCCCCAGTACTTCGATGGCCTGTTCTGCAACCTGGTGAACGCGGGCGAACAGGCGGGCATCCTCGATACCGTGCTCGACCGTCTGGCAACCTACAAGGAAAAGATGCTTGCCATCAAGGGCAAGATCAAGTCGGCGCTGTTCTATCCGGTGACCGTGCTGGTGGTGGCCTTCATCATCACCGCCGGCATCATGATCTTCGTGATCCCCTCGTTCAAGACGCTGTATGCCGGTTCCGGCCAGGGCCTGCCCGCGCTGACGGAGATGGTCGTCTTCATGTCCGACCTCTTCGTCGAGTGGTGGTACCTGATCTTCGGCGCCATCGGCGGCGCGGTCTATGCCCTGACCTATGCCCTGAAGCACTCGCCCGCCTTCCGCGCCAAGATGGATGCCCTGATGCTGAAGGTGCCGGTGTTCGGCCCCCTGATCGAGAAGGCGACGGTGTCGCGCTGGGCGCGCACCTTCTCCTCCATGTTCTCCGCCGGCGTGCCCATGGTGGAGTCGCTGGATTCCGTCGCCGGTGCCTCCGGCAACCACGTGTTCGCCGAGGCGACGATGCGGATCAAGACCCAGGTCGCCACCGGCTCCGCGCTCGCTACCTCGCTGCAGCAGGCGGGCGTGTTCCCCAACATGCTGATCCAGATGGTCGCCATCGGCGAGGAGTCGGGTTCGCTCGACACCATGCTCACCAAGGTCGCGGACTACTACGAGCGCGAGGTGGATGACGCGGTGGCCGGCATCTCCAGCCTCATGGAGCCCTTCATCATGGTCGTTCTCGGCACGCTGATCGGCACCATCGTCATCGCCATGTACCTGCCGATCTTCAAGATGGGTTCTGTCGTCTAAACGCGCCGCGGCACCCGCGCCGCGGCCCTGTCCTGGGGCTCCCATGTTCGATCTGCTTTCCACGCACAGCGGCGCGCTTGTCCTGGCTGCGGCCGTCCTCGGCCTGCTGATCGGCAGCTTCCTCAACGTCGTCATCCACCGCCTGCCGAAGATGCTGGAGCGTGAGTGGCGCGAACAGTGCGCCTGGCTGCACGGCGAGACGCAGGCGCAGGAGGCGGGGCCGACGCCCGCCTACAACCTGGTGCTACCGCCCTCCGCCTGCCCGCATTGCGGCCACCGCATACGCTGGTTCGAGAACATCCCCGTGCTGAGCTGGCTGGCCCTGCGCGGCCGCTGCGCGCAGTGCGGCGGGACGATCTCGCCGCGCTACCCCGTGGTGGAGGCGCTCACCGGCGCCCTGTTCGCCTATGCGGCCTGGCGTTGGGGCCTCGGCGTCGAGACGCTGTGGGTTTGGGCCCTGCTGGCGATCCTGGTCGCGCTCACCTTCATCGACCTCGACACCCAGCTGCTGCCGGACAGCCTGACCCTGCCGCTCGCCTGGCTGGGCCTGCTCGCCAACCTGCACGGCCGTTTCGTGCCCCTGGAGGAGGCGGTGCTGGGCGCGGTGATCGGCTATCTCAGCCTGTGGTCGGTGTACCAGCTGTTCAAGTTGCTGACCGGCAAGGAGGGCATGGGGTTCGGCGACTTCAAGCTGCTCGCCGCACTGGGGGCCTGGATGGGCTGGAAGATGCTGCTGCCCATCGTCCTGGCGGCCAGCCTCGCCGGCGCGCTGATCGGCGTGTCGCTGGTCCTGTTCCGCGGCCGCGAGCGCAGCCAGCCGTTGCCGTTCGGGCCCTGGCTGTCGCTTGGCGGCCTGGTCTGCCTGTTCTGGGGCGGCGAAATCCTCCAGGCCTGGCTGGGGTGATGCGTGCCTATTGTCTCGGCCTGACCGGCGGCATCGGCTCGGGCAAGAGCACGGTGGCGACGCTGTTCGCCGGCCTTGGCGCGGCGGTGGTCGACACGGACGAGATCGCGCGCGAGCTGACCGCGCCGGGGGGCGCCGCCATGCCAGCCATCGTCGCGGCCTTCGGGGCGGACGCGCGGGACGCGCAGGGTGCCCTGGATCGCGCCCGCATGCGCGGGCTGGTGTTCTCGGACCCGGAAGCGCGCCGGCGCCTGGAGTCCATCCTGCACCCCCTCATACGCGCCGAGGCGGCGGGCCGGCTCGCGCGCGCGGGCCCGCCCTATGTGGTGCTGGTGGTGCCGCTGCTGGCGGAACGCCTGGACGATTACCGCGGCATCGTCGATCGCGTCGCGGTGGTGGATTGCGATCCGGCACAGCAACTCGCCCGCATCGCCGCGCGGCCGGGGCTGGATGAGGCGCAGGCACGCGCCATCCTGGCGGCGCAGGCCGCCCCGGCGGCGCGTCTGGCGATTGCCGACGACGTCATCGACAACCGCGGCGATCTGGCGGCATTGCGGGCGCAGGTCGTGTCCCTGCACGCGCGTTGTCTGCGCGCGGCCGGAATAAAATCGCCTGCCTGACAACAACTCATTGCCAGCGATGCCCCCCTTCCTGCAGAATCGCCGGTCAATCAAGCCCTTGCGGAATCTTCTTCAACCTGCCTGTCGGGCCATATCCAGTGACCGTATATGAATTTCCTTTGAACGAGCGCATCCGCACGTGGCTGCGTTTGGAGGATTTGTTCGGCAAGGCACAGTTCTTCATCGGTTCGGAGGATGCGCGCGCGCATCATGCCGCCCTGCTGGCGATCTTCGAGATCGTCGACGTCACGACGCGCTCCGAACTGAAGAACGAACTCATCCAGGAGCTGGAGCGCCAGAAGGTCGGCCTCGAGCAACTGCGTCGCAATCCCGCCGTCGACATCGAGCGCCTCGACGAGGTGCTGGTCAATATCGCCCGCGCGCTTGCCGGCCTGCTGGCGATGTCCGGCAAGATCGGCCAGCACGTGCGCGATAACGAATGGCTACTCGGCATCAAGGGTCGGGCCGGCATCCCCGGCGGGACGTGCAGCTTCGACCTGCCGGTCTACCACTTCTGGCTGCACCAGGACGGGAAGAATCGCCACTCGGACCTGATGACCTGGTTGAGCCCCATGCTGCCGATCAAGCATGCCGTCGACGTGGTGTTGCGCATCCTCAGGGAAAGCGGACACGTGAGTTCCCACACCGCGCAGCAGGGCGTTTTCCAGCTGATGCTGGGTGGGCGGAGCGCACACATGCTGCGCGTCGCCCTCGACATGGCGTGCGCCCCCGAGGTCAGCGCCAACAAGTACGCGGTGAACATCCGCTTCCTGGTACCGGATACCGTGCAGAAGCCCCGGCTGTGTGACCGGGACATCGACTTCGATCTGACCTTCTGCAACCTCTGACCGGCCTGTGGCCGGTCAGCCCCCTGAACGATGTTTAGTCCAGCGATGCGAGGTTGGTGTCGCGCAGCAGCTTGAGCTTGCCAGCCAGCGGCGCGGAGATCGCCGCGAACTGGCCGCGGTAGCGGGCCTCCAGCGGGTAGGAGCTGGGCAGCTTCAGCGCCAGGGGGTTCTGCTGCACGTTGTTGACGCGGAATTCATAGTGCAGATGCGGGCCGGAGGCGAGCCCGGTCGCACCCACGTAGCCGATGATCTGCCCCTGGCTGACCCGGGCGCCGCGCCGGATTCCCTTCTCGAAGCGCGAAAGGTGGCCGTAGGCGGTGCTGTAGGGCGATTTGTGCCGGAGCACGATGAGGTTGCCGTAGCCGCCCTGGCGGCCGGCGAAATCGACCACCGCGTCCGAGACCGCCCGCACCGGCGCGCCGGTCGGCGCGGCATAGTCGATGCCCTTGTGGGCACGCCAGATCTTCAGCACCGGATGCAGGCGCGCGACGGTGAAGCCGGAGGAGATGCGGTTGAAGGGCATGGGCGACTTCAGGAAGGCGCGCTTCAGGTTCTGGCCTTCCGGGGTGAAATAGCCCTCGCGCCCCTGCGGGTCCTTGAAGTACACGGCCTGGAAGCGCTTGCCCTGGTTGGTGAACTCGGCGGCGAGCAGGCGCCCGGTCTTCACCATCTGGCCCTGGTAGTAGAAGGCCTCGTAGACCAGTGAGAAGTGGTCGCCCTGGCGCAGGTCCTTGTGGAAATCGATGTCGCCGGAGAAGACCTCGGCCATCTCAGAGGCGATGCGGTCAGGGACGTCCGCGGCGTCGGTGGCGCCATACAGCGAGCTGACGATGTCGCCGGAGCGCAGCACCTGATGCGCCTCCAGGGCAACGGCCTGTTCCTGGATGCGGAAGGTCTCGGCCACGCGTTGCGCGCTGATGAGGTTCTCCTCCGCGTTGAGGTAGCGGAACAGCATCAGGCGGCCGCCGGAGGTGACGCGGGCGAGCACGGTGCGGCCGGAGATCAGCTTGCCGAGGCCGGCGTTGCCATGCGCGTCCTGCAGGAAGCGTTGGCGGTCCTCGTCGTTGACGCCGAGGCGGTCGAGCAGGGAGGAGAGGGTGTCGCCGCGCTGGATGCGCTCCTCGCGCCAGAAATCGAAGGAACCGCTGTCCAGCGGCTGGCCTTGCGGCAGCGCCATGGTCTCGACGACGGTCGATTGGGGCGGGAGATCGAGCGGCGCGTCGGAGGGGACCCCGAATGCCGCCACGACGCCCAGGAAGGGCAAGGTCGCCAGGGCGAGCAGCACGCGCTTGCGAAGCAGCGGTTTGGAGAAGTGCATTGGCGGGACCTTCTAAACAAAACCTCGCAGAGGCTAACAAAAATGCATGCCGCCTGCCATACGTGAATCTGCTTTAAAGAAGTGTCCCGGTTTGTACGATATAGGCCGGACCCCATGTGGACTCGGGCAGTTTCGCCAACATGACTTTGCAGGCCCCCCCCGAACGAATCGTGCTGACGCGCATCCGCGGCGAAGTGGAGAAGCAGTTGCGGGACAGCTGCGCGCCGCAGGAGATCCACGACTTCCTGGTGCAGCACTGGTCGCGGCTGATGACCAACATCTTCATGGTCAAGGGCAACCGCGACCCGGACTGGCAGGCGGGCTGGGACACCATGAACGCGCTGATCTGGAGCCTGGCGCCGAAGCATGGCCGCAGGGAGACCACCCTGATGCTGCGCTCCCTGCCGAATCTGCTGGCGCGCTTGCAGGAGGGATGTTCCGCCCTGGGCCTGCCCGCCACGGTGCGCGACATCCTGTTCGAGCAGTTGGCGATGCTGCATGCCGCGGTGGCGCGCGAGGGGCTGCAGGCGCACAAGACGGCGCACGCGCAGGATGCGGATGCCGCGGAGGCGGATGGAGAGCTTTCCACGGGGATCGACCTGAACGAATTGCCCCTGCCGACCCAGAGCCCCGATGGCCTGCCCAGGTCGACGTCGCGCGAGGAGCAGGCGCCGCTCCCGGAACTGTCGATCGGCGACCGCATCAGCCTGCGCGTGGCGGGCGAGGACCGGCCCATGTTGTTGAACTGGGTGAGCCCTATGGGGGGGATGTATCTGTTCACCAACGAACACGGCCTCGATGCCCTCACCCTCACGCGCGCGCGCCTGGAGGCCAAGTTTCACCAGGGCGAGGCCAGGCTGGTTTCCTAGGGCGTCAGGCGCACCGGCAGACCTGCCTCCTCGATGCGCCTGGCGAGCGCCTCCAGCCATGCAGGGGGGAGCGGCGAGAGCCGGACGGCCTCGGGCTGCATGGGCTGCCGCGCCAGGCCATACAGCAGCACCCCCTCGATCGGCGACCGCGCGGCCACGGCCTGCCGCAGCATGTCCAGATAGGCGGCGAGTTCGGCCTCGTCCGGCGGGGCGCCGTCGAGGGCGAACATGCAGGTCTGGATCCAGGTCGGGCAGAGCGCCGCCACCTGCCCGAGACGCTTGAAGTGGGCTTCCGGCCGCGTCGTCGTGTCGTTGACCCGGCGCATGCCCGAGGCGGTCGCGCGGTCGAACTTGAACCACACCTCGCCGTTCAGGCCCGCCATGCGGCGGATGCCCGCCTGCACCGCGGGACGGTGCGCGAGGCTGCCATTGGTGATGAGCACGAGCTTGATCGCGCCGGTCAGGCCGAAGGTCTCGATGACCCGTCCAACCAGATCGATGACCTCGGGAAATTCGCGTGCGCTGGTCGGCTCGCCGTTGCCCGAGAGGGCGATGTCGTTGAGGCGGCGCATGCCTTCTGGGACGTGGCGCTGCATGAAGTCGCCGTGCAGGATCGCCGTCAGCATCTCATGCAATTCGCGTTCTAGCCGGGCCAGGTCGATGGCGGGCGGGCCGCCGCGCCTCAGGTCGGGCACCTGGCAATAGATGCAGCGCCAGTTGCAGGCGTTGTTGGGGTTGAGATTGATGCCCACCGACACCCCGGCGGCGCGGCGCGAGACCACCGGGTAGACGTAGCGCATGCCGGCGGCCTCGCGGTCGTGGTCGGCGGGGGTGAGGGGCTGGGCGGGACTGTTCACGCGGGGATTCTGGCACACTCGGGACATGATCCCCGATTTCGCGCAACGACTCATCGCCTGGCAGGCCGGGCACGGCCGCCACGACCTGCCCTGGCAGACGGGCGCCGGCCAGGAATCCGATCCCTACCCGATCTGGCTGTCCGAGATCATGCTGCAGCAGACGCAGGTCGACACGGTGATCCCCTACTACCGCCGCTTCCTCGCCCGCTTCCCCGACATCGCCAGCCTCGCGGCGGCTGACGAGGGGGAGGTCCTGGCGTATTGGGCGGGCCTCGGCTACTACAGCCGGGCGCGCAACCTGCACGCCGCCGCGCGCCTGATCCGTGACCGGCACGCGGGCGCCTTCCCCGCGGATTTCGAGGCCATCCTCGCCCTGCCCGGCATCGGCCGTTCCACGGCGGCGGCGATCGCCGCCTTCGCCTTCCGCCGCCGCGGCGCCATCCTCGACGGCAACGTCAAGCGCGTCCTGACGCGGGTCTTCGGCATCGAGGGCTGGCCCGGCGACAAGGCGGTGGAGGCCCGCCTGTGGGCGCTGGCCGAGTCCCTGCTGCCGCCACACGGCATCGCCGCCTACACCCAGGGCGTCATGGACCTCGGTGCCATCGTGTGCACGCGCGCCAGGCCGCGCTGCGCGCTGTGCCCATTCGCGGAGGACTGCCTCGCCAACCGGCAGGGGCGGCAGCGCGAACTGCCCTCGGCGCGGCCGCGCAAGGCCCTGCCGCAGCGCAGCACCGCCATGCTGGTGTTGCTGCATGCCGGCGAGGTGCTGTTGGAGAGGCGTCCCGCGCCTGGCATCTGGGGGGGGCCTGTGGAGCCTGCCGGAATGCGGTGTGGCTGAGGATGCGCGGGCGGCGGCGGGTCGGCTCGGCTTCCAGGCGCTCGGCTGCGAGGGGCTGCCGGCCTTGCGCCATGCCTTCACGCACTTCCGTCTCGACATCCTGCCCTGGCGCATCGAGGTGCAGCGGCCCGCGGCGGCGGAGGAGCCGGGCAGGCTCTGGCTGCCGCTGCACGATCTCGACGGCGCGGCCCTGCCGACGCCGGTGCGGCGCATCCTCGAAGGGGTGGGTTGAGGCCGCCGGGGCGGCCGCCGATCAGATGTCGACGCTTTCCGACCAGATCAGGGCGTTGACGTGCGCCAGGTTGACGCTGTCGGCATCCGCGCCGATGTTGGCGGCGAGCGTGGCGATCGCCTCCTGGTCGAAGTGCTCGCAGGCGATCGCCAGCTGCAGGTAGGGCGCGTACATGCCGTCGCCATGCACCAGTGCGTTGGCCACCGATTCGGGCAGGTTGAGGTTTGCCAGCGCCTGCGTCATGGGGATGTTGAGCAGCGCATCGAGCAGCGAGAACATGCCGGTGATGAACAGGCCGCCGCGTTGCGCGGGCGTGACGTGGTCGCGGCCCAGGCTCTCGGTGAAGTGGGCGCGCGCCAGGGCGTTGCGCAGCAGCGCCTGGTTGCGCGCGGAGGCGCGGACGCTGCTGAACAGGAGCAGGGTGAGCCAGCGATAGGTCTGGTCGTGGCCGAGCAGATTGAGGGCGTGGCCGATCGACTTGATGGTGGTGCGCAGGCCGATCGCCGGCGAGTTGATGTAGCGCAGCAGCTTGTAGGAGAGCGCGGGGTCGAGCTTGAAGGTCTCTTCCAGTGCCGGGATCTCGGCGTGTTCCGCGAGCTTGTTGAGCAGGTCCATGACGCGCATGACGTTGGCGTCCATGCGGCTTTCCCGGGAGGGTTCCAGCTGTGTGAAGTAGTAGCCCTGGAACAGCTCGAAGCCGAGCTTCTCGCACGACTCGTAGACCTCCTGCGTGTCCACCTGGGTGGCGATCAGGCGGTGCGCGCCGGCGCTGCCGCGCTGGACCTCGGCGACCCGCTCCGCGAGCCCCAGGACGTCGAAACGCGTGGTGTCGAAGCGCACGAAGCGGCAGGCCGGCAGCAGGGGGCTGGCGGCGCTGCCGTCGGACTCATCGTCCAGGGCCAGCGCGATGCCCTTGCCCGCGAGCTCGCCGGCGCGCGCCACGAGGGCGGGCTCCGCGTCCGCCGCGGCATGCAGCGCCAGCACCACCTTGTCCCTCGGCAGCTGTTCCACCAGCGGGTTGAACAGGGTCTCCGGCGAGATGGCCAGGAAGGTGAGCTTGTTGCCCAGGGCATTCTGGAAGTCGAGGTCGATCGCGCTCACCAGCAGGTGTTCGTCATAGGCCTGCTGTACGTCGTGCGCGCCAGGCAGGACCTCCACCGGCACGTGGTTGCGGCGTTTCAGTTCGTAGCCGACGACGTGGTCCTGGCCGTCCAGAACCGGCTGGCGGGTGAGGAAGCGTTGCAGCGACTCCAGTCCCTTGTGGTGTTCGACCACGCCGGGCCGGAGGTCTTCGACTCGCGAGATGTTGGGGGTCTGCAGGCTCATTGCTTGGGGCTCCGGGTGGGGTTTCGGGGGCGGCCGGCTCAGGCGCTCTTCTGCAGCCGTTCGAACAGGCTGCTGACCGCGCGGTCGATCAGGGCGACGTTGTCCACCACCTTGGCGCTGCCGTCGCGCAACTTGCCGGCGAGCCCGCTGGCGTTGATGGATACGGCACGCTCCCCCAGGCGGTTGGTGAACAGGTAGGTGCCGCGCAGGGGGCTGACCCAGGCCAGCTTGGCGCGCAGCGAGGAGCCGTCCTCCAGGGTGAATTCCAGCCAGGCGCCGCGCTTCAGGTTGCGCACGGTGTCCTCGTGGCGGCTGTCCTCGCCCGCCAGCCTGTCCTGGCCCACCACGTCGCCGATCACGATCTCCTCGGCGTCCGCCTCGGGCAGCGTGGAGATCTCGCGCAGGATGCGCTGGTCGATCTCCATCTCCGCCGCCAGGGTGGGGATGGGGCGCAGTTCCGGCTCATCGAGCGGATCGGGGAGCCGGCCCGGCAGGCCGGAAAATGCCGGCGCCGCAGGCACCTCGGCGCTCTCGGCGTCCGCCGTGCTGGGTTTCACCGCCTTGCTGTGGAATTGCACCAGGGCGGCGAAGAAGCGGTCCCGTTCCTCGCGCGACAGCCCGACCGCCTGGATGCCCTCGTCGAGCCGCTTGAGCAATTTGGGCAGGAGCGCGACCAGTTGCTGGCGCTCTTCCCGCGAGTGCTTGGGCGTCAGGCTCCAGAGGAGGTCGTCCATGGTCGCCTGGCCCTGCTTCCACCGCTCGCCGCTGGCACCGCCCTGCAGGTACAGGATGGCGAGGTGTTCCGCCCAGGTCCCTTGCAGGAACACCTGGATGGCGGCGGGCGGCGGCCGGTCCAGCAGCCGCCCCTGCACCGCCTCCTGCGCCAGGGTGCGGGCGAGCGACTGCTGTTCCTGGCCCTGCAGGATCTGCGCGCTGTGGCAGGCGCGTTCGTCGGCTAGACGCTTCTCCTCCGCCAGGAAGGCGAGGAAGTCCTGCAGGACGGTGGCGAAGATGTCCACCTTGTCGTCGAACTCGTTGAGGATCCGCTGCACCGACTCGTCCACCTTGCGGTACAGGGGGCCGTCGTGGCCTTCCCGCGCGTCCCAGCCGATCGCGGCCTCCGCCAGGGTGTCGAGGAGCTTGCGCGCAGGGTGGGCCTTCTGCGTGAAGAAGGCCTTGTCCAGCATCGCCACCTTCAGCACTGGGATCTGCAGCCGGCCGATCAGGGCCTTCATGGCGTCCGGCAGGCGGCGGTCGTCGAGGATGTAGTCGAACATGAGGGCGACGATGTCCAGGGTCATCGCCTCCATGTGTCCCATGTTGCCGGCGGCGCCGGTGTTCTTGATGGCGCGCAGCACGTTGGCCTGGCCGTTGGCGACCACCGCGGCGTCCAGCTGGTGGCCGGGCAGTTCGCCCAGCTCGCCGTGCTGGATGCGGGTCAGGCGCTGCATCACCACGCCCGCGTCCTGCAGCGGCTCGTTTGCCGCCTCGGCCTGCCGGGCGCCCGGCAGCTCCGGCAGGCTGGGCAGGTCCACGCCGGTGCCGATGCGTCCCATGGACATGAGCTGCTGCAGCATGGCGAAGATGTCGCGGTTGCCCGTTTCCGGCGTGCCGGCCATGGTCTCCGCCGGCTTGCCGGCCGCGGCCGTCGCGGCGCCGCGCTGTTTGACGCCGAACTGGATGGTGGGCAGCACGCCCTGGCTCACCAGGTGTGCGTTGAGGTCCTGGTAGATCGGTTTCACCAGCTTGGGCAGGGCCAGGTTCAGGCGCGTGATCAGCATCAGCTTGACCTTGTTGCCTGTCTGCAGGCCGCGGATCGCGTCCATGATCGAGTCGCTCACCACCTCGGCGCCGAGCGGGTTGTGGCCGAGCTTCAGCTCGGGGTCATTGAGCAGCGAGCCCATGCGCCGGTCGAGCGGCGGCAACTCCTCGGTGCAGGTGGTCTGCAGGGCATGTGCCAGGGTGTTGCCGGCGAGGGTCAGCTCCAGCTCGTCCGTCTCCACCAGATTGAGCTGGTTCATGTCCAGGGCGCCGCCGGGGAGGTCGACCAGGCCGCGGCGTCTTTCCTGGTTGAAACGCTCGAACATCCGCAGGCGGAATGCGCCCGTGAGCGCTTCTCCCTCCAGGTGTGCGATGTCGCGCGTATCCATGTACAGGCAGTACATCTCGTGCGACGGGCGTCTTTCGGCGAGCCCCATCAGCTCGTCGGCCGCCGTGGCGAGGGATTGCGAGAATGCGTCGGCCAGCCGCTTCACCGCCATGTCGCGGCATTCGTCCAGCAACGAGGCGTGGCCCGCGCCGGTGGGCAGTGTGTGGGCGTATTCCCGCATTCTTATGATGTTGATGCCTAAGTCTTCCATGATCCAGCCTCCTGCCCCGGTACACCGCGGTGCTGCCGTCGGTTCCCTGAGTCTGCGTCCAACAAGCCCTTACTCTTGGCTCGGAGGGGGGCGAAGCCTGGTGTTTGCGACGCGACGCGTCGCCGCGCCGGCAAGGCTAGCCTTCCACACCTAGCAATCCCGCCGCCATAGGATCGCGATCCCTTAGGCCGGTGATTTTGCGTCCCCGTCTTTCGGCGGGTATGCCCTGAGTAGGTGAAGCGGTCAAACCAATACCACTCGAACACGCTTATCGGTCAGTTTAGATAAAACTTGAGGAAATCTCGCCGCGATGTCGCGAACGGCGGTTTCCCGCGGGCTGGCGGTCGTCTCGATCGCATGGCGCTTGTCAAGGCTTGTCCGCCGCCTGGCCTTGCACCATCCTTGCCGCCTTTTTCCGAGCCGCGTTTCCCATGTCCGTCCTCATGCACATCCAACACCGCCTGGCCCAGGAGATGGGCGTCGCCGTCGCCCGCGTCCAGGCCGCCGTCGAGCTGCTCGACGAGGGGGCGACCGTTCCCTTCATCGCCCGCTACCGCAAGGAGGCCACCGGTGGCCTCGACGACACCCAGCTGCGCTTCCTGGAGGAGCGCCTGGGCTACCTGCGCGAACTGGAGGAGCGGCGCGCCGCCATCCTCGCCAGCATCCAGGAGCAGGACAAGCTGACCCCGGAGCTGCGTGCCGAGATCGAGGCGGCAGAGACCAAGCAGCGCCTGGAGGACCTCTACCTGCCGTACAAGCCGAAGCGCCGCAGCAAGGCGCAGATCGCCCGCGAGGCGGGGCTGGAGCCGCTGGCCGACGCGCTGCTCGGAAACCCCCTGCTTACACCGGAGGCGGAGGCCGCCGCCTACGTGGACGAGGCCAAGGGCGTGCCGGACGTCAAGGCCGCGCTGGACGGCGCGCGCCAGATCCTCATGGAGCGCTTCGCCGAGGATGCCTCCCTGCTCGACCGGCTGCGCGCGCACCTGCAGGAGCAGGGCATGGTGGTGTCGCGGGTGGTGGAGGGCAAGGAGAACGAGGGGCAGAAGTTCCGCGACTGGTTCGCCTTCGAGGAGCCCTGGCGCGCCATGCCCTCGCACCGCGCCCTGGCCTTGTTCCGCGGGCGCGGCGAGGGGGTGCTGACGGTCGGCATCAAGCTGCCGGAGGAACTCGCCGAGGGCTTCGCCGGCGCGACGCCGTGCGAGGGCATGATTGCCGCCCACCTGGGCCTGCGCGACCAGGGCCGCCCGGCCGACAAGTGGCTCATGGACACGGTGCGCTGGACCTGGCGGGTGAAGCTGTCCCTGCACCTGGAGCTGGACCTCATGAACGCCCTGTTCGAGCGCGCCGAGCAGGAGGCGATCCGCGTCTTCGCCGCCAATCTGCGTGACCTGCTGCTCGCCGCGCCGGCGGGGCCGAAGGCGGTGGTCGGCCTCGACCCGGGCATCCGCACCGGCGTCAAGGTGGCGGTGGTGGACCGCACCGGCAAGCTCCTCGATACCGCCACCATCTACCCGCACGAGCCGCGCAACGACTGGGAAGGGTCGATCAACACCCTGGGCCGTCTGGTGGCCAAGCACGAGGCGCAGCTGGTGAGCATCGGCAACGGCACCGCCAGCCGCGAGACCGACAAGCTGGTGGCCGACCTGATGCGCCGCTACCCGCAGCTCGGCATCACCAAGGTGACGGTGAGCGAGGCGGGCGCCTCGGTGTACTCCGCCTCCGAGACGGCGGCGCGCGAGTTCCCGGACCTCGACGTGTCGCTGCGCGGCGCGGTGTCGATCGCACGCCGCCTGCAGGACCCGCTGGCGGAACTGGTAAAGATCGAACCCAAGGCCATCGGCGTCGGCCAGTACCAGCACGACGTCGGCCAGGGCAAGCTGTCGCAGGCCCTGGAGGCGGTGGTGGAGGACTGCGTCAACGCAGTCGGCGTGGACGTGAACACCGCCTCGGCGGCCCTCTTGGCGCGCGTCTCCGGCCTCAACGCCAGCCTCGCGCAGCAGATCGTCGCGTACCGCGACGCGCACGGCCCCTTCCCGGACCGCGAGGCGCTCAGGCAGGTGCCGCGCCTGGGACCGAAGACCTTCGAGCAGGCGGCCGGCTTCCTGCGCGTGCCGGGCGGCAGCAACCCGCTCGACAGCTCCGCCGTGCATCCCGAGTCCTATCCGGTGGTGGACCGCATCCTCGCCGACCTGAAGCAGGACATCCGTGGCGTGATCGGCAATACCGACGTGCTCAGGCGCATCCGCCCAGAGACCTATGCGGACGAGCGCTTCGGCCTGCCGACGGTGAAGGACATCCTCGGCGAGCTGGAGAAGCCCGGCCGCGACCCGCGTCCCGAGTTCCGCACCGCGACCTTCCAGGAGGGCGTCAACGACCTCAAGGACCTGCAGCCGGGCATGCAGCTGGAGGGCACGGTCACCAACGTCACGAACTTCGGCGCCTTCGTCGACATCGGCGTGCACCAGGACGGCCTGGTGCACATCTCCGCCCTGTCGGAGAAGTTCGTGCAGGACCCGCGCGAGGTGGTGAAGGCGGGCGACATCGTCAAGGTGAAGGTGCTGGAGGTGGATGTTTCACGCAAGCGCATCGCCCTCACCATGCGCCTCAGGGACGAGGTGAAGCCGCGCGAGCAGCCGCAGCGCGGCGGCCCGGCCTTCAAGCAGGGGGCGATGCGGCAGCAGGCGCCCGCCGGCGGGGCGCTGGCGGACGCCCTGGGGCGTGCCCTGTCGCGGCGCTAGCGGTTTAAGATCGGGGCCATGCGCCGCGCGTCGCGGCAAGGACCCGCCGGGAGGGGGCATGGGGCAGGACACATCCCAGCACATCAAGAAGATCAGTGTGGCGCAGCTGCGGCCGGGGATGTACATCCACGACCTCAACTGCACCTGGATGGACCACCCCTTCGTCAGCAACCGCTTCGAGGTGAGGGACGCCCAGCGCGTGCAGGAGATCCGCGCCCTGGGCCTGCGCGAGGTGTACATCGATACGCAGAAGGGCCTGGACGTGGTCGACGCGCCCACGCAGGCGGAGGTGGATGCTCGTCTCGCCAAGGATATGGCCGCCATCGCCGCGACCCCCGCCGAGGAGACGCGGCGGGCCTCCCTGGCCGAGGAGGTGCGGCGCGCGCGCCTGCTGCACGGCGAGGCCAACCGCGTGGTCAAGGGCATCCTGCATGACATCCGCCTGGGCCGGCAGGTCGAGCTGGAGCAGGTGGAGCCCCTGGTGGAGCGCATGGTCGATTCGATCTTCCGCAACCAGGACGCGCTGCTGCCCCTGGTGCGCCTGAAGGACCACGACAGCTACACCTTCCAGCATTCCGTCTCGGTGTGCGCGCTGCTCGTATCGTTCGCGCGCGGCCTGGGCATGGAGCGCGCGCTGATCAAGGAGGTGGCGATCGGCGGCCTGCTGCACGACGTGGGCAAGGCCAAGGTGCCGGACGAGATCCTCAACAAGCCCGCCAAGCTCACCGACGCCGAGTTCGCGAAGATGAAGTCGCACGTGGTGCAGAGCATCGTCATCCTGCAGAACACGCCGGGCATCAGCCAGATCGCCCTCGACGTCGCCGGCCAGCACCACGAACGCTTCGACGGCAGCGGCTATCCCAACAAACTCAAGGGCGCGGAGATCTCGCTCTACGGCCGCATGGGGGCGATCGTCGACGTGTACGACGCCCTCACCTCGGACCGCGTCTATCACAAGGGCATGGCCCCCACCGCCGCCCTGGGGCGCCTGCTCGAATGGAGCAAATTCCACTTCGACCCGGAACTGGTGCGCGCCTATATCCGCGCCGTGGGCATCTACCCGACGGGCACCCTGGTGCGGCTGGAGAGCGGTCGCCTCGGCGTGGTGGTCGAGCAGCATGCCGACAAGCCCATGCAGCCCAAGGTGCGGGTGATGTTCCACGCCGTGCACCAGCACTACCTGCCGCCGGAACCGCTCGACCTCGCGCGGCCCGACTGCCAGGACCGGATCGTCGGCCACGAGGAATACGAGTCCTGGGGCATAGACCCGCAGCGCTGGCTGCCGCAGCTGGGCTGAAGCGCGGCGCTCAGGCCGCCTGCAGGCGCACCTCCGCCTCCAGGTCGATGAGGTCCGCCTCGGAGAGGCCGAGGCGCTGCATGCAGGCCGCCTGCCAGGCGTCCTCCCAGGCCGGGTCGGGTTCCTGGCGCGCCAGCTGGCGCACGTGGCAGGCGAAGTTCAGCACCGCGCACAGGCGCGCCACGTCCTCGCCGATCCCCGCCTCCGCGAGCTCCGCCGCGCCCGCCGCATGGTGGTGGCGGATCGCCTGGGCGATGTTCTCCGGCAGTTGCCAGTTCTTCGCCACCGTCTGCCCCAGCACGGTGTGGTCCATGCCATGCGCCAGGTCGAGCGCCGGGATGTCCGGCCAGGGCGCCTGCCGCAGCGCCTCGCCGTAGGCCGGCAGGCGCTTTGCCAGCAGGGCCAGGCCGCAGTCGTGGAACATGCCCAGGGAATAGGCCTGGTCCGGGCTGACGCCGCGCTGACGCAACTGCTTCGCCGCCAGCATGGCGTAGCCGGCGATCTCGCCGCTGCGCTGCCAGAGGGTCTCCAGGGCCGCGTTCTGGGTGGCGTCGCCGAGCGCCTCGCGCAGGGCGATGCCGCGCAGGATCGCCAGGGTGGGGGCGATGCCGAGCAGGGTGATGGCGCGCTCCACCGTGTCCACCTTGGCGCGCAGGCCGAACACCGGCGAGCCGACGACGCGGAACACCGCGCCGCTCAAGGCGCCGTCCCTGGCGATCACGCGCGCCACCTCGGCGGCGCCGACGTCCGGGTCGCGCAGCAGGGCCTGCAGCTTGAGCAGGACCTCCGGGATGGGCGGGATCTTGATGCCGCTGGCGAGGATGGCCTGGATGCGGGCGTTGTCTTTGCTGTCGGTCATGCGAAGGGCGGTGGGGCGGCGGGCTGGCCGCGACTATACCACCCGGCCGGCGGCGGCCCGGTGCCGCCCGGCGCGCCGGGAACACTGCTGGGGAAGGGCGTGTCGGTGTTAACCTTCACGGGTTAGCCCTTACCCGACCCTTCTATGCTTTTGCGCCTGGGCCGCTCGGCCGCGAGACGCCCCTTGCTGGTGGTCCTGCTGGCGGCCGTGCTGGTCGCGTTGAGCGCCGTCTATAGCCTGGACGTGATGCGCCACCTCACCCTGTCGCCCGGCTGGGAGGTGCCCAAGAGCGGTTCCACCGAATCGGTGAACGTGCTGCGCGAGCGGCTGGGGCGTGACGATACCCAGGTGATCCTGCTGTTCCGCGCGCGCGCCGGGGTGCCCGAGGACGCCGGCCACCCGGCCTACCAGGCGGCGGTGGAGCGGGTGCTGGCGAACATCTCGCGCAATCCGGACGTGCGCGGCGTCACCAGCTACCCGATGACCGCCGACGCGCGCCTGCGCTCCGAGGACGGCCGCATGTCCTACGCCATCGTCGAGCTGGACCGCAGCGACGACGAGGGCATCGCCGCCTTCACGCGCCTGCGCGAACAGGCGCGAGGCGATGGCGTCGAGGTGCTGCTGGGCGGCGAGCTGGCCACCTATGTGGACATCCGCGAGCAGCTGGAACGCGACATCTGGCGCGCCGAGGTGGCGAGCTTCGTGGTCCTCGCCTTCCTCCTCGTCTGGGTGTTCGGCTCGCTCACCGCGGCGACCCTGCCGCTGATCGTCGGCGGCATCACCATCCTGCTCTCGGTGACCCTGCTCAAGCTGGTCACGCTGTTCGTCGACGTCTCGGTGTACGCCGCCAACGTGGTGTCCATGCTCGGTCTCGGCCTGGCCATCGACTACGGCCTGTTCGTCGTCTCGCGCTTCCGCGAGGAGCTGGCCAAGCCCGGCGCGGCGGTGGCGGAGAGCCTCGACGCCACCCTGGCGACCGCCGGGCGCACCGTGGTCTACAGCGGCCTCACCGTCGCCGCCAGCCTGTTCTGCCTGCTCATGCTGCCGCAGCGCTTCTTCCAGAACATGGGCCTGGCGGGGGGCATCTCGGTGGCCGCCGCCATGCTCACCTCGACCCTGCTGCTGCCGGCGCTGCTGGGCCTGCTCGGGCGGCGCGTCAACAGCCTCGCGCTGCCGGTGCTGGCCAGGCGCATCGCGCGCCCCGACGACCGCGGCGGCTGGTACCGCTTCAGCCACTTCGTGATGCGCCACGCCGGGGTGATCCTGCTCGCGGCGCTGGCCCTGCTGCTGTTCATGGGCCAGCCGGCGCGGCACATGCAGGTCGGCCCCTCGGATGCGCGCTCCCTGCCGGAGACCTCGCAGAGCCGCCAGGTACAGGAGATCCTCGACACACGCTTCCCGCACGCCGGCCTCTCGCCCCTGGTCCTGGCGGTGCACACCCAGGGGCCCGCGCACGCGCCGGCGGCGCTGGCCGGCCTGCACCAGCTGACGCGCGCGCTGCAGGGGCTGTCCGGGGTCACGCAGGTGAAGGGCCTGGTGAGCATCGACCCGACGCTGGCGCTGGCGGACTACGAGATGCTGTACCGCTACCCGGAGCAGTTCCCCTTCGCGCGCGACGCGCTGCAGACCTACGCCAGCGGCGACTACACGCAGCTGGTGGTCGACTACCGCATGCCGCCCAACTCGGAGGCGGCGCGCCAGCTGGTGACGAGGATCCGTGACCTGCCGCTGCCGGCGGGCCTGCGGGCGGTGCACGTGGGCGGCTTTCCCGCCTTCCATCTCGACTACCTCGACTCCCTCGCGGCGTGGGTGCCCTGGGTGATCCTGGCCATCGTCTCGGTGATCTTCGTGCTGCTGTTCCTCATGCTCGGCAGCCTGCTCATCCCCCTCAAGGCGGTGCTCACCAACCTGCTCTCGCTCTCCGCCACCTTCGGCGCCCTGGTGTGGATCTTCCAGGACGGCCACCTCGCCTGGCTGTTCGATTTCACGCCGCAGGGCAGCATGGACGGCACCATCCTGGTGCTGATCTTCGCCGCCGCCTTCGGCCTCTCGATCGACTACGAGGTGTTCCTGCTCTCGCGCGTCAAGGAGATGCGCCAGCAAGTGGGCGACAACATGCAGGCGGTGGCGGCCGGCATGCAGAAGAGCGGCCCCATCATCACCAGCGCCGCCCTGCTGATCGGCATCGTCCTCGGCGCCTTCGCCACCGGCGAGGTGGTGTTCATGAAGGCCATGGGGCTGGGGCTGTTGCTGTCGGTGATCGTCGATGCCACCCTGGTGCGCATGCTGCTGGTGCCGGCCACGCTGAAGCTGCTCGGGCGGCTCAACTGGTGGGCGCCCAGGCCCCTGCTGGCGCTGTACCGGCGCTTCCACCTGAGCGAACCGCAGTCCCGCCGCGTGGCGGCGGAGAAGGAGAGATGATGCGTATGCATGCCCCATTGCCGCTGTGTTGCGGCCTGTTCGTCCTCATGGCCTCGCTGGCCCCCGCGGCGCGCGCCGACCTGACCCTGAACGGGCGCAGCACCGTGCTGGCCATGGGCATGCAGGGGGCGGGCAAGGAGAAGGTCTGGCTGGACCGCACCCTGATCCGCCGCGACCTCATGGACCGCGGCAAGGCCTATTCCAACCTCTTCGACCTGAAGGCGCGCGAGGTCACGGTGCTCGACCACTCCCTGCGCACCGCCACGGTCTTCGCCACCGGCATGCTCAAGGATCAGCCCGACGCGACGGTGGACGGCAAGGCGATCCAGTTGGAGCTGAAGCCGACCGGCCGCAGCCACACGCTGCAGAAATGGCCCTGCGCCGAACACACACTGGACCTGCGGATGCCCGCCGAGATCGGCGGCGAGCGGCTCACCTTCGAGATGGAGGGCACGGTCTGGCTGGCGCGCAACACCGCGGAACAGAAGGAGACCGCCGCCGCGCTGAGGCTGATGCAGGAGCCCGACTTCTACCTGGGGGTGCCCGCCTTCGCCAAGGCCTCGCCGGTGCAGGCGCGCGGCATCAGCGAGGCGATCCGCCGCATCGCCCCCCTGGGGCTGTTGTGCAGCGTCGACGTCGCCCTGAAGTACGAGGGCACGGGCCGCGCCGCCGCCCTGTCGAGGAAGATGGCCAGCCGCCTCAGCCTGACCTTCGACGATTACAGCACCGAGCCCATTCCCAAGGGCACCTTCGACGTGCCGGCCGGCTACCGGGTGACGCGGCAGTAGCCCCGCGTCGCCGCGCCTCAGCGCCGGCGTGCCCACATGAGGATGGTGGCGATCAGTTCGTCGCGCTCCAGGGGCTTGCTGAGCTGGTCCGCCATGCCCGCCTGCAGGCACTTTTCCCGCTCCTCGGGGAGGGCGTGCGCGGTCTGGCCGACCACGTTGAGCTCCGGGTCGATGGCGTGGATCGCCCGCGTGGCGTCGTAGCCGTTCATCTCCGGCATCTGCACGTCCATCAGCACCAGATCGAAGCCGTCCGGCCCCGCCGCGCGCACCGCCTCCACCGCCTGGCGGCCGTCGCCCACCAGGGTGAGCGCGCCGCCCTCGCCGGCCAGCAGCTCCTGGATCACCATGCGGTTGATCTCGTTGTCCTCGGCGACCAGCAGTCTCAGCCCGGCGAGGCTGGGCGCGGCATCTCCGGCATCCTCGGGCGCGGTGCCCGGCACCGTGGTCGGCGCGGCGGTCGGCTCAGGTGCGGCCGGGCAGGGCAGACGCACCTCGAAGACGCTGCCCTTGCCGGGACTGCTCTCGACCCGCAGCTCGCCCCCCATCAACCCGACCAGCTGCTTGCTGATCGGCAGGCCCAGGCCGGTGCCGCCGAACCGGCGCGTGGTCGAGGCGTCCGCCTGGGTGAAGGGCTGGAAGACCTGCCGCAACAGCGCCGGCGACATGCCGATGCCGGTGTCGGCGACGCGCAGCACCAGGGTGTCCGCCTCGCGCGCGGCGGCGAGCACGACCTCGCCGCTGGCCGTGAACTTCACCGCGTTGCCGAGCAGGTTGAGCAGGACCTGCTGCAGCCGCAGCGGATCGCCCAGGGTGGCGGCGGGCAGGTCCGGGGCGCACGTCAGCTGCAGCGCCAGGCCCTTTTCCCGCGCCGTGCCGCGCACCAGCTCCAGGCACTCGCGCAGCAGCGGCTCGATGGCGAAGGGGATGTGCTCGGTCTTCAGCCGCCCGGCCTCGATCTTGGAGAAGTCGAGGATGTCGTTGATGACATTGAGCAGCAGGCGGCCCGAGTGGATGATCTTGTCGAAGGCCTCGCTCGCCTTGCCGCGGCCCGCGCTGGCGCGCAGGCCGATCTCGGCGAAGCCCAGCACGCCGTTGAGCGGGGTGCGCAGCTCGTGGCTCATGTTGGCGAGGAACTCGCTCTTCGCGTGCGCCAGGCGTTCGGCGCGGTCGCGCGCCTCCTCCAGTTCCGCGGTGCGCGCCGCCACCATGCCCTCCAGGCCCTCCTGGTACTGGCGCAGCATCTCCTCATGGCGCTTGCGCTCGGTGATGTCGCGGCAGGAGCCGAACAGCCTGCCGTCCGGCAGGGTCACCGCGTTCACCTCCACCGGCACCGTCTCGCCGTGCTTGTCCACCAGCTGGTACTCGCCGTGCAGCTCGCCGCCGGCCACCAGCTTCTCCTCGATGTCCCGCGTCGCCTGCGGCCAGAACATCACCGAGGTGATGTCGAGGATCGTGCGCGCCCGCAGTTCCTCGGCGCTGTAGCCGAGGAGGGCGCAGGCGCGCCGGTTGGCGTACTCGATCCGCCCCTGCCGGCTGGCGATGAACACCGCGTCGGCGGCATGGTCGAGGATCTGCCGCAGGTTCGCCTCCGAGTGCGCCACCAGGGCCGCGCGCGCCAGGCGTTGGCGCTGGCTGAGCAGCACGACCACGACGCCGGCGCAGAGGAGCGCGAGCAGCACCCCCGCGCCGGTCGCCCAGGCGAGGGCGCGCAGCCGCGCCAGGGCCTCCTCCTGGTCCACCTTCGCGACCAGCATCCAGTCGGTGCCGGGGATGGGGGTGGTGGCGGCGATCACGGGGATGCCGGCGTAGTCCTCGCCGACGACGAATGGCTCCCCGCGCAGGGCGCGCGCGCTCGGCAGTCCCGGCGCGGAGAGCGGGAGGCTGAGCCGCAGCGCCGCGTCGGACCGGTGCCGCAGTTCGTTGAGGAACAGCACGCGCCCACCCTCGTGCCGGACCAGCAGGCTCTCCCCGGTCCGCGATGGCAGCGGCCAGGACCTCAGCAGCGGATACAGGGAGCGCGCGGGGTCGACGTCGAAGTACAGGAGGTATCCGCCCGCGGCGTGAATGACCGCCATGAAGCCCATGTCGACGTATCCCTCGGCGTGCCGGTGCAGGTCGATCATCTGCACCTGTCCCGTGGCCAGGGCGCCGGTCATGGCCACGCGGTAGGCCGGCAAGGCGAATTTGCCGGGGTCGCCGTGCGGATGCGGTGCGCCGGCGGTCTGGCTGCTGAGCACGATCCGCCCCCGCGCGTCGAGGATGTGGACGGCCTGGTAGCCGTAGAGGCTGGAGAGGTTGGCGAGGTGCCTGGCCAGGCGCGCGCGGCTGGCCGGGTCGCCGGCCAGGGCCTCAGCCAGCCCGGCGGCGATCAAGGGGTCGCGTGCCGCCACCTCGCAGTCACCCTCGCGTTCTCGCAGCCAGGACGCGATCGCCTCGCGCTTCAGCTCGGCGACGGCCTGCAGGTTTTCGTGCACCTCGCGCTGCGTGGCATCGGTCAGGCGCAGGTAGAGCACCATGCCGCCCAGCAGGATGAACAGGGCGAGGGACGCGAAGAGGGCCAGCGGCGGCCACTCGCCCACCCGCAACAGGCGCCTGGCGCGTGCTGGCAGGCTAGGCATCACCCTGTCCTCCAGGCGCCAGGAAGGTCGCCAGGGTGGCTTGCGCGCCCTGGAAATCGAAGCCCTCCACCTGACGCGTCAGCTGTGCCAGGTCCGCCTCCGCGATGCTTGCCGCAAGGAGGGGGCGGGCCTCGCGCAAGGCCGTCTGGCTGCTCAGGTCGCCGGCCTCCAGCAACTGGCGCAGCCGCTCCAGGGTGGCGCGGGCGTGCGCCGTGTCCGGCGCGGCGGGCTCCGCGGCGTCCTCGGGCAGGACGTCGAGGAGGGCGCGCACCAGCTGCGCGAGGGTGGTGTCCAGCCGGGATGCCTGCGCCTCGACGTCCGCTGCCGGCGCGCCGTTCCTGAGCAGGGACTCCAGCCCGGCGGCCTGCGCGCGTACCGCCTCCGCGCCCAGGCTGGCGGATGCCCCCTTGAGCGAGTGGGCGAAGCGGCACGCCTCCTCGGTGTTGCCGCGCGCCAGGCTGGCGCGCAGGGCGTCCATGTCGCGCCGGTGCGTCTCGGCGAACTTGCGCAGCAGCTTCACCAGCATGGGCAGCCTGCCGCGCAGGACCTTGAGGCCGGCCTCGACGTCGAGGCCGGGGATGGTCGCCAGCGCCGCGCGCAGTCCCTCAGGCCCCCCGTCGGGCGGCCTCGGCGTGGGGGTGGCGGCGTGCCGCGGCAGCCACTTCGCGAGGCTGGCGTAGAGCACCTCGGGGTCCACGGGCTTGGGTACGTGGTCGTTCATGCCGGCGGCACGGCAGGCCTCGCGGTCCTCCGCGAAGGCGTTCGCGGTCATGGCGAGGATGGGCGTGTCGCGGTGCGCGGCCAGGCCACGGATCGCGCGGGTGGCGGCCAGGCCGTCCATCACCGGCATCTGCACGTCCATGAAGATCAGCTCGTAGACCGCGTTCGCCGCCATCTCCACGGCCCGCGCGCCGTCGGTGGCGACGTCCACGTGCAGTCCGGCCTGTTCCAGCAACTCGCGCGCCACCTCAAGGTTGATCGGGTTGTCCTCCACGAGCAGCACGCGCGCGGGCCCGAAGTGCCGCGGCGAGCGTTCCCTCGCTGGCGCGGCGGGCGGGGCGGCCGCGCTCGCCCGCAGGGGGATCTCGAACCAGAAGGTGCTGCCCCGGCCGGCGATGCTCTCGACGCCGAGCGTGCCCTGCATGAGCTCCACCAGGCGGCGGCTGATGGCGAGGCCGAGGCCGGTGCCGCCGAACCGGCGCGTGGTCGAGCTGTCGGCCTGTTCGAAGGAGAGGAACAGGCGTTCCTGCTGTTCCTGGCCGATGCCGATGCCGGTGTCGGCGACCTCGAAGCGCAGCCGCAAGGCCTCGTCCCGGCGCGAGAGGAGGCGGCAGGCGAGGGTGACGGAGCCGGCCTCCGTGAACTTGACCGCGTTGCTGGCGAAGTTGAGCAGGATCTGGCCCAGGCGCAGCGGGTCGCCGTGCAGCATGGCGGGGATGGCCGGGTCGATGCGGTTGACCACCTCCAGGCCCTTCACCCTGGCGCGATCGCCGATGATGGCGTTGACCTTGCCGAACACATCGTCGAGCGCGAAGTCCGTGGCCTCGATGCGCATCTTGCCGGCCTCGATCTTGGAGATGTCGAGGATGTCGTTGATGATGCCGAGCAGGTGCCGCGCGGCGTCGTTGATCTTGTCCACCTGCTCGGCCTGCCGCTCGTCCAGCAGGGAGCGGCGCAGCAGGTGGGTCATGCCGATGATGGCGTTCATGGGGGTGCGGATCTCGTGGCTCATGTTGGCCAGGAAGGTGCTCTTGGTGCGGTTCGCCGCCTCCGCCGCGTCGCGCGCGGTGACCAGCTCGGCGGTGCGCGCGGCCACCACCTCCTCGAGGTGCTGGCGGTGCGCGAGGAGCTCCAGTTCCGCCAGCTTGCGGTCGGTGATGTCGCGGTTCACGCCGCGCCGGCCCTGGTATTCGCCGTTCGCGGAGACGGCGGCCTGGCACTGGTGCTCGATCCAGTGCACCCGGCCATGCCGGTCCTGGACGCGGAACTGCATGGAGGCGTGGATGTGTTCCTCCTCCGTCGTCTCCTGTTGCGTGTGCCGCCAGTGTTCCAGCCAGAGCGGCCGGTCCTCCTCGACGACGATGCGCGTCATGAGGTCCGGGTCGGCGAGGAACGCCCCCCGGCGTGTGGCCGCACACGGTCTCGCAGCCCGGCGACACGTAGACGTAGCGACCGTCCGGGCCGATCCAGTACTGCCAGTCGGGCGAGTAGTCGGCGAGGATGCGGTAGCGTTCCTCGCTGCGCGCCAGCTGTTCGCGCGCCAGTTGCGCCTCGGTCACGTCCTGCACGGTGCCGACCGCGCGGATCGGGCGGTTGCCGGCATCGAAGTCGAGCTTCGCCCGCTCCCGCACCCAGCGCACCTCGCCGCCGGCGATGGTGCGGTGCGTGATGTCGTAGGCCTCGCCGCGCAGGGCCTCGCCCCAGGCCTTGCCGACCGCCTCGCGGTCCTCGGGGTGGATGGCCTCGAGGAAGCGTTCCAGGTTCATGGGCGTGCCGTTGGGGATGCCGAAGATGCGATAGGTCTCGTCCGACCACCTGAGCTCGTCGGTGGCGATGTCGAGTTGCCAGCTGCCGAGGTGGGCGACGCGCTGCGCCTCGTTCAGGGCCGCCTCGCTGTCGCGCAGGGCGGCCAGGTTCGCGCGGCTCTCCGTGATGTCGTGGGCGATGCCGAGGATGCCGATCAGGCGTCCGTCGTGGGCGTGCATGGGCGTCTTGGTGGTCTCGAACAGGCCGCGATAGCCGTCGGCGGCGAAGGTGAGCCATTCCTCGTTGACGGTCGGGCGGCCGGCACGCTGCGCCGCCTGGTCGTGGGCGCGGAAGAAGTCCGCCAGTTCCCGGGGCGCGAAGTCGTAATCGGTCTTGCCGACGATGTCCGCCTCGCGGGCGCCGTACAGGCGTTCGAAACTGGGGTTGCAGGCGAGGTAGATGCCCTGTTCGTCCTTCAGCCAGACCAGGTCCGGGATGGTCTGCACGAGTGTCTTGAGGAAGCCGCGCTCGTCCAGCAGCGCACGCCGCGCCTGCTCGCTCGCGGTGACGTCGCGGAACGCCCAGACGCGGGCGCGGCGGCGGTTCACCCGCAGGGGCACGGTGTGGCGCTCGAAGATGCGGCCATCCTTGAAGTGCAGGGTGTCGAAGGTGCTTTCCCCGCTGTCGTAGAGGCGGCGCACCTCGCGCATGAACCCCTCAGGGTCGACGAGCTGGTCCAGCACGAAGTCGAGCAGGGCGGCGTCGTCGCCGCGCGCGACCAGTTCCTCCGGGATGCCCCACAGCTCGCGGTAGCGGCGGTTGGCGATGATCACCCGGCCGTCCTCGCCGACGACGATGATGCCGTCCGTGGTCGCGTCCAGGGTGGCGCGCAGCATCGCGTCCAGCGTCGCCTCGGTCAGGGTCTGGTGGTTGCGCATGTCGTCCGGCCCGGACTTGGAGCCTGTTTCGGTAGGAGTCATGCATGGGCTCCTAGATCATGCCCTGGGCGCGCATGCTGTCGAGCTTGTGTGCCAGGGTCGCCTCGTCGTCGTCGAACCGGCGCAGGATCTCCACGCAGGTGTCCTGGTTGGCGAGGAAGGCCTCCACCACCGCAGGGTCGAAATGGCTGCCGCTGCCCTCGCGGATGATCCGCACCGACTCCTCCACGCTCATCGGCGGCTTGTAGACGCGCCGGCTCGCGAGGGCGTCGAACACGTCCGCCACCGCCATGATGCGCGCGGGGATGGGGATGGCCTCGCCGGCCAGACCGTCAGGATAGCCGCTGCCGTCCCACTTCTCGTGGTGCCAGCGGGCGATCGCCTTGGCCACGGCGAGGAAGGCGAGCGGGGCGCGCTCGAACTCGCGGATGGCCTGCGCGGGGTCGTGGCCGTCGAGCGCGCAGTGGCCCTGCAGGAGCGCGTATTCCTCCTCGCTGGTCTCCGAGCGCAGGGCCATGTCGATGGCGTCGCTGCCGAACTGGCTGTGTCGCCGCATGATCGTCAGTTCCTCGCCGTCCAGCCGGCCCGGCTTGAGGAGGATGGCATCGGGGATGCCGACCTTGCCGATGTCGTGCAGGGGCGCCGCCTTGGTGATCAGCTGCGACATGGCGGGGGTGAGGCAGCCCGCGAAGCGGGGATGGCGGCTAAGGTGTTCCGCGATGACGCCGACATAGCCCTGGGTGCGGCGGATGTGGTGGCCGGTCTCCATGTCGCGCATCTCCGCCAGGCTGGCCAGGGAGCGGATGCTGGTGTCCTGGATCAGCAGGTTTTCGCGCATGCGGCGAGCGATCTCGCTCTCCAGCCAGGCGTTCTTGTCGGCCAGCCAGTCGCGCGCCTGCTTCAGTTCCAGGTGCGCCTTCACGCGCGCCAGGACGATGGCCGGACGGATGGGCTTGGTGATGTAGTCGACCGCGCCCAGGGCGAGGCCGCGCTCCTCGTCCTCGTCGGCATCCAGGGCGGTGACGAAGATCACCGGGATGTCGCGCGTGGCAGGGTCCCCGCGCAGCCGGTCCAGCACCGTGTAGCCGTCCATCTCCGGCATCATGACGTCGAGCAGGATCAGGTCCGGATGCGGCGCGCGCGCGGCGATGGCGAGCGCGCGCGTGCCCGAGTTGGCTACCTGCACGCGATAGCGCGGCTGCAGCAGGCCGCCCAGGACGGCGAGGTTTTCCGGCGTGTCGTCCACCACCAGGATGGCGGGCGGCGTGGCTGTCTCTGGCATGGAGATCCTTTTTTGCGCGGGCGGTCGGCGCCTGCGTCCGATCACTGGTTAACGGCCCGAAGCGGGCACGGCTTTAGGCTCCTTTCAAGCAAATTCCGGTGCGTGTTTCCAGGTCTGCTGCGCGAGCAAGTCAGGCCGCGCGGCGGATTGTCCGCGGAGGGTGTTTTTTGTTGACGCGCGGCACCTCGGCGGCATAGCTTGGCTACCTGGACATCAAGGTCTGCAACCATGCAATTCAGCCTAGACAAACTTTCCCGGATGCTGCTGCTTTCCTGCGCGGCCACGCTTCTCATCACCGTCTCCCCCCATGGGGAGGCCGCGCAGGCCCGGCCTGCGCCCGGCGCGAGCGAGGCGCGGGCGGCGGGCGCGGCGCCCGCGCGCAAGGCGCGCGTAAAGCGGCCGGCCAAGAAGCCGACGGTGAAGAAGTCGACGGTGACGAAGTCGAAAAAGAGGCCCGGCACGCTCGCGCAGGGCGACGCCGCGCCGGCCATCGAGGCCGGGGCGCCCGTGGCGGCGCTGCCGCAGGCAGCGGCAGCGCCCGTCGTCGCCGTCGCTTCCACCGCCGCTCCCGCCGCCCCCGCGCCCTCCTGGGGCCAGCCCTTCGCGGCGCGCGAGTATGTACCGCGCCCCAATCCCTATCTGCCGGCGCCGTCGGCCCCCGCCGCGGTTTCGCCCGCGCCGGCGGGCGGCGCGGCACCGCCCCAGGGCATGCGGCTGGCGCTGCCGCAGATCCCCCTGTTCGAGCAGTCCATCCTGCCGAAGGTCAAGACGGTCTACCCGACCGGCGAGAAACCCCTGGTGGTGGTGACCTTCAAGTGCCCCACCGAACTGGTGGGGATCGACACGCCGTCGACCGTGATCCTGCACAAGGCCATCAACGGCGGCATGGATCTGGTCAACCGCACCAATCTGCTGTCCTTCAACATGCAGCAGGTCTGCCAGTAAGGGGCCGGGCGGCCGGTGCCGGGGCTGATCGACACCCATAGCCACCTCGACGCCGGCGAGTTCGAGGCGGACCGCGACGCCGTGTACGACCGCGCCCTGGCCGCCGGCGTGGCGATCCAGGTGGTGCCCGCGGTGACGCGGGCCAACTTCGACGACGTGGCCGCCTGCTGCCGGCGCTACCCCGGCTGCCTGCCGGCCTGGGGCATGCACCCCATGTACATCCACGTGCATCACGAGCAGCACTTGCGGGCGCTGCGCGAGCAGATCGAGGCGTGGCGGCCGGTGGCGGTGGGCGAGATCGGCCTCGACCTGTTCGCGCCGGGCCTGGACTTCGCCACCCAGGAGCACTACTACGTCGAGCAGCTGCGCATCGCCCGCGACTACGACCTGCCGGTGCTGCTGCACTGCCGGCGCGCCAACGACCAGATCCTCAAGCACCTGCGCCGCATGCGCGTGAAGGGCGGCATCGCCCATGCCTTCAACGGCAGCATCCAGCAGGCCGAGGCCTTCATCGGCCTGGGCTTCCGGCTGGGCTTCGGCGGCGCCTTCACCTGGGGGCGCGCCAGCAATCTGCGCAGCCTGGCGCGCAACCTGCCGCTGTCCGCCATCGTCCTGGAGACGGACAGCCCGGACATCCCGCCCGAGTGGCTGGGCCGGGCGCGCAACGAGCCGGCGGAACTCGCGCGCATCGCCGCCACCCTGGCGGAGCTGCGTGGGCTGGGCGTGGAGGAGGTGGCGGCGGCGACCAGCGCGAATGCCCGCGCCGTGCTCGGGCTGGCATGAACTGGCTCTGGCTGGCGCTGCTGTGCGCCTTCTCGCTCGCCCTCGCCGATGCCTTCAGCAAGCGCTGGCTGGCGCACCTGCCCACCGCCACGCTGACCCTGGTGCGTTCCGCCCTGCCGGGCGTGGTGTTGTTGCCGCTGATGCCCTGGGTGGATCTGCGCGGCCTGCCGTGGGCCTTCTGGGCCTGGGTGCTGTCCGCCATGCCGCTGGAGATCCTCGCCATGGCCCTCTACACGCGCGCCATCCAGACCAGTCCGTTGTCGCAGACCCTGCCCTACATGGCCTTCACGCCGGTGTTCGCGGTTTTGACCGGCTGGGTCCTGCTGGGCGAGAGGGTGTCGCCGCACGGCCTGTTCGGCATCGTCCTGGTGGCGGCGGGGGGCGTGGGGGTTGAACCTGGAGCACGCGGGCTGGCACCCGCGCACCTGGCTGCGGCCGTTCCGGGCGATGCTGACCCAGCGGGGCGCGCGCCTGATGCTGCTGGTGGCGCTGATCTATGCCGTGACCGCGGCCCTGGGCAAGGGCGCGGTGGGCTACATGGATGGCGCGGCCTTCGGCGTGCTGTATTTCGTGGTGTTGTCCGCCTGCGCCTTCGCCTACTACGCGCTACGAGTGCCCCAAGCGGTGCCGGGGGCCCTGCGCGCCGGCTGGCCGGCCTGGCTGGTCGCGGGCCTGCTCGCCTTCATGGTGATCACCCACTTCATGGCCCTGGCGCAGGCCGGCACGGCCTACATGATCGCGGTGAAGCGCACCTCGGTGCTGTTCGGCATCCTGCTGGGCGCCTGGCTGTTCCGCGAGGGCCGTCTGACCCAGCACCTGGGCGCGGCGGGCCTGATGGTGCTGGGGGTGGCGCTGATCGTCTCTTAGACCGCGGCCTCGCCGGTCTCGCCGGTGCGGATGCGGATGACCTGCTCGACGCCGGTGACGAAGATCTTGCCGTCGCCGATCTTGCCGGTGCGCGCGGCCTTGACGATGGCCTCGATGGCGGTCTCCACCATGGCGTCGGCGACCACCATCTCCACCTTCACCTTGGGCAGGAAGTCGACCACGTACTCGGCGCCGCGATACAGCTCGGTGTGGCCCTTCTGGCGGCCGAAGCCCTTCACCTCGGTGACGGTCAGGCCGGTCACGCCGAGGGTGGAGAGGGCCTCGCGCACCTCGTCGAGCTTGAAGGGCTTGATGATGGCTTCGATCTTCTTCATGCGTGTCTCCTAGAACGGTGCTCGGTATTTGCTGGTGATGGGGTAGCGCCGGTCGCGTCCGAAGCCGCGCGGCGTGATGCGGATGCCGGGGGGGGACTGGCGCCGCTTGTATTCGGCGCGGTCGATCAGGCGCACCACGTGCGCCACGTCCTCGGCGCGGAAGCCCTGGGCGACGATGTCGCGCGGCGCCATGTCCCGCTCCACGTAGCAGGCCATGATCGCGTCCAGGGTCTCGTAGGGCGGCAGGCTGTCCTGGTCGCACTGGTCGGCGCGCAGCTCGGCGCTGGGCGGGCGGGTGATGATGCGTTCGGGGATCACCGGCGAGAGGGTGTTGCGATAGCGCGACAGGCGCCACACCAGGGTCTTGGCCACGTCCTTCAGCACCGCCAGGCCGCCCGCCATGTCGCCGTACAGGGTGGCGTAGCCGCTCGCCATCTCGCTCTTGTTGCCGGTGGTCAGCACCAGGCTGCCGAACTTGTTCGACAGGGCCATGAGCAGCACGCCGCGGATGCGCGCCTGGATGTTCTCTTCGGTCTGGTCGAAGGGCAGGTCGTCGAACTCGTCCGCCAGTTCCTCCAGGAAGGCGTCGAACATGCGCTTGATGGGCTGCACGTCGTAGCGCACGCCGAGGTTCTCGGCCAGCGTGCGCGCGTCCTCCAGGCTCATGTCGGCGGTGAACTCGGAGGGCATCATCACCGCGCGCACCTTGTCGGCGCCCAGGGCGTCCACCGCCACCGCCAGGGTGAGGGCGGAATCGATGCCGCCGGAGAGGCCGAGCAGGGCGCCGGGGAAGTTGTTCTTGGCGACGTAGTCGCGCACGCCCATGACCAGGGCCTGGTAGACCGCGGCCTCGGTGTCGAGAGGCGGGGTGATGCCGCCGTGCAGGCGCCCGGGCCCGACCTCCACCAGGTACAGCCCCTCCTGGAACATGGGTGCCTGCGCCGCCAGTTCTCCGGCCTGGTCGAGGGCGAAGGAGGCGCCGTCGAACACCAGTTCGTCCTGGCCGCCCACCAGGTTGGCGTAGAGCAGCGGCAGGCCGCATTCGCGCACGCGGGCGCGGGCGATGCGGTGGCGCTCGCCGACCTTCTCCATGTGGAAGGGAGAGGCGTTGGGCACCAGCAGGATCTCCGCGCCGGCCTGTTTCGCCATGAGGGGGGCGTCCGCCTCCCAGATGTCCTCGCAGATGTTGATGCCGAAGCGATGGCCCTCCCACTCGAACACGCAGGCGGCGTCGCCGGGGCGGAAGGTGCGCACCTCGTCGAACACGGCGTAGTTGGGCAGGTGGCGCTTGCGGTAGGTGGCGGCGATGCGGCCGTCATGGATCACCGAGGCGGCGTTGTAGCGCGCCTCGCCTTCCATCAGCGGATGCCCCAGGACCAGACACAGGCCGGGCGGCAGGCGCGTTGCCAGGTCCTGCAGCACGCGCGCGTTCTCGGCATAGAAGTCCGGGCGCAGGGCGAGGTCCTCGGGCGGGTAGCCGCACAGCGCGAGTTCGGGGGTGAGCATGAGGGAGGCGCCGGCCTTGCGGGCCTGCAGGGCCAGGTCGACGATGCGCGCGGCGTTGCCTTCCAGGTCACCGACCGTGGCGTTCATCTGGGCGAGGGCGATCTTCATGCCCGCATTTTACGGGTGCCGCGCGAAACAGCCTATGCCGGGCGGGGCGCCGCGGCGAGGCTCAGGTGCGGAACTGGCGCACCAGGTTCTCCAGTTGCGTCGCCAGGTCCGCGAGCCGCTCGCTGGCATCGTGGCTCTCGTGCGCGTCGCCGGCGGCGCGGCGCGCCACGTCGGCGATGTTGGTGATCTTGTGGCTGATGCTTTCCGCCACCGAGCTCTGTTCGGCGGAGCTCGCGGCGATCTGGTTGTTCATGCGCGTGATCACGCCCACCGAGCCGGAGATGGTGGCGAGGGCCTCGGCGCTGGCCTCGACGCTCTCGACGCTGGCGGCGGTCTTGTCCTCCGCGGTCTGGATGGTGTCCACCGCGTCCTTGGCGCGGCCCTGCACCTTGACGATGATGGTCTCGATCTCCTCGGTCGCCGCCTGGGTGCGTTGCGCCAGGGTGCGCACCTCGTCCGCCACCACGGCGAAGCCGCGCCCCTGTTCGCCGGCGCGCGCCGCCTCGATGGCGGCGTTGAGGGCGAGCAGGTTGGTCTGTTCGGCGATCTCGCGGATCAGGCCGATGACCTTGCCGATGTCGCGGCTGTCCGTGTCCAGCACCTGGATCACGCGCACCGCCTGGTCGAGCTGCTCGGACATCGCCGAGATGGCGGAAAGGGCGGCGGTGGCGGTGGTGGCGCCATCCTTGGCCTGACCGTCCGCCTGGTGCGCGGCGCCCGCCGCCTCGCGGGTGTTGTGTGCCACTTCCTGCACGGTGCCGGCGAGCTGCTGCAGGGTCGCGGCGAGTTGTTCGGTGTCGGCGAGCTGGCTGGTCACGCCTTGTTCGGTGCGGGTCGACACCGTCACCATCTGGCCCGCGACCTGGTTGAGGTGGCGGGTGGCCTGGCCAACCTGGTCGAGGGTGCCGGCGAAGCGCTCCAGCATGGCATTGAATGCCTGGCCGACGCAGGCGATCTCGTCCTTGCCGGTGGTCGGCACGCGCAGGGTCAGGTCGGAGTCCGCCTCGACCCGGCCCATGGTGTCGGCGAGCTGGGTGAGGGGCCTGGAGACGATGCGCTTCAGCGCGCCGCGCATCAGGATCATGCCGATGACGAACAGGGTGATGTAGATGGCGCTGTTGATGAGGGCGGCGTTGCGGATCTGCGCGTCGGCCGGGCCCAGGTCGTAATAGATCTGCACCACGCCCAGCACCTCGCCGGGCTGTACGGTGTGACAGCCCATGCAGTTGACGCCGCGCGTATGTTCGCTGGCCTTGTAGGGTCGGGAGACCATCATGCGGCGGCCCTGGGGCGTGTCCTCGACGAGGACCAGTTCCTCGCCCTTCAGTGAGCGGGCGTCGAACTCGTCCTCGGGGGCTTCTCCGGGGAGGCCGGGTCCATACTGCTTGTTGACGCCCTCGCCGCGGATGACGTGGGCAAGCACGACGTTGGGGAGCTTCTCGATCTCCTCCTTGAGCTTGGCGCGCTCGCCCATGCCGCCGGTGAGCATGAGCTTGTTGAGGCCGTCGAAGTAGCTGTCGGCGTCCGTCTTGGCCTGCTCGGCGGCGAACTCCTCGGCGAGCCGGCTCTGCGCCATGTAGCTGTAGACCAGGGAGACGATGAGCATGACCAGGAAAAGACTGGCGGTGAGCGCCATGATCTTCGAGGCCACGGTCCCGGTGCAGGCGCGCAGGTTCATATCGTCTTCTCCAAGCCTCTTATGAAGTATTTGTTATTTACGGCCCGCAGGGTAATTTCTTTAGCCGCGCCTTTCAGCCGGAAAGTTCGTACCAGCGCTTTTCCAGGCGTTTTACCGACACGGGCATAGGGGTCTTCAGCTCCTGCGCGAACAGGCCGACCCGCAGCTCCTCGATCATCCAGCGGAACTCCGTCAGGGCCTCGTCCACGGTGCCTTCCGCCTGCTGCCGTTGCCAGCGCGGCGTGAAGGCGGCCAACAGCTTCGCCATCTCGTTCATGTAACCCTGGTCGCGCGCCTGGTGGTGCGGCAGCTTGCCGAGGCGCGACTCCATGGCCTTGAGATAGCGCGGCAGGTGCGGCAGCCGCACAGCCGGGTGGTCGGTGAGGAAGCCGGGGAAGACCAGGCCGGCGAGCTGTGCCTGCATGTCCGCCACCGCGTTCCTGAGGGTGGCCGGTGCCTTGCCCAGCGCCTGGGCCAGGCGTTGCGCCGCCGCCAGGGACTGTTCCGCCACCAGCCCCATCTCCTGCGCGGCGCTGGCCAGGCGCGGGCGGGCGGCGGCGCCGGCGGCCTGGAAGGCGGCCTCGCCGCGCACGTCGGCCTGGGTGCCGAGCACCGCCAGGGCGGCGGCGAGCATGACGTCGCGGACCAGGGCCTCGCCCTGCGCGCCCTTGAACAACAGGCCGTATTGCAGGCAGGCGGGCTTGAGACGGGCGGCGAGGTCGCGTTCCACCTGCCGGCGCAGCTCCGGGAAGCCCAGCCAGAGCAGCCAGGCCACGCCCAGGCGGTGCGCCGCGCGCGCGGCGGCGGGGCTGTCCAGCAGGGCGAGGCCGACGCCCGCGGCCGTCAGCCTGAGGGCCGGGTAGGCGGTGAGGCGGCCGCCGCGTTCCGGCGCCGGCAGGGGCACGGACTCGGGCAGGTCGCCGAAGTCCCATTTGCTCACCGATTCGCGCTCGTATGGGCTGGCAGCGGCGGCGGTGGTGCGCGCCATCGCCTGGCTGGCCTGCACGCCCAGGCGCTGGCGCAGTTCCGCGAGGTCGCGCCCCTCCGCCAGGGTCTTGCCCTGTTCGTCCTGGACGCGGAAGTTCATGCGCAGGTGCGGTGGCAGGGCCTCGGGGCGCCAGGCGTCGCGCGGGATGGCCTGGCCGGTGCGCTTGCCCAGGAAGGCGGCGAGGGCGTCGGTGAGCGGTTGTTCGGCGGGGGCGCCGGCCAGGGCCTCGGCAGCGGCGCGCGCGAACTCGGGCACCGGCACGAAGTTGCGGCGGATGCCCTGCGGCAGGCCCTTGAGCAGGGCGGCGAGCTTCTCCTCCAGCAGGCCCGGCACCAGCCACTCGCAGGCAAGGGCGGGCACCTGGTTGAGGGCGGCGAGCGGCACCTGCAGGGTCACGCCGTCGTCGGCCGCGCCGGGATCGAAGCGGTAGCCGAGGGCGAAGCGCGCGCCGTGATGTTCCAGGTGCGGCGGGAAGTCGCGCCCCTGCGCCTGGCCGGTCCCGCCCATGAGGATCTCACGCGTCAGGAACAGGCGCTTGGGCTGGCCTTTTTCCGTCTCGCGCCGCCACTTCTCGAACGCCGCGCCGTTGTGGATGCCTTCCGGCAACTGCGCGTCGAAGAAGTCGTACACGACCTGTTCGTCCACCTCCAGGCGCGCGTTGCGGGTGCGCTGCGCCAGGTCCTCGATCTCGTCGAACAGGCGCCGGTTGTGCTGGAAGAAGGGCGCGCGGCAGTCCCAGTCGCCCTGCACCAGGGCGGCGCGGATGAACAGCTCGCGGCTCAGCTTCGGGTCGATGGGGCCGTAGTGCACCGGGCGGCCGTTCACCACCGGCAGGCCGTACAGGGTGGCGCGCATGGCGGCGGCGACGTGCGCCGGTTTCTTCGCCCAGTGCGGGTCGCTGTAGCTGACCTTGAGCAGGTGACGCGCCTGGTGCTCGATCCATTCCGGCTCGATCTTCGCGATCGTTCTGGCGTAGACGCGGCGCGTCTCGACGATCTCCGCGGCCATGATCCACTTGGGCTTCTTCTTCACCCCGGAGCCGGGGAAGGGCAGGAACTTCATGTCGCGCGCGCCGAGGTACACGCCGTCCTCGGTGAGCATGCCCAGGTTGCCGAGCAGGCCGGTCATCAGGGCCTGGTGCAGCCCGGCATAGTCGGTCTTCGACTGCCAGTCCGGCGCGAGCGGGTCTTGTGCCTCGCCCCCGGCGGGCGCTGTGTCGTCGACCTTCCAACCCAATTCTTTCACCTGCACCGCGAGCTGGCCGTAGACGTCGCGCCACTCGCGCACGCGGTTGGGGGAGATGAACTCCTTGCGCAGCTGTTCGCGCAGCTTCTTCTGGCCCTTGCGGTGGGCGTTGAGGTGGTCGAGGTAGTGCCAGAGCCTGAGGATGGAGACGAAGTCCGAGTTGGGGTCGGCGAAGCGGCGGTGTTTCTCGTCCGCCGCCTGCTGCGCCTCCAGGGGCCGGTCGCGCGGGTCCTGCACGGAGAGGAAGGCGGCGATCACCAGGGCCTCGTGCAGTACCGCCCGTTCCTTGGCGGCGATCAGCATGCGGCCGATGCGTGGGTCCACGGGCAGGCGTGCGAGCTGCCGGCCGACGGCGGTGAGCCGCTGCTCGTCGTCGAGGGCGCCCAGTTCCGTGAGCAGTTGCTGGCCGTCGCGCACCCGCTTCGGCTCCGGCGGGTCGAGGAAGGGGAAGGCGTCGATCTCCGGCAGGCGCAGCGACTTCATGCGCAGGATCACCCCGGCCAGGGACGAGCGCAGCAGCTCCGGCGTGGTGTATTGCGGCCGGGTCTGGTAGTCCTGTGCGTCGTAGAGGCGGATGCAGATGCCCTCGGCGACGCGGCCGCAGCGCCCGGCGCGCTGGTTGGCGGCGGCCTGCGAGACCTTCTCGACCTTGAGCTGCTCGATCTTGTTGCGGATGGAATAGCGCTTCACGCGCGCCAGGCCGGTGTCCACCACGTAGCGGATGCCGGGCACGGTGAGCGAGGTCTCGGCGACGTTGGTGGCGAGGACGATGCGCCGCCCGGCGTGCGACGCGAACACCTTCTCCTGTTCGCTCACCGACAGGCGCGCGAACAGGGGCAGGATCTCGGTCTGCGGCGGGTGGTGTTTGCGCAGGTCCTCCATCGCCTCGCGGATCTCGCGCTCGCCGGGCAGGAACACGAGGATGTCGCCGGGGCCCTCGGCGGCCAGCTCGTCCACCGCGTGCAGGAGTGCGAGCGAGAGGTCGGGCTCCGCCTCCTGCGGCTTGGCGCCTTCCTTGGCGGCCTCCGGCCGCTCCACCTCGGCGGGCGGGCGATAACGCATCTCCACCGGGTAGGTGCGGCCCGAGACCTCGACCACCGGCGCGCCGCCGAAGTAGGCGGAGAAGCGGTCCGCCTCCAGGGTCGCGGAGGAGATCACCAGCTTCAGCTCGGGGCGGCGCGGCAGCAGGGTCTTGAGGTAGCCGAGCAGGAAGTCGATGTTGAGGCTGCGCTCGTGCGCCTCGTCGAGGATCAGGGTGTCGTAGGCGCGGAACTCGGGGTCGGACTGGGTCTCGGCGAGCAGGATGCCGTCGGTCATCACCTTGATGCGCGAGCGCTCGCTCACCTGGTCGGTGAAGCGCACCTGCCAGCCCACCAGGCCGCCCAGCTCGGTTTGCGTCTCCTGGGCGATGCGGTGCGCCACGGTCTTGGCGGCGATGCGGCGCGGCTGCGTCATGCCGACCAGGCCGCCGCCCTTGCCGATGTTGCCGCGCCCCGCCGCGAGCGCGATCTTGGGCAGCTGCGTGGTCTTGCCCGAGCCGGTCTCGCCGCACACGATCACCACCTGGTGCGTCGCCAGCGCGGCGGCGATGTCGTCGCGCCGCGCCGAGACGGGCAGGTGCTCAGGGAAGCTCAGGTCGGGTATCGTCGCGTCGGCATCACTCATGGGGGCGGGAAAGTAGCATGAAAGTTTTCTCGATATGCGCGCTCGCGCTGCTGCTCTGCGCACCGCTGCGGGCGGCGGAGCTGCAGGTGCACGACCTGCGCCTCGACCCGGATTCCGCCTGGCGCCGCGCCACGCCCGCGCAGGAGGCGGAGGACGGCGCGTTGTCCCTGTCCCTGCCGGCGGACGGCGATGTCGGCTTGCAGGTGTTGATCCCGCGCGACGCGCCCCTGGTCAAGACGGATGCCGAGACCTTCTACCGCCAGCTCGGCCGCAAGTGGGACGCGCGCCACGGCAAGGCCGCCTCGGTGGGCTGGGTCGCGGCGGGGCAGGGGGCGCGCGCCCGTCGCTGGCTGGCCTGCCGGCGTCCCGCGCAGGGTGGCGAGGGCGTGGTGTTCCACCTCGCCACCGTGCATGCGGGGCGCGCCTACAGCCTGCTGCTGTTCGCCCCGCCCGGCACTGAGACCCTGCCCGGCCCGGCCCGCGGGCTGCTCGCGCGGGTCGGCTTTCGCGCCGCCGATGTGACCTGGCGGCATGCGCGCAGTCTGCCGTTGTTCCCCCAGGGCGAGGCCCTGGACGGGCTGGCGCAGGTGGTGGCGCAAGGCCTGGGCGAGACCGGCATGCTCTCGGGCTACGGCATCAAGGTGACGCCCGCGGACGCGGCGGAGCCGCATCTGGACTGGTTTCTCGACGGTTTTCGCTGGTCCGCCGGGCAGGGCCGCGACGCGCGCGCCTCCTTCGAGATCCGTGGCGGACTGACGGCGGTGCCCCCCGCGCGCCTGGACGGCGGGCGTCTGCGCGTGACCCTGTCGCAGCAGGCGGCGCCCTTGCCGCTGACGGCGCGCGTCAGCGCGCGTGCCTATTGCGGCGACCCGGGGCCGTGGCGCGAGGCCCTGCAGGCCCTGGAGCGCGGTGCGCGTTCGCCGCTGGAACGCCTGCGCCGCGACCATGCCTGCGCCGCAGGCGCCGGTGAGACCGAGCTGGGCAGTGTCGAGGCGGGCGCGGGGCAGACGGTGACGCGGGAGTTTCCTGTGCCGTTGGAGACTGCCGAGGGGGTCACCGCCCGCTGGCTGGAGGTCGGCCTCAGCCCCGTCTCCGGCGCTATCGGTGAGTCCCTGCTGGAACGCCTGGGTCTGTTCTTCTTCTACGCGCCGGCGCGCTGAGCGGTTCAGCCCGTGCGCCAGACCTTGCCCCAGTCCAGCGGGGCGTGCACCAGGGGCAGGTAGGTGTAGTCGCGGATCGCATAGTCCGGGTGCGAAGTGGGGCGCGCCTCGTGGCGCGCCACCGGGTTGCCGGTGGGGCGTAGCAGGCTGACCACGTAGGCCGGGCGCCTATGGCCCTCGAACCAGCGCGTCACCATCGCGGTCTCGCGGTTGGCGAGCCGCACCAGCGTGCCCGGCGGGTAGTAGCCCATGACGCGGCGCAGCGCCAGCATTGCCGCATCATCCAGCCTGCCACGCTCGCGGCGGAACAGCTCGCGCAGGGACTGGCGCGGGTAGCGGCAGGTGCGGCCGTGGCGGTGGCTGAGGAAGGCGCACCAGACGTCGGCGACGCGCAGGATGCGCGCCTCGCGGGTGATCGCCGCGCCGAGGATGCCGAAGGGATAGCCGCTGCCGTCGAGGTTTTCGTGGTGCTGGCTGACCGCGAGCAGCCAGCGCACGTCGCTCACCCCCTGTTTCGCCAGCAGCTCGGCGCTGTGCCAGGGGTGCATGCGCAGAATGGCGCGCTGCGTGGCATCGGGCGGCAGGCGCGCGCCCGCCAGTCGGTCCTGCACCTCGTGGCTGGCGAGATTCATGCTGAGGGCGGCGCAGGCCACCGTGTTCTGCCCCGCCTCTTCCAGGCCCATCTGCCGCGCCAGCAGCACCCCCACCGCGGCGACGAACAGGGAATGGCGACGCGCCAGACTGTCGATTTCCAGGTGCGAGGCCATGGCGATGCTCAGCTCCGGATGGCCGAGCACCGACTGACGCAGGGCGCTGGCGAGCACGGCCAGGCCCTGCGGATCGGGTGGGGCTGTGTCGTCGAGCAGGGCGTCGTATTGCCGGCCGATCTCCTGCAGGACCTGCAGTGGCGAGGCCTGCGCGGGCTCGTCGCGGGCGCTGGGGCGGTACAGGCGCATCCGCGCCAGAAGGTCGAGACGGGAGGGGTCGGAGATGATGCTGCCCTGCCGCGCGAGGAGCACGCCCTGCTGGTTGTACAGGTCGTGTGGCAAGGGTTCGTCGAGCAAGTGGGAGCCGAGTTCGACGGGCAGGAGGGCGCGCATGTCCGTGTCTCCGGAGGGGACCTATGCCGCATTCTAGTGGAGAGGCACGGAGGTACACACAAAAAAGCCCGAGGCCAGTGGCCTCGGGCCTGCGGATGGCCGCAACCTCCCGACGCGTGCGCGTTACATGAACGAGTCCGAGAACAGGGCCTCCGCCCAGGTGTACATATCCTGGTAGCTGTCGCCGTTGACACGCTCGGCGGGCGCCTCGCCGAGGTCGACGCGGTGCATGCCCTTGCCGATCACCTCGCCCTTGCTGTTGTAGATGTCGCCGTAGTTGAAGTTGGCGGACAGCCAGGAGGCGCTCTTGTTGGTGATGGGGCTGTAGCAGGCCGAGTTGGTCGTGACGTTCTCGTCCGGCGTCCCGCCGGCGAGGGTGCGCACGATGGCGTCGGCGCAGACCTTGGCCTCGGAGTTGGCCATGTGGCCGGACTTCGGCACCGCCTTGCCCTCGGAGGACGGCACCGCGCACGCGTCGCCGATCACGTGGATGTTGCCGTAGCCCTGCACCGCGTAAGTGAGCGGGTCGACCGGCACGAAGCCCGTCGCGTTGTGCGGCAGGCCCGCGGTGATACCCCCCGCCACCTGGTTGGGGATGTAGTTCAGCACCTTGGCGTTGCTGACGTTCAGGGCGCTGGTTGCGATGGAACGGGTCTTCGAATCGATCGACTGCACCGTGGCGCTGGTGTGGTACTCGATCATCCCCTTGTGGGTGACGTTGAAGGCATGGCTGAAGGCCTCGGGTTCGGCCTGGATGCCGGCGTTGGCGTCCAGCACGATCACCTTGGCGCCGTAGTAGCCCTTGCGCTTCAGGTAGTCGGCAACCACGCAGGCGCGCTCGTAGGGGCCGGGTGGGCAGCGGTAGGGGCTCTTCGGCACGGTCATGACGAACTTGTCGTAGTTGCGCATGGCCGCGAGCTGGTTCTTCAGCAGGGTGGTCTGCGCGCCGGCCTGCCAGGCGTGCGGGGTCAGGCTGGGGTCCCAGACGCCGGGCGCGGGGGCGAAGTCGATGCCGGGCGAGAGCACCAGGTGGTCGTAGTCCAGGGTCTTGTTGCCGCTGGAGGTGCTGATCGTCAGCCGGTTGCCGGCAGGGTCGATGCCGACCGCCTTGCCCTGCACGACATTCACGCCGTGCCTTGCCTTCAGGCTGTCGTAGCTGATGGTGATGCGGCTCATGCCCAGGGTGCCGACCACCACCATGTTGGAGAGGATGCAGGAAAGGTGGCTGGGGTTGGGGTCGACCAGGATGACGCTGACGTTGCCGCCCCACATGCGCAGGTACTTCGCCACCGTGGCGCCGCCGAAGCCGCCGCCCACCACCACCACGCGCGCGGGGGTGGTCGCCGCGCCCACCGCCTTGGGCAGGGCCGCGAGCAGGGAGGCCGCGCCGCCCAGTTTCAGGAATTGCCTTCTGTTCAGGGTATTCATGTCCATGCCTCCCGCGGGTCAGTCGTCACCGCCGCCCGGCAGGGTCGACAGGTAGTTGGAGATCTGCAGCAATTGGTCCTCGGTGTAGCCGCGTGCCTGGCGGTCCATGATCGATTCGATCGGGCGGTATTTCATCTCGACCAGTTCGTGGTACAGCTCGCCCGCGTTCTTGCCGGCGATGCTGTCGAAGCCGGGGCCGGCGCCGTTGGTGCCGTGGCATTGCGCGCATTGCGCGGCCAGGAGGCGGCCCGGCTCGGCGTGCGCCGTGCCGGCCAGCGCGGCCACGGCGATGAGCAGCCCCCCGGTCAGGGGGCGCATGGGGAAACTCAGGGTCTTCATGGAAGTTACCTCGCTGATAGGAGTGATCGGTGCATCGGCTGTCATGGTGCTCATGACCCAACCAGATTATGTGTGAAATTGTTACACGTCAATGAAGGACATGGGACCGACCGGGAATTCAGTGGCGGCAATCAAGGACGTGCAGCGCCTTGCCCGCCAGGTGGCAGATGGCTTGGGTCGTGGAAAAATGTCACATGCGCTATGATCTGCCGATGAACGTCCGGATCGCCCTCGTTCCCCCCGCATCCCTGGTGCTGGCGGTGCGCCGCCTGTTGCGGCCACTCGTGCGCCTGTTGATCGCGAACGGCGTGGCCTTTCCGTATTTTTCCTCGCTTGCCAAGGCGGTGTTCGTGGAGGCCGCGGCCAACGACTTTCCGGAACCCGGCGGCGCGGTCACCGACAGTCGCGTCAGCCTGTTGTCCGGCGTGCATCGGCGCGAGGTCAAGCGCTTGCGCACGGAGTCCCCGGACTTCGCGCCGCCCGCCTCGGTGTCGATGGGCGCCCAGCTGGTCGCGCGTTGGTGTGCGGACCCGCTCTATCTCGACGCCGAGCGCCGGCCAAAGCCCTTGCCGCGTTCCGCCAGGCGTGGCGGCGAGGCCTCGTTCGAGGCCCTGGTGGCGAGCGTCAGCAAGGACATCCGCTCGCGCGCGGTGCTGGACGAGTGGTTGAACCTCGGCGTGGCAAGCATCGACGAGGAAGACCGCGTGTGCCTCGTCGACACCGCCTTCATCCCCGAACAGGGGTTCGACGAAAAGGCCTTCTACCTCGGCAAGGGGGTGCACGACCATCTGGCCGCCGCCAGCCATAACATGCTGGGCCTGCGGCCGCCTTTCCTCGACCGCATGGTCTATTACGATGGCCTGACCCCTGAATCCGTGGCGAAACTGCGCGATCTGTCGCGCGAGCTGGCCGTGCAGGCCCTGAACGAGATCAACCGCCAGGCCATGGAGTTGCAGGCGCAGGACGCCGAGCGCACGGACGCCACCTCGCGCGTCACCTTCGGCGCCTATTTCTACGCCAACAAGGACGAGCATGGCCGCCGCGCGTGAACTGCGTCCCCTGCTCTGGCGCCTCGGCCTCGTCCTCGGCCTGGGGCTCGCCCCCCTGGCGGCCTGGGGCTTCTCCAATCCCTGCGCCTACGGGGGCGCCGGCGGCATGGGGGGCACCGGCCTGGCGCCCGCCGACTCGGGCATGGGCGGCACCGGCGCGCCGCGGCTTGGCGAGGATGGTCGCGGCATGGGCGGTACCGGCCACGGGGGGGACGGCTCGGGCATGGGCGGCACCGGCCGGCGTGCCGCCAGCGATCCGGCAAGCGGCATAGGGGGTACCGGCCAGCGTGCCGATGCGGGCATGGGCGGCACGGGGCAGCGCGCCGCCACCGATGCAGGCAGCGGCGTGGGCGGTACCGGCATCGTCGGCATCATCACCGGCTTCGGCAGCATCTGCGTCAACGGCGTGGAGGTGCACTACGACGCCTCCACCCCCGTCTCACAGGATGGCGAGCCCGGTTCCGCCACGGGTCTGGCGATCGGCCAACTGGTCTCTGTGCAGGCCCAGGGCAGTGGCGACTCGCTGCGCGCACGCTCGATCGCTGTGCATTCCGCCGTGGTCGGACCGGTCTCCTGGGTCTCCGCCGACGGTGAGACCGTCATGGCGCTGGGGCAGACCATCAAGCTCAACCGCGTCGGCCTGCCCAACCTCGGCAAGGCGGACAAGGTCAATCCCGGCCAGATGGTGCGGGTGAGTGGCCTGCGCGATGCCGCCGGCACCCTCCTCGCGACGCGGGTGGAACAGGTCGGTGCGGATGCCAAGGTCCGCGTCGCCGGCCCGCTCGAGACCTTCGCCGGGGGCGTGGGCCGGATCGGCAACCTCACGGTCATGGGCGTGGAGCGGCGGCAGGGCGGGGGCGTGGTGCAGGTCAGCGGACGGCTCGCCGGCGACGTCCTGGTGGCCGAGCGCGTTGCCGCAGTGGCCGACGCGAAGGCCTTGGCCAGTATGGAGCGCGTGGTGCTGCAGGGCCCGGTGCTGCGCACCCTGCCGAACGGCGAGATCGACCTCGGCTACGCCCGCGTGAAGGCCTCCGGGGCGATGCGCGAAGGGGTGCGCGTCGGCCAGTGGATCCGCGTCGATGCCTTGCGCGGCAAGGATGGCGAACTGGAGGTACGGCGGCTGGAGCGCGACGACGATGCCAGGCCGACGGGAAGGGGCACCACGGGACGTGGTTCGACCCGCGCGGGCGAGATTGCGTCGGATCTGGACGATGACGATGCGCGCGAATCGGCAGGTCGCGAATCCGGAACCTCCGTAGTAGAGCCGGTCGAGAAGACCGAGAAGACCGAGAAGGTCGAGAAGGCCGAGAAGGCCGAGAAGGTCGAGAAGGCCGAGAAGGTCGAGAAGGCCGAGAAGGTCGAGAAGGTCGAGAAGGTCGAGAAGGTCGAGAAGGTCGAGAAGGTCGAGAAGGGCGAGAAGGTCGAGAAGGTCGAGAAGGTCGAGAAGGTCGAGAAGGTCGAGAAGCCGGAGAAGGTCGAGAAACCGGAAAAGGTCGAGAAGCCGGAGAAGGTCGAGAAGCCGGAGAAGGTCGAGAAGCCGGAAAAGCCCGAGGTTCCCGAAAGGTGACAGAGAACATGCCCAGTGCCCGTGTCGCGGCCGCCCTGCTGGCCTGCATGGCCGGTGCGTTACCGGCCCATGCCGATTCCCAACTCTCCCTGAGCAGCGGCCTCGACTACAGTTCCGGGAAATACGGTGGCACCCTCACCACGGAGATCTGGTACGTGCCATTCACGGCGCGCCTGGAGAGCGGTGACTGGCAATACAAGCTGACCGTACCCTACGTGCGCATGCGGGCCCCTTCCGGCGGCGTCATCATCGGCTACGACGACAACGGCCTGCCGATTCGCGACGGCGTGGGCACGCCCGTCACCGAGGACGGGCTGGGCGACGTGGTCGCCGCCGCCACCTACTCCCTGGTGGCCCGTCCCGACCTCCTGCTCGACCTCACTGGCAAGGTGAAGTTCGGCACCGCCAGCGTCAGCCGCGGCCTGGGCACGGGCGAAAACGACCTCGGCGCGGCCATGGACGCGTATTTCCCCATGGGCAAGGCCACGCCCTTCCTGGGCTTGAGCTACCGCTGGCCGGGCGACCCGCAGGGCCAGGACCTGCGCAACACCTGGGGGGCGAGCGCGGGGCTGGCCTACAAGCATTCGGCGCAGTGGAGCATGGGCGCCATGCTCGACTGGCGCAGTGCCGCCACCGCAGCGAGCACGCCGCACCGCGACCTGCTGCTGTATGCCGTGTACAAGCCGGGCGGCGCCTGGAAGTTCCAGGTCTACTTCGACAAGGGCTTTTCCGATTCCAGTCCGGACCATGGACTGGGCCTGATGGCCACCCTGAGCTTCTGAGTGCCCCCAGGGCCGGGCGCAGCTCAGCGGTTGAGGTAGCGTCGGTCGTCGAAGGTCGCCACCCATTCCGGGCGCCACACCACCATCATGGTCACCATCATGCCCGTGGCGAAGGCCTCGCCCCAGGCCATGAGCAGGTAGTAGGGCAGGTATTCCTCCAGCAGATAGTCCAGGGCGTAGGCGCCGGAGAGGGCGACGAAGCCGGTCGATACCAGCCCCACCGACATGATCGCCAGCGCCGCGCCGAAGAAGGCGTTGAGAAAGATGTAGACGAACAGGTGGTTGGTCAGCTTGCCGTCCACCAGGCGATAGATGGCCCAGCTCACCCCCACCGGCACCGCTCCCATGATCAGCCAGTTGGCCGCGAAGGCCGCGTATTCCCCCTGCCAGAGGGTGATGGCGGCGGTGATCAGGCCGAGGGCGAGCAGCGCGAACAGGGGGCGGAACATGAGGGTGAGGGCGGTGGCGCCGAGCAGGTGGAAGTTCAGGCCCGGCTTGATGCCCGCCTTGATCAGCCACAGGCCCAGTACCGCCACGGTGGCGCCGAGGAAGACGTTGAGGTTGGCGCGGTCCAGCAGCATCGGCCAGGCGGCGCGGCGCGCCAGCAACGCCGCCATGCCGAGCGCGCCGAGCCAGAAGAGCCAGAGCCACAAGGCAGGGATGTGGGCGGAGATCAGGTTCATCGCGGGCCTCAAGTAGAATTCCCGGCATTTTATTAGATGTTGCTAATGGAGCCGCGATGCGTCTTGCCCTGTTCGATCTCGACAACACCCTGCTGGCCGGCGATTCCGACTTCGAGTGGGCGCAGTACCTGATCGAGCAGGGGGTGCTCGACCGTGAGGTGTACGAGGCCCGCAACCAAGCCTTCTACGACCAGTACAAGGCGGGCACCCTGGACATCCACGAGTTCCTCGACTTCCAGCTCAAGCCCCTCGCGCGCCATCCGCGCGGCCAGCTCGACGCCTGGCACCGCGACTACATGGCGCGCAAGGTCGTTCCCATGGTGGCACCGGGCGCCGCCGCCCTGCTGGAACGGCACCGCGAGCACGTGCGCGTGATCGTCACCGCCACCAACAGCTTCGTCACCGCGCCCATCGCCGCCCACCTGGGCGTGGAGCACCTGATCGCCACCGACCCCGAGCAGCGCGACGGCGAGTTCACCGGCCGCGTCGCCGGCACCCCTTCCTTCAAGGCGGGCAAGGTGACGCGCCTGGAGGAATGGCTGGCGGCCCGGGGCAAGACCTGGGCGGACGTCGAGGAGAGCTGGTTCTACAGCGACTCGCTGAACGACCTGCCGCTGCTCGCGCACGTCCACCACCCGGTGGCGGTCGATCCCGACCCCACGCTCAAGGCCCACGCCGAGGCGCACGGCTGGCCGGTGATCAGCCTGCGCGGCGGCTGACCACGCCACGCCCGACGGTCGGCGCTGGATAGGGCGGCCCTATAACTAAAGTATTATGCCGGACAGGCCGATATTGGCGCCTGGGCATGCATGGCCCCGATACGAGCGATAGGAGCCTTCCCGTATGGACTATAGCGAGCCGTCCGTGCTCAAGCTGCTGGTTGCCGTCGGCGACCCCGCGCAAATCACGCGCGTGGGCGAGTTGCTGGCCGGCGCGTCCGTGGCTTGCGCGGTCGACGCGCGCAGCGATCCCGCGGACGTCCTGGCCCTGCTGCAGGGCGGGGAACACGACCTCTGTCTGCTCGATGCGGGCATGCGCCTGCCCGACGGCGAGGACCTGCTCAGGTGCGCGCGGGCGGCGGGCAGCAGGATGCCGGTGATCCTGCTGCTCGATGCCGATACCCCCTGCAGCGAAGATTGTGTGGCCGAGCACGGCGCGCAGGATGCCCTCTACAAGCACACCCTGCTCGCCACTGCGCTGCGGCGGTCGATCCGCAATGCCATCGCCAAGGCGCGCATCCTCGACCAGCTGGCGGTCAGCCAGCAGCGGCTGCACCGGCACGAGCTCGAGCTGACGCGCCTGCAGGCCGCGCTCGACCAGCACGCCATCGTCAGCGCGGCGGACATCGACGGCAACATCACCTATGCCAACGACAAGTTCTGCGAGGTCAGCGGCTACGCGCGCGAGGAACTGATCGGCCGCAACCATCGCCTGCTCAAGTCCGGCGTGCACCCGGACGCCTTCTACGAGGAGATGTGGCGCACCCTCGCGGGCGGCCAAAGCTGGCAGGGCGAGATCTGCAACCGGCGCAAGGACGGCAGCCGCTACTGGGTGCGCAGCACCATCGTGCCGTTCTCCGGCGCCGACGGCCTGCCCTACCAGTATGTCTCCATCCGCACCGACATCACCGCGATCAAGGAGGCCGAGTCGCGCCTGCGCCTGATGGGCAAGGCCCTGGAGGCGAGCGTCGACGGCATCGCCATCGCCGACGCGAGCCAGCCCGATCTTCCGCTCATCTACGTCAACCCGGCGTTCGAGCGCCTGAGCGGCTATGCGCAGGAAGAACTGATCGGCCGCAATTGCCGCTTCCTGCAAGGGGACGACCAGGGCCAGCTCGGCCTCGACGAGGTGCGCGCCGCGTTGCGCGAGGGACGCTCCGCCCGCGCCCTGTTGCGCAATTACCGCAAGGATGGCGGCCTGTTCTGGAACGACCTGTCGATCGCCCCGGTACGCGACGACGGTGGCCGGATCACGCATTTCATCGGCGTCGCCAACGACGTGACCGCGCGGCACGACGCCGAGACGGCGTTGCTGCACAGCGAGGAGCGGCTGCGCCGCAGCCAGGTGTACGCCAACATCGGCACCTGGGACTGGAACATCCAGACCGGCGAGCTCTTCTGGTCGGAGCGCATCGGGCCGCTGTTCGGCTACGACAGCCTGGTCGAGACCACCTATGAGAACTTCCTCGCCGCCGTGCACCCCGAGGACCGGCGGCGTGTGGTCGAGGCGGTGAATGCCTGTGTCGAACGCGGCGATAAATACGACATCGAGCACCGCTGCGTCTGGCCGGACGGCACGGTGCGCTGGATGCTGGAGCGCGGCGACGTGACCCGCGACCCGGCCGGCCGGCCGCTGCACATGCTGGGGGTGGTGCAGGACATCACCGACCGCAAGCTGGCCGAGCAGAAACTCCAGGCCAGCGAGGCCAGCCTGGCGAACGCCCAGCGCATCGCCCGCCTCGGCAGTTTCGACTGGAATCCGGTCACGGACACGTTGCACTGGTCGGACGAACACTATCGCCTCTGGGGCCTTGAGCCGGGCAGCGTCACGCCCAGTTATGCCCTGTTCCGCCAGGGGGTGCATCCGGACGACGTCGCGCGGGTCGAGACCCTCCTGAACGCCGCCCTGGAAGGTGGGCGCCATTACGACTGCCAGCACCGCGTGCGCCGCCCGGACGGCAGCGTGCGCACCATCCACGGGCGCGGCGAGGTGATGTTCGACGCCGGCGGCAGGGCGGTGCGCATGGCCGGCACGGTGCAGGACATCACCGAACTCGACCAGGCGCAACGCCAGATCCGCGACATCGGCGAGCGTTTCCGCGCCCTCGTCGAGACCACCGCGGACTGGATCTGGGAGGTCGATGCGGAAGGGCGCTATACCTATGCCAGTCCGCGGGTGCGGGAACTGCTCGGCCACGACCCCGAGGAGGTGCTGGGCAAGACCCCCTTCGACTTCATGCCGCCCGCGGAGGCCCGGCGCGTCCGCGATGCCTTCGCCTCGATCGCCGGGGCGCGCCGGCCGCTCCGCAACCTGGTCAACCGCAACCTGCGCCGCGATGGCAGCGAGGTGGTCCTGGAGACCAGCGGCGTGCCGATCCTCGCCGACGACGGCGGCTTCCTCGGTTACCGGGGCATAGACCGCGACATCACCGATCGCATCGAGCGTGAACGGCTGCTCGAAACCGCCAGGCAGGAGGCGGACCGCGCCAACCAGGCGAAGTCGATGTTCCTCTCCAGCATGAGCCACGAACTGCGTACGCCGCTCAATGCCATCCTCGGCTTCGCGCAGCTGCTGCAGATCCAGAAGGGCCTGGACACGGAGCAACTGGAGAACGTCGAGGAGATCCTCAAGGCGGGGCGGCACCTGCTCGAACTGGTCAACGAGGTGCTGGATCTGGCGAAGATCGACGCCGGCGCCATCAACCTAAATATCGAGCCGGTGGACTGCGCCGGCCTGGTCCGGGAGGCGGTCAACCTGGTGCGTGTGATGGCCGAGCGGCAGGGCATCGACCTGCGCGGGGAGTTCGGCGACACCTGCCATGCCGGCTTTCTGGCCGATCGCACGCGCCTGAAGCAGGTGCTGGTCAACCTGCTCTCCAATGCCATCAAGTACAACCGCCCGCACGGCAGCGTCACCCTGCGCCTCGTTCCGGGCGCCCAGGGCTTCGGCCGCATCGAGGTGAGCGATACCGGCCTGGGGCTGAGCGCGGCACAGCAGGAGGAACTGTTCCAGCCCTTCCACCGCCTGCACGGCGCGGAATCGAACATCGAGGGGCATGGCATCGGCCTGGCGATCTGCAAGCGCCTGGCCGATGCCATGGGCGGCCGGATCGGCGTGGCGAGCACGCCTGGCGTGGGCAGCACCTTCTGGCTGGAACTGCCGCTCGCGGGCGACGCCGCGGTGCCCATGGACGACCACGAGGCCCCTCGGGACGAGCAGGGCGCACGCGACTGCCGGCCCGCGACCATCCTGTACGTCGAGGACGATCCGGCCAACCTGCGCCTGGTGCGGAACCTGTTCGCGACGCGCCCCGGCTGGACCCTGCTCACCGCGGAGACCGCGGGGCAGGGGCTTGAGCGGGCGGCGATGGAGCCGGTGGACCTGATCCTGCTGGACATCAACCTGCCGGGCATGGACGGCTACCACGTCCTGGAGCGCCTGCGCGCCATGGAGCGGACCGCGGCGATCCCGGTGGTCGCCCTGACCGCCCGCGCCACCCGGGACGCGATCGCGCGCGGCCTGGCCGCGGGTTTCGCCGCCTACCTGACCAAGCCGCTCGACGTGGCCGGGTTCTGGAGCTGCCTGGAAGCGCTGCTGTGCGGCCGCGCCGCCGACAACGAACTGAGTGAGACGACGTGATGACGAGCCCGATGAAGGTCCTGGTGGTCGACGATGTCCAGGAGAACCTCACGCTGCTGAGCCGTGCCCTGGGGTACGAGGGCTATGTCGTGGTCGTCGCCAAGACCGGCGAGGAGGCCCTGTCCGTCTTCGCGGCCGAGCGCCCGGATGTGGTGCTGATGGACGTCATGCTGCCCGGCATCGACGGTTACGAGGCCACGCGCCGGCTGCGGCGGCTGAGCGGCCAGTACTGGGTGCCCATCATCTTCGTCAGCGCCCTTGGCCAGAGCGTCGACATGGTGCGCGGCCTGGAGGCCGGGGGCGACGACTATATCGGCAAGCCGATCGACCTCTCGCTGCTGCTCGCGAAGATGCGCGCCATGCAGCGCATCGCCGAGATGCAGCGCCGGCTGCGCGAGACGCGGGCGGAACTGGCGGCGTATCACCTGCAGGCCGAGGAGGAGCAGGAGATGGCGCGCGAGCTGATGGCGCGCATGATCGACGCCGCCTCGATGGAAATCCCCGGCATGCGCCAATACATCCAGCCGGCGGGGCGGTTTTGCGGCGACCTGCTGATCGCGACCCGCTCCCAGAGCGGGGAGGTCTACGTCCTGCACGCCGATTCCATGGGCCACGGCCTGGCCGCGGCCCTGCCGCTGTTGCCCATCTCGCAGACCTTCCATTCCATGAGCCAGCAGGGGATGTCCATCGCCGACATCGCCCGCGAGATGAATCTGCAGCTGCACCGGCAGATGCCGCAGGGACGTTTCGTCGCGGCCACCCTGGTGCGTCTGGATCCGGTCAACCACGTCGCCGAGGTATGGAACGGCGGCAACCCGGCGGCGCTGATGCTCGACGCCTCCGGCCGCGTCTTGCAGCGCTTCGCCTCGCAGCATATGGCGCTCGGCCCGCTGGGCGCCAACCGTTTCGATGCCCGCACGCAGATCGTCCAGGCGGGGCAGTCCTGCTCCCTGGTGCTGTTCTCCGACGGCCTGCTCGACGCGGTGGGCGAGACGGGGGCGCCGTTCGGCGAGGAGGGGGTGGAACAAGCCCTCCTCGCCAGGGGAGCGAACCTGTTCGACGAGCTCGTCGAGGCGGTGCAGCGCCTGGCAGCCTGCGGCGGCGTCCAGGACGACATCTCGGTGGTCTCGCTCGCCTGTTGAAGCCCGTCCGTGGGGGCGAGGTTCGTCTAATCTGAAAACGGATTCGGTTGCCACCCGCGTGGCGCACCGGAGGGGAAATTCGCGGACGGAGTGAAGGCCCTCACAGCTTTGTCATGTTCGTCGCGGTAGGGTTCGACGTCACGACAACGGCGTTGGCCGGCAGTGCCTTCTGCGTCCGTTTGTGGTTTTTCCTGAGCCGATTTCGAACGCCGACATAACAAGGAGCGGAACATGCGCATGACCCGACTTTCCCTGAATGCCCTGAGCGCCGCGCTGCTGTGCGCGGGCCTCGCGAATGCCCACGCGGGGACCTACTACGACCCGAGCAACGCCGCCAGCAACAGCGGCAAGACCAGCGGCTACGAGCTGTATCAGACCATCGGCTGCCCCGGCAAGGGGCTGTTCGACGCCTCGTGCGTCGCGGAACCCCCGGCCCCCGCGGCCAGGAAGCCCGCCCCCGCCTGCCCGCTGCCGGCCGGCGCCATCCCCGGCGACAAGATGCCGAGCAACGCCAAGGCCGGCCAGTGCTTCGCCAAGGTCGCCAAGCCGGCCACCTTCCGCACCGAGTCCGTGCGCAAGCTGGTCAAGGAGGCGAGCGAGCGTGTCGAGACCGTGCCGGCGGTCTACAAGACCGAGAAGGAGCGCGTCCTGGTCAAGGAGGCGGGGGAGCGCATCGAGATCGTGCCGCCCGTGTACAAGGCCGTGAAGGTGCGCGTGCAGAACGAGGAGGTCCAGGAGGTCGTGCCCGCCGTGTATGAGACGGTGAAGGAGCGCGTCCTGGTCAAGGAGGCCAGCGCCAGGCTGGAAGAGGTGCCCGCGGTGTACGAGACGGTCGAGGAAAAGGTGCTGGTCAGGCCGGCCTCCAAGAAGGCGATCGAGGTGCCTGCCGTGTATGAGACGGTGAGCGAGAAGAAGCTGGTGCGCGAGGCCTACACGACCTGGAAGCCCGGCACCCAGACGAACATCCAGAAGGTGGACGAGAAGACCGGCCAGGTGATGTGCCTGGTGGAGGTGCCGGCCGAGTACGAGACGGTCACCCGCCAGGTCGTGAAGACCCCGGCCTCGGTGCGCTACGAGGACATCCCCGCCGAATACCAGACCGTGAAGAAGACCGTGCTGAAGAGCCCGGCCGGCACGCGCAAGGTCGAGATCCCCGCCGAGTATGCGGAGCGCGAGGTGACGAAGCTGGTGAAGCCCGCCACCACCGTGACCAAGGTGGTGCCGGTGGATTACGAGCGCGAGGTCATGACCATGGTCACGCCCGCCACCGAGAAGCGCGTGCCCATCCCCGCCGAATACACCGAGCGCGAGGTCACCAAGCTGGTCGCCCCGGCGCGCGAGATCCGCGTGCCCATCCCCGCGGAATATGCCGACATCCCGCAGGAGGTCATGGTCTGCCCGGTGCAGGAATACTGGACCGAGATCCTCTGCGACGTGAATGCCACCCCGGCCAAGGTCGCGGAGATCCAAAAGGCGCTGAAGGCGGCCGGCTTCGATCCGGGTTCGGCCGGCGGCGAACTGGACGCGCCCACCATGGCCGCGATCGCCGCCTACCAGAAGGCCAAGGGTCTGCCCCAGGACGGCTATCTCGACATGGCGACGGTGAAGTCCCTGGGCGTCTCCGCCAAGTAGGCAGGCAAGCCCGCGCCGGGGGCATCCCGGGCGGTGAGGCGGCACGGTTTCTCCGTGCCGCCTTTTTTATCCCTAGTCTAAATTGTTGGTTGATGGTCGCTCAGTAAATGAGAAAATAATCATTTACTTCTTTTTGGCAGCCTCTCTTTTTCGGCGGCCGGATGTTGGAGCGACATGACACACAGCAACGAAACCTCTGTGCCGCACGAGGAGGTCCGCACCACGACCTGCTACATGTGCGCCTGCCGTTGCGGCATCAAGGTGCACCTGCAGAACGGCCAGGTGCGCTTCATCGAGGGCAACAGCGAACACCCGTTGAACCAGGGCGTGCTCTGCGCCAAGGGTTCCAGCGGCATCATGAAGCAGTATTCCCCCGCGCGCCTGACCCAGCCGCTGCGCCGCAAGGCAGGCGCCGAGCGCGGCGCCGGCGAGTTCGAGCCGATCTCCTGGGACGAGGCCTTCGCCACCCTGGAAGAGCGCCTGGCCGGGATTCGCGCCACCGACCCGAAGAAGTTCGCCCTGTTCACCGGCCGCGACCAGATGCAGGCCCTCACCGGCCTGTTCGCGCGCCAGTTCGGCACGCCCAACTACGCGGCGCACGGCGGCTTCTGCTCCGTGAACATGGCGGCTGGCCTGATCTACACCATCGGCGGCTCGTTCTGGGAATTCGGCGGCCCCGACCTGGACCGCGCCAAGCTGTTCGTGATGATCGGCACGGCGGAGGACCACCACTCCAACCCGATGAAGATCGCCCTGTCCAAGTTCAAGCGCAACGGCGGCCGCTTCATCTCCATCAACCCGGTGCGCACCGGCTATTCCGCGATCGCCGACGAGTGGATTCCGATCAAGCCCGGCACCGACGGCGCGCTGCTGCTCGCGCTGATCCACGAGATCATCAAGCAGGGCCTGTACGACCGCGACTTCCTGGTGCAGTACTCGAACGCCGCCGAGCTGGTGAACCTGGACCCGGAGAGCCCCGAGTACGGCATGTTCGTGCGCTTCGAGGTGCCGCCGGAGGAAGGCTGTTTCGACCCGCAGAACAAGCTGTGGTGGGACCGCGAGATGGACCGTCCGGTGTCCACCCATACCCTCGGCGTCGACCCGCGCCTGCTGGGCGAGTTCAAGCTCTCCGACGGCACGCCGGTGAAACCGTCGTTCCAGATGCTGAAGGAGCGGGTCGAGCGCTACACCCCCGAATGGGCCGCCGGCATCACCGGCATCGACGCCGGCACGATCCGCCGCCTGGCGCACGAGATGGGCGTGACCGCGCGCGACCAGAAGATCGAACTGCCGATCGCCTGGACCGACGTGTGGGACAACGAGCACCAGAGCATCACCGGCAACCCGGTGGCCTTCCACGCCATGCGCGGCCTGGCGGCGCACTCCAACGGCTTCCACACGATCCGCGCCCTGGGCATCCTGATGTCCATCCTCGGCACCATCGACCGGCCCGGCGGCTTCCGCCACAAGGCGCCGTTCCCGCGCCCCATCCCGCCCTGCCCCAAGACCCCGACCGGTCCCGAGGGGGTGCGTCCCGATACGCCGCTGGACGGCATGCCGCTGGGCTGGCCGGCCGACCCGGACGACCTGTTCGTGGACGACGCGGGCGAGCCGGTGCGCATCGACAAGGCCTTCTCCTGGGAGTATCCGCTCTCCGTGCACGGCCTGATGCACAACGTCATCACCAACGCCTGGCGCGGCGATCCCTACAAGATCGACACCCTGCTCATCTTCATGGCCAACATGTCGTGGAACTCCACCATGAACGCCGAGCAGGTGCGCAAGATGCTCAACGACAAGGACGGGAACGGCGAGTACAAGATCCCCTTCCTGGTGGTCGCCGACGCCTTCCAGTCGGAGATGACCGCCTTCGCCGACCTGATCCTGCCGGACACCACCTATCTGGAACGGCATGACGTGATGTCCATGCTCGACCGGCCGATCTCCGAGTTCGACGGACCCGTGGATTCCGTGCGCATCCCCGTGCTGCCGCCCACCGGCGAGTGCCGCCCGTTCCAGGAGGTGCTGATCGAACTGGGTTCGCGTCTCAAGCTGCCCGCCTTCACCGACAAGGAAGGCAAGCGCAAGTACCGCGACTACCCGGACTTCATCGTCAACTTCGAGACCGCGCCGGGTTCCGGCATCGGCTTCCTCGGCGGCTGGCGCGGCAAGGGCGGTGAGAAGTCGATGAAGGGCGAGCCGAACCCGAACCAGTGGCAGATGTACGAGCAGAACAACTGCGTGTTCCACTATCACCTGCCCAAGTCCTACCAGTACATGCGCAACTGGAACCAGGGCTACCTGCAGTGGGCGCAGGCGCACGGCATGACGCGCCACACCGAGCCGATCAACCTGCACATCTATTCCGAGGTGCTGCAGAAGTTCCGTCTCGCCGCGCAGGGCAAGACCGACGGCAAGCAGCCGCCGGCGCACCTGAAGAAGCGCATCGAGACCTACTTCGACCCGCTGCCGTTCTACTACGAGCCCCTGGAAGCCACGCTCTCGGACAAGCACAAGTACCCGCTCAACGCGGTGACGCAGCGGCCCATGGCGATGTACCACTCCTGGGACAGCCAGAACGCCTGGCTGCGCCAGATCCACGCCTACAACTACCTGTACGTGAATCCCAGGACCGCTGCCGCGCAGGGCATCGCCGACGACGACTGGATCTGGGTGGAAAGCCAGTGGGGCAAGGTGCGCTGCATGGCGCGCCTGTCCGAGGCGGTGGAGCCGGGCACGGTGTGGACCTGGAACGCCATCGGCAAGGCCGCCGGCGCCTGGAACCTGGACAAGGACGCGAACGAGTGCAAGCAGGGCTTCCTGCTCAACCACGTGATCTCCGAGGAACTGCCGCCCACGGATGCGGGCGAACATCTGTCCAACTCCGACCCCGTCACCGGCCAGGCGGCCTGGTATGACGTGCGCGTGCGCATCTACAAGGCGGAGGAAGGCGCGCACGAGACCTGGCCGCAGTTCCAGCCCGTGCCCGCCGCCCCCGGCACGCCGCCGCGCCGCAAGTGGCAGAGCTATTTCGCCGGCAAGTTCAAAGGAGACGGCAAATGAGCCCCCAAACTCACATTCGTTCGCTGCCCCCCGAGGGGGCGTGTGCCTCCCTTGAGGCTGCTCGTCAGGAGGCACTATGAGCCAACTTGCCCTGGTCATCGACCTCAACGTCTGCGTCGGCTGCCACGCCTGCGTGACCTCGTGCAAGCAGTGGAACACCTCCGGCCAGGCCGGCCCGCTGTTCGACGACAACCCCTACGGCAAGGACCCCACCGGCACCTTCTTCAACCGGGTGCAGACCTATGAGGTGGGCGAATTCCCGTGCACCGAGACCCTCCACTTCCCGAAGTCCTGCCTGCATTGCGAGGACGCGCCTTGCGTGCCGGTGTGCCCCACCGGCGCCAGCTACAAGCGCAAGGAGGACGGCATCGTCCTGGTGGACTACGACAAGTGCATCGGCTGCAAGTACTGCTCCTGGGCCTGTCCCTACGGCGCGCGCGAGTTCGACGAGAACCAGAAGGTGATGAAGAAGTGCACCCTCTGCGTCGACCGCATCTACGACCAGAGCATCCCCGAGGACCGCCGCAAGCCGGCCTGCGTGATCTCCTGCCCGACCAGCGCGCGCCTGTTCGGCGACGTGCACGACCCGGAGTCCGAGGTCTCGATCGCGATCCGCGAGAGCGGCGGCTACCAGCTCATGCCCGAGTGGGGCACCAAGCCGGCCAACCACTATCTGCCGCGGCGCAAGACCAAGATGCGCATCCACGAGGACGAGCTGGTGCGCGCCGACAACCCGCTCAAGAAGGAAGACATCCGCCACGAGTCCAGCAAGGACGTCACCCTCGACGACTGGCTGATGTAAGCACCCATACCCTCCCCCGACGGGGGAGGGTGGCGAAGCCGGGAGAGGGCGACGCCCGCCAGGGCGTCCTGCGGACGCCGCCCTCTCCCTGCCCTCTCCCGCTGGGAGAGGGGGAAACAGACCGCGAATTGGAGTTGAAACGATGCATCCCGCTTTTTCCGTGATCTTCCTGACCACCCTGATCGGCGTGGGTCAGGGCCTGTTCCTGGCCCTGTTCTCCAGCCAGGCCTACACCGTGGTGAACGTGCTGCCCAGCCAGGGCGGCAGCTACTATGCCCTCGGCGGTGCGATCGCGCTGGGCTTCCTGGTCGCCGGCCTGGTGGCCTCCTTCTTCCACCTCGGCCACCCGGAGCGCGCCTGGCGCGCCGCCAGCCAGTGGCGCACCTCCTGGCTGTCGCGCGAGGTCATCGTCCTGCCGCTGGTCATGGGCCTGGTGTTCCTCTACGCGGTGGTGAACGGTCTCGGTCTCGACCTCGACCTCTACGGCCTGGGCGTCGCCGGCCAGCTGCCCCTGAGCCTGGGCGTGCTGGGCGTGTTCGCCACCCTGCTGCTGTTCCTCTGCACCGGCATGATCTACGCGGCGATCAAGTTCCTGCAGGAATGGGCCACGCCGCTGACGCCGCTCAACTACTTCCTGCTCGGCACCGCCTCCGGCTTCAGCTTCGCCGCCGCCTTTGCCGCGCAGGCCGCGCCGGAGCTCATGCCCTTCTACGCGGGGTGGGCCATCACCCTGACCGTGGTGGGCCTGCTGTCGCGCAGCGCCTCGCTGATCCGCAATGCGCGCCTGAAGCGCAAGTCGACGATCCAGACCGCCATCGGCGTGCGCCACAACAAGGTGCAGCAGCGCTCCATGGGCATGATGGGCGGCTCCTACAACACGCGCGAATACTTCCATGGCCGCACCCTGGCCTTCATGAAGTCGGTGAAGTGGATCTTCCTGGTCCTGGCCTTCCCGGTGCCGGTGGCCCTGATCTGGGCGGGCATGGTCGATGGCAACGCCGGCCTGTTGATGGTCGGCTTCGGCGTGCAGTACGTGGGCCTGCTGTTCGAGCGCTGGTTCTTCTTCGCCCAGGCCAACCACCCGCAGAACCTGTATTACCAGGTGGTGGGCTGAGTCCAGTCCATGTCGCACGCGGCCGCATCACACAAGCGGCAACGTTGGAAGGGCGGGTGATTCCCGCCCTTTTTTATTTCCGCCCGCGGCCCCGGATGCTGTATCCGATGAGGATGAGCAGCCCCACGCCGACGGTGACATAGAAAACCAGCGCCTGGTCCGACAGGCCGAGGAAATTGATCGGCAGGCCGAGCCGGCAGCCCAGCGGGTAAAGGACGAGCGCGACACACAGGCCGACGAGGGTCGCGAACGAACTGCGTAGATCGCGCCGAATCCGGCTGCGCATCATCTCGTAGGGGAGATCCCGGATCTTCTCCTTGGGGACGTTCTTGAAGAGATGGTGCCCGCCGTTCCGCCCCAGCGTGAAATGCACCAGCAGGGCAGGGATGAAAACAACCAGCAGCAGCGCCAAGATTACCGAGCCCGTACCCCAATCCGCCATGGCCTGATCTCCTCGAGTGTGGCAATTGCACCCAGCTGATTCACATGGCTTGTCTGCATGGGCGGCAATAACCATGTGGGAGTGTCGGTAAATTTTACGTCTTCCGGAGGCGTTGCCCGTGCCGAAGTGTAACGGCTTGATTTCTGGGCGAAAAAAAGTCTGGCACAAGGAATGCTTGTGTCGGCTAGATGACAATGCTCTGCTAAGGAGAAATTCCGTGAACTCAAAATCCGCCCTGCCAGCGGCCTTCTTGTTGGCGCTGGCAACCAGTCTGTACATTCCCGTTGCGCAAGCCACGCTGATCGTGTCGGGTACCAGCGACAGCGGGCTCGTCGGCGAGCATCTGCAACCCACGCTGACCGTGTCCAGCGATGAGGCTTCTCCTGACGAGGTGGACCTGGGGCATATCTCGGCTTGGGATTTCAAGCTGGATTGGGGCGCAGCGCCGCTGAGCCTGAATGTCGCAGGCTCCTCCATGACCATCGGCGGCAACACCTACGCGCTGTCCGATTTGTTCAATCTGCTCGACCCGACCGCTACCGAGGTCCTTGAGACGTCCGGTGCGGGCTTCTACACCTTTTCCTGGTTTGATAGCGATGTGAGCGGTGCCTTCGACATGACGGGGGGCTTTGCCTTCACGGCCGATTTCGTGGCCTCCACGCCCGGCACGTATGCCATCACCTTCGGGCCGCAGTCCGTGGCGTCTTCGCTGCTGGATGAGCAGTTCCTGCAGTTTGACTATGCCGAGGTTTCGCAGGGGCAAGGCGCCATGCAAGTCACCGCCCGTCCCCAGCCGACGCCCGCCCCCGAGCCCGATGTGCTGGCATTGGTGGTGGGTGGTTTTGCCGCGCTGGGGTTTGCGCGTCGCCGTCGCGGGACTTGATCGGGATCATTCCTGTAACGGGTTGGGTGGTATTTAAATACCCCATCCGGGTAGTATTTATGCCCTATCCTTGTGGGCAGAATTTGCGCAAGGCAAGAAAAATAACGAACTGCGGTAACTTTTTCTGCCCTGCTCAATGGGCAGGCGGCCGTAACTGTTTGTAAGGATTGCTAAGGCTACACCCGTCGCGAGGCGGGGTCGGAAAGCTGCGGGCCTCTGTTAGGAGGCAGCCGGGTTGCCATGACGCTAGAGGGAGTCGTTGTGGCAGTGAGCGTTCTATTTCTTGCGGGTGCCCCGTTCGGGGTATCGCGCAAACCGCGTCGATGGTCCGTCCCCGCAATGGGGATGGGGCGGCGCGCCCCTGGCCATTCGTATTCCCGTGTTTCTCCCAATCCATCCGTTTTCGTGAATTCCGCTGTGCCTGCGCGCGCAGAAAGGGTCCTGCCATGATCTCCATGCCCAGTTTCTTTGCCGGTAAGAAAGTCAATCCCGCCGTCCTGCAGGCAGCGCTTTCCCGGTTCTTCATGCGCAAGGCCCCGGCACGGAATCTGGAGCGCCCGCCGCAGCGGCGCAAGATCCTGTTCGAGAGCCTGGAACCCAGATTGCTGATGTCCGCCGACTTCAATCCGGTGGCGCCCATGGGGACCTTGATCCATCAGTCCAGCCAGGCGGGGAATCTGGCGACGGCGGATGCCGCGGTGTCCTACACCCTGGCCCTGGACGCGGGGCAGAAGATTTCCGTGGTGTTCGATACCGCGGATCTGGATCTCAGGGGCTCGGTCGAGTTGTACGACACCGATGGCACGACCCTTCTGGCCTCCGCCGAGGCCGGCAATGCGGGTGAGATGGCGTTGCTGGACTCCGTCGTCGCGGCGAATGCGGGTGATTACCGGCTGGATGTGCGCAACCTGAACGTGGCGGGCGATGGCGGCGACTTCACGGCGGAGATCTTCCTCAATGCCGCGGTGGAAGGCGAGGCCGTGGGAGGCACGGGCAACAATGACCTTGCCCATGCCCAGGATCTGGCGGCCTCGGAAATTGCCTTGTCGGGCGGTGGCCTGCGCTATGCGGCCGTGGGCAATGTTCAGGTCGGCGAGGCGGACTACTACGCATTGAACCTCGCCCTGGACGAGACGCTCAGCATCGGCCTGGCCGCCATGCAGGCAGGTACCGGCAATGCCCTGCACCTTGAACTGCGCGATGCGGCGGATGCGCTCATCGCGATCGGCGATGCCACGCCGAGCAATTTCGATCAGTTGATCCTCAATTTCAAGGCCCCGGCGGCCGGCGCCTATTACCTCCGCGTCAGCGGCGGTGGCGGAGAGGATTACACGCTGGTGGCGGTGAAGAGCGCCCTGCTCGAGGCGGAGTCCAACAGCCAGCCGGCACAGGCACAGGATATCGGCACCATGACGGAGGTGCTTGGCGGCGTGGGCGGCTCCGGCGTCGCGGGCTCCTTGAATGTGGCCGTGGTCAGCACGGGGTCCGGTGGCGGCTACGATGCCGGATTGTTGGCGATCGTCAGTCAACTCAACGACGACACCTGGTTCGACTTCAACGCCACCCTGGTGGCGCCCACGGGCGTGGACACGCTTGCCGAGTTGTCCGCATACGATGCCGTGGTGATCGGCGGGTCGGGCAACTTCAGCAACCAGTTCGCCACGTTCGCGCCGGTCCTGCGTGCCTACGTGGAGGGCGGTGGCGGCCTGGTCACCACCGGCTGGGGCGTCTATGCCTCGGGCGGGCTGAGCGGACAGACCGATATCGACTTCGACGCGGTGGTGCCGGTCAGCACCGCGGGCTACTCGTATTTTGGCTCCGGCACGGTGACTCCCACCGGCACCCATGCAATCGTCGCGGGGGTAAGCGCCTTTTCGACCGGGGTCTATATCGAATTCCCGTCCTCCGGCAAGGACACGGATGCCTCGGCTCTGGCCATGGTGGGGTCGACGACGGTGGCGGCGGTGAAGGATCTCGGCCTGGGCCATTCCGCCTACCTGGGGCCGATCTATTCTGGCTCCGACGGGTACAACACCAGTGACCTGCGCACTGGCGCTGCCGACCGCCTGCTGGAACAGGCCGTGGCCTGGGTCGCGAATGGCGGCGTGGACACGGTCGACAACTACCTGGTGTCCGCGAACGAGGGCGATGCGCTGGTCATCGGCACGACCACGTACGCGGATGGCGTCAACGAGCCGGACAACAACCTCGATCCGCTGATTGAACTGTTCAATCCGGCGGGCACCTTGGTGGCGTCCAACGACAACGGCGCGAGCGATGGCCGCAATGCCCTGTTGAACTACACGGTGCAGGCCGGCGAGGCTGGGCAGTTCCGCATCCGCATATCCGCGGTCAGCGGCGGTGGCGATTATTCCCTGGATATCCAGGGCGCCACGGGGGACATGAGCTCGCCATTGGCGGTGCTGGCCAATTCGCTGGCCGATGGGGTGGCCATGACGGCGTCGCCCGGCAGCATCGATTTCACCTTTTCCGAGGCCATCGACCTCGGCAGCGTGCAGGCCGGCGATCTGGTCATCGACGGGCCGAACGGCCCGGCGCCGGCGAACGCCGTGCAGGTGGTCGACGACCACACCCTGCGTTTCGATTTTTCCGGGCTGGCCGGCGCGGACGGCCATTACACCCTCACGCTGTCCGGCATCAGCGATCTGCAGGGCGAGGCGCTGTCCGCGGCCCATGTGCAGGGGTTCGTCGTCGACAGCACCGGGCCGTCCATCGTCGACGTGAGCCCGGCGTTCAGTGCGGAACCGGGTGATGTGGTGATCGCGTTCACCCTGGACGAGGGGCTGGACACCGGCTGGCTCAGCACCAGCGCCATCGAGCTGCGCGAGCAGCTGTCCGGGCAGTATTTCTATGCCTACGACGTCTACTACGACGCCGATCTGAGGCGTGCCAGCTTTGCCTTCCAGGGCCTGCCGGAAGGCAACTACGACGTCTCCCTCTTGAGCTATTACATCCGCGATGCCCTGGGCAACACGCTCAACAACGGCAGCGATCATCTCGGCAATCTGATCATCGATAACGCCCTTGGCCTGGCCTACCCGACGCCGTTGGCGGCGAAGTCGCCTGTCGGTTCCCTGATCTACGACCCCGATGCCAGCGGTGCCTTCTCCGCCACCGGGGATGTGGACGATTACTCCCTCGAACTGGACGCCGGCCAGACCCTGTCCGTCGGCATGCTGCCTGTCGACAACACCTACATGGGCCGTATCGAGGTGTTCGATCCCCTGATGAACTCCCTCGGGGCGTATGAGGGCGGATATGGCGACTGGGCCGTGCTCAACACCCTGCCGGCGAACGAGGCCGGCACCTACCTGATTCGCGTCTCGAGCCTGGATGGGGCTGGGCGCTACACCCTCAAGGTGCTGCTCAATGCCGCCGCCGAGGAGGAGATGTTCGGCTGGTCCGGCAACGACGGCCTGGCCAGTGCCCAGAGTCTGGACGCGTCGGTGATCCCCCTGGATGGCGGCTCCAGCCGGGCTGCCGTCAGCGGCACCCTCGAGGGGGCGAGTTTCAGCATCGCGCAGCCCATGCTGCTGGGTACCCTGGGGCGTGGCGGCACGCTGGCCACCCTGGTGGAACTCGACCCGGGCAGCGGCGCCGTCATCCGCACCATCGGCGCGGTCGGGTATTCCATCAACGGCCTGGAATACGATGCGACGCGCGGCATCCTCTACGGCACGGTCTCCGACAGCGACCCTGACAGCAGCGCCCGTGGCGGCCTGGTGCGGATCGATCTCGACACCGGCGCGGGCACCTTCATCGGCAATGCCGGTGTCGGGACGCTGGTGAACGTGACCAGCGATTCCGCCGGCAACCTCTTCGCCTGGGCCCAGAGCAGCAATGACCTGGTCCAACTGGACCCGGACACCGGCGCGGGCGTCGTCATCGGCGATTCTGGCCTCAGCACCTATACCCATGGGCTCGCCTTCGATGCCAACGACAACCTCTACTTCGTCAACGGCGGGGGGGGAGTTCTATCTGGTCGATCGCGTGACCGGGGCCGCGACGTATCAGTTCGACCTGGACCAGACCGCCCACCACGGTGATTTCGACCCGGCCAGCGGCTATTTCTTCGGGGTCGGGAACACCAATTCCACCACCCCCCTGGTGATCATCGATGTCGCCAACCGGGCGGTGGTCAATTCGTTCGAGACCGGCGAGCAGCTGCACGCCCTGACCTTCACCGCGGGGACCGGCGATCTGGTGCCCGGCCAGGACTGGTACAGCATCACGCTGCAGGCCGGCGAGCTCGCCAGCTTCGTGCTGGGCGGTGCCAGCGGTACCGGCAAGGTGCTCGACCTGTATGACGCGCTGGGGGTCCACCTGGCCACGGGGAGCGCCGATGCCGTAAATACCGAGCTGGCCATCCGCGACTTCCTGGCACCCAACTACGGCACCTATTACGTCAAGGTGAGCGGCCTGAGCCAGGGCGACTACAACCTGCTGGTCACCAAGGGTGCCGCATTCGAACGCGAGGACAACGACCTTGCCGCGCAGGACATCACGCCCAGTGGCGCGGTGCTCGGCTATCAGGATGGCGGTGTCGACCTCTACCGCTTCGAGGCCAACGCAGGCGATCTGGTCACCCTTTCCACCCTCACGCCCGGCGATGGCGCCGGCGAGCCGGTCAATAGCCTTGATCCGGCCATCACCCTGTACGGGCCGGATGGCAGCCCCGTGGGCAGCGATCAGGACAGTGCAGACGGCCGCAACGCGAGCCTGGGCTTCCTCGTCGGCGAGACCGGCACCTATACCGTGGCGGTGACGGCCCAGTCCGGTGCGGGGGAATACCGCCTGCGCATCGAGAATGCCTCAGGCGCGCAGCTTCCCTTCCAGGTGGTGGCCAGCCAGCCAGCGGACAATAGCCTGTTGTTGGCCTTCCCCAACACCTATCGCGTCACCCTCTCGGAACAGGTTCTGCTCAGCAGCGTCGAGGCCTCGGACCTTACCGTGAACGGCGTCGCCGCCGAGAGCGTCACGGTGATCGACGGCAACACCCTGGAGTTCGGCATCGGCAACACCTTCGCCAACGCGGCGGAATACCAGGTGGCCATTGCCGCCGCAGCGATGACCAGCCTGTCCGGCCAGTCCATCGCCGGCTACAACGCCCTGATCGACATGGATGCGGACACCCAGCCCTATCCCGTGCCGCTCGCCGCGATCCAGCCCACCGGCTCGCTGATCTACGACCCGGCGCCCACCGGGCTGTTCCACGCCGCCGGGGACGCGGACGACTACACGCTGGAGATCGAGGCCGGACAGGTGCTGACGGTCATCCTGCACACGAAGCCTTCCGTGCGGGGCGGCGTGATCGTGATCGGTCCGGACGGCGTGACGCAACTGGGCACCGGGGAGGCCTCCGGCCTCGGCGAGGATGCCCTGGCGCAAAGCATCGCGATCCAGACCAGCGGCGTCTATACCATCCGGGCGCTGGCCGTCGAAGGCGCGGGCGAATACCAGGTGCAGGCGCTGCTCAACGCCGCCGCGGAGGCGGAGCCCACGCCCGACTCGGGCCTGAACGACTCCCTGGCGGATGCCCAGGACATCAATGCCAGTTTCATCAGTCTCGGCAGCACTGCCGAGCGTGGCGCGGTCAGGGGCAACCTGGCCGCTGCGGACGAGGATTGGTTCGCCTTTGCGCTGCAGCCTGGCGACATCAGCAGCATGGCGCTGTCGCGCGACGACACCCAGTCATCGCGCCTCGCCCTCGAACTCTACAACGCGTCGGGCAGCCTGATCGCCGCGGGGGCCAGCGATTCGCTCGCGCTGGACGCCTACATCAAGGATTTCGTCTCGGCCGCGGGGGGGACCTACTACCTGCGGGTTTCCGGCGGCGTGGGTGGCTACAGCGTGGTGGTCACGCGGAATATCGACTTCGACATGGCGCTTGCCGACAGCCAGGACATCTCGCAGACCAATCGCGTCCTGGGCTTCGTGGGGGGTGCCGTGGGCGGCGGTGCCGGTACCGGCACCAGCGGCAGCACCAGCCTCAGCGTCAACCTATACGATGCCAGCGGCTATCTGTGGGACATCCAGCGCGACGGCGATATCAGCAACGGCATCTATGACGCCTATGACGGTGGCATGGTGCACACCGGCTTCCCTTCCTACTCCTCGGCATTGACCGAGGAGGGGGGCGCGAGATCGTCATCGGCACGGCGACCATCGGCAGTGTGGAGGTCACGCGCAAGATCTATGTGCCCGCCGACCAGAGTTACGCGCGCTTCCTGGAGATCGTCCACAACCCGGGGAACGGCGCGGTCAACTATACGGTGCCCATCTACACCAACCTGGGCTCGGATGGTTACGAGCCCTATGTCATGACCTCCAGCGGCGACAGTTTCGCCAACACGGCCGACAACTGGCTGGTCACCGACGACACGCCCGCGGGGGGCAGCAGCGGCACCGCCGGCTCGCCCACCAGCGACCCGGTGATCACGCACGTGGTGGCGGGTGACGGCGCCCAGCTGCGGCCGGCCTCGTTCACGAAGAGTTCTGGCGCGGTCAATTACAGCTACAACCTGAGCCTGGCGCCGGGCGAGACCAAGATCGTCATGCACTTCGCCGGCCAGGCCGGCGACCAGGCGACCGCCGTCAGCCGCGCGCAGCAGCTTGCCAACCTCGAGCTCGATGCCCTGTACGGCATGAGCGGGGCGGAGCGCGCGCAGGTGGTCAACTTCGTCGTCGCCGCCCTCGACAGCTATTCCTTTGTCGCCAATCTCGGCGACAACCTCGTGATCGAAACCAGCACGCCGGGCGATGGTGCCGGGGAGCCCGGCAACACCCTGGACCTTGGCATCATCCTGTATGGGCCGGACGGCAACCAGGTCGACCCCGCCAGTTACACGGAAACCTCGCCCGACGGCCGCAACGTCCGGATCGAATACAGCGCCGCCCTCGGCGGTTTCTACCGCGTCGAAGTGGTGGCCGAGAACCAGACCAGTGGCGCCTATGTGCTCAATGTGTCCGGCAGCACCGCCAACCTGGACCAGACCCCTCCGGTGGTGACGAGCAGCAGCCTGAACGAGGGCGACATCGTCCCGCCCGGTGACCTCGTCTACACCGCCACCTTCAGCGAGGAACTCGCGGTTGCCGGCCTGGAGATCGGCGATGTGGTGTTGACCAACGCCGAGACGGGCGTGATCGCACCGGCATCGCTCGCCTACGATCCGGTCAGCAGCACGCTGACCGTGCATTTCAGCGGCCTTGCCGAGGGCAACTACAGCCTTGGCCTGCAGGCCAATGCGGAGGCCTTCCGCGACACCCAGGGCAACCTGCTGGACGGCAATGGCGATGGCTTCGGCGGCGACGCCTACGTGGTGAACTTCAAGGTGGATGCGGTCGGCGCGACGACGATGACGCCGCTGCAAGCGGTCGAACCGATGGGCTCCCTGATCTTCGACCCGCCCGTTGCCGGCCACCTGTTCGGCAATGCCGACAGCGACGACTACACCATCGCCCTGGATGCCGGCCAGAAGGCCAGCGTGCGTGTCAGCCCCGCTGCCCCGGATTTGCAGATTCAGGTGCAATTGCTCGCCAGCGACGGCAGCACCGTGCTCGGCACCGCCAGTGCCGGCGCCGGTGCCACCGTGCTCCTGCAGAACGTCGCCATCGCCAGCGAAGGCACCTACACCGTGCGCGTCACCAGCCTCGACGGCGCGGGCTCCTATGCCACCCAGGTGGTGCTCAACGCGCAACTCGAAAACGAGGCCTGGAGCAGTTCCAGCAACAGCAGCCAGGCCGACGCCGAGGGGCTGGACGGTTCCACCATCGCGCTGGCCGGCGCCGCCGATCGTCTGGCCGTGGTTGGCGATCTCTCCGGCGGCAACGACTGGTACAGCTTCACCCTGTCCGCCGGACAGTCCGCCAGCCTGGCGGTGTCGGGCACCGATGCCGGGCAAAATGGCGACCTCATGCTCCGCCTGTATGACTCGGCCGGCACGATGGTGGCCCAGGGCCTTGCCGACGCAGGCAACGTCGCCCAGTCCATCGACGGCTTCGTGGCCGCGTCTACGGGGGTCTATTACGTCCGTCTCTCCTCCGTCAGCACGCTGCCGTACAGCCTGGTGGTGACGCGTTCCGCCCAGTTCGGCCTGGAAACCAACGCGGTGCAGGACATCTCGACCACCGGTCAGGTGCTCGGTGCCCTGGGCGGCAACGGCTATGGCGCAGGGGGCGGCCTGATCCGCGTCGCCGTCCTGCAGGGCAGCTATAACGGCTCGGTCGACAACTGGCTCAACGACAGCAGCCGCTACACCTTCAACGCAACCCTGGTGGCCGCCGCCGGTCTCGATTCGGTCGCGGAACTTAACAACTACGACGTCGTGGTGATCGGTGACCAAGGCACCCATACCGCCCTGGCCACCGTTGCCCCGGCCCTGCGCCAGTGGGTCGAGGCCGGTGGCGGCGTGGTGGGCGCCGGCTGGCTGACCTATGCCGCCGGCTCCGCCACCGGTACGCCGGTGACGGATATCGACACCATCATCCCGATCGACACCTCCAGCTATTACCAGTACCAGTACAACCCGCTCATCGACATCACGGATACCACCCATCCGGTGACCGTCGGCGTGGCGGACTTCTACCCCGGCACCTATGTCAATGACACCGCGCTTGCGGATGCCTGGGGAACGGTCCTTGCGTCGGCCAATGGCCGACCCAGCGTCGTGGTCGGGCAGGCCGGCAATGGCCGCAGCGTCTATCTCAGCCCGATCTACAACGACTCGCCCGCCTCCTTGGGTAGCGGCAGCGCCGACCTCCTGCTGGAGCAGGCCGTGGCCTGGGCCGCGGGCGACCGTTCCGACGCCTACAGCTTCCAGGCGACCGCAGGCGAGACGCTCGACATCCGCACCTACACCCCGGGCGACGGTGCCGGGGAACCGGGCAACACCCTGGATGCCGTGCTGGAGCTCTATGACCCGGCCGGCAACCTGGTCGCCAGCGACGACAACGGCGCGGCCGACGGCCGCAATGCCCGCATCCTGTACAGCGTGGCCAGCACCGGCCGCTACGAGGTCCGCGTGATCAGCGGCGGGGTCAATGACCAGGCGGCAAATGGCAACTACATCCTGCAAGTGAACGGCGCCACCCTCGAGGCCGGCCCCGGCCCGCTGGTCGTCGCCACCTCGCCGGCGGAGGGCACGAATTTCATCACGCCGCCGACGGAAATCACCCTGACCTTCTCGGAGGCCCTGCTGGCCACCTCGGTGCAGGCCGCCGACCTGGTGCTGGACAACGGCGCAAGCGCCACCGGCGTGACCTTCGTCGATGGCCGCACGCTCCGCTTCACGCTGGATATCACCAATACCGAGGGTACGTTCAACTACACCCTGGCGGCCGGCGCGGTGAGCGACCTGCAGGGCACCGCCAGCCTGGCCTATGCCGGCAGCTTCCATGTCGACCATAGCGGCCCGCAGGTGGTGTCCGAGACGCCGGACGGCAACGCGCCGCTCTCTTCCATCGACTTCACCTTCGACGAGGCCCTTGCGGTGGCCTCCGTGGACACGTCCGATGTCGCCAGCTTCACCGCGCCGGACGGTTCCAGCCTGATGGCCCAGATCACCGGCGTCAGCGTCGTCAATGGCAATACCGTGCGCGTCACCTTCAACAGCCAGTATGCCGAGGGCGACTACACCCTGGCGCTGAGCCCGACCCTGACCGATGCCGTCGGCAACCCGATGAACCAGGACGGCGACGCGAGCAACGGCGAGACCGGCCAGGATGGCTATGCCGCCGTCGTCCATGTCAATTCGGTCGACCTCGTCGCGCCCGTGGTGACGGCCCCCGCCAGCGCCAACTGGGGCGAGCAGATCACGGTCAGCTGGGTGGGCCACAACGACCTGTCCGCACCGGCAGGCGCCAACTGGTACGACTACGTCATCCTCTCCAGCGATGCCGTGCTCGACGGCGGCGACAACTACATCGCCTACCGTTATCCGGGCGTGCAGCCGCTCGCCGGCCACAGCGATTACAACGCCAGCGTCGCCTTCACCCTGCCCCTGGACCAGAACCTGACGGAAGGCACCTGGTACCTGTTCGTGCATTCCGATCAGGGCAATTCCCAGGCCGAGGCCAACGAGGGCAACAACGTCAGCAGCGCGGTCCCCATCCAGATCACCTTCGGCAACCGCCCCGACCTCGTGGTCACGGGGCTGGAGGTGAATGCCACGCCGCAGATGGAGTCCGGCGCCAGGGTCACCGTGTCCTGGAATACGCAGAACGCCGGCAATGGCGTGATGAACGGCTATTTCTACGACCGCCTGAACGTCTTCAACGTCACCACGGGACAGAACCTGGGCGACTGGGACTACTGGTACGACGGGCGCGCCTCGGCCGACAACATCGCCGCCGGCGGCGCCATCGCGCGCCAGGCCACCATCACCCTGCCGGACGGCCCGAGCGCGGTGGGCGAGCTGCGCTTCAGCGTCACCACGGACATCTACAACTACGTGTTCGAGCGCACCACGGCGGGCGGCAACGGCGAGAACAACAACAGCACCAATGTCACGCGCGCGTCCACGCTGGCCAGCTATTCGGACCTGCGCGTGGAAAACCTCGCCGTCTCGCCGGGCAACCCCGAGACCGGCTCGACCCTCCACATCACCTGGAGCGACGCCAACCACGGCACCAACGCCACCGAGTCCAACTTCTACGACCGCGTGCGCGTGGTCAACACCAGTACCGGCACCACCCTGCTGGATCACTGGCACCACTACAGCGGCAGCGCCATTGCCGCCGGTGGCAGCGTCGATCGGGCCTATGACTTCCGCATCCCCGACGGCCCCAGCGGCGTGGGCGTGTTGCAGGTCAGCATCTACAGCGACGTGGGCGGCAACGTCTACGAATACCTGGTGGGCACCAGCGCCGAGGCCAACAACGAGGCCGTCACCTCGGTCACCTCGACCCTCGCCATGTACCCGGACATCCAGGTGGCCAACCTTGCGATCTCGCCGGCCAGCCCGCATTCGGGCGAACAGGTCACGGTCACCTGGGATGACGTCAACACCGGCAACCTTGCCAGTGCGGCCTATCACAACCTCGTTTCGGTCTGGAACGAGAGCACCAGCCAGTGGATGACCTACACGGCGGTCGCCGCGGACGGTGTGGGCGCCGGCGCAAGCGCGGCGCGCAGCTTCAGTTTCACCATGCCGGATGGCAATGCCGGGGTCGGCAATCTGACCATCCGCATCACCAACGACTGGTACAACGCGGTCTACGAGTACAACGCCGGCGGCACCGGCGAAAGCAACAACGACGACGTGAGCATCGGCGCCAGCTCGAGCATCGCGCCCTATGCCGACCTGGTGGTCGAGGGGCTCGCCGTCACACCCGCCAGCGGCCTGCAGTCCGGCGGGGTGATGCACATCACCTGGCAGGACACCAACACCGGCACGCTGGCGGCAGGCAGTTCGTGGCACGACCGCGTGGTGGTGGTCAACACCACGACGGGCGCGACCCTGCTCAACACCACGGTCCATCACAACCAGGCCGTGGAAGGCGACGTCGCCGCGGGCGGCAGCCTGGCGCGGTCCTACGACTTCACCCTGCCGGATGGCGATGCCGGCGTCGGTGACCTGCAGGTCACCGTCACCGCGGATACCTACGGCAACCAGTACGAATACAACCCCGGAGGCACCGCCGAGGGCAACAACGGCGCCACGACGAACGTGACGTCGACGATCGCGCCGTATGCCGACCTGCAGGTGCAGAACCTCGTGGTCACGCCCAGCAGCCTGGTGACGGGCGACGTGATGCACATCACCTGGCAGGACGCCAACACGGGCAATCTCACGGCCTCCTCCTCCTGGCATGACCGCATCGTGGTGGTCAACATCACGACGGGCGCGACCCTGCTCAACACCACGGTCTATCACAACCAGGCCGCGGAAGGCGACGTCGCCGCGGGCGGCAGCCTGGCGAGGTCCTACGACTTCACCCTGCCGAACGGCGACGCCAGCGTCGGCGAGCTGCAGGTCACGGTCACGGCCGACACCTATGGCCAGCAATACGAATACAACGCCGGCGGCAGCGGCGAGGCCAACAACAGCGCGTCGGCATCGGCGAGCGCAACGATCGCCCCCTATGCCGATCTGCAGGTGCAGAACCTGACGGTCACCCCGGCCAGCCTGCAGTCCGGCGGGGTGATGCACATCACCTGGCAGGACAGCAACACCGGGACGCTGGTGGCAGGCAGTTCGTGGCACGACCGCGTGGTGGTGGTCAACACCACGACGGGCGCGACCCTGCTCAACACCACGGTCTATCACAACCAGGCCGCGGAAGGCGACGTCGCCGCGGGCGGCAGCCTGGCGAGGTCCTACGACTTCACCCTGCCCAACGGCGATGCCGGCGTCGGTGACCTGCAGATCACGGTCACGGCCGACACCTATGGCCAGCAATACGAATACAACGCCGGCGGCTCCGCGGAGACCAACAACGCCGCCAGCACCAGCGCCACTTCGCTGCTGGCGCCCTATGCAGACCTGCAAGTGCAGAACCTGGTGGTCTCGCCGTCCAACCCGACCTCGGGCGGCGTCATGACGATCGCCTGGCAGGACGGCAATGCCGGCAACACCGCCGCGACGGGCTCCTTCTACGACTACGTGCGGGTACGCAACCTGGATACCGGCGCCTGGCTGTATAGCGGCACGCTGTATCACAACGTCGCGACCGAAGGGCAGATCGCCGCCGGCGGCGCGCTGGACCGCTCGCTCAGCTTCACCCTGCCCAACGGCGATGCCGGCGTGGGCAGTCTGGAAGTGACCGTGAGCACGGATTGGTACGGCCAGGTGTTCGAGCACAATGGCGGCGGCACGGCGGAGACCAACAACAGCGCGGTCGCGCATGTCGCCTCGACGATCGCCGCGTACGCCGACCTGCAGGTGCGCAACCTCGCCCTTACCCCCGGCAGCTTCCAGTCCGGCGCAAGCGTCACCCTGAACTGGGAGGTGTTCAACAGCGGCGACGCGGCCACCACCGGCTCGTTCTACGACCGCGTGCTGATCGTCAACCAGGACACCGGCGCCACCCTGGTCAATACCTGGGTCCAGTACAACCCGTCCAGCGAAGGCGCGATCGGCGCCGGCGAAGCGCGTGCCCGTTCCCATGCCTTCAGCCTGCCGCAAGGCCTGAACGGGGCTGGAAACCTGCTGATCACGGTGACCGCCGACATCGGTGGCCACCAATACGAATACAACGCCGCCGGCACGGCGGAGACCAACAACAGCGCTGAACTGGCGGCGGTCTCCGGCCTCGCGCCCTATCCCAACCTGACCCTCAGCGACATCGTCGCGCCGGCCGACGGCCTGGCCGGCCGGGCGGTGCAGCTGTCCTGGACGGTCACCAACACGGGTGATGGTCCGGTGGATGGCGCCTGGTACGACCATGTCTTCCTCTCCAGCGATGCCGGCGTGGGGAATGACATCTACCTGGGCAGCTTCTACTACAGCGGCAACAGCCTGAACCCGGGCGCGTCCGTGACGAGGACGGAAAGCCTCACCCTGCCTGTCTCCCTGGGCGGGGAGTATCGGTTCGTGGTGCGCACGGACGCGCACAACTCGGTGTTCGAACTGAACGACGGCGACAACGTCGCAGTGGACGCCGAGGCCATGAACGTGGGCGCCGCACTGAACCTCAGCATCGCGCCCACGAGCGTGGGCGAGGCGGGGGGCAGCGCCACCGGCACGGTCACCCGCTCCGGCAATACCGATGCCGAACTGGTGGTGAACCTCGCCAGCGACATCGCGGGCATCAGCGTGCCCGTGAGCGTCACCATCCCCGTGGGGCAGTCCGCGGCGAACTTCGCCGTCACTGCCGTCAACAACACGCTCGACGATGGCAATCGCCTGGCCACCATCACGGCCTCGGCGAGCGGTTTCGCGGAGGGGAGCAGGACCCTCACCGTGGTCGACGACGACCTGCCCGCGCTGTCCATGAGTTCGCCGCTCACGACACTGGAGGAGAACCATGGGCCGCTGCTGGTCACCGTCACGCGCAACACCGCGACGACGGACGCCTTGACGGTGAACCTGTTCAATGACGACCCCGGCCGCATGACCGTGCCGACCAGCGTCACCATCGCCGCCGGCGAGAGCAGCGCGACTTTCGAGATCACCCCGATCAACAATACGGCCGCGGAGGGCAACCGCTACGTGCGCGTTTCCGCCGCCGCCGCCGCGCTCAATGGCGCCTCGACCCAGTATCTGGTGGTCGATGATGACATCCCGACCCTGACCCTGGCCCTGGCCAGCCAGATCGTCTCCGAGGCCGGCGGCGCCACCGCCACCTGGGGCACGGTGACCCGTTCCGACGTCACCGACAGCCCGGTGGTCGTCGCCGTGTACAGCGACAATGTCGGCGTGGCGCGCGTGCCCACCTATGTCACCATCGGTGCCGGCGAGGCGTCGATGACCTTCGCCATCGCCGTGGAGAACAACAACCTGGCGGACGGGGACCATACGGTCAATCTCCTGGCCGAGGTGGCGGACAGCTTCACCCTGGTTTCCCTGCCCGACACCCGCGTCTCGCAGAGCCTGCTGGTCACCGACGACGACGGCCCGACCCTGACCCTGACCGTGGCCAATTCGGTGCTGCCGGAGACCGGCGGCACCTCCAGCGTGACGGTGACCCGCAACACCGCGCCGATCGGCGATCTGGTGGTGACGCTCAGCTCCAACGACACGGGCGAGGCCAGCGTCCCCGCGACCGTGACCATCCCGGATGGCCAGTCCTCCGCGACCTTCACCGTCGCGGCGGTGGCCGATGGCGTGCAGGACGGCACCCAGAACGTCACCCTGCTGGCCCAGGCCGGCGGCTACAACACCGGCAGCGCCACGGTGCAGGTCACCGACCGCGAACTGCCCAACCTCAAGGTCACGGCGATCACCATGCCGGAGAGCGCATGGACGCGCAGCCAGATCAGCATCGACTGGAGCGTCGCCAACACCGGCCTGGGGGCCGCCAGCGGCAGCTGGACCGATACGGTCTTCCTGTCCATCGACAACATGCTGTCCGCCGACGACACCCAGATCGGCGTGTTCAGCAATCCCCATGCCCTCGGCGTGGGCGAGTCCTACAGCAACTCCGTGCTGGTCAATCTGGGGGATCGCGTCGGCCCGCTGTATGCCTTCGTGGTCACGGATGGCGGCGGCGCGGTGATGGAACTGGTGGAAGGCGACAACATCGAGAATGGCGCCGCGCCGGTCCAGGTCGCGGCCTCCTATATCGCCACGGTGCAGACCGACTTCGAAGTGGGGCCGAACCCCGGCACCATCCAGATGCATGGCTTCGTCCAGGACCTGACCGCGAACACCTATGTCGGCAAGGCCTATGCGCCGGTAACCATCCAGGTGGTCACCGGCGGCACCACCCGCACCATCACCACGATCTCCAACAGCATGGGCAACTTCACGGCCAATTTCGTGCCGTTGCCAGGGGAAGCCGGCCATTACGCCATCAACGCCGGCCATCCCAACGTGTTCACCCGTGCCGAGCAGGATGCCTTCGATATCCTGGGCATGAGCGTGGCCGGCAGCGTCCAGGCCAGCCTCCTGCCCGGCGACAGCGCGAGCGGCACGGTTACCCTGAACAACCGCAGCCCGGTCGACCTGACGGGCCTGGCCCTGGCGGCCTACAGCCTGCCGCCCGGCCTGACGCTGGAAACCAGCTTCGATGCGGATACCCTCGCCGGATCCGGCAGCGTCGTCATGCACTGGACCCTGTCGGCCGCGCCCGACATGGGGGCCCTGAATGGCAACGTGATGCTGCAGGTCACCAGCGACGAGGGGGTGAGCGTCAATGTGCCGCTTTCCGTCGCCGTCACCCCGCTGCGCGCCAATCTGGTCGCGAATCCGGGCTATCTCCGCGCGGGCATGCTGCGTGGCGAACAGACCCTGGTGTCGTTCGAGGTCACCAACACGGGCGGCGCGGACACGGGCGCATTGCGCGTCGAGCTGCCCAACATGGAGTGGCTGTCGCTCGCGGGCAGCAGCGACCTGCCGAGTCTCGCCCCGGGCGAGAAGGCCACGGTCAACCTGCGCCTGACGCCGTCCGAGACCCTTGAACTGCTGCGTTATGACGGCAACATCATCGTCGCCGGCACCAACACCCACGTGAGCGTGCCGTTCCAGTTCCGCGCCGTGTCGGAGGCGACGGGCAGCGTGCAGGTCACGGTCACCGACGAATACACCTACTTCGCCGAAGGCGCGCCCAACCTGGCCGGCGCCACCGTCACCCTGACCGATCCCTACACCTACGAGGTGATCGCGCAGGCGGTCACCGACGAGACCGGCATCGTCCTGTTCGACGGCGTGCCGGAGGGCCCCTATGCCCTGGAGGTCTCCGCGCCCCAGCACGACCGCTACCGCAGCTCCGTGGTGGTGACACCCGGCGGTGAGATCGACGCGACGGTATTCCTGCACCGCCAGGTCGTTTCCTACAACTGGACGGTGGTGCCGACCCAGGTGGAGGACCGCTACCGCATCACCCTGGAAGCCACCTTCGAGACCGAGGTGCCCATGCCGGTGGTGACGGTGGATGAGCCGTTCATCATGCCGCTGGTGATCCGCGGCCACGAGACGCAGTTCAACATCACCCTGCGCAACCATGGCCTGATCGCCGCCGAGCAGGTGCAGATCCGGGTGCCCATCGACGACACCTACATCATCACGCCGCTCATCGACACCATCGATATCCTGCCCGCCAAGAGCGAGGTGACCATCCCCGTCACCATCCGCTTCCGCGAGCCGGGAGAGGAGTTGAACAGCAGCCAGGTGGTGACCTCCGGCGCGGGGAGCGCCCTCGCCAAGTGCCTGGGCATCGACACCGTCTACACCTACAAGTGCGTCAACAACCAATGGGTCTCCGTGCCCATCAGCCTGGCGCCCCTGGGCTGCATCGAGGATGGCACCAATCTGGCGAATGAAGCGCTGGAGATGTTGAAGGATCCCAAGAACGTCAACCTCTTCAACGCGGGCTGCGAAGTCCTCGGCGTCGCCCTGGAGTGCAGCGGCCTGATCGAGAGCGACTGCATCAAGGCCCTCATCACCACCGGCTGCAAGGCGGCCGCGGGGGCGGTGGCCGGCGCGGCGGCCGGCGGCATCGGCGCGATACCCGGCGCCATCTTCGGTGCGCTGGGCAATTGGGACTCCATCCTCGAATGCCTGTGCAGCCTTGACTTCGGCCTGGGCGGCGGTGGCGGCGGTGGCGGTGGCGGTGGCGGTGGCGGTGGCGGTGGCGGCTTCTGGGGCTGGGGCGGCTACGGCGGCTACAGCGCCCCGTATTCGGCGCCGGTGTCCTGGTCCGTCCCCTACACGGGCTGTTCCGACACCAGCGCGGCCACGTCCGGGGAGACGGACATCATCACCGTCAGCGACGACAACGGCCTGCTCGCGGATTACGACGGCGGCCTGTCGACGAGCGCCACCACGGGCGTCTGCGCCCAGGTGCGGCTCAAGCTGGAACAGGAGGCGGTGATCACCCGCACCGCCTTCCTGGGCACCCTGGAACTCGACAACGGTCTCTCCACCGCCCTGGAGGATGTGCAGCTGACCCTGGATTTCAGGGATGCGAATGGCAATTCCGCCAGCGACAAGTTCGTGGTGCGCGGTCCGACACTGGAGGGGATCACGCAGAACCCCGATGGCACGTGGAGCATCGGCCCCAATGCCACGGGCGCCATCAAGTACACCTTCGTGCCCACCAACGACGCCGCGCCGGATGCGCCGACCCTGTACGAGATCGGCGGCACCCTGCGCTATCTCGACAATGGCGTGGAGGTCACGGTGCCCCTGGTCTCGGCGCGCATCACGGTGTATCCGGAAGCGCAGCTGGAACTGGACTACTTCTGGCAGCGGGACGTCTATGCAGACGACCCCTTCACCGAGGTGGTGGAGCCCTCGGAGCCCTTCGCGCTCGGCCTGCAGGTGGTGAACGTGGGCAAGGGCACGGCGGCCAACATGAAGATCACCTCGGCCCAGCCGGAGATCATCGAGAACGAAAAGGGGCTGCTGATCGATTTCGAGATCATCGGCTCGCAGGTGGGCGCCAATCCCGGCACCACCTCCCTCACCGTCGACCTCGGCACCATCGCCCCCGGCGCGGTGCAGACGGCACAGTGGAACATGATCTCCTCGCTGCAGGGCAAGTTCGTCGACTATGACGCGACCTTCGAGCACATCGACGACAACGGCGACATGCGCACCTCGCTGATCAAGAGCGTGGAGATCCACGAGCTGATCCGCTCCGTGCTGGTGGACACGCCGAGCGCCGACAACATCCCGGATTACCTCGCCAATGACGTGCCGGACGACGAGCATCTGCCCGACGTCCTCTACATGAGCACGGGCGGCCAGGCCCCCGTGAGCGTGGCCGGCAATGCCATGATCGCCGGTGGCGGCCTGGTCCGCACCCTCACCGCCGACGTGGTGGCGGGCTGGAGCTACCTCAAGGTGGGCGACCCCCTGCCCGGCAGCAACGGCTACGAGCTGTACCGCGTCGTCGACGAGAACGGCGGCGAACTGCCCATCGATGGCATGGTCTGGCGTACCGACCGTACCTTCCGCGCCAGCGACACCGGTGCCACGCGCGAGAACCTGATCCATCTGCTGGACTACAACGGCGACAGCAATGGCGACGGTCAGGCGGCGTACACCCTGTACTTCCGCGTCGACGACCCCATCGCGCCGACCATCCTCGGCATCGAAGACCTGACGGGCGCGGCCCTGACGGTGCCGGTGGACGACATCGACGTGGTCTTCTCGGAAGAGATGAGCGTGGCCAGCTTCAGCCTCGCGGACGTCGGCCTGACGCATAACGGCGTCGCCGTCTCGCTGCCCGAGCTGAGCCTCGTCCAGGTCTCCGGCAATACCTACCGCATCTCGGGCCTTGCCGGGGTCACCGGCAGTGACGGCAACTACGAGCTCACCCTGAACGGCGCGGGCCTGACCGATCTGGCCGGCAACAGCGCGACCAACAGCGTCGTCGCCCAATGGGCCATGAGCAATGGCGCGCCGGTGATCGTCGCCCTCAGCCAGCCCGCGACACCGCGCAACACGCCGGTGGACAGCATCGACGTCGTCTTCTCCAGCGACATGGATGCCTCGACCCTGAGCCATGCGGACCTCCTGCTGACCCGCGACGGCGCGGCCGTGGCCCTGGACGCCAGCATCACCCTGGTGCCGCTCAGCGCCACCACCTACCGCATCAGCGGCCTCGCGGGCGTGACCGGCGTCGACGGCGCCTATGCCCTCACGGTCCTGGCCGGCGGCAGCCTCGACGCCCTCGGCAATGCGGGCGTCGGCCAGATGACCAGGCAGTGGGTCACGGACGTGACCGCACCCCAGGTGCTGGACGTGGAAAACCTCGCCACCGACCCGCGCAACACGGTGGTGATGAGCATCGACGTGGACTTCAGCGAGCCCATCGATCCCGCCAGCTTCGACTGGCACGACATCACCCTCAGCCGCGACGGCGGCGCCAACCTGATCACCGATGAAGTGACGGTGAGCCAGAAGGATGCCGACACCTGGACCATCGCCGGCTTCAACTGGAAGGTGGGCGTGAATGGCACCTATGTGCTGAGCGTGGACGGTGCCGGCATCAGTGACCTGGCCGGCAACGCCGGCATCGGCTCGGCCTCGGAATCCTGGACCATGGATATCGTGCCGCCGGTCGCCGCGAGCAACCTCCATATCGTCCCGGACAATGGCGAATCGGCGAGCGACGCGCTCAGCAACAGCCTCGCCTTCACCCTCAACGGCGACCTCGCGGAAGAGGGTCTCGTGGTGCGCCTGACCGACCGCACGACGGGCGACGAGCTCGGCTATGCCACGGTCACCGGCACCCAGTTCAGCCATGCCATCACCCTGTCCGCGCCGGGCAACCACGAAATCCGCGTGCGTGTCGTGGATGACGCCGGCAACCTGGCGGACAGCTTCTTCGATGTGTTCATCGATACCACCGCGCCTGGCATCGTCAGTGTTGCCGCAGTGTCGCCCAACCCGCGCACCACCCCGGTGGAGAGCGTCGACGTCACGCTCGACGAACTCGTCAACGGCTTCGATCGCCAGGACCTCGTCCTGACCCGCAACGGCATCGACGTGCCGCTGGATGACACGGTCACCGTCACCTTCCTGTCCGGCAAGACCTACCGCATCGCCGGGCTCACCGCCTTCACCGCCGACGAGGGCGACTACATCCTCACGGTGGATGCCGCCGGCGTGCAGGACCGCGCCGGCAACACCGGGGCTGGCAGCCGCGCCGTCGCCTGGACGCTGGCGGCCGAACTGCCCACGGGGATCCGTGGCATCGCCTTCGTCGACACCGACGGCGATGGCACCAAGGACACCGGCGAGGCTGCGCTGCAGGGTCGTGTGGTCTACCTGGATGCGGATGGCAACGGGGTTCTCGACAGCGGGGAAACCAGCGTCGTCACGGCCGCAGATGGCAGCTATGCGTTCGACAACCTGGCGGCGGGCAACTACCGCGTCGCGCAGGAGATCCCCAGCGGCTGGATCCTCACCGCACCGGTCAACGGGGCCTACGACCTCGCCTTGGGCGAAGGCCAGACCCTGACCGGCAGGAATTTCGCCAACTTCCAGAACGGCACCGTTTCCGGCGTGAAGTTCCACGACGCGGATGCCGACGGCGTGCGTGATGCCGGCGAGGCCGGCCTCGCCGGCTGGACCATCTTCATCGATGCGGATCGCGACGGCGTGCTGGATGCCGGCGAGCGCAGCGCGGTCACCGGCGCCGATGGCAGTTACAGCCTCACGGACATCGGGCCCGGCCTGATCCAGGTGGGTGAAGTGCAGCAGGCGGGCTGGACCCGCACCACCGTGGCCTCCCCCCTGTCGGTCGTCAGCGGCTTCAATGTGATTGCCGACATCGGCAACGCCCAACTCGGCAGCATCAGCGGCGTCAAGTTCAATGACCTGAACGGCAATGGCGCGCGGGATGCCGGCGAGCAGGGCATCGCCGGCTGGACCATCTTCCTCGATCGCGACGCCGACGGCGCCCTCGATCTGGATGAGGTCTCCACCACCACCGATGCGGACGGCGTGTTCCTGTTCGCCAGTCTCCTGCCCGGGACCTACACCGTGGCAGAGGTCCAGGTGGCCGGCTGGCAGCAGACCGCGCCCAACGACGGCACGGCCGGCGAAGGCCTGGACGTGACCACCACGGCCTCCGGCATCACCATGGAAAGCGCCGGCTGCGGCTGTGGCGGCTCCTGGGCGAGTTCGACCACCTCGGCGCTGATCGACTATGGCGCGGTGGCCATCGACAGCGCCCTGGACCTTACCGGCGTGACCGCCACGGTCAGCGACCCGCTGTTCGCCGGCATAGACGGCAGCGGCGTCACCACCGTGGTGATCGATACCGGCATCGATCTGGACCACGCCTTCTTCGGCGCGGACGCGGACGGCAACGGCATCGCCGACCGTATCCTGTTCCAGTACGACTTCGCCGACGGCGATGCCGATGCCAGCGACATCGAGGGCCACGGCTCGCACATCGCCAGCCTGATCGGTTCGCAGGACGACCGCTACGGCGGTGTCGCCAGCGGTACCGACCTGATCGTCCTCAAGGTCTTCGAGGATGGCGGTCGCGGCACCTTCGCCTACCTGGAGCAGGCCCTGCAATGGGTGCTTGCCAATCGCGACGCCTACAACATCGGCGTGGTCAACCTGTCCCTGGGCGACGGCGGCAACTGGACCGACGACTTCTCGCGCTACGGCGTGGGCGATGAATTCGCGTCGCTGGCCAGCACCGACACCATCGTGGTGGCCGCTGCCGGCAACAACTACCTGAAATACGGGCGCATGGGCGTTGCCTACCCGGCCTCCGACCCCGCCGTGTTGGCGGTGGGCTCGGTCTGGGCGGCGGACTTCGGCGGCCCGTGGAAGGTCTCCACCGGCGCCATCGACTACGTCACCGGCGCCGACCACATCTCCGCCTATTCCCAGCGCGACAGCGAGCTGCTCGATGTGTTCGCGCCGGGTGCCCGGTTCAATGGGGCGACCGCGGATGGCGGCGTGCAGACCATGCAGGGCACCAGCCAGGCAGCGGCCTTCATGTCCGGCATCGCCGCCCTGTCGCAGCAGATCGCCTGGCAGGCGCTCGGACGTGGCCTGACGACCGGCGAGTTCGCCTGGCTGGTCGACCAGACCAGTGACTGGATCGTCGACGGCGACGACGAGATCGACAACGTCGTCAACACGGGCGAGGCCTACCAGCGCGTCAATTTCCAGAGCCTGGCCGCGAAGATCGTGACCCTGGGCGACAGCCAGGCGGGAGGCGGTTACTCCGGCAGCGTCGGCGGCATCAACACACCGCTGCTTCAAGCCGCGGCCGGTGTGCACACGGTGCAGCTCGATGCGGGCGACAACCTGGGTGGCCTGGACTTCGGCAACTTCGAACTGATCGACATCCAAGGCACGCTGTTCAACGACCTGGACGGCGACGGCGCGATGAATGGCGCGGACACCGGCCTCGCCGGCTGGACCGTGTTCCTCGATGCCGATGCCGACGGTGTCCTCGACGCCGGTGAAACCAGCGCCAGCACCGACGCCGACGGCGCCTACCGCTTCGCCGATCTCGGGCCGGGCAGCCATCGGGTCAGCGCGCTTGAGCAGGGCGGCTGGTGGTACACCACCGGCAACGCCCAGGTCGTCGCCGCCCGCAGCGGCACGGACGCGGTGGTGAACTTCGGTGCCAGCCAGGGCCCCATCGCCAACGCTGACAACTTCGCCGGGAACGAGGACGCCGCGATCGACGGCAACGTGTCCCTCAATGACGTGGCGGGTGTCGGTCAGGCCTACCTGGCCGCCTTGGTTGCCGCCCCGTCCCATGGCGATGTGCTCCTCAACGCGGACGGCAGTTTCACCTACACGCCGCATGCAGATTTCCACGGCAGCGACAGCTTCAGCTATCAGGTCAGCGACGGCACCAGCCAGAGCGGCGTCGCGACGGTCAGCCTCACCATCGCACCGGTCAACGACGCACCGGCGGCGCATGACGATGCCTACACCGTGCTTGAGGGCGGGGCCATCGACATCGCCACGCCGGGGGTGTTGACCAACGACAGCGACGTCGATGGCGATGCCTTGAGCGCCGCGCTGGTCAGCGGCCCGGCCAACGGCACCCTGGATCTGCAGGCGGATGGCCATTTCACCTACACCCCGAACGCGGGCTATGTGGGCGCCGACAGCTTCACCTACCTGGCCAGCGACGGCGTGCTCACCAGCACCGCCACCGTGAACCTGCATGTCGCGGCGGTGAACCATGCCCCCAGCGCCCAGGACGACACCTACACCCTGAGCCAGGATGGCAGCCTCACCGTGGCGGGTCCGGGCGTGCTCGGCAACGACAGCGATCAGGATGGCGACAGCCTTGCCGCCAGCCTGCTGAGCAACCCCGGCCACGGCTCGGTCACCTTCAACGCCAACGGCGGCTTCACCTACAGTCCTGAGGCCGGCTACGTCGGCAGCGACAGCTTCACCTATCGCACCAGCGATGGAACGCTGACTGGAGACGCCACCGTCCACCTGGTGGTGGAGCCTGTGATCACCAACCGTGCACCCGAGGCGATGGATGACGGCGTGTATGCACTGCACGCCAACACCAGCGTGGACGTGAACGTGCTGGCCAACGACACGGACGCGGATGGCGACGCCCTGACGGTGACCGGCTTCAGCGGCGCCAGCCACGGCACGGTGACCGACCATGGCAACGGCCTGTTCACCTACACCCCGAACGCGGGCTACGTGGGCGCCGACAGCTTCACCTACACGGTGGGCGACGGCGCGAGCGAGGACAGCGCGACGGTGAGCTTCAACGTCACCAATGCCGCGGCCGACGCGGTGGATGACGGCACGTACGAGCTGCACGCCAACACCAGCGTGGACGTGGACGTGCTGGCCAACGACACGGACGCGGATGGCGACGCCCTGACGGTGACCGGCTTCAGCGGCGCCAGCCACGGCACGGTGACCGACCATGGCAACGGCCTGTTCACCTACACCCCGGACGCGGGCTA
>JBFMHC010000036.1:0-3316 GCA_040751755.1 Pseudomonadota bacterium
CACGATGCAGCGCATCATCACACAAGAAGAGTGGCAGGGGCTCGAGGAGGGTATCCTGCAGCTTGTCGAGCTGTGTGAAACCCTCAAGCGCGCCAACCAGCGGCTGGAGGATGACAACCGGCACCTGCGCAACGAGAAAACGCGACTGCAGGCCCTGCTTGGCGAGGCCGAGGCCCGTCTTGCCCCCGTCCTCGAACAGCTGCGCACCCTGGAGAGCCAGGCATGAGCACCGAACCCTCCATCCCCGTCGACATCACGATCCTCGACAAGGAGTACCGCGTCGCCTGTCCCGAGAGCGAGCGCGAGGCCCTGGAGCGCTCGGCCCGCTTCCTCGATGGCAAGATGCGTGAGATCCGCCACACCGGCAAGGTCATCGGCAACGACCGGGTGGCCGTCATGGCCGCCCTCAACATCACCCACGAGCTGTTGCAACTGCGCGCCGGCCACGCCCCGGCGGCGTCGGACGACACCCTGCCGGCCTCGCTGGAAGTGCAGGCGCTGGGCCAGCGCATCCGCGAGACCCTCGAACGTTGCAAACCGGCCGGGACTGATCTAACCTGAAACCAAGTCTTCTGGAGCGTGCGCCAGTAGCCCAATCCCCTTGAGCCTTAATGCACCTCCCTGGGGATGGCCCCTAGAGCCGTGTGCATGTCCGTCCCGCGCGGAAAGCCTGACGCTCTCACCGCCCTCCCCGACTTGAACCGCTCGGTTCAAGGTACCCGGCCAACAGCGGCGCCCTGGAAGACCCTCTCCCCATGCCCCCCCTCTCCCGCAAAGAACTTCGCCAGACCCTTCGCCGCAGCCGCCGTGCGCTGCAAGGACTGGACCGCGCCTGGCGCGAAGCCGCCATGCTCGAGGCCCTGCGCCTGCACCCCGTTTTCCGGTACGCCCGCCGCATCGCCCTGTTCTGGCCGGCCGACGGTGAGGTCGATCTGCGCCCGCTGGCGTCGCTCACCCATCCCCGCCAGTGCCTCTACCTGCCCATTCTTGCCCAAGGCTCGCGCCTGCGCTTCGCTCCCTGGCAGATCGGCCATCCGCTGCGCCCGAACCGCTTCCGCATCCCCGAGCCCCGCCACCGACCCAGCGACCTGCTGAGCGCGCGCGAGCTCGATCTCATCCTCATGCCCCTGGTCGGCTTCGACGATGCCGGCAACCGCTTAGGCATGGGCGGCGGCTTCTACGACCGCACCCTCGCCTTCCGCCACGCCCGCCGGCGCTGGCGCAAACCCCTGCTGATCGGGGTGGCCTTCGGCCTGCAACGCTGCCCACCCCTACCGGTCGAGCGCTGGGACGTGCCGCTGGATGGCGTCGTCACCGAGGACGGGGTACGCTTGTTCGATCGCTTTTGACGGAACCCGACATGGCCCACTGGCTGATGAAATCCGAGCCTGACGTGTTCGGTATCGACGATCTCGCCGCCCGCCCGGATCAGACCGAACCCTGGGACGGCGTGCGCAACTACCAGGCGCGCAACTTCATGCGCCAGATGAAGCGTGGCGATCAGGTCTTCTTCTACCATTCCAACACCGCCACCCCCGGCATCGTCGGCATCGCCGAGGTGGCGCGCGAGGCCTATCCGGACCACACCGCCTGGAACCCGGACGGCAAGTATTACGACCCGGCCAGCACGCCCGACAAGCCGCGCTGGGACATGGTGGATGTGCGCTATGTGCGCCACCTCAAACGCACCATCCCCCTCAACGAGCTGAAGAGCATCGAGGCTTTGGCCGACATGCCGCTGGTGCGCAAGGGCAACCGCCTGTCGGTCATGCCGGTGAGCGAGGCGCACTGGAGCCTCATCCTGGCGCTGGAAGACAAGCCGCGCGCATGAGCCTCACCCGCGACTACCTCGAACGCATCCTCACCGCCCGCGTGTATGACGTGGCGATCGAGAGCCCGCTCGATGCCATGCCGCTGCTCTCCGCGCGCCTGGGTAAGCCGGTGCTGCTCAAGCGCGAGGACCTGCAGCCGGTGTTCTCGTTCAAGCTGCGCGGGGCCTACAACAAGATCCACCACCTGCACACCCGCGGCGAACTCGGGGCGGGGGTGATCGCCGCCAGCGCGGGCAACCACGCCCAGGGCGTGGCCCTCGCCGCCGAGCGTCTGGGCCTGAGGGCGGTGATCGTCATGCCCGCCACCACCCCGGCGATCAAGGTCAATGCCGTGCGCCGGCGCGGCGGCGAGGTGGTGTTGCACGGCGATGCCTATGACGAGGCCTATGCCCACGCCCGCAGCCTCGCCCAGCAGGAGGGGCTGACCTTCATCCACCCCTACGACGACCCCGAGGTGATCGCCGGGCAAGGCACCATCGGCATGGAGATCCTGCGCCAGCACCCGGACCCGATCGAGGCGGTGTTCGTGCCGGTCGGTGGTGGCGGTCTGATCGCCGGCGTCGCCGCCTACCTCAAGCACCTGCGCCCGGCCACCCGCATCATCGGTGTCGAGCCGGAGGACGCGGCCTGCATGCATGCAGCCCTGGCCGCGGATGCACGCGTGGTGCTGCCGCAGGTCGGCCTGTTTGCCGACGGCGTGGCCGTGCGGCAGGCCGGCGAGGAGACCTTCCGCATCGCGCGCGAGTGCGTGGACGAAGTGATCCTGGTGAGCACAGACGAGATCAGCGCCGCGATCAAGGACATCTTCGACGACACCCGGGCCATCGCCGAGCCGGCCGGGGCGCTCGCCATCGCGGGCCTCAAGCGGTATGTGAGTCGCGCCCCCCAGGCCGATGGCGTGGAGCAGGCCCCTCTCATCGCCATCAACTCCGGCGCCAACATGAACTTCGACCGCCTGCGCCACATTGCCGAGCGGGCGGAGCTCGGCGAGCAGCGCGAGGCCCTGTTCGCGGTCACCATCCCCGAGCGCCCCGGCAGCTTCCGCGCCTTCTGCGAGACCCTCGGCCGGCGAGCCATCACCGAGTTCAACTATCGCTTCAATGATGCGCGCGACGCCCACATCTTCGTCGGCATCCAGCTCGACGGCGGCGCGGCGGAGAAGGAGGCCCTCATCACCCTGCTGCGCGAGCGCGGCTACCCGGTGCTCGACATGACCGGCAACGAGATGGCCAAGCTGCACGTGCGCCACATGGTCGGCGGCCACGGCCCGCGCGTGGAACACGAGATTCTCTACCGTTTCGAATTCCCCGAGCGCCCCGGCGCCCTGCTCCACTTCCTCACCCGCATGGGCGCCCGGTGGAACATCAGCCTGTTCCACTACCGCAACCACGGCGCCGACTACGGCCGGGTGCTGGTGGGCATCCAGGTTCCCGCAGAGGAGCGCCACCCGTTCGAGCAGTTCCTCGAGGCCTTGGGCTATCCCT
>JBFMHC010000037.1:0-6513 GCA_040751755.1 Pseudomonadota bacterium
TCCCGTGCTGCCAGGCCGTTCAAGGGGGCCGCTTTGACGGGGCATCCTGCCCCGGCAAAGCTGAACCGGCCCTCCTTGGCCGGTTCACCCCCTTGCCCAACCTGGCATCACGGCGGCCTTGAGGGGGGATTTTCCCTCACCCCCAGCCCCTCTCCCGCTTGCGGGAGAGGGGTATCCCGGCAACCTTACCTTACTTATCCAGACACACCATGCCCTGGCACCAACTCACCCTCACCACCCCCCGCGATCAAGCCGAAGCCCTCGAAGACACCCTCCTCGAACTCGGCGCGGTGTCCGTGACCCTCAAGGACGCCGCCGACGTACCCGTGCTCGAACCCCTGCCGGGCGAGACCCCGCTGTGGCCGGAGGTCGAGGTCGTCGGCCTGTTCGAGGAGACGACCGACACCGCTCAAGTGGACCAAGCCCTGAGCACGCGCGGCATCCAGGGCGGCGCATGGGCCTTGGTCGAGGACCAGGACTGGGAACGCGCGTGGATGGACCAGTTCCAGCCCCTGTGTTTTGGTGAGCGGCTGTGGATCGTACCGAGTTGGATCGAGGCCCCGGATGCGCAGGCGGTGAACATCCTGCTCGACCCGGGCCTGGCCTTCGGCACCGGCACGCATCCCACCACCGCCCTCTGCCTGGAGTGGCTGGATGGCGCCGAGCTTCAAGGCAAGACCGTGCTGGACTACGGCTGCGGCTCGGGCATCCTCGCCATCGCCGCGCTCAAGCTTGGCGCGGTCGAGGCCTGGGGCATCGACATCGATCCCCAGGCCCTGACCGCGACGCGCGACAATGCCGCGCGCAACGGCATCGAGGCCCATCGCCTGCACACCGGCCTGCCCGGCGCCCTGCCCAAAGATGCTCGCTTCGACGTGCTGCTGGCCAATATCCTGATGGGCCCGCTGATCGAGCTCGCCCCCACCCTGACCGAGCATGTGAAGCCCGGCGGTGCGCTGGTGCTGTCGGGGCTTCTGGCGGAGCAGGCTGAGGGCGTGATGGCGGCCTATGCCGCAGCGTTCGACTTCGATCCGCCCGCGCTCAAGGACGGTTGGGCGCGTCTGACTGCGCGTCGTCGCTGACCGCCTGCTGCACAGGCGGATGCGCCTGCGCGGCCAGCCAGGCCTCGAGGCGGTCGAAGCGACGCTCCATCTCCTCCATGCGGCTGAGGATCAGGAGCTCGTGCTTGATCTCCTCGCGCTCGATGTCAGTGGCTGTCTCCTCGAGCCGCAGACCGAGGACGAAGGCGGCCAGGTTGGCCGTCACCAGTGAGAAGGTGGCCACCCCGAACAGGATCAGGATGACCCCGAGCAGACGCCCCTCGGCACTGACAGGCACCACGTCGCCATAGCCCACGGTGCTGACCGTGACCAGCGCCCACCACATGCCATCCCAGAAGGTGGGAATGGCCGGGTCGATGCTGGCCACCAGGGTTCCCACCGTGACGACCAGAAAGAAGGCGAGGGTCAAGGTGGCCGCCAGGGCATGCTGGGCCAGAAGGCGCAACGAGCGCCGTGCAAAGCGCATGACCATGACCACCAGCAGCACCAGGCGCAGTACACGCAGAAAAGCCAGGGCGACCCCCTGCTGGATGAACAGGAGGGGCAGCCCCCCGAACACGATCAAGAGGTTGAGCCAGTTCTGCTGCCAATAACGAAGGCGGTTGCTGACCAGCAGGCTCAACACGAACGCCTCGGCCACGAACAACCCCCAGACGCAGAGATCGATCATGCGCAGGACATCGGGCGCCATCACCCCTTTGTGCTCGGCGTACCAGGCAAAAGGGAGCCAGAGGGTGGCGAGCGAGACGACGATTTCGAGCCACGCCCCCCAGCGGCGCGCGCGTTCATTTTCGTGAGCCGACACCCCAGCCACGCCCAGGCGCGCAGGCAGGTTGGCGAAAATGTGCTTCATGGAAGTCGGCCGCTGCGCGCCGGCCAGGGCAGATCCCCCGCGCGCCCGGTAGCCCGGCGGGTCAGCAGGCGGCGCAGCGGCGGCAGGTCATTCGCCGCGTGCAAGGCCAGGCCGCGCAGCCACGGCAGGGGACCGCGCGTGGGCTTGAAGGCGTGGTGGAACACGTCCATGGCCGTCTGCATCAGCAGGTTCTCGCCCCGCCGCCAGCGCTCGTAGCGCTGCAGCACATGGAGGGCGCCGATGTCCTCGTTGGCATCACGCGCCTTGATCACCACCTCGGCCAGCGCGGCGACGTCCATGAATCCCAGGTTGACGCCCTGCCCGGCCAGCGGATGGATGGTGTGCGCGGCATCCCCGGCCAGCGCCAGGCGTGGCTTGCAGTAGGTTTGCGCATGACGGCGGGTGAGGCGGAAGCTGCCGCGCTCCAGCAACGCCTCGACCCCGCCCAACTCGCGCGGGAAGGCGCGCCGCAACATTTCGAGGAAGGTTTCATCATCCAGCGCCTTGAGGCGCGCCACTTCATCGGGCGGGAGGTACCACACCAGCGAGGCATGCGGACCGGGTAACGGCAGCAGGGCCTGCGGCCCGCTCGGGGTGAAGCGCTGCCAGGTGATGTCCTGTTGCGGGGCGAAGGTCTTGACCGTGGCGACCAGGGCCTCGACGTCATAGTCCCAGCTGGTCAGGCCGATGCGGGCCAGCTCGCGCAGGCGCGAATGCGCCCCGTCCGCCCCCACCACCAGCCGTGCCTGCACGGTGATGCCATTGTTCAGGCGGGCACGGACCCCGTGTTCCTCGATCGCCAGGGCCTCCAGCCGCGCCGGGCAGTGCCAGCGCACGCTCGCAAGCCCCTCGGCGGCACGCCAGAGGGCGAGCTGGAGGATGCGGTTTTCGACGATGTGTCCCAGGGCCGGCTCGCCGATGTCGCGCGAATCGAACACGGTCTCCCCAAAGCTGCGCTGGTCCCACACGCGCATGCGGCGGAACGGCACCGCCCGCATGGCGAGCACCTGCGGCCACGCATCGACCGCCTCGAGCAGGGCCTGCGAGGCGAGACTGACGGCCGACACGCGCAGATCGAGCGGCTGCTCCGGCGCGAAGGGCTCGGGCGCCTGCGCCTCGACCACATGCACCTCGAACCCGGATCGCCCGAGCGCACAGGCCAAGGCGGCGCCCACCATGCCGCCGCCGATGATCAGGACGTCCGCGTGCTGTTCCATCGTCTCACCCCTTCAAGCCCATCATCTGCTGGAGGAAACCGGCGCGCAGCGGCGGTATGGCATCCAGCGCCGCCAGGGCCAGGCCCTTGAGCGCCCCCGGCACCGGCACGGCGCGGGTAAAGCCGCGGGCGAGCACGTCCATCAGCGGGTAGCTTACGGCATAGTCCGACCGCCGCGCGGCGGCATAAGCGGCCAGCACGGCGGCCGAGCCGATGTCCCGCCCCTCCTGCCGCGCCCGCGCAAGCTCGCCGAGCAACACACGGATGTCACGCAGGCACAGGTTCAGGCCCTGCCCAGCCACCGGGTGCAGGGCATGGGCGGCATTGCCCAGCACCACCGCACGGGGGGCGGTGATGGCCTTGGCGGTCACCGCACGCAGCGGGTAGGCCTGGCGCGACCCAAGGCGGGTGAAGCGCCCCAGGCGCGGGCCGAAGCGTTGGCCCAGTTCGTCGAGAAAGGCGACATCCGAAAGCCCCAAACGCCGCTCCACGCCGCCCGCCCCGCTCACCCACACCAGCGAATAACGGTTGTCCCCCATGGGCAGCAGGGCAATCGGCCCCTCGTCGGTGAAGCGCTCGAAGGCCGTGCGGGGTTCCGCGCGCTCCACCTCCACCCGGGCGAGGATGGCGGTCTGGCCATAATCCCGCGCCTCGACCGGCAGGCCCAGCGCACTGCGCACGGCGGAGCCTGCGCCATCGGCGGCCACCAGCAGGCGGGCGTGCAGGGACTGTTCGCCTTCTGGCGTGGAGAAGCGAAGCACTACGCCATCGCCCTGCACCTCGTGCGCGATGTAGCGTGCGGGGGACTGCCAGTGCACACCGCTGGCCTTGGCCGCGGCCAGCAGCACCGGGGCCATCCGGGCGGAGTCCAGCACCTGGCCGAGCGCGGCGACGCCCTCCTCATGCGCAGCGAAACGCGCGCTGCCCCAGGCCCCGCGCAGGGAGACGTGGATGCGCTCGATCGGCTCGGCCTCACCCGCCTGCGCCCCCCACAGCCCCCAGCCGGCCAGCAGCCGCCGCCCGCCCTCGGCCAGGGCGATGGCCCGCCCGTCGAAGCCCGTGCTGCCCACCTGGGCCTCGGCCGGGGCAGCCTCCCGTTCCAGCACGGCCACCGCGAAGCCCTCGCGCGCCAGCACGTGGGCGAGAATGGCCCCGACCGGCCCGCCGCCGACGATGGCGACATCAAACATGCGGCACGATCTCCTCCAGTGCCTCGATCGACTTGGGTGCCTCCGCGGTCAACACCTCGCAGCCCTCGCGGGTGACCAGCACATCGTCCTCGATACGGATACCGATGTTGCGGAAGGCCTTGGGCACATCCTTGCCATCGTCGATGTACAACCCCGGCTCCACGGTCAGGGCCATGCCAGGCTCCAGCGGCCGCCAGGCACCATCCACCTTGTAGGCGCCCACGTCGTGCACGTCCATGCCGAGCCAGTGCCCGGTGCGGTGCATGTAGAAGCGTTTGTAGGCCTCCTTCTCGATCAGCCGCTCGACCTTGCCCTTGAGCAGGCCGAGCGTGACCAGCCCCTCGGTCAGCACGCGCACGGCCGCCTGGTGCGGGGCATCCCAGCTTGCGCCGGGGCGGACCGCCTCGATGGCCACCTGCTGCGCCGCCAGCACCACGGCATACAGCTCGCGCGCGGCCGGGGAGAAGCGCCCACCGACGGGCAGGGTGCGGGTGATGTCGCCGCAATAGCCGCCCCACTCGCAGCCCGCATCCACCAGCACCAGCTCGCCCTGCTGCAACAGGTCACGGTTCTCGGTGTAGTGCAGGATGCAGGCGTTGGCCCCGCCGGCCACGATGGAGGGAAAGGCCGGTTCGCCGCCGTGCCCGCGGAAGGTGTGCAACAGCTCGGCCTCCAGCGCATATTCGGGCAGCTCGGGACGCACCGCCTGCATGACCCGCCGGTGGGCGAGCGCGGTGACCCGGCAGGCCTCACGCAGCACATGGGCCTCGTCCTCGTCCTTGAACAGGCGCATCTCGTGCACCAGCGGTGCAAGGTCGAACCAGCCGGCCGGTGCCTTCACCCCCGCGCGCTGCTGACGCCGCACCCTGGCCAGCCAGCCAAACAGGCGCTGGGCGAAATGACCGTCATCCAGAGGGGCATAGAACTGCTCCCGCCCGGCGAGCAGGGCCGGCAAGCGTTCGTCCAGCTCATCGATGGCATAAGCCTGGTCGGCCCCGTACAGCTTGCGGGCCCCCGCCACCCCGGCCCGGCGCCCGTCCCAGCGCTCGCGCTCGGCATCGCGCGGGCGCACGAACAAGATGAACGGCCCCTCCTCGTGCCCCGGCGCCAGCACCAGCACGGCATCGGGTTCGTCAAAGCCGGTCAGATAGCGGAAATCGCTGTCCTGGCGGAAGGGGTAGTGGGTGTCGCGGTTGCGTACCCACTCGACGGCGGCCGGCAGGATGGCGATGCCCTCCGGCCCCAGCTGCGCCAGCAGGCGCTTGCGACGGCGGGCGAAGTGTTTCTTGTCGAGGAGGGGATGGATCGACATGACAGACCCTCGCGGAACGTCAGTGCAGGGTTCGGGAACCGGCCTGCGGCCAGGCGCCCGCCGCTCCGGCCTTCGCCCCGGCCGTGGGCTCGGGACGGGGGTGGAGGGTTTCGTGCAGCAGCAGCACCCCCACGCGCAGGTACTCGACCAGGTCGCTGTAGGCCTGCTCATCTTCCTCGGCGTCCTCGCCAAGATCGAAGCTCGCCTGGGCGAACTGGTGGATGTCGCGCAGGACCTCGGCGGCATCGGGCAATAACTTCACCGGGTCGCGCCCCCCGGCCAGACCATAACCGTAGAGGAACCCCTGGCACCAGTCGTGCAGCGCTTCGGCGCGCTCCTCCAGCGACGCCTCGTCCGTCGGGAGCATCAGATCGAAGGTGCCGGTCACGTCGGCCAGGCTTGCCACCGTCTCGGCATGCAGCTCGCGTACGGGTTCAGGCACCTTGACCTGCGACTCGTCTTCGCGGATGGCCGACCACCAGTCCCCGAGTTCGGCCGCCCCCGCCGCACACAGCATCCCGGCGAGCACGCCATGCGCCTCGGCGGCCTGCACCGCCGCCTCGTCCAGGGCCTCGTCCACCCGATCAAATTCCACCATGAGCCGCACCTCGCGCGCCTTGAGTCTCGTATGCCCATCCTACCATGCACACCTGCCGCGGGACTGCCGCCCAGCGCGCCCCCCTCCGGTTGCACAAGCTCGACCCGCAACCTAAGATTTTTGCTTTATCTGGGCGGCGCCATGGCCGTTGGAGAACACGATGCAGCGCATCATCACACAAGAAGAGTGGCAGGGGCTCGAGGAGGGTATCCTGCAGCTTGTCGAGCTGTGTGAAACCCTCAAGCGCGCCAACCAGCGGCTGGAGGATGACAACCGGCACCTG
>JBFMHC010000038.1:0-9158 GCA_040751755.1 Pseudomonadota bacterium
TCTCGATGTGGGTGAGGGGCCGGCGTTCGATATGCAGGCGGTCGGGCAGCTGCATGGCGGTGCCGCGGCGGGGCATAAAGCTTGGAAGCCTCGCCTCGCGCGCCTCCTTGAACGGGTCGATGGCCCCGCCAAAGGGCACGATGTTTTCCTGGCGCGCGCGGGCGGCCTCCTCCAGCGTGCCCGCGCCAGTGACGAGGCGTTCCATCCGCTTGGCCTCGATCTGGGCCGGGGTGTCCGGATGGCGGGCGTAGGCCTCGCCAATGACCGGCGCCTCCAGGGCAAAGCCATACCCGTCCAGCGCCACCTTCGGGCAGACGATGCGCAGCGGGCGGCCATCCTCGCCCACGGTCACCACCTGGATGGTGTCGGGCCGCCAGGGGTTGGTGACCACCCGCACCTTGTCGCCCACCCTCAGGCCCTCGATGCCGGAGACATCAAAGACCTCCCCACGCCAGGCCACCCGCAGCTTGGGCTGCACCACGCGCTCGGTCGGTGCCGTGATGGCGGCATCGCGCAGCCGCTCCGGTGCCGGGGCGATGCGCAACTGGTCCGGGCGGATGGTCTGCCACAGGCCCCAGCGGGTGTGGCCATGGCGGCTGTGGATTCGGGTGGCGTTGAACCACGTCCGCCAGGTGGCGGCCAGGGCGTTGAGTTCCTCCAGCGTGGCGGGCGGTGGGGCGAACCGTAGGCGGGATTCAAACTGGGTCTCGACCAGGTGCTGCGCCTGCTCCACCTGCCCCTTGGCGCGCGGCCGTCCGGGGGTGTTGATCTGCACGGTGACGCCGAGCGCCTCGCACAGGCTGCGAAACAGGGCGCCGGTGTTGGCCGCGCCGGGGTCGAGCATGACCATGAAGGGCACACCATACATTTGCTCCCCGGGGCGCTGGGTGATGGCGTGGATGAACACATCCACCAGATTGGCGCCGGTCTCGCCGCCGAACACGTATTCCACATAGAGCGCGCCGGTGGCATGGTCGGTGATGACATAGCGCCAGACCCGGTCGCGCTCGATGCGCGCAAGGTTGGCCGGCTTGTTCTTGTAGAAGGTGGCGTGGTCGGCCATACGCAGACCGGAGTCCTTACCCGCACGCGGCAGGTAGTAGAGGACGCAGAGTGAGGCGTCGATCTGCCAGACGTGGTTGGGGTGAAGGCTGCGCAGCTCGGTCACCGGCTCGGGTTGGTCGAGCTGGTCCGGGTGCAGCCCATAACTGCGCAGGGCGCGCAGGATGGCGCTGGCGGACAGCGGCCGCACCTCCCCGGTGGCGCGGTCGATGATCTCGGCACGGATCAGCCCATTGGCACGCAGCATGTTGACGGCGGTCTCAAGACCCATGATGCGCTTGCCGTTCTTGCGCGTGGCCTCGATCAGCACGGCGCTGATCCGGCGGGCCTCGTCCTCGCTCAGACTGGAGCGCCCCGCATCCACCCGGCGCTTGCGCGGCGCGCGCGCCTCCACCTCGCGCAGGCGACGCAGCAAGGTTGCGCGACTCATGCCCAGCTCACGGCAAGCGGCCTGATACACCGCCTCCTTGCCTCCATGGCCGGCCTCGCGCGCCTGCCGGGCGATGCTGACCAGCCGCTCGGTGATCGCCGCGTTCATGGCTTAGCCCTGCTCGACCCAGTCGATGGTCACCGGGTCGCGGACCGGCTCGCCGGTGCCTGGGGCGCGCAGCCATTCCGGTGTGCGCTCGACCAGCGGCTCGATGCGCAGGTCAAACTGATCTGCCAGGCGCTCCAGGGCTGCACGCACCTGGGCCACCGCGCCGCTCATGAGCGCCTGATGGTCCAGGCCATGCTGCTCGCCATGCTCACGCAGGGCCGCAAGGTAGGGGCGCAGGGCGAGCACCGTGACCTCGGCCGCCCCGGCGCGCTCCAAGAGCTCCTGGCGTAGCCGCTCGGCCCGATCGGCGGGCGTCTCGGCCTTCACCGCGGACTGGCGCGCGGACAGCCTGGTGGCCAGCTCATCGATCTTGGCGTTCTTGTCGGCCAGCAGGCGGGCGGTAGCCTCGCGCTCCGCCCTCGCCTCGCGCAGGGCGCGGCGCAGCTCGGAGACCGGCATGCGGTCCACCTCATCGAGGGTGAGGCCGCGCACGCTGCCCCCTTCGGCCAACTCCTTGATCTCTTCGTCATCGAGGACGGCGAGTTCAAACAGCTTGGACTTGCTGAGCCTGGTCAAATGCGACGACGTCGTCGTATTTGCAAACTTGAGCGTGGCCTGCATGGCCCGCTGTGCGAGCCTTACGTGAATCCCATGCCGCTCCAGCACCTCTAAAAACTCCCCATGCGCACACTGCTCCTTGAGCAGCAAAAGGCGCGTGCCCAGGGCAAACAGGCCCTGGTTGATCAGGGCCTTGGACTCGGCAATGCCATCCTCCAGGGCCACGGGGTGGAGGGATCCGGTGTAACCGAGCTGGGCGGCCAGGGCCTTGACGTTCTCGCTCACCTCGGCCTCCAGGCGATCTGCGGCGCGCACGATGGCCTGGGCGTTTTCCAGCACCCCTTCCGGCAGCGGGGCGGGGGTGAGATCCACACGGGTTGATGTTCTTGGCATGGCGAGGCTCCTTATTGGACGGGGGTGGCGATCCGCGCGCGCAGCTCGTCCAGGCGGCGCTGGGCGCGGTCGAGATCGTTGAGGATGGCGATGGCGTGCTGGGCCAGGCGGACGGAGGGGCGGATGCGCCCGGTCTCCGGCACGCGCTCGGCAAAGCCCTTGACCTCCAGGGCCGCCACGTAGCGGCTGACCGTGGGCATGGGATGGCCGGTGGCCCGCGCCAGATCGGTCAGGGTCAGGCCGTGGGCGAAGTGGCCGAGCAGGACGTTCAGCACGTCCAGCACCTTGGGGGCCGACTTGAGCGCGGCGTCTTTGCTCATCGCGCACCTCCTGCGCGCGGGCCGACGATGAACCAGCCGCCGCCGATGGAGGCCTTGACGGCCAGGCGGCGGTCCTTCAGGCACAGGCGAAGACGCCAGAGGTCAATGCGTTGGGTCATGGCTCGATCTCCAGGGGAAGCTCGGGGGAGGCGGTTTTACGCACGTTCTCGCGGTGCCAGGCCAGCTCGGTCAGGCTCTCGGTCACCGCAGCAGGTCGATCCCGCAGGCGTGCTCGAAGGCGCGCACCTGGGTGAGCTTGAGGCTCAGCTCGGCAAGCTGCTTGTACAGGGTCCAGTGCGAGCCATAGCCCATGCGCTCGGCGATCTGCTCCACGCTGAGGTTGTAGGCCTCGCGGGCATAGGCCAGGGACTCATCCACCGCCGCGCGCAGGCTGGTCGGAATGCGCCGCTTCCAAAAATGGATGCGGTTTGGCGCCAGGCGGTTCTTGGTCATACGGCACCCTCCAAAACGCGCGCGGCGTTGCAGATGGTGGAAACGTGTTGCATGGCGTAGGCTGGATTCGTGGTAAAAAACACGAGGGCCCTGGACATGAACGCGGACGATTTCAACGAACTGGCCGGCCGCATCGAGGCCATCTCGCGGGTGGTGCTCCACCTTGCGGCGGCGCTTGAGGAAGGCGGTGTCATCGACGGCCCCCTGTTCACGCAGCAGCTCCGGACATCGCTACGTCCTCCTGCGGATGCGAGCACGCATCTTCATGTGGCGCGGGCGCGGCTGCTGGAGCTGGCGGACACGCTGGATGACGCACGTCGGTACCGCCGATGAGGGGGGCATCCACCGGAAAACCGTAGGCATCGCGCTCATGGGTCATGGCGGGTCTCCTTAGGCGGCGTCCTGGTCCAGGGCCCGGGCGGGGTCGGTGCAGACGACCCCAGCCTTGAGGCCGAGCTTGACGGCAATCTCGTGGGCCTGGCCGCGGATGCACTTCTTGCGCCCGCCTAAGACCTCGAACACGAGGTTGGGCGAGAAGCCGTTGGCGATCGCCCACTGGGTGATGGAGACGCCGGTGGCCTGCAGGGCGGCACGGGCCTCGGCGGGGGTGCGCAGCTTCATGGGTTGGGCCTCCTTGTGTGGTGGTGACGAAGGAACGATTGGTGTTGGTGAAGTGAATGATTGTTCAAAATATTGAACGTGTCAACTGATGAGTGTTCAACATGATTGACGACTTGAGGCGGCGATTCGAAGAAGAGGTCGAAAAGGTTGGCATCACCACCATCGCGGCCGCCTTAGCTGTATCGCGTGGGACGATCTACAACTGGATTGGCAAAGCGAATGTGCCGTTGGACAAACTCATGGCGCTCAAGGCAAATGGCGTGGATGTGCTCTACATCCTCACCGGCCAGCGCACGATGGATGCCCTGTCACGCGATGAGCAGGAGCTGCTCGAACGCTTCCGCGCCGCCTCGCTGGAGGGGCGGCTGGCGGCGCTGGGGGCTTTACGTGGGGTGACTTCGATGCCCTCCCCCAAGGTCCAGGTGGGGACCAACCACGGCCAGGTGGTGGAAGGGGGCCTGGTGCAGACGGGGCCGGTGACGTTTGGGGGTAAATCAGGAAGGTAAGGTGCCAAGGGATGGCAGCAAGATCGTAGGATTGGGGGGCACCGGCCCTGATCAGCCCAGGGCCGGGACGCATTGGAGACGCATTGGATTGGAGAGCAAGGAGATCAGACGATGCTGACCGTGCAGGAAAACTTCGGGCAGGTGGCTCACACCATCCACAATCATGCACCGACGCAAACGATTCTTATGAGCGCACAGATGCCTGAGTCACGCCTCCAGGCCCAGTTTGCGGAGGACACAGGGATTCATTGCAACCGCCCGATGCGGGAAGTCCTGATCAGGTTAATGGAGCATCATGGGTTTACGCGCGAGGAGTTAGCTCTGGCGTGGAAGTACGACGCCATCTACTGGAGCATTGCTGAGGAGCGCGTCATGGTCCGAACCAATTTTCTTTTGTATGCCTTTGGACAAGGGCTCTTTGGACTGTCACTGATCATGCTCCTTCTGGCCACGTTCGGCTTGAGCCTTGGCCATCCTTCGAGCATGGAAGCTGTGCTCTATAGCCTGGGGGGCATTCCGTTGTTCACCTTCACGCTTTGGTTCGCCCGCCGCATGTTTATCTGCCCCTACCATGTTGCCCAGCGAGTTAGGCAGGTGCTGGCGACCTTTTGATTCGGTCTTGGAGTTTGAAGGGGAAGCATCATGTGGTTGTTTTGGATCACCCTCCTTGCCGTCGCCGTGTACTGGTTCTGGCTGCGCAAGAAGCCACGACTTGCACAATCCTATCCACCACTACCCAAGGTGACTCTCAAAAGTGAGTCTTCTCAGGATGAGTTCAAAATTCGCTACGTCCCGACCGGTTCAGGCGGTTTCGTGATTGGGCCTGATTGGTCTATCCCCATGACGCTCTTCGGCCTGGATGAAGCCGATATCAGCAGGCTGGTCACCGCCCTCGAACAACAGAAAGATTATGAGCTTTGGGAGTGGTTCACCCATGTGGTCGCACGGAACAATGTACAGTGCAAGGAGCTTCAGGCATGGATCATGGACTCCAAACCCAAGATCGAGGCCGAGGTTGCGCGCTTGATGGCGAGCTCCAAGGATTGGGCGGAGGCAAGTGACTTGGACAAGGAGGATCTGCTTGTCGACATGCGCCATGAAGCGCTGTCTACGTTGCAGGTGCGCCCAGCCGATTTAGAGGCAACATGGACGCTGTTATTCGATGAGCCTCGTGATCTGTCCGTGGATGATGACCTGCTAGAGAAGTTCAAGGCGACCCCTGAAACCTATCAGCTTCTTTTGCGCGTCATCGACAGTGGTTACAAGGTCCAGGTCGTACCGATGACGGACTATCGGCGCAAGGCTTTCGATGAACTCTATGCCAAAGGCTTCATGTTGCGTGGGAAGGAGATTGCCCTTGAGGACATTCTCATGAGCATGACCATGAAGCAGATGCAGGAGATCGCGGGGCAGGACGCGCCCAAGAAGTTCACCCGCAAAGCGCAAGCTGTGGACTTTCTGAAAACCCTTCCGGATATCTGGAACCGTCTTGAGAAGACGGTTGCCTTTCGTGAGCTCTTCCAGATCAAGCCCATGACGGAGGTGGATGTCGACGAATTGGCCAAGGCATATGCCTATGCTGGCGCGGTCGCCCGCGTCGTTTTGAGAACCCTTCAAACAGCCGTTAAGCATGAACGCCTTAAGCGCTCTGTCCTTCTGAACGCCATGAGTGGATGGAGGCTCGACTCAGAAAACTGTTGCCCCGTATGTCAGGCTAAGCACGGGACCACTTGGACAAAACTTCCCGAGAAGCTCCCTCCGTATCATATCGGCTGCGAGGCGCGGGTCCATCTTGGATAGCGGCCCACCATCCCCCCCGCCGAGATCATGGAGTGGCAACCAAGGAAATCATGGATCATGCCAAGCACCACGAAGACCAAGACGCTTTATTACTTCCGCGCCATCCGGAACAAACAGCCCTTCGACATCCAAAAATTCATGAGGATGGTTCGGTCCAACAAGGCAACTTGCGCCGCAAGTGAAGTCGATCTGGGGGGTGGAGACATTGTCCGTATCCAGCGCTATGTCGATTCAGAGGAGATGATCAAGATCCATCTGGCACGTTATTTTCCTGGGGTTATGGCGGCCACGCTGCAACCGAAGGTGCCAACCGCCGAGGATGACGAGACTCCTCATGCCGCACCAAGCGGTAGAGAGTTCAAGGATGGCGACTGTTTCCTCCTGCTCAAGGAGCACCATGTCATTTTTTGCGCAGACGGGATTAACCATAGAAAAGCGAAGCATTATCTAGAGCTTCTTTTCAAAGAAGATAATCTTTATGAACAAACGGTTGGATTTGACCTTGCTCCAGCCAGCAACCTGGATACGGTCAAGCTGATCCATGAGCACGGGGTCAAAGCGATTGATCTTGAGGTCTCTGCATACGCGCTCAGCCTTCCTCAAGATAAGCGCAAGACATGGCCGGCTCGGTTATTGGGTGGCTTTTCGGACGAGATCAACGCCTTGGCCGCCAAGGACCAAAGCGCGGCTGAGCAAAAGGCACTTGAAGACCTCATGGTTGGCGTCCAGATCAGTCTCAATGGGAGCAGCCGAGCGGGTGAGCCGTCGAAACGCTTTATCGAGTCGATGGCCCAAACTCTCTTTGAAGAGGATGGCCTAGATCACTCTTCCTTTTCCATCATCACCCAAAAGAACGAAAAGATCATGGCCGATAAAATTCGCTTGCATACCCGTGTCAACCTGCAAACGAAGCAAGACAACACAGTGAGCCATCAAAGTGCATGGGCTGAGATGGAACGTTATTTTGATGATATAAGGAACGCTGGCCTCTTGGAGAAATGATGTGAACAACATTGACTGGAGACGCGTCGGACTATTTCTTGCGATCTCCACCTCATCCGCCCTGGTTGGATGGTGGGGGCAGCCCTTTATACATGGCAATGACGAGGCCCGCGGCGTCATCGTTAACGTATTCTCCATCCTTGCCGGCTTTTTGATTACCGTGATGACGCTGCTAGGTGAGCCCGGCCTGTTTCGTGGGCGCACGTGGCGCTCCGACGCTGTCAAGAGAACAAACTTCTACCGCCGTCTTGTGCGCCACAAGTGGCTATTCATTTCTTATTTGATTGTCTTGGCTCTGGTTTTTCTCACTTCCATTGTTGCCAAGCTTGATCCTGAAGGCCGGATTGTAATGATTCTTGAGGGGTTCTTTCTCGGGTTCGCGACTTTCGCTTTCATCTATTCGCTTTTGCTTCCAAGCCAGTTGCTCAACCTCCAGTTGACACGCTTTGATGAATGGGTCGAATCACGACGTCATGCTCACAAGAGCGAGTCTTAGTCGAGCTCTAGGGATCTACAAACTCCTTTAAAAGACGCCCCCCGCCCCACCCCGCATCATGCGGGGTGTGTGCTTTTTGGAGGCGTCATGAAGTCCCGCCTGGTTGCCGCCGCGCTAACCCTTTCGGCCCTGGGCCTGGCCGGCATCGCCGTGCATGAGGGCTACCGCCCGCGCGCCTATGACGATGGCGTGGGGGTGCAGACGATTGGTTTTGGCACCACCACCCGAGCGGATGGCCGACCGGTGCAGCCGGGCGATACCACCACCCCGGAGCGCGCGGTGGTGCGGCTGGCCGAAGATGCTGGGCGCATCGAGCGGCAGATGAAGGCGTGCCTGCCCGCCGACCTCGCCCTTTACCCTCATGAGTGGGATGCCTTCGTGAGCCTGGCCTATAACATCGGGCCGGCCGCCTTCTGCCGATCGACCCTGGTCAAGCGCTTGCGGGAGACCCTCACCCCAGCCCTCTCCCAGGGGGAGAGGGAGCTTCTGTATGCCGCCGCGTGCGATGAGATTCTGCGCTGGACCAAGGCCGGTGGGCGTGAGCTGCCGGGGCTGGTCAAGCGTCGGCAGGCGGAGCATCGCCTGTGCCTCGAGGGGGTGCCGATGGTCGAGGTGGCCCGATGAATCCGCTGATCGAGGTCGTGGGCGCGGGGCTGGTGCTGGCCGCACTGGTTGGCGGCGGCTATCTCAAGGGCCGGGCGGATGCCGAGGCGGCGGCCAAGGCCGAGCGCCTGGCCGCGGTGGAGCGCGCCATCGCCCAGGCGGCGGAGCAGGCGGCCATCGATGCCGAGATTCTGCGCGATGCCGCGGAGCGCCAGCAGGCGATGCAGGGGCGCGCGCAGCGGCTCATTAAAACGGTGGTGAAGCATGTTCAAAGCCCTGTTTACCGTGAGTGCCGCCTTGATGCTTGCGGCCTGTGCCTCGCCCATGCCGCAGCAGAAGGCGCGGATGGCGCGGCCTGCCCCTGTGACCCTGATGACGCCCTGCCCGGCTCCGGCGGCGCCGGAGGACGCGAGCCTGGGCAGCCTGCTGTCGGCCTACGTGGAGACGGCGGCCCGGCTGCATGCCTGTATGGAACAGTGCCATGCCCTGACGGTGTGGCTGAGGAGTGAGACGGATGGGCGACTGGATCGATAAGGCGCAGGCGGTGGAGGCGCTCCACCTGGAGCGGGCCTTGAGCGCCCGTGCCCCGGAGGGGCCGCCGGCCTGTGGCGCGTGCTACTACTGCGGCGCGCCGCTCAAAGATGGCCGTCGCTGGTGCGATGCCCACTGCCGGGATGATTGGCAGCGCGAGCAGGATGCCATCGCGCGGCATGGGGGGGTGAGGCTGTGATGGAGGGGGATGTGCTGGGTCAGGCCGTGGGCATGCGGGAGCTGTTGACGGTGCTGACGTTTGTGATGGTGGGCAT
>JBFMHC010000039.1:0-64958 GCA_040751755.1 Pseudomonadota bacterium
TTAAAAATAAAAAACAAACAAGTGTCTCTTTGCTCTAGCGGGGATCTGAAAGCCAAAACGGGCCTGCTTGTTTATCGTTTTGGCGCCGTAGGCAAGCAGGCCGAACTTGTTTATCCGTCCGGCCAAGATGGCCCATTCAAAGCCTTTTCTACATATTTCGATGGCTCTGCAAAATCCAGTGAAAGTTACGTTGCGTTTAAGCGTGGTGGCTATATGTATGTTGTCTACAATCGTTTGGCTGCTTTTGAAATAGACGACAGGAGCAATGGGGGTGGCGTTATTGTTTTCCATAATGGCAAACAGATTTCAGATATGTGGTGCATAGGCAAATCCATAAATGACAATATCTATGAATCGTTGCATGGCCTGGGGTTTCCAGTTGCCTCAATCCCCTAACAACCGCTTCGAGAGGGACGCTCCAACAGCCGGCTTCGCCGCCTTTTTCCGCGCCCCTCAAGCTAAACGTTAGGCCTGATCAGAAATGCGCTTCCCTGGCGAACAGCCCCGAACTCCAAGCGTTAGCTCACGTCGAGTCCTTACTCTGCTGATTCCCATCCTGCTACTGGCAACCTTTCTGCTTTTTCAAGCGGGCAACCTGACTGAATACCGGCTGTACTTCACCACCGATAGAAAGCCGGCAACCCTCGATCTTCTGTCGCTCTCCGAAGACTGGACAGAGAGTCGGCTGAGGGCGCAATTCGCCGAGTTCCCGGTTGGTTGCCACCCCTATCAGGGGCCTCTACCTGTCCAACGTGCTTGCGCAGTCGATGTGCGCTCCGCTAACGGCGTTCCAGCGCTATACATGTCCTTCTTCTTTACGCGCGGCCGCCTCAGCCAGGTGGCTATCAATGTCCCATGGTGGTCACATCAAAGTGCTTACCAGTACTTGGTCGCCACCTTGGGCAAACCAGTAGCCTCACAGCTTCTTCCTCGTTCGGGGGTTCGTCTGCATGGCTGGCAGCTTGGAAACGGTTCTGCTGTGTTCTTCAATAGGGACCGTCCATTCAACCCACTGCATTGGAACGCCATCTACTGGCGCAGCCCTACCGAATGCAGGCATGAGGGCTGCTTTGTCAAATGAGGCCTGATCCTTCTTCAATCCGGACGCTCAACACGCCACATAGCGTCGTCCTAGTCGCCGGTTAACTCCACGTTAAGCCCAGACCTCCCGCACCCCATCTTGGCCTAGCTACCCCTCCACCCGTGCCCCGCCCCGGCTATTGAGGCTGACCGCCACCACCCCCACCAGCACCAGCAAAGACCCCACCACCTGCAGCACCGACACCTCCTCGCCCAGGTAGACGTGGGCGAGGTAGAGGGTGAACACCGGGCCGATTGACCCGATCAGGGAGGCATTGCCGGAGCCGACCAGACGGATGCCGGCGGTGAGCAGGAAGACCGGCAGCACGGTGGAGAAGATGGCCATCAGGATGGCGAGTTGGTACACCGGCCGGGGTTGCGCCAGCGCCGCCAGGGGGTGGGTGGCGGCGAACTGGCCCAGGCTCATGGCGCTGGCGAGGATCATGGCGTAGGCGGTGAAGCGCATCGTCCCCATGCGCGCGACGGAGTGCCCGGCGCCCACCAGGTAGATGGCGTAGAAAAGGGCGCTGGCGAACACCAGGGCGGAGCCGAGGGCGAGGGCGCCCTGCCCCACTTGCACGTCGTGCACGAACACCAGGGCGATGCCGGCGTAGCTCAACAGGATGGCGGCCACCACGGTGCGGGGGATGGCGCGGCGGTACAGCAGGGCGGCGAGGATCACGGTGAGGGTGGGATAGAGGAACTGGATCAGCCGCTCCAGGCCGGCGGAGATGTAGTGCAGGCCGAGGAAGTCGAGGTAGTTGAACAGGTAGTAGGCGAGGCCCAGGCCGAGCAGGGTCAGCCATTCGCGCGCGCCGAGCGGCTCGGGGTGTTGCCGGCGCGCCCACACGGCGATGGCGACGAAGAAGGGCGCGGCGAAGGCCATGCGCAGGGTCAGCAGGGTCAGGGCGTCGACCTGGTGGGCATAGGCGAGCTTGACCAGGATGGACTTGATGGAAAAGCCGATCGCCGCGAGCAGCGAATAGACGATGCCGAGGAAGGCCGCCTGCCTATGGGCGGCGGTGCTGGCGCGAGAGGACATGGCGGTTTGCGGTTGGGGAAGGGATGCCGGGGCGGCGGCGCGGCGGTGACGGTCGGGCGGGGCGCGGTGACGGGCCGGCTTGGCGGCGCGGCGGCTTATTGCGTAGGATGCTCGGCTTTTCCGCAACACCTTTCCGACCATGGTCCGCACCCGTTTCGCCCCCAGTCCCACCGGTTACCTGCACCTCGGCGGCGCCCGCACCGCGCTGTTCTCCTGGGCCTACGCCCGGCGCCACCAGGGCACCTTCATCCTGCGCGTGGAGGACACCGACCTGGAACGCTCCACGCCGGAGAACACCCAGGTGATCCTCGATGCCATGCAGTGGCTGGGCCTGGACTACGACGAGGGCCCCTTCTACCAGACGCAGCGCATGGAGCGTTACAAGGAGGTGATCCAGCAGATGCTGGCGGAGGGCAAGGCCTACCACTGCTACGCCAGCAAGGAGGAACTGGAGGCGATGCGCGAGGCGCAGATGGCGCGTGGCGAGAAGCCCCGCTACGACCGGCGCTGGCGCGATTCCACCGCCACGCCGCCGGCGGGCGTGGCGCCGGTGGTGCGCTTCAAGAACCCGCTCGACGGCGAGGTGGTGATCGACGACCTGGTGAAGGGTCGCATCGTCGTCAGCAACAGCGAGCTGGACGACCTCATCATCGCCCGCTCCGACGGCAGCCCCACCTACAACTTCTGCGTCGTCGTCGACGACTGGGACATGGGCATCACCCACGTGATCCGCGGCGACGACCACGTCAACAACACGCCGCGCCAGATCAACATCCTCAAGGCCCTGGGCGCGCCGCTGCCGCAGTACGGCCACGTGCCCATGATCCTGGGCCACGACGGCGAGAAGCTGTCCAAGCGCCACGGCGCGGTGAGCGTGATGCAGTACGAGGAGGACGGCTACCTGCCCGAGGCCCTGCTCAACTACCTGGCGCGCCTGGGCTGGGCGAAGGGCGACGAGGAGGTGTTCTCCATGCAGCAGTTCACGGAGTGGTTCGACCTGGGCGGCATCTCCCGCTCGGCCGCGCGCTTCAACCCGGAAAAGCTGCAGTGGATCAACCAGCAGTACATCAAGCAGGCCGACGCCGTGCGCCTGGCCAACCTGGCCCGCCCCTTCCTGCTGCGCGACGGCTGCGCGCTGGACGACGGCCCGGCGCTGGAACAGGTGGTGGAATTGCTGCGCGAGCGGGTCAACACCATCGTCGAGCTGGCCGACGCGGCGGTCTACTTCTACCGCCCCCTGCAGCCCGAGGCGGAGGTGATGGCGCAGCACGTCAATGCCGACACCCTGCCGCTGATGCGCGATGTCCTGGCGAAGTTCGGCGAGATCGAATGGCGGCGCGAGGCGATCCAGGCGGCGATGAAGGACACCGCCGCGGCGCACGGCGCGAAGATGCCCAAGGTGGCGATGCCGCTGCGCATCCTGGTCACTGGCGAGCCGCAGACCCCGTCCATCGACGCGGTGCTGGAACTGCTCGGCCGCGAAGAGGTGATGAAGCGCCTGGCTCATCGCCTGGACGAGCTCTCGTCCGCCAAATAGGCGTGCGACTGCATCTCCCGCAGCCGGCTCAGGGTGCGGGCGAAGTCGCCGTCCAGCAGCGCGCCGTCCGCCAGCTCGGCGAGCGGCGCGGCCCCCGAGAGGATGAGCTTGACGCGGCGGTCGTACAGCTCGTCCACCAGCCACTGGAAGCGCCGCGCCTCCGCCTGCGTGTGGCCGTCCAGGCGCGGCACGCCTGACAGCAGCATGGCCGGGAAGCGCCCGGCCAGCTCGATGTAGTCCGCCTTGCCGCGCGGCGCGTGGCACAACTCGCGAAACTCGAACCAGGCCACGCCTTCGGCTTGGCGCCGCGCGCGCAGGGTGCGGGCGTGCACGGTGAGCGCCACGTCCATCTCGCCCTCGCCGTCCGCCAGTTCGCGGAACACTGTCTCCAGGGCCTGCTCCGCGCGGTCGTCGAGCGGCCAGTGGTAGACGCCCGCCTTCTCCAGGGTGTGGGCGCGGTAGTCGGCGTCGCCGTCGAAATGCACCTGCGTCAGGCGCTGCTTGATCAACTCGATGGTGGGCAGGAACTGGCCGCGTTGCAGACCGTTGCGATAGAGCTGATCGGGCGCGGCGTTCGAGGTCAGCACCAGGGCCACGCCCTGGTCGAACAGGGCCTGCAGCAGGCCGCGCATGAGCATGGCGTCGGTGATGTCGGTGATGTGGAACTCGTCCAGGCAGAGCAGGCGGGTGTCGCGCGCCAACTCGCGCGCGACGCGGCGCAACGGGTGGGACTGGCCCTTGAGGGCGGCGAGGCGCGCATGCACCTCCTGCATGAAGGGGTGGAAGTGGGCGCGCCGCTTGTGCGCCAGCGGCACGCAGGCGAAGAAGGCGTCCATGACGAAGCTCTTGCCGCGCCCCACCGGCCCCCAGAGGTAGAGGCCGCGCGGCGCGCGTGCTGGTGACACGCCTCGCAGCAGGCGTTGCAGCAGGCCTTGCAGTGGACTATGTGGGCGCGCCAGCTGGTCGTGCAGGCGTTGCAGCTCGGCGGCGGCGGCGAGTTGCGCCGCGCTCAAGGTGTGGCCGCGCCCTTGCGCCTCGGTGCGCAGGCAGTCCTCGACCAGTCCCGGCGCCGCACCGTCCATGTCCGACTCAGTCCGCGCAGTCGCGCAGTTGAAGTTCGATCCCCGAAGCCGGACGCGGGTCGCGCAAGCGTTCCCAAAGGGCCTGGTCCTCCAGGTCCAGCAGGGCCGAGAACTCACGCCATTGCGCAGTCGTCAGGCGGTCCGCGCGGGTGTCGAGAAAACGGTTCAGGAGCAGGTCCAGTTCCAGCATGCCGCGCCGGCAGCGCCAGCGCAGGCGGTTGAGCTCGGCGGCGGAGATGGCGTCGCCCGCGGGGTTCGCCGCTTCGCTCCGACCAGCCTCGTCCGCCGTTGCCATCCCGCCCTTACACCGCGCGCTTGACCAGCATGTCCTTGATCTTGCCCACCGCGCGCGTCGGGTTGAGGCCCTTGGGGCAGACCTCGACGCAGCTCATGATGCCGTGGCAGCGGAACAGGCGGTACGGGTCCTCCAGGTTGTCGAGGCGCTCGTTGGTGATCTGGTCGCGGCTGTCGACGATGAAGCGGTAGGCCTGCAGGAGGCCGGCGGGACCGACGAACTTGTCCGGGTTCCACCAGAACGAGGGGCAGGAGGTGGAGCAGCAGGCGCACAGGATGCACTCGTACAGGCCGTCCAGCCGCGCGCGCTCCTCCGGGCTCTGCAGGCGCTCGATCTCGGGTTCCGGGTCCTCGTTCACCACGTAGGGCTTGATCGAGCGGTACTGCTTGTAGAACTGCTCCATGTCGACCACCAGGTCGCGGATCACCGGCAGGCCGGGCAGCGGGCGCAGCTCGATAGGCTGCTTCAGGTCCTTGAGCGGCGTGACGCAGGCCAGGCCGTTCCGGCCGTTGATGTTCATGCCGTCGGAACCGCACACGCCCTCGCGGCAGGAGCGGCGCACCGACAGGGTCTCGTCCTGTTCCTTGATCAGGAGGATGGCGTCGAGCAGCATCTTGCCCTCCGGCTCGATGTCCAGCTCGTAGTCCTGCATGTAGGGCTTGGCGTCGGTTTCCGGGTTGTAGCGGTAGATGGAGAAGCGCATGCGGGGCTCCTAGTAGGTGCGCGGCTTGGGCTGGAAGGCCTCGACCGTGAGGGGTTTCAGGCGCACCGGCTTGTAGTCCAGGCGGTTGCCCTCGGCGAAGTACAGGCTGTGCTTCATCCACTCCTTGTCGTCACGCTCCGGGAAGTCGTCGCGTGCATGCGCGCCGCGGCTCTCCTGGCGGGCGGCGGCGGAGTGCATGGTGGCGAGCGCCACGCCCATCAGGTTCTCCAGCTCCAGGGCCTCGATGCGGCCGGTGTTGTAGACCCGGCTGTGGTCGCGCAGCACCACGTCCGGCAGCCGGGCGGCCACCGCGAGCATCTTCTCGACGCCCTCGCGCAGCACCGCCTCGGTGCGGAACACGCCGCAATGCGCCTGCATGGTCCGGCACATCTCCTCGCGCAGCTCCGGCACGGTGAGGCCGTCGCCCTTGCGGTCCCAGCGCGCCAGGCGCGCCTCGATGCGCTCCAGCGCCTGGGCGGAGGCGGGGCGCGGGAAGGGGTTCTCGCGGCAGTACTCGATCACGTCGTTGCCGGCGGCGCGGCCGAACACGATCAGGTCGAGCAGCGAGTTGCTGCCCAGGCGGTTGGCGCCGTGCACCGAGACGCAGGCGCACTCGCCGATGGCGTACAGGCCGGGCACCGCCTCTTCCGGGCCGGTGCCGGTGGGCATGACCACCTGGCCGTGCAGGTTGGTGGGGATGCCGCCCATCATGTAGTGCACCGTCGGCACCACCGGGATGGGCGCGGTGGCGGGATCGACGTGGGCGAACTTCATGGACAGCTCGCGGATGCCGGGCAGGCGCTGCTGGATCACCTCCGGCCCGAGGTGGTCGAGCTTGAGCAGGACGTGGTCGCCCTTGGGGCCGCAGCCGCGTCCCTCGTGGATCTCCACCGCCATGGCGCGCGACACCACGTCGCGGCTGGCGAGGTCCTTGGCGTTGGGGGCGTAGCGTTCCATGAAGCGCTCGCCGCGTTTGTTGACCAGATAGCCGCCCTCGCCGCGCACGCCCTCGGTGACCAGCACGCCGGCGCCGTGGATGCCGGTGGGGTGGAACTGCCAGAACTCCATGTCCTCGAGCGGGATGCCGGCGCGCAGGGCCATGCCCAGGCCGTCGCCGGTGTTGATGAGGGCGTTGGTGGTGGCGGAGAAGATGCGCCCGGCGCCGCCGGTGGCGAGGATGGTCGCGCGCGCCTCGATGAAGATCGGCTCGCCGGCCTCGATGCACAGCGCCACCACGCCCTGCGAGTAGCCCTCCTCGTCCACCACCAGGTCGACGGCGAAGTATTCCTCGAAGAACTGCGTGCGCGCGGCGATGTTGCGCTGGTACAGGGTGTGCAGCATGGCGTGGCCGGTGCGGTCCGCCACCGCGCAGGTGCGCACCGCCGGCGCGCCGCCGTATTCCTGCGTCATGCCGCCGAACGGGCGCTGGTAGATCTTGCCGTTGTCGAGGCGGTCGAACGGCATGCCGAAGTGTTCCAGCTCGATCACCGCCTCGTTGGCCTGGCGGCACATGAACTCGATGGCATCCTGGTCACCCAGGTAGTCCGAGCCCTTCACCGTGTCGTACATGTGCCAGTGCCAGTTGTCGGCGCTGACGTTGCCCAGGCTGGCGGCGATGCCGCCCTGCGCCGAGACGGTGTGCGAGCGTGTGGGGAAGACCTTGGACACCACCGCCACCTTGAGGTCGGCGTGGGCCAGTTGCAGGGCGGCGCGCAGGCCCGCGCCACCACCGCCAACGATGACGGCATCGAACGTTCTTTTCGCCATGCTCATGGCACGCTCCAGAGGATTTGCGCCGCCCACGCGGCATAGGCGACCAGGGCGAGGATCACCAGGACATGCAGGGTCAGGCGGACCAGGGTCGGGTGGACGTAGTCCATGAAGATGTCGCGCATCCCCACCCAGGCGTGCAGAAACAGGCTGAACAGGAACAGCAGGGTCGCCAGGCGCATGGCCTGGCCGTGGAACAGCCCCTGCCAGGCGGCGAAGTCGGCCGCCGGGTTGACCAGCAGGAACACCGCGAGGACGAGGCTGTAGAGCGCCATCACCACGGCGGTGACGCGCTGGACGAGCCAGTCCTTGAGCCCGTAGTGGGCGCCGACGACGACGCGTTTCACCATAGCCACACCCCGATCAGCAGCGTTGCGGAAAGGCTCACCGCGAGCACCAGCTTGGCGGAGAGGCGTGCGCGCGCCAGCTCGACGCCGAGGTCCAGGTCCAGCGCGAGGTGGCGGATGCCCATGCAGAAGTGGTGCAGGTAGGCCCAGGCCAGCAGCAGCAGGCCGAGCTTGGCGAGCGGCTGGGCGAACCAGCCGCGCACCTGGGCGTAGCCCTCGGGCGAGGCGAGGCTCAACTGCAGCAGGTAGAGCAGCAGCGGCAGGATGAGGAACAGGAACAGGCCGCTGGCGCGATGCATGATCGAGACCACGCCCGGCAGCGGCAGGCGGATCCTGAACAGGTTGAGGTAGACCGGGCGCCGCGCGGCCATGCTCATGCGTCCGTCCGGGCCGCCGCCGCCACCGCCGCCGGCACGCGCTCGATCAGCCTCGGGTCGAAGGGCTTGGGCAGGATGTAGTCCTTGCCGAAGCTCATCTCGGTGGCGTTGTAGGCCTTCAGCACCTCCGCCGGCACCGGCTCCTTGGCCAGCTCGGCGAGCGCCTTCACGGCGGCGATCATCATCTCCTGGGTGATCTTCTTCGCCCGCGCGTCGAGCGCGCCGCGGAAGATGTAGGGGAAGCCGAGGACGTTGTTCACCTGGTTGGGGAAGTCGGAACGCCCGGTCGCCATGATCAGGTCGTCGCGCGCGGCGTGGGCGTCCCTGGGCAGGATCTCGGGATCGGGGTTGGCCATGGCGAAGACGATGGGCCTGGGCGCCATGCGCTTGAGGTCGTTGCCGGAGACCAGGTTGGGGCCGGAGACGCCGATGAACACGTCGGCGCCCTGCATCGCGTCGGCCAGGGTGCGCATGGGCGTGTCCTTGGCGAATTCCTGCTTGTAGGCGTTGAGGTCGGTACGGCCGCTGTGGATCACGCCCTTGGAATCGACCAGGGTCATGTTCTCCTTCTTGGCACCCATGGCGATCAACAGGCGCATGCCGGCCAGGCCGGCGGCGCCGGCGCCCAGGCACACCAGCCTGGCATCGGCCAGGGACTTGCCCTGCAGCTCCAGGGCGTTGAGCAGGCCGGCGCAGATGATGATGGCGGTGCCGTGCTGGTCGTCGTGGAACACCGGGATGTCCAGGCGTTCCTTCAACGCCGCCTCGATCTCGAAGCAGTGCGGCGCGGCGATGTCCTCCAGGTTGATGCCGCCGAAGGTGGGGGCGATGTTCACCACCGTCTCGATGAAGGCCTCGACGCTCGGCGCCTTCACCTCGATGTCGAACACGTCGACGCCGGCGAAGCGCTTGAACAGCACCGCCTTGCCCTCCATCACCGGCTTGGAGGCGAGCGGCCCGAGGTTGCCCAGGCCGAGGATGGCCGTGCCGTCGGTGATCACGGCGACCAGGTTGCCCTTGTTGGTGAAGCGGTAGGCGTTCTCGGCGTCCGCATGGATGGCGCGCACCGGCTCGGCCACGCCCGGGGTGTAGGCCAGCGACAGCTCGGCCGCGGTGGCGCAGGGCTTGGAGGAGTCCACGGACAACTTACCGGGGCGGGGGAACTCGTGGTAGTCGAGGGCGCGTTGCTTCAGATCGTCCATGTCGTATGGGCTCCTAGTTGAGTTCATCGAAGTAATAGTGACCGGTCGTGTCGATATAGCTCATGCGCCACTCCACCGGTTGTTCCTTGTAGGTGAAGGCCACCCGTTCCACGCACAGCAGCGGCGCGCCGACGGCGACGTTCAGGACCGCAGCGACCTGGGCGTCGGCGAGGGCGGCGCGGATGCGCTCGTGCGCACCGACGATGCGGATCCGGTAACGGCTCTCGTAGAGGGAATAGAGGGTGCCCTTGTAGGCGTTCACGTGCGCCTCGACCAGCTCGCTGGAGATGCCCTTGAGCAGCGCGGCGGGGAGGCGGATGTCGTCGTAGACCACCGGCGCGCCGCCCAGCTCGAGCACGCGCCGCATGCGCACCAGCGCGCTGCCGGCACGGATGCCGAGGCGCTGCGCCACCTGCGCGTCGGCCTTGGCGCGCTCGAAGCCGAGGAACACGCTGTGCGGATATTCCTGCGCGTCCGCGAGGTTGCGCAGGCGCAGAAAGCGGTAGGTGGTGCCCTCGTCCGAGTGCGTGGCGACGAAGGTGCCCTTGCCCTGGCGACGCACCAGCATGTTGTCCTTGACCAGGTCCTCGATCGCCTTGCGCACCGTGCCCTGGCTCACCTGGTAGCGGCGCGCCAGCTCCATCTCGCTGGGGATCATCTCCCCCGGCAGCCACTCCCCCTGCGCGAGACCACGCGTGACGAGCTGCTTGATCTGCTCGTAGAGCGGCTGGAAGCTGGGGGCGGTCAACTCGTTCATCGGCGAAGCGGAACCAGGGGCGGTAGTGGGCGGGAGGAATTATGTCTTATATAAGACACAATAGAAAAGCCCGCCAGTCACACAGCATGGATCAGGGTCGATGTCTTATGGATTGCGGCCCCCGACAACTTCATTCGGGGGTGACGTTCCTGCGCCGGAATGACGTGCAGGGAAGGGTTCAGCAGGCCGCAGGCGCGGCGGCCATCTCCACACCGGTCTCCGCGCAGACCTCGCGCGCCAGCCCTTCGAGCAGGCGCGGCAGGCTCGCCGCGACGCACTCGCTGAGGCCGATGCCGGTGGCCAGGGTCTCCGGCTCCACGCCATACAGCACGGTGTGCGCGGGCGCCTCGCCGGTCAGCACCAGGGTGCCGAGCACCTCGGGCAGGCCGACCTGGTGCGGCGACAGGCGGGTGCGGAACAGCGCGGGGATGTCGTCGTCGGCCAGGCGCATCAGGGTGCCGGGCGGCTGGCCGGCGCGCACGCAGTCGGCGATCACCAGCAGGTCGCAGCCCGCCAGGTCGTCGAGCAGCTCCATGGCGGAGGTGCCGCCGTCGAGCAGCTCCACCCCCTCGGGCAGCCGGTAGCGGCGGCCGAGCTCCTCCACCGCGCGCACCCCGACGCCCTCGTCGGAGAGCAGGATGTTGCCGACGCCGAGCACGACCACGCGCGGCGCGCCGGGGACGGGGGAGGCCTGCATGTCCATGATTGCGGCCCCCTCAGCCGACCAGCCAGACGAGGCCGGTGAGCGCGGCGGCGGCACCGGCGAGGCGGTTGGTGAAGCGCTTGGCGCCGCGTTCGGCGTGCGCCGCCAGGACGTAGCCGATGCCGTGCAGCAGGGCGGTCGCCGCCAGGTAGCCGGGCAGGTAGGCCCAGGACGCGCTGAGCGGCAGTTCGGCGCCGTGCGCATGGCCGTGGAACACCGCGAACACGGCGATCAGCGCCAGCGCGGCGGCGGCGGGCAGCCGCGCGGCAAAGGCGGCGAGCAGGCCGAGGGCGAGCACCGAGAGGGCGATGCCGCCCTCCACCAGGGGCAGGGCGAGGCCGGCATGCGCGAGCAGCGCGCCGACGCCCATGAAGGCGACGAAGGCCACGGGTGGCAGGGCGCGGCGCCAGCCCGCCTGCTGCGCGGCCCACACGCCGACCATGAGCATGGCGAGCAGGTGGTCGCCGCCCAGGAAGGGGTGGCCGAAGCCGCTGACCAGGCTGAACTGGCCGCCGGTCTCGTGGTGCGCCCAGGCCAGACCGGGGGCCAGCAGGGCGAGGAGGATCAGGACAGGACGTGCGGATTTCATGGAAAGCGCTCCTCGTATGGGCTCAGGTCAGGTCGCAGGAACCGCCGTAGCTCGGGCTGTAGCAGCCGGCGAACACCTTGGATTTCTCGATGCCTTCGACGTCCAGCACGTGCACGGCGCACGCCAGGCAGGGGTCGAAGGAGTGCACGGTGCGCAGCACCTCGAGCGGGCGGTCGGGGTCGGCGACCGGGTTGTCGAGCAGGGAGGCCTCGTACGGTCCGGGCGTGTCCTCCTCGTTGCGCGGCGCGGCGTTCCAGGTGGTGGGCACCACCGCCTGGTAGTTCTTGATCTTGCCGTCGTCGATCACCACCCAGTGGCTCAACACGCCGCGCGGGGCCTCGTGGAAGCCGACGCCCTCGATCTCGCCCTTCGGGAAGACCGGCTTGTTGTAGGTGTCGACGTCGCCCTTGCCGATGTTGGCGACCAGGCGTTGCCACATCTCGCCCAGCATGTCGACCTGCACGTTGCAGGAGACGGCGCGCGCGGCGTGGCGGCCGATGGTGGAATGCACGGCGGCGAGCGGGATCTTGCTGCCGGCGACGGCGCCGGCGGTGTCCAGCAGCTGGGTCAGGTATTTCAGGGTGGGCTGGTGCTTCGCAGCGGCCATCGCCAGGACGCGCGCGAGCGGCCCGACCTGCGCCGGCCTGCCGAGGAAGGTGGGGGCCTTCACCCAGGAATACTTGCCGTCGTCCTGGAAGTCCGTGTACTGCGGGTTGGTCTCGCCCTTGAACGGGTGCAGCGCACCCTTGCCGCCCTCGTACCAGGCGTGCTTGACGCTTTCCTGCACGCCATCCTTGAAGAACGGGTCGCCGAAACGGGTGATCGGCTTGAACTTGGTGAGGTCGCCGCCGGGCACGTAGCCGCCGGGCAGTGCGAACTGCGTGCCCTTGCCGTCGAGCGGCAGGTCGGGCACCGAGAGGTAGTCCATGGTGCCGGCGCCATGCTTGGTCCAGTCGGCGTAGAAGGCGCCGATCGCGGCCACGTCGACCAGGTAGACGTTGTGCACGAAGTCGGCCAGCTCGTCGATCCAGCCCTTGATCGCCATCAGGCGCTCGACGTTGAGCACCGACTGGCCGTCCGGGTTGATGGAGTTGGCGACACCGCCCACCGCCACGTTCTGGATGTGCGGCGTCTTGGAGCCGAGGATGGCGACGATCTTGTTCGCCTTGCGCTGGATGTCCAGGGCCTGCAGGTAGTGCGAGACGGCGAGCAGGTTCACCTCGGGCGGCAGCTTCATGGCCGGGTGACCCCAGTAGCCGTTGGCGAACACGCCGAGCTGGCCGCCGCCGACGAAGCCGGCGAGGCGCTCCTTCACCGCCGCGAACTCGTGCCGGCTGTTGCCCTTCCAGGTGGAGAGGGACTCCGCCAGCTGCGCGGTCTTGGCCGGGTCGCCCTTGAGCGCGGAGACCACGTCCACCCAGTCGAGCGCGGAGAGGTGGTAGAAGTGCACGATGTGGTCGTGCACCGCGTGCGCCAGGATGATCAGGTTGCGGACGTACTGCGCGTTGACCGGGATCTCCAGGTCCAGGGCGTTCTCCACCGCGCGCACCGAGGCGATGGCGTGCACGGTGGTGCAGACGCCGCAGATGCGCTGGGTGATGGCCCAGGCGTCGCGCGGGTCGCGGCCCAGCAGGATCTGTTCCACGCCGCGCCACATCTGCCCGGAGGCCCAGGCCTTCCTGACGCGGCCGCCGTCGATCTCGCAGTCGATGCGCAGGTGGCCCTCGATGCGGGTGATGGGGTCGATGGTGATGCGCTTGCTCATTTTTTTCTCCGTTTATTTCGCGGCCGCGGCTTCGTGCTTGGGCAGCACGGGCAGCCAGCGCACCAGGACGATGTAGCCGAGGATCTCGATGGCGATGATGCCGACGGTGACCAGGATCTCCGGCACCGAGGGGAAGTAGTGCCAGCCGGCGCCGGTGTCGTAGCCGACCAGGAAGCCGTTGATGCGCAGCATGAAGGTGCCCATCATCAGGAACACCGCCGAGAGGAACAGCCGGTCGGGGCGGCGGCGGTTCGCGGGTTTGGCCAGGGTCCAGGCCGGCAGCGCGAAGAACAGCATCTCGATCCAGAACATCAGGGCCACGAGGGTGGGCCGGAAGGCCTCGACGATGGCGCCGCGCACGATCAGGTCGCCCATGCGCACCGCCAGGTAGGCCAGCAACATGCCCCACATGACCTTGGACAGGCGCGCCAGGATGTCCAGCTCGAACGGCCGCTTGAAGCCCATGGCCGAGAAGGTGGCCTCGAACACCACCACCGCGTAGCCGACGGTGATCGCGGTCATGAGGAACAGCACCGGCAGCATCAGCGTCTGCCACAGCGGGTTGATGGCGGTGCCGAACACCACCAGCAGCGAGCCGAGCGAGGACTGGTGCATGGACGGCAGCAGGGCGCCGAGGGCGATGAACAGGAACATCCAGCGCGACAGGCGCTTCTTGATCTCGGTCTTGCCGAACTTCTCCAGGAACACCGGCGAGAACTCGATCCACATGACGATGATGTACAGGGTGATGCACACCGCCACCTCGAACATCACCGAGTTCACCTGCGCCCAGCCGGGCGCGAAGATGTGCCAGGTGTTCCAGTAGCGGCCCAGGTCGACGATCACCGAGGCGCCGGCCAGGGTGTAGCCGAACAGGCTGCCCAGCAGGGCCGGGCGCACCAACGGGTGGTATTCGCCCTTGTTGAAGATGTACACCAGCAGGGCCACCGAGTAGCCGCTGCAGGCGAAGGCGGAGCCGACCATGACGTCGTACACCACCCAGATGCCCCAGCTATAGCCGTCGTTGACGTTGGTGGTGGCGCCGATGCCGAGGATGAAGCGGATCAGCAGGATCACCCCGGCGATGGCGATCAGCAGGGCCAGGTTGAGGGTGAGCGGCGTGATGAACTTGCCGCCCAGGGGCGCGGGTGCGGGATGCGCGTGGGACATGTGCCCTCCTATTGCTCGTGTTCCGCGTCGTCCTCGCGGACGTTGCGCTTGGCTGCGAGGACCAGTCCGCCCAGGACCACGGCGGGGACGGCCAGGTAGCCGTACAGGGAGTGCTGCATGGTCTCGGACACCGCGGCGAAGGAACGCTCGGGCAGTTCCGGCATGCCGAGTTTTTCCATCGGCACGGCGGACAGCTTCAGCACCTGCGTGCCGCCCAGTTCCTTCTCGCCGTAGACGCGCGGGATGTACTTGGCGACCTTGCCTTCGTAGGTGTCGCCCTCACGGCTGTCCGTGGCGCCCAGCCTGCCGCGCGGGTAGACGGTGGTGGCGCCAGGCTTGAGCGCCAGGCGGCGCTTGGCCTCCGCCATCAGATCGGCGGTGGGGCCGAACAGCGTCGCGCCCGTGGGGCAGACCTGCGCGCAGGCGGAATACTGGAACTTGTCGCCTTCCTTCAGGTGATTGCACAGCTCGCACTTCACGATCTTGGGGAAGGCCTTGTCGTACTCGAAGCGCGGCACGCTGAACGGGCAGGCGACCACGCAGTAACGGCAACCGATGCAGTCCTTCTCGTCGTAACTGACGACGCCGGTGAGCGGGTCCTTCTTCATCGCCGAGACCGGGCAGGCGGAGACGCAGGACGGGTCGACGCAATGCAGGCAGGAATGCTTCATGAAGGCGTAGCCGTCCACCTCGGCGTCCTTGGTCAGGCCCGTGCCGTCGCGGTACGCCTTGATGACGTTCTTGGTCTTGCCGGAGAGGTCCAGCGGCGTATCCCAGACATCGTCCGCGGACGAATACTCGGGCGGCAGGCCGTTGGACTCCTTGCACGCGGCGACGCAGGCCTTGCAGCCGATGCACAGCGTGCTGTCGTACAGCAGGCCCATGGCCTTGGGTGGCATGGGCAGGTTGTCCCGCGCCTGCGCGGCGCCGGGGGTGCAGGTGGCCACGGCGGCTCCGCCGGCCAGCATCCCCTTGAGGAACTGGCGTCGGTCGATGCTCATGATTTGGCCTCTTGCTTGTCTTTGCCCTCTTCCACGGCCAGGTCCTTGCCCAGGTTCTTGTTGATCGCCCAGGTGGCCCCGGCGACCGCGCCGGCGATCACCCCGACCGTGGCGGCGGCGGCAATGCTGGCGCCGCTGCCGCGATCCTCATGGATGTGCGGATAGCCGAGCGGCGGCTGGACCGACTTCAGATCGGCCAGGGCGTGGATCGGCTTCTCGAAGCCGACGCCCTTCTCGGTGCAGCCGATGCAGGGGTGGCCGCAGCCCACCGGCCAGGACACCTCGCCCACGTCGTTGAAGCCGATGACCGGGCAGTTGGCGTAGGTCTCCGGGCCCTTGCAGCCCAGCTTGTACAGGCACCAGCCCTGGCGGTGGCCCTCGTCGCCGAACTCGCCCGCGAAGCGGCCGGCATCGAAGTGCGGACGGCGCTCGCAGTTCTCGTGCACCAGGCGGCCATAGGCGAACTTCGGCCGCCCCAGCTCGTCGAGCGCGGGCAGCTTGTTGAAGGTCAGGTAATGCACCACGGTGGAGAGGAAGTTGTAGGGGTTGGGCGGACAGCCGGGGATGGTCACCACCGGCTTGCCCAGCACCTCGCCCGCGCTCGACGCGCCGGTGGGATTGGGCCCGGTGGACGGCATGCCGCCCCAGGAGGCACAGGAACCGATCGCCACCACCGCGGCGGCGCCGGCCGCGCATTCCTTGACCATCTCGATGGCGGTCTGGCCACCCACCTTGCAGTAGATGCCGTTTTCCTTGGTGGGGATGGCCCCCTCCACCACCAGCAGGTACTTGCCCTTGTTCGCCGCCATCGCCGCCTTGCGCGCCGCCTCGGCCTGATGGCCGGCCGCCGCGAACAGCGTCTCGTGGTAGTCGAGGGAGATCACTTCGAGGATCAGGCGCTCCAGGGTCGGGTGCTCGGCGCGCAACAGCGACTCCGAACAGCCCGTGCATTCCTGGAAGTGCAGCCAGATCACCGACGGCCGCCTGGCCGGGTCCGCCACTGCCGCGGCGATGGCCGCCTCGGCGCCCTTCGGCAGCCCCATGGTGGCCGCCATGGCGGCGCACAGCTTGAGGAACTCGCGGCGCGAGACGCCGACCCTGCGTTCCAGGCCGATGATCTGAGGGGAGTTTTCGAGCGAGAAGATGTCTTGTTGTTCAGCCATTGTGGCCCCCTTGCCGCGCCCGCGCGCGGGTAGCGAAAAGGCCGCCCGTGTCCCCGCTGTCGTCTACCGGGGGCCCAAAGCCGGCCCACTCTTGGCGTCGCCCCAGGCAACACCTCTATAAAGGTAGACATATCCGAATATTATTGTATTAGGACATGCAAATTGATTTCCTGGCTTTGTTAGTTAAAAACTATAGAAACACAACCCCGGTCAGCCCAGACCCAGCTCGCATGACGAAGGTGCGCGGCACAAAAGAAAAAGCCAGGCGCAGGCCTGGCTGATCTTTCGAATTCGTTGGTGGCCAGGGGCGGAATCGAACCGTCGACACGCGGATTTTCAATCCGCTGCTCTACCAACTGAGCTACCTGGCCGTCTTGGCGCCGGGGAGCCCGGCGAAAGAGTCGCGCATTTAAGCCCGAAACCCCTCGCCTCGTCAAGGCAACGAAAGGCCCGCCCTGCTCCAGGCCAGACGCAAAAAATACCCGACAAAATAACTCGGACTTGTCTCTCGGGGACCGCACTGGCAAACTTCGCCGCATCATCAAATGCTAATAGAGGACGTGCCATGGGCGGCCTGACCCAATCCACCCCCATCCCCACCGAGATCAAGCTGCACAAGCAGTCACGCATCCTGGAAGTGGCGTTCAACGACGGCAAGCGCTTCGAGCTGCCGTGCGAGTACCTGCGCGTGTTCTCCCCCTCCGCCGAGGTGCGCGGCCACGGGCCGGGCCAGGAGACCCTGCAGGTCGGCAAGAAGGACGTGGAGATCAACAACATCGAGCCGGTCGGCCAGTACGCGGTGGTGCTGGTGTTCTCCGACGGCCACGACTCCGGCATCTATTCCTGGGACTACCTGTACGACCTGGGCATGGAGCAGGAGCATTACTGGAACAGCTACCTGCGCCGCCTGGAAGAGGCGGGCGAGTCGCGCGAGCCCAAGACCCTGATCAAGTAAGCCCATGCCGCTCGCGCCGGCGCTGGCCGCAGCGATCGCGCAGGCCATCCGCGCCGCCACCGGCGAGGTTTTCGCCTTCGCCTCGCTGCAGCCCGTGGGCGGCGGCTGCATCAACCAGAACCTCGCGGCGACCGGACAAGATGGCCGCCGCTTCTTCATCAAGCTGAATGACGCCGACAAGGCGGAGATGTTCGCCGCCGAGGCCGCCGGCCTGGAGGCGCTCGGCGCCACCGGCGCCATCCGCGTGCCGCGCGCGCTCGCGCACGGCACGGGGCCGGGGCAGGCCTGGCTGGTCCTGGAATGGTTGCCGCTGGGTGGCCACGGCGACGCGGCACGGCTGGGCCGGCAGCTCGCCGCGCTGCACCTCACCCAGGGCGAGGTCTTCGGCTGGTGGCGCGACAACACCATCGGCGCCACACCGCAGGTCAACACGCCCAACCGCGACTGGATCGCGTTCTACCGCGAGGAACGGCTGGGCCGGCAGCTGCGCATGGCGGCGCGCAACGGCGCACGTCGCGCGCTGCTGGACGCGGGCGAGCGTCTGATGGCGGAATTGCCCGCGTTCTTCCCGGGCCATGCGCCGCCGCCGAGCCTGCTGCACGGCGACCTGTGGGGCGGCAACCACGGTTTCGCGGACGGCGAGCCGGTGCTGTTCGATCCGGCCGTCTACCACGGCGACCGCGAGGCCGACCTGGCGATGACCGAGCTGTTCGGGGGGTTTCCGGAGACCTTCTACGCGGCCTACCGCGAGGCCTGGCCGCTCGACGCGGGCTACCGGACGCGGCGCACGCTGTACAACCTCTACCACGTGCTCAACCACTTCAACCTGTTCGGTGGCGGCTACGGCGCGCAGGCCGGGCGCATGCTCGGGCAACTGCTCGCCGAGATCCGATAAGCGATTGCCCGACAAGGGGTTTTTGTGGATAATGCCGCGTTTTCTACCGCCCATCGTCCGAGTCAGACATCATGAAATCCGGCATCCATCCCGATTACAACGACATCCAGGTGACCTGCAGCTGCGGCAACGTGTTCACCACCCGCTCCACCATGAGCAAGCCCCTGCACGTGGAAGTCTGTGCCGCCTGCCACCCCTTCTACACCGGCAAGCAGAAGATCGTCGACACCGCCGGCCGCGTCGAGAAATTCCGCCAGAAGTACAGCCTCAAGAAGTGACCCCCCTGCTGGCGCGCGCGCCCGTCGCGGAGCAAGAAGGCAGCCAGTGGCTGCCTTTTTTCATTCATGCCGCGGGCTGAGCGATGAACCCCACGCAACCCGGCAAGATCTTCTGGCTGGTCGTACTCGCCGGCTTCTGGGCCTTGTACGGCCTCACCGGCCGCGACGCCTGGCAGACGGAGGAGGCGCTCGCCCTCGCCCCCATCCTGGATTGGCTCACGGGCAGCGCCACGCCCTGGGCCGCGCCCGCCCCCTTCCATGCCCTGGTGGCGGGGCTGTTCGCGCGTGCCGCGCCGTTCGGCCTCGACATCCAGGACAGCGCGCGTCTGGCGAGCGGCCTGTTCACCCTCGTCACCCTGCTCGCCACCGCCTTCGCCGCACGCGGCCTGCTGGGCATCGGCTTCGGCGCCCCCGCCGCGCTGGCGCTGCTGGGCGGCTTCGGCTGGATGCTGCGCGCCCATGCCCTGATCCCGGAGACCGCCTGGCTGGCCGTGTGGGCATGCCTGCTCTGGGGCATGGCGCTGGCGCGCAGCCAGCCAAAGGCGGGCGGCATGCTGTTCGGCGTCTGCCTCGCCATCCTCACCCTGGGCCTGCGCGGCCTGCCCGACCTCGCCGCCGGCCTGGTGCTGCTGCTCGCGCCGCTCGCCCTGCGCGACTGGCGCGAGACGCAGTACCGGCGCGCCCTGAAATGGGGGCTGGGCATGGCGGTGGCGCTGATCCTCGCGGGCATGGCGGTCATGGCACAGCAGGGCCAGCTCGACGCCTGGGTGCGCTGGCACGGCATGCAGCGTTTCGTGCCGACCCTGGCGGCGACCAAGCTGCTCTCCGAGCTGGCCTGGTTCGCCTGGCCGCTATGGCCGCTGGCCCTGGCCGCGTTGTGGCACGACCACCGGCGCCTGGGTCGCGCGCCGGCCCTGCACCTGCCGCTGATCGCCGTGGTGGTATTCCTGCCCGCCGCGCTGCTGCCGGCCTGGTCCCGCGTCGGCGCGCTGCTGCCGCTGCTCCTGCCCCTGACCCTGCTCGCCGCGCTCGCCCTGGCGCACCTGCGGCGCGGCGCGGCTCAGGGCTTCTACTGGTTCGGCGCGCTGTGCTTCCTGTTCTTCGGCGTCGCCTTCTGGGTCTATTTCGCCGCCATCGAGTGGGGCATGCCGGCCAAGCTCGCGGCCCACGTGGCCCGCCTGACGCCCAGCTACCGGCCCGGCGCGGTGGACGAGGCGGCGATCTGGCTGGCGGCCGGCGCGAGCCTGCTGTGGCTGGTGGCGATCCCCCTGTTCCCGCGCGCGCAGACCCGGCCGGTGCTGGTCTGGGGCACGGGGATGCTGCTGGTGTGGGTGCTGCTGGCCAGCCTGTTCCGGCCCTGGGCCGAGGCGGGCTGGGGCTACCGGCCGATGATCGCGGACATGGCGCGCCACCTGCCCTCAGGCGCCTGCCTGGCGGCGGACGTGGAGCCCGGCGTCGCGGCGATGCTGCGCTACCACCTCGCCGGCCGCAACGCGGTCAACGCGCGGGCGGACTGCCCGTGGCGCCTGGGCCAGGTGCCGCGCGTCGGCGGCAAGCTGGCGCCGAAGACCGATCACACCGTCTGGCAGGGCTTCCGCCCGCGCTACAAGGGCCAGGTCTACCGCCTGGAGCATCTGCGTGAAGAATGAGCCGCGGCCGGTCAGCGCGGTCATCCTCGCAGGTGGCCGGGCGCGCCGCCTGCGCGGCGAGGACAAGGGTCTGCTGATGCTGGAGGGAAGGCCGCTCGTGGCCTGGGTGGTGGAACGCCTGCGCGGCCACGCCGCGGAGATCCTGATCAACGCCAACCGCAACCTGGCCGAGTACGCGACGCTCGGCCACACCGTGGTGCCGGACCACCTGCCCGGCCACCCCGGCCCGCTCGCCGGCATCCTCGCCGCGGCACGCACGGCGCGCCACGAGTGGCTGCTCAGCGTGCCCTGCGACGTGCCCTTCCTGCCCCTGGACCTGGTGATGCAGATGCACAACCTGGCGCTCGCCAGCGACGTGCCGCTGGTGACGGCGGCGGACGAGTCGGGCACGCACTACGCGGTCATGCTCGCGCACCGCGACCTGATGCCGGACCTGGAGCGCTACGTGCTCGGCGACGGGCGCCAGGTGCAGGCCTGGCAGGCCATGCACCCCTGCGAGACCCTGTACTTCGGCGCCGACCCCTACGCCTTCCTCAACGTCAACACCCCGGACGACCTGCGCACCGCCGAACGCGTGGCGCCGCGCTATCGCCGTCCGGACCTGGGCTCGACATGAACCTCGCGCAACGCATCCTCGTCGGCCTGATCCGCGTCTACCAGCTGGCCCTCTCGCCCTTCGTCGGCAACCAGTGCCGCTTCACCCCCACCTGCTCGCACTATGCGAAGGAGGCGGTGATCAGGCATGGCGCCCTGCGCGGCGGCTGGCTGGCGATCCGGCGCATCGGCCGCTGCCATCCCTGGCACCCCGGTGGGCACGATCCGGTGCCGCCCGACGAGCGATGAACCGGGCGGGATGAAGCCGTCAGGCCGTGGCGTGCCATAATTTATCGATCAATGACGATTTCCCGAGTCTGAGCACAGTGTTCTCCTTCTTCCGCAAGGAAAAACCTTCCGACCTCATGGCCTTCCTCAAGGAAGGGCAGCCCGATGCCGCCCAGGGGCCGGCCTACGCGGCGGCCAAGCCGAAGGAGATGGGCGACGCGGGGATCGAGGTCTACGAGGCGGTGGGCGGCCTGGCGCCGGAGTTCGAGGAAGCGGCGGTGCTGTATGCGAACGGCAAGACCGGCGAGACCGCCACCTTGCTCAATCGCTATCTGCTCGATCATCCGGAGAACCGCGACCCCCTGCCCTGGTACATGCTGTTCGACCTGTACGAGTGCACCGGCCAGCGCGAGCACTTCGACGACGCGGCGGTGGACTTCGCGGTCCGCTTCGAACGCTCCCCGCCCACCTGGCAGCCGCGCCAGCTGGCCAGCGCGCATTGCCAGCCGCCGCTCATGGCCTACAGCGAGAAGTACGGCAGCATGGAGCGGGTCAAGCAGCCCAAGTTTTTCCAGGACGCCGCCAACGCCGCCTACGTGCGCCTGGACGTGACCAAGGTACAGACCCCGGACGAGGAGACGGCGAAGGCCATCCTCGACGAGATCGGGCGCCTGCAGGAGATGCGCAAGCCCATCGAGCTGATCGGCGGCGCCGGTTTCGTGGTGCGCCTGGAGGCCGCGCGCCAGCAGCCCGGCCGGCTCTGCCAGCAGGCCTGGTTCCTGCTCCTCGCGGTGCTGCGCCTGATGGGCAGGGAAGAGGAGTTCGACAACGTGGCGGTGGACTACGCCGTCGCCCTCGAGGTCTCGCCCCCCGCCTACACCGCGCCCCTGCCCTTGCCAAAACATGCCGGCGCCGAGGTGGACGAGGCGCCGCCACCGCCGCCCAACACCCTGCGCCTGCAGGGCGCGATCGGCCCCGGCAACGACAGCCAGATCCGCGAGCTGAGCCGCTTCTCCGCCGGCAAGAAACAGGTCGACGTGGACATGTCCGAACTGACCCGCATCGATTTCGCGGTGGTCGGCCTGCTCCTCGAACTCCTCATCGAACTGAGCCAGAACGGCTGCCACGTCGTGTTCAAGAACGGCAACGAGCTGGTGAACACCCTGCTGCAGATCGTCGGCATCAACCAGTTCGCCACCATCCAGTCCCGCCCCCGCACATGAGCATGGAGCAATACCACGGCACCACCATCCTGTCCGTGCGCCGCGGCGAGTCCGTGGCGATGGGCGGCGACGGCCAGGTCACCCTCGGCAACATCGTCATCAAGGCGAGCGCGCGCAAGGTGCGCCGCCTCTACCAGGAACGCATCCTCGCCGGCTTCGCCGGCGGCACGGCGGACGCCTTCACCCTGTTCGAGCGCTTCGAGGCCAAGCTGGAGAAGCACCAGGGCCACCTGGTGCGCAGCGCCGTGGAACTGGCCAAGGACTGGCGCACCGACCGCATGCTGCGCCGTCTGGAGGCGATGCTGATCGTCGCCGACAAGGAAAGCACCCTGATCATCACCGGCAACGGCGACGTGCTGGAACCGGAATACGGCATCGCCGCGATCGGCAGCGGCGGCGCCTACGCCCAGTCGGCCGCGCGCGCCCTGCTCGACCATTCGGAACTGACGGCCGAGGCCATCGTGCGCGAGTCGCTCGGCATCGCCGCCGACCTGTGCATCTACACCAACCGCAGCCTGACCCTGGAAGTCCTGTAGCCCCCTACTCCCGCACCGGCCGCTTCGCCAGCTTCCGCTGCAGGGTGCGGCGGTGCATCTTGAGGGCGCGCGCGGTGGCGGAGAGGTTGCCTTCGTGCTCCGCCAGCACCTTCTGGATGTGCTCCCACTCCAGGCGATCCACCGACAGCGGCGCCTCGGCCGGCGCCACCTCCGCGTCGCCCGCCTCGCGCCCGAGCGCGGCGAGGATCTCCTCCACCCCCGCCGGCTTGGCCAGGTAGTGGGTCGCGCCGAGCTTGATCGCCTCCACCGCCGTGGCGATGCTGGCATAGCCGGTGAGCAGCAGGATGCGCAGCGCGGGCTGCGCGGCCTTCATCGGCGCGATCAGCTGCAGGCCCGACTCGGTCGCCAGGCGCAGGTCCAGGACCACGGCATCGAACGGCGCCTCGCGCACCCGCGACAGGGCCTTCTCGCCGTCGCCCGCCAGCTCGGCGGCGTGGCCGCGGCGCGACAGCGTGCGCGCCAGGGCCTGCGCGTAGACCGCATCGTCGTCCACCACCAGGATGCGCCAGGACGCGCTCACGGCGCGGACTCCACGAGGGGAAACTCGACGCGCGCGAGGACGCCGCCGCCCTCCCGGTCCAACAATTGCAGACGGCCACCCAGGCGCGCCAGCGCGCCCTGCGCCAGCTCCAGGCCCACGCCCCAGCCCGGCGCCTTGCCGCCGAGGCCCGCGCCGCGGTCCGCCACCTCGACGCGCAGGCGCGCGCCGGCAAGGCACGCAGACAGCGACACCGCGCCCGGCGAGGCCTCCACGGCATTGTTCAGCAGGGTCATCAGCACCGTCTCCAGCACCGGGTCGTCCTCGATCGCAGGCAGGTCCGCCGCCGCGTCGAGCGCCACGCTGGCATGCGGGTGGAGCAGGCCCCAGCGCTCCAGTGTGCGTGCCAGCCAGTCGCGCGCCGGCATCGTCCCCCCAACCGCCGTTCCACGCGAACGCGCCGCCTCGCCCAGCCGCGCAAGCACCGCCTCGACGCGTTGCAGCTGCCCGGCCATGAGATCGAGCGGCGGCGTCAGCTCCTCGTCGCCGGCAAAGTCCTGGCGCAGGTCATCGAGCGTCAGGCGCACCGAGGCGAGCGGCGTCGCCAGGTCATGCGCGGCGGCGGCGGCCTGCATGCCCAGCGCGAACAGCTGCTCGTCGCGCAAGCGCTGTTCGCGCGCCTGCGCAAGCGCCGCGTCGCGCGCGCGCAGGGCCGCCGCCAGGGCGCCGGTGAAGGCCGCGACCAGCACCGCGGTGAGCAGGAAGTTCAGCCACATCCCCTGCAGGTGCAGGTTCACCGCCGCCTCCGGCGAGATGCCCAGGTCCAGGTGCCGGTAGTAGCGCATCAGCAGCGTGTAGATGAGACCCACCCAGGCCGCCAGGGCCCAGGCATAACCGGGGCGCAGGGACACGGCGCCGAGGATCAGCGGCACCAGCAGCAGGGAGATGAAGGGGTTGGAATAGCCGCCTGTGAGGTACACCAGCGCGCCGATGCAGGCCGCGTCGACGGCCAGCTGCAGGGCGATCTCCAGGGCCTCGATGCGGACCTGGCGCAGGCTGAACCAGGCGCCCGCGTTGAGCAGCAGATGCAGGGCGAGGATGGCGAGCAGCGCCGCCAACGGCAGGCGCGCGTCCAGCAGCGTCGCCAGCAGCAGGATGCCCGCGGCCTCGCCCAGGATCAGGGCAAAGCGCACGGCGATGAGACGGCGCTGCGCCTCCAGCGGCACGACGTCCGCGCCGGCGAGGGGGGAGATCGGCAACAGGCCGCGCGGGATCAGGCTCATGCCGGCTATTCTAGCGGCCACCCCGCGCGCACGGGCTGCGACAACATGTCGCATTCCCAGGCGCGCCGCCCGGCTCTAGCATGCGAGGGCTTCCATACGTTATCGCGTATTTGCCGGCCCGCCACGCGGGCCGTTTTTTTGCTCTAAGGGCTAAATGCGGACTGACTCTGTCGGGTGTCTGCTTCTGTAACCCTTGTGTAGCAGCTATCGCCTCGTTGCTGACGCCTGTTCCTCCAGAGATTAAAGGCGAGTATCGGAGTTGAACGGTCACTCGTAATGTCAGATTACCGACTAGTTATTGGCAATACTCACCACCTTGAGGTTGCTATGCAACTAGCCAGAAAGAAAACCTTTGATCCTCTTGGCAAGTGCCGAGTCATCCTTGGTCTCACATTCCCAGACCACGAGAATCTCCCAACCCGCAGCCTCTAGTGCGGCCATGTTGTCCTGATCTCGCTGCACATTGCGGTTTCTCTTGGCCTCCCAGAAGGCTGCATTCGTCTTTGGCTTGACCTGTCCATATCGGCAATCGTGCATGTGCCAGAAGCAGCCATGAACGAAAATGACCTTGCGGCGATTCTTGAAAACCAAGTCAGGAGAGCCTGGTAACCGCCTGTCGTGGAGTCGGTACCGGTAGCCCATTGAGAACACCAGCGAGCGGACGAACATTTCCGGTGACGTGTCCTTGCCCTTGATCCTGGACATGCACCGGCTGCGTTGTTCCGGTGTGAGGACATCGGAACACGCTTGGGCGGGATCAGTCAGCGGAGTGGTCTCCGTCCTCGCCGCCTTCGCCGTCATCTTCCGACAGGTCGATGATGATTTCCTCCCCAAATACCAATGCTTCCGGGTTGATTGAGACACCATCTACGGTAACGCCTTCCGGCAGTGCGTTGAACTTACCGAGCAGGCCAGCAGCAAACTCACCAAGGTCTTTCGCTATGCGGAGCCGCGCGGAAACGTCATTGACCGTGTAGAGCCTGTAGAGATCATACGGTACCCCACCACGCGCCATCTCCGTCAACTCCGCCACGGAGACGTGAATCTGATTGCGGAAATCGCCGGATGTGGACTTGGCATCCACTCTCCGCTCCGCCTTTCCATCGCCCATCAGGGTGAAGTCATAAGGGGCGACGGCATTGGTGTCCGAGTCCCAGCGATATTCAGGGCCACTTCCTGCTTGGTACTGCTGATCAAGCCAAGCATTCAGGATTTCTTCACCAAGCCGCCCGATCTGTTCGGCACTCTGACGCGCCCTGCTGAGTTCTTCACGGCTGACGCCACGGGCCTGCCTGCGCTTCCTGAGCTTGGTCAGCCCTTCAATTCCACCTTGTGCGGCATCTTCAAGATCATCCCCGTCGATTAAATCAAGAGCTGGGTGATCGTCAGGTAGGTTCAGCGATTCCACAATTTCAGACAAATCAGCGTCATCCAATACCTGCATTCCACGATGTCTATTAAAACCCTTTGCATAGCGGTTCATCAGTGCCTGGAAAAGCGCGCTGTCCTGCTGATCTGTTTGAGAAAGTAGCAACATCTTTGCAGTCGATGGTTCTTCTTCACCTGCGAACTCTATGAGAGCGAGATCATCCTTTGCCAACGAGTCGTAGCGATTTGGCTCGTCAATTGGGTTTTTAATGAATTCTCCATTTAGTCGGATATTCTTGGCCTGCAACAATATTTTGCGCATCTGCGTGTGCAGACCTGCACTGCCGGGGCCTGAAATGTGAAGTTCTAGTGGCACACGGGTATTTCCTGTGGCCAGCCGGCTATTTAGGTTTGGGTACAGTTGCCCAAGAAACACCGCCTTATCTAGGTTGATGCCTTTCTGTTTCGCACCTGGGGTTTTCCTGAAGTGATGTTCGAAAAGCGTCAGATCAGACGACGACAGCCGCTTGAGTGCGATCTTCCTTTTCATGCTCCCTTACCTTTTCGAGTTGTTTCATCATCATGTCCGCGACGGCTTTCGCCATCAGTGGCGGCACAGCATTGCCAACCTGCCTGAATGCCGGGTTCATCGGCCCCTGGAAGACGAAGCCATCCGGGAAGGATTGCAGTCTTGCCGCTTCCCGCACAGAGATCGTGCGTGCCTGTGCACTGTCATAGTGGATGTGTGAATAGCTGTCCTTGCCAAGGTGCGCCATCAGCGTTCTGGCCGGCATGTCCGCCTCCATCTTCCGCCACTTGTTGGGGAATTTGCCCGGATCGTAGGGAGGGACATAGTCCGCCATCTCCTGCTCATAGCGTTTCGTACCGGGCCGTGGCCGGCGCCCTTCCTTGCGCTCGATTTCCTGCAAGCGTTCCTCGAACATCCTGAGAGCTAGTTGATGGGCTTCTGGATACTGATCGCCGGGCTGCATGCGCGCGAAAATCTTGTAGTCACGTGGCAGATAGCGGATGACGTGGTCATGGACGCCTTCCATGGATTCAAATCTGGGCCATTGCCTCATCAATCTCTGGTAGTCCGTCCTGGGCGGCCCTGGATAGCGGACAAGCTGATCGAACCGTCGTGGCCCCTTGCTCTGCTTCAACTCCGACCCTTCATCGATCCTGGGCAAATCTGACAGAGCCTGCTCAGCAGTCACGGCTGGGATGGAATGGTCTGGATGCGGCTCAGGCGGATCAGAGAAGTAGCGGTCTTCTTCCAGCAGATCGGTTCGAATTGTCTGCATCGCCACCTGTCGGGTCCCATGATAGCCCTGAGGCAGCTCTATCCAATGTGAGGGCTCAGGGTGCCATCGCTCCGCCTTCAATTCCTTGCGATATGCCACCAAGACCATGCGTTCGCGCATCTCCGGCACACCGAAGAACACGGCATTCATGAGCGTGTAGCGAGGGTCATAACCAAGGTCATCAAGGACCTCACAGGTTTCCTCTGCCACGTTGTGGCCACCGAAGTTGAGAACGTCCGGAACGTTTTCCATGAGGAGAGCGACCGGTTTCAGGGCCCGGACGTAATCAAGGTACCGGAGATAGAGGTTGCTTCGCGGATCTCGCAAGAATGCTTCAGGGTGCTCAGCCACTTCACGTAATTTCGCGCGACCGACTCGCGCAAAGGCTTGGCAAGGCGGCCCCCCAACGATGACATCAATCTGAGTATCTGCCGGGCCGGCGAGCCCATATTCAGCGAGCAGTTCATCCGGTTCGATTGCCGTGATATCTCGCGGGGTGGCATGCGCCTCGAACAATTCCGGCGGTGCGTTCCGGTGAAAGTTCAGTGCATGCGACCGCGCCGCTGCTTCATCAATTTCAACGGCTCCAATCAACTCGAAACCTGCCGAATGGAAACCGAGCGAGATACCGCCACAGCCAGCGAAGAGGTCAAGAACGCGCGGGCGTCCACCACGCTTTAAACGGTCCAGCTTGCCACGGATCACAGATGCCGCCGAATCCGTTTTGCGAGATGTCTTCTTCTTGTCCATGTCTACCCCCCCTTCCTGCCCTGAGTGCGAAGCAAGGGCCACTGGTCCGCTAGATACTTCTCCACCGCGTCCCGGACTATCCACGCCAAGGAGACTTTCTTTTCCTGGGCCATACGTTCTAGTTCCGCGTAATGGTCAGCCGGAAAGCTGATGGAGGCGCGAACCGTTCCAGCGTCACTGTCTTGGCTGATTGCTTGATTGGCCATTGTTATCACCACAGTTCACCACTCTGGTGAATTCTATGCCATCAATTAGGTTTGGTCATAGATCGCTTCAACGGACTGGAAAGTTTGATATGAAAGCATGAGCAGTAGGACAGGATTTCAGAGTCTTGAGGACGCCCACATGGCTTGGGCGCTGTTATCACGAAGGGCAACTTTAGGTTCATTGCTGCCAGATCAAGTCATCCCGTAAAGCTGCCAGGCCGCGGACTCATGTAGTTCCGATGAGCCAAATCCTTCCGGATCAATCCTGGCCGCCAGAAGCCAGCCAGGCACGCCATCCGCCGTACTCCGTGATGTCGCGCGACGCCGCTACGGCGAGGCCCTCGCAGATGAAGCCGTTCACCGTCGAGCCGTCCTCCAGCTCCAGCTTGCCGATGCCCAGCGGCGCGGGGATGCCGGCGACGAAGGAACCGAACTCGCGCATCGGCAGCTCCCACACCTCGCAGGCGATCGCCGCGCCGCCCCCGTCGACCTGGATCAAGCCGGGACGCTTGCCGTCCGGCAGGGCGTAGAGGCGATATTTCGGCGCGGTGCGGGTTGCCGCGACGAGGCGCGCGCCACGCTCGGCGAGCTGCGGGTTGAGCGGCAGGCCGCTGAGGTGGGCGCCCACCACCGCGACCTTGACCTGGCTGCTCGGCAATGCGGAGGACGGCTGCGCCGCCGGAAGAACATGGCGCTGGGCGCCCAGCTTGCCGCCCAAGGCCTGGTGCATGCGCCCGGCGAGGCGCAGCAGCGGCCCGTCCTGGTCGCGCTGCGCGAACAGGGTCACGCCGAATGGCAGGCCGTCCTGCTGGAACCCGGCCGGCACTGCCGTCGCGGCGTAGTCCAGCAGGTTCATGAAGTTGGTGTACCAGCCCAGGTTGCTGTTGAGGCGGATCGGGTCGGCCTCCAGTTCGGCGATGGTGTAGATCGTGCCGGCGGTGGGCATGAGCACGCAGTCCACCGCGCCCAGCAGGGCGTCGCACTGGCGCTTGTAGGCCTTGAGGCGGTAGCCGTACTCGTAGGCGTCGGCGGCCGACCAGCGCCTGGCGCCGCCGACGATCTCGCGGATCACCGGCAGGGGCGCCTCCGGGTTGGCGTCGAAGAACGCGCGGATGGCGGCGTAGCGTTCCGCCACCCAGGGGCCCTCGTAGAGCAGCTTCGCGGTATCGAGGAAGGGCTGCAGGTCGAACTCGACGCACTCGCCGCCCAGGGCCTGGATGCGCGCCACCGCCTCGCCGAACAGGCGCTCCGCCTCGGCATTGCCGAAGAACCGCAACTGCTCTGCCTTCGGAATGCCGACGCGGAAGGACGGGGCCGAGCCGAAGTCGAAGCCGTGGCCCCCGACCTTGCGCGAGAAGGCGTCGGCCGGATCAAAGCCGGCGGCGACGGCGGTCACCGCCTCGGCGTCCCCGGCGGTGAGGGCGAACACGGAGATGGTGTCGAGCGAGCGGCAGGCCGGCACCAGGCCGCTGGCGGACAGCCAACCCAGGCTGGGCTTGTGGCCGACCAGGTTGTTGAAGGCCGCAGGCACGCGCCCGGAGCCGGCGGTGTCGGTGCCGAGGGCGAAGCTGCAATAGCCCAGGGCCACGGCGACCGCCGAGCCGGAACTGGAACCGCCGGAGATGTATTCCGGGTTGAAGGCGTTGCGGCAGGCGCCCCAGGGCGAGCGCGTGCCGTTGAGGCCGGTGGCGAACTGGTCCAGGTTGGTCTTGCCGATGGGGATGGCGCCGGCGTCGATCAGGCGCTGCACGACGAAGGCGCTTTGCTCCGGCGCGTAGGCGTATTCGCGACAGGCAGCGGTGGTGGGCAGGCCCGCCAGGTCGATGTTGTCCTTGATGGCGAAGGGGATGCCGTACAGGGGCAACGTCGCCGGGTCCTTGCCCTCCAGGGCCTTGGCGTAGGCGAGGATGGCGTCGTCGGAGAGGCGCTGGATCCAGACCCGGTTCGGGTCCTCCGCCGTGCGGCGGATGAGCTCCTCGGCGAGTGTCGTCGGCGTGAGGGTGCCCGCGGCGTAGGCGGCCTTGAGGGAGGCGATGTCGAGGCTTAACGTGCTCATGCCGTCTCCTCGATCACCAGCAGGTCCTGCCCCGCCGACACGGCGCCGCCCTCCTTGCAGAACAGGTGGGTAAGCGTGCCGTCGCAGGGCGCGACGAGGGCGAACTCCATCTTCATCGACTCGACGATCACCAGGGTCTGGCCGGCCTTCACCGCATCGCCCACCTTCACCTCGACCTTCCACACGCTGCCGGCGACGTGGCTGGCCACGGGGCGGGCGTTCTCGGGCAGGTCCAGCTCGCTGTCCGGGCCGGCCTCGGCGACCAGGGTATCGCTCGCCACCACGTCCTGGCCGGCGGCCTTCCAGCGCTCGCGCTCGGCGTCGAAGGCAGCCTGCTGGCCGGCCTTGAAGGCGGTGATGGACGCGGCGTTTTCGGCCAGGAAGGCACGGTAGTCGCGCAGGCGCAGGCGCGTCGGCTCGACCCGGAGCTGGAACTTGCCATGCACGAAGTCTTCGCGCAGTTTCAGCAGTTCCTGCTCGCCCACCGGGTAGAAGCGGATCTGGTCGAAGAAGCGCAGCAGCCAGGGCTTCTCGAAGTCGGCGGTGACGCGGTGGCGGTTCCACATCTGCACCGTGCGGCCGACGAACTGGTAGCCGCCGGGACCCTCCATGCCGTACACGCACATGTAGGCGCCGCCGATGCCGACCGCGTTCTCCGGCGTCCAGGTACGGGCCGGGTTGTACTTGGTGGTGACCAGGCGGTGGCGCGGGTCGAGCGGTGTCGCCACCGGCGCGCCCAGGTAGACGTCGCCCAGGCCCATGACCAGGTAGCTGGCCTCGAACACCACCTTGTAGACGTCCTCGATGGAGTCCAGGCCGTTGATGCGGCGGATGAACTCGATGTTGCTCGGGCACCAGGGCGCGTCGGGGCGCACCGACTGCATGTACTTCTCGATCGCCAGCTTGGTCGCGGGGTCATCCCAGGACAGCGGCAGGTGGACGATGCGCGAGGGCACCTCCATGTCGTCCACCGGCGGCAGGCCTTCCTCCAGGGCGACGATGGCGTCGATCAGCGCATCCTGGTCCACCGCGCGCGGGTCGAAGTGCACCTGCAGGGAACGGATGCCGGGCGTGAGGTCGAGGATGCCGGGCAGGTCTTCGCGCTTCACCGCCTCCATGAGGGCCTGGATGCGGAAGCGCAGCTCCAGGTCCAGCACCAGCGGGCCCAGTTCGAACAGCAGGCTGGCGTCGCCGGACTGGCGCACCACCAGATCCGGTTTCTCTCCCTCCGAGAGCAGGCGGCGCAGCACCGGCGTGCCCAGCGGCGCGTGCTCCGGCGGCAGGCTGGCGAAGGCGGGCGCGTCGAGGGCGGCGACGGCGGCGTCCTGCGCGCGTTGCAGTTCGTTGGCCTGCTCACGCGTCAGGCGCTTGAAGCGCACGGTGTCGCCCGGTTTCAACTGGCCCATCTTCCACAGCTCGGCCTGGCAGATGGTTGCCGGGCAGACGAAGCCGCCCAGCGACGGGCCGTCCGGGCCAAGGATCACGGGCATGTCGCCGGTGAAGTCGACGGCGCCGATGGCGTAGGCGTTGTCGTGGATGTTGGAGGGATGCAGGCCCGCCTCGCCGCCGTCCGTGCGCGCCCAGTGCGGCTTGGGGCCGATCAGGCGCACGCCGGTGCGCGACGAGTTGTAGTGCACCTCCCAGGCGGTGGCGAAGAAGGTGTCGATGTCGGCATCGGTGAAGAAGTCGGGCGCGCCGTGCGGGCCGTAGAGGACGCCGATCTCCCAGGCATGGGTGAGGGGGGGATGCAGGCCTGGGGAGAGGGATGCCGGTTCGGATACCGCATGCCGGGTTCCCTCACCCCCGGCCCCTCCCCCGGCGGGGGAGGGGAGCGCCAGGTGCAGCACGTCGCCCGCCCGCAGCGTCCGGCCGCCGTGGCCGCCGAACTGGCCGAGGGTGAAGGTGGACTTGGAACCCAGGTAGTCCGGCGCCTGGAAGCCGCCCGCCACCGCGAGGTAGGCGCGCAGGCCGGCGCCCTCGATGCGGCCGAGTTGCAGCACCGCGCCGGCCTTGACCGGGTAGGCGCGCCAGGTCTCGATGGCCTCGCCGTCCAGCTTCGCGGCCATATCGGCGCCGCCGAGGGCGATCACGCTGTCGCAGTTGAACCTGAGGGTCGGGCCGGCGGCGGTCAGCTCCAGCGCCGCCGCGCCCTCCGGGTTGCCTACCAGGCGGTTGGCCAGGCGCATCGAGAGTGCGTCCATGGGCCCGGAGGGCGGCACGCCGACGTCCCAGTAGCCGGTGCGGCCGGGCCAGTCCTGGAGGCTGGACTGCACGCCCGGCTCCAGCACGTCGATGCTCGCGGGCCGGTAGTGGAAGCCCTCCAGCATGCGCGTGATCTGGCGGCCGGCGACGAAGTCGGGAGTGGCCAGGACCTGCGCGAGATAGGCGCGGTTGGTCTCGATGCCCGCCACCTCGCTCGCCTGCAGGGCGGCGATGAGTCGCATGCGCGCCGTCTCGCGGTCCGGGCCGTGGGCGATCAGCTTGGCCAGCATGGGGTCGTAGTTGGGCGGCACCACGGTGCCGTCGCGCACCCAGGCGTCCACGCGGATGTCGTCGGGAAAGCGCGCGGCGCTGAGCAGGCCGGCGCTGGGCTGGAAGTTCTTGTTCGGGTCCTCGGCGTAGAGGCGCACCTGGATCGCCGCGCCCCGCGGCACGATGCGGAAGCCGTCCAGGGGCGAAAGATCGCCGGCGGCGAGGCTGATCATCCAGTCCACCAGGTCGATGCCGGTCACCTCCTCGGTGACGCCGTTCTCCACCTGCAGGCGGGTGTTCACCTCCAGGAAGTAGAACTCGCCCGTCGACGCGTCGTAGACGAACTCCACCGTGCCGGCGGAGCGGTAGTTCACCGCCTGGCCCAGGCGCACGGCGGTGGCGAGCAGCTCGGCGCGCTGCGCGTCGGTGAGGCCAGGGGCCGGGGTCTCTTCCACGACTTTTTGATTACGCCGCTGCACCGAGCAGTCGCGCTCGCCCAAGGCCACCACGTTGCCCTGGCCGTCGCCGAAGATCTGCACCTCGATGTGGCGCGCCCGTTCGACGTACTTCTCCAGGTAGATGCCGGCCTCCTTGAAGTTGGCGCGGGCCAGGCGGTCGACGGAGGCATAGGCCTCGGCGAGCTGGTCCTCGCTCCAGATCAGGCGCATGCCAATGCCGCCGCCGCCGGCGGTGCTCTTCAGCATCACCGGGTAGCCGATGCGCCGCGCCTCGGACTGGGCGTGGCCGACGTCGGCGAGCAGGCCGGAGCCGGGCAGCAGCGGCACACCGTTGGCCTGCGCCAGCTCGCGCGCCGTGTGCTTGAGGCCGAAGGCGCGCATCTGCTCGCCGGTGGGGCCGACGAAGGCGATGCCGGCCGCCTCGCAGGCATCGGCGAAGTCCGGGTTCTCGGAGAGGAAGCCGTAGCCGGGGTGGATGGCCTCGGCGCCGCATGCCTTCGCGATCGCCAGGATCTTGTCGGCGCGCAGGTAGCTCTCGGCGGCGGGCGCGGGGCCGAGCAGGAAGGCCTCGTCGGCCTCCAGCACGTGGCGCGCGGCGGCGTCGGCCTCGGAGTACACGGCGACGGAGGCCACGCCCAGCTGCTTCAGCGTGCGCTGGATGCGGCAGGCGATGGCGCCGCGGTTGGCGATCAGGACTTTCTTGAACATCTTTTCACCTGTGCGGGGCGTCCCGCTTTTCGTCGTTATCCGCGCGGGCCGTCCCGCGCGGGGTCTCCCCTCCCCCACCGGGGGAGGGGCTGGGGGAGAGGGAGCACGGTTTCCACTACCGCGACCGTTGCTCCCTCACCCCAACCCTCTCCCGGAGGGAGAGGGAGTGATCGGGTTCAGTCCCACAACAAAAACCGCGCCGGCGTGGGGTTGTAGGCGTTGCACGGGTTGTTCAGCTGCGGGCAGTTGGAGACCAGCATCCACAGGTTCATCTCGGCGCGCAGCTCCACGTATTTGCCGGGCGCGGAGACGCCGTCGGCAAAGGTGAGCTGGCCCGCCTCCGTGACCGGGACGTTCATGAAGAAGTTGATGTTGGGCACCAGGTCGCGCTTGGAAAGGCCGATGTCGGCGTGCTGCAGGGCGGTCAGGTAGTTGTCGCGACAGCTGTGCATGAACTTCTTCTGCAGGGCGTAGCGCACGGTGTTGCTCTCCGCCGCGCAGGCCCCGCCCAGGGTGTCGTGGCGGCCGCAGGTGTCGGCGACGATGGTCAGCATGGGGTTGCCCTCGTCGCTGTACAGCACGCTGCCCGTGGTCAGGTAGATGCCGCCCTGGCGCAGCAGGGTCTCGGTGGCGCTGTAGTGCTCGGCGCCGTCGTCGCGGTTGTAGAAGATCACGTCGACGGCCTGGTTGCCCTCCAGGTCGACGATGCGCAGGGTCTGGCCCTTGGCGATCTCCAGCAGGTAGGGCTCGCCGGCGGGCACGGTGTGGTCGTACACGGCGTGGGCCGGGTCGAGGGCGCTTTCCCGGATGGAAGCAGCGACGGCAGTGGCGGTCATGGCGATGTCCTCAGGCCAGATACAGCATGTCGGTGTTGTGCAGGGCGCGCGCGTTCTCGGGGCGGAAGGCGCGGCAGTAGTCGTCCTTGGGCGCGGCACCGGAACGCCACAGCGCCAGGCCCACCTTGCCGGGGGCGTAGGCGGGATTGGGGTCGAGCGGGTGCGGGGCGGTGGAGAAGGCGACGATCACGTCCATGTCGAGGCGCAGGTCGACGAAGTCGCCCGCCTTGGCGTGGCCGGGCGCGTAGTTGAAGCGCCCCTCCTCGTCCACCGCCACCTTGGAGAAGAAGTTCACCGGCGCCACCAGGTCGCGCTTGCCCAGGCCGTACTTGCCGATCTCGATCAGGAGGCCGTCGCGGCCGGAGCGGTACATGGCGTTGCGGTACTGCTGGTAGGGGTGGTCGCCGTACTTCTCGTGCATCAGGCGCTTGTCGAGCAGCAGGCCGAGCGGATCGTGCCAGCCCAGGCTGTCGGCGGTGATGGAGGCCATGGCGCGGCCCATGTCGCTCATCAGCACGTGGCCGCGGGTGTAGTGCGCGGTGTGCTGGGCCTTGAGCGAGTCCGGCATGTTGTAGCGCTCCAGCTTCTCCTGCGCCGAGTACAGCACCAGGGAGAGGTTGGCGCCGGCATCGAGGGCGGTGATGCGCAGCGTGGTGCCGCGCGGCAGGCGGTAGGACCAGTGGCCGCCACCGGGCACCAGCTCGGAGAACAGCACCTTGTCCGCGTCCAGGTCGGGCGCGAAGCGGCGCCAGTGCTCGATCACATCCACCGGCGCGTCAGCCGGCGGATTGTTCAGGGCCATTTCGGGATGTTCCATGACTATTCCTTCGTGTCGTTCGTGGGCGCGTGCAGCGGCGGGATGACCGCCGCCAGCAGGTGCAGCCGGCCGGTGATGACGCCGCGCTGGGCGATCATCTCGTTGCCGATCGCCTGCAGCCGGGCGGCCGGGCCCTGCACCAGCAGCACCTCCAGCATGCGGTCCTCGGTGAGGTGCACATGCAGCGAGCTGATGACCTCGTCGATGTACTGGTATTGCAGGTCCGCCAGCCGGGCCTGCAGGCCGCGCGTGGAGCGGTTGTAGAGCAGGGTCAGGGTGCCGGCCATGACCTCGCCGCCGAGACTGCGCTTATGCTCGGCGAGCTGGTAGTTGACCATCTCGCCGATCGCCTGGGAGCGGCTGTCGTAGCCGCGGCTCTCCACCATGCCGTCCAGCTCGGTGAGCAGGTCCGGCGGCAGCGAGACGCTGATGCGGCTCACCAGGGTGGAGGGTCTTTCCAGGCGGTTCGGCTTCATGGCATCTCTCTCAGTCAGACACCCATGAAGAAATCGTCGCGAGCGGCCCAAGGCTGGTTCGAGAAGCGCAGTCGTACGTGAGTACGACGAGCATCGCAGGGCCGGCATTGGGACGCGCAGTAGATTTATTCATGGGTGTTCAGAACATGTAGGAGTAGCGCTCTACTTCCCACTTCGAGACCGAGAGGTGGTAGGCCTCCCACTCCTCGCCCTTGTAGCGGATGAACTCGTCGCGCAGTTCCTTGCCCAGGGTCTTTTCCACCAGCGGGTCGGCGGCGAAGGCGGCGACCGCCTCCTGCAGGGTCTGCGGCAGGAACTCGATGCCGCGCGCGGCGCGCTCCGTCTCGCTGATGGCGTAGAGGTTGTCCTCGTTGGGGTTGCCCGGATCCAACCCTTCGCGGATGCCCTCCAGGCCGGCGGCCAGGACCAGGGTGGCGGCGAGGTAGGGGTTCACCGCGCCGTCGGCGTTGCGCGACTCGCAGCGGCCGCCGCCGGCGGGGATGCGCACGGAGTTGGTGCGGTTGTTGGAGCCCCAGGAGTTGAACACCGGCGCCCAGGAGAAGTAGCTCATGGCGCCGCGCCGCACCAGGCGCTTGTAGCTGTTCACGGTGGGCGCGAACACGGCGCACAGGGCGCGGCCGTGCTTGAGGATGCCGGCGACGAAGCTGTAGCCGAGCGGGGTGAGGCCGATGCCGTGCGGGTCGTCCTCGGGCGCGCAGGCGAACAGGTTCCTGCCGGTATCGAGGTCATACAGCGACATGTTGAAATGGGCGCCGTTGCCGGTCTTGTCGGCGAAGGGCTTGGGCATCATGGTGGCGAGCAGGCCCTCCTCGCGGGCGTAGTGCTTGGCCATGAAGCGGAAGAAGGTGAGGCGGTCGCAGGTGGTCAGGGCGTCGGCGTAGTTGAAGTCGAACTCGAACTGGCCGTTGGCGTCCTCGTGGTCGAAGGAGTACAGGTCCCAGCCCAGGTCGTTGATGGTGCTCGCCATCTTGTCCAGCCAGCCGAAGCTGTTGGTGAAGCCGCGCACGTCGTAGCAGGACTTGGCCAGCTTGTCCTCGGGGTCCGGCACCGACAGGCGGCCGTCCTCGTCCTGCTTGAGCAGGAAGATCTCGCACTCGATGCCCAGGTTCATGCCGTAGCCGAGCTTGGCCGCCTCCTTGAGCTGGTTCTTCAGGGCGACGCGGGTGTTGAGGGCGTAGGGCCGGCCCTGGAAGTGGTTGTCGGCGGGGATCCAGGCGATCTTCGGCTCCCAGGGCAGCTGGATGGCGCGGTCCAGGTCCGGCACCGAGGTCAGCTCGTCGTCGTTGGGGGCCTGGCCCAGGCCGTCGAGGGCGTAGCCGGTGTAGCGCTCGGAGCCCTTGGCCATGTGGCCGAGGTGGGCGATGGGCACCACCTTGGCCTTGGGCACGCCGTGGATGTCGACGTAGGCGCCGATGCAGTACTTCACGCCCTTGTCCATCAGCTCGCGCTGCAGCTGGGCGGTGGCCTCGGCCGGGTGGGCGGGTTTGTCGAGGGTGGTGGTCATGGCGGTTCCTTTGGATAAGTGGCCGTTCAGGCGGCCTCGAAACAGGCGGTGTTGTAGGAATGCGGCAGCGGCGGGGTCTCCTCGCTGCCCTTCACGATCAGTTCGGCGAGGTCGGCGACCATCCAGTCGAACCACTGCCGGCCCTTGTCGGCGCTGGCCTGGCTGGGGGTGCCGGTGACGCCGTTGAGGCTGGTGCGGTTGACCGGGTGGGCGAACACGCAGCCGCAGGTGCGGTCCGGGTCGTCCGCCTCGGCCAGCCTGTCGGGACGCACGCCCTCGGGCGCGATCGCCAGCATCAGCGAGGTCTCGGCGTCGTTGGCGTGCCAGTCGGCGGCGTCGGCGAAGTGGAACTGGCGCACGCGCTCGCTGATGGACGCGGTGTTGATCACCGCCACCATCAGGTCGTCGTGTTCGGCGCGCAGCATCTCCAGGGCGCAGCGCAGCGGCGCGGCGTTGGTGACGTGGGCGTTGACGATGAACAGGCGACGCACGCCCGAGTGGTAGGCCCAGTCGCCGATCTGCTTGACCACCTCGATCAGGGTGATGGGCGGCAGGGCGATGGTGCCGGGCCAGCGCCGGCTGTGGCCGAGCGAGCAGCCGTAGGGCAGGGTCGGCAGCATGGGCACGCCGGTCCGCGCGGCGACGGCGGCGCACAGCGCTTCGGCGATGACGAAGTCGACGCCGCTGCCCAGGTGCGGGCCGTGCTGCTCGGTGGCGCCCACCGGCAGGATCGCGGACTGGCCGCAGCGGGCCAGCACGTCGGGGAGTTCGGACCAGGTGAGATCGGACCAGCGCATGTTCGTCACTCCACGTTGTCGTGCACGTCGGTGAAGCGGATCAGGTGCGGGTGCACCTTCTGCTCGTCCTCCGGCACCGGCTCCGGTTCCGGATGGATGAGCTGCTCCAGCCGCGCCTTGGTGGCGCGGAACTCGGGCGTGTTGAACTGCGCGGGCGAACGCGGACGCGGCACCGGCACCTCGATGATCTCCTGCACCTCGCCGGGATGGGCCTTGAGCACCAGGATGCGGTCGGCGAGGTAGATGGCCTCGTCGAGGTCGTGGGTGATGAACAGCACCGTGATGTCGATGTTGCGCCAGATGTCGATCAGGTGGGACTGCATCTTGGCGCGGGTCTGTGCGTCGAGGGCGCCGAAGGGCTCGTCCATGAGCAGGATGCGCGGCTGGTTCACCAGGGCGCGGGCGATGGCGACGCGCTGGCGCATGCCGCCGGAGAGCTGGTGCGGGTAGGCGTCGGCGAATTTCTCCAGACCGATCAGCTCCAGCCACAGGAGGGCGTCGCGCTCGGCGTCGTCGTGGCCGCGGCCGTTCGCCAGGGGGCCGAACATGACGTTCTTCTTCACCGTCAGCCAGGGGAACAGGGAATAGCCCTGGAACACCATGCCACGGTCCTGCCCCGGCCCGGTGATGGGCTTGCCGTCCAGCAGGGCCTCGCCCGAGGTGTGGGTATCGAGACCGGCGAGGATGCGCGCAAGGGTGGACTTGCCGCAGCCGGAGGGGCCGATGACGCAGATGAACTCGCGCCGGCGCACGCTGAAGTCGATGCCACGCAGGGCATCCGTCTCGCCCTGGGGGGAACGGTAGCGCTTGCCCAGGCCGCGCACCTCCAGGATGGTCTCGCGCTGGTTGATGCGGGCGAAACGTTCCCGCACCGCGGGGGACTGTTCCAGATAATTCGTGGATGCGGTCTCTGTCATGTTCTTACCTTGTTTCCCAGGCTTGAGCTTGTGAAGAAACCGTAGCGAGCGGTCCTAGTCCGGTCCGAGAAGCGCAGCCGTACATGGGTACGGCGAGCATCGCAGGGCCGGAATCGGGACGCGCAGTAGGTTTATTCATAAGCTCACCTCCGGTCCTGGGCGCGGTCCCAGGGGAATAGACGCTTGCCCAGCCTGGCCAGCAGCAGGTCGGTGCCGAAACCGAGGATGCCGATCATCATGATCGCGGCGTAGACGTTGTCGAAATGCTGGTAGCGCGCCTGCTGGGTGATGTACCAGGTGATGCCCGAGCTGGTGCCGATCAGCTCGGCGACGATCAGGTAGGTCCAGGCCCAGCCCAGCAGGATGCGCTGGTCGCGGTACAGGTCCGGCAGGATGCCCGGCACCACCACCTTGGTGATCAGCCGCGCGCCGCGGGTGCCCAGGGTGCGCGCGGCCTCGACGATGGTGGCCTCCAGCTTGCGCGTGGTGTTGGCGATGATCAGCACCTGCTGGAACAGGGTGCCGATGACGATGATGGCGATCTTGGGACCGTCGTAGATCCCCAGCACCGCCACCGCCAGCGCACCGAAGGCGGGCGCGGGCAGATAGCGGAAGAATTCGATGAAGGGCTCGGAGAGGCGGCCGAGGCTGGCATAGGTGCCGGCGAGGATCCCCAAGGGGACACCGATGAGGGACGAGACCAGAAAGCCCCAGAAGATGATCTGGATGCTGTGCCACAGGCTCTCGTGCAGCCAGGGCGCGTCCTTCTGCTCGGGCGCGGTGGTGAAGCCGGTGTAGAAGGCCTGCGCCACTTCATGCGGCGCGGGCAGGTAGATGGGGTTGGCGGGCACGCCGGCGGGCAGGGCCAGGCCCTGCTCCTTGGCGTAGGCGGATTCATCCTCGAACTGGGCGCGGTCCACCAGCATGCCGACCTGGAAGTAGTCGACGCCACCGGGCACGGTGACCTCGACCTTGGGGTGCCAGACGAAGGGCACATAGCTGACCAGGCACCAGGCCAGCAGGGGCAGGAGGAAGGAACCGACCGCCAGCAGGGTGCGCCTGCGCGCGTCGGCCTCGGTCAGCATGGCGATCGGGTTCATGTCCGCTCCGTGCCCCGCTCGGATCACTTGGCGTTGGTGAAGGACGGGTCCAGATAGGCGCCGACGTTCTCGGGGGCCTTGTAGACGCCGTTGGCGACGTTGAACTGGTCAGCCACCTTGGAGGAGCCTTCCAGGGTCTTGAAGCCATCGCCCTTGACGTAGACCTTCTTCGCCTCGTCCAGGCTCAGCAGCTTGGTGCCCTTGAGCAGAGGCAGGTAGACCTCGGGCGTGACGCCGGAGCGCGCGGCCATGATCTTCACCGCGTCGGGCTGGGTCTTGGGGTCGTTGATGTACTTCACGACCTTGTCCCACACCTTCACCACCTTCACCCAGTCGGCCTTGCGCTGCTTGGCGCTGGCCGGGTTCACCGCCAGCACGTCGTAGATCAGGCCGGGTTCGTCGGCGGAGGTGTAGATGGGCTTGGCGCCGGGCACGCCCTTCATGGCTTGGCCGGCGATGGGCTGCCAGGCGCCCACGGCGGCGACGTCGCCGGAGGCGAGCATCTGCGGCATCTCGTTGGTCTTGGCGTTCACCAGGGTGACGTCGGACTCCTTCATGCCCGCCTTCTTCAGGCCATTGAGCAGCAGCAGGTGCTCCACCAGGCCGACCTCGACCGCCACCTTTTTGCCCTTCAGGGCCTTGATGGAGCGCACGCCGGGCTTGCCGACGATCATGTCGTTGCCGTTGGAGTAGTCGGTGAGCATCACCATCACGCTCTTCGCGCCGGTGGAGCCAGTGACCAGGGCGTCGCCGTTGGTCATGGTGACGGCGTCGATCTTGCCGGCGGAGAAGGCCTCCAGCGAGGCGGAGTAGTCGAACCACTCGAAGGCCACGGGCACGCCCGCCTCCTTGAACCAGCCCTTGTCGATCGCCACCTGCCAGGCCACCCAGCCCGGCCAGTCGCTGTAACCGATCTTGAGCGGCGCGGCCGCGTGCGCGCTAAGCGCCAGGGCCGTGGCGGCGGGCAGCGCCAGGCGGGTCAGCCATTTCTTGAGGGAACTGCCGAGGGACTTCGCATGCATGGTGGGCTCCTTGTCGAGGTATTACGCGGGTGAATATTCGTAATATTCGAAGCCCATGTAGCAACGCCCGTGCCACTCTCCATAACCCGACAACAATTCTTTGGATTCAGTTGGCTACGAGGCAGAAGGACCGGAAATGAATTCCCGCGACGGGACAAGGGCATCGTTTCGGTGCGTCAGGCACCATGTTGATGCCGGCCGCGCGCGGGGCCCGCCTGCGGCAATCGGTCGCATGTTCGCGGTGCCGTGCCGTCCCTACCATCGGCGGTCGATCCTTCAACCAACCGCCCAGCCCCATGCGCCTCAAACCCCTCGCCGTCCTGCTCGGATGCGCCCCGCTCTTCGCCCACGCCGCCGACACCCCCACCCTGGACGAGATCGTCGTCACCGCGCCGCGCATGCTCGAACCCCTGACCGTCGAGCTCGACCCCAAGGCGCCGCAGCAGCCCGTCCCCGCCAACGACGGCGCCAGCTTCCTGAAGAACGTCCCCGGCTTCAACGTGATCCGCAAGGGCGGCACCGACGGCGACCCGGTGCTGCGCGGCCTCGCCGGCTCGCGTCTGAACGTGCTGCTGGACGGCGCGGACTTCCACGGCGGCTGCGGCATGCGCATGGACCCGCCCACCGCCTACGTCTTCCCCGAGACCTTCGACAAGGTGACGGTGATCAAGGGCCCACAGACCGTCGCCTACGGCAACGGCAACGCCGCCGGCGTGGTGCTGTTCGAGCGCGACCGCGGCGAGATCCAGCCGGGCGCCTCGGCCAGCCTCAGCGCCCTCGCCGGTGCCTGGGAGCGGGTCGATCTGCTCGCCAGCGGCAAGGCCGCCTCGGACAAGGCGCACATCGAGGCGACGCTCACCCACGCCGAGTCCGGCAACTACGAGGACGGCAACGGCACCGAGGTGCATTCCGCCTACCAGCGCCAGAGCGGCACCGTGCTCGCCGGCTTCCGCCCCGACCGCGACACCCGCATCGACTTCGACTACACCGCGAGCAAGGCCGAGGCGGCCTATGCCGACCGCTCCATGGACGGCGTGAAGTTCGACCGCGACACCTACGGCCTGACCGTGGAGAAGAAGGCGATCTCGCCGCTGCTCGCCGGCGTGTCGCTGCGCCTCTACCACAGCTACATCGACCACGTGATGGACAACTACAGCCTGCGCCCCAACCCGGGCACCCCGGTGTCCTACTCGGTGAGCAACCCGGACCGCGAGACCGACGGCGCACGCGCCTCGGCCGACCTGGCCCTGGGCGAGTCCACGACCCTGAAGCTGGGCGCGGACTGGCGTGACGACCAACACACCCTGCGGCAGCGCATGATGACCTCCCTGGCGCTGGCCGAGGCCTATGCGGGCCTGCCGCGCCTCAAGGACTACGAGAGCAGCATCGTCGGCGTGTTCGGCGAGCTGACGCACCACCTCGGCGACGGCCGCCGCGTCATCGGCGGCCTGCGCCACGACAACTGGGACGCGACCCGCTACAACGCCGGCGTGTTCCTCGCCGATGCCGAGCGCGACCTTACCTCCGGCTTCGCGCGCTACGAGCAGGACCTGGCCGGCATGCCCGCCACCGCCTTCGTCGGCCTGGGCCACAACGAGCGGCCGATGGACTACTGGGAGGCGGTGAACAAGGGCGGCCTGTCCCTGACCAGCAACCTCAACCCGGAAAAGACCCACCAGCTCGACGCCGGCCTGCTGTGGAAGAGCCAGGCGCTGCAGGGCTCCGTCTCCCTGTTCTACGCCAAGGTGGACGACTACCTGCTGACCCGCATCAATGGTGTCGCCGGCTGCGCGAGCGCGATGGGCTGCGTGGAGAACGTGGACGCCACGCGCTTCGGCGGCGAGGCGGACCTGGCCTGGCGCTTCGCCCCCGCCTGGACGCTGCGCGGCACGCTCGCCTACGTGCATGCCGACAACGACACGCGCGACGTGCCGCTGGCACAGACCCCGCCGTTGGAAGGCCGCCTCGGTCTGGATTACACGACCGGCCCCTGGACCTTTGGCGGCGTGCTGCGCATGGTCGCGGCCCAGGACCGCGTCGACGTGGGCTACGGCAACATCGTCGGCCAGGACATCGGCACCACCCCCGGCTTCGCCACCCTGGCGCTCAACACCAGCTACAAGCCGAGCAAGAAGCTGCTGATCAGCGCCGGCATCGACAACCTCTTCGACAAGGCCTATGCCGAGCACATCAGCCGCGCCGGCGCCCTCGTCAGCGGATACACTCAGACCACGCGCGTGAACGAACCGGGCCGCTTCATCTGGGCGAAGATCGCGTACCACTTCGACTGAGCAGAAAGGACACCGCCATGCGAAACCGTTTCGTCCTACCCGCCCTTTTCTCCGCCCTCCTCCTCGCCGGGCTGGGCACCCCCGCCCTCGCGGATTCGGTGAAGATCGAGAACGCCTGGGTGCGCGCCACCGCCCCCGGCCAGAAGGTGGCCGGCGGCTTCCTGGACCTCACCGCCGACGCCGACATGAAGCTGGTGGCCGGCAGCAGCCCCGTCTCCGACAGCCTGGAACTGCACACCATGAGCATGGAAGGCGGCGTCATGAGCATGCGCCAGGTCAAGGAGATCGCCCTGCCCAAGGGCAAGACCGTGAGCCTGAAGCCGGGCGGCCTGCACATCATGTTCATCGGCCTCAAGCAGCCGATCAAACAGGGCGACCGCGTGCCGGTCAGCCTCACCGTCCTGGACGGCGCCGGCAAGTCGCAGACCCTGCGCATCGAGGCCGAGGCCACCGACGCGGGCGGCAGGCGCATGCACCCGCACCACTAGCCCCGTCCCCCGCGCCCAATAAAAAAGCCGGCCAGAGCCGGCTTTTTTCACGCTCGCGACGCGGATCAGAGGATCTCGCGCTCCAGTTCCTCGATGCTGGTGTGGCGCACGTCCTTGCCCTTGACCATGTACACCACGTACTCGGACATGTTCTTGGAGTGGTCGCCGATACGCTCGATCGCCTTCACCACGAACAGGAGGTCGATGAAGGTGGAGATGGTGCGCGGGTCTTCCATCATGAAGGTGATGAGGTGGCGCGTGATGAGGTGGAACTCCTCGTCCACCTCGATGTCCTGGCGCGCCACGTTGGCGGCACCGGAGACATCCAGGCGCGCGAAGGCGTCCAGCGAGTCGCGCAGCATGCGGATCGCCAGGCTGGCCATATAGCGGATCTCGTTGTAGCGGGGCATCACCACGCGATCGCTCTCGTACATCTTGCACGCGGTGCGCGCGATCTTGCTGGCCTCGTCGCCGATGCGCTCCAGGTCGGTGATGGTCTTGACGATGGTCAGGATCATGCGCAGGTCGCCCGCGGTCGGCTGGCGGCGCGCGATGATGTTGGTGCAGGCCTCGTCGACCATGACCTCCAGGGAATTCACCCGATGGTCGTTGGCGATCACCTCCTGCGCCTGCCGGACGTCGCCGTTGATCAGCGACTCCACCGCCTTGCTGACCTGCTCCTCCACCAGACCACCCATCTCCAGCACGCGCGCGCGCACCGCCTCCAGGTCGGCGTCGAACTGCTTATAGATATGTTCGCTTCCCATCATCCATCCTCGCGTATTTGCCACGCCCGGCCCGAAGACGCGGGCTTCGGCCGATTATAGGAGTCGGCCCCTCCCCCTGCATTACATGTCGGTGACAAACGGCACCGACAGCCGTGAGTCGTCGACTCGTAGCTGCATGACCCAGTCGCGCCGTCCGCTCACGCACACCGGCAGGGTCACGCTGGCGGTAAACATACCTGCTTTATCGGCGCGCAGGGTGTAAAGATTGAAGCCCATGTCCATGCCCTCCATGGTGAAGCGCGCCTCGACCCGCCGCGCCTGCGGTGCATGCACCTCGACGCGGAAGGCCGACAGCGGCTTGAGCGCGCCCAGCATGCGGACCGTCACGGGCGTGCCGTCGAGTTCCACCGAACAGCCCTGGCGCAGATCGGCGCAGGCCAGGGTGCGGCTCACCCCCGCGTCCTCGTTCAGGCGCTGCGACCAGAGCACCCCGCCGATCAGGAGGATCAGCAGCACGGGGAGAAGGTAGGCGAGGTGTTTCTTCATCACGGGGACTCCGGTGTGGGGATGGCCCAGGCGCCACCGCGCTGGGCGATGCCGTGCGCGCCGAGCGCGCGCGCACGCGCCAGATCGCCGGCATCGAGGCCGCCGAGCGCGAACACCGGCACGGGGTAGTCGCGCAGCCAGGCTGCCAGGGTGCCCCAGCCCAGGGGCGCGGCGCCGGGGTGGCTGGCGGTGGCCTGGATGGGTGAGAGAAGCGCCCAGTCCAGCTCCAGCGCGGCTGCGCGCGCCAGCTCCGCGGGGTCGTGGCAGGACGCGCCGACCCACTCCAGGGGCGGGCGCGCGGTGGTGGACATCAGCTGCGCGGCGGGCAGCTGCACGCCCGCGCCCAGACGTTCCGCCAGCGCGACGTCACCGTTCACCACCAGCAGCGCGCCGTGTTCGCGACAGCGCGCCGCCACTTCCCCGGCCAGGCGCGCGAGGGCGCTCGCGGACAGCGCCTTCTCGCGCAGCTGCAGCAGGCGCAGGCCGTGCGCCAGGCGCCACTCCAGGCGGCGCAGGAATTCCGCCTCGCCGAGGTCGGATGCCGCCGAGATGGCGTACTCCAGGGGCAGGCGCAGGCCCTTCAGGATGGGGCCGTTGGCGGGCAGGATGGGTTCGACCTCGGGGCGTGCGGCGTGGGTCCAGGCAAACCGCTGGCCCTCGCGCGGCTGCGGCTCGCCCGCCCAGGCGGTGACGCGGAAGAAGCGCAGCATGACGTGGGCGTGGGGGTAGACGTAGCTGCGGTTGAGCCAGGGCCAGGCCTCGCGCACCTCGATGCCCAGCTCCTCGTGCAGTTCACGCGCCAGCGCCTCGCGCGCGGTCTCGCCCGCCTCCACCTTACCGCCGGGGAACTCCCACCAGCCGGCGTAGGCCTTGCCTTCAGGCCGGCTGGCCATGAGAAAGGCACCGTCCGGCCGTTCGATGACCGCCGCGGCGACCTCGAGAACGCCCTCGGACATCGCTAGCGCTCGTCCTTGGCCTTGGCGTCCTTGTCGGGGATCGGCACCAGGGTCAGCGCCTTCTGCGCCGGCGCCGCTCCCTGGCTCACGTCGCGCACGTTGTCGGCGCTGCGGATGTGCGGCCCCACCGGCGTCCGCGGCGCCTCGGCGTAGATCGGCCGCATGTAGGGGACCAGACCGGCAAGGTCCTTGATGCGCGTCGCCGGCGCGGGGTGGGTGGAGAGGAACTGCGGCGGCCCCTTGCCATTGGCGGCCTGCATCTTCTTCCACAGACTGATCGCGGCCTCCGGGTCGTAGCCGGCACGCGCGGCGATCTCGATGCCGATGCGGTCCGCCTCGCTCTCCGCGCCGCGGCTGTTGGGCAGCAGCCAGCCGAGCTGCGCCAGGGCGGTGCCGCCGCTCATCACGGCATTGCGGTTGCGGTCGCTGGAAGCCGCCGCGGCCACCACCACCACACCCTGCGCCAGCAGGGCGTTCGACATCTTCTCCGCGCCGTGGTTGGCGAGGGCATGGCCGATCTCGTGCCCCATGACCTGGGCGATCTCGTCGTCCGTGGCCTTCAGCTTGTCGATCAAGCCGGTGTAGATGGCCATGCGCCCGCCCGGCAGGCAGTAGGCGTTGAGGGTCTCGGGGTCGTCGACCACGGTGACCTGCCAGTCCCACTTCGCAGACTCCGGCCGGTAGCGGATCGCTTGGGCGACGAGACGGTTGGTGATGGCGTCGACGCGCGCCTTGACGCGCGGGTCGTTGTTGACCTTGCCCTTCTTCTCCCACGGCGCGAGTTCCTGCGCGTAGGCGCTGCGCGCCTGGGCGATGACCGACTGCTCGGACACCAGCGACAGCTGCGAGCGCCCGGTCATGGGGTTGGCGGCGCAGCCCGCGAGGACGGCGAAGAGGGCGATGGGTGCCAGTTTCTTGAGCGGTTCCATGATGCGGCCCGTGGACGGCGTCAGGGGTTCTGCTGCTCGAGGGCGGCGAGACGCGCCTCCAGCGCCTGCAACTGTTCGCGCGTGCGCGCCAGCACCTGGGCCTGCACGTCGAATTCCTCGCGCGTCACCAGGTCCAGCCGGCCCAGCCAGGCCGACAGCGAGGCCTTGAGGTTTTTCTCGATGTCGCGCGCGGGACTCATGGCGAGCACCTCGTTGATCTTGCCAGCCATCTCGGTGGCGAGCTTCTGCTTGAGCATGGCGATCCCCTTTCAGTGAATGCGCCGAGTTTACCAAGCCGGCCGCGGGCAGGTTCGGCGCCAATTTGGTGCATTCGCGAAAGCATCGCGCACCAAGATCTCGCATTTCCGTGCACCACACCCACGCACGATATATAACCAATTGATTTACATAAGTGTTTCAAGCTGGCACAGCTTCTGCTTTTAAGCCATCGTGCAATACCGCACTCCTTTTCGCATTGGAGAACATGATGAAAAAACTGTCTTGGATGTTGGTTCTCGCCGGCGTGATGTCCGTCCCCGCGATCGCCGCGGATTCGCCTCATAGCATCGCCTACAACGTCGGCGCGACCACCGACTACATCTTCCGCGGCATTTCCCAATCCCAAGGCGACCCGGCCATCTCCGGCGGCATCGACTACAGCCACGCCAGCGGTTTTTATGCCGGCGCCTGGGCGTCGACCCAGAAGTGGGTGGAGACCGGCCCCTACAAGACCGACAGCGATTTCGAGCTGGACCTCTATGGCGGCTACAAGGGCACGGTTGGCGACATCGGCTATGACGTCGGCGTGATCCGCTACAGCTACGACGGCGATCGCGGCGCCGCCGTGACGCTGCCGACCCCGGACACCACCGAGGTGTACATCGGCGCCAGCTGGAAGTTCCTCAGCGCCAAGTACAGCTACGTCGTGTCCGACTACTTCGTCGGCTGGGGCAGCCCGACGGCCAAATCCAACGGCTCCAGCTACCTGGAGCTGAACGCCACCCACGACCTGGGCAACGGCTGGGGCCTGCTGGGCCACATCGGCCACCAGAAGGTCGAGAACACCAGCATCGCCTCCTACACCGACTTCAAGGTCGGCGTGACCAAGGATGTCGGCTTCGGCGTGGTGACCCTGGCCTATTCCGACACCGATGCCGACACGACCTCCTACACGTGGGCTGGAGAGAAGGTTGCCGACGGCGCCTTCGCTCTCTCCTTCTCCAAGAGCTTCTAACCCAACCTGACCGAGCCGTTCCGCCTGCCAGCAGGCCGGGACGGCGAGTGGGTCTGTCAATCAGGAGACAGCGATGAAATTCGTTACCGCCATCATCAAACCCTTCAAGCTGGACGAGGTCCGCGAGGCCCTGTCCAGCATGGGGGTGTCAGGCATCACCGTCACCGAGGTCAAGGGCTTCGGCCGGCAAAAAGGCCACACCGAGCTGTACCGCGGCGCGGAATATGTCGTGGACTTTCTGCCCAAGGTGAAGATCGAGGTCGCCATCAAGAGCGAGGTGCTCGACCAGGCGATCGAGGCCATTTCCAAGGCTGCCCAGACCGGCAAGATCGGCGACGGCAAGATCTTTGTCTGGGACCTGGAACAGGTTGTTCGTATCCGCACCGGCGAAGCCGGCGAGTCGGCGATCTAAGGAGAACGATCATGAAACGCCTCATCACGAGTTTGATGTTGGTAGGCACGCTGGCCTTCGGCGGCATGGCCCTTGCTGAAGAACCCGCCCCCGCGCCGGCACCCGCCGCGACCATGGAAGCGGCCGCGGCCCCCGCCGCCGAGGCGCCGGCCCCCGAGACCGCCGCGCCCGCCGCCGCCCCCGCGCCCGAGGCCGCCCCGGCCGAAGCCGCGCCGGCCCCCGTGCCCGACAAGGGCGACACCACCTGGATGCTGGTCTCCACCCTGCTGGTCATCCTCATGACCATCCCTGGCCTGGCCCTGTTCTATGGCGGCCTGGTGCGCGCCAAGAACATGCTCTCGGTGCTGACGCAGGTGTTCGCCATCTTCTGCGTGATCGCGGTGCTGTGGGTGGTCTACGGCTACTCGCTGGCCTTCACCAGCGGCGGCGACCTGAACAGCTTCATCGGCGGCCTGTCGAAGATGTTCCTGGCGGGCGTGGACCCGAGCGTCAACGTGGAGACCTTCTCCAAGGGCGTGGTGATCCCCGAGATGGTGTTCATGGTGTTCCAGCTCACCTTCGCGGCCATCACCGTGGCCCTGATCGTCGGCGGCTTCGCCGAGCGCATCAAGTTCTCCGCGCTGCTGGTGTTCTCCGTGCTGTGGTTCACCTTCTCCTACCTGCCCATGGCGCACATGGTCTGGTTCTGGGGTGGCCCGTCCGCCTACGGCGACCCCGCCGGCTTCCTGTTCGCCAAGGGCGCGCTGGACTTCGCGGGCGGCACCGTGGTGCACATCAACGCCGGCATCGCCGCGCTGATGGGCGCCATCGTCATCGGCAAGCGCGTCGGCTACGGCAAGGACAGCATGGCCCCGCACAACCTGACCGCCACCATGATCGGCGCCTCCCTGCTGTGGGTGGGCTGGTTCGGCTTCAACGCCGGCTCCAACCTGGAGGCCACCGGCACCGCCGTCCTGGCGATGGTCAACACGGTGGTGGCGACGGCCGCGGCGGCGATGTCCTGGATGTTCGCGGAATGGCTGATCAAGGGTAAGCCCTCCATGCTGGGCATCGCCTCCGGCGCGGTCGCCGGCCTGGTGGCGGTCACCCCCGCCGCCGGCTTCGCCGGCCCGATGGGCGCCATCGTCCTCGGCGCGGTCGCCGGCGTGGCCTGCCTGTGGGGCGTCACCGGCCTGAAGCATGCCCTCGGCTACGACGACTCCCTGGACGTGTTCGGCGTGCACGGCATCGGCGGCATCATCGGCGCCATCGGCACCGGCATCCTGGTGAACCCCGCCCTGGGTGGCACCGGCGTGTTCGACTACGCCGCCAACGCGGTCGCCGAGTACAGCTCCGCGCAGGTGATGAGCCAGCTGTGGGGTGTCGGCGTGGCGGTGGTGTGGTCCGGCGTGGTCAGCTTCGTGCTGTTCAAGCTGATCGACATGGTGATGGGTCTGCGCGTGCCGGAAGAGCAGGAACGCGAAGGCCTGGATACCGCGACCCACGGCGAGCGCGCCTACAACTACTAATCAGCGTCTCCCCGCGCAAGGGCGCCGGCCGCAGGGCCGGCGCCCTTTTTTCTTACCCTCCTCCTGTAATAAAAACATCACCAAACCGTCATAAGATGCCCTGCAATTGATCAAGGAGGCGCATATGGCGGCCAACATCCTCATCGTCGAAGACGAGCCCGGGATCCAGGAAGCCCTCAAGTTCAACCTCAGCCAGCACGGCCACAGCGTCACCGGCGCGGCCAGCGCCGAGGAGGCCCTGAGCCAGCTGGGCGGCGCCCTGCCCGACCTGATCCTGCTCGACTGGATGCTGCCCGGCATCTCCGGCGTCGACCTGGCCCGGCGCATCCGCGAGGACTCGCGCCTGAAGGGCATTCCCATCATCATGCTCAGCGCCCGATCCGAGGAGCGCGACAAGGTCACCGGCCTGGAGATCGGCGCGGACGACTACCTGACCAAGCCGTTCAGCCCGCGCGAACTGAACGCGCGCATCAAGGCCGTGCTGCGCCGCCGCGCGCCGCAGATGACCGAGGACATCGTCGAGATCGCCGGTCTGCGCCTCGACCCCGCCTCGCACCGCGTCGCCGGCAACGGCCAGAACCTGGAGATGGGCCCCACCGAGTTCCGCCTGCTGCACTTCCTCATGACCCACCCGGACCGCGTCTATTCGCGCTCGCAGTTGCTCGACCACGTCTGGGGCGACCACGTCTTCGTGGAGGAGCGCACGGTCGACGTGCACATCCGCCGCCTGCGTTCCTCGCTCGAGGGCACCGGCCACGACCGCCTGATCCAAACCGTGCGCGGCGCCGGCTATCGGCTTTCCGGCAGCGAGGCCTGAACACCCCCGCGCGGCGGGTAGAATGACGCGCATCCGACCCGTTTCCCGTCCATATCCGACCCCTACATGCTGTCCTTCTGGTGGCGCCCGCTTCTGACCGTGCTGGGGCTCGGCGCGCTCGCGGCGGTCCTGTCCGGCCTTTCCGAGGCGGCCGATGGCTGGGCCCTGTTCGCTGCCGGCCTGCTCGTCTATCTCGCCTATCACCTGGTGCAGCTGGGCAAGCTGGACCGCTGGCTGGAAATCCCCGGACAGCGGCCGATGGTGGGCGACGGCGTCTGGGGCGACGTGCTGTACCGCCTGGAGAAGCTGCTGCGCCAGGGCCAGGGCAGCCAGCAGAAGGCCGTCGCCGAGCTGGAGCGCATGCCGGAGGCAACGCGCAACCTTCCGGACGGTGTGGTGATCCTCGACGACGACAGCCGCATCCTCTGGCTCAACAACGCCGCAGAACACCTGCTCGGCCTCTCGCCGACGCGCGACCTGGGACAGTTCATCGCCTACCTGCTGCGGCATTCGCGCTTCCTCGCCTGGCTGCAGGAGGAGGATTACGCGCAGACCCTGACACTGGACTCGCCGGCGCAGCCGGAGAAGATCCTCTCCTTGCAACTGGTGCCGCTGCCGCGCAACCAGAAGATGCTGCTCGCGCGCGACGTCTCCGACCTGGCGCGCGTGGAACGGATGCGACGCGACTTCGTCGCCAACGTCTCGCACGAACTGCGCACGCCCATCACCGTGATCGTCAGCTTCCTGGAGACCTTCGAGGACATGCCCGATCCTAGCCCGGCGGAGTTCCGCAAACACATTCCGCTGATGCTGGAACAGTCCGACCGCATCCGCCGCCTGGTCGATGACCTGCTCACCCTGGCGCGCCTGGAGACGGAACCGGAGACCAAGGAGGAGGCGGTGGACATCGTCGCCCTGTCGCGCCGCCTGGCCGACGAGGCGCGCACCATGAGCCAGGGGCAGCACCAGGTCGAGGAACGCATCGAGACGCGCATGCGCCTGCTCGGCAACCCGCAGGAGCTATACAGCGCGCTGGCCAACCTGGTGTCGAACGCGGTGCGCTACACCCCGGCGGGCGGCCGCATCACCCTGAGGTGGCACATCGGCCCGAACGGCTCCGGCCTGTTCTCCGTATGCGACACCGGCGAAGGCATCGAGGCCCAGCACATCCCCCGCCTGACCGAGCGCTTCTACCGCGTCGACCGTGGCCGCTCGCGCGCCAGCGGCGGCACCGGCCTGGGACTGGCGATCGTCAAGCACATCCTGCAGCGCCACCAGGCGCGCCTGCGTGTTGACAGCGTGCTGGGCAAGGGCAGCACCTTCACCGCCGCCTTCCCGGCGGACCGGCTCATCCCAGAAGCGCAGCCAGTCGCAGCTGAACCCGCTCCTTGAGCGCCTCTCCCATCGAGGGAGAGGGGGAAAACCGCGCCGCCTCTCGCCGCGCCGGCGCCCAGATGGCATCCGGGAAGTTCACGTCGTCCGCCCAGCGCGGGATCACGTGCCAATGCACGTGCGGCACCATGTTGCCGAGGCTGGCGAGGTTGATCTTGTCCGGCCGCACCGCCTCCCTCACGGCCTGCTCGGTGGCGAACACCACCGCCATCAGGCGCTGCCGATCCGCGACGGGCAGGTCCGTCATCTCCCGCACATGGGCGTTGAGGATGACGCGGCAGAAACCGGGGTAGTTCGCGTCCTCCACCCAGATGACGCGACAGAATGCGTCCTGCCAGAGGGGCTCGGCGCCCTGCCCTTCACACAGCGGGCAGTTCACAACAGCACCCGCTCGATGCCGCCGTTGTTCGCCTTGCCGAGGAAGTCGTCCAGCCACTTGGCGCCGAGGCGCGCCTTGGCCAGCTCGATGACGATGTAGTCCGCGTCCACGCCGTTGTCCTCGCTGTAGCGGCTCAGGCCCTGCAGGCAGGAGGGGCAGGAGGTCAGGACCTTGACCTGGCTTGCCCCCGCCTCGCGTTGCGCCTGCGCGCCGCGCTCCAGCTCCTCCGCCTTGCGCATGCGCACCTGGGTGGCGATGTCGGGGCGGCTGGCGGCGAAGGTGCCGGCCTCGCCGCAGCAACGGTCGGAGAGCTTCACGTCCTCGCCCACCAGGGCCTTTACCGTGAGCATCGGGTTCTGCTGCTTGAGCGGGGTGTGGCAGGGGTCGTGATACAGGTATTTCGTACCCGCCACGCCCTCCAGCTTCACGCCCTTCTCCATCAGGTACTCGTGGATGTCCATGACGCGGCAGCCGGGGAAGATCTTGTCGAACTGGTAGGCCTGCAGCTGGTCCAGGCAGGTGCCGCAGGACACCAGGACGGTCTTGATGTCCAGGTAGTTGAGGGTGTTGGCGACGCGGTGGAACAACACGCGGTTCTGCATGGTCATGGACTCGCCCTTGGCGCGGTCGCCGGTGGCGGTCTGCGGGTAGCCGCAGCACAGATAGGTGGGCGGCAGGACGGTCTGCGCCCCCAGTTCGTACAGCCACGCCAGGGTGGCCAGCCCCACCTGCGAGAACAGCCGCTCCGAGCCGCAGCCCGGGAAGTAGAACACCGCGTCCGACTCCTCGCTGACCTTGGCCGGGTCGCGCAGCACCGGCACCACCTTGGGGTCGTTGAGATTGAGCATCTGCCGCGCGGTCTTGGCGGGCAACGCGCCCGGCAGCTTGCGGTTGAAGAAGTGGATGACCTGCGCCTTCACCTCCGGCTTGCCGACGCTGGCGGGCGGATGGCGCATCGCCTCGCGCACGCCGGGCAGCTGGCGCATCACGCTCGCGCCCAGGCGCTGGCCGAGGTAGCCGAGCTGGATCGCGCCCTTGCGCAGGGCGTGGATGGCGTCGCCGTCGGTGGAGTTGAGGAAGGCCATGGCGAGGCGCGAGGCCGGCGCCTGCTTCTTCTTGCCGGCGGCCCTGAGGAAGTTGCGCATGGCGACGCTGACGTCGCCGAAGTCGATGTCCACCGGGCAGGGGTTCACGCACTTGTGGCAGATCGTGCAGTGGTCCGCCACGTCGTCGAACTCGTCGAAGTGGCGCAGCGAGATGCCGCGCCGCGTCTGTTCCTCGTACAGGAAGGCCTCGATCAGCAGCGAGGTGGCGAGGATCTTGTTGCGCGGCGAGTAGAGCAGGTTGGCGCGCGGCACGTGGGTGTTGCACACCGGCTTGCACTTGCCGCAGCGCAGGCAGTCCTTGATGGAATCGGCGATGGCGCCGATCTCCGACTGCTCCATGATCAGCGACTCCAGCTCCAGGAGGCTGAACGAGGGGGTGTAGGCGTTGGACAGGTCCGCCCCCCGCATGAGCTTGCCCTTGTTGAAGCGCCCTTCGGGATCGACCTTGGCCTTGTAGGCGGCGAACGCCGAGAGGGCCTGGTCGGAGAGGAATTCCAGCTTGGTGATGCCGATGCCGTGCTCGCCCGAGATCACCCCGCCCAGCGCCTCGGCCAGGTGCATGATGCGCGCCACCGCCCGGTTGGCGCTGGCGAGCATGGCGTAGTCGTCGGAGTTGACGGGGATGTTGGTGTGCACGTTGCCGTCGCCCGCGTGCATGTGCAGGGCGACGAACACGCGCCCCTTGAGCACGCGCTTGTGGATCGCCTCGCAGGCGGCGAGCACGGGCTCGTATTCGCGGCCGGTGAAGATCTGGCGCAGCTCGGCGCGCACCTCGCGCTTCCAGGAGACGCGCGTGGCCTTGCTCTGCAGGGCGCGGAACACCGGCTCGCCGTCCGCCCCCCCAGTCACCAGGGCATCCAGGTACCCCTGCCAGCGCCGCCGCACCTCGGCCAACAGCTCCAGGGCGCGGGCACGGCGCGCCTCGGTCAGCTCCGGAGCCGCCACCGCCTCCTCGTCCTCCTCCAGCGGCAGGGCCCCTTCGAAGAAGCGGACCAACTCCGCCAGCAGGGCCAGCTTGTTCTGGATCGACAGTTCGATATTGATGCGCTCGACGCCGTCGGAATAGTCGCCCAGGCGGTCGAGGGGGATGACCACGTCCTCGTTCACCTTGAAGGCGTTGGTATGCGCGGCGATCGCCGCGGTGCGCGCGCGGTCCAGCCAGAACTTGCGCCGCGCCTCCGCGCTCGCGGCGATGAAGCCCTCGCCGCCGCGCCGCCTGGCCTGCTCGACGATGCGCGCGGCGGCGGCGTCCACTGCCGCCTGGTCGTCCGAGGCGACGTCGGCGAGCAGCACCATGTTGGGCCGGCCGACGCGATCCGCCTTGGTGGCGTAGCCAACCGCCTTGATGTAGCGCGCATCCAGGTGCTCCAGGCCCGCCAGCAGGACCGTGTCGTCGCCGTTCTTGAACTCGCGCGTGATCTCGACGATCGCCGGCACCGCCTCGGCCACCTGCCCGAAGAACTCCAGGCACACGGTGCGCACGTGCGCCGGCATGCGGTGCAGGACGAAGGTGGCCTGGGTGATGAGGCCGTCGCAGCCCTCCTTCTGGATGCCCGGCAGGCCGGCGAGGAACTTGTCGGTCACGTCCTTGCCCAGGCCGTGCTTGCGGAACGCGGCACCGGGGATCTCCAGGATCTCCGGTTCGCCCTTGGGCGTGCCATCGGCATGCGCGCGGCGCAGTTCGAAGCGTGCCACCTCGACGTCGTGGATCTTGCCCAGGTTGTGGTCCAGGCGCGTCACGGTCAGCCAGTCCGCGTCCGGCGTCACCATCTTCCAAGACACCAGGTTGTCCACCGCGGTGCCCCACAGCACCGCCTTCTTGCCGCCGGCGTTCATCGCCACGTTGCCGCCGATGCAGGAGGCGTCGGCGCTGGTCGGATCGACGGCGAAGGCGAGACCGGCGGCCTCGGCGTCCTCCATGACGCGACGCGTCACCACGCCGGCGCCGCAGGTGATCACCGGTGTGGGCGTGTCGTGGCCGGGCAGCACGCGCGGCTCGATGGCGCTCTTCTGATCCAGCTTCTCGGTGTTGATCACCGCGGAAAAGCGCGTCAGGGGCACCGCGCCGCCGGTGTAGCCGGTGCCGCCGCCGCGCGGGATGACGGTGAGCCCCAGCTCGACGCAGCCGGCCACGAGGGCGGGGATCTCGTCCTCGTGGTCGGGATTGAGCACCACGAAGGGGTATTCGACGCGCCAGTCCGTGGCGTCGGTGACGTGGCTGACGCGCGCCAGGCTGTCGAAGGCGACGTTGTCACGGCGCGTATGCCGCGCCAGCTTCTGCAAGATGGCGGCACGCAGCTGCCGCGTGGTGTCGAAGCTGGCGGCGAACTCGTCCACCGCGTTGCCCGCCAGCCCCAGCAGCCCGCCCACACGCTCGTTGCCCTGGCGCCGCTTCTCGATCTCCGCCAGGCGGTGACGCAGCGCCTCGACCAGCAGACGCTGGCGTTCCGGGTTGGCGAGCAGGTCATCTTCCAGGTAGGGATTGCGGGTGACCACCCAGATGTCGCCCAGGACCTCGAAGAGCATGCGCGCGGAGCGGCCGGTGCGCCGTTCCGCGCGCAGTTCCTCGACCAGGCGCCAGCCATCCTGCCCCAGCAGGCGGATGACGATCTCGCGATCGGAGAACGAGGTGTAGTTGTAGGGAATTTCCCGGATGCGCTCGGCAGTCATGGACAAGGCCCTGTGGCCATAAAGAATCAGGCACGCGATTTTACCGCCCCGGCGGCGCGAAGAGCCTATTTCCCGAGTATGGCAAAGGCGTAGAATCCGCCGGTCCTTCGAACTGTCGCACCATGATCAGCCTGCTTATCGTCGCCCACGGCAACCTGGGCGAAAGCCTCATCCAATGCGCCACCCACGTCCTCGGCAAGCGCCCGGAAGCGCTGGAGAACGTCGACCTGGCCGAGTGCGAGGACCCCGCGTTGATCGAGGCCCGGACCATGGAACTGGTGGACCGCCTGGGGCGGAACGGCGACGTGCTGATCCTCACCGATGTCTATGGCGCCACCCCCTGCAACACCGTCAGCCGCCTCACGCTCGGCGGCCACGTCGAGGCCGTCGCCGGCGTCAACCTGCCCATGCTGCTCAAGGCCCTGACCTACCGCGACCAGGGCATGCGCGTGCTGGTGGAAAAGGCCGTGTCGGGCGGCCAGGCGGGCATCTGTCAGATCCCTAGCGAGCAGAAGAGTCATGCCTGAACGCGACGTGCAGATCATCAACAAGCTCGGCCTGCACGCGCGCGCCTCCGCCAAGCTCACGCAGACCGCCTCACAGTTCCAGGCCGAGGTGTGGCTGTCGCGCAATGGCCGGCGCGTCAACGGCAAGAGCATCATGGGTGTGATGATGCTGGCGGCCGCGAAGGGGACGCAGATCCACATCGAGACCCAGGGCACGGACGAGGATGCGGCGATGGCCGCCCTGGTCGCCCTGATCGAGGACAGGTTCGGGGAGGGTGAATGACGCGGGGCGCGCGCGCATGACCTTTTCCCTGCACGGCATCGGCGTCTCTGGCGGCTATGCCATCGGCCGCGCGCAGCTGTTCTCCCACGACCGCCTCGAAGCGCCGCACTACGTGCTGCCACAGGAGCACATCGGCAGCGAGATCGAGCGCTTCGACGAGGCCGTGCATTCGGTGAGGCGGGAACTGTTCGACCTGCAGGCACACATCCCGGAAGGCGCGCCGAACGAGCTGTCCGCCTTCCTCGACGTGCAGATCCTGATCCTCGCCGACTCCATGCTCTCCGAGGCGCCGAAGCGCCGCATCCGCGTCGATCACTGCAACGCCGAATGGGCGCTGGCGCAGCACACCGAGGAATTGATCGCGCAGTTCGAGGCGATCGAGGACGACTATCTGCGCGAGCGCCGCCACGACGTGCGCCAGGTCGCGGAAAAGGTCCTCAAGGCGCTCATGGGCCACCCCGGCCACGCGCCGATGAGGCCCGCCGAGGAAGGCGAGACCATCCTCGTCGCGCACGACCTCTCGCCCTCCGACATGGTGCTGTTCAAACGCCACGACTACGCCGGCTTCATCACCGACCTGGGCGGCACCACCTCGCACACCGCCATCCTCGCGCGCAGCCTCAACCTGCCCTCGGTGATGGCCCTGCACAACGCCCGCGCCCTGATCCGCGAGGGCGACTGGCTGATCGTCGACGGCGTCGCCGGCGTCGTGATCGTCGACCCCGACCAGGCCATCCTCGACGAGTACCGCCTGCGCCGCAACCAGTGGCACCTGGAACAGAAGAAGCTGCGCCGCCTCAAGACCACGGCCTCGACCACCCTGGACGGCCAGTCCGTCGAGCTGCTGGCGAACATCGACCTGCCGGTCGACGTCACCCAGGCGCTGGCGGAGAACGCCAGCGGCATCGGCCTGTTCCGCAGCGAATTCCTGTTCCTCAACCGCGCCGACCTCCCTTCCGAGGACGAGCAGTTCGAGGCCTACCGCCACGTGGCGCAGGAGATGGCCGGTCGGCCGGTGGTGATCCGCACCCTCGACGTGGGCGCCGACAAGTCGGTGGCCTGGCTCGACGAGACCAGCGTCAACCCGGCCCTCGGCCTGCGCGCGATCCGCCTGTGCCTGGCCGAGCCGCACATCTTCATCACCCAGATCCGTGCCCTGCTGCGCGCCAGCCACTACGGGCCGGTGAAGATCCTGCTGCCCATGCTGGCCAGCCTCAGCGAGCTGGACCAGGCGCTCGACCTGATCGAGACCGCGCGCGCCAGCCTGCGCGAGGAGAAGGTCCCGTTCGATCCCGCTCTGCCGGTCGGCGGCATGATCGAGGTGCCCGCCGCCGCCCTGGCCGCGGAATGGTTCGCGCGCAAGCTGGATTTCCTGTCCCTGGGCACCAACGACCTGATCCAGTACACCCTCGCCATCGACCGCACCGACGACACCGTGGCGCACCTGTATGACCCCCTGCACCCGGCGGTGCTGCAACTGGTGTTCCACACCCTGGCGGTGGGCCGCAAGCTCGGCAAGCCGGTGTCGGTGTGCGGTGAGATGGCCGGCGACCCGCGCCTCACACGCCTGCTCCTGGGCCTGGGCCTGACCAGTTTCTCCATGCACCCGGCGCACATCCTCGCGGTCAAGCAGCAGGTGCTGCGCAGCCACATCGGCGAGCTCGGCCCCATCGCCCGGCGCCTCCTGCGCGCGGGGCGGCCGGAACGCATCCAGGAACTGCTGGAGCGGCTCAACGGCTGAGCCGCCGCGCGCTACGCCGCTGCCCCGGCCCCCGCACGCCCCCCCAGGCTGTAGCGCGCCCAGACCTTGTTGCCCGCCCCCGAATAGACCAGCTGCGAACACAACGCCCGCACCAGGGCGATGCCTCGCCCGTAGGCATGGCAGTCCTCGCTGTCCAGGCAGCCGCAATTCTCGAAGCGGGCCTTGTAATCGAAACCGGGGCCGCTGTCGTGCACGCGGATGTCCAGCACCCCCTCTCCCTCCACCTGATGCAGTTGGAAGGAGAGGCTGATCTGCCCGTCATCGAGCCTGGCCAGGCGCTCCTGGCGCTGTTCCATGAAGGCGTCGAAACCGCCGAGCCGGTCCTTGGTCGACGACTCCAGGCGCAGCAGGCCGTGGTCGAGGGCGTTGTTGAACAGCTCGGAGAGGATCAGGAACAGCGAGCTCTGGTGCGGCCTCAGCACCTCGATCTGGGTGATGAAGCCAAGCACCGCCGGCACCACGTCGAGGTAGCGCAACTCGCGCGCCGCATACGACAGATCGAGGCGCCAGTCCGAGAACGCGGCCGGCTCGGCGTGCGGCATGTTCGGTGCGGCGATGCGGAAGCGGTGGCGCCGCTCCACGGGCACGCGCAGCATCATGCAGGAGATGTCGTCGCGACCAAACTCCGCGGCCAGGTGCGCCTTCACGCCCCGCTGCAGGGCGTCGAGTGCGTCGAGGCCGGGCCCGGCGCCACCCAGCAGTCGGAGCACGCCATCGAGGCCGAGTTGCCCGCCGCCGGGGGGCTCCGCCTCCGCCAGGCCGTCCGAACACAGCAGCAGCCTGCCCGCCTCGTGGAACGCCACCGTCTCGGTCTGCCCCGAGAACAGCGGACCGGGCAGGATGCCGAGGGGGGGGTGGCGGGAGGCCCAGCGGTGGACGACCCGCCCCGCGTCGTCGACGAACAGGGCATCGGGATTGCCGCCATTCCAGACCTCGACGGTCTGGTTGCGCACGTCCAGGCAGGCCAGGGTGGCGGCCACGAAGCGGTCGGCCGGCAGGATGGCCTTGAGCTTGCGGTTCAGTTCCTCGGCGATCGACGGCAAGGGGAAGCCCTTCGCCGTCATGCCGTAGAAGGCCTGGGTGAGGGGCATCGCGGTGAGTGCCGCGGGCAGGCCATGTCCGGCGGCATCGGCGAGCATCAGGTGCATCTCGTCGCCGGGCGCGCGCGCCGCGCACAGGAGGTCGCCACTGAAGGTCTCGGCGGGGATGTTGAAGAAGCGCAGCAGGGGATCGCGCAGCCCCTCGGCATCGGTCAGGCGGGCCATGACGTGCGCGCCCAGGCGGCTCTGTTCCTCCGCCTGGGCGCGCCAGTTCCTCAGCTCATCGGAGTAGTCGTGGACCTCCCGCTGCAGGTCGAGCAGTCGCGCGAAGCCCCTGATCTTGGCGCGCAACAGCTGCAGCGAGGCGGGCTTCACCACGTAGTCGTCGGCACCGCACTCCAGGCCGCTCACGATGTCCTGCATGCGGTCGAGGGCGGAGAAGAGGATGATCGGGCACCACTTCTCGGCCGGCAGGGAGCGGATCTCCCGCACCGCGCTGATGCCGTCCATGCCCGGCATCATGATGTCCATGAACACCAGGTCGGGCGTCTGCGTGCGGAACAGCTCCACCGCCTCCTCGCCATTGCCGGCGATCAGCGTGGTGTGGCCAAGCCTTCGCGCCACCACCTCGATCTGCCTGACGTTCGTGCGAACGTCGTCGGCGACCAGGATCTTCAGGCTGGTGCCCGCCACGGCTCGGCCCCGTCCGGCGGTCAGGCCTTGATGGTGAACAACTTGCCGAAGTTGGCGATGTCCAGGACCTGCTTGACCGCGCCCTTGAGGCCGGCGAGCGTGACCTGCTTGCCTTTCGCGTCGGCCTTTTCCCGCAGCAGCAGCAGCATGCCCAGGGCCGAGCTGTCCAGATAGTCGACATTGCCGAAATTGACCTCGATCTCGCGCACGTCGGCCGACTCCAGGGCCTTTTCGTAGGCACCGCGGAAGTCCCGGTGCGAGTGGAAATCGAAGCGCCCGCTCAGCCTCAGCACGGTGCGTCCTGGGGCCTCATCCTTGGTGATCTGCATCATCCTGCTCCAAACGGAAAGTGGCCGGGATATCGGCCCGGCACAGGGAAACTTGAATCCCTAGCCCCGTCCCGCGAGCCGCGCCAGCACCTTGCCGGCGATCTCGTGCAGGGGGGCGATCTCGTGCGCCGCCCCCACCTCGATGGCCGCCCTGGGCATGCCGAAGACGACACAGGTCGCCTCGTCCTGGGCGATGTTGTACGACCCCGCCTCGCGCATCGCCAGCATGCCCTGCGCACCGTCCTTGCCCATGCCGGTGAGCATCACCCCCAGGGCATTGGGTCCGGCGACCTTGGCGGCGCTGTTGAACAGCACGTCCACGGAGGGCCGGTGCCGGTTCACCGGATCCGCCTGCGACAGCTCGGTGTAGTAGTAGGCGCCGCTCTTCTTGACCAGCAGGTGGGAATGCCCGGGGGCGATGTAGGCATGGCCGGGAAGGATGCGCTCGTTGTGCTCCGCCTCCTTCACCGTCATCGCCGAGAGGCCGTCGAGGCGCTGTGCGAACGAGCGGGTGAAGGCCTCGGGCATGTGCTGGGTGGCGAGGATGGCGGGGGAGTTCGCCGGCATGCGCGTGAGCACCTCCTTGAGGGCCTCGGTGCCGCCGGTGGAAGAGCCGATGAACACCAGCTTCTCCGTCGTGTTGAGGATGTGACCGGCGAGCGGGCGAGGCGCGCTCGGCCGCTCGGCGTTGAGCGCCTGGCGGCGGACGTGGGCCTTCGCCGCGGCGCGGATCTTCTCGCCCACCTCCGCCGCGAGGTCGGCCAGGGCGTCGCGCACGCCCAGCTTCGGCTTGGCGACGAAGTCGATCGCGCCCAGTTCCAGCGCCTTCAGGGTGACCTCGGACCCCTTCTCGGTGAGGGTCGAGACCATCACCACCGGCATGGGCCGCAGGCGCATGAGCTTCTCCAGGAACTCCAGACCGTTCATGCGCGGCATCTCGACGTCCAGGGTCAGCACGTCCGGGTTCAGCTGCTTGATCAGGTCGCGCGCGACCAGGGGGTCCGGCGCCTGGCCGACCACCTCCATGTCCGGGTGGCTGTTGATGACCTCGCGCATCACGCTGCGGATGAGCGCGGAGTCGTCGATGATGAGGACTTTTATCTTCGACATGGTCGGTCAGATCCTAGGCCGTGCCGGGCGGGGCGCATGCGTCCGTTTCAGGAGAACAGCTCCACATCGCCGGCGATGCTGGAGGTGGTGAGGCGCTGGCCGTAATCCTTCTCGCGCTCGATGATGGTGTTGTTGTGCACCGACTTGAGCTTGCGCACCATCACCCGACCGGTCGCGGGCCAGTAGTAGACCTTGCGCGGATACAGGTCGAGCAGGTCCTGCGCCACGACCCGGATGCGTTCGTTCTGCAGGTATTCGAGCACGAAGTCGCTGTTCTTCTGCCCCACGTTCACGGTGGTGAAGCCGCGCAGCACCGCGCCGCCGCCGAACACCTTGGCCTCCAGGCTGGAACGGTTGGCGCCCAGTTTCACCAGCTGGTTGATCAGCATCTCCATGGCGTAGCCGCCGTAACGCGCGGAGGCGGAGAGCGGGTTGTGCTCGTCGCCGCCGCCCTCCGGCAGCATGAAGTGGTTCATGCCGCCGATGCCGCTGCGCGGGTCGCGGATGCAGGCCGAGACGCAGGAGCCGAGCACCGTCACCAGCAGCATGTTGCGCCCGGTCACGTAGTACTCGCCGGGCAGGATCTTCGCCGCCTCGATGTCGAAGTTGCGGTCGTAATAGTGGTTGGGGGCGAGGACCTCTTCATAGCCGTGCTGACTCATCGGGCGCGAACTCCCTTGTGTTCGACGTGTTCGTAGACCGTCTGGCCGCGCAGGCTGAACAGGTCGGCGGCGTGGTAGAGGGCCTCGGAGTGGCCGACGAACAGCAGGCCGTCGGGCTTCAGCAAGGGCTTCATCTTCTTCAGGATGTTGTACTGCGTCGGCTTGTCGAAGTAGATCATGACATTGCGGCAGAAGATCGCATCCAGGGGCGCGGAGACCGGATAGCGGGCGTCCAGCAGGTTGAGCTGGAAGAAGTCGATCATGGCGCGCAGTTCCGGCTTGGCGCGCGCCATGCCCTCCTTGTCGCCCGTCCCCTTGAGGAAGAACTGCCGCTGCTGCGCCGCGCTCAGCTTCTGCAGGCGCTCCAGCGGATAGACCCCGTCCTGGCCCTTTTTCAGCACGTTGGTGTCGAGGTCGGAGGCGAGCACCTTGACGGGGGCGTGGAAGCCGCCGAACGCCTCCACCGCGGTCATGGCGATCGAGTAGGGCTCCTCGCCGGTGCTGGCGGCGGAACACCAGATGGTCACCGGGCGGTCGCGCCGCGTCTTGAGGAAGTCCTTGAGGATGTGGAAGTGGTGCGCCTCGCGGAAGAAGTCGGTGAGGTTGGTGGTGAGCGAATTGACGAAGGCCTCCCACTCCTCCTCGTGCCCCTGGCGCAGGTAGTCGAGGTAGGCGCGGAAGCTCCTGATGCCGGTCGCGCGCAGGCGCCGCGCGAGGCGGCTGTAGACCATGTCCTCCTTGGCATCGGAGAGGGCGATGCCGGCATGGTCGTAGATCATCTTGCGGACTTCCTCGAAATCGCGGCGCGCGAATTCGAACTCCCGTTCACGGCTGGGCAGCTCGGCCATGGCCTTGGACATTCCGTTTATGTTTTTCGACCTTCCCGCCGGTGACGGCGGAAAGGACCGGGAACGCCGCCACACGTGGCGGCGCTTTCAAGAACACGAAGGGCCGCCCCGGATTTCCTTGCCCCGCACGGGGGGCGGGCTGGGCGCAGCCCGGCCCTGGGGGCGCTCAGAACTCCTCCCACTCGTCGTCCGAGCCCTCGCGGGCGGGGGCCAGGCGCGCCGCCGCCTTCACCGGGCCGGGCACGCGCGCCGGCAGCGCGGCCGGCCGCGCGGCGGCGCGCGGCGCCAGCAGGCGGCCGCCGCCGTCCTGCAGCTTGAACACGCTGACCGCCTGCGAGAGGCCGCCCGCCTGGTCCTGCAGGCTCTCCGCCGCCGCCGCCGCCTGTTCCACCAGGGCCGCGTTCTGCTGCGTCATCTCGTCCATCTGCGCCACTGCGGTGTTCACCTGCTCGATGCCCTGGGTCTGCTCGGTGGAGGCGGCGCTGATCTCGCCCATGATGTCGGTGACGCGCTTCACCGCCTCGACGATCTCGTTCATCGTGGCGCCGGCGCTCTCCACCAGCTTGTAGCCGTTGTCCACCTTGCCCACGGAGTCGGAGATCAGCTCCTTGATCTCCTTCGCCGCCGCCGCGCTGCGCTGCGCGAGGTTGCGCACCTCGCCCGCCACCACCGCGAAGCCGCGCCCCTGCTCGCCGGCGCGCGCCGCCTCCACCGCCGCGTTGAGCGCCAGGATG
>JBFMHC010000004.1:0-2495 GCA_040751755.1 Pseudomonadota bacterium
TGCCCTTGCCGTCGGGATGCATCTGCCAGCGCACCCGGTCGCCCGTGACCACCCCGCCCAGCGTCTGGCGGAAGGAACAGGGATGGCGCGCGCCGGTCTCGGGATCCTCGACCAGCACCTGCTTGCCATGGTGAGCGACGACGAGGCCCGGACGTAGGGCAAGGTTCTCGGCCTCCTGGGCGCGCCGCTGCTGGATGTGGCGCTTTTGTCGGTCGCTCAGGCGGCGCTTGCTCATGGGGCCTTACTTCAGCAGGAACAGGGTGGCCAGGCCAAGGAAGATGAAGAAGCCGCCGGTATCGGTGATGGCGGTGATCAGCACGCTCGAGCCGAGGGCGGGGTCGCGCCCGAAGCGGGCACGCAGGACAGGTATGGTGACGCCCATGAGGGCGGCCACCAGGAAGTTCAGGGTCATCGCCAGCATCATCACCCCTGCCAGCGGGGCGTCCTGGTAGAGCAGGAAGGTGATGAGGGCCATCATGCCGCCCCACACCGCGCCGTTGATCAGCGCGAGTTTCACCTCCTTGAAGTAGAGGCCGCGGATATCGTGCTGATTGAGTTGGCCGGTGGCCAGCGCGCGCACGATCATGGTGATGGTCTGATTGCCGATGTTGCCGCCCATGCCGGCGACGATGGGCATCAAGGTGGCAAGGGCGACCAATTGCTCGATGGTGCCTTCGAACAGGCCGATCACGCGCGATGCGATGAGGGCGGTGATCAGGTTGAGGCCAAGCCAGGGGCCGCGGTTCTTTACGCTGCTCCAGATGGGGGCAAAGATGTCCTCCTCCTCGCGCAGACCGCCTTGGCTCAAGCGCTCGATGTCCTGACGCTCCTTGATGTAGTCCACGATGGCATCGACGGTGAGCCGCCCGACCAGCACGCCGTCGCGATCGACGACTGGAGCGGTGATCAGGTCGTAACGTTCAAAGGCCTCGGCGGCCGCGCGCGCTGCGTCGTCAGGGCTAAAGCGCTTGGGGGTGGCATTCATGATGCTGCCGACCTCGGTGTCCGGGTCGGAGACCAGGAGCGCGTTGAGGGGCAACACGCCACGCAGGTGTTCATCGCGATCGACCACGAACAGCTGGTCCGTATGGTCGGGCAGCTCGCGCAGGCGGCGCAGGTAACGCAGCACCACCTCGACGGTGACGTCTTCGCGCACGCTCACCATCTCGAAGTCCATGCGTGCGCCGACCGAGTCCTCGGGGTAGGAGAGGGCAATGCGGAGCTGTTCGCGCTCCTCGGGGTTGAGGGTCTTGTAGATGCCCTGCACCACCTCGTCGGGCAGGTCGGGGGCGAGGTCGGCGATCTCGTCGGTGCCGAGCTGCTCGGTCGCGGCGACCAGCTCGTGGGTGTCCATCGCCTCGATGAGCGATTCACGCACCGCATCGGAGACCTCGAGCAGCACCTCGCCGTCCATGTCGGCCTTCACCAGGTCCCAGACCACCAGGCGGTCCTGCAGCGGCAGCATCTCGAGGATGCGGGCGATGTCGGCGGCGTGCAGGGTCTCGAGCTTGGTGGAGAGGGCGGCCAGGTGCTGCCTGTGCACCAGGGTCTCGACCAGATCGTTACGCTCCGGCAGGGTCTCCTGGCGATGGATCAGCTGCTCGACCAGCCGCTGGCGCTCGAGGAGATCGCGGATCTCGCGCACCAGTTCCGGGATGCGATCCGAGGTGCGATTCTCCTCGCTCATGCCGATGCTCCTCAAGGCCAAAAACTACGGGGGGCTGCCCGGCGCTGGGGCAGCCCCCCGTGTCGAACCGGATATCACCGGTCAAAGGGTAACCAAGGCGTCGATTTTGGCGGCACAGATGAAGTCGTTTTCCGAGAGTCCGCCGACATCGTGGGTTCGGTAATGAACCGCGCAGGCATTATACCGAAGACGCAGTTCGGGGTGATGGTTTTCCTGCTCGGCCATCCAGGCGATCACGTTGGCGAACAGCATGGTCTCACGGAAATTGCGGAAGCGGAACTCACGCACAATGGCATCGCCGTGCGGACCGAGCCGCCAGTCGGGGTGCAGCTGGCCGAGCAGTTCCCCGATCCGCTCCGCGCTCAGGTGATCGAGCACCCCGCGAGGCGTCAGGCAGTGGCGCTGCGCAAGCGGGGTGATGTTCATTTGAACTTGTAGAATTCCTTGTTCATGTAGGCCGCTACCGCATCCACCTCATCCTCGAACCAGGAGAGGCTGAGGTTGGTGGCGCAGCCCTGGACATAGGTCTTGAGGGTGCTCATGCTGTGCACCTTGCGATCGGGCCGGGAATATTTCTCCGCCCCATGGCACTTGACGCAGTTTTCGCTATAGAGCTTCTTGCCGAGGGCAAGGTCGGCTGCCTGAGTCGCGGGGGCCATCAGGAGGGTGGCGGTGAGGGCTGCGGCGGACAGGACGAGGGTGTGGCGCATCATGCATCTCCTTTGGGGAACAATACCCGAGTCAGAGAGTAGACCATGGCCGTGGGGGACGAGAGACAAAGCTTTTTAGTCATGCCCGGATTTTATTT
>JBFMHC010000040.1:0-235529 GCA_040751755.1 Pseudomonadota bacterium
AAGCATGCCGCCAGCGTTCAATCTGAGCCAGGATCAAACTCTTCAGTTCAATCTTGTTACTCTAAGTTCGTCTACCGAAATAGACCGCTTACTCAATTCAGAAATTAACTGACTTGTGTGTAAGCATCAGGTTTTACTTTCGCTTCCCAAACCCACCTAAGTAGGTCCGGGCGCCTAACCCAATGCTCACACCTTAAGGCTGTAAGTGACTTGTTAAAGAACTGGCTCTGGTTGCGGGGACAGGATTTGAACCTGTGACCTTCGGGTTATGAGCCCGACGAGCTGCCAGACTGCTCCACCCCGCGACTGGAGAAGCGAGACTATACGGGGATGAAATGGGTGTGTCAACACCCTTTGCGATTTGTTTTTTATCTCGCCCCACTTTTACGATTGCAGTCCCTTTCAACATAGACGATGGAAGCCGCATGAACTTCAGTCTCGCCCGCCTGCCCCGCATCGAGTTCGGCCCCGGCACCGTGCGCCTCCTGCCAGACAAGATCGCGGCGTATGGCCACAACGCCCTGATTGTCACGGGGGCCAGTTCGCTGCTGGATGGCCCGGCCTGGCCTGCGCTCGCGGCAGACCTGGCCAGCAAGGGCATCTGCGGGGAGATCGTGCACGTACCGGGAGAGCCTTCTCCCGCCCTGGTGGACGAGGTGGTCGCGAACCACCGCGACAACCCTGTCGACTGCGTGGTCGGCATCGGCGGCGGCAGCGCACTGGACGCGGCGAAGGCGATCGCCGGCCTGTTGCGACCCGGCAATTCCGTCATGGACCATCTGGAAGGCGTTGGCCCGGAGTTGCCCTATCAGGGCCCCGCGACGCCCTTCATCGCCGTGCCGACCACCGCCGGCACAGGCTCGGAAGCGACCAAGAACGCCGTCCTCTCCACGCACGGCGAGACAGGCTTCAAGAAATCGTTCCGCGACGACCAGTTGATGGCTCAGTGGGCCATCATCGATCCGGACCTGCTGGCCAGCTGCCCGCCGGGCGTGCTCGCGGCCAATGGCATGGATGCCTTCACCCAGTTGCTGGAGTCCTACGTCTCCACGCGGGCCAACCCGTTCATGGACGCCCTCGCGGTTTCGGGCATGGAGCGAGTGCGCGATGCCCTGTTGCCGTGGTACGAGGGGGTGGGTGATGCCGCCCAACATCGTGCCGGCATGGCCTATGCCGCTCTGCTCTCGGGCATCACCCTGGCGCACGTGGGACTGGGTTCTGTGCACGGCCTCGCGTCGCCGCTCGGCGCCCTCTTCCCGATCCCGCACGGCGTGGTGTGCGGCACACTGGTCGCGGGGGCGACACGGGTCAACATCGCTGCCATGTGCTCAAGCGAGCCGGACAACCCCGCGTTGGGCAAGTACGCGCTAGCGGGGCGCCTGCTCGCGCGCCGGGCGCTCGCCGATGATGAGGCGCATGCCGCGCTGGTGGAGACCCTGGAAGACTGGACACGGCGACTTGACCTGCCGCGCCTCGGCGCCTACGGCATCGGCGAGACGGACATCCCGCGCATCGTCGCCAACAGCCGCGGCTCGAGCATGAAGACCAACCCGATCGTGCTCAGCGACGTGCAGATCGCCGGCATCGTGCGGGCCCGTCTCTAGTCGTCCTCGGCACCGCCGACCACGCGGCGCACCACTTCGGCGGGAAAGCCACGGCTGGCGAGGAAGCGCATCTGCCGCGCCCGTTCCGCGGCGTCCGCAGGGGCCTGGCCGAACTTCCTGCGCCAAACCTCCCGCGCGGCCTCAAGGTCGTTCTCCCGCGCGGCACCAACGACATCACCGATCACCGATTCCGGCACGCCCTTGTCGCGCAGGTCTGCCTTCAGCCTGAGGCTGCCATGGCGGCCGGCGCGGCTGTGCGCCAGGGATTCGGCGAAACGCGCGTTGGAGAGCAGATTTTCGCGCTCCAGCTCATCCAGCAAAACGGCGACCGCGTCAGGGTCGCCGTGGGGAGAGAGCTTGCGCGCCAGTTCGGCGCGACTGTGCTCGCGCCGAGCCAGCAGGTTGAGCGCCCTGGCGCGCAGCGAAGCGCCGGGACGCTGAGGACGTTCGTCGAGCGTCAAGCCTCAACGGGCGCCGGGACACCGCCGCGCACGCCCAGCTTCTCGCGGATCTGCGCCTCGATCTCGGCGGCGACGTCCGGGTGCTCCTTCAGGTACTCGCGCGCGTTGTCCTTGCCCTGGCCGATCTTCTCGCCCTGGTAGGCGTACCAGGCGCCGGACTTGTCGATCAGCTTGTGCGCCACGCCCAGCTCGATGATCTCGCCCTGGCGCGAGATGCCCTCGCCATAGAGGATGTCGAACAGGGCCTCCTTGAAGGGAGGCGAGACCTTGTTCTTCACCACCTTGACGCGGGTCTCGTTGCCGATCACCTCGTCGCCCTTCTTGATCGCACCGATACGGCGGATGTCCAGGCGCACCGAGGCGTAGAACTTGAGCGCGTTGCCACCCGTGGTGGTCTCGGGGTTGCCGAACATCACACCGATCTTCATACGGATCTGGTTGATGAAGATCACCAGGGTGTTGGTGCGCTTGATCGTCGCCGTGAGCTTGCGCAGGGCCTGGCTCATCAGGCGTGCTTGCAGGCCGACGTGCGAATCGCCCATCTCGCCCTCGATCTCCGCCTTGGGCGTGAGCGCCGCCACCGAGTCGATGACGATCACGTCGACGCCGCCGGAACGCACCAGCATGTCGGCGATCTCCAGGGCCTGCTCGCCGGTGTCCGGCTGCGAGATCAGCAGCTCGGAGACGTTGACGCCCAGCTTCTGCGCGTACTGCGGGTCCAGCGCGTGCTCGGCGTCGATGAAGGCGGCCGTGCCGCCCATCTTCTGCATCTCGGCGATGACCTGCAGGGTGAGCGTGGTCTTGCCGGAGGATTCCGGGCCGTAGATCTCCACCACCCGGCCACGCGGCAGGCCGCCCACGCCCAGGGCCACGTCCAGGCCCAGGGAGCCGGTGGACACCACCTGGATGTCCTCGACCACGGTGCCGTCGCCCATCTTCATGATGGAGCCCTTGCCGAACTGCTTCTCGATCTGCGCCAGCGCCGCCGCGAGGGCCTTGGCCTTGTTGTCGTCCATGTCTGTTCCTCCAAAAAAGTGGCGGGATTATGGCATGCGCTCAGGCGGCCAAATCCCGCATATGTCCAATGGCATAGGCCACCGACTGGGCGCGAATCGCCCGCCGGTCGCCCGTGAAGATCCGCCGCTCCGCCACCGTCTCGCGGCCCGCCACGGCCCAGGCGAAACACACCGTGCCGACCGGCTTGTCCGGCGTACCGCCCGTGGGGCCGGCGATGCCGGTGATGGCGAAGGCCGCCTGCGCATGGCCGTGGCGCAGGGCGCCTTCCGCCATGGCGCGCGCGACCTCCAGGCTAACCGCGCCGTGGCTCACCAGATGAGCCTCCGGCACGCCGAGCAGCTCCGTCTTCGCGGCATTGCTGTAGGTGACGAAGCCGCGCTCGAACCAGGCGGAGCTGCCGGCGACGGCGGTGCAGGCCTGCGCCGCCCAGCCACCGGTGCAGGACTCGGCGCAGGCCAGCATCCAGCCCCTGGCGAGCAGGGCCCGGCCGAGTTCGGCCGCCAGGGCCTCCAATGCGTCCTGCGTCACATCCATGCCTTCACCCCCAACAGACAGACGATGCTGAAGCCCGCCGCCAGCAGGTCGTCGAGCATCACGCCGTGGCCGCCGTGCACGCGCGCGTCCAGCCAGCCGATGGGAAAGGGCTTCCAGATGTCGAACAGGCGGAACAGGGCGAAGGCCAGCACATAACCGATCAAGGAGGCCGGCGCGAACGGCAGCACCAGCAGGAAGGCCGCCACCTCGTCCCAGACGATGCCGCCGTGGTCGTGCACGCCGAGTGCGCGGCCGGCCACGCCGCAGGCCCACACGCCGACTGCCACGAACACCAGCATCCAGGCCCAGTAGTACGGCGACGCCGCGAGCAGGAAATAGAGGGGGAAGGCGACCAGGGTCCCGGCCGTGCCCGGTGCCTTGGGCGAGAGCCCGGCGCCGAAGCCGAGGGCGATGAAGTGCGCGGGGTGCGCGAGGAGGAAGCGGCGATCAGGCGAAGTGGTCATAGCCGCGCGCCTCCACCGGCATCTCCAGGCCGTCCGGCCCGAGCAGGCGCAGGCCACCGGCCGCGCCGATGCGCCCCACCCAGCTCACCTTCACACCGGCCGCCTCGCCCGCCGCCAGCACCTCGCGGGAGCGCTCCGGCGGCGCGGTGAAGCACAGTTCGTAGTCGTCGCCCCCGGCGAGCAGGCAGCGCCGCGCCAGCGCCGTGTCGAGGCGCGCGGAGACGGCGGGATGCGCGGGCAGCTGTTCGAACATCAGCTCGGCGCCGACGCCGGAGCGCGCGAGGATGTGGCCCAGGTCGGCGAGCAGGCCGTCGGAGAGATCGATGGCGGCATGCGCCACACCCAGCAGGGCCTGGCCAAGGGCGATGCGCGGTTCCGGCGCGTCGAGCCGCAGGTGGCAGGCCGCCGCCTCGGCCGCCGGCAGGGCCAGCTCGCCCAGGCGCTCGCGCAGGCCGAGGGCCGCGCCGCCCAGGTCGCCGGAGACCCAGATGTCGTCGCCCGGCCGCGCCGCGTCGCGCCGCAGGGCGCGGCCGGCGGGCACCTCGCCCAGGACGGTGACGCACAGGTTGAGCGGGCCGCGCGTGGTGTCGCCGCCCACCAGATCGACGTCGAAGCGGTCGGCGAGGTCGAGCAGGCCCTGGCTGAACGAGGACAGCCAGGCCTCGTCCGCCTCGGGCAGGGCGAGCGCGAGGGTGGCCCAGCGCGGTGCGGCGCCCATCGCCGCGAGGTCGGAGAGGTTCACCGCCAGGGTCTTGTGGCCGAGCAGGTAGGGGTCGGCGTCGGGCAGGAAGTGGCGCCCGGCCACCAGCATGTCGGTGGAGACGGCCAGCTCGGCGCCCGCGCGCGGGCGCAACAGCGCCGCGTCGTCGCCCACACCCAGCACCGCGTCGCGCGCGGCGCGGGTGAAGAAGCGCGCGATCAGCTCGAACTCGGAGGACATGAGGGGAGAGGCGCGGGCGCCCTGACCCGGAGGATCAGCGGCCGGCGGAGGCCAGCTCGACCGCGCGTGCCACGCGCGCCAGCTTGTCGAGCACGCCGTTGACGAACTTGTGGCCGTCCGTGCCGCCGTACTTCTTGGTCAGGTTGACGGCCTCGTTGATCGCCACCTTGTAGGGCACGTTGAGGGTGTGGCCGAGCTCGTAGGCGCCGATCAGCAGGGCGGCGTGCTCGATCGGCGACAGTTCCTCGACCGGCCGGTCGAGGTGCGGCAGCAGGGCCGCGTCGAGCGCCTCGGCGTGGTCCAGCACGCCCTCCAGCAGCTCGCGGAAGAAGCTCAGGTTGGCCTCGGCGCGCAGCTGCGCGACCTCCTCTTCCTCTTCCATGTGCACCAGGAGGGCGGCCAGGTCGCCGCCGGAGATCTGCCATTCATAGAGGGCGCGCAAGACCAGCTCGCGCGAGATCTGGCGGCTGCCGCGCCCGGATTTGGACTGCTTGGCGGTCATGACGGGCTCAGATCGCCTTCAGCAGGTTGGCCATCTCGATCGCGCATTCGGCGGCCTCGCGCCCCTTCTGGGACATGCGCTCCTCCGCCTGGTGATCGGTGTTGGTGGTGAGCACGCCGTTGGCGATGGGGATGCCGGAGTCGAGATTGATGCGGGTGATGCCGCTCGCCATCTCGTTCGACACCACCTCGAAGTGGTAGGTGTCGCCGCGGATCACCGCGCCCAGCGCCACCAGGGCGTCGTACTTGCCGGACTCCGCCATGCGTTTCAGCACCAGCGGGATCTCCAGCGCGCCGGCGACGGTGGCGATGCGGATATCGCCCGCCGACACGCCGTGCTTGAGCAGCGAGGCGGTGCAAGCGGAAAGCAGGCCCTCGCACACGTCGATGTTGAAGCGGCTCATGACGATGCCGACGCGCAGGCCCGCGCCGTCCAGGTTGGGTTCGAATTCGTAGATGTTGTCGTAACGGGCCATGTCAGTTTCCTTGTTCCAGATAGCCGGTGACCTCCAGGCCGAAACCGGTCATGGAAGGCATGCGGCGCGGATGCGCCATGAGTTTCATCTTGCCCACGCCCAGGTCGCGCAGGATCTGCGCGCCGATGCCGTAGTTGCGCAGGTCGAACTTGGTCGGCGGCTTGGGCTCGCTGGAGAGACGCTGCATCAGGTCGGTACCGGACTCCGGGCGGTGCAGGAGGACCATCACGCCACGCTCGGCATTGGCCAGGGTGCGCATGGCGCCATCCATGCTCCAGGAATGGCCGGTGCCGGCATCGAGGAAGTCCAGCACCGACACCGGCTCGTGCACGCGCACCAGGGTCTCGGCATCACCACGAATCTCGCCCTTCACCAGGGCCAGATGGGTCTCATCGACGGTATCGTCATGGTAGGCCACCAGCTCGAAGGGGCCGTAGGCGGTCTGCACGGTCTTCCGGGTGACGCGTTTCACCAGGGTCTCGTTCTCGCTGCGGTACTGGATCAGGTCGGCGATGGCGCCGATCTTCAGGCCGTGTTCGCGACCGAACTCGATCAGGTCCGGCAGGCGCGCCATGGTGCCGTCCTCCTTGAGGATCTCGCAGATCACCGACGCCGGCGTCAGACCGGCCATGGCCGCCAGGTCGCATCCCGCCTCGGTGTGGCCGGCGCGCTTCAGCACGCCGCCGGGCTGCGCGCGCAGCGGGAAGATGTGGCCGGGCTGGATGATGTCGCTGGGCCGCGCGTCCTTCTTCACCGCGGCGAGGATGGTCACCGCGCGGTCGGCTGCGGAGATGCCGGTGGTGACGCCCTCGGCCGCCTCGATCGAGACCGTGAAGGCGGTGCCGTGCGGGGTCTGGTTGTCGCTCACCATCTGCTTCAGGCCCAGCTGGCGGCAACGCTCGTCGGTGAGGGTCAGGCAGATCAGGCCGCGACCGTGCCTGGCCATGAAGTTGATCGCCTCGGGGGTGGCGAATTCCGCGGCCATGACCAGGTCGCCCTCGTTCTCGCGGTCCTCCTCGTCGACGAGGATGACCATGCGGCCGGCCTTCAGCTCGGCGACGATTTCGGTGATGGGGGCGAGGCTCATCAGTCTTTGTCCTGTTCTTGCAAGTAGTTCAGCAGCCGGTCGGCGTAGCGCGCCAGCATGTCCGCCTCCAGGTTCACGCGCGCCCCCGGCTTGAGGGTGTGCAGCATGGTGTGCTCGAGGGTGTGGGGGATGAGGTTGATGGTGAAATCCACACCGTAGACCTGGTTGACGGTCAGCGACACGCCGTTCACCGCCACCGAGCCCTTGGGCGCCAGATAGCGCCCGAGCTTGCCGGGGGCGCGAATCTCCAGGCGCCAGGAATCGCCCACCGGTTCGAAACGCAGCACTTCGCCGACGCCGTCGACGTGGCCGGAGACCAGGTGTCCGCCGAGGCGGTCGGAGAGGCGCATGGCCTTTTCCAGGTTCACCTTGTCGCCGGGCGCGAAACCGATGGTGCAGGCGAAGGTCTCGCCGGACACCACCACGTCGAAACTCTCCGGCGTCTTCGACACCACCGTCAGGCACACGCCGTTGCAGGCGATGGAGTCGCCGATCTGCACGTCCGACATGTCGAGACCGGCGGCGGCCACCGTCACCTGGGCATCACCGCCCTGGGATTCACGCAGATGACTGATGTGGCCGACGGCCTGGATGATGCCGGTAAACATGATGGAGACGCCCGAGGGAGGAAATGCGCGGAAAGGCGGCGATTTTATGTTTTTTTCGCGCCCATCGGGGGAATCACTTCAGGGTTGCGCGCCGTTGGGATCACACACGTGTTAAATTTTCGTGACCGTCGCGAGCCACCAAACCGCTTGCACGGCGTTGCACGCTCCCGGAACCGGCTGACAGGAAAAACAACACCATGCCGCATTTCACCACGGAAGAACTGCAATCGACCCTACAGCAGCTCGAACAGGCGATCTACAACCACGAACAGTGGTCCAAGGCCTTCGATCGCACCCTGATCTGCCGCACGCCACACGACGAGAGGGACGTCGCCGAGGACGCCCACTGCCGTTGCCAGTTCGGCCGCTGGTACTACCACCAGGCGCCGAACAACCTGCGCGACGTGCCCGCCTTCCGCGCGATCGGCGCGGAACACCAGATCATGCACCAGCAGGCGGCGCGCCTGCTGCTCTCGGCCGCCGCCGGCCAGGTGGTATCGACCGAGCAATATGACGTCTTCGCCACCGCCCTCGAACGCCTGCGTCTGGAGATCCACTCCCTCAAGCAGGAATTGTCGGACAGCCTCTACAACCGCGACCCCCTGACCGGCGCGGAAAGCCGCAAGGGCCTGCTCGGCAAGCTGCGCGAACAGCAGGAGCTGGTGCAGCGCGGCGTGCAGAACTGCGCCGTGGTGATGATGGACCTCGACCACTTCAAGGCGATCAACGACATGCATGGCCACGCCACCGGCGACCGCGTGCTGGTGGCCGCGACGCGCTACGTCATGGACCATCTGCGCCAGTACGACCGCCTGTACCGCTACGGCGGCGAGGAGTTCGCCCTGTGCCTGCCCGGGGTGGACCTGGAGGCCGCGTTCAAGGCCACGGAAAGACTGCGCAAGGGGATCGGCGAACTGGTCGTCGAGGCCGGCGAGGGCACGACCATCCGCGTCACCGCCTCGTGCGGCATCTGCCTGATCGCCCCCAACGAGTCGGTGGAGGAGACCCTGGACCGCGCCGACCGCGCGCTCTACCGGGCCAAGCGCAACGGCCGCAACCGCACCGAGGTGTGCGAAGGCTAGCCGGCCTCAGGCCGGCCGCAGGGTCAGGCGCAGGTCGGCGCCCAACATCCGGCTGTCCACCCACTTGAAGGCCTGCCGCCCCGCCATCTCCCGCAAGGCGGGAAAGGCGAACAGACCGCGTGCCTCGTGCCCCAGCACCTGCGGCGCCAGGTAGGCCACCCATTCGTCGACCAGGCCGGCGCGCAGCAAGGCGCCGTTGAGGGTCGCCCCCGCCTCGGCATGCAGTTCGTTGATGCCGCGCGCACCCAGCTCGCGCAGCAGCGCGTGCAGATCGACGCGCCCATCCTCCCCCGGCAGCTCCAGGACGTTCGCCCCCGCCGCCAGCAGGGCGGCGCGACGCGACGCGTCGGCACGCGCGCAGACGATCCAGGCGCCGCCGTCGGCGAGAATGCCCGCCGACGGCGGGGTGCGCAGGTCGCTGTCGACCACCACGCGCAGGGGCTGGCGCGGGGTCGCCACCTCGCGCACATTCATCTGCGGGTCGTCCGCCAGCACCGTGCCCACGCCCGTCAGCACCGCACAGGCGCGGGCGCGCAGGCGGTGCACGTCGGCGCGCGCGGCGGGGCCGGTGATCCACTTCGATGCGCCGTTCAGGAGGGCGGTCTTGCCGTCCAGGCTGGCGGCGGTCTTCACGCGCACCCAGGGACGGCCGCGCGTCATGCGCGAGACGAAGCCGATGTTGAGCTCCTGCGCCTCCTGCTCCAGCAAGCCCACCTCCACCCGCACGCCCGCCAGGGTCAGCAGCGCGATGCCGCCGCCCGCGACCTGCGGGTTGGGGTCGCGCATCGCGGCGACCACGCGCGCCACACCGGCGTCGATCAGGGCGTTCGCGCAGGGCGGCGTGCGGCCGTGGTGGCTGCAGGGCTCCAGGGTGACGTAGGCGGTGGCGCCGCGCGCGCGTTCGCCCGCGGCGCGCAGGGCGTGCACCTCGGCATGCGGCTCGCCGGCGCGCGCGTGCCAGCCCTCGCCCACGACATCACCGTCGCGGACGATGACGCAGCCGACGCGCGGATTCGGGGTGGTGGTGTAGAGGCCCTGCTCCGCGAGGCGCAGGGCGCGGGCCATGTGCTGATGGTCGGCGGCGCTGAAGCTCACTGCTTCTCGACGTCGCGGATGGCGTCGCGGAAGTCGTCGACGTCCTGGAAGGCGCGGTAGACGGAGGCGAAGCGGATGTAGGCGACCTTGTCGAGGCGCTTCAGCTCGTTCATCACCAGGTCGCCGATCAGGCGCGCCGGCACCTCCTTCTCGCCCAGGGCGAGGAGCTTCTGCACCACGCGCTCGATCGCCTCGTCGGTCAGTTCCGTCGACACCGGGCGCTTGTGCAGGGCCTTGAGGAAGCCCTTGCGCAGCTTGTCGCGCGAGAACTCCTGGCGCTCGCCCGTGGCCTTCACCACCGCCGGGGTGCACACCTCGGCGGTCTCATAGGTGGTGAAGCGCTTGTCGCAGCTCGCGCAGCGGCGGCGCCGGCGGATCGACAGGCCGTCCTCCGTGTCCCGGGTCTCCACCACCTGGGTGTCGGCGTGGCCGCAGAAGGGGCATTTCATGATGGGGAGTCGTCAGTTGGCAGTCATCAGTCTGCTTGTCTTTTCTGCCGGCTGCAGACTGCCGACCGCTCACTTCCCATAAACCGGGAAGGCCGCCGTCAGCTTGGCGACCTCGCCCTTGACGCGCTCGATCACCGCCTCGTCGTTGGGCGCGTCGAGCACGTCGGCCACCAGGTGCGCCAGCTTCTCCGCCTCCAGCTCCTTGAAGCCGCGCGTGGTCATGGCCGGCGTGCCGATGCGGATGCCGCTGGTGACGAAGGGCTTCTGCGGGTCGTTGGGGATGGCGTTCTTGTTCACCGTGATGTGGGCGCGGCCCAGGGCGGCCTCGGCGTCCTTGCCGGTGAGGCCCTTGGCCTGCAGGTCGACCAGGAACACATGGCTCTCGGTGCGGCCGGAAACGATGCGCAGGCCGCGCTCGGCGAGCACCTTGCACATCACCAGGGCGTTGTCGATGACCTGTTCCTGGTAGCGCTTGAACTCCTTGCTCGCGGCCTCCTTGAAGGCCACCGCCTTGCCGGCGATCACGTGCTCCAGGGGCCCCCCCTGCAGGCCGGGGAAGATGGCGGAGTTGATCACCTTCTCGTGCTCGGCCTTCATGAGGATGATGCCGCCGCGCGGGCCGCGCAGGGTCTTGTGGGTGGTGGAGGTGACCACGTCGGCGTGCGGCACCGGGTTGGGGTAGACGCCGGCTGCGATCAGCCCGGCGTAGTGGGCCATATCGACCATGAAGATGGCGCCGACTTCCTTGGCGATCTTGGCGAAGCGCGCGAAGTCGATCTTCAGGGCGTAGGCGGAGGCACCGGCGATGATCAGCTTGGGCTTGTGCTCGCGCGCCTTCGCCTCCATGGCGTCGTAGTCGATCTCCTCCTTGGCGTTGAGGCCGTAGGCGACGACGTTGAACCACTTGCCGGACATGTTCAGCGCCATGCCGTGGGTGAGGTGGCCACCCTCGGCCAGGCTCATGCCCATGATGGTGTCGCCGGGCTTGAGGAAGGCCATCAGCACCGCCTGGTTGGCCTGCGAGCCGGAGTTGGGCTGCACGTTCGCCGCCTCGGCGCCGAACAGGGCCTTGATCCGGTCGATCGCCAGCTGCTCCACCACGTCCACGTTTTCACAGCCGCCGTAATAGCGCTTGCCGGGGTAGCCCTCGGCGTACTTGTTGGTCAGACAGGACCCCTGGGCCTCCATCACCGCCGGGCTGGTGTAGTTCTCGGAGGCGATCAGCTCGATGTGCGCCTCCTGGCGCTTGGCCTCGGCCTGGATGGCGGCCCACAGTTCGGGATCGGTACTGGCGATGGTTTGGCTGGCGGAAAACATGCTGGAGGCCCAATGACATTAAGAAAGCGGGGATTTTATCAGCCCGGCCCGGATCACGCCGCCATCAGCCCCGGAAGATGAAATACACCGCCCCCATCAGGCACAACCCCGCCCACAGGTAGTTCCAGGACAGGGGCTCCTTCATGTACAGCACGGCGAAGGGCGCGAACACGGCGAGGGTGATCACCTCCTGCAGGATCTTCAGCTGCGGCAGGGTCAGGGTCTGGAAGCCGATGCGGTTGGCCGGCACCTGCAGCAGGTATTCGAACAGGGCCACGCCCCAGCTCACCAGGGCGGCGATCCACCACGGCTTGTCGTTGAGGTGCTTGAGGTGGGCGTACCACGCCACGGTCATGAACAGGTTGGACAGCGCCAGCAGGCCGACGGTCTGCAGCAGGACGGTGTTGGCGAGGAGTTGTGCGAAGGGATTGGGCATGGCGCGCCTCACAGCCGGGCGGAGATCAGGAGGTTACGCGGCGTCACGCCGCGCGCGCAAAACTCGCCGACGCGCACCCGGTAGCCCTGCCGTTCCAGGTACAGGGCGCGGTCCAGCACCAGCCACAGCTCCAGCGGGCGGCGGAAGGCCAGGCGCGCCAGCTCCAGGCGGCGCACCTCGGCATGGCGGCGCCAGCCCTCCTGCTCCAGGGCCGGCCAGTCCGGGTCCGCCGGCAGCGGCACCGCCTCGCGCCCGCACAGGCGCCGCGTCCAGTCCTCGAAGCCCAGGCCCAGCCAGGCGTCCGGCACCGGCTTGAACGGCCGCTCGCGCGCCACCCCGACGGCGGCACGCAACTCCAGGAAGGCGAGCTTCCAGGCCTGCGCCCGGTCGGCGCGGCGGCGGTCGCGGGCGCCGGCGGTGACGGTCTCGGTCACCGCCAGGTGCAGTTCGTCGCGCCCCAGGTCGAGGCCGGCGTCCTCGCACAGGGGACGGTAGCGCGGCGTGGCGATGCGGTAGTAGCAGCACGGCGCGAGGTCGAGCGCGGGTGCCTGCCGCGCCACCGCGCCGCGCAGCAGCGCCAGGTGCAGGTCGCCGCAGGCGTGCAGGGCGAGGGCGTGGCGCCCGGCCAGGTGCTCAGCGCTGTCCGGCGCGAGCGCGTCGGCGAGGACGAAGTTCTGCGCCAGGCCGCCGCGCCGCGCCAGGTCGACGCCCGCCTCCACCAGTTCCGGCACCAGTTCCAGGCTGGTCACCGGATGCGGCTGGCGCCACGCCAGCAGGCGCCCCAGGTGGCCCTTGCCGGCGCACCACTCCAGCAGCGGGTGGGCGGTCTCGCCCACCGCCTCGGCGAAGGCGCGGATCTGCGCCTGCTTGCGCCCCGGCACGTGGGCGAGCAGGCGCTCGGGCGGGGCGATGGCATGCCCCTCCAAGACGGGCACATCCACCAGCGCGCGCAGGCCGCGCAGGTCCGGAACGAAACCGGCCAGCAGGTCGATCAGGGCGGGGTTGTCGCTTGCCAGCCGCGCCACGGTGGCGTCGTCCAGCGCCAGCAGGTGTCCGGCGAGCGCCGGGTGGACCGCGCACCAGGCCGGGCGCGGTTCGTGGAAGGGCGCGGGGCGCCATAACCCCTGCTGCGCGGCGAGCAGGTCGCGCAAGCCGTGGAACCAGGCGGTCAGGTCTTGGTGTGGGGGGTGGGGCATGCGAGAGGGCCGGCGCGAAGTCCGCCCAGCTTACCGGCTGACCGCCGGCGCGGCCAGAAGGCGGGACCGCGCGTGAGGGGCTAGCGGCCGCCGCTCACCGCCGCGAGGATGCCCTGCAGGAGCGCCGCCGCGGTGGGCGGGCAGCCGGGCACCTCGACGTCGACCGGGATGACGTTGGCGACCTTGCCGCACGAGGCATAACCCTCGCCGAAGATGCCGCCGTTGCAGCCGCAGTCGCCCATGGCCACCACCCACTTCGGCTCCGGCGTGGCGTCGTAGGTGCGTCTCAGGGCCGTCTCCAGGTTGCGCGACACCGGGCCGGTGACCAGCAGCACGTCGACGTGGCGCGGGCTGGCGGCGAACTTCACGCCCATGCCCTCGAGGTTGTACTGCGGGCTGTTGAGGGCATGGATCTCCAGCTCGCAACCGTTGCAGGAACCGGCGTCGACGTGGCGTATCGCCACCGCCTGACCGAACACCCTGAGGATCTCCGCCTGCAATTCCTGCTCGCGCGTGCGCATGGAGGTGTCGGCCGCCAGCGCCGGCTCCGACATGCGTCCGGACTTGAGGATCTGCCGCAGGATGAGGTACGTGGCCATCAGAGGTCCTGCCCGCTGTAGGAGAGGTTGAAGGATTTGTTGATGAGCGGGAAGTCGGGAACGATGTTGCCCAGGATGCCGACCTCCAGGAGCGGCCAGTTCTGCCACGAGGGGTCATGCGGGTGCACGCGGTCGAGCCGGCCGTCGGCGCCGATGCGCACGGCGACGACGACCTCGCCGCGCCAGCCCTCCACCCAGCCCAGGCCTTCGCGGACCTCGGCCACCGCCGGCAGTTCAGTGCGCAAGTCGCCCGCCGGCATGCGCTTGAGGAGCTCGCGGATCAGGCGCAGCGACTCGAACAGCTCGGCGAAGCGCACCTCGGCGCGCGCCAGCACGTCGCCGCGGCGCTGCGTCGCCATGTTGACCTCCAGGCGGTCGTAGGGCGGCTGCGGGAACTGCGTGCGCGCGTCCCAGGCCTGTGCGCTGGCGCGCCCGGCCAGGCCGGTGAGGCCGAGCCGCGCCGCCAGTTCGGGCCTGCAGACGCCGGTGTTGGCGAAGCGGTCCTGCAGGGTCGCGTGCTCGTCGTAGATGCGCTTCAGCCCCGCCACCTCGGCGTCCAGGTGGTGCGTCATGCGGTTCAGGTCGTAGCCGTCGTCCGCCAGGTCGCGCGCCACGCCGCCCGGCACGATGCAATCGAACAGGTAGCGGTGGCCGAACATCTTCGCGGACAGGCGCAACCAGTCCTCCTTCAGCTTCCAGAACTGGTTGAAGCCGAACGCGAGGGCGACGTCGTTGCCCAGGTAGCCCAGGTCGCCCAGGTGGTTGGCCACCCGCTCCATCTCCAGGAACAGGGCGCGCAGCCACAGCGCGCGCCCCGGCACCTCGGCGCCGGTGGCCTGCTCCACCGCCATGCAGTAGGCCCAGGCATAGGCGCTGTGGGAATCGCCGGAGACGCGTCCGGCGAGCCGCGCGCCGGTGTCGGGGTCCATGCCCTCGAAGCGCTTTTCCGTGCCCTTGTGCGTGTAGCCCAGGCGCTGCTCCAGCTTCAGCACGCGGTCGCCGATGATGGAGAAGCGGAAGTGGCCCGGCTCGATGGTGCCGGCGTGGATGGGGCCGACCGGGATCTCGTGCACGCCGTCGCCCTCCACCCGGATGAAGGGGTAGGCGTCCGGCTCACGCCTCGGCGCGGCGGCGTAATCCCGGCGCAGGGGGAACTCGTCCTCGCCCCAGGCACCGTGGCGCAGCCACTTGCGCCGGTCGACCGCGCCCTCGGCGCGGATGCCCAGCAGGTCGTGCGTCGCGCGCTGCATGCGGTCGGCCTGCGGGAACAGCGCCGCGAGGTCGGGGTAGGCCGGGGCGTCCGCCGGCAGGGCGACGCTGGCCCAGACCATGCCCATGGAGGCGACGAAGGCCGCGTGCAGACCGAAGCCGGCGCCGAGATGGCGGTCGTCCGAGCCCCACAGGGCGATCAGCTGGCCGCCCTCTTCCTTGACCGCGCGCGCCAGATCGACGAGTTGCGCGGCGCCCGGCCGGACACGCCAGACGTGCCGGCCCGCCGGCTCCAGGTTCAGATTGCCCAGGGTCGCCATGTCAGCCCCCCAGCAGCGCCGCCGCCTGGCGGTACCAGTCCGCCAGACAGGGCGGGATGAACAGGCCCAGCATCAGCACCAGGCCCAGGTGCACGAACACCGGGGTGAGGGCGGGCTGGTGCGGCAGGCGCGGCAACTCGATCTCGCCGAACACCATGGGCTGCACCTTGCCGAAGATGGAGGCGAAGGCCACACCCAGTGCGGCGAGCAGGAAGGGCGTCGCCCATGGATGCTCGTGCATGGCGGTGGTGATGATGAGGAACTCGCTGGCGAATACGCCGAAGGGCGGCACGCCGAGGATGGCGACGGTGCCCAGCATCAGGCCCCAGCCGACAGTCGGGTTGGTCCGGATCAGGCCGCGGATGCCGTCCATGAGCTGGGTTCCGGCCTTCTGGGTGGCGTGGCCGACGGCGAAGAAGATGGCCGACTTGGTCAGCGAGTGCATGGTCATGTGCAGCAGGCCGGCGAAGCTGGCGACCGGACCGCCCATGCCGAAGGCGAAGGTGATCAGGCCCATGTGCTCGATGGAGGAGTAGGCGAACATGCGCTTCACGTCGGTCTGGCGCTTGATCAGGAAGGCGGCCACCACCACGGAGAGCAGGCCGAAGCCCATCATCAGGTTGCCGGCCATGTCGGTGCCGAGGGCACCGTCCACCAGCACCTTGGAGCGCATCACCGCATACAGGGCGACGTTGAGCAGCAGGCCGGAGAGCACGGCGGAGACCGGCGTGGGGCCTTCCGCGTGGGCGTCCGGCAGCCAGTTGTGCAGGGGGGCGAGGCCCACCTTGGTGCCGTAGCCCACCAGCAGGAACACGAAGGCCAGCTGCAGCACGGTGGGCTCCAGCTGTTCCTTGACACCGTTCAGGTGGGTCCAGAGCAGGGCGGTGCCGCCTGCGCCCAGCACCTTCTCGGCCGCGAAATACAGCAGGATGGTGCCGAACAGGGCCTGGGCGATACCGACGCCGCACAGGATGAAGTACTTCCAGGCCGCCTCCAGCGAGGCCGGTGTGCGGTACAGCGAGACCAGCAGCACGGTGGCCAGGGTGGCCGCCTCCATGGACACCCAGAGGATGCCCATGTTGTTGGTGGTCAGCGCCAGCAGCATGGCGCCGATGAAGATCTGGTAGCTGCTGTGGTAGAGGCGCAGGCGCTGGTCGTTGAGGCGGCCGTGCGCCTTCTCGATACGCATGTAGGGGCGCGAGAACAGGGCCGTGGTGAAGGCGACGAAGGCGGTCAGGGCGACCAGGAAGACATTGAAGGAGTCGATGAAGAACCAGCCGTCGCCGACCACGATCGGCCCGTCCGCGACGATGCGCGCGGTGAGCGCCGCCGAGGCGGCCAGGGTGAACAGGCTGAACAGCGCGTTGAGCTCGGGCGCGCTGCCGCGATTGCCCCAGAGCGCGAGGAAGATCCCGCCCGCGAGCGGAAGGCCGAGTACCCAGTAGATCTCCATTACTTCTCTTTCAGCCTTTCCATGTGCTTGAGATCGAGCGAATCGAAGGTCTCGCGGATCTGGAAGAAGAAGATGCCGAGCACGAACACGCCCACCAGCACGTCCAGGGCGACGCCCATCTCGACCACCAGCGGCATGCCGTAGGTGGCGCTGGTGGCGGCGAAGAACAGGCCGTTCTCCATGGCCAGGAAGCCGATCACCTGCGGGATCGCCTTGCTGCGCGTGATCATCATGAGGAAGGCGAGCAGCACGCTGGCCATGGCGATGCCCAGGGTGGCGCGGGTGACGGTGCCTGACATCTCCGAGATCGGCATCGCCAGGTTGAAGGCGAAGATGACCAGGACGATGCCGATCAGCATGGTGGTGGGGATGTTGATCATCGGCTCGACCTCGCGGTTGACGTCCAGCTTCCGCACCAGGCGGTAGAAGTACCAGGGCATGGCCACCACCTTGAGGACGATGGTGAGGACCGCCGAGTAGTAGAGGTGGTGCTGCCCCGTCGACCAGCCCACCAGCGCCGCCGACGCGGCCAGCGCCGCGCCCTGCCAGGCGAACAGGGTGATCAGGCCGACGATGCGGCGCTGCGACAGCATGGCGAAGGAGATCAGCAGCAGCAGGGCGGCGAGCAGGTTGACGATCTGTAGGTGGAAACCTAGGTCCACGTCACACCTCCAGCAGGAAATGGATCAACAGGCCCAGCACGCCGAGCAGGAAGGCGGTGCCGAGAAATTCCGGGGCGCGGAACAGGCGCACCTTGGCGGAGAGGGTCTCCAGCACGGCGAGGCCGGCGCCGCCGACGAGCAGCTTGGCGACCAGGACCAGCACGGCGAGCGGCAGGGCCGCGAGGTCGCCCGCGGCGGCGATGCCCCAGGGCAGGAACAGGGCGATGCCGAGCACGGAATAGGCGAACAGCTTGAGCGCCACCGCCCACTCGATCAGCGCCAGGTGACGCGCCGAATATTCCAGGATCATGGCCTCGTGGATCATGGTCAGTTCCAGGTGGGTGGTGGGGTTGTCGATCGGGATGCGCGCGTTCTCCGCCGTCGACACCATCCAGAACGCCACCGCCGCGAAGGCCATGCTCGGGTAGATGACGAACTCCTTGTGCGCCAGCGTCTCGACGATCACCGGCAGCTCGGTCGACTGCGAGATCAGGCTGGCGGTGAAGAACACCATCAGCAGGGCCGGTTCGGCGAGGAAGGAGACCAGCATCTCGCGCCGCGCGCCGAGGGTGCCGAAGGAGGTGCCGATGTCCATGGCCGCCAGCGCCAGGAACACGCGCGCCAGGGCGAAGATGCCGACCAGGGCGATGACGTCCGCGGCCGGCGAGAACGGCAGGTCGTTGGCGATGGTCGGGACGATGCCCGCGGCGAGCGCCATGCAGGCGAACACGATGTAGGGCGCGAAGCGGAACAGCCGGCTGGCGTCGTGGGCGAGCACCGCGTCCTTGTGGAACAGCTTGCGGATCACCCGATAGGGCTGGGTGATCGGCGGCGCCGCGCGGCCCTGCAGCCAGGCGCGGCACTGGTTGACCCAGCCCATGAGCAGCGGGGCGAGGAGGATGGCGGCGAGGGTCTGAGCGATTTGCAGGAGGATGCCGTGGCCCATGGTTTCACCGCGTCACGAAAACGAGCAGAAAGATCAGCGTGGCGAAGCTGTAGATCAGGTACCACTGGATGCGGCCGTGCTGCAGCCTGCCGAAATGCCCGGACAGCCAGGCGGCCACGTCGGCGATCGGCTGGTAGAGCAGCAGCCAGATCTTGTCGCGGCTGTCGCCGCGATACCGCGGCGAACGGTCGAACGGGTCCGGCGTCTCGCGCTCGACGCGCATGAACACCTCGAAGATCTGCCGGATCGGCTGGCCGAAGCCCTCGGCGCTGTCCTGCATGCGCGCGTCCTGCTCGGGATAGCCGCAATCCCACGGGTCGGCGCGGCGCACGCGGCCGTGATACACGCGCTTGACGCCGAAGAACACCAGCAGGGTGATGGCGACGATCACCGCCAGGAAGATGACCGGCGCGTAGCTGGCGCGCTCCGCCGAGACCGGCGCCAGCATCAGCCAGTTGCCGTCGTTGACCAGGGTCTGGCCGATGAGCAGGCGGGTCACCGGCGCCAGCCAGCCGATCACCTGCGCCGGGAACAGGCCCAGCAGCACGCAGCCCGCCGCCAGCCAGGCCATGCCCATGCGTTCCGGCCAGCCCGCCTCGTGCGCGTGGCGCAGGTTCTCGGCGCGCGGCTGGCCGAGGAAGACGACGCCGAAGAACTTCACCATCACGTAGGCGGCGAGCGCGGCGGCCAGCGCCAGCGAGGCCGCGGCGACCGGGATCACCATGTTCAGGTAGTCGTGGCTGAGGCCCGGCGTGAACAGGAAGGCCTGCAACAACAGCCACTCGGAGACGAAGCCGTTGAGCGGCGGCAGGCCGGCGATGGCGAGCGCGCCCACCAGGGTCAGCCAGGCGGTCCACGGCATGGTGCGGATCAGGCCACCCAGGGCGCCCATGTGGCGCACGCCGGTGGCATGCAGGACCGAACCGGTGCCGACGAACAGCAGCCCCTTGAAGAAGGCATGGTTGAGCGCGTGGTAGAGCACGGCGGTGAGGGTCAGCGCCGCCAGCCCCCCCTTGCCATCGGCGTAGAAGATCAGGGTGAGGCCGAAGCCGGCGAGGATGAAGCCGATGTTCTCGATCGACGACCATGCCAGCAGGCGCTTCATGTCCGACTGCACGGCGGCGAAGATGACCCCGTACAGCGCGGTGAGCAGGCCGAGCGCCAGTGCCAGCGTACCCCACCAGGCGAGCTGCACGTTGATCAGGTCGAAGGTGACGCGCAGCAGGCCGTAGACGGCGGTCTTCAGCATCACTCCGGACATCAGCGCCGACACCGGCGAGGGCGCGGCCGGATGCGCCTCGGGCAGCCAGACGTGCATGGGCACCAGGCCGGCCTTGGCGCCGAAGCCGAACAGCGCCAGCAGGAAGGCGGCGGAGGCCCAGAACGGCGCCAGTTCCGCGTTGCGCATGTAGTCGAAGGTGTAGGCGCCGGTGTTGGCCACCGCGCCCCCCTGCAGCACACCGAAGCCCAGCAGCAGCGACACCGCGCCGACGTGGGCGATCAGCAGGTAGAGGAAGCCGGCGCGGCGGATCTCAGGGATCTTGTGGTCGGTGGTGACCAGGAAGTAGGACGACAGGGCCATCAGTTCCCACGCCACCATGAAGGCGTAGGCATCGTCGGCCAGCAGCACCAGCAGCATGCCGCCGAGGAACAGGTGGTACCAGAGCGCCAGCAGCGTCAGCGGCCCCGCCTCCATGCTGCGGAAATAACCCAGTCCGTACACGGTGACGCCGAAGGCGGCGCCGCCAAGCAGCAGCAGGAAGAAGCCTGACAGGGCGTCCAGGCGCAGATGGAAGGGCAGGTCCGGCAGGCCGATGGGCAAGACGATCGCCGACCCCGGCTGGACGAGGCCGACGCCCCCGACCGCGGCGACCGCAAGGGCGACCAGCGCACCGAGCGCGAACACCAGGCTCGTCCCCCAACCCAGGCGGCGCAGGGCCAGCGCGGCGAAGCCAAGCCCGCACCAGGCCAGGACGCCAAACCAGGCGAATTCGACGGGGGCGAAATCAGTAGGGAACAACTCGGTCACCGAGGCATGGGCGGTATTTGATTCTATTGAGCATGAAAGTCGAGCTCAATGTTAATAGAATTAACATAGTTGACCACGCAGCCACCGACACCATGGAAAACCGCACCGCCCGCCTGACCGTCCTGATCGACCCGAGGAAGAAACGCCTGTTCGAGGAAATCTGCGCGCAGAAGGACCTCACGCCCTCCCAGGTGGTGCGGCGCCTGGTCCGCCAGTACATCATCGACAATGCCGGCGGCCGCGAACTGCCCGAGTGGATAAACGCAGCGGCGCGCGGCGACGACTAGCCGCCGCATCTCAGGTACGCCGCGAGAACTGCGACTCGGAGGGGTTGAGCGGCGCCGGACACACTCCAAGCAGACAGTAGTCGCCCTCCGACTCCTCGCCCGCCCTGATGAGGCGCTCGTGGATCTCAGCCAGCGCCATCTCCTCGTTGGGGAAGATGTTGGCCTGGCTGATGTAGTCGAACAGCCCGGTCTTGCGCATGACGTCCAGCACCTGCTTCTTCAGGCCGCTGAACAGCACCTGCACGCCGCTGGTGCGCAGGCGCTCCACCACCAGGTGGATCGCCTCCTCGCCCGAGGCGTCCAGGGAGTTGATGCCGTCGCCCACCACCAGCAGGAAGCGCGCGTTCGGCTTGTGCGCCACCGCCTCCATGATGGTGTCCTCGAAATAGGGCACGTTGGCGAAGTACAGCTGGCCGTCGAAGCGCATGACGACGACGTGCTCCGCGGTCTGCAGCTGGTTCACCTCGGCGTCGCGCAGGGTGCCGTCCTGGTAGCGGCTGAGGATGGCGACGCGCGGCGACATGGTGCGGTAGAGGTAGAGCACCAGGGCCAGGCCCGCGCCGAGCATGATGCCGTTGTCCAGGTGGGGCGCGAAGGCGAGGGTGCCGATGAAGGTCACCACCGCGGCGATGCCGTCGTGGCGGTGCGCGTCCCAGGCATGGCGGATGGCCTTGAAGTTGATCAGGCCGATCACCGCCATCATGATCACCGCCGCCAGCACCGCCTGCGGCAGGTGGTAGAGCAGGGGCGTCAGGAACAGCAGGGTGAGCAGCACGATCAGGCCGGTGAACACCGACGACATGCCGGTCTTCGCGCCGGCGTTGAGGTTGACGGCCGAGCGCGAGAAGGAGCCGCTCGCGGGATAGGCCTGGGTGAAACTGCCGACGATGTTGCCCAGGCCCTGGCCGATCAGCTCCTGGTTGGGATCGATGTGGGACTTGGTCTTGGCCGCCATCGCCTTGGCGATGGAGATCGCCTCCATGAAGCCGACCAGGGAGATCACCAGGGCGGTGGAGAACAGGTTCATGGCCATGTCCCAGCTGAAGTGGGGCAGGCCGATGCTGGGCAGGCCGGAGGGGATGGCGCCGACCACCTCGCCGCCGCCGACCAGCTTCAGCTCGCCCTTGCCCACCTTCTTGATGCGCCAGCGATAGCCGTCCGACTGCTCACCCGCGGGCACCTGGCCCTGCAGATACAGCCTCGCCGGCCGGCCGTTCGCCGTCGGCACCCGCTCGAACAGGAACTTGCGCATGGAACGCGCGCGCTTGCGGTTCTCGGCTTCCGCGTCCTTCAGCTCCAGGCGCAGCAGGTCGATCTCGTAGTTCAGCGCGGCGATGCGCTGCGAGCCGCCCTCGTGCGCCTTCATGAGCGCGGTCAACTCCAGGTTCTTGGCGCTGACGTGCCTGTTGATCTCCTCGATGCGCGCCTCGGTCTGGGAGAACTCGCTCGCCAGCACCTTCACCTCCGGGTCCATGATCTCCTCGATGCGCCCCGTGCCGTTGTGCTCGAAGCCGATCGCCCAGCTGATCAAGGTGGTCAGGCTCACCGCGATCAGCACGCCAGGCAACCTGGGCAGGAATTTCTTGAGGCCCCACATGATGGCGAATGCGGCAACGCCCATGGAGAGGGTGGGCAGATGGGTCTCGCCGACCTGCGTCAGCACGCCCCAGATGTCCTGGATGAAGTGCTCGCTGCGCCCCATGGAGACGCCGAACAGCTTGTTGAGCTGCGACAGGCCGATGATGATGGCCGCGGCGTTGGTGAAGCCGACGATCACCGGGTGGGAGAGGAAGTTCACCACCACGCCCAGCTTGAACAGCCCGAGCGCCAGCTGGATCAGCCCCACCACCAGCGCCATGAGAATGGCCAGACCGATGAACTGCTCCGAGCCGGCAGCAGCGAAGGGCGCGAGACCGGAGGCGGTAAGCAGCGAGACCACCGCCACCGGCCCGGTGGCGAGCTGCGCCGAGGAACCCCACATGGCGGCGACCATGCCCGGCAGGAAGGCGGCGTACAGGCCGTAGTAGGCGGGCAGGCCGGCGAGCTGGGCATAGGCCATGGACTGCGGGATCAGGACCAGGGCGACGGTGACGCCGGCGATCAGATCGTCCTTCAGCGCCCCCTTCCCGGGAGGAAACCAAGCAAGGAAGGGAAGGAAACGGCGCGCTGACAACATGATGCCCCCATCAATGGTGACCCCCGGAAATCAGGGCGGTCCTTCAGAGGCCGATGAAACCTGCCTTACACCACCCCGCGCTTGCAGGACAAGTCTATCCAAAATAGGTGTCTTTTAGTATTTTTTTACGCTCGCTTAACCAAGACTTGACCACCCAGGAGATTCAGCATGGCCGCAACCAGCAGTCGGGGTTTGGTCAGGATGCTCGTTTACGGCATCCTGACCTTCGTTTTTTATTGGGGACTCGTGACCTATTCCGAAGAGATCTCCCACCTGTCCCTGACCACGCCCGACACCTGCGTCGTCGCCCAGGGCCCCGAGACCGGGGTGTACCACAAGCCGGAGGCCGAGGCCTGCCAAGCCAAGGGTGGCACGATGCAGGATGGCAACTGGATGCACGTCCTCGCCCCCATCGTCATCGCCTTCGTCATCTCCTTCTCGCACGGCGCCTTCACCGGCCTGTTCTGGGAAGTCGTCGGCCTCAAGGCCAAGAAATAAGGAGCGGCGATGGAACTCGTGCAATTCATCCCCCTGGACATCAACAACGCCCTGCTGCTCATCGTCGTCGGCTTCGTCGGCGGCATGGTCTCCGGCTTCATCGGCTCGGGCGGCGCCTTCGTGCTGACCCCCGCCATGATGTCCCTGGGCGTCCCCGGCATCGTCGCCGTGGCCTCCAACATGTGCCACAAATTCCCCAAGGCCCTGGTCGGCACCATCAAGCGCCACAAGTATGGCCAGGTCGACCTCAAGCTCGGCCTGATCATGGGCGTGTTCGCGGAGGCCGGCGTGCTCACCGGCAAGCACTTCATGAGCGGCATCAAGCATGACTTCGGCGCGGTCGGCACGGACCTCTACGTCTCGGTCATCTTCATCGTCACCCTGGCGATCGTCGGCACCTACGTGCTCAAGGACTACCGCAAGCTGAAGGCGGGCGGCGGCGAGAGCACCGAGGTGCCGAAACTGGCGCGCTGGGTGCAGTCCGTGCACATCCCCGGCACCATGGTCTGGTCCGAGGGCGCCAAGGCGCACATCTCCCTGGTGTTCATCGCCCCCGTGGCCTTCGCCACCGGCATGCTCGCCGCCACCATCGCCGTGGGCGGCTTCATCGGCGTGCCGGCGATGATCTACCTGTTCGGTCTGCCCGCCATCATGGCCTCGGCGACGGAACTGATGATCGCCTTCGTCATGGGCCTGGGCGGCACCATCTTCTACGCCCTGGAAGGCGTGGTGGACGTGCGCCTGGCCATGCTGATCCTGCTCGGCTCGCTGTTCGGCGTGCAGCTCGGCGCCATCGGCACCACCTACGTGAAGGACTACCAGGTCAAGCTGGTGATGGCCACCATCATGCTGATCGCCCTGTTCTCGCGCTTCTTCTACATCCCCGGCTACCTCTCCAAGCTCGGCCTGATCGAGGCGATGGACGAGGGCACGCTGAAGATGCTGAAGCTGGGCGGCGACATCGTCCTCGGCATCGCCCTGGTGCTGGGGGCGGTCATCGTCCTCACCTCCCTGATCAAGGGCATCCGCGAGCACAAGGCGTCACAAATCCCGTCACCCGGCGTCGGCATGCAGGACTGATCCGACACATCCACGCAAGGAGAACGTCATGCAAGAGCACACCCTTTCCCCGGTCGGACGCTTCGAGCGCATCATCCTGGCCACCGACGGCTCCCGTTACAGCGAGGGCGCCATCCGCGTGGCGCAGGACATGGCGCGCAAATGCGATGCCCGCCTGATCGTCATGAGCATCGGCATCGTCGACCCCGCCTACAGCACGCTGGTGCCCAACCTGGAGCGCGAGGCCGAGGCGATGGCGCAGCGCAACATCGACGCCGCCAAGTCCGCGATGGAGGGCCTGGAGGTCCAGGAGGCGATCCGCCTGGGTTCCGACCCCGCGGAGGTGATCGTCGCCACCGCCGAGGAACTGCGCGCCGACGTCATCGTCATGGGCCGCCATGGCCGGCGCGGCCTGGCACGCTGGAAGCTGGGTCACGCCACCGCCAAGGTGGTCGGCCACGCGCCCTGCCCGGTACTGGTGGTGCCGTCCGCCGCCCGGATGTGGGAGAAGCGCGTGCTGGTCGCGACCGACGGCTCGCGCTACGGCGAGCTTGCCGCGGTGACCGCCGGCAAACTGGCGCAGGCCTGCGGCCTGCCCCTCACGGCGGTCTCGGCGGTACTGCCCAGCCACGGGCCGGAACGGCGGCAGTCCGCGCAGGAGGCGATCAACGAGGTCGTCGAGGACATGGGCAGGGCCGGCGTGAGCGTGAACGGCCACCTCGCCGACGGCCGCCCGGACAAGGCGATCCTGGAGTCGGCGGGGCGGGACGGTGCCGACCTCATCGTCATGGGCAGCCACGGCCGCACCGGCATGAACAAGATGCTCATGGGTTCGGTGTCAGAGAAGGTGCTGAACCAGGCTGACTGCGCGGTATTGGTGGTGAAGGCCTGAGACGGCCTCAGGCCGCCTTCACCGCGAGCACCGCGCTGCTGGCGCCGCCGATCACGCGTTCGGCGATGCTGCCCACCAGCACCCGCTGCAGGCCGGTGCGCCCGTGCGTGCCGACCACGATCAGGTCTGCGCCGCGCTGGCGCGCCTGTTCGAGGATCACGTCCTCGGCACGCACGCCGTCCTGCACCAGGGTCTCGATCTCGATCCCCTCGGCGTGCAGCCCGTCCTTCACCCGCTGCACCGCCAGTCCCGCCTCCTGCCGGCGTTTCTGGCTGTGGCTCTCCATCACCGCGGAGAGCACGGCGAGCGGCAGGCCGCTGGCCTTCGCCAGCTTGCCGGCGGTGAGCGCCGCGGCGTCGCCGTAGCGCGAGCCGTCGGTCGCCACGAGGATGCCATGCGAGCACACCTGCGCATCCTTCGGCACCACCATGACGTTGCAGGGGGCGTGCCCGAGCACGCGCATGGTGGCGTCGCCCACCATCATCATGGCCAGCCCGCGGCGACCGCGCCTGCCCATGACGATGACGTCGGCGCGGCACGCCTCGGCGGCCTCGACGATGCCCTTGTAGGGGTCGGCCGCCTGCCGCACCACGACCTCGCTGTCGATCCCCTCCGCCTGCCGGGCCGCGCGTTCGACATTGCGCCGCGCCTGTTCCGTCGCCTCGCGTTCCAGCTCCGGCGCGGAACTGCCATACATCGGGTTGTACACGGCGACGCCGAGGATGCTCAGCCGCGCGCCGTGGCGCCTCGCCAGCGACACCGCCACGCGCTCCGCGCCGGTGCTGAATTCGGAACCGTCGGTGGCCAGCAGGATGCGCTCGAAGCGCGCCATCGGGTCGAGGTTGACCGCCGCCACCGCTGCCGCTGCCTCCGCCTGCGCCTCGGCCGCCGCGCGTTCCCGTTCCAGCTCGACCTTGCGGTGCTCCGCGATCCCCTTGGTGAGCGCCGTCAGCACGGTCACCGCGCCGAGGATCAGCGCCACCGCCAGTACGCTGTCGCCCAGCGTCTTCAGGGTCGAGACGTTCTCCGGCGCGATGGGGGCGATCATGCCGAGATCCGAGAGATAGCCCGGCACATAGAAGAACCGCGAGAACAACACGGTCAACATGATGGTGGCCATCACCAGCTTGACCTGGTAGTCCTTCACGTAGGTGGTGCCGATGGCGCCGAGCTGGATGCCGAACAGCGAGCCGAGCAGGATCAGCATGGACAGGCGCACGTCCACCATGCCGTCGAGGGCGTACATGAAGGTGCCGCCCAGGCCCATGATGAAGGCCACCACCAGCTCCGTGGCGGTCGCCATGATGGCCGGCATGCCGAGCACGTAGATCATCGCCGGCACGCCGATGAAGCCGCCCACGGCGATGGTGGCGGCGAGCATGCCGGTGGCGAAGGCGAGCGGGATGATGAACAGCACCGAGATGCGCTTTTTCAGGCTCTGGAAATACACCATGGTGCCCGGGATGTTCACCGACTGGACCCAGGCGGCAATGGGCGTCAGCTTCTCCTCCTCGTCATGCCCCAGGGCCTTGAGGCGACGGTAGTCGCGCCACATGTAGGAACCGACCACCAGCAGGACGACGATGAAGATCACCGACACGTAGAGGTCGGTGCCGGTGTGGCCGAAGACCTCCTTGACCTCGAGCATGACGTGCTTGCCGGCCATGATGCCGATCTCGGCGAACACCCCCATGATGACGCCCAGCTTGACGTCGACCTGGCCGTAGCGGTTGCGCTTGACCGCGCCGACCATGGCCTTGGGGAACTTGTGGCAGATGTTGGAGGCCACCGCCACCATGGCGGGCGCACCCAGCGACATCATCGCAGGGGTCAGCACGAAGGCGCCGCCCGAGCCGATGAAGCCGGAGACCATGCCGGCGACGAAGCCGATCAGCACCAGGAGAAAGACCGTCGCGGCATTCAGGTCCATGAACTGCACGGATTCCATCATCGTTCTCCGTCGAGGCTCAGTGCTTGCTGGCGGCCTTCAGGCCCATGCTGTCCCAGAACAGGCCGGTGAATGCGCCATGCGCGTAGGAGATCGCGAAGGCCACCAGGATCGGCAGCAGGGCCCGCGCCCAGTGCCCTTCGCTATAGCTGCCCCCCCTGCGCCGCGCAGGCCTCGGGGGTGGGATGGTGCAGATAGGTCAGCCGGCCGGCCTGCTCGACCACGCAGGCATCCGGCGTGGTGTGGGCGAGGTGCAGGAGCTCGCTGGAATAGAAGAAGAGCAAGGCATACAGCACGCCCGTCACGAAGCCCCATGCCAGGGTCTTGCCCCAATGCGCCTTGTGAAGATCCATCCCGAACTCCCGCAGCACCCCCGGCGAAAGCCATATGGGGGAGAGGGGTTCAGGCTAACAGGGACGGCGTATAGGCCGGGTTGCCAGACGGTGAAGCGCGCGTGAAGCCGGCACCAGCGAGCGAACGAAGGGGCGTCAGAACTCGTTGCGGATGCGCTTGTAGCCCTTGACCAGCTCGTGGTTGGCCTGTGCCACGCTCTCCGAGAAGCTCGCCTGGTCGGCACTCACCGGCTTGATGCGCGCCAGTTCCTCGTCCGAGTGGATGTTGGTGGTGGACGGGATATGGAAGCCGGGCGGCACGCGGCAGCCTTCCACCACGGAGTTGTGGCGCACCACCGAGCCCTCGCCGATGGTGCAGTTGAAGAGCACGGAATTGAAGCCGATGAACACGTTGTCGCCCACGTCGCAGGGGCCGTGGACGATGGAGCGGTGGGCGATCGAGGTGTAGCGGCCGACGTTCACGCGCCCCCCCGCCTTGGAGTGGATCACCACGCCGTCCTGGATGTTGGAGTGGCTGCCGATCACGATCGGCTCCATTTCGCCCTCGGCGTTCAGCTCGTCGGCACGGATCACCGCGTACGGGCCGATGAAGACGTTCTCGCCGACGATCACCTTGCCGCAGATGATGGCGGTGGGATCGACGAAGGCGGTTTCATGCACGACGGGGACGTCGCCATGCGGATTACGACGAATCATGCTGCTTTCAATCCCTGGAACGTTGTACAGGCGTAATAATATTTCCAAATCCGCCGCCCATCCCGCCCAACGATTCCCACACCCTCCCCATGCGCCTGCTCATCATCGAGGACAACCCGGACATCGCCGCCAATCTCGCCGACTACCTGAAGGCCCGCGACCACGTCGTCGACCTCGCGGGCGACGGGCTTTGGGGCCTGCACTTCGCGCTGAACAACGAATACGACGCCATCGTCCTCGACCTCATGCTGCCCGGCATGGACGGCCTGGCACTGTGCCGCAAGCTGCGTGGCGAGGGGCGGGAGACGCCGGTGCTCATGCTCACCGCGCGCGACTCCCTGGACGACAAGATCCTCGGCCTGGAAGCGGGCGCCGACGACTACGTGCTCAAGCCCTTCGCCCTGCGCGAGGTGGAGGCGCGGCTGCGCACCATCGCGCGCCGCGCCCTCAGCCACGGCCACACGCAGAAGCTCGGCGTCGGCGACCTCAGCTACGACCTGGCCACCTACCAGGTCAGCCGCGGCGGGCGCCAGATCACCCTGCCGCCCATTCCCCTGCGGCTGCTGGAACAGCTGATGCGCGCCTCGCCGCGCGTGGTCTCGCGCGCGGAACTGGAGGCGGCGGTGTGGGGCGACACGCCGCCCGACAGCGACGCCCTCAAGGCGCACCTGCACGTCCTGCGCGGCGCCATCGACAAGCCGTTCGAGACCCCGCTGCTGCACACCATCCGCGGCATCGGCTACCAGCTCATGGCGCCCCATGCCTAGAGCGCGCACGCGCCTGCGGCTGCGCGTCGCCCTCAACTTCGCCTGGTTCGGCGCCCTCATCAGCATCGCCCTGGCGGCCTGGCTGCACTACTCCACGCACGACCTCGGCCTGCGCCTCATCGACGAGACCCTGCGCGCCGAGATGCAGGACTTCGAGGCGCGGCGCACACGCAATCCGCACTCCCTGCCGCCCTCGACACTCACCCTGGTGGGCTACGTCTTCCCGCCAGATGCCCCGGCCGACACCGATGGCCTGCGCGCGCTCGCCCCGGGACGCCACGAGGTCCTGCTGCGCGGCACCCCCTACGCGGTGCTGGTGGCGGACCACGCCGGGGAGCGCTTCGTGCTCATGTTCAACCTCGATCTGCAGCGTCGGCGCGAACAGCAGTCCCTGGCCTACCTGGCGGGCGGCGTGGCGGCCATGACCCTGCTCTCGGCGCTGCTCGGCTTCTGGCTCGCGCGGCGCGTCCTGGCCCCGCTCACCGCCCTGGCGGCGCGGGTCTCGGGCAATGACCCCGACATGCCGCACGCCCCGGGCCAGTCGGGGTTCCAGGGCGACGAGATCGACGAACTGACCGCCAGTTTCGACCGCTACGTGTCGCGCCTGCACGCCTTCGTCGAACGCGAGCGGCTGTTCACCGCCGACGTCAGCCACGAACTGCGCACCCCCCTGGCGGTGATCCAGGGCGCGCTGGAGGTGATCGAGGACGACCCCGGCCTCACCCCCATGCAGCGCGACCGGATCGCGCGCATCGCGCGCGCCTGTCACGAGATGGCGGAGCTCACGCGCGCGCTCCTGCATCTGGCGCGCGAGGAAAACGACGCCGGCCAGGACACGCCGCCCTGCGCCATGGCCGAGGTGGTGAGCGAGGTGGTGGAAAAGCACCGCCACCTGACGCAGGGGCGCGACGTGTCGATCTACCTCGAACTGATCGATGCGCCCAGCCTGCCGGTGGAGCGCACCCTGGCCACCGTGGTCGTCGGCAACCTGGTGCGCAACGCCATCGCCCACACCGACGCCGGACGCGTGACCCTGCGCCTGGAAAATGAGCGCCTGGTGGTCAGCGACACCGGCCGCGGCATCGGCGCGGCCGAGCTCGGCAAGATCTTCAGCCGCTACTACCGCGGCCAGGACTCCAGTGGCAGCGGCATCGGCCTGTCGCTGGTGAAGCGCATCTGCGACCTCTACGGCTGGCGCATCAGCATGACCAGCGCCCCCGGCGAGGGCACGAGCGCGGAGCTGCGTTTCCCGGCCCCGACACCCGTCGAACCCACCGGCCAGGCGCCCTCTTAACCATTTCTTTACCTTCGCCAAACCTTCGCCGCACAGCGGCTGGGTTATGGTTACGAGTTGACCTATTCGATCACTCCGCCCCACGCGGGCAACGCCACGACACCATGAGCACCGCAAAACACCCCATGCCGGCCTGGCTGCGCACCTTCACCCCGTTCCTGAGCTGGTGGCCCCTGGTCAACCGCGCCACCCTGAAGGACGACGCCATGGCCGGCCTCACCGGCGCCATGATCGTCCTGCCGCAGGGCGTGGCCTTCGCCACCATCGCCGGCCTGCCGCCGCAATACGGTCTCTACGCGGCGATGATGCCTGCGGTCGTCGGCGCGCTGTTCGGTTCCAGCTGGCACCTCGTCTCCGGCCCCACCACGGCGATCTCGATCGCCCTCTTCGCCGCCCTGCAGCCGCTCGCCGAGCCCGGGAGCCCGCAATTCATCAGCATGGCCCTGACCCTGACCTTCCTGGTCGGCCTCTACCAGCTGATCCTCGGCCTGGCGCGCATGGGCACCCTGGTGAACTTCATCTCGCACACCGTGGTGATCGGCTTCACCGCCGGCGCGGCGATGCTGATCGCCGCGAGCCAGCTGAAGAACTTCTTCGGCATCCCCATCCCGCGCGGCACGCCGTTCTTCCAGATCATCGAACAGTTCTTCCAGCAATTCGCCCACATCAACCCCTGGGTCACCGCCGTCGGCGCGGTCACCCTGGCCTCCGGCCTGCTGGCGAAGAAGTTCACGCCCAAATTCCCCTACATGATCGTCGCCATGGTGGTCGGCAGCGTCGTCGCCGCCCTCATCAACGCCGAGTTCGGCGGCGAGGCGGCGACCGGCATCAAGACCGTGGGCGCCCTGCCTGCCGGCCTGCCGCCCCTGTCCCTGCCCGACTTCTCCTTCAAGGCCCTGCATGACGCCGCCATGCCGGCGCTGATCATCACCCTGCTGGCGCTCACCGAGGCGGTCTCCATCTCGCGCGCCATCGCCACCCGTTCAGAACAGCGCATCGACGGCAACCAGGAGTTCGTCGGCCAGGGCCTCTCCAACCTGGTGGGCAGCTTCTTCTCCGCCTATGCCTCCAGCGGCTCCTTCAACCGCAGCGGCGTCAACTACGAGGCGGGGGCGCGCACCCCCCTGGCGACCATCTTCGCCTCGGTGTTCCTGGTGATCATCCTGCTGCTGGTGGCGCCGCTCGCCGCCTACCTGCCGACCGCCGCCATGGCCGGCATCCTGTTCCTGGTGGCCTGGGGCCTGATCGACTTCCACCACATCAAGTCGATCTGGCAGACCAGCAAGCCGGAGGCGGCCATCCTCTGGGCCACCCTGATCGGTACCCTGATCAACCTCGAGGAGGGCATCTTCCTCGGCGTCACCCTGTCCCTGATCATGTTCCTCTACCGCACCTCGCGCCCCGAGATCGAGCCCGTCGTGCCGGTGGGCGAAGCGGGCAACATCCGCTTCGAGAACGCCAAGGGCCGCCCCGAGTGCCCGCAGATCCGCTTCGCGCGCGTGCACGGCTCGCTCTACTTCGGCGCCGTCGACCACATCCAGCGCGCCCTGCAGCAGATCGACGAGGACAACCCCGTGCAGAAGACGGTGGTGATCGCCGCCCCCGCGGTCAACTTCGTCGACGTCGCCGGCGCCGAGATGCTGGCGCAGGAGGCGCGCCGGCGCCGGCGTCTGGGCGGCGGCCTGTACTTCTGGCGCCTTTCCGACAAGGTGCAGCACTTCCTGCGCCAGGGCGAGTACCTGAAGGACATCGGCGAGGGCGGCTTCTTCCCCGTGAAGTCCAACATCACCTCGGCGCTGTACTGGACCCTGGACCCCGACGTGTGCCGCGGCTGCAAGACGCGCATCTTCGAGGAGTGCCACGGCGACCGCCTGCCGGACGGCCTGCACCGCCTGCACCTGATGTTCGCAACCGACGGCAGCGAGTACAGCCAGGCCCCGCGCGACGTCGCGCTCGGCCTGGCGAAGCGCCTGTCGGTCTCGCTGGAGGTGATGAGCATGGCCAGACACGGCCAGGAGGCGGAAGCGCAGGCGCGCATCCAGGCGGTCGAGTCGGCCTGCGCAGAGCAGGCGGTGCAATGCACCCCGGTCGTGCGCATCGGCACGGACCCGGTCGCCGAGGTGGTCGCCGCGGCGAACGCCAGCGACAGCCAGATCCTGGTGATCGGCCGCCGCCCGCCGCAGGGCATGGCCGACCGCATGCTCGGCGTGCACGCGGCGAAGATCATCACCGAGGTCGACTGCCACGTCCTGGTGGCGCCGCCCGGCAGCCGGTTCCAGGGCCAGCGCATCATGGTCAGCTTCGACGCCAAGCCCGGCGCCTACGACGCCATGAAGATCGCCACGACCCTCGCCCAGGTCCTGGGCCTGCCCATCACCCTGGTGACGGTGGCGAAGGAAGGCCAGCACGACGTAGAGGAACTGAGGGCCGCCCAGGACGACGCGGCGCGCCTCGCCCGCATCGAGGGCATCGAGGTGGAGACGCGCCTGGCCGAGGGCCCGACCGCGGCCACCCTGCTGGCGCAGGCGAAGGAACTGGATGCCGCGCTGGTGGTGGTCGGCATGCGCGAGCGCGGCCTCACGCGCGTCCTCGCCAGCCGCGTCGTCGAACCGCTGCTCGGCCAGTCCGAGCGGCCGGTGCTGATCGCCAAGCCCTATCGCGGCGCGCGCCTGAGCGAGGAAAGGGCCTGACCGGCCTGCCGACGCGGGATCGGCACTAAACGGACCCCCTTGTCCGTTTGTAATGCCCTATCATGTCCCGCGTTGATGACATGACAGGGCCGGGGCGGGCGTCCCCCCATGCCCGCGAGGAACCCCCATGCCTTACAAGATCCTGCTTCCCGTCGACGGCCCCCGCAGCTCGGCGAACGCCGCGCGCCACGTCGCCGGCCTCGCCGTCCTGATCAAGGACCTGGAGGTGCATCTGGTCAACGTCCAGCCCCTGGGCGACGACTGGATGACCCGCCGCACCCTCAAGGCGGAGGAGCTCGACCGCCTGGAGCGCGAATGGGCGGAAACCGCCCTCGCCCCCGCGCGGGAGACCCTCGCCGCCGCCGGCATCGCCTGCCGCGAACATTTCACCCAGGGCGAGGTGGCGCAGAGCATCGCCCGCCTCGCCGGCGAGCTGGGCTGCGACCAGATCGTCATGGGCACGCGCGGGCTCGGCTCGCTGGGCGACCTGCTCATGGGCTCGGTGGCCACCAAGGTGCTGCACCTGGCCGGCCTCCCCGTCACGCTCGTCAAGTAAGCGGGAGAGACTCGACATGAACCCGCGCCGCACCAGGATCGCCCTCGGCCTGCCCCTCGCCCTGCTCAGCGCGCTCCCAGCCCATGCCGCCTCTGCCGGCGCACTGCCCAGCGTCCTCGGCATCCCCATCGACTTCATCCTGTTCGCCGCGACCCTGCTCGGCGTGGCCCTGTTCCACCACCACACCCTGCGCGTGGCGCTCACCGGCCTGGCGGTGATCTCGCTCTACAAGATCGGCTTCACCGGCTTCCACGAGGGCACCGGCGTCATGGGCTGGCTCGCGCACATGCAGCACGAATGGGTCGTGCTCACCAACCTGCTCGGACTGCTGCTCGGCTTCGCCCTGCTCGCGCGCCACTTCGAGGACAGCGGCGTGCCACACGCCCTGCCGCGCTTCCTGCCGGACGACTGGAAGGGCGCCTTCGTGCTGCTGGTGCTGGTGTTCGTGATCTCGTCCTTCCTCGACAACATCGCCGCCGCGCTGATCGGCGGCACGGTCGCGGCGCACGTCTTCCACCGCCGCGTGCACATCGGCTACCTGGCGGCCATCGTCGCCGCCTCCAACGCCGGCGGCTCGGGCTCGGTGGTCGGCGACACCACCACCACCATGATGTGGATCGACGGCGTCGCCCCCGCCGACGTCTTCCACGCCTACGCCGCGGCCCTGCCCGCCCTGCTGGTATTCGGCGTCATCGCCGCGCGCCAGCAGCACGCCTACCAGCCGATCCAGAGGGATGCCACGACCGGGGCCGGCATCGACTGGGCACGCCTGGGCATCGTCGCCTGGATCCTGGTGGCGGCCATCGTCACCAACGTCGTCATCAACACCGAATTCCCCGCCTACTCCGACAGTTTCCCCTTCATCGGCGTAGCGGTGTGGGTCGCCATCCTGCTCGCGGTGCCGCTGCGCAAGCCCGAGTGGAGCCTGCTGCCGGACGCCGCCAAGGGCAGCGTGTTCCTGCTCTCCCTGGTGGTGTGCGCGTCCATGATGCCGGTGGAAAGGCTGCCCGCCGCCTCCTGGGAGACCGCCTTCGGCCTCGGCTTCGTCTCCGCCGTGTTCGACAACATCCCGCTCACCGCACTGGCCCTGGCGCAGGGCGGCTACGACTGGGGCGTGCTGGCCTACGCCGTCGGCTTCGGCGGTTCCATGATCTGGTTCGGCTCCTCCGCCGGCGTGGCCCTGTCCAACCTGTTTCCCGAGGCCAGGTCGGTGGGCGCCTGGCTGAAGAACGGCTGGCACGTGGCCTTGGGCTACGTGATCGGCTTCTTCATCATGCTCGCGCTGGTCGGCTGGCAGCCGCACGCCCCGCACAAGGAGACGCCGCCCCCCGCCCCCGCCGTGGCCACACAACCGGGCGGCTGACGCGCCGCCTCAGCGGGCCGGCGCGGCGCTGCCGGCGACCATGGCGCGGAAGGCCTCCACCTGCTCGCGCGCGCCGATCACCACCAGGACGTCGCCGGCGTCCAGCTTGTGGTCGATGTTGCGGGTGCTGAAGATGAGGTCGCGGCCGTGTTCCGCGTCCACCACCCCCAGGAGCAGGATGTTCTGGCGCATGTGCCGCTTCAACTCGGACAGGCGCCTGCCGCCCACCCAGGAGTCGCGCGGCAGGGTGACCTCGGCGATGTTGAGGTCCTGCTGGCCGAACACCGTCTCCTCCAGCAGTTCCACCACCTCGGGCCGGGCGATCAGGTCGTGCGCGCGCGCGCCGCTGATGGCGTAGGGGTCGACCACCTTGTCCGCTCCGGCGGCCATCAGCTTGGAGGCCGCCTCCGGCTGGCGGCAGACCGCGACGATGCGCAGCGCCGGGTCCATGGCGCGCGCGGTGATGGCGAGGAAGACGTTTTGCGAATCGTTGGGCAGCAGGCAGAAGATGCCCTGGATGCGACTACCCAGGCCGATCTCGCGCAGCGACTCGTCCAGGGTGTAGTCCAGGCGCTGCACGCGGAAGCCCGCCTCGCGCGCCTGCTCCACCAACGCCTCGTCGTCGTCGACCATGACGAAGTCCTGGCCGCCCGCGCGCAGGCGCTGCGCCACCTCCATGGCCAGGGCGTTGCAGCCGAACAGGGCGAGATGGCAGGCCGTCATCGCCGCCCCCTCCACCAGCCGGGCGCGGTCTGGCGGTGCTGGGCGCGGAAATGGCTGAGGCTGACGTCGTAGCCGATCAGCACCAGGATGTCGTGCGCGCGCAGCCTGAAGCCCGGCCGCGGGTTGAAGAAGAAGCGCTTGCCGGCGACCTCGTAGTGGTTGTGCTCCTGCGGCGGCTCGGCGGCGGGGCCGCGGATCACGCCGAACAGCAGCAGGTTGCCGGCGGCGAAGTCGATCTCGCCCACCCGGCTGCCGTCCAGGCGGCTGCCCTCCGGCACCGGCAGGGGTTCGAGGTGGATGCCCTTGCTGCCGGTGACCACGTCGTGGAGGGCGTCGAAGGCCACCGGCTGGCCGACGAACTCCGCCGCCATGCGCGCCACCACCTCGTAGGGGCGCACCACGTGGTCGGCGCCGGCGTGGCGCAGCTTGGGCACGGTCTCCTGCTTGTTGGCGCGCGAGATGACGAGGATGTCCGGCGACATCTGCCGCGCCGTCAGGGTGATGTAGACGTTGATCACGTCGTCGTGGGTGAGGCAGAGGATGCGGGTGGCCTGCTGGCCCAGGCGCAGGGCCCGCAGCAGCGCGCCGTCGGCGGCGTCGCCGCCCAGGGCCAGGTAGCCCTGCGCGCGGGCGCGGGCGACCGCCGCCTCGTCCTTGTCTATCACCACGAAGGCCTCGCGCGCGTCGGCCAGGCGCTGCGCCACCACCTGGCCGATGCGCCCGTAGCCGCACACGATGGTGACCCCGTTGAGGCGCTCCACCTCCGAGAACACGCGGTTGTCGTGCAGCTCGCGCATCTTCTCGTGGAAGGCCATGACGACGATGGAGGTGGCGAAGGAGATGACGCCGATGCCGGAGAACACCAGCACCATGGCGACCACGCGCCCCTCGGTGGTGACCGGCGTGATGTCGCCGTAGCCCACGGTGGTGACGGTGATGACCGCCCAGTAGACCGCGTCCATGAGCGTGCGCACCGAGGCGCCGGGCACGCCCGTCTCGAACAGGAACACCGCGATGCTGGAGATCAGCACCACCGAGCCCACGAACACCGAGAGGGTGAACAGCTCGAAGCGCTTCTCCACCACCACCTTGGCGAAGGCGTTGAGGCTGCGGGTGTAGCGGAACAGCTTGAGCAGGCGGAACAGCAGGAACATGCGCAGGAAGCCGAGCGGCCGGTAGCTGGGCAGGATGGCGAGCAGGTCGATGATGGCCATCGGCTGCGCCATGTAGGCGAGCTTGCTCCTGGCCACCGCCCACAGCGCCGGCAGCAGGCGGAAACGCATGCCGATCAGCTCGGCGTGCTCGTAATGCTCGATGAGGATCTTGCGGCTGGCGCTGTAGAGCCACATGCGCGCCAGGTATTCGCCGATCAGGGCGAGCATGACGAAGCGCTCGAACAGCCCGGCGTAGTCGCCCAGTTCGTGATGCGCCTCGTAGATCAGCAGGAACACGCTGCCGAGGATCAGCACGATCATGGCGGAATCGAACCACACCCGGCGGCGCGAGCGCGGGTTGACCAGCCAGTCGTAGACCAGCGCCTTGAAGGCCGCGTATTGCGGCAGGGCGTCCAGCCAGTAGGCGAGGCGGATGGCTTGGCTGCCGAGGCTCATTCGGTCGGCGGGGCTAGCGCAGCGGCCGCGCCGTGGTGACGAAGGAGAGGGTGCGGTTGCCTGAGATGTCGGCGTGCACCGCCTCGACGATGGGCGGGTTGACCGGCCTGTCGGCCTGCCAGACGACCAGGAAATTCGCGCCCGAGCCGCCGGACAGGTCGTCGCGCTCGACGAACAGTTCCAGGGTGCCCAGCGGCGGCAGGACGCGCGGCGTGGCGAAGTACTCCCTGAGCAGCTTGCCGGCGGTGTCGTAATAACGCGCGGAGAGGATGCGGATCGGCTGCGCCGGATCGGTGTTGCGCAGGCTGACGAGGGCGGAGAGCGGGTACTGGCTGGGCTTGCCGCGCACGGTGACGTTGCCGTAGAGCAGGTGCGAATAGATCGGCAGGTAGAGGGTCTGTCCCGTGGCGAGCGCGGGCGCGTCCGCGCGCGCCGCCCCCGCCAGCCCCAGGCAGGCCAGCAACGCGGTCAGGACGAGGGATCGCATGTGTGTGCTGAAGGGTACGGTCGATGGCCGCGACACCATAGCACGCATGACGCGCGGCAAGCCATGCCGGGAAGGGCTGGATGGGGAAATCACGGACATGCAAATCCGTATAAAGATTTCTTTGGTACATCCGATATAGGCGGGACCGGCCCGCCATGAGCCTACGGGCGAGGCCTGAAGCAAACGCAAGGAGACGCATGAATGGCCCGAATCAAGCACAGCATTCGCAACAAACTGCTCGTCATCACCGGCACCAGCACGGCGCTGGTCGTGGTGGCCGCGCTTACCGGCTTCTGGATGGCCGGCGGGGAGGCAGACGAGGGCGGCATCGATGCGGTGATGCCGAGCCTGATGCTGATGTCGGTCGCCATCGTCGTCGCCTTCATCTGGTTCCTCGGCTCGATCCAGCGCCAGATCGTCGGCCCCGCGCGGCGTCTGGTGGAGGATCTGGAACGGCTCGCGAGCGGCGACTTCACCACCCCCATCGTCGCCACCAGCGAGGACGAGATCGGCCAGATCGCGCGCAGCGCGGAGCGCACCCGTGTCGACCTGGGCAAGCTCGCCAGTGAGGTCTCTCTCGCCACCGACCAGGTCGCCAGGGCGGTCGAGGAACTCTCGGAGGCGGCCGCGCAGGTGGTTGAGGGCTCGCGGGCGCAGAGCGAGTCCGCGGCCAGCACCGCCGCCACCATCGGCCAGATCAGCTCCAGCATCGCCTCCGTGGCGGAGAGCGCGGAGCACGTGCACGAGCTGTCCAGCAGCAGCGTCTCCAGCGCGCAGGAGGGCAACGTCAAGGTCGCCGAGCTGATCGGCGAGATCGACCTGGTGGAAAGCGCCATGGGCGACATCTCCTCCACCGTGCGCGCCTTCGTCGAGAACAGCACCCTGATCACCAACATGACGCGCCAGGTCAAGGACATCGCCGACCAGACCAATCTGCTGGCGCTCAACGCCGCCATCGAGGCGGCGCGCGCCGGCGAGCAGGGGCGCGGCTTCGCCGTGGTGGCGGACGAGGTGCGCAAGCTTGCGGAGAAATCCGCGCAGTCGGCGAGCGAGATCGATAGCGTCACCCAGTCGCTCGGCCAGCAGTCCGTCGAGGTCAACAAGACCATCGAGCGCGGCCAGCACGCCCTGCAGACCAGCCTGGAGTTCGTCGAGATGGTCGCCATGGTGCTGGCGGAGGCGAACGACAGCGGCGTCAAGGCCAGCGAGGGGGTGAACAACATCACCCAGTCGGTCAAGCAGCAGTCCGCCGCCAGCATCGAGATCGGCGAGCACGTCGACCGCATCGCCCGCATGGCCTCCGAGAACAGCCAGATCATCCAGCGCACCGCCGAGGCGACGCGCAACCTGACCGAGATGTCGAGCCGCCTGCAGTCGGTGGTCAAGCACCTGCGCGTCTGAGTCGCGCGCCGCGCGACTCCGGGCAAGGCCGGTGTGCTATAGAAGCCCCTGGCCTCCCGCGAGCACGCCGCCATGACCCAGCCCCACGACACCGACCCGCGCGCCTTCCATACCCGCAACCTGCTGCTCGACGGCGGCAGCGCCGAGGAACTGCGGCAACGCCTGCTGCAATACTTCGAGCTGACCTACGACCTGTTCGAGCGCCTGTTCGGCTGCGTCGCCTCGGACGACACCTTCCATGTGCAGCCGGAACCGCTGCGCCACCCGCACATCTTCTACTTCGGCCACACCAGCACCTTCTACATCAACAAGCTGAACCTGGCGAAGCTGATCGACTTCCGCATCGACCCGGCATTCGAGTCCATGTTCGCCATCGGCGTCGACGAGATGAGCTGGGACGACCTGAACGCCAGCCACTACGACTGGCCCTCTGCCGGCGCGGTGCGCGCCTACCGGGCGAAGGCGCGCGAGGTGGTGCGCGGGGTGATCCTCGGCGCGCCCCTGAATCCTCCCATCGGCTGGGACGACCCGCTGTGGGTGGTGCTCATGGGCATCGAGCACGAGCGCATCCACCTGGAGACCTCCTCGGTACTGATCCGCCAGACCGAGCTCAAGCACCTGAGGCCGGATCCCTTCTGGAGGGTGTGCCCCCACTCCGGCGAGGCCCCCGCCAACGCCCTGCTGCCGGTGCCCGGCGGCCAGGTGATCCTTGGCAAGGCACGCGACCACAACCAGTATGGCTGGGACAACGAATACGGCCACCGCATGGCCGACGTGGCGCCCTTCAAGGCCAGCCGCTACCTGGTGAGCAATGGCGAGTTCCTCGCCTTCGTCGCCGCCGGCGGCTACCGCGAGCCGAAGTGGTGGAACGCCGAGGGCCGCGCCTGGCTGGCCTACCGCAAGCCCGAGCACCCGGTGTTCTGGGTACGCCAGGCGGCGCGCGACGGCGACGACAGCAGTGGCGAGGCGTGGCGCTACCGCGCCCTGCTCGCGGAGATCCCCATGCCCTGGGACTGGCCTGTGGACGTGAACTGGCTGGAGGCCAAGGCCTTCTGCAACTGGAAGGCGGCGCAGACCGGCCGCCCCATCCGCCTGCCTACCGAGGACGAATGGCACTGCCTGCTCGACCACAGCGGCATCGCCGACGAACCCTACTGGGGCGAGGCCGGCGCGGCCCCCGGCAACATCAACCTGGAACACTGGGCCTCCAGCTGCCCGGTCGACCACTTCGAGTTCCGCGACGGCTTCTGCGACGTGATCGGCAACGCCTGGCAATGGACCGAGACCCCCATCGACGCCTTCCCCGGCTTCCAGATCCACCCCTGGTACGACGACTTCTCCACCCCGACCTTCGACGACCGGCACAACCTGATCAAGGGCGGCAGCTGGATCTCCACCGGCAACGAGGCGAACCGCCATTCGCGCTACGCCTTCCGGCGCCACTTCTTCCAGCACGCCGGCTTCCGCTACGTGGAAGCGGGCGAGAACCCCTGGCACGCCCGCGTGGAGCGCTCCTATGGCGACACCCCGGTCGCCCGTGGCGGCGTGTACGAGACGGACGCCCTGCTCGCGCAGTACTGCGAGTTCCACTACGGCGCGGAATACCTGGGCGTGCCGAACTACCCCAAGGCCTGCGCCGAACTGTGCCTGGAGGCCATGGCGGGCCGGCCGCTGCGGCGTGCCCTCGACATCGGCTGCGCCACCGGGCGCGCCAGCTTCGAACTGGCGCGCGCCTTCGCGCACGTGGACGGCGTGGACTTCACCGCCCGCTTCATCCGCCTCGCCCTGTCGCTCAAGGAGACGGGCGAGGTCAGCTACGAACTGCCGACGGAGGGCGAACTGACCGAACCACGCAGCGTGCGCCTCGGCGACCTGGGGTTGGCCGACGCGGCCGCGCGGGTCGCGTTCTGGCAGGGCGACGCCTGCAACCTGAAGCCGCAGTTCAGCGGCTACGACCTGATCTTCGCCGGCAACCTGATCGACCGGCTCTACAGCCCGCGCCGCTTCCTCGCGGCGGTGCACGAGCGTCTCAATCCCGGCGGTCTCCTGGTGCTCACCTCGCCCTACACCTGGCTGGAGGAATTCACCGCCAGGGATGAGTGGCTGGGCGGCCATCGCCGCCACGGCCGCCCCGTCACCACCCTGGAGGGCCTGCGCGAGACGCTGGACGGCCGGTTCCGCATGCTGGGCAAGCCGCGCGACGTGCCCTTCGTGATCCGCGAGACCGCGCGCAAGTTCCAGCACACCCTGGCGCAGATGACGGTGTGGGAGCTGCGGTGAGCTTCGACTTCGACACCGCCCTCTCCCGCCTCGCCAGCCACAGCGTCAAGTACGGCCTGCGCGACCTGAGGTTCGGCCGCGCCGACGTCATGCCCCTGTGGGTCGCGGACATGGACTTCGCCGCCCCGCCCTGCGTGCAACAGGCCCTGGCCGAACGCGCGGCGCACCCGATCTACGGTTACACCCTGGCTGACGACGGCGTGTTCGAGGCGATCATCGACTGGCAGTGGCGCCGCCACGGCTGGCGCGTGGCGCGTGAGTGGATCACCCTGCTACCCGGCGTGGTGCCCGGCCTCGACCTCGGCGTGCAGGCCTTCAGCGCCCCCGGCGAGGCGGTCGTGGCGCAGCCGCCGGTCTACAACCCCATCTTCGAGAGCGCTGAACGCAACGGTCGCCGGCTGGTCCGCAACCCGCTGCGCTGGGCGGACGGCCGCCACACCATGGACTTGGACGGCCTGGCCGCGGCCCTCACCCCGGACGCCCGCCTGCTGCACCTGTGCAACCCGCACAACCCCGGTGGCCGGGTATGGCGGCGCGAGGAGCTGGAGCGCCTGGGCGAGTCCTGCCTGCGCCACGATCTCATCATCGTCAGTGACGAGATCCACGCCGACCTGGTGTTTCCCGGCAACCGTCACCTGCCCATCGCCAGCCTCTCGCCGGAACTCGCGGCACGCACCGTCACCCTCAACTCACCGGGCAAGACCTTCAATACCGCAGGCCTGCACGCCGCCTACGCCATCGTCCCCGACCCCGGCCTGCGCGCCCGTCTGCGCGCGGCGCTGCAGCGACTGCATCTGGAAGGCCCCAACCTGTTCGGCCTGGCGGCCCTGAAGGCCGCCTACCGGGACGGCGGCCCCTGGCTCGCCGCCCTGCTGGACTATCTGCGGGGCAACATCGACCTCGCATGCGCGCACATTGCCGCGCACCTGCCGCGGGTGAGGTGCGCGGCCCCCGAGGCCACCTTCCTGCTCTGGCTGGATTGCCGGGGTACGGCACTCGACGACGCCGCCCTGCACCGGCGCCTGGTCGACGCGGGCCTCGGCCTCTCCCCCGGCACGCAGTTCGGGCCGGAAGGCAGCGGTTTCATGCGCATGAACGTGGCCCTGCCGCGCCGTGAACTCGGCGAAGCCCTGGCACGGCTGACGCGCGCCCTGGCCTGAACGGCGTCCCGGAAATGCCAGGCCCCGCCGGGGCTGGGCCTGGTGTTGCCCCCGGCGGTACGGGGGAGATCGACGCCCAGGGGATCAGGGCACGGGGGTCAGGTTCAGGGCGGAATACAGGCCGGGATCCCTTTCATAGGACAACGGCCGCTTGATGTGGGCGGTCCAGGGCAGGGCGGCGAAGTTGCGCCAGCCGTCCTTGTCCGGGTTGGCATCCTTGGTCTCGACGTACACATCCGCCGTATCGGCATTGATCGTGCCGTCGTTGTTGAGGTCGAGCACATAGGGCCCGCCGACGAGCTTGCCGTCCGCATCCAGCTTCAGGAGGACCTTGTCGCCCGAGAAGGCATACCTGGGCTGGCCGACGAAGCCCTCCCAGATATTGCGCACATTGGTGAACGCCGGCAGGCCCTGGGTGGCTGGATTGGAATCGGGATTGGCGAGGATGTTGCCGGCCAGCACGCTGCGGTGCCCGGTGCGGCACATCAGCATGATGGGGGTGTCCAGCCGGCCCTTGACGATGTCGTAGACCTCCCAGTACAGCTTGGCCGGGTCCTGGTCGCCGCTCTTGTAGATGTTCGGGAAGGGCACGTTGTAGGCGTCTTCCGGGTGGCCGGAGGCGTACTCGCGCAACGAGCGCACATCGATCAGGACAGGCTTGAGCCGATGCTTGTGGTCCTTGTCGTGATCCTTGCTGTGCTCCATCTCCAGATAGGCCTCGGACACGCTGATCTCCGAGGTGTAGTAGCGTGGCAATTCGTAGCGGTTGCCCTCGGGCCAGGCCTGGCCGGCGGCGAACAGGGCGGCCACGCCCAGGAGGGTGGCGGCGGACATGGGCTTCATGGGGGAGTCTCCTCATTGTTGTTGATGGGGCCGCCAAGCTACCGCCGTTCCCCTGACCGGCTCAAGATTATTAGTTGTTGATTAATTTCACATATTTTGAGATTCCCGCGCGGGCCGGCCGGGCCGCGTCTTGACCTGGCGTGGCGGGCCGCATACCTTCCCCCCTCCTCCGCACGCCCCACGGCGGACCCCGCAGCCACACTTCCTGGAGCCCCAGTTGCCCGGCGCAAACATCGTCGAAATCCGCGACCTGCACTTCTCCTACGAGGGCCGCAAGATCCTCGACGGCATCGACCTCGCCATCCCGCGCGGCAAGAAGGTGGCGGTGCTGGGCGCGAGCGGCTGCGGCAAGTCCACCCTGCTGAAGCTGATCATGGGCCAGCTGCGCCCCGAACGCGGGCAGATTCTGGTGGACGGCGAGGACGTGCACGCCCTCGACAACGACGGCCTGTACCGCCTGCGCCGCAAGATGGGGGTGATGTTCCAGGTGAGCGGCCTGTTCAGCGACCTCTCCACCTACGAGAACGTCGCCTTCCCGATGCGCGAACACACCGACCTGCCGGAGGCGATGATCCGCGACCTGGTGCTGATGAAACTGCATTCGGTGGGCCTGCGCGGCGCGCGCGGCCTGATGCCCAAGGAGCTGTCCGGCGGCATGGAACGCCGCGTGGCCCTGGCGCGCGCCATCGCCCTGGACCCCATGCTGATCATGTACGACGAGCCCTTCGCCGGCCTCGACCCGATCTCCCTCAACGTCATCGCCAAGCTGCTGCGCCGCCTCAACGACGCCCTCGGCACCTCCTCCATCGTCGTCACCTACGACGTGTCCGAATCCCTCAAGGTGGTGGACTACGTCTACTTCCTCTCCGACGGCCGCATCGTCGCCGAAGGCCCCACCGAGGAGATCGTCCGCTCCGGCGATCCCTTCGTGCACCAGTTCCTGCACGCCGAACCGGACGGCCCGGTGCACTTCCACTACCCGGCGCGTCCGCTCGCCACCGACCTCGGCGTGCCGCGCCAGCAATAAAAAACGCCGCCCGAGGGCGGCGTTCTCACTGCGGTGTTACCGATCAGGCCTTGCGGCGGCGGGCCATCAGACCGACCAGGCCGAGACCGGACAGCATCATGGCGTAGGTCTCGGGTTCCGGCACGGGGGCGATCTCGGCGTTGGCGGTGATCCGGATCAGCATGTCGTCGCCGCTGTCGGGGTGCTGCACGTTCACGTAGGCCACGTTCGGGTCGTTCTTGTCGAAGTACAGGCCGGTGGACTCGGCACCCGTGGTGGTCAGGGAGGCCCACTTGCCGACGGCATCGGCCACGCCGTCCTTGTCGGTGTCCTTCAGGAACCAGATGTCCTCGATGCCGCCGTCCTGGTCCTCGACCGCGTAGATGTTGCCTTCCGCGTCGATCGCCAGGTTGTCCGGGTTGCTCCAGGTGGTGCCGACGGCGGCGCCGGTGGCCATGTCGATGAAGGTGTTGTCGGCGGCCAGTTTCACCTCCAGGGTGTCCAGCTTCATGGAATAGACGCGACCGCGGCCATTCGCCTTGTTGCCGTCGTTGTCGGAGTCGGTGGTAGTGAAGTAGAGAAATTCGGTGCCGTCGGCCAGGGTCTGCAGCTGCAGGTCTTCCGGACGGTTGTAGCCGGTGCCCAGGATGCTCGGCAGGTCGGCGGCGGTGCGGCCGTCCAGTGCGAAGGAACCGCCACCCAGGTTGCGCATGCTGCTGAAGGTGTCGATGGTGGGCACGCCGTTGGCATCGGTGACCGCCACCCAGGAGGAGGCGCCGGTGATGGCCGGGCCGTTGTTGCCCTCGAACTGGCCGCCCGCGCCGACCTTCAGGACGAAGGTCTGGCCCTTGTTGAAGAACTCGTCGCCGTTGCTGGCGTTGGGCTTGGCGGACACGTACTTGTAGATGGCGCCGCCGTTCAGCTCGTCGACGAAGTAGAAGTTGTTGTGCTTGTCGAACGACAGGCCTTCGTGGGAGACGCGCGGGATGATGTTGCGCTGCACGAAGTTGCCGCCCTTGGCGCCAGCGGTGGTGGGATTGGTCACCTCGAACAGGCGGCCCTTGCTGCTGTTGGTGCCCCAGGACTCCTCGGCGGTCAGGTAGCCGCCCCAGGGGGTCCAGAGGGAGGCGTCGCCGGCGACGAAGCCCTGGGTGCCGGGCGCGACGATGGTGACGGTGCGGGTGTTGTAGTTGGCATCCCACAGATCGACGCGCTGCACGCCGCCAGTGCTGGTCTCGAAGGGCATGAACAGGTAGCGGCCGGCGTCGGCGCCGGTCTCGTTGGCGGTGATCATGTCCCAGTTGCCGGAGTTGGAATCGGGCGCCAGGGTGTTCTGGTTGATGCGGTTGGCCAGGTTGACCTGGCTGAAATGGGGGGAGGACAGCTTGTACGGGGCGGTCTCGGGCAGGCTGCCGGGGACGGTGTCGCCGATCATCGGCGTGAAGCTGTCGAAGTAGGTGCTGGCGGCTTGGGCGTTGGCGGCCAGTGCCATGACGGCGCCGGCAACCAGGACGGAAAGTTGCTTCTTCTGCATTTGAAACTCCTGAAGGGTTTGGCGGTTTGGGGCTCGCCGTTATGGCTGCTGAGGGTAAGTTAAGCCGCCTTGGTTTCAGTTGATGCGGGAGCAACCCCCTCCCGGCATGAGCCTTTCGGCTCATGCCGCCCTGGACCATTCGGGCTTGCCGTGGCGATCGTGCGTCCGCGTAGGTCAGGCGCGTGAACTCCGTCAGTCGCGCGCGGGGAGTGTGTTTACTCGTCGTGGTAGGGCCAGCGCACGTGGCCGTAGCGGATCGCCAGCACCGCCAGGGTGAGCAGCAGGATGGCGCCGGCGATCCCCAGCATCGCGACCGTCTCCAGGTTCTTCATGTCCAGCACCAGGTAGCGCGCGAGGGCGACGATGGCGATGTAGATGGGAAAGCGCACCGGCAGCTTGCCGGACTGGAAGTACAGCCCGACCATGGCGAGGATCTCCAGGTAGAGGAACAGCAACAGCAGGTCGGCCAGGGTCACGGCGCGCGCGTCGAGCATGATGCCGATCTCGCCGATGCCGGCGATCACGGTGACGACGGTGATCACCGTCAGGCCGACGAACTCGACGAGACCGAGCATGGTCTGGGCGTGCTGGGTGAAGCGGTTCTGGCGCATGACGTGCACTGGCATCGGGTTGGCTCGACGGCCACGTTATACTGGCCGCGAGTTTTCCGGCAAGGCCTTTACATGGAGATCACCGTCTATCGCGACCGGGCCGTGCACCGCGAAACGCGCACGCTGCCGGCCGACACCTACAACCTGGCGCGCACGCTGCAGGCGCGCAGCCCGAGCGGCGTGGCCTTCGTGCCGATCCGCTCCATGCAGGTGCTGGCGATCCTCGACCGCGACGAGTTCGTGTTCCTCGACAGCCAGTACAAGAGCTGGGTCATGATCGCCTGGCAGGGCTTCCGCCCGGACGAGCGCGACAGTCTCGACGCACCGGTGCGGTATGAGCTGGCGTGCTACGAGGCGGAAGGCATGGAGGCCATGCAGCGCCTGCCGCGCGAGTTCCACCAGGCCCTCGTGGCGCTGTCGGGCAGGCAGCACATCGACGGCCCGGCGCGGGTGCTCAAGTTCGAGGCGAAACGCCCCGCCTGATCAGGCCCCCTCGCCGTGCTCCTCGGCGGTGTGCGCGGGCTTCTTGCCGGCGGTGATGCGGTCCATCACCGCGAACAGGACACCGGATACGACGAAGGTCATGTGGATGCCCACCTTCCAGGCCAGCTGTTCGTTGGTCATGGTCTCGACGTGCATGAAGGCCTTGAGCAGCTCGATGCCGGAGATCGCGACGATGGAGCCGATCAGCTTCATCTTCAGCTCGGCGAAACCGACGTGTCCCATCCAGGAAGGACGGTCCTCGTGGTTGTCGAGGTCCATGCGCGAGACGAAGTTCTCGTAGCCGGCGAAGACGATGATGATGATGAGGTTGCCCACCATCACCACGTCGATCAGCGACAGCAGGCCGATGATCACCTCGCCGCCGTCGGCGTTGAACACCAGCGGCACGAAGTGCAGGAACTCCTTGGCGAACTTGACCAGCAGCAGGCTGAGCGCGAGCACCAGGCCGAGGTAGAGCGGGGCGAGCAGCCAGCGGCTGCCGAAGATCAGGGTTTCCAGGGTCGATTCGACGCGTTTCATATCAGCAGTTCCTATCGGGTTCGTACGGCGCGGCCGCGCCGGGCAGACTGGGGGATGGGTGCGGCGGCGCGATTTTCAAGCCCGCCGGTTGCCGGACGATGAACTCAGGCCGGGTGGCCCGCCTCGCGCGCGTGCTTGGCCGCTCCCCATAGCTCCTCGAGGTTGTAGTGGGCGCGCACCGCCGGGTGCATGACGTGCACCACCAGGGTGCCGGCATCCACCAGCACCCACTCGCCGACCTGCTCGCCCTCCACGCCGATGATCTCGGCGCCCGCCTCCTTCAGCTTCTCGCGCACGTTGTCGGCGAGCGACTTGACCTGCCGGGTGGAGTCGCCGGAGGCGATGATCATGCGGTCGAACAGGGAGGTGAGGTGGTGCACGTCGATGACGGTGATGTCCTTGCCCTTGATGTCCTCCAGGGCGGCGACGGCGATCTTGAGCATCTGCTCGATGGAAAGGTGTTCAGACATAGAGGTGGTTCTCGTTGATGTAGTCGATGACGCTGTCCGGCAGCAGGTAGCGCAGGCTCTGGCCGCGCAGGGCGCGGGCGCGGATCTGGCTGGCGGAGATGTCGAGTTGCGTGACGGCGTGCAGCAGGATGCGACCGCCCGGCCGCTCCAGCAGTTCCGCCGGCTGCTCACTGCGTCGCGTCGCCAGAAGCTTGCGCAGCGGTTCGGGGAGCGCGTCCTCCCACACCGCGGAGGAGAAGCCCGGCCGGTGCGCCACCGCGAGGTGCGCGAGGTCGAGCAGTTCCCGCCAGCGATGCCAGGTGGTCAGGCCCATGAAGGCGTCGGCGCCCATGAACAGGACCAGTGGCGTCCCGACCGGCAGCTCCTGGCGCAGGGCACCGAGGGTCTCGACGCTGTAGCTGGGGCTGGCCTTGTCGATCTCGCGCGCGTCGAGCACGAAGCGCGGGTTGCCGGCCACGGCGCGGCGCGCCATCTCCAGGCGGTGGTGCGCGGCGGCGCGCGGCTGGCCGCGGTGCGGCGGCTGGCCGGCGGGGAGGATGCGCACCTGCTGCAGTTCGAGCACCTCGGCCATCTCCTCGGCGAGGCGCAGGTGGCCATAGTGGATGGGATCGAAGGTGCCGCCGAGCAGGCCGATCGCTTGAGGCGCGAGGCGACGGCCGCGGGACGGGCTCGTCTCGACCTTCCGCCTCACGCCCTGTCCCTCGGGCCCTGTCCGATCAGCCACGGACGTGGCCATCCCCCAACACCACCCACTTCTGGCTGGTGAGCCCTTCCAGGCCCACCGGACCGCGCGCGTGGATCTTGTCGGTGGAGATGCCGATCTCCGCGCCCAGGCCGTACTCGAAGCCGTCGGCGAAACGGGTGGAGGCGTTGACCATGACGCTGGCGGAGTCCACCTCGCGCAGGAAGCGGCGCGCGCGGCCGTAGTCCTCGGTGACGATGGCGTCGGTGTGCTGCGAGCCGTGCGTATTGATGTGGAAGATCGCCGCATCGAGGCCGTCCACCACCTTCACGGCGAGGATCGGCGCCAGGTATTCCTCGAACCAGTCCTGCTCGCTCGCCTCCACCAGTTTCGCGCCGGCGATCGCGGCGCCGCGCAGGATCGCCAGGGCCTCGGCGCAGGCGCGCATCTCCACGCCCTTGCCGGCGAGCATGCGGCCGATCTCCGGCAGGGCCTGCGCGGCCACGCCGCGCGCGACCAGCAGCGACTCGGTGGTGTTGCAGGTACCGTAGCGCTGAGTCTTGGCGTTCTCGACGATCCTCACCGCCTTGGCGAGGTCCGCGCGGTCGTCGACGTAGACGTGGCAGTTGCCATGCAGGTGCTTGATCACCGGCACGCGCGCCTCGCCGGTGATGCGCTCGATCAGCCCCTTGCCGCCGCGCGGCACGATCACGTCGACGAACTCCTTCATGGTGATGAGCTCGCCCACGGCGGCGCGGTCCGTGGTCTCCACCACCTGCACCGCGGTTTCCGGCAGGCCGGCGGCGGCCAGGCCCTCGCGCACGCAGGCGGCGACCGCCTGGTTGGAGTGGATGGCCTCGGAGCCGCCGCGCAGGATCGCGGCGTTGCCGGACTTCAGGCACAGGCCGGCGGCGTCCGCCGTCACGTTGGGGCGCGCCTCGTAGATGATGCCGATGACCCCCAGCGGCACGCGCATCTTGCCCACCTGGATGCCGGAGGGGCGAAACTTCAGGCCGTCCATCTCGCCCACCGGGTCGGGCAGGGCGGCGATCTGGCGCAGGCCCTCGGCCATGCCGGCGACGGTCTTGGCGGTGAGTGCCAGGCGGTCCAGCAGGGCGCTGTCGTAGCCGGCGGCGCGCGCGTGAGCCATGTCCTGCTCGTTGGCGGCGATCAGCTTGCCGGCATCGCGCTCGATCGCCGCGGCCATGGCCAGCAGGGCGGCGTTCTTCTGGTTGGTGTCGGCGCGGGCGACGGCGCGCGAGGCCTCGCGCGCCATGCGTCCCACACCCTGCATATAGGTCTTCACGTCCATGTTCAATTCTCGGCAAACACGGCGGCGAAGGCGGGTGCCTCGCCGCGATTCATCAAACTCAGGCCCAGCTGTTTCAACTCGTCCCAGGCGTCCTCGCGCAGCAGGCCCTTGGCGGCGCGGTCCAGCCTGGCGAGGCCGCGCATCGCCCGCGCCAGGCGGGGCAGGTCGGCACGCCGCAGCGCACGCTCCATCAGGCCCTGGCGGCTTTCCCAGACGCGCAGCCCGGCCATCAGAGGGGCCAGGCGTTCACCCCGCGCCAGCCCGGCGGCGAGGCGGTAGAGGGTGCGCACGTCGCCGCCCAGGACAGCGAGCACGTAGGGCAGCCCTTCACCCTCTGCGCGCAGGCCGTCCAGGACCCGGCAATAGCGGACCGCGTCGCCCTTGAGGAAGGCGTCCGACAGGTCGCCCACATCATAGCGTGCCACGTCCGCCACCGAGGCGCGCGCGGTGGCGAGGTCGAGCGGGCCGGGCGGCAGGAGCAGGGCCAGCTTCTCGATCTCCTGGTGCGCGGCGAGCAGGTTGCCCTCGACGCGCGCGGTCAGCCAGGCCAGGGTCTCGCGGTCCGCCTTCAGGCCGTGGCGCGACAGGCGCTCGCCGATCCACTCCGGCAGGCGCTCCAGCCCAGGCGCGTAGGTCTGCACCAGCACGCCCGCGGCCTCCAGGGCCTTGACCCATTTCGTCGCCTGGGTGGCCTTGTCCAGCTGCGGCGCGGTCACCAGCAGCACCGTCTCTTCCGGCGGCTGCGCGGCCCAGGCCTCCAGGGTCTTGCCGCCCTCGACGCCCGGCTTGCCGGTGGGCAGGCGCAGCTCCACCAGACGACGGCTGGCGAACAACGACAGCGAGGCGAAGCCGCCGGCCCAGGCGCGCCAGTCGAAGCCCGGCTCGGACTGCGCGGTCTGCCGCTCGTCGTAGCCCTGCGCCTGCGCGGCCGCGCGGATGCGCGCCACCGCCTCGTCGACCAGCAGCGGCTCGTCGCCGCTCACCAGCCAGACCGGCGCCAGTGCGCCCTTGAGGGCGCCGGCGAGCTGGTCTCCGCGCACGCGCATCGCGTCGGCCGGTTCAGCGCTTCACGTAGGAAAGGCGGCGCAGCGCCTGGCGCAGGGCCTCCTGCTCCATGGCGCGGTTGAGCGAGGCCTCCTCGGCCTCCTTGGCGAGGATCAGGGCATCGTCGAAGGAGAACTCCCGCATCTGCTCGAGCTCGATCGGCGCGATCAGCTCGTTGCCCTGCCCGTCGCTGACCTTGAGCGCGACCTTGTAGATCAGGCGGTATTCACGCACCTTGCCGCCACCGGACAGCGAGAGGATGGTCTTGGTGCGACGCTCCTCGGCGACCTGGATGCGTACCGGCGCACCCTGGGCCTGTATTGCGAGCTTGCGCTGGTCTGCCAGGGCCTGACGCAGGGCCGGGGCGATGAGCGAAGTGTCCGGGGCCGCGACGTAGGCGCTGGCGAAGGGCAGCGGCGCCTCGCCGCGCAGCTGGAAACCGCAGCCGGCGAGGACCGCCAGGCCGAGCAGCAGGAACCTACCGAATACGCTTCGCATGCTTTGCATCTCTCGCCTCGTATCTCCAGCCTCGCCTCACACCACCACGTTCACCAGACGCCCGGGCACCACCACCACCTTCTTGGCGGGCTTGCCCTCCATGTGCCGCTGCACCTCGGGGCTGGCCAGGGCGGCCTGCTCGATCGCCTCCTTGGCGGCGTCCGCGGCCACCTTGAACTTGCCGCGCAGCTTGCCGTTCACCTGCAGCATCAGCTCGATCTCGTCCTGCACCAGGGCGGCGGCATCCGCCACCGGCCAGGGCGAACCGACCAGACAGGCGCCCGGCTTGAGGGCCTTGATGAGGATACGGCAGATGTGCGGCACGATGGGCGCGAGCATGAGGACGATGGCCTCCATGGCCTCCTGCTTGACCGAGCGGGTGAGCGAGTCCTCACCTTCCAGCTTCGCCATGGCGTTCATCAGCTCCATGATCGCGGCGATGGCGGTGTTGAACTGCTTGCGCCGCTCGATGTCGTCGGTGACCTTGGCGATGGTCTGGTGCAGCTGGCGGCGGAAGTCCTTGAGGCCATCGGGCAACTCGCCGCCGGCGTAGGCGCTCGCCTCGCCGCCTTGCACGTGCTCGTACACGGTCTTCCACAGGCGCTTCAGGAAACGGTGCGCGCCCTCGACGCCGGCGTCGCTCCACTCCAGGGACTGCTCGGGCGGCGCGGCGAACATCATGAACAGGCGCGCGGTGTCGGCGCCGTACTGGTCGATCAGCGATTGCGGGTCGACGCCGTTGTTCTTCGACTTCGACATCTTCTCGACGCCGCCGATCACCACCGGCAGGCCGTCCGCCTTCAGCCGGGCGGCGACGATGTGGCCCTTGTCGTTGCGTTCCACCTCGACGTCGGCGGGGTTGATCCACTGCTTCTTGCCGTCGGCCAGGTCGCGGTAATAGGTCTCGGCCACCACCATGCCCTGGGTGAGCAGGTTGGCGAAGGGCTCGTTGCTGCTCACCAGGCCCTCGTCGCGCATCAGCTTGTGGAAGAAGCGCGCGTACAGCAGGTGCAGGATGGCATGCTCGATGCCGCCGATGTACTGGTCGACCGGCAGCCAGTAGTTGGCGCGGCCGTCCAGCATGGCCATATCGAGGTCCGGGCAGGCATAGCGGGCGTAGTACCAGGACGACTCGACGAAGGTGTCCATGGTGTCGGTCTCGCGCTCGGCCGCGCCGCCGCATTTCGGACAGGCGCAGGCGGACCACTCGGGCATCTTCTTCAGCGGCGAGCCGACGTCGATCTTCACGTCCTCGGGCAGCACGACCGGCAGGTCCTTTTCGGGCACCGGCACGTCGCCGCAGCTGGGACAGTGGACGATGGGGATGGGGCAGCCCCAGTAGCGCTGGCGCGAGATGCCCCAGTCGCGCAGGCGCCAGGTGGTGCGCCGGTCGCCCAGGCCCAGGTTCTTCAGCACCAGGGCGATCTTCTCGATGGCGTCCTGCGATTCGCGGCCGGAGAAGTCGCCGGAATCGAACAGCACGCCGTGCTCGGTGTAGGCCTCGGCCAGCGGCAGGCTCAATTCGCCGTCAGCGGGCTTGATCACCGCCTTGATCGGCAGGCCGTACTTCTGCGCGAAGGCGAAGTCGCGCTCGTCGTGGGCCGGCACGGCCATCACCGCGCCCTCGCCGTAGCCCATCAGCACGTAGTTGGCGACCCACACCGGCACCGGCTGGTTGGTGAAGGGGTGGTGGACCACCAGGCCGGTGTCCATGCCCTTCTTTTCCATGGTCGCGAGGTCCGCCTCGGCCACGCTGCCCTGCTTGCACTCGGCGATGAAGGCGGCGAGCGCAGGGTTGTTTGCGGCGGCCTGCTGCGCCAGGGGGTGCTCCGCGGCGACGGCGACGTAGGTGACACCGAACAGGGTATCGGCGCGGGTGGTGAACACCTTCAGGACATCCTGGCCGGCCTGGTGCCGCTCATTGAGCGGGAAGTGGATCTCGACGCCGAAGCTCTTGCCGATCCAGTTCCGCTGCATGGTCTTCACCCGCTCGGGCCAGCCGGGCAGGTTGTCCAGTTCGGACAACAGCTCTTCCGCGTAGTCGGTGATGCGGAAGAAGTACATGGGGATGTCGCGCTTCTCCACCAGCGCGCCGGAGCGCCAGCCGCGGCCGTCGATGACCTGCTCGTTGGCGAGCACGGTGTGGTCCACCGGGTCCCAGTTCACCGTCGCCATCTTCTTGTAGATCACGCCCTTCTCGAACAGGCGGGTGAACAGCCACTGCTCCCAGCGGTAGTAATCGGGCTTGCAGGTCGCCAGCTCGCGCGACCAGTCGATGGCCAGGCCGAGCGACTTCAACTGCTTGCGCATGTAGTCGATGTTGGCGTAGGTCCAGCCGGCGGGGGCCACGTCGTTGGCGATGGCGGCGTTCTCGGCGGGCAGGCCGAAGGCGTCCCAGCCCATGGGCTGCAGGACGTTGTAGCCTTTCATGCGGTGGTAGCGCGCCAGCACGTCGCCGATGGTGTAGTTGCGCACGTGGCCCATGTGCAGCTTCCCCGACGGATAGGGGAACATGGACAGGCAGTAATACTTGGGCTTGCTGGTGTCTTCGCCGGCCTTGAAGGCCTGTTTCTCTTCCCAGTGCTGCTGGGCTTCCGGCTCGATGATCTCCGGGCGGTAATGGGCATCCATGGGCATTCTGTCCGGTACTGGCTTGGAATAGGTCTAACTGCTTGAAGGAACGGCGGATTATAGCCGCCCTTCGGGTGACAGGCCGGGGGTCGGCGTATATACTTTGCGGCCTTTTTTCCAGAATCACCGTCTGTCCTAGGGGGAATCCCAAATGTCCAAGAAGCATCCCGTCGTCGTCGTGACCGGCTCTTCCGGCGCAGGTACCACCACCGTCAAGCGCGCCTTCGAGCACATCTTCAAGCGCGAGCACCTGAACGCCGCCGTCATCGAGGGTGACAGCTTCCACAGCCTGGGCCGCGTGGAGTTCAAGGAGGCCATGAAGAAGGCCGAGGCCGCCGGCAACCACTCCTTCTCGCATTTCGGTCCCGAGGCCAACGACTTCGATGCCCTGGCCAACCTGTTCAAGACCTACGGCAAGACCGGCGGCGGCAAGAAGCGCTACTACATCCACAGCGATGAAGAGGCCGCGCAACTGAACGCCCGTTTCGGCACCAATCTCAAGCCGGGCGAGTTCACCCCCTGGGAAGACCTGCCCAAGGGCACCGACCTGCTGTTCTACGAAGGCCTGCACGGCCTGGTGGTGACCGACAAGGTCGACATGGCCCAGCACGTGGACCTGGCGATCGGCGTGGTGCCCGTGGTGAACCTGGAGTGGATCCAGAAGATCCACCGCGACGGCGCCGAGCGCGGCTACTCCGCCGACGTCATCGTCGACACCATCCTGCGCCGCATGCCCGACTACGTGAACTACATCACGCCGCAGTTCTCGCGCACCCACATCAACTTCCAGCGCGTGCCGACGGTGGACACCTCCAACCCGTTCATCGCGCGCGACATCCCCACCCCGGACGAGAGCTTCGTGATCATCCGCTTCAGCGACCCCAAGGGCGTGGACTTCCCCTACCTGCTGAACATGATCCCCAACTCCTTCATGTCCCGCCGCAACAACATCGTCGTGCCGGGCGGCAAGATGGGCTTCGCCATGGAGCTGATCCTCGAGCCGAAGATCCACGACCTGGTGTCCGGCGGCAAGAAGTAAGCCGACGCAGACACTGCGCGAAAGGCCGGGCAGCGCCCGGCCTTTTTTATTGCCCGGCGCCCGGTGGCTCTATCATGGAGCCATGGGGGCCGGATTCGGCCCCGCTCACGAGGCCACCCTGCGCATGGGCGCGAGCCGCCTGACCGTCCGCATCGCCATCCTGGCCTGCCTGCTGGCAGCCTGGACGGCGCTCTATCCGGCGCCCGCCACGGCCGCGGAGAAGAAGGCCATACAGTTCCAGTTCGTCGACCTCGACGGCAGGCCGGTGCGGCTGGCCGACTACCGCGGCAAGTGGGTCCTGGTGAACTTCTGGGCCTATTGGTGTCCGTTGTGCCGCATCGGCATCCCCACGCTGAACGAGCTGAACCGGCGCAAGGATTTCGTCGTCATCGGCGTCAGCCTGGACTACGGCGGCAACGTCGAGAACGTGCGCGACGCGATCCGCGAGCATGGCCTGCAGTACGCGGCGCAGGTGGCGGGCGGCTCGCGGCGCGATCCGCACAGCCCGTTCCGCCAGGTGGGGCCGGTGGACTACTACCCCACCTCCTATCTGTACGACCCGACCGGCGAGATCGTCATGTACATCCCCGGCCAGCTCCGCAAGGGCCAGCTGCTCGCCTTCATCGACAACTGGCGCGGCGCGCCTGCACGCCCCACCTACGCACTCGACCTCCGCCGCTTCGAGTCGGCCATCACCCGCCGCTACGGAGAGGGCGGCAGCCAGGCGTTCCGGCAGTGGAGCGAGTTGCGCCAGTCCCTGGCGGAGGCCGACGCGACGCAGAAGCTGGAGCGGGTCAACGAGTTCTTCAACCGCCGCACCCGCCACCTCGACACAGCGGGCGGCTGGGCGACCCCCGCCGAGACCCTGGGCAGCGGCGTCGGCGACAGCGCCGACACCTCCATCGCCAAGTATTTCACCCTGCTCAGCCTCGACATCCCCGCGGAACGCCTGCGCCTGGTCTACACCCGCCTGCGCGACGCGGACCGCCGTAACCCGACGCACATGGTCCTGGCCTATTACGCGACGCCGGAACAGGACCCGCTGGTCCTCGACGACCACCTGCCGCGAATCCTGCCGGCTTCGCAGCGCCCGGACCTGCGCCCGATCTTCAGCTTCAACAGCCAGCACGCCTGGGAACCGGGCGGCGCCCCCGCGGCGCTGGCCGATACGCCCATCCACAACCAGCCGGCCTGGCAGCGCACCCTGCAGCGTGCGCGCGCCGAAGGCTTCGAATAGGAGAGTCGCCATGTCGCTCTACCGCCAACTCTGGTTATCCGTCCTGCTCAGCATGCTGCTCGCCCTCGCCGCCAGCCTGTTCGCCCTCCTGCACAACGGCAGCCACTACCTGGAAAAGCAATTGGGCATCAAGAACCGCGACAACGCCGCCGCGCTCGCCCTCGCGCTCGGCCAGCAGGGCGCGGACCGTGACAGCCTGGTGGTGGCGGTGACCGCGCAGTTCAACAGCGGCCAGTACGAATACATCCAGGTCACCGACCCCTACGGCCGGAGCGTGGTGGAGCACATCGCCCCCGCCAGCGAACCGGAGGTGCCACGCTGGTTCACGCGCCTGCTGCCGCTGCGGCCGGCCCCCGGCGTGGCCCAGATCAGCGACGGCTGGCGCCAGGCCGGCACCATCGTGCTGGCGAGCCAGAGCCGCTTCGCCTACCGCGACCTGTGGCAGGGCGCGCTCTCGCTGTGCGGCGTCATGACGCTCGCCGGCCTCCTCGGCGGCGTGCTCGGCAGCCTGGTGCTGCGGCGCCTGCGCCGGCCGATGCAGGCGGTGATCGAGCAGGCCAACGCCATCACGGAACGCCGCTTCACCACCATCGCCGTGCCGCGTGTGCCGGAACTGCGTCAACTCGCCACCGCCATGAACGGGATGGTCACGCGCCTGCACCGCGAGTTCGAGGAGGACGCCGCGCGCTTCGAGGCCCTGCGCAGGGCGGCCAACTACGACACCCTCACCGGCCTGGCGAACCGCGACTTCTTCCTCGGCAACCTCGCCAAGACCCTGGCCGACGAGGAGGCCGCCGGCGGCATCCTGGCGATCGTGCGCATCGCCCGCCTCGATCTCATGAACCACCACTTCGGCCGCGAGGCCACCGACAACCTGCTGGTGCGCATCAGCCAGACCCTCGGCGCCATGGGCGCGGAGTGCCCCGGCATCCTTGCGGCACGCCTCAAGGGCGGCGACTTCGCGCTCATGCTCACCGCCGAGTGCGACGCCCGCTCCATCCTCGACGCCCTGCTGGAAAGGCTGACCGAACACACCCACCCCTACGCCGAGGGCGCCGCCACGGTGTTCATCGGCCATGCCGCCTTCGTCTCGGGAGAGGCGCAGTCCAGCCTGCTGTCGCGCATCGACCAGGCCGTGGCGGCGGCGGAGAGCACCGGGCACGACGCCGTGCAGGCGGCGGCGCCCTGCTGCGACACGCCGACGCCCGCGAACACCGAGGACTGGCGCCTGGCGATCCAGCATGCCCTCGGCCACCCCGGCCACCTCAAGCTGGTGCACCAACCCATCTTCGTCTCGGGCGGCACACAGTGCGAATGCCACCTGCGCCTGCGCCTCGCCGGGCAGGACGAGTGGCTACCTGCCAATCGCTTCATGCCGCAGGCGGAACGCCTCGGCCTGGCACCCGCGCTCGACCTCGCGGCGGTGACCCTGGTGCTCGACCAGTTGGAGGCCGCGCACGGCGACTCGGCGCACTGGGTCCGTCTGTCCGCGCGCTCGATCGCCGACAGCCAGTTCCGCGACCGCCTGCTGGAACTGCTCATGACGCGCCAGATCGCGCCGCGCCGGCTATGGCTGGAGGTCCCGGAGATCGGCGCGATCCGCCACCTGGACGGGCTGCGCGAACTGGCGCGCGCGCTCAAGCCTCTCGGCTGCCGCCTCGGCCTCGGCCATTACGGACACCAGTTCAACCGCATCGGCGTGCTCTACGACCTCGGCCTCGACTTCCTCAAGGTGGACGCCGCCTTCATCCGCGACATCGACAGGAGCCCCGGCAACCAGGCCTTCCTCGCCGGCCTGCGCGACACCGCGCACAAGATCGGCATGCAGGTGTTCGCGGAGGGCGTGGCGACGCAGGAGGAACTGGCGCAGCTGGCGCGGCTGGACCTCGACGGCCACAGCGGGCCGGTGCTCGCGGAGGCCGCCGCGTGACCCGGCCACGAGCCCTGACCGAATGACGCGCGGCCGGCCGGCTTGCGCGACAATGGCGCCCCCAGCCCGAGACGACCGCCCGCCATGGAGATCTTCAACCGCTTCCACCTCGAATGCGCGCGCCGCCTGCCCCATCTGCCGGCGGACCACCCCTGCTCGCGCCTGCACGGCCATTCCTTCCAGATCGAGGTACACGTGCGCGGGCCGCTCGACCCGCGGCTCGGCTGGGTGCTCGACTTCGCCGACATCCAGGCGGCCTGGCAGCCCGTCCACGCCGCGCTCGACCACCGCTGCCTGAACGAGGTCGAGGGCCTCTCCAACCCCACCAGCGAGCACCTGGCGATCTGGATCTGGGACCGCCTCAAACCGGCGCTGCCGGGGCTCGCAAGGGTCGTGGTGATGGAGACCCAGACCTCCGGCTGCGTCTACGCCGGCGAGCCCTGAGGGGCGGAAACGCTGTTGTAGAATCGCCCGACCGCTAGCCGATCGAGGCCGCCGCCGTGACCTACTGCCTTGCCATCAACGTCGACCAGGGGCTGGTCTTCTGTTCCGATTCCCGCACCAACGCGGGCATCGACAACGTCAGCACCTATTCCAAGATGCACACCTTCGCCTGGCCCGGCGACCGCGTGTTCGTCCTGCTCTCGGCGGGCAACCTCGCCACCACCCAGGCGGTGGTGAAAAAGCTCAACAGCGACATCCCCAACGGCCTCGCGCCCAACCTCTTGAGCGTGCGCACCATGCAGGAGGCCGCGGACTACGTCGGCGTGGTCAGCTCCGGCGTGCAGAAACAGCAGGCGGTGCGCGACACCTCCAACACCAGCTTCGAGGCCACCTTCATCCTCGGCGGCCAGATCGCCGGCGCCCCGCCGGAGACCTTCATGATCTATCCGCAGGGCAACTACATCCACGAGTCGCGCGAGCACCCCTACCTGCAGATCGGCGAGATCAAGTACGGCAAGCCCATCCTCGACCGCGTCATCAAGCACGACGTGATCCTGGAGCGCGCCGCGCGCTGCGCCCTGGTGTCGATGAACTCCACCGTGCGCAGCAACGTCACGGTCGGCCCGCCCGTGGAGCTGCTGATCTACGAGCGCGACAGCCTGAGCCCCGGCCGCCGCCTCTACTACACCGAGGACGACCCGTTCGCGCGCCAGCTCGCCGAAAAATGGAACGAGGGTCTCCTGATGGCCCTGCAGGGCCTGCCGCGTTTCGAGTGGGAGGGCGAAGGCACCGGCGCGGAAGGCCGGGTCTACCCCTTCCCCGGCCACACCCCCTGAGACCCCGCCGCCGGACGGCGGCATGAACATTTCCAGGCGGAATGGTTCGCGCCCTACCTGGAGTTCCGCATCCCGCGCCACGGCGCGCTTCGTCGACTCCTCGCTGGAACGCCTGCAGGTGAGGCCCACCTGCCTCACGGACGGGCGCAATACGACGCCTTCCCGATCAACGCCTACGAGGCCGAGACGCGGCACCATACCCGCTTCAACCAGTGGGGCCACACCCCAGGCAGCTTCACGCCGCCACCCCGGGTAGATGCGCTGTCCCGCTTCATCCACACGGGCAGTCGCATCGGCCCGATGGCGCCGTCGGCCAAGGAGGCGCCGGGCGAGTGCCCGCACACCCTCGACCTGCGCCGTCAGACATGACTCGCATCACAAAACAGTAACAATGTACTATCACACTCGCGCCAGCCTCAGGGGTATTCGGTTGGCGCGCCCGGACAACCGTCCGGGCGGGGGACCACAATGACACCTGGGAGGAGGACACATGGACGAGAAACAGACGAGATTCCGCGGACCGATCATGGAGCGGCGCCTGAACCACAAGTTGCGGGAGCGCTTCGACACCGCCATCACGCTGCTGCAGCCCACGCTGGCGCGCCACCCCAACCCCAGTGACACGGCCATGTACCGCGTCATGCAGGAGCTGGTTGCGGCCTTCCCCGACCTCGGCGCGAACGAGATCGAGGCCCTGCTGGTGGCGGTGATGCGCACCCTGCGGGAGCGGCAGGAGGCCATGGGCCCGCACGGCGACGACCGGAATCCGGCCGGCCGCATCGCCGCCTGAGCCCTGTTGCGGCTGCGCCCGCGCGGCAGGGGCGGCCGCGCCTGCCGCGCCGGCACAGCGCGCCCACGATGGCCGGGGACGCTAAAATGGCGGGTCATAGTCTCGCCACGCCCCTGCCATGCCCAGTCTGCCCAACGAAAAGGAAATGCGCTCGCGCGAGCGTCTGCTCAACCTGCTGCTGTCGCGGGTCCTGAAGAGCGAACTGCCGCGCCCGGTCTACGAATCGCTGCGCGAACTGCGCGAGGGCTTCATCGCCCTGCGCGAGAAGGACCAGCCCGCGCAGCGGCGCGCCCTCACGGCGCTGATCGACGGCCTCTCGCCCGAGGCCCTGTCGGCCATCATCCGCGCCTACAACATCTACTTCAGCCTCACCAACATCGCCGAGGAGACCGCCAACCTGCGCCAGCGCCGCCGCGCCGTGCAGAAGGGCGCGCACATGTGGCCGGGCTCCTTCCACGATGCCCTGCTGGAGCTGCGCGCGCAGGGCGTGACGCCGGAGCAGCTGCAGGTGCTGCTCGACCGCCTGTGCTACCTGCCGGTGCTCACCGCCCACCCGTCGGAGTCCAAGCGGCGCACCATCAAGGGCGCGCTGCGCAACATCTTCCTCAGCATCGACGCCCTCGACAACCCGCGCACCAAGGGCATGTACCGCGACGAGACGGTGGCGCGCCTGGCGAACCAGATCCGCATCCTGTGGAAGACCGACGAGGTGCGCGCCTTCAAGCTGGACGTGCGCGACGAGATCACCTCCGGCCTCTCGTATTTCCCGCAGTCGCTGTTCCAGGCCGTCACCCAGGTCTACCGCAACTTCAACAAGGCGCTGCATGACGTCTACGGCAAGGAGGCCGCGCAAGGCATCCGGCCGTCGAGCTTCCTGCGCTTCGGTTCCTGGATCGGCGGCGACCGCGACGGCCACCCCTTCGTCACCACCGAGGTCACCGCGCTGGCGTGGCGCATGCAGGCGCAGACCGCCTACGAGGAATACCAGCGCCGGCTGGAGGGCCTGTCCGACCAGCTCTCCCTGTCCTCGCGCCTGTGCCAGCCCTCCGCGGCCTTCCTGGAGAGCCTGGAGGCGGACACCCGCCTGGCGGCGACGATGTTCGGCAACCAGCCGAACCCGCACCCGCAGGAACCCTACCGGCGCAAGCTGGAGATCATGTCCTTCCGCATCCGCCGCAACCTGGAGCTGACGCAGCGCGCCATCGCCGGCAAGGAGCTGGGATTCGAGGAACCCGGCTACGCCAGCGCCGACGCCTTCATGCGCGACCTGCTGCTGATCCGCGACTCGCTGGTCGGCCACGGCGATGCCGACATCGCCGGCGGCGAGCTGCAGGACCTGATCCAGCTGGTGGAGACCTTCGGCTTCCACCTCATGCAGCTCGACATCCGCCAGGAGTCCACGCGCCACAGCGAGACCGTGGCCGAGGTCCTGAAGGCGGCGATGGGCATCGACTACCTGGCCCTGTCCGAGGACGAGCGCATCGCCCTGCTCGCCGACGCCATCGCCAACCCCAGCGCCCTGCTGTTCGAGCCGGCCACCCTGTCGGCGAACGCGCAGGAGACGATCCGCGTCTTCCACCTGGTCGCCGACATGCGCCGCAGCCTGGGCGCGGCGTGCTTCGGCCGCTATGTCATCTCCATGACCCACACCGCCTCGCACGTCCTGGAGGTGATGCTGCTGGCCTCGCAGGCCGGCCTCGCCGGTCGTCTCGCAGGGCGCTGGTACTGCCACATCGGCATCTCGCCGCTGTTCGAGACCATCGACGACCTCCAGCACGCCGAGGCGGTGCTGGAGCGGCTCTACCAGCTGCCCGCCTACCGCCAGCTGCTCGACGCCTACGACGAGGACCAGGAGGTCATGCTGGGCTACTCGGACTCCTGCAAGGACGGCGGCATCCTCGCCTCCTCGTGGAACCTGTACGAGGCGCAGAAGCGCATCATGGCCCTGTCCGACCGGCACGGCGTGCCCTGCCGCCTGTTCCACGGACGCGGCGGCACCGTGAGCCGCGGCGGCGGCCCCACCCACGAGGCGATCCTCGCGCAGCCCCCCGGCACGGTGCGCGGCGAGCTCAAGCTCACCGAGCAGGGCGAGGTCCTGTTCTACAAGTACAACAACATGGAGACGGCGGTGTACGAGCTGACCCTCGGCGTCACCGGCGTGCTCAAGGCCAGCACCCACCTGGTGCGGCCGGTGGCGGAGGACCGCAAGGACTACCTCGGCATCATGGACGAGCTGGCGCGCGAGGGTGAGAAGGTCTACCGCGAGCTGACCGAGCGGACCCCGGGCTTCCTCGACTACTTCTACGAGGTCACGCCGGTGCGCGAGATCGCCCTGCTCAACATCGGCTCGCGCCCCTCGCACCGCAAGAAGGGCGACCGCTCCATCTCCTCGGTGCGCGCCATCGCCTGGGTATTCGCCTGGGGCCAGTCGCGCCACGCCCTGCCCGCCTGGTACGGCACCGGCAGCGCGCTCGAGGCCTGGCGCGGCAAGGACCCGGCGCGCCTGGCCAAGCTGCAGCAGATGTACCGCGACTGGCCGTTCTTCCGCACCCTGCTGTCGAACGCGCAGATGGCCCTGTTCAAGACCGACATGCACATCGCCAGGGAGTACGTGGGCCTGTGCCAGGACGCGCGCTCCGGCAAGCACATCTACGAGATCATCCGCGCGCGCCACGAACGCTCGGTCCGCCAGATCCGCGAGGTCGCCAACGTCGGCCAGCTGCTGGAGGAGACGCCTGAGCTGGCGGCCTCGCTCAGCCACCGCAACCCCTACCTGGACCCGCTCAACCACATCCAGGCGGTGCTGCTGCGCAAGCTGCGCGACGCCGAAGGCGAGGGCGAGAGCCCCTGGCTGGAACCGCTGCTGCGCTCCATCAACGCCATCGCCGCGGGCATGCGCAACACGGGCTGAAGATGCGCGCGCACAAGGACAAGCCCCTGGCGATCCTCAAGGTCGGCTCCACCTGGCCGGCCATGGCGGAGGCGCACGGCGACTTCGACGACTGGCTGCGCCGCAGCCTCGGCGAGTGCGGCACGCACACCCGCGTGGTGGCGGTGGCCCAGGGCGAGCCCCTGCCAGCGCCGGAGACCCTCGCCGGCGCCATCATCACGGGCTCGCACGCCATGGTGACGGAGCGCGCGGCATGGAGCGAGATGCTCGCCGACTGGCTGCGCCGCGCCGTGCCCGCCGGCCTGCCGGTGCTCGGCATCTGCTACGGCCACCAGCTGCTGGCCGACGCCCTGGGCGGCGAGGTGGCGGATCTGGAGCCGGAGCCGGAGGTCGGCACCATCACCGTCGCCCTCACCGAGGCGGCGCGGGAAGACCCCCTGTTCCACGACCTGCCACCGCAATTCCCCGCGCACGCCAGCCACGTGCAGTCGGCGCGGCGCCTGCCCGCGCAGGCGGTGCGCCTGGCCGGCAGCGCACGCGAGCCGCACCATGCCTTCCGCATCGGCGCGCGCGCCTGGGGCGTGCAGTTCCACCCGGAGTTCGACACCGTGTCGATGCGCGCCTATGTCGAGCGCTGGGCAGGCAGGCCGGACGCGCCGCGCCAGGACTGGACCGCCATCCACGCCCAGGTGCGCGAGACCCCGGATGCCGCGCGCATCGCCCGCCGCTTCGCGTGCCTGGCGCTCGGCGACGAGGCCTGAGCGCCGCGCAACGCACGCCTTTATCGGTATCATTGCCGCGCGCCTTGCGTGCGCCGGCCTTGGGCCTCATCCCGCCCGAGCGAGCTTGGCCCCCAAACTCCCACTCCGCGAGGAGATTCGATGGATCGACGCCGGTTTCTCGGCCAGCTTGGTCTGGCAGCATGCGCCGCGCCCTGGCTGGCGGCATGCGCCGCCGCACCGCCCCTGGCGGTCGCCATCCACCCCTGGGTCGGTTACGAGACCCTCTACCTCGCACGCGCGTTCAAGTGGCTGCCCGAGGCGGTGCATTTGCGCGAGGGCAAGACCCTGGGCGACTCGCTGGCCGCGCTGAAGGCCGGCAAGGCGGACGCCGCCTGCCTGACCCTCGATGAGGTGCTGGGCGCGCGCGCCGAGGGCATGCCCCTCTCCGTCGCCCTCGTCTTCGACGTCTCGGCCGGCGCCGACGCGGTGCTCGGGCGCCCCGGCATCGACGACCTCGCGTCGCTGCGCGGCAAGCGCCTGGGCTTCGAACAGAACGCCCTGGGCGCCTTGATGCTGCAGAAACTGCTCGACGCCTCGGGACTCCGCGAGGCCGACCTCATCCTCCTCGACCTGCCGCCTGACCGGCAGATCGAGGCCTGGCGCGACGGAGGGGTCGACGCCGTGATCACCTACGAGCCGACCGCCACCCTGCTGCAGAAGGAAGGGGCGACGCGGCTGTTCGACAGCCGCGACATGCCGGAGGCGATATTCGACGTGCTGGCCGTGCACCGCGAACGCGTGCGCGACACGACCCGCCTCCAGGCCCTGGTGGCGAGCCACTTCCTTGCCCTCGACCACATGCGGCGCAACGCCGAGGACGCGCTGTACCGCATCGCCGCCAATGAGGGCATCACCCCGGACGAGGCGCGGCAGGTCCTCGCCGGCAAGCGCGTCGCCGCGACCGACCTGAAATCGCTTGGCGGCTACCAGGCGCAGGCCTACGAGTTGTTCGAGGCGGGCGTGCCGCTGCCCAGCGGCGACAAGTTGATGCTGCTCGGCCAGTCCCAGGACAGGGTGGTCACCGCGGTGCTCCGAGGCGATGCCGACGCGGGCTTCGTGCGCACGGGCCTGATCGAGTCCATGGCGCACCAGGGCAGGCTCGACCTCTCGCGCCTCAAGGTGCTCAACCACCAGCGCCTGCCCGCCTTCCCCCATGCCTTGTCCACCCGGCTCTACCCGGAATGGCCTGTGGCGGTGATGCCGCAGATCGACGCCCGCCTCGCCAGCCGCCTGGCGGCGGCCCTGTTCGCCATGGAGCCCGCCCCGGCGGACGACCGGCACGGCGCGCCGCGCGGGTTCGTGACACCCGCCAACTACGAGGGCGTGGCCGAGTTGCTGCGGCAGCTGCAACTGCCGCCCTTCGACCACCCGCCCGAGATCACCCTCGCCCAGCTCTGGCAACGCTACGCCTACTGGATCGCCGCCCTGGCGGGTCTGCTGCTGCTGCTGACGGCGGCCAGCGTGGGCCTGGTGCGCATGTACCGCCGCTCGACCGTGGCGCTCGATGCCCTGGCGCGGCGCGAGTCGGACCTGCACGCGAGCGAACGCAAGCTCTCCGAGGTGCTCGACAACGTCAGCGCCTACATCTACCTCAAGGACCCGCAGGGCCGCTACCTGTACGCCAACCGCATGGTGCGCGAGCTGTTCCGCGCGCCGCTGGAAGAGATCATCGGCCGCGACGACAGCCGCTTCTTCGACGCCAGCACCTTCGCGCAGCTGCGCACCAACGACCGGCGCGTGCTGGTGGACGGCGAGACCATCCGCCTGGAGGAGCACAACACCGACCTGGGCTCCGGCCAACAGCACAGCTACTGGACCGTGAAGCTGCCCCTGCGCGACGACGCCGGCGTGATCTACGCCCTGTGCGGCATCTCCACCGACATCACCGAGCGCAAGCAGGCCGAGGCAGAGCTGCAGCGCCTCAACGCGGACCTGGAGGACCGCGTGCGTGCCCGTACCACCGACCTCGAGGTCAGCAACGCCGAGCTGGCGCAGGCCAAGGAGGCGGCCGAGGCGGCCAGCCGCGCGAAGAGCACCTTCCTGGCCAACATGAGCCACGAGCTGCGCACCCCCATGAACGGCATCATCGGCCTCACCGCCCTGGCGCTGCGCCAGGAACGGGAACCCAGACAGCGGGAGCGCCTGGAAAAGCTCGCGCAGGCCTCGCAGCACCTGCTGGCGGTGATCAACGACATCCTCGACATCTCCAAGATCGAGGCCGAGCACTTCAGCCTGGAGCACCGCCCCTTCAGCCTCGGCAGCCTGCTGGAGAACCTGAACAGCCTGCTGTCGCCGCGCGCCCACGACAAGGGCCTGGGGCTGGTGATGGCGCCGCAGGAAGGCCTGGCCGCGCAGATCCTGCTGGGTGATGCGACGCGCATCGAGCAGGTCCTGCTCAACCTCGTCGGCAACGCCATCAAGTTCACCGAGAACGGCAGCGTCAGCGTCCGGGTCGAGCGCATCGAGGAGACGCCGGACGACCTGCTGTTGCGCTGGGAGGTGCGCGACACCGGCATCGGCATCCCGCTCGACGCGCAGCGGCGGCTGTTCAACGCCTTCGAACAGGCCGACTCGTCGATGACCCGCAGGTACGGCGGCACGGGCCTGGGCCTGGCGATCAGCAAGCGCCTGGTGGAGTTGATGGGCGGCACGATCGGCTTCGAGAGCAGCGCCGGCGCGGGCAGCACCTTCTGGTTCAACACCCGCGTGGACAAGGGTACGGCGGCCACCGCGCCGGCACCGTCCGCGGACGACCTGGAGTCCGCGGAACACCGGCTGCAGACACGGCACGCGGGCACGCGCGTGCTGCTCGCCGAGGACGAGCCGACCAACCGGATGATCTCGCAGGACCTGCTGGAACTGGCCGGGCTGCGCGTAGACCAGGCGGAGGACGGCGCGCAGGCGGTGGAAATGGCGCGGCGCCACCCCTACGCGCTGATCCTCATGGACATGCAGATGCCCAACCTCAACGGCCTCGACGCGACGCGCGCGATCCGCCAGGACTCGATCAACCAGGAGACCCCCATCGTCGCCATGACCGCCAACGCCTTCAACGAGGACCGCCAGCGCTGTCTCGACGCCGGCATGAACGACCACATCGCCAAGCCGGTAGTGCCCGAGCTGATGTACGCGACCCTGCTGAAGTGGCTGGGCTAGGCGCCTGTCGGACTCGATGATCGCCGGCTGCGAGACGCCCCCAGCCAGACAGGCCCCAAGGGCCGCGCGGCTATGCCGGCCGGTTCGCCGCCGCCTGGTTCGCCACCGCCTGGCTGGCGGCCAGCACGGTCGCCTCGTCGGCCAGGTAATCGCGTCGCGTCACCCGTAAGGCGTCGTCGAACTCATACACCAGAGGGATGCCCGTGGGGATGTTGAGCTCCATGATGTCGGCGTCGGAAATGCCGTCCAGGTGCTTGACCAGCGCGCGCAGGGAATTGCCGTGCGCGGCGACGAGGATGTCCCCGCCGCGCCTGAGGTCCGGCAGGATGCGCGCCTCCCACACCTCGATCACGCGCACCAGGGTGTCGGCCAGGGACTCGGTGGCCGGCAGGCGCTGCCGCGGCACCTCGCGGTAGCGCGCGTCGCCGGACGGGTGGCGCGCGTCGTCCGCCTCCAGGGGGGGCGGCTGCACGGCATAGCCGCGCCGCCACGCGTGCACCTGCTCGGTGCCGTAGCGCTGCGCCGTCTCCGCCTTGTTGAGCCCCTGCAGCGCGCCATAGTGGCGCTCGTTGAGGCGCCAGTCCTTCGCCACCGGCAGCCAGTGGCAATCCAGTTCCTCCTGCACCTCCCAGAGGGTGCGGATGGCTCGCTTCAGCAGCGAGGTATAGGCCAGGTCGGGGGCGATGCCCGCCTCGCGGATCATGCGCCCGGCGGCGCGCGCCTCGGCGTAGCCCTTCTCGGAAAGGTCCACGTCGGTCCAGCCGGTGAACCGGTTCTCGCGGTTCCACAGGCTCTCGCCGTGGCGCAACAGTATCAACTTGTTCATCTTCACTCCTTGGATCGCCCGCCGTCGGCCGCCTGCGCCCGCAGCAAGGCCACGAATTCCGGCTCCGGCAGCGGCGGGCTGAAATAGTACCCCTGGATTTCGTCGCAACCGTGACGCCGCACGAAGTCCATCTGCTCGCGGTTCTCCACGCCTTCCGCCACCACGCGCAGGTTCAGGCTGTGGCCGAGCTGGATGATGGCGCGCGTGATCGCCGCGTCGTCCGCGTCCTGGCCCAGCTCGCGCACGAAGCTGCGGTCGATCTTCAGGCAATCGACGGGGAAGCGCTTCAGGTAGCCGAGGCTGGAATAGCCGGTACCGAAATCGTCGACCGAGATCTCCACGCCCAGGGACTTCAGCTCGCGCATCGCGGCGTTGCTGCGCTCGGCATCCTGCATGATCGAGGACTCCGTCAGCTCCAGCTCCAGCCAGCCCGGTTCCAGCCCGGTCTCGCGCAACGCGTCGACCACCAGGCGCACCAGGCCGGCGCGGCGGAACTGGATGGGCGAGAGGTTCACGGAGACGACCAGCGGCGGCAGGCCCATGTCCTGCCAGGCCCTGTTGCGCGCGCAGGCCTCGCGCAGGACCCAGGCGCCGATGGGGACGATGAGGCCGCTCTCCTCCGCCACGGTGATGAACCGGCCCGGCGGCTCCAGGCCCGCGCCGCCGCGGTTCCAGCGCAGCAACGCCTCGGCGCCGACGATGCGGCCGCTGGCGAGGTCCACGCGCGGCTGGTAGTGCAGCAGGAACTCGCCGCGCTCGAGGCCACGGCGCAGGTCGTTGGCGAGCGCGAGGCGGTCACTGCCGGCGGCGTCCAGCTCCGGGGTGAAGAAGTGGAAGGTGTTGCGGCCGACGTCCTTGGACTTGTACATCGCCGCATCGGCGGCCTTCAGCAGCCGCTCCGGGGTGTCGCCGTCGCGAGGGAACAGGCTCACGCCGATGCTGCAGGTGACGCGGTACTCGCCGGTTTCGGCCGACCAGGGCTGGGCGATGGTATCGAGCAGGCGACGCAGCACGACCCCCACCGCCGCCTCGTCCGGCTGGTCGGCGAGCACCAGCACGAACTCGTCGCCGCCCAGGCGCGCCACCGTGTCCTCGCCGCGCAGGCAGCCGCGCAGGCGCTCCGCCATGTCCAGCAGCAGGCGGTCGCCGACGTGATGGCCGAGGCTGTCGTTGATCAGCTTGAAGTGGTCCAGGTCGACGAACACCACCGCGACGGTCCGACTGTCGCGCCGCGCGGCGTGCAGGGTCTGGTGCAGGCGGTCGACCAGCAGGGCGCGGTTGGGCAGGCCGGTCAGGCTGTCGTGGCTGGCCTGGAACTCCAGTTCCTCCTGGTGGCGCTTGCGCTCGGTGATCTCCACCACCGTGCCCTCGTAGAACAGCACCTGCCCCGTCTCGTCGCGCACCGCGCGCGCGTTCTCGGCGATCCAGATCACCGCGCCGTCGCGCCGGTACACGGCGGCCTCGAAGTTGCGCACGTGGCCGTATTCGCGCATCAGGCGCACGAACTCGCGGCGCCGCGACGGATCGACGTAGAGCTGGTGCTGGATGTCGCACAGGTCGGCCATCAGCTGGTCCGGCGTGGCGTAGCCGTAGATGCGCGCGAGCGCAGGGTTGGCGGCGATGTAGGCGCCGTCCGGGCTGGTCTGGAAGATGCCCTCGGTGGCGTGCTCGAAGATGCTGCGGTAGCGCCGTTCCGCCTCGCGCAAGGCGTCCTCGGTGCGGCGCCGGCGCGTGATGTCCTGGATGAAACCCTCGATCGCCACCAGCCTGCCGCAGCCGTCGTGCACGCCGATGCCGCGCCCCCACACCCAGCGCACGCTGCCGTCCGCGTGCAGGATGCGGTATTCGGTGTCGAAGCGGTTGTGGCGCGCCAGCTCGGTGAGCAAGCTGGCGCGCAGGCGCGCGCGGTCCTCCGGATGGGTGACCGCCTCGTAGGAGACGCGCGCGTTCTCGATCAGGTCCTCCGGGCGGTAGCCGGTCAGCTCCAGACAGCCGGCGCTGACGAACTCCATGCTCCAGTTCTCGTCGATGCGGCAGCGGTAGAGCATGCCCAGCATGTTGCTGAGCAGGCTGGCGAGCAGGCCGTTCTTGTCCAGCAGGCTGCGCGCGCCGTCGCGACCCGTCTCCGGTCTGGACAGGGTCAGGTCGAGGTGCGACATGGCGCTTCCGCCCCTCCCCCGCCGCCTGCGCGGATGCATCGCAAGGTATCGGCCACGCTCACTCCTGCGTCTGCATGGCCGGCTGCGGCGCGGCCGTCTGCATGTGGTGCAGATGGAAATACTGCCGCGACAGCGCCTCGTGCACCTCGCCCAGGTCGGCCTGGATCTGGTCCAGGTATTCGTGCAGCACCACCGGCGTCAGGCCCTCGTAGCGCATGCCGTCGAGGCGCCGCCAGGCGCGGCGCACCGCGCGCATGGGCGTCTCGAACTGCGGCAGCACCGCCAGGCAGCCCTCGATCTCGCCCAGGCAGTGCATCACCGTGCGCGGGAAGTGCGGGTCGTTGAGCAGGAAGTGCACCACCGCCGGACCGTGCACGTGCACGCCGACGTGGCGGCGGTACATCTGGTAGGCCGAGAGGGCGTTGAGCGTGCTCATCCACAGGCGTTCCAGGGTGGCGCTCGACGCCGCGCCGTCGCTCGGCAGCAGCACCGCCGAGTTGACGTCGACGATGCGCGTGGTCATGTCCGCGCGCTCCAGGTTGCGCCCCAGCTTGATGAACTGGTAGGCGATGTCCTGGCTCATCGACCCCATGAGCAGGCCGACGATGGACTGGCGCCGCTCGATCACGCCGGAGAGCACCTCATAGCGCTGGCTGCGCCCCAGGGTGGCGCGCTCGGCGTTGGCCTTCACGTACAGGTGCAGGCTGTTGATGCGTTCCCACAGCTCCATCGGCAGCACCTCGCGGAAGGTGCGCGTGTTCTCGCGCGCATCGCGGATGCTGGCGACGATGGAGCTGGGGTTTTTCTCGTCGAGGATCAGGAAGCGCATGATGTCCGCCTCGTGCGGCTCGCCGTAGCGCTGCTGGTACAGGCCGTCGAGGCCGGCCACGCGCAGCAGCACGTCCCAGCCGAAGGTGGCGCCGCGCGGCAGGTCCAGCAGCACCTGCGTGGTGCTGTTGATCAGGCGTGCGGTGTTCTCGGCGCGCTCCAGGTAGCGGGCCATCCAGTAGAGGTTCTCGGCGACGCGCGACAGCATGCCTCACTCCTTTTCCACGTCGACGATCCAGGTGTCCTTGCTGCCCCCGCCCTGCGAGGAGTTCACCACCAGCGAGCCCTCCACCATGGCCACGCGCGTGAGGCCGCCGGTGGTGGCGTAGAGCTTGTCCGACTGCAGCACGAAGGGGCGCAGGTCCAGGTGGCGCGGCGCCAGCTCGCCGTCCACCAGGGTCGGCGCGGTGGAGATGCCCAGGGTGGGCTGCGCCATGTAGTTGCGCGGGTTGTCGCGGATCAGGTCGGCGAACCGGTCGCGCTCCGCCTGCGTGGCGCGCGGGCCGATCAGCATGCCGTAGCCGCCCGACTCGTTGGCGGGCTTCACCACCAGCTTGTCCAGGTTGGCCAGCACGTGCTCGCGCTGCGCGTCGTCCATGCACAGCCAGCTCGGCACGTTGGGGATGATCGCCTCCTCGCCCAGGTAGTAGCGGATGATCTCCGGCACGTAGGTGTAGACCACCTTGTCGTCCGCCACCCCCGCGCCCGGCGCGTTGGCGATGCCCACCTTGCCGCCGCGCCAGGCCCGCATCAGGCCGCGCACGCCCAGCACCGAGTCGGCGCGGAATTCGTCCGGGTCGAGGAAGTCGTCGTCGATGCGGCGGTAGATCACGTCCACGCGGCGCAGGCCGGCGATGGTCTTCATGTACACGCAGTCGTCGTCCCCCACCACCAGGTCCGAGCCCTCGACGAGGAAGGCCCCCATCTGCTGCGCCAGGTAGCTGTGCTCGAAATAGGCGGAGTTGTAGATGCCCGGCGTCAGCACGGCGATGGTCGGGCGTTCGCCGTCGCGCGGCGAGAGCGCGGCGAGGGTGTCGTGGAGGCGCGTCGGGTAGTCGTCCACCGGCAGGATGCGGCTGCTCTGGAACATCTCCGGGAACATGCGCTTCATGAGCTGGCGGTTCTCCAGCATGTAGGACACGCCCGAGGGCACGCGCAGGTTGTCCTCCAGCACGTACACCGTGCCGTCCCGGTCGCGCACCAGGTCGGTGCCGCAGACGTGCGCCCACACGCCGAAGCGCGGCGAGATGCCGCGGCACTGCTCGCGGAAGTTCTTCGAGCCCGCCAGCACCTCGATGGGGAACACCCCGTCCTTGACGATCCGCTGCGCGTTGTAGAGGTCGTCGATGAACAGGTTGAGGGCGGTGAGGCGCTGCTTCAGGCCCGCCTCGATGTGGTCCCACTCGTCCCTGGACATGATGCGAGGGATCACGTCGAACGGCCAGGCGCGGTCGATGTTGGTGCCGTCGCTGTACACCGTGAAGGTGATGCCCATGGCCATGATCGCCGCATCCACCGCCTGGCGGCGCGACTCCAGGGTGCCGGGGCCGAGCGAGTCCAGGTAGCGGAACAGGGGCCGCGCCGCCGGACGCGGCACCCCCTCCGGGTCGATCAACTCGTCGTAGGACTGGTTGTGGGCGTAGGCGTGGGCGGCGAGCTTCATGGTGCGTGCGGTCAGGTTTCCCTGGCTTACGCATTAGTCGTGCCAGCTCCATGCATCTCCCCCGTGCATCCCTCCAGGCCCCGCACCGCGCCTGTCCGCGCGGCGCGGCAGGGAGGGCGGCGGCCCGGCACGCCGCGCAGGCACCGCCATCGTGCAACCGGCCGGTGCATGGCGCCCGCATTTGGTGCCGCCCCCGGCGCGGCGGGCGACGAGGCGGCCGACACCGCCACAAGCCGCGCGACTGCGGGTATCGTTGCGCCGTCATCCCTTCACCCCACCCACAGGAGCGCCCGTGAACAAGTCCGAACTGATCAGCCTGATCGCCGAGAAGACCCACCTCCCCAAGGTCACCGTCAGCACCGTGCTGGACGTCGCCATGGAGGCCATCACCGACAAGCTCGCCGAGGGCGAGACCGTGCAGTTCCTCGGCTTCGGCGCCTTCAGCGTGGGCGAGCGCAAGGCCCGCACCGGACGCAATCCGCAGACCGGCAAGGAGCTGAAGATCGCCGCCCGGCGCGTCGCCCGCTTCAAGCCGGGCGCCGCGCTCACCGCGGCGGTGAACAAGGGCAAATGAAACAGGCCGGGGGCATCCCGGCCTGACCGTCCGCGCCCCCTCGCCGCGCGAGGGGGCGGGCCGTGGCTCACGCCAGGTCGAAGCGGTCGGCGTTCATCACCTTCGTCCAGGCGGCGACGAAGTCGCGCACGAACTTCTCGCGGTTGTCGTCCTGCGCATAGACCTCGGCGTAGGCGCGCAGGATGGAGTTGGAGCCGAACACCAGATCCACGCGGCTCGCCGTCCACCTGACCTTGCCGGTCCCGCGCTCGCGCACCTCGTAGACGTTGTTGCCCGCCGGCCGCCACACATAGGCCATGTCGGTGAGGTTGACGAAGAAGTCGTTGCTCAACACGCCCTCGCGGTCGGTGAACACGCCCTGCCGGCTGCCGCCGTGGTTGGCGCCGAGGACGCGCATGCCGCCGACCAGGACCGTCATCTCCGGGGCGGTGAGGCCCATGAGCTGGGTACGGTCGAGCAGCAGCTCCTCGGCGCTGACGGCGTAGTCCTGCTTCAGCCAGTTGCGGTAGCCGTCGGCCAGGGGCTCCAGCACCGCGAAGGAGGCGGCGTCGGTCATCGCCTCGGTGGCGTCGCCGCGGCCGGGCGCGAAGGGCACCGCGACCTCGAAGCCCGCCGCCCGCGCGGCCTGCTCGACACCCACGTTGCCGGCCAGGACGATGACGTCCGCGACGCTCGCGCCGCTCGCGGCGGCGATCGGCTCCAGCACCGCCAACACCCTGGCGAGGCGCGCCGGCTCGTTGCCCGCCCAGTCCTTCTGCGGCGCCAGGCGGATGCGCGCGCCGTTGGCGCCGCCGCGATTGTCCGAGCCGCGGAAGGTCCGTGCGCTGTCCCAGGCCGTGGCCACCATCTCGCCGATGGACAGGCCGCTGGCGGCGATGCGCGCCTTCACCGCCGCGACGTCGTAGTCGGTGCGGCCGGCGGGCACCGGGTCCTGCCAGACCAGGTCCTCGCGCGGCACGTCCGGGCCGATGTAGCGCGCCTTCGGCCCCATGTCGCGGTGGGTGAGCTTGAACCAGGCGCGCGCGAAGGTCTCGGAGAAATACGCCGGATCATTGCGGAAGCGCTCCGAGATCTGCCGGTACACCGGGTCCATCTTCATGGCCATGTCGGCGTCGGTCATGATCGGGTTGCGGCGGATCGAGGGGTCTTCGGCATCCACCGGCCTGTCCTCCTCGCGGATCGCCACCGGCTCCCACTGCCAAGCGCCTGCCGGGCTCTTGCGGAGTTCCCAGTCGTGGTCGAGCAGCAGGTGGAAATAGCCGCCCTTTTCCACATTCCATTGCGTGGGGTGCGTGGTCCAGGCGCCCTCCAGGCCGCTGGTGACCGTGTCGCGGCCGATGCCGCGCGTGGTGTGGTTGTTCCAGCCCAGGCCCTGCTCCTCGATGCCGGCGCCTTCCGGGCTCGGCCCGAGATTCGCCGCGCTGCCGTTGCCGTGCGCCTTGCCCACGGTGTGGCCGCCGGCGGTGAGCGCCACGGTCTCCTCGTCGTTCATGGCCATGCGCGCGAAGGTCTCGCGTACCTGCGCGGCGGTCTTCAGCGGGTCCGGCTTGCCGTTCACGCCCTCCGGGTTCACGTAGATGAGGCCCATCTGCACCGCGGCCAGGGGGTTCTCCAGGGTCGCCGGGGCATCGACGTTCGCGTAGCGGCTGTCGCTGGGCGCCAGCCACTCCTTCTCCGCGCCCCAGTAGGTGTCCTTCTCGGGGTGCCAGATGTCCGCACGGCCGAAACCGAAGCCGAAGGTCTTCAGGCCCATGGACTCATAGGCCACGGTGCCGGCCAGGACGATCAGGTCGGCCCAGCTGATCCGGTTGCCGTACTTCTTCTTGATCGGCCAGAGCAGGCGGCGCGCCTTGTCCAGGTTGGCGTTGTCCGGCCAGGAGTTGAGGGGTGCGAAGCGCTGGTTGCCGGTGCCCGCGCCGCCGCGTCCGTCGGCGATGCGGTAGGTGCCCGCCGCGTGCCATGCCATGCGGATCATCAGGCCGCCGTAATGCCCCCAGTCGGCCGGCCACCAGTCCTGGCTGTCGGTCATCAGCGCCTTGAGGTCGTTCTTGACGGCCGCGAAATCGAGCGTCTTGACCGCCTCCCGGTAATCGAAGTCCTGCCCCATCGGATTGGTCTTCGCGTCGTGCTGGTGCAGGATGTCGAGGTTCAGGGCCTTGGGCCACCACGCCGTGTTCGATGCGGCCGCGGTGGTCGCGCCGCCGTGCATCACCGGGCATTTGCCGGTGGACTTCATGCTGCTTTCTTCCATGGTGCTCTCCTGTCGTGGTCCAGTGGTCGATCGCCGCCGCGAAGCGCCTTGCGATCAAATGCCCTCACCGAGGGTTGCCGTCATTGAAGACCACCCTTGGCCATTGAGCCAATTTCATATTTCTAACGAGTCGTTAGCCATTGGCTATCGCAAGCCGCGGCCCCCGCAGGCCGCCGTCCGGAGGGTGAGCCGGCCGCCGCGCGATGTCTGTAAACTGAGGCACCCCCGGCCAGCGGCGGTCATCGACCGAGATTCCCCATGAGCCTCATAGACGATCAATCCATCTTCACCACCATGAAGCAGGACGGCCCGTTCGCCGTCACCGACGGCCTGGCGCTGCGCCGGCACTTCTCGCCGCAGACGCGGGACTGGGCCCGGCAATTCCACGACGACCGGCTCATGGCCACCAAATACCGCGCGGTGCGGGCGCAGATCTTCGACTTCCTGCAGATCAGCAGCTTCGACGAGATGCCGCAGTTGTTCGTCGACCCGGCCCTGCGCGCGCGCCACAGCGACCGGGCCTGCCGCCTGCTGGGCGGCCTGTTCGGCATTGCCGGCAGCACCTCCGAGGTCCGCAGCAAGATCCGGGAATATGCGCAGACCGCCGACGCCGTCATCAACCTGCTGCGCGACAAGCTGCTTTCCCCGTATGCCTCGTACGTGGAGACCAACAACGAGATCGAGACCACGCACGACCCGGTCGACCTGCTGCTCTACGTGTTCGACGACCGCTTCCACAAGAAGGCCCGCTTCGAGGCCAAGCGCAAGCTGATGCTGATGAACCTGGCCGGCGCCATCGACCAGCGCGAGCGCGAGACGGCCATCGTGCACAAGTTCAACACCTTCCTGGAGTTCCTCAACCGCAACGTCTGGAGCCCGCGCCTCAAGATCGGCGAACTGCGGAGCGCCTACCTCCTGAGCCGGCATGACCCGGACGACTTCCGCTGCCTGGACGTGCGGGTGATCGACCCCGAAAGCCGCGCGGCCATGAAGGCGCTGGGCCCCGGCGAGAAGCTCACGCTCGTGAAGCGACGCCTGTTCCCGGATGGCGGCCGCGACTACCCCGTCTATGTGAGCGTGCGCAAGAAGGACTCCGCCGCCAAGGTGCTCAAGCTGCTGCGCAAGAACGAGAAGAACCCTGCGGTCGCGGTGGACGACGAGCTCGGCCTCATGGCGGTGCTGGACACCATCAGCGACGTCAAACGCTTCGTCCGCCACATGACCCGTTCCGCCGTGAAGAGCGGCTCGCTCATGACCCTGGAGGACATCTCCGACACTCTCACGGGCGGCACCCGGCACGGCGAAGGCAACATCGGCAGCAGCAAGAAGACGCCCATGCTCAAGTTCTTCGCCCGCATGGGCGGCATGCGCGTGGAACTGATCATCCACACCAACGAGTCCTACCTGAACTACCGTTTCCAGCGCGAGATCGCCCACGAGGAATACGAGGTGAAGCGCATCTTCGATTCCGGCGTCGCCGAGTTCCTGTTCCCCAGCGACATCTACGGCCTGGACATGGAGCGCATCCGCCAGGCCCTGCTGGAGCAGTTCAGGTGGAACGTGGAGTATTCAGGGAGGTTGCATGAGCATATTGGGTGAGGCGTCTATCGCTCTCAACACCCACTCATATCCGCCAACGTCAGCTTCTCGGCCGAAGCAGTCGGTGGCGACTTTGCCCATACCTGGCTGCCTTGAGCTGGTAAGCTGCCGTTCAAGGAGTATTAGTCGCTAGCCAAAGTCAAAACAGCAAGCGAAGGAACTGGCGTCGAACAATAAACAAGGGGTAAGAGTGGAGATGGAGATTGCCACCCTACAGTTTAGGGACAGCGCGAAGCGCTGCACGGCTAACTGGATGATTGCATGCAAATGACATCGCCAATTGACAGCACAAGAGTACCGACTGACCATCGCCGAGCGTTCATTCGCGTCACCTGCTTCGTGGACTGGAACTCTCAACTATTGCTCACTGGGCTTGACTACAAAAAAGAGCCTGTCAAAACCGCACACACTGCGTTACAGCAAGTTACGCGACGAATAGCGCAGTGCTTGGTGAAAGTCGATACAGGCGCAAACTTTCAAGTCAATTTGCGCTTATATCATGGCTGGAGGAAGGGATACGCACCCACAACAAACCTGAAGGCAATTCGTAAGGTTATTGCAGAGACCGATTTCTCAACAGCATCAGACAAACCTAGTGTTACTTACTCCAGCAATGTTGGATTCGGCGATTGCCTTATTTCTGCCCTCCCTCGGCGCATGCATCCGAAAGATGGTATCCACCTCCCGGACACCTTACGAGATAGAGGCTCTCAGGGACATGAAGAGAAGATGGTGGACACCGCGCTAGCAGCAGACTTAGTGGTTTGTGCGTACCAAGACCCGAACGAGTGGATTCTCTTGGTCACTGAGGATGACGACCTTATTCCACCTCTTTTTGCGGCAGAATCCATTATTAATTCATCGCAGGCGAGAGCTTTACTTATCAGTAAGCGAAAGCGTGGTAATAACTTATTGCTACTTGACGGCCTATACGTAAGCTAGAGGACAGAATGGATCGCGAACAACTACTTGCTGATTTTTCCCCATTTGCAGATATTGGTGAAAACGCTCCCAAAATATCCGAGCGGAATGGAAAATTTACGGTCAGCTTTACACGTGACGGACGTGAACTCAAGCTACTTATTGATCCGATTTCCGGTGCTGTCCAGTCTACGGCGGGGAAGGGCACCACGAAGCAACACACTTCGATTGCAGCCCTTCTTTCGTCCGACTTGTTCGCGAATCTGCGCCGTTGGGCCGAAATCCAACGAGAGCTACTGGCAGGGGAAATCGAGCCCCGCCGCATGATTCCTATCAATGCTAAGACGCATTCGGATGATCTCATTCAAAGCATCAAGGAGGTTAGCAAGCTGCTAGGCTCCGGTGCACGACCAGTCGACGCTACGGAGATATTGCTCATTGACGGCCCCGCAGGCATCGGGAAGACAAATCTCATTAGTCAGCTTGCTTTGGAGCGGGCCATATCTTACAAGGCAACTCCAACAGCACTAGTACTCCATATCAAGAGTCGTGGCCGGGTGCTGTCAAACCTCGATGACCTAATGGCATTTAGCCTTCAGACTATTCGTTCCACTGTCACGTATGACCAAATTCCCGTCTTGGTTCGGCATGGACTGATAGTTGCAGCAATTGACGGATTTGACGAACTTGGCGACCCAAATGGCTACGACACGGCCTGGGCTCAATTGAGCGATCTCATTGCCTCAATACGGGGCAAAGGGACCTTGATTCTTGCAGGGCGAGATACTTTTATCAGCCGCGCGCGTCTGCTGAAAGACGTCAGCTCCTTGCGAGAAGATGTTGACGTCGTACATGGCCTGACTCTGCTACTGCCATCCCCCCAACAAGCAAAGGAATGGTTGCGAACACACAACTGGACCGACGCGAACTTCCTCATTCCTTCTGTCGCCGTCTTACTGGAAGATGACTCGTTTGCGCTGCGTCCTGTTTTTCTAAAACTGCTTGCAGACCGGATCAAGCCGAAGGACATCAAAGCTGAGCATGAGCGATTCTTAACGCCCTTCTTGCTAAAAAACATTATCAGCCGGGAAGCCACATTGTTTGGGAAAGCCGTCCAAGCTGTGATTAAGAGGGCGCAAATTGAGGAGTTCGTCACCAATTTTATGTTGGAGACAGCACGGGAGATGGCTGATATGCAGGCGGAAGCACTTGATGGTGCTACGCTGTCCTGGATCGCAGAAGCTGCTCTAGGGGACGGATATCCATCGGATATCGTTGGCCTGATCAAGAACAGAGCTGCCGTGATCGCTCTGTTGAAGAATGATGAGCGTCCAGGCTACAAGGCGTTCGTTCACACACACATCCAGAACTACTACCTCGCCAGAGTCGCTATTGAGGCAATCTCGCACGGCGACATACCGAAATTCATCAGGCGAAACATCTTAGGGGCCGAATTTCTTTCAACGTTCATTGACGTTGTATCCGAGTACTCATCGTCACCTTCGTCGCTGACTAGTGGATTTCTTGGTCGCGCGCAAAATCTCGCTCAAACCTACCCACACCTCGATAGGGGCGCCAGAAATATCGGTGCCTTACTTTTAGCCGCTTCGCAGATTGTTCGCGCCGAGGATGAGGCCTATTTCGCAGGTTTCCAGGTCGATGACGCGGTGATTCGCGGCACCGCTGGACCGGTTACGATTAACGAGGTAATCATCAACCAACTTGACTGCAGGCAAGCTGACTTGAGTTCGTTGGTCTTCAACGACTCGAATATCACTAGCCTCATCGCGGATGACGCCTCAAGATTCTCAACCAGCATCCCAGCACCCAAAGTCCTTATTACCGAAAGTGGACTCCAAGTCACAGACCCAGACAAGATAGCTCAGTGGCTAGACGAAAGAGGACGCTCTACGAAACCAACAACAAACGCTGTTGTTCCAGACAGCGTCAAGACACATCACATTTACGCGTTGCTCGGCAGAGTATGCCGGATGAACCGGTATTGGCTTCGAGAGGGCGATGACGATGTGTATGCCGAAAGAATCCTTAAGGATGCCTACTGGCCTGTACTCAGCCGAGTCCTAGATGAGAACGGATTCTTGCGGATTGAAACGCGCCCCGCATCCGGTAGCTCGTCCCGCTTTTATCACATCAGACATGCTCAGCGGCTGCTGTCGGAGAGAAATTCAGACACCGAGGTTGTCAAATTCTTCACGGAGTTGGCAGCAGCCATATAGACCATAAACACAGCCATGCCCAATCGAGCATGTAGAAATAAAACACTTGTAAGCGCCGCCTGCAGCAGTGATGTAGCACCTTTGACCGATCGCCTGCTACAGCGCCATTGCGCTGCACCAAAAACACAGTAGCGACTGAAGTTAGAGTCCGGTTGCTAAATGTCAGTGACCTGTGCAAAACCGGTCATTTGATAGGCCAACGCTGAGCGGCAGATCAGGCCGATTAGCAGACGTTGTCTCCGCCACCCGCCCAAACCCAGTGCACCTCGCCCCACCACAGTGCACCATCTCGGCCCTACAAAACCCATCTCGTTGATTCCTATAGCCTTCTCCCTCTGGCACACCCATTGCTAATAGACCAGCAGGTCATTACAGCCTAAGCGATCTTGGACAACGGCGTCCCTCCCTTCGGGGTTGGATGCCGTTTTTTTTTGCCGAGAGGAAACATAAAGATGGCACGCATGAAATTGGTTCTGGTGGGCAACGGCATGGCCGGGGTCCGCACCCTGGAAGAGCTGCTGAAGGCGGCGCCGGAGCAGTACGACATCACGGTGTTCGGCGACGAGCCGCACCCCAACTACAACCGCATCATGCTCTCGCCCGTGCTGGCGGGGGAGCAGACGGTGGAGCAGATCGTGCTCAACAGCCGCGACTGGTACGCGGCCAATGGCATCACCCTGCACACGGGCAAGAAGGTGGTGAAGATCGACCGCAAGAACCGCTTCGTCGAGGCGGACGACGGCACCAAGGCCGAGTACGACCGCCTGTTGCTGGCGACCGGCTCGAAGCCCTTCATCCTGCCCATTCCCGGCGCGGACCTGGAGGGCGTGGTGGGCTTCCGCGACATTGCCGACGTGGACCAGATGATCCGCGCCTCCTCGCAGTTCAAGCATGCGGTGGTGATCGGCGGCGGCCTGCTGGGCCTGGAGGCGGCCAACGGCCTGAAGCTGCGCGGCATGGAGGTGTCCGTGGTGCACATCGCACCCTGGCTGCTGGAACGCCAGATGGACAAGCCCGCCGCCAAGCTGTTGCAGAAGAGCCTGGAAGAAAAGGGTTTGAAGTTCCTGCTGGAGAAGCAGACGCAGGAAATCGTCGGTTGCTCCCTCACCCCCAGCCCCTCCCCCGGGGGGGGAGGGGAGCGGCGTGTTTCCGCCGTGCGCTTCAAGGACGGGACCGAGGTCCCCGCCGACCTGGTGGTGATGGCCGTGGGCATCCGCCCCAACACGGCGCTGGCGGAGTCCGCCGGGCTGCGTTGCGAGCGCGGCATCGTCGTCAACGACACCATGCAGACCTTCGACCCGCGCATCTATGCCGTGGGCGAGTGCGTCAGCCACCGCGGCATCGCCTACGGCCTGGTGGCGCCGCTGTTCGAGCAGGCCAAGGTGTGCGCCAACCACCTGGCGGAGCACGGCGTGGCGCAGTACCAGGGCTCCATGACCTCCACCAAGCTGAAGGTGACGGGCATCGACCTGTTCTCCGCCGGCAACTTCATGGGCGGCGAGGGCTGCGAGGAGATCGTGTTCCAGGACCCGGGCCGCGGCGCCTACAAGAAGCTGGCGCTCAAGGACAACAAGCTGGCGGGCGCCTGCCTGTACGGCGACACCCTGGACGGCGCCTGGTACTTCGAGCTGATGCGCGACGGCACCGACGTCTCCGACTACCGCGACAAGCTGCTGTTCGGCCGCCACCACATCGGTGACTCCGGCGCCGGCGGCGGCCTGGGCGACGAGAAGACGCGCGTCATGTCGCTGCCGGACTCGGCGGAGATCTGCGGCTGCAACGGCGTGTGCAAGGGCGACATCATCGCCAGCATCCGCGCCAACAAGCTGTTCACCATGGACGAGGTGAAGTCCTACACCAAGGCCTCCGCCTCCTGCGGCTCCTGCACCGGCCTGGTGGAGACCATCCTGGCGGCCACCGTGGGCGGCGACTATTCCACCGCGCCTTCCAGGAAGCCGATGTGCGGTTGCACCGAGCACACCCACGACGAGGTGCGCGAGGCGATCGCCACGCAGGGCCTGAAGACCATGCCGGAGGCCATGCAGGCGCTGGACTGGAAGACCCCGGACGGCTGCAACAAATGCCGCCCGGCGCTCAACTACTACCTGCTGTGCGCCTGGCCCACCGAGTACCTGGACGACGCGCAGTCGCGCTACATCAACGAACGCGCGCACGGCAACATCCAGAAGGACGGCTCCTTCTCCGTGGTGCCGCGCATGTTCGGCGGCCTGTGCACGCCGGCGGAGCTGCGCGCCATCGCCGACGTGGCGGAGAAGTTCAAGGTGCCGGAGATGAAGGTCACCGGCGGCCAGCGCATCGACCTGTTCGGCGTGAAGAAGGAAGACCTGCCGGCGATGTGGAAGGACCTGTCCGACGCGGGCTTCGTCTCCGGCCACGCCTACGGCAAGGCCCTGCGCACGGTGAAGACCTGCGTGGGCGCCAAGTGGTGCCGCTTCGGCACGCAGGACTCCACCGGCCTGGGCGTGAAGCTGGAGGAGCTGACCTGGGGTTCGTGGATGCCGCACAAGTTCAAGCTCGCCGTCTCCGGCTGCCCGCGCAACTGCGCCGAGGCGACCATCAAGGACTTTGGCGTGGTGTGCGTGGAGAGCGGCTACGAGCTGCACGTGGGCGGCAACGGCGGCATCAAGGTGCGCGTCACCGACCTGCTGTGCCGCGTCGAGACCGAGGAACAGGTGCTGGAGTACTGCGCCGCCTTCACCCAGCTCTACCGCGAGGAGGCGCATTACCTGGAACGCACCGCCCCGTGGGTGGAACGCGTCGGCCTGGCCCACATCAAGGCCAAGGTGGTGGACGACGAGGCCAGCCGCAAGGCCTTGGCCGAGCGCTTCGCCGTCTCGCAGAAACCGGCGCAGGTGGACCCGTGGAAGGAACGCACCGAAGGCGCGCTGAAGCAGGAGTTCACGCCCATCGCGGTGCTGGCTTGAGCCACCTCGCTCTGGAAGGGACGTGAACCGCCACGGTTTCTCCCCCAACGAAGAGGCATGCACCACGAGGGTTTTCCCCCTCCCCCTCGAGGGGGGAGGGCCGGGGAGAGGGTGAAGCGTAGGGCTGATTTCATTCAGACCAACGCAAAGGCCCACCCTCTCCCCAACCCCTCTCCCCTCAAGGGAGAGGGGCTTGAACGAAGGACAAGGACATGAAGATGAATGAGCATTGGATCGAGATCGGCAGCGTGCAGGACATCCCCCGCCAGGGCGCGCGCGTGGTGAAGACCGCCGCCGGCGACATCGCAATCTTCCGCACCGTGGACGACGAGGTCTTCGCCCTGCAGGACAAGTGCCCGCACAAGGGCGGCCCGCTGTCGCAGGGCATCGTCTCCGGCAAGCGCGTGGCCTGCCCGCTGCACGACTGGAAGATCAGCCTGGAAAGCGGCATCGCCGTGGCCCCGGACGAGGGCTGCGCGGCGCGCTTTCCGGTGAAGGTGAGCGGAGGCATGGTGAGCCTGTCGCTGACGCCGGATGAAGGGTGTCCGAATGGCTAAGCCCTACCTGCCCCCTCCCCCTCGAGGGGGGGCGAAGTCGGGGTTTCGCCGAGCACTGCTCGGCGCCGACGAAGCCGGCTGGCCATGCAGGGCCAGCCGTGGGCGGGGCGGGGAGAGGGTGGAGCGTAGGGCTGATTTCATTCAGACCAACGCAAAGGCCCACCCTCTCCCCTACCCCTCTCCCCTCAAGGGAGAGGGGCACATAGTTTCCGCGACGGCATGAGTGTGACCAAGACCACCTGCCCCTACTGCGGCGTCGGCTGCGGCGTGCTGGTGAGCCGCGATGGCGACGCCATCACGGTGCGCGGCGACCCCGAGCACCCCGCCAACCTGGGCCGACTGTGCTCCAAGGGCGCCGCCCTGACGGAGACCCTGGACCTGGACGACCGCCTGCTGCGCCCCGAGGTCGGCGGCGAGCAAGTGACCTGGGACACCGCGCTCGACACGGTGGCGCAGCGCTTCCGCCAGGTGATCGAGCAGCACGGCCCGGACGCCGTGGCCTTCTACGTCTCCGGCCAGCTGCTCACCGAGGACTACTACGTCGCCAACAAGCTGATGAAGGGTTGCATCGGCTCCGGCAACATCGACACCAACTCGCGCCTGTGCATGTCCTCCGCGGTGGCGGGACACAAGCGCGCCTTCGGCACGGACACGGTGCCGGCCTGCTACGAGGACCTGGAACTCGCCGACCTGGTGACCCTGGTCGGTTCCAACGCGGCGTGGACGCATCCCGTGCTGTTCCAGCGCCTGGTGGCGGCGAAGAAGGCGCGGCCGCAGATGCAGGTGGTGGTGGTCGACCCGCGCCGCACCGCCACCGCCGACATCGCCGACCTGCACCTGGCCGTGGCGCCGGGCAGCGATGCCTGGCTGTTCAACGGCCTGCTCAACCACCTGAGCCGCGAGGGGGGCATGGATTGGGCCTACGTCGAGAACCACGTCGAGGGCTTCGGCGCCGCCCTGGCGGCGGTGGAGGGGCTGGACATCCCGCGGGTCGCCGCGCACTGCGGCCTCGCCGAGGCGGACGTGGCGGCGTTCTACCGCCTGTTCACGCACACGCCCAAGGCCGTGACGCTGTTCTCGCAGGGCATCAACCAGTCCTCCTCGGGCGTGGACAAGGCCAACGCCATCATCAACGCGCACCTGGCCTGCGGCCGCGTCGGCAAGCCCGGCGCCTCGCCCTTCTCCATCACCGGCCAGCCCAACGCCATGGGCGGGCGCGAGGTGGGCGGGCTGGCAAACCAGCTTGCCGCGCACATGGACTTCACCGAGGCGGACGTGGCGCGCGTCGCCCGCTTCTGGGGCTGCGAGGGCGTGGCCGCGCGCCCCGGCCTGAAGGCGGTGGATCTCTTCGAGGCGGTCAGGGAGGGCCGTATCAAGGCGGTGTGGGTGATGGCCACCAACCCGGCGGTGAGCCTGCCGCAGGCGGACCGCGTGGTCGAGGCCCTGCGCGGCTGCGAGTTCCTGGTGGTCTCCGACGTGACGCGGCGCACCGACACCGCCATGCACGCCCACGTCCTGCTGCCCGCCGCCGCCTGGGGCGAGAAGGACGGCACGGTCACCAACTCGGAGCGGCGCATCTCGCGCCAGCGCGCCTTCCTGCCCCTGCCGGGCGAGGCGCGGCCGGACTGGTGGATCGCCGCCGAGGTGGCGCGGCGCATGGGCCACGGCGCGCACTTCCAATACGCCGGGCCGGCGGACGTCTTCCGCGAGCACGCCGCCCTCTCCGCGTTCGAGAACGACGGCGCGCGCGACTTCGACCTCGGCGGCCTGAGCGATCTCGACGCCGCCGCCTACGACGACCTGCGCCCCCTGCAATGGCCGGTCACCGCGCACGGCGGCACGCCGCGCCTGTTCGCCGACGGCCGTTTCTTCACGCCCTCCGGCAAGGCGCGCATGCTCGCGGTGACGCCGCGCCTGCCGGCGCATGCCGCGGATGCCGCACACCCCTTCGTGTTCAACACCGGGCGCATCCGCGACCAGTGGCACACCATGACCCGCACCGGCAAGACCGCGCGCCTGCTCGCGCACATCGCCGAGCCCTACGTCGAGGTGCACCCGACCGACGCGCGCCGCGCCGGCCTCGCGGACGGCGGCCTGGCGCGCCTCGCGAGCCCGCACGGCGAGATGCTGGCGCGCGTGGTGGCGAGCGAGGGTCAGCGTCCCGGCTCGCTGTTCGCGCCCATCCACTGGAACGCCCAGTTCAGCGCCCGCGCGCGCGTAGGCGCGTTGATCGACGCGGTGGTCGACCCGATCTCCGGGCAGCCCGAGTTCAAGCAGGCGCCGGTGGCGCTGGCCCCCTACCCGGCCGCCTGGCACGGCTTCGTGATGGCGCGCGCGCCGCTGTCCATGCCGGGCCACGGCTACTGGACGCGCATCCGCGCCAAGGCCTGCTGGCGCCACGAGCTGGCGGGGGAGGACGGCCAGGACGAATGGCCGGAACGGCTGCGCGCGGGCTACTCCGGCGACGGCGACTGGATCGAGCTGCGCGACCGCGCGCGCGGCCGCTACCGCGCCGCGCTGCTGCGCGACGGGCGCCTGGAGATGGTGGGGTTCTTCGAGCGGGAGGCCGCCGCACTGCCGCCACGCCACTGGCTGGAAGGGCTGTTCGGCAAGCCGGGCCTGAGCGACGCGGAGCGCGCCGCCCTGCTCATGGGCCGCCCCAGCCAGGCGGTGCCGGATTGCGGCCGCATCGTCTGCGCCTGCTTCGGCGTCGGCGAGAACGACCTGATGCGCGCCATCGCCGAGGGCGCCGACTCGGTGGAGGCCCTGGGGCTGCAGCTCAAGGCGGGCAGCAACTGCGGCTCCTGCATCCCCGAGCTGAAGACCCTGTTGCAGGGCCGGGGCTGAGGCCGGCCGCACATGCACCGCGCACGCAACCGCCTGTGGCATGGCACGGCGCATGGCGATATCGTCGGCATGTCGCCCTAGCCCCACGGATCGCCCCGCCAGCATGCCCGAAGCCGCCCCCCAACTCCGCGTCATGGTCGTCGACAGCGACAGCGAACGCAGCCGCAACCTGCGCGGCGCGCTGACGCTGGCCGGCTACCACGTGGTGGCGGAGCTGCGCGAATCGCTCGCCCTGCCGGACGCGGTGAAGGGCCTGAAGCCGCACATCGTCATCGTCGCCGCCGACTCGCCCGACCGCGACACCCTGGAGCACATCGGCGTCACCACGCGCGACGCGCCGCGCCCGGTGGTGATGTTCACCCAGGACGGCGCCAGCGAGAGCATCCGCGCGGCGGTACAGGCCGGCGTGTCCGCCTACGTGGTGGACGGTTTGAGCCCGGAGCGCATCAAGTCCATCCTCGACGTCGCCTGCGCGCGCTTCGAGGCGCACCAGGAGCTGGCCGGCCGCCTCGCCGAGACCGAGCGCCAGCTCGCCGAGCGCAAGGCGGTGGAGAAGGCCAAGGGCCTGCTCATGAAGAAGCGCGGGCTGGACGAGGAAGCGGCGCACGCCGAGCTGCGCAAGCTCGCCATGCAGACCGGCAAGCGGCTGGGCGAGGTGGCGGAGACCCTGATCGCCGCCGCCCACCTGCTCTAGCCAGACCGTCCCCGATCCGCCGGCGCGCGCCGGAATCCAGATGCGTCGACATCCCGGCGCGGAAATATCCCTGTCAAGTGCAGGCAATAGCCTTGCAACCGTCCTGACATCGTCCGCTCACAAAACCGTCATCCATGAACGCCCCGGAACTGCACTTCCACTCCGCGCCCACGGCCCTGACCCTGCGCGACCGCATCGACCAGAACGTGTTCAACGCGCTGTATTCGCGCTCGCTGGTCTACAACACCTGCTGGGAGGACCCGAAGGTGGACCGCCAGGCGCTACGCCTGGGCGCGGACGACACCGTGATGGTGATCTCCAGCGCCGGCTGCAACGCCCTGGACTACGCCCTCGACGGCCCGGCGCGCATCCACGCGGTGGACGCCAACCCGCGCCAGAACGCCCTGCTGGAGCTGAAGATCGCGGCGATCCGGCGCCTCGACCACGCGGACTTCTTCGCCATCTTCGGCGAGGGCTACCACCCGCGCTTCGCCGCGCTGTACCGCCAGCACCTGCGTGGCGAGCTGTCCGACTTCGCGCGCGCCTGGTGGGACAAGCACGGCGGCTGGTTCACCAGCCCGCTCGGCAGCTTCTACTACCACGGCCTGGCCGGCGTCGTGGCGCGGGCCTTCCGCGCCTACTTCAAGCTGCGCCCCAAGCTGGCCGCGGACGTGAACGCGCTGTTCGCCGCCCCCGATCTGGCGACGCAGCGAGACATCTACGACCGGCGCATCGCCCCGACGCTGTGGACGCCCTCGGTGAAGTGGGCCCTGGGCCGCCAGACCACCCTCAGCCTGCTCGGCGTGCCACACCCGCAGCGCCGCCTGGTGCAGGAGCAGCACGAGGGCGGCGTGGTGGGCTTCATCCGCGAGGCGATCGAATACGTGTTCCGCGAACTGCCGGTGGCGGACAACTACTTCTGGCGCGTCTACGTGACCGGCCGCTACACGCCCGAGTGCTGCCCCGAATACCTCAAGCCGCACAACTTCGAGGCCCTGAAGGGCGGCCTGGCGGACCGCGTCACGACGCACACCTGCACGGTCACCGAGTTCCTGCACGAGGCGCGGCGGCCGGTCTCGCGCTTCGTCCTGCTCGACCACATGGACTGGATGAGCAGCTACCACCCGACCGCCCTGGTGGAGGAATGGAATGCCATCCTCGGCCGCGCGCGCGACGGCGCGCGCATCCTGCTGCGCAGCGCGCACGCCGACCCGGCCTTCCTCAACTGGGTGCGCGTCGGCCCGGCCCGCCTCAAGCTGGACCACGTGCTGGCATTCGACCACGAGCTGGCGGCGCGCCTGCACCGCGAGGACCGCGTGCACACCTACGCCGGTTTCAAGATCGCCGATGTCGCCTGCTGAACTCGCCGCCGACGCGCGCGTGCTCCTGCACCTGTTGCGCGGCCAGCGCCGCGGCGGCAGCCACGCCGAGCGACTGGCGGACTTCTACGCACCGCAGGCGGAACGCTACGACGCCTTCCGCGCGCGCCTGCTGCACGGGCGCGAGACGCTGATCCGCGCGCTCGATGTGCGCCCCGGCATGCGCGTGGTGGAACTGGGCTGCGGCACCGGCGCCAACCTCGCGGCGCTCGCCGAGGCCTGCCCGCTCGAAGCGCTCGCGGAGGTGCAGCTCGTGGATCTGTGCGCGCCGCTGCTGGCGCTGGCGCGGGAACGCGCCAGCGGCCACGCCAACGTCGCGGTGGTGGAGGCCGACGCCACCGCCTGGCAACCGGCACGCCCGGCCGACCGCGTGTTCCTCTCCTATGCCCTGACCATGATGCCGGACTGGCGTGCCGTGCTCGACAACGCCTGCGCCATGCTGGCGCCGGGCGGCCGCATCGGCCTGGTGGACTTCCACCTGCCCGGGGACGGCAGCCGGCTGGGCAACGCCTTCTGGCGCCGCTGGTTCGCGCACGACGGCGTGCACCTCTCGGCGCAGCACGTGCCGGCCCTGCGCGAGCGGGTCGAGATCCTGCTGCTCGCCGAGCGGCGCGCCGCGGTGCCCTACCTGCCGTGGCTGCGCGCCCCCTATTACCTGTTCGTCGGCACCAGGGCCTAGCCGCATGTACCGCAACAAGGACCGCCTGGTCATCTTCGACGCCGACGGCACGGTGGTCGACGCGTTCGCCGCCATCGGCACGGCGTTCGCGCGCCACGGCATGGACATCGGCGACCTGGAACGCTTCCAGAAGCGGCGCAACCTGTTCAAGTACCTGGGCGGCATCAAGGAATTCCCGCGCAACCTGGCCAAGCACCTGGGCAAGTACGGGCGCAGCGACCTGCTCATCACCCTCACCGAGGTCTACCGCGAGGAGGCGAGCCTCTACCCGGGCGTGGCCGAGCTGCTAAGCGAGCTGATCGCGCATCCGGAGATCCGCGTCGGCCTGGTGACGCGCAACGTCACGCACGAGCCGCAGATCACCCTGGGGCGCATCTTCGCGCGCCACGGCCTGGACCTGACGCAACTCGACTTCCTCAACGCCATCCCGCTGCGCCAGGACAAGACACCCTATTTCCGCGCCGCGCGCGAGCACCTGGACATCAACCCGGCGCGCGCCTACGTGTGCGGCGACGAGCACAAGGACTTCGCCGCCGCCATCGCCACCGGCATGCACCCCTTCATCGTCTCCTACGGCTTCGAGAGCCACGCGCGCCTGACGCGCAAGTTCGCCATCCCCGAGGAAGTGATCTCGACCACGCCGCAGGCCTTCGGCGCGCGGGTGCGACATGCGCTGGATCTGGCGGAATAGCGGGAATCGGCGCGGACGCGCCCAGAAACTGACGCGGTAGGTGAGGAAGGCACGGCGCTCGACCAGATAGACGTTGCGGAACTCCGCGTGCTCCGAGTTGAAGTTCTGCACCGTCAGTGACAGTTCGTCCTCGTTGCCCAGCAGCTTCAGGCGCTTGCCAAGCACCGCGTCATAACGCCGATAGGCCACTTGCACATCGCCGTCGTTCGGCCACTTCATCGCCCCCACCCGGTATCCGCCCAGGCTCATGCGCAGGCCATTGGCGAGGCGCTTCGACCACAGCAGGGTGGTGGTGCGCCGCGGCGCGGATCTCTCGATGTCCAGATCCTTGGTGACGGCGTTGGGATCGACGGTCAAGTCCGCGCCTACGCCGGTGGCGCTGATCCAGGTAAGGGCGTGGTTGGCGCGGAACCGCCCCCACGCCGGATGCCCCCAGTCGAGACTGATGTCGCCGCCATGCATGCGGATATTGCCGGAGTTGAAGAAGTAGAAGGCCTTGTAATGGCCAAAACGGGAAGGCAAGGCAGCGCTGTTGTCATACGACTTGCCGGCGTAACCCACGGGGCGTTCGTACCCGGGCGGCTCTGGAAATCCACACGGGAAACCGAAAAAAATGCCGCTGTTCTGCGTGCCGACATCGAGGATGCACGACTGCTCGTCGATGATGTTGTTGTACTTGTTCCAGAACACGCGCGAATCGATGCGCAGGCCCTGCGGCTGCAAGTGGGCGATATAGCCCAGCTCGGCATAGTCGAGCTTTTCCGGCTCGAGGTCGCGGTAGGCGTAATGGGTCACCTCGGCGATGCCGCCGCTCCAGGTCACATATTCCCGCGCATCCGACTCGAAGATGGTGGGCGCCCGATAACCCCGGCCGATGCTGAAGCGCAGGCTCTGCGACGGGCTGATGCGGTAGTTGAGGGCGAGGCGGGGGGAGAACAGCAGACCCGTGTTGTAGTGCTTCTCCAGCATGCCGCCCGCGTGCAGCAGCCAGTCCGGCGTCACATGCCAGTCCAGGTTGCCGAAGGCCTGCCACTGCCAGCCGCCGACGCTGCCCAGTCCGCTGAGGGCGCCGGGCGATTCCGCGGCATCGTTGCGCACACCGATGCCCCAAAGACCGGAAAGGGTGTCGGACCAGGCGTGGATCTGCTGGAACTCCAGGTCGTCGCGACGGACGTCGACGTCGTTCAGGATCTCCAGCGAAGGCATGGGCGCGATGGCGGGGTTGGTCGGGTAGACGGTGAACCGGTCGCGCCCCTTGCGCCCGTAATGGTAGAAACGCAGGGAAATCTCGGAATTCGGGGCATAAAAGCGTTTCCAGCCGACATCCAGGAACAGGTCCTGCAGGTCCGCGCTGCGTGGCGGCGAACTGGTATCGCCGACCTGGCCGATATCGTCCTCGCCATCGGTGAGGCCGATGCGCAGGCTGTACTCCTCGTCCAGACCGGGGCTCCAGGTGAGCTGGCCATTGAGCACGCGCCGATTGATCTTCTCGTTGTACTGTTGCAGCGGCACGTCGAGATCGCGGTAGTTGCTGGCCTGCCGGGCCGATGCGCTGAGACGCCAGTTGAGCGCGCCGTCGCCGCGCGCCATATGGGCATACAGGTCGCCGATGTCATGCTGGCCGGCACGCAGCGTCACCCCGGTTTCGCGTTCCCCGATCGGCACGCGGGTGATGATGTTGATCACCCCCTGGAAGGCATTCGCGCCATAACTGGCCGGGTTGGGGCCGCGCACCACCTCGATGCGCTCGATGTCCTCCAGGCGCAGCGGCAGGTCCTGCCACTCCACGCCGCCCTGGAAGGGGTCGTACACGGCGCGCCCGTCGAGCAGCACCAGAAGGCGCCGCGAGTGGGCATCACCGAGGCCCTGGTTGACCACGATGGGCGAGCCCTTGGGCCATTCCGCAACCAGGAAGCCGGGCACCAGGCGAAACACGTCGTGGAGCTCGGTGAAGCCGGAATCCAGGATGGTCTCGCGGTCGATCACCGTCACCGGCGCCGGCGCATCGAGCGGCGACTGGAGGATGCGCGAGGCGGTCAGGACCGGCGCCAGTTCGCCATACAACCCGTTCTCCGCCGCGCCGGCGGAGGTCGCCGCAAGCGCGCAGTACACCACCAGGGCGAGGCATCGCGGGTTCGGGCTGTATGTTTTACGCATTGCGGTGCGGCACCAAATTGGGGAGATTCGATCAATATGCTGGCTGGCTGGCGTGCTAACCTTCACCTGTCGCGCCCCGCACCAGCGGCGGTCTGGCGCGCGAAATATATCAAATCGGGCAGGTGTACCACCTACGAAAAAATGATGTTGCGTGATCCGCATACAAGACAGACCTTCCATGCGGCCTGGCAGGCGGCGGCGGTGAATTGATGCACGCCGGCGCGATCGCGCGCGTACGCACGGCGCGCGTGACCATCCTGCTGGGCTGGCTGGCGTTTGCCTGCCTGGCCCTGTCCTGGCACGCCCGGGCGGACCAGGTATGGATCGCCCTGAGCAGCCGCGAGCCCGCCTACCTGGAGGCGGCCAGCGCCCTGCGCGCCAATCTGCCGGACGACGAGGTGCGGATCGGCGAGTGGGGCGAGTTCAATTTCCGCGCCGGCGCGCCTCACCTCCTGGTGACGGTCGGCACCGAGGCCTTCCGCCAGCTCAGGGAGGCCAGCGAGACGACGCGCCTGATCGCCATCCTGACACCGCGCAGCACCATGGACGAGCTGCGTGGCACCACCGCGGGGCGCATCAGCGGGGTGTACTTCGAACAATCCTTCGCGCGCCAGGCCAGGCTGCTGCATGCCGCCTTCCCCGACAAACCGAGGGTCGGCATGGTGCTCGGCCCCTCCACGGTGCGATATCGCAACGAGATCGCCCAGGCCCTGCGCGGCGAGGGCATGGAAGGCGTGTTCGAGGTGATCCAGGACAAGGCGGAACTGCCCGAGGCCGTGCAACGCGTCCTCTCCGGCGCCGACGTCTTCCTCGCGCTGCCGGATGCCGAGGCGATCAGCAACCAGACCGCCAAGTTCATCCTCCTCGCCACCTATCGCCGCGGCCTGCCGCTGGTCGGCTATTCCTCCGCGTTCGTGAAGGCCGGCGCGGCGGTGGCCATGGTCAGCTCGCCGACGCAGATCGGCAAGGAGGCGGCGCGCATGGCGCGCGACGTCCTCGCCGGCAGGCGCCTGCCACCGCCCAGGCCGGCGTCGGAGTATGACGTCCTGGTGAACAGCAACGTCTCGCGCTCGCTCGGCCTCGGCCTGGACGAAACTCAGCTCGAGGCACGCCTGCGCGACGAGGGGGACCGGCGATGAGACGCGGCGACTTCCGCATCCGCCTGCTGCTCGCGGTGATCCTGCCCTCCGTGCTGATGGCCTGCCTGCTCGGCCTGTTCTGGTGGAACTGGACCGCCCACACCCTGGAAAACGCCCTGCGCGAACGCGTCGAGGCGACCGCCAAGCAGCTGGCGACCGCCAGCGAACTGCCCCTGTTCTCCGGCGACGTGCAGAGCCTGCAGGGCATGGTCGAGAGCATCGGCACGGGCGATGCCGACCTGATCGCCGTGAAGGTGGCCGACCAGCACGGCACCACCATCGTCAACCACGGCACCGCCGACCTGCTGGGTGGCGACCTGCCGCGCAGCGCGCGCTGGAGCCGGGAACAGAACGGCCGCTACTGGCGCCTGGTGCAGCCGGTGCTGTCGGCGCCGCTGGCGATCGACGACACGGCGACAGGCGTGCCACCGCGCGCCGAACCGCTCGGCTACGTGGTCCTGGACGTCTCGCTGCGGCGCCTGACCGACATGCGCGACAACATGTTGTTGCTGGGCGGGACGGTGATCGTCGTCGCCATCCTCGTCAGCATCGCGCTGATGATCTGGCTCTCGCACGGCGTCGTGCAGCCGCTCACCCGTATCATCAAGGGCGTGGAGACGATGGGCCGGGGCGACCTCGACACCCGCATCGAAGGCTTGGGCAGCCCCGTGTTCCAGCCGCTCGCCGACGTCATCAATCGCATGGCGGAAGGCGTGAAGCTGACGCAGGCGGAACTGCAGCACCGCATCGATGACGCCACCAAGGAGCTGCGCGAGGCGAAGCACAAGGCGGAGCAGGAGGCGCGCATGGACGCGCTCACCGGCCTGTACAACCGCCGCGCCTTCCTGGAACGCGCGGACGAGGAGCTGCTGCGGGCGCGCCGTTACAACACCCCGCTGTCCCTGGTCATGGTCGACCTCGACAACTTCAAGGCGATCAACGACAAGTGGGGCCACGCCATCGGCGACCAGGTGCTGATCGCCTTCGCCGACATCCTCAAGGGCTCGATGCGCGAGGTGGACATCGTCGCGCGCATCGGCGGCGAGGAGTTCGTGCTGCTGATGACGCAGACCGCCCTGGAGGAGGCCAGGCAGGCCGCGGAGCGCATCCGCAAGGACGTCATGGCCAGCCCCCTGCAACTGGGCGATGCCGAGCTGCACTGGACGGCGAGCCTCGGCGTCACCGCGCTGACCGGCGAGGACCAGTCGGTGGTCGCCGCCCTGGTGCGCGCCGACTGGGCGCTCTACCGTGCCAAGGAAGGCGGCCGCAACCGCGTCGAGTGCGAGACGCAGAACACCCCGACGCCGCTGCTGTAGCGGCTGGCGTTGACGCCACACCGGCCCGGCAGCTCCTGGCACGCCGCGTGCTTGAAACAGGGACCATTCCACCCGCCATGAAAGGCCACGCATGACCCCTGAACAGATCGCCCTCATCCAGGCCTCCTGGGCCAAGGTCCTCCCCATCCAGGCCACCGCCGCCGAGTTGTTCTACGGCCGCCTGTTCGAACTCGACCCCGGCGTGAAGCCCCTGTTCAAGGGCGACATGAAGGAACAGGGGCGCAAGCTCATGATGTCCCTCAACGTCGTGGTCAACGGCATCGCCAATCTCGACGCCCTGGTTGCCAACATCCAGGAGATGGGCCGCCGCCACGTCGCCTACGGCGTCGAGGCCAGGCATTACGACACCGTCGGCGCCGCCATCCTGTGGACCCTGGAACAGGGCCTCGGCGCGGACTTCACCCCGGCCACCAAGGAGGCCTGGACCGCCGCCTACACCACCCTGGCGGGCGTGATGAAGCAGGCCGCCTACGGCACCGCCTGAGCCGCCGGGGCGGGATAAAAAAACGCCGCGCCCGAGGGCGCGGCGTGCATTCAAGGGGCGTGGGCCGGCGTGGCCGCCGACCCTGGCGCCTCAGTCCTCGCGGTCGTGCCGGCGGCCGTGCCCGGAGGGGTGCAGCTCCTTGGTGTACACGACCTTGCCGTCGATGTCCTTGAGGCTCACCGTCATCGCCGCGGTACGCCCGTCGATGTCCACTTGGCCGAAGAACTGCAGGCCGGCGAAGGGGGAGTAGTTGGGCGCGGGCGGCGCCTTCTGGAACACCACCTGGGGGCCGAAGGTGTTGTCCAGGCCGTTGGGCCCGAAGCTGCCGGCGTTGAGCGGCCCGGAGACGAACTCCCAGAACGGTTCGAAGTCCTGGAACTGCGCCTTGTCGGGGTCGTAGTAATGCGCGGCGCAGTAGTGCACGTCGGCGGTAAACCACACCACGTTCTTGATCCCCGCGCGCTTGATGTCGCGCAGCAGGCCGGCGATCTCCAGCTCGCGGCCGAGCGCGGGGCCGTCGCCGTTGGAGGAGTTCTCCCAGCGCGCACGCCCTTCCGCGTCCTTGCCGTCGCCCACCAGCAGGCCGAGCGGCATGTCGGCCGCGATCACCTTCCACACCGCGCGCGACTCGCGCAGCTTGCGCTTCAGCCAGGCGATCTGCTCGTCGCCCAGGAAGGCGGTCTCGGGGCCGGCCACCTCCTGGCGGTTGTAGGTATTGGGGCCGCGGTAGCTGCGCATGTCGAGGACGAACACGTCCATCAGCCGGCCATACGGGATGTGGCGGTACACGCGCTCGCCTTCCTCGGCGGTGTGCGGGCGCATCGGCGCGTATTCCATGAAGGCGCGGCCACCGCGCGCGATCAGCAGCGGCACGTTCTTCTCGGTGTAGCGCGCATCGCCGGAGAGGTCCTTGGAGTCGGACCAGTTGTTCACCACCTCGTGGTCGTCCCACTGCCAGATCTGCGGCACTTCGGCGTTGAAGCGGCGCACGTTGTCGTCCAGCAGGTTGTACTTGTAGCGGCCGCGGAACTCGGCGAGGGTCTCCGCCACCTTGGATACCTCCGGGGTGACGATGTTGTGCCACATCTCGCCGTTCTCGGCCATCTGGTACTCCTTGATGGGGCCGTCGGCGTAGATGTTGTCGCCGCAGTGGATGAAGAAGTCCGGGCGGGTCTGGCGCATGGCCTCGTAGATCTTCATGCCGCCAAATTCGGGGTTGATGCCCCAGCCCTGGCCGGCGGTGTCGCCGGACCACAGGAAGCGGATGTCGCGCGCATGCCGGGGGGCGGTGCGGAAGCTGCCCAGCACCGCCTCGCTGAGGACGCGCTCGTTGGACAGGTCCTGATACAGGACGCGCACGAACACCTCGCGGTCCGCCGGCAGGCCGGCCAGGTCCAGGCGGGTGGTGAAGTCCGTGGTGTCCAGCGCGTGGGGGCCGCGGATCCGCGTCGGATTGGCGAAGCGGTCGTCGAAGTCGTACTCGACGATCATGCGCGCGGGGCGGTCGGCACGGCTCCAGATCACGGCGCGGTCGGCGCGCACGTCGCCGATCTGGATGCCCTGCGCAAGCTGCGGGCGCTCGGCATCCAGGGTGATGACGGCGGGCGCCGCGCGCGCGCCGCGGACGCCCAGGGCGGGCATGGCCGCCGCTCCGAGCAACAGGCCGGAGGACTTCAGGAAGGTGCGGCGCGAGGTGTCATGCTTGTCGGACATGGTTGGCTCCTTGGTTGTGGGACTACGGTCGCGCATAACCTAGCCAGCCTGCATGACCGCCAGATGATCAGGACGGGCGGCGCATATGAGCCCTGCCATGAGCCGCCGCGCGATCTCCCCAATCGGGTGCACGTCGCACCACGAACGGGCGCCCAGCCCGCGCATTCCCCGCGCAATCACGCGCAAACCCGCGCCGGCACTGCAATCCACCCCCATGAGAACGACTGGCACGGCTTCTGCTTATAGAGGAGCGAAACGATCTCTGATCGGGTTCTCAGCCATGTAGCACCAAGGTAGGTGTTTTGGACAACGGCGTCCCTCCATGCGTGACAGCGCATTGGTCGGACGCCATTTTTTTTGGAGCACGACATGAAGGACACCCACTCGCCCCTGATCCTCCCGGAGCAGTCGCTCGCCACCGGGGTCGACAACAGCAAGCGTGACTTCCTCAAGAAGACCGCCGGCCTCTCCGCCGCCGCCGCGCTCATGACCCTGGTGCCACCGGGTGTCCGCAACGCCGCCTGGGCCGCCGGCTCCGACGCGCCGGAGAAGACCGAGGTGAAGATCGGCTTCATCCCCCTCACCGACTGCGCCAGCGTGGTCATGGCCGCGGTGAAGGGCTTCGACAAGAAGTACGGCATCACCATCGTCCCCAGCAAGGAGGCCTCCTGGGCCGGCGTGCGCGACAAGCTGGTGAACGGCGAGCTGGACGCCTCGCACGTGCTCTACGGCCTGATCTACGGCCTGCAGCTGGGCGTGTCCGGTCCGAAGAAGGACATGGCGGTGCTGATGAACCTGAACAACAACGGCCAGGCCATCACCCTCAACAACCAGATCAAGGCCAAGGGCGTCACCGACGGCGCCGGCCTCGCCCGCCTGGTGAAGGCGGAGCCGAAGGAATGGACCTTCGCCCAGACCTTCCCCACCGGCACCCACGCCATGTGGCTGTACTACTGGATGGCCACCTACGGCATCGACCCGATGAAGGACGTCAAGGTGATCACCGTGCCGCCGCCGCAGATGGTCGCCAACATGCGCGTCGACAAGATGGACGGCTACTGCGTGGGCGAGCCGTGGAACGCGCGCGCCATCCACGACAGGATCGGCTTCACCGCCACCACCACGCAGGACATCTGGACCGACCACCCGGAGAAGGTGCTGGGCACCACCCTGGAGTTCGTGCAGAAGTATCCCAACACCGCGCGCGCCATGGTCGCCGCCATCCTCGACGCCTCGAAGTACATCGACACCATGGCGAACCGCTCGGAGACGGCGCGCGTGATCGCCGACAAGGCCTACGTGAACACCGCCTTCGACGTGATCGAGGACCGCATGCTGGGCCAGTACGACAACGGCATCGGCCGGAAGTGGCAGGATAAGAACTACATGAAGTTCTTCAACGACGGCAAGGCCAACTTCCCCTACCTGTCGGACGGCATGTGGTTCCTGACGCAGCACAAGCGCTGGGGCCTCCTGAAGGACCACCCGGACTACCTGGGCGTGGCCAGGCAGGTGAACCAGATCAAGATCTACAAGGAGGCCGCCGCCATGACCAAGACCCCCGTGCCGAAGTCGGAGATGCGCACCTCCAAGCTGATCGACGGCGTGGTGTGGGACGGCAAGAACCCGAAGGCGTATGCCGACGGGTTCAAGGTCAAGGCCTGATCACTCCCCTCCCCCACCGGGGGAGGGGCTGGGGGTGAGGGAACCCGCTTTGCATCACCAGGCGTTGCTCCCTCACCCCGACCCTCTCCCGGCGGGAGAGGGAGAACGACTCAAGGAGTCCGCCATGAGCGCCGTGACATTCAACGAAGGCAGTTTGAAAGACATCATGAACGCACCGACCACCCAGCCCCTGCCGGCCGCGACCCCGCCCAGCGAGGCCCCGGTCCGCCCCACCCCCTTCCTGCAGACCGCACGCGGCCAGGCCTTCACCGAGGCGCTGGGCAAGGCCTTCCGCGCCGCCCTGCCGCCCGTCATCGGCATGATCCTGTTCGTGCTGCTGTGGCAGCTGGTCGCCACCAGCGGCGGCGAGAGCGGCCTGCCCGGCCCGGCCAAGACCTGGGCATCCGCCAAGGAACTGTTCGCCGACCCGTTCTACGACAACGGCCCCAACGACATGGGCATCGGCTGGAACATCCTGCACTCGCTCTACCGCGTCGGCGCCGGTTTCGGCCTCGCGGCCCTGGTGGGCATCCCGCTCGGCTTCATGATCGGCCGCTTCCAGTTCCTCTCCGGCATGACCTCGCCCATCATCAGCCTGCTGCGCCCGGTCTCGCCGCTCGCCTGGCTGCCCATCGGCCTGTATGTGTTCAAGGAGACCGAACCGGCCTCGCTGTGGGTGATCTTCATCTCCAGCATCTGGCCCATCATCCTCAACACCGCCGCCGGCGTCTCGCGCGTGCCGCAGGACTACCTGAACGTGGCGCGCGTGCTCAAGCTGTCCGAGTGGAAGATCTTCACCCGCATCCTCTTCCCCGCCGTGCTGCCGCACCTGATAACCGGCATCCGCCTGTCCATCGGCGTGGCCTGGCTGGTGATCGTCGCCGCCGAGATGCTCACCGGCGGCACCGGCCTGGGCTTCTGGGTGTGGGACGAGTGGAACAACCTCAACGTCGAGCACATCCTCATCGCCATCTTCATCGTCGGCATCGTCGGCCTGCTCCTGGAACAGGCCCTGGTGATGCTCGCCAACCGCTTCAACTACGAGTGAGGGACACCGTCATGGACGACTATCTGCACATCGAGAACGCCAAGATGGTGTTCGACACCAAGAAGGGCAAGTTCACCGCCCTCACCGACATCAACCTCACGGTGAAACAGGGCGAGTTCATCGCCCTGATCGGCCACTCCGGCTGCGGCAAGTCCACCCTGCTCAACCTGGTGGCCGGCCTCACCGACCCGAGCGAGGGCGTGCTGCTGCTCAACAACAAGGAGATCCGCGGCCCCGGTCCGGACCGCGGCATGGTGTTCCAGAACCACTCCCTGCTGCCCTGGCTGACCTGCTACGGCAACATCCACCTGGCGGTGGAGCGCGTGTTCGGCGCCAAGGAATCCAAGAAACAGCTCAAGGAACGCACCCAGCGCGCGCTGGAGCTGGTGCACCTGACGCACGCGGCGGAGAAGCGCCCGGGCGAGATCTCCGGCGGCATGAAGCAGCGCGTCGGCATCGCCCGCGCCCTGGCCATGGAGCCCAAGGTGCTGCTCATGGACGAGCCGTTCGGCGCGCTCGACGCCCTCACCCGCGCCAGCCTGCAGGACGAGCTGATGCGCATCGTCGAGGAGACCCATGCCACCACCCTGATGGTGACGCACGACGTGGACGAGGCGGTGCTGCTGTCCGACCGCATCGTCATGATGACCAACGGCCCCGCCGCCACCATCGGCGAGGTCCTGGAGGTGGACCTGCCGCGCCCGCGTGACCGCCTGGCACTGGCCGAGGACCCGCACTACCACCACCTGCGCGGCCAGGTCCTCTCCTTCCTCTACCAGAAGCACCACAAGCAGGCGGCCTGAGCCGAAACCTCCGGAACCCGAAGCGCCATGCCCAAGACCCCGCCCACCCGCATCCGTGTTGGTTTCATCCCGCTCACCGACTGCGCGCCGCTGGTGGTGGCCGCGGCCAAGGGGTTCGACCGCCGCCACGGCATCGAGATCGAGCTGTCGCGCGAGCCGTCCTGGGCGGCGCTGCGCGACAAGCTGCTCACCGGCCGGCTGGACGCCGCCCACGCCCTGTACGGCATGGTCTACGGCGTGCAGATGGGCATAGGCGGGCCGCGCCAGGACATGGCGGTGCTGATGACCCTCAACCGCAACGGCCAGGCCATCACCCTGTCGCGCCGCCTGCACGAATGCGGCGTGCGCGACGGCGCGGGGCTCGCAAAGCTGCTGCGCGGCGACGACCGTCGCCACACCTTCGCCCAGACCTTCCCCACCGGCACCCACGCCATGTGGCTCTACTACTGGCTCGCCAGCCACGGCGTGCACCCGTTCCGCGACATCAACAACGTCGTCGTGCCGCCGCCGCAGATGGCCGGCCACCTGGCGGTGGGCAACCTGGACGGCTTCTGCGCCGGCGAACCCTGGAACGCCCTGGCGATCAAGGAACGCGCCGGCTTCACCGTCGCCACCAGCCAGGAGATCTGGCCCGAGCACCCGGAGAAGGTCCTGGCCTGCGGCAGGGCCTTCGCGGAAGGCCGGCCGGAACTGGCGCGCGCCCTGGTCATGGCGGTGCTGGAGGCGGCGCGCCACCTCGACACGCCGCAGGGGCGCGGCGAGGCGGCGCGGCTGCTCGCCGGCCCGGACTACATCGACGTGCCCGAGGACCTGATCGAGGGACGCCTGCACGGACATTACCTGGACGGCCTGGGGCGCGCCTGGCAGGACGGCCACCCGATGCGCTTCTTCGCCGACGGCGAGGTCACCTTCCCCTGGCTCTCGGATGGCATGTGGTTCCTCACCCAGCACTACCGCTGGGGCATGCTCGCCGCCCATCCGGACTACCTGGCGGTGGCGCGGCAGGTGCATCAGGTCGAGCTGTACCGCGAGGCGGCAGCGCAGGTCGGCGTCGCGCTGCCGCAGGCGGAGACGCGCCGCTCCACGCTGATGGACGGCAAGGTCTGGGACGGCAGCGACCCCGCCGCCTATGCGGAGGGGTTCGCCTTGCGGCAGACGGGTCTGCGCGAGGCGGCATGAGGCGTGCTTGAGGCGCGGGAGGGAGATCGCGCTTTTTCATCCCCCCGCTTGCGTATAAAATGCGCACCCCCCTCCCTCGCTCGACCCGCCCCTTCCCGCATGCGCATCGGCCCGCACACGCTCAAGAACAACCTGATCGTCGCCCCCATGGCGGGCGTCACCGATCGGCCGTTCCGCCAGCTCTGCAAGCGCATGGGCGCGGGCATGGCGGTGTCCGAGATGGTCACCTCCAACTCCCTGCTGTACGGCTCCGCGAAGACGCGGCGGCGCGCCAACCACGAGGGCGAGGTGGAACCGGTCTCGGTGCAGATCGCCGGCAGCGTGCCGGAGATGATGGCCGAGGCGGCGCGCTACAACGCCGACAGCGGCGCGCAGATCATCGACATCAACATGGGCTGCCCGGCCAAGAAGGTGTGCAACGTCATGGCCGGCTCCGCCCTCCTGCAGGACGAGCCCCTGGTGGGTCGCATCCTCGAGGCCGTGGTGAAGGCGGTGCCCGACACCCCCGTGACCCTGAAGATCCGCACCGGCTGGGACCGCGAGCACCGCAACGCCCTCAACATCCTGCACATCGCCCAGGAGTCCGGCATCCAGGCCCTGGCGATCCACGGCCGCACCCGCGCCTGCGGCTACAGCGGCGACGCGGAGTACGACACCATCAAGGCGGTGAAGGCGGCGGCACGCATCCCGGTGATCGCCAACGGCGACATCACCACCCCGGAGAAGGCACGGCATGTGCTCGATCACACCGGCGCCGACGCGATCATGATCGGCCGTGCCGCACAGGGCCGCCCCTGGCTGTTCCGCGAGATCGGCCACTTCCTCGCCACGGGCGAGCACCTGCCCGCGCCCGAGGTGGCGGAGATCCACGAGGTCCTGCTCGCGCACCTCGACGACCTGTACGGCTTCTACGGCCAGCCCGCCGGCCTGCGCATGGCGCGCAAGCACATCGCCTGGTACACCCGCGGCCTCGCGGATTCGGCGAGCTTCCGCCATGCCATGAACCAGCTGGAGACGCCGGAGGAGCAGCTGCAGGCCGTGAACGACTTCTTCTGGCGCACGCGAGAACGCAACAGCCGCCTGGTCTACCTGGACACCGCGCCCGAGCAGCGCGAGGCGGCCTGAACACAACAAGGACAACGATGGATCAGCATCTGGACGAAAGCGAACTGGCGACCTGCGTGCGCCGCGTGCTTGGCGAATACTTCAAGGACCTGGACGGCGAACACCCCGCCGGGGTCTACGACATGGTGCTGAACTGCGTGGAAAAACCGGTCCTCGAACTGGTCCTCGACCGCGCCGGCAGCAACCAGAGCCGTGCCGCCGAATGGCTGGGCATCAACCGCAACACCCTGCGCAAGAAGATGCAGCAGCACGGGATCAAATAACCCAAGTAGTCAGTCGTCAGTCATCGGTCGGCAGCCCAACCGATCTTGACTGACGACTGCCAACTGCCCACAGACGACTCGACCATGAAACGCGCCCTCCTCTCCGTCTCCGACAAGACCGGCCTCATCGACTTCGCCCGCGCCCTCGCCGACCAGGGCGTGGAACTGCTCTCCACCGGCGGCACCGCCAAGGCCATCCGCGACGCCGGCCTGCCGGTGAAGGACGTGTCCGAGTTCACCGGCTTCCCGGAGATGCTGGACGGCCGCGTCAAGACCCTGCACCCCAAGGTCCACGCCGGCATCCTCTCGGTGCGCGACAACCCGGCGCACGTGGCGACCATGAACGAGCACGGCCTGGGCTACATCGACCTGGTGTGCGTCAACCTCTACCCCTTCGTGCAGACCGTCTCCAAGCCGCACACCCTGGAGGACGCGATCGAGAACATCGACATCGGCGGCCCCGCCATGGTGCGTTCCTCGGCGAAGAACTACCGGCACGTGGCCATCGTCACCGACCCGGCCGACTACGCCGCCCTGGTCGAGGAGATGCGTGCCAACGGCGGCAATCTCTCCGACGCCACCCGCTTCAACCTGGCGAAGAAGGCCTTCACCCACACCGCCCAGTACGACGGCCACATCAGCAACTACCTGACCTCCCTCGCAGCCGACGGCAGCAAGGAGCAGTTTGGCGAAAAACTCACCCTGCAGTTCAGCCGCGCGCAGACCTGCCGCTACGGCGAGAACCCGCACCAGAACGGCGCCTTCTACGTCGAGGCCAACGCGCCCGTGGGCACCATCTCCACCGCGCGCCAGATCCAGGGCAAGGAACTGTCCTACAACAACATCGCCGACACCGACGCCGCCTTGGAGTGCGTCAAGCAGTTCGACGCCGCGCCGGCCTGCGTCATCGTCAAGCACGCCAACCCCTGCGGCGTGGCCTACGGCGCCAACCTGCTGGACGCCTACAACCGCGCCTACCAGACCGACCCCGAGTCCGCCTTCGGCGGCATCATCGCCTTCAACGGCCGTCTCGACGGCGAGACCGCGCGGACCATCGTCGAGCGCCAGTTCGTCGAGGTGATCATCGCCCCCGAGGTGAGCCCGGAGGCCAGCGAGGCCGTCGCCGCGAAGAAGAACGTGCGCCTGCTGGAGTGCGGTGCCTGGTCCGGCGGCGTCGCGCAGATGGACATGAAGCGCGTGGCCGGCGGCCTGCTGGTGCAGGACGCCGACGTGCTGCTGCACGGCGAGCTCAAGGTGGTCACCGCCCGCGCGCCCAGCGAGCAGGAGATGGCCGACCTGCTGTTCGCCTGGCGCGTCGCCAAGTTCGTCAAATCCAACGCCATCGTCTACGCCAAGGACCGCATGACCATCGGCGTCGGCGCCGGCCAGATGAGCCGCGTCAACTCCGCGCGCATCGCCGCCATCAAGGCCGAGCACGCCGGCCTGGTGGTGCCCGGTTCGGTGATGGCCTCGGACGCCTTCTTCCCGTTCCGCGACGGCCTCGACAACGCCGCCGCCGCCGGCATCAAGGCGGTGATCCAGCCCGGCGGCTCGATGCGCGACGACGAGGTGATCGCCGCCGCCAACGAGCACGGCATCGCCATGGTGTTCACCGGCGTGCGTCACTTCAGGCACTGACATGAAGCTCCTCGTCATCGGCTCCGGCGGCCGCGAACACGCCCTGGCGTGGCGCCTGGCCCAGTCCCCGCGCGTGCACAAGGTCTTCGTCGCCCCCGGCAACGGCGGCACGGCGACCGAGGAAGGGCTGGAGAACCTGCCCCTCAGCGACTTCCCCGCGCTGATCGAGTTCGCCCAGCGCGAAGGCATCGCCTTCACCGTGGTCGGCCCCGAGGCGCCCCTGGCCGCCGGCGTGGTCGACGCCTTCCGCGCCGCCGGCCTGAGGATCTTCGGCCCGGTGCAGGCGGCCGCGCAGCTGGAGGCCTCCAAGGACTTCGCCAAGCAGTTCATGGACCGCCACCACATCCCCACCGCGAAGTTCGGCACCTTCACCGACGCCGCCGCCGCGCACGCCTACATCGACGCCAACGGCGCGCCCATCGTCGTCAAGGCCGACGGCCTGGCCGCCGGCAAGGGCGTGGTGGTGGCGCAGACCGTCGAGGAGGCGCACGCCGCGGTCGACGCCATGCTCTCCGGCAACACCATGGGCGAGGCCGGCCACCGCGTGGTGATCGAGGAGTGCCTGGTGGGCGAGGAGGCCAGCTTCATCGTCATGGTGGATGGCGAGCACATCCTGCCCATGGCCACCAGCCAGGACCACAAGCGCCTGCTGGACGGCGACCAGGGCCCCAACACCGGCGGCATGGGCGCCTACTCCCCCGCCCCCGTGGTCACGCCGGAGATCCACGCCAAGGCCATGCGCGAGGTGATCCGCCCCGTGGTGCAGGGCATGAAGGCCGAGGGCACGCCCTACACCGGCTTCCTCTATGCCGGCCTGATGATCGCCCCCGACGGCAAGCTCGGCGTGCTGGAGTTCAACTGCCGCTTCGGCGACCCCGAGACGCAGCCCATCATGCTGCGCCTCAAGTCCGACTTCGCCACCCTGGTGGAGGCCGCGATCGACGGCAAACTGGACGAGGTGGAGGCGGAGTGGGACCGCCGCTGCGCCCTCGGCGTGGTGCTGGCCGCCGGTGGCTACCCGGATAACCCGCGCAAGGGCGATGCCATCACCGGCCTGGGCGAGCGGGGGGACGACTTCCACGTCTTCCACGCAGGCACCGCGATCGACGGCGACCAGGTGGTCACCTCCGGCGGCCGCGTGCTGTGCGTCACCGCCCTGGGCGACACGGTGAAGATGGCGCAGGCGCGCGCCTACGAGGTGGCCGAGGGCATCGAGTTCGCCGGCCGCCAGATGCGCCGCGACATCGGCTGGCGCGCGATCCAGCGCAAGAAGAAGTAAGCCCCCTGGGGCGGCCCCCATGACCCCCCTTGCCGATGTCCGCCGCCTGCGCGCCTTCCTGGCGCGCGGCGGGGTCATCGCCTACGCCACGGAGTCCTGTTTCGGCCTCGGCTGCGACCCGCGCAACCCGCGCGCGGTACGCCGCATCCTCGCGCTCAAGCGCCGCCCGCAGGCCAAGGGCCTGATCCTCGTAGGCAGCGAATTCGCGCAGTTCCGCCGTTTCCTCGCCCCCCTGCCCGAGGCCTTGCAATCCCGCCTCGACGAATGGTGGCCCGGCCCCAACACCCTCCTGCTGCCGGTCTCGCGTCACTGCCCGCCGTGGCTGCGCGGCCGCCACCGCAAACTGGCGGTGCGCGTCACCGCGCACAGCGAGACGGCACGCCTGTGCCACGCGCTCGGCATGCCCCTGGTCTCCACCAGCGCCAACCGTTCCGGCCAGAGATCGCTGAAGACCTGGCGCGCCTGCAGACAGGCCTTCGACGCCCACGTCTGGGTGCTGCCCGGCCGCATCGGCAAGCGCCGCCGCCCCTCCACCATCCTCGACCCGCTGAGCGGCGGCGTGCTGCGCGCCTGACGCGCTAGTTCTCCAGGCGGTAGGCGATCGGGATCGCCAGCCTGAGCGACGTCCGCGCGCCGTCGCGCACCGCCTCCCGCATCTCCTCGCGCGCCAGCGCCGCCGCCTCCTCCAACAGCCGCAGCGCATCCCGGTCGAGGATCGGATAACCGGACCCCTGACGCACCTGCACCGCCTCCAGGCGGCCGTCCCCCGCCAGCGCCACGCTCAACAGCACCACCCCCTCCTGGCCGAGACGGCGCGCCACCGGCGGATAACGGCGCAGCTCGCGCAGACGCCGCGCCAGGGCGGCCTGCCACAGCCGCTCCTGCTCGGCCCGCACCGGCTCGCCGGGGGCCTGGGTCGGTGTCGGGAGAGGTGCGGCGGACGGCGGCACGGGCACGGTCTCGGCGGCCCTCGCCAGCGGCGGCGCCGAGGGAAGCGCGGCAGGGGACGCCACCGGCACGGACGGCGAGGCGAGCGGCGCCGGCGTGCCGGGCTCGGGCGGGGGACTGGGCGCCGGCCTCACGGCGGGCAAGGGTTCTGGAGGCGGCGCAACCGACGGGACCGTCGGGGCCGGCGCGGCCGGCGGTGCGGGCTCGCCGGCGGGGCGGGGCGGGGCGGGTGGGGCGACGGCGGGCCGGGCCAGCGACACCTCCCAGCGCAGGGGTTCTGGCTCGGCCTCCGGCGCGGCCGCCGGCCAGAGGGCGAGGGCCACGCCCAGGGCCGTGCCGTGCAGCGCCAGCGAGACGATCCAGGACTTCATGCCGCCGGCATCAGGGCCACACGCTCATGCGCGCCGCACCTCCAGGCTGACGCGCGTGAAACCGAGGTCCTTGACGCGGTCCACCAGCTCGACGAAGTGCCGCAGCGCCAGGCCGCCATCCGCCCGCACCACCACCGGCGTGTCGCGCGGCAGGCCGGCGAGGGCGGCGGGCAGATCGGTGACCGGACGGTCGCCGAGGTAGATGGCGCGGTGCAGGGTGAGGGTGAGCACCAGCGGCGTCGGCTGCGCGGCGGCGGCGTGCTTGGCCTGCGCCAGGTCCACGGGGATGCGGCCGGTGGCGATGAAGGTGGCGGTGGTGAGGACGATGGTGAGCAGCACCAGCATCACGTCCACCAGCGGCACCACGTTGATGCCGTCGATCTCGCCGTCCAGGTCCTTATCCAAGGGCCTTCTCCCGCGCCGCGTCGTACTCGGCCAGGCGCTCCTTCACACGGCGGCGCAGGGCGTTGTTGAGGGCCACGCAGGGGATGGCCACGAGCAGGCCGGCGGCCGTGGCCTTGAGCGCCAGCGCGAGGCCGCTCATGATGCCCTTCACGTCCATCTCGCCGCTCGCGCCCATGTCCTGGAAGGTGAGCATGATGCCCAGCACGGTGCCGAGCAGGCCGACGTAGGGGGCGTTCGCCGCCACCGTGCCGATCACCACCAGGCGCCGCGTCAGGGCGGTCTCGAACTCCACGCGCGTCGCGTATGCCGCGATGCCGGCGCGGCGGTAGAAACCGAAACGCTCCACCGCCACCGCCACCGACCAGACGCTCAAGGAGAGCAAGAGGCCGATCACGCCGTAGTCCACCACCGCCTTCAATCCTTCCATGTCACACCCCCATGCCGATTCGATAGATCCCCAGCGCCGCCAGCACCAGGCCGGCGCCCAGGCGCAGCCAGCGGCCGAGTTCCGCGCGCGACTCGCGCAGGCGCTGGCCGAACCAGCCGAGCGCCGGCAGCACCACCAGGAGCGGCGTCACCGCCGCGCCGAGGCCGAAGGCCAGGCCGTAGGCGAGACCGCCGCCGGGCGAGCCCGCCTGCGCGGCGAAGGCCAGCAGCGAGGCGAGCGGCGCGCAGGGCGTGAGGCTGAGGGCGAAGCCGATGGCCAGCGGCGAGGCCTGCGCGCCCCGGCCGGCGGCGCAGCCGCGCCGCTGCCTGCCGAACAACAGCCAGAGGCCTGCCGCGAGCGAGGCCGCGCCGATGGCGACGTGGCCCACGCCCCCCTGCAGCAGGCGTGCCAGCCAGGCGCCGGCGAGGCCCGCCGCCAGGCCCATCAGGGCATAGGCGGCGACGCGCCCCGCCAGGAAGGCGGCGGTATCGCCCAGCACCGCGCCGCGCTCACGCGCCATCACCCAGGCGCCCATGTAGGGCAGGCAGGTGACGGTGCAGGCGGTGAGCCCCAGGCTGAGGCCGAGCAGCCAGGCGGAGGCGATGCCGGCGGGTTCAAGCATCCCCGCCCCCTTGCGGCGGGCGTCGCGCGAACCACTTCACCGCCCTCGCCTCGCCGCGCGGCCCGACTGTCTTCACGCGTGCCTTGTAGTAGGTGCGCGAGGAGCCGAACAGGCGCAAGGGGCCGAACTTGAGCTGGATCACCCCGTCGTCCGGGCAGTATTCGGCGCAGCGGCCGCACAGGGTGCAGTCCTCGTTGAAGGCCTTGGGCCCGTGCGCGTGGTGGATCTCCGGGATGTCCATGGGGCATGCCTGGCGGCAGATGCCGCACTTCTCGCACTTGGCGTGCTCGCGCTTCACCAGGCGCATGGGCGAGAGGCGCTGGAAGGCGGCGTTGAGGGCGAGCAGCGGGCAGATGCGGCAGAACGGCTGGCGCACCGCGAGGGCGGCGACGACGACGAAGCCGAACAGGGTGTTGGCGAGCGCGCCGAAGGCGAAGTCGAGCGCGCCGGACTGGCGGATGGTGAGCTGGCTCGCGTCCGCCGTCAGCAGGGTGGTGGCGAGGCGCGAAGGGCAGACCTGGCAGAAGGCGTCGCCGGTGACGTGCGGCGTCACGCCCAGGCCGGCGAGCAGCGGCAGGCCCATGACCAGGACCAGCAGCACGCCCCACTTCAGCGGCCGCAGGCGCCGCGCCGCCGTCTCCGAGAGGCCGCGGAAGGGGCGCCTGAGCAGGCGGCCGAGGCGGTGGATCAGCTCCTGCACGGTGCCGAGCGGGCAGACCCAGCCGCAGAAGGCCTTGTTGAGGAAGACGAAGAAGACGTAGAAGGTCAGGAAGGTGAAGCCCAGGGGGATGAGGGTGGACAGCGCGAACTGCCCGCTCTGCGCGATCGCCTCGCCGACGCGGTGGTGCAGCTGGTGCTGCGTGGGGATGAGGATGCAGTAGGCGCCGTCCTGCTTGTCGTAGGCGCAGGACAGGGCCGGCAGGGCGTTGGAGAGCTTCTCGGCGGCGTAATAGCCCACCAGGCTGCCGCCGTAGACGGTGACGAACAGCATGACGAGCTGCACCGCCAGGCGCAGGCGACCGAGGGTGAAACGGGGTGCGGCGGTGTCAGCCATGCGCGGCCTCCTTGCGGCGGATCGTCAGCGGCAGCGCCAGCAGCCCGCCCAGGGCCAGGAAGCCGAGGCCGGCGCCGAGGCTGCGGCCGCTGTCGGCGGCGGCGCCGTAGACGTGGTTGAAGGCGCTCAGGCGGTAACGGCCGGCGGCGTCCGTGTGCCCCACGGCGAGGACGAAACGGTTCTGCGCCTCCCGTCCGTGCGCGTGGCCGACCCCGGCCTCGGCGACGTCCTCGGGAAAGGTCACCCGCACCACCCCCGCCGCGTCGCTCCTCAGCACCCGCTGCGTGCCGCCGCTGGTCTCCAGGCGCACGCCGGCGTTGGCCAGCGGCCGGCCGTGCAGGCGCAGCAGGAAGCCCCAGGTCTCGCCCGCGCGGTAGCGCCAATGCTCGCGCGGCAGGGGCTGCGGCACGATCTCCAGTTCCGCCTTCGGCAGTTCCAGCATGGCTGTGGGCGCCGGCCCCGGATTGGCGAAGTAGTGCGCGGTGCTGGCGGTGAACAGGCCCGCCTGCGAGTCCTCCGCGGCCTGCAGCCAGTGGTAGTTGCCCACCCGGCCGGCGCTCACCTTGAAGCCGCCGTCGCGCACCGGCACGGCGGCGGGCGCGGCGGTAAAGCCGCCCGCGCCGTTGCGCTGCGCCACCGCGTCCGCGCGCAGGTTGGCGAGGCAGTAGGCGGCGCCCGAGCGCTCGCCGCGGCCGGCCGGCAGCAACATGGGCAGGCTGGAGAAGGCGGCCCGCTCGGCGGCGCGGCAGTCGCCGGCGGGGCGCGCGGCCTGCGCCGTGCCGGCGGCGAGGACGGCGGCAAGGACAGCGAGCGGCAGGCAGGCGGACTGCTTCATGGCCGCCTCAGAAGCCGTGGCGGTAGGTCAGCATCACCGTGCGCGGCGCGGCAGCGGTGTAGGTGACGCGGCCCGAGGTGTCCTTCTTCACCTCGCTGGCGTAGTGCTCGTCGAACAGGTTGTCGACGTTGAGGGTGAGGGAATGGGCACCCCGCGCGTAGCCCACGGACAGGTTGGTGATCCACTCCCAGCCGTCGTATTTCTCGGTGTTGGCGTTGTCCAGCCAGTACTCGCCCCAGGCGTTGCTGGCGAGCCTGGCCTGCCAGCCGCCCGGCGACCGCCAGCCGAGGAACACGCCGTACTGGTGCTTGGGCACGAACGGCAGACGGTTGCCGGCGCGGTCGACGTTGCTGGTGGTGCATACCGGCGGGACGCCGACGCAGGTGCGCACCGGCTCGGAGAACTCGTCGTAGGTGTAGTCGGCGTAGCCGTAGTGGCCGCCCATCTCCCAGCCTCCCGCCAGGCGTACGCGCCCGGACAGCTCTATGCCCTTCTTGTCGGTCTTGCCGGCGTTGGCGTACTCGGTGATGCCGCCGTTGTTGATCTGGATGATCTCCTTCTCCACCGGGTTGACGTAGACGCTGGCGTCGAACTCCCAGGCCTGGCCGCGCCCCTTGAGGCCGATCTCGTGGTTGCGCGAGACCGGCGCCTCCAGCGCGGGGTTGCTGGAGAACTCGCTCTGCGAAGGGATCTGGCTCGCCTGCGCGACCATGCCGAACAGCGTCAGGGCGTCGCTCAGGCGGTAGCTGACGGCGAGCTTGGGCGCCGGCAGGTGGAAGGTCTTCTCCGAGTGGGTGACGCCGGCGCCCGCCACGTAGGTGCCGGTGGCGTAGTCGTAGCGCCAGAACTGCTGGTTGTCGTCGCTGAAGTCCACCACGTCGTAGCGCATGCCCAGGTCGACGATCCAGCGCGCGCCGGGACGCCAGGACTCCTGCAGGTACACGCCGGCGAGCAGGCTGGTGGCGTCGTCGATCTCGGCCAGGCGGCCCTTGGCGTCGGAGCAGGTGGCGAGGATGCGCCCGGTGGCGACGGCGGAATCGACGCAGGCGCCGGCGCTGGTGGTGGTGACGACGCTGGCGTACTGGTACTTGCGCGAGTCCGGCGTGCGCTCCTGGCGCACCGTGACGCCGCCGACCAGGGTACCGCCGGCATGCCGCCACTGTCCTTCCAGGTCGGTGCCGAGGTTGCCCACCCAGCTCTCGGTCTCGTTGATCATGCCGGTGACCGGGTGGTAGTGATGCCAGGTGTTGAAGTAGACGCGCGGCTTGAAGGTGAATGCGCCGAACTCTGCCTCGTACTTGCTGTTGAGGAACCAGACCTTGGAGTAGCGGCCGGAATGCTTCCAGGGCTCGGAGGTCGAGGTCTGCTCGCCGGTGGCGACGAACTGGTCGTAGAGGGCGAGGTTCATGGCCCCCGGCAGCTGCATGTTCGCCTCCGCGTAGGAGACCTCGCTCTCCAGGGTGCCGCGCGCCAGCTGCACGCCGTGCTTGAGCGACAGCTGGGTGGTGTCGAAGCGGTTCCAGTTGCGCCAGTCGTTGTCCTGCTCGCGGTAGGTGGCGGTGAGGGCGAGGGCGTGCTCGTCCAGGACCTTGCCGTAGCGCAGGTGGGTGTTGAGGGTGCCCTCCGTGCCGACGCCGAGCTTGAGGTTGTTGGCGCTCTCGTCGAACACCGAGCGGGAGATGATCTGCACCGCGCCGCCCACGCTGCCGGCGGCGAACAGGTTGCCCGGCCCCTTGGCCACCTCGATGCGCTCGATGTCCTGGGTGTCGACGAAGTCCAGGCGGGTGAAGCTGTCCGGGTCGGAGAGCGGCACGCCGTCGCGCAGCACCATGATCTCGCGGATGCCGTAGGCGGCCTTGAGGCCGGCGCCGCGGATGATCAGGCGCGCGTCGAAGCCGCCGTTCTTGCTGTCGATCAGCACGCCGGGGATGCCCTGCAGGCCCTCCTTGACGTTGAACATCTTCTTGTCCGCCAGGTCCTCCTTGCCGACCACGGCGATCGCCTGCGGCACCTCGGCGGTGACGCGCGCCTCGCGCGTGGCGGTGATGCTCACCTCGTCCAGGGTCTCCACCGCCTGCGCCGCGCCGGCGCACAGCAGCATGCCGGCGATGCCCGGCAGCGCGTATTTGTTCTTCATCCTCTGTCCCTCGCCGGCAAGGCGTCGCGGTTTCTCGATGGCCGCGGATGTTAATTTCGGACGCGCATGTCTCGTATGTGGCAAATTGTCGCAGCGCCATCGCCCTAGGGCCTCGCACCAGGCCGGCGCGCACGCGCCGGGGACGGTAAAATCGGGCCCCCTACACAGCCGCCGCCGCACCCGCCGCATGGATACCACCCGCGTCAAGGAATTCCTCCTGGGGCTCCAGGAACTGATCGTGCAACGCCTGGAGCAGCTCGACGGCACGCCGTTCCGGCGCGATGCGTGGGAGCGGCCCGAGGGCGGCGGCGGCGTCTCGCGCCTGGTCGAGGACGGCAACGTGCTGGAGCGCGGCGGCGTCAACTTCTCCCACGTCATGGGCGAGCGGCTGCCGCCCTCCGCCTCGGCGCACCGACCGGAACTCGCCGGGCGGCGCTGGGAGGCGATGGGCGTGTCGCTGGTCATGCACCCGAGGAACCCCTACGCCCCCACCGCGCACATGAACGTGCGTTTCTTCGTCGCCGAGAAGGAGGGCGAGGCGCCGGTGTGGTGGTTCGGCGGCGGCATGGACATGACGCCCTACTACGGCTTCGCGGAGGACGCGACACACTTCCACACGATGTGCCGCAAGTCGCTGGAGCCGTTCGGCGCGGACTACCACCCGCGCTTCAAGAAGTGGTGCGACGAGTACTTCTTCCTCAAGCACCGCAACGAGCCGCGCGGCATCGGCGGCATCTTCTTCGACGACCTCTCCTCCCTCCCCTCCCCCGCGTCGGGGACAAGCACCGAGGCGTTCGAGCACTGCTTCAACCTCACCGAGAGCGTGGGCGACCACTTCCTGCCCGCCTACGTGCCGATCCTGGAGCGCCGTGCCGACCTGCCCTACGGCGAGCGCGAGCGCGACTTCCAGCTCTACCGGCGCGGCCGCTACGTCGAGTTCAACCTGGTGTTCGACCGCGGCACCCTGTTCGGCCTGCAGTCCGGCGGGCGCACCGAGTCCATCCTCATGTCCATGCCGCCGCTGGTGAAGTGGCGCTATGACTGGCACCCCGAGCCGGGCAGCGAGGAGGCGCGCCTGTACACCGACTTCCTCACGCCGCGCGACTGGCTGGCCGCATGAGCGACGCCGCGGTCGTTCGTCGCCGGCTGCGCCGCCTCTGGCTGTGGCCGCTGCTCTTCCTGGCGCTGCTGGCCGTGGCCGTGGTGGCGGCCTACGAGCTGATCGCCTCGCCGTTCCAGGCCATGGTCCTGGCGGGCTACGGCAAGCGCCTCACCTTCCAGGTCGAGGACGGCGCCAACGCGCAGGCACCCGCCGCCCCCAGGGGGCCGTACGACGTGCGCCTGGGCTACACCGACCTGCCCGGCTACCTGAAGCGCCTGCAGGAACAGGGTTTCGAGATCACACGCCAGGCGCGGGTCTCGCCGGAGATGGCGAAGGTCGGCGAATTCGGCCTGTTCATGCCTTATCGCGAGAAGTCCGTGGCCGGCCTCAACCTGCTCGGCTGCGGCGGCCAAAGCCTGCAGGAGCAGCGTTTCCCCAGCCACACCTACGCCGACTTCAACGTCGTGCCGGCGGTGGTCGCCAACACCCTGCTGTTCATCGAGAACCGCGAACTCCTCGACCCCAACCACCCGCGGCGCAACCCGGCCGTGGAGTGGGACCGCCTCGGCCAGGCGGTGCTGGAGAAGGTCCTGCAGACCATCGACCCCTCGCGCAACGTCCCCGGCGGCTCCACCCTGGCGACGCAGATCGAGAAATATCGCCACTCCCCCGACGGCCTCACCCTCACCGCCGGCGACAAGCTGCGCCAGATGGCCTCCGCCTCGCTGCGCGCCTACCTGGAAGGCACGGACACCCTGGCGACGCGCCGGCGCATCGTCCTCGACTACCTGAACACCGTGCCGCTCGCGGCCGCGCCCGGCTTCGGCGAGGTGAACGGCGTGGGCGACGGTCTCGCCGCCTGGTTCGGCATGGACTTCGCCGAGGTCAACCGGCTGCTGCGCAACCCCGCGCCGACGCCGGAGGCGGCGCGCGCCTACAAGCACGTGCTGGGGCTGCTGATCTCGCAGCGCAAGCCGTCCTGGTACCTGCTGAGCGGCCGCCGCCAGCTCGACGCGCAGGCCGACGCGCACCTGCGCCTGCTCGCCGCCGCCAAGGTCATCACCCCCGAGTTCCGCGACGCCGCCCTGCGGCAGCACATCGCCTTCCAGACCGGCGTGCGCAAGCGCGAGACCGCCAGCTTCGCGGACAGGAAGGCCACCAACGCCCTGCGCGTCGAGTTGATGGGCCGCCTGGGGGTGCCGCGCCTGTACGAGCTGGACCGCCTGGACCTCACCGCCAGCGCCACCCTGCACGGCCCCACGCAGTACGCGGTGTCCAACTTCCTGCAACGCCTCTCCGACCCGGTGGTGGTGGACGCCGCCGGCCTGTACGGCCAGTACCTGCTGGAGCCGGACGATGACCTCACCAAGCCCATCTACAGCTTCACCCTGTACGAGAACACCGAGGACGGCGCCCTGCTGCGCGTGCAGGCGGACAACCTGAACCAGCCCTTCGACATCAACAAGGGGGCCAAGCTGGACATGGGCTCCTCGGCCAAGCTGCGCACCCTCATCACCTACCTGCAGCTGGTGTCGCAGCTGCACGACCAGTACGCGGCGATGCCGCGCGCCGAGCTGCTCAAGGTCAGGCCGGCCGAGAAGGACCTGCTGCTGCGGTGGGCGGTCGGCTACCTGCTCAACGCCCAGGACAAGGGCCTGACGCCCATGCTCAACGCGGCGATGGCGCGCCAGTACTCCGCCAGCCCCGCGGAGAGCTTCTTCACCGGCGGCGGCGTGCACCACTTCGCCAACTTCCACCACGACGACGACCACAAGGTGATGGACCTCTGGGAGGCGACGCGCAACTCCGTCAACCTGCCCTTCATCCGCCTGATGCGCGACATCGTGCGCCACTTCATGTACCGCGACCCCAAGGGCGCGGCGCAGATCCTCGCCGACCCCAACGACCCGCGCCGCGACATCTACCTGAAACGCTTCGCCGATCAGGAGGGCAAGGCCTACCTGGCGCGCTTCCTGAAGAAGTACCGCGGCCTGAAACCGGAGGAGACCGCCGCCGCCCTGCTCAACCACCTCACCGCCAACCCCAAGCGCCTGGCGGCGGTGTACCGCTACCTCGAACCCCGGGCCGACATCGCCGTGTTCACCCGTTTCCTCAAGGAACGCCTGAGCAACCCGGAGGGCTTCGACGAGAGCGACTTCAAGTACCTGTACGAGACCTACGGCCCGGACAAATTCAACCTCTCCGACCGTGGCTACATCGCCCAGGTCCATCCCCTGGAGCTGTGGCTGGTCGCCCACCTGCGCGGCCACCCCGGCGCCGGCTGGGACGAGATCGTCAAGGCCAGCCGGGAGGAGCGCGTGGAGGTGTACGACTGGCTGATCAACACCAGCCGCAAGAACGCGCAGGACATCCGCATCCACTCGCTGCTGGAGATCGAGGCCTTCCAGGAGGTGCATCGTCGCTGGCGCGTGCTCGGCTACCCGTTCGGCAGCCTGGTGCCCTCCTACGCCACCGCCATCGGCTCCTCCGCCGACCGCCCGGCCGCGCTGGCCGAGCTGATGGGCGTGATCGCCAACGATGGCGTGAAGCTGCCGCCGGTCACCCTCACCAGCCTGGAATTCGCCGCCGACACCCCCTACCACACCGTGCTGAAGCGGCGCCGCCCGACCCCGGAGCGCATCTTCCCCGGCGAGGTCGCGTCGGTGGTTAAGCAGGCCCTGCTCAACGTGGTGCAGGAAGGCACGGCACGCCGCCTGCGCGGCGCCTTCCCGCTCGACGACGGCACCAGCCTGGCGATCGGCGGCAAGACCGGCACCGGCGACCACCGCCTCGAGGTCTACGCCGCCAACGGCACGGTGATCGAGTCCAAGGTGATGAACCGCACCGCCACCTTCGCCTTCTACATGGGCAGCCGCTTCTTCGGCGTCATGACCGTGTTCGTGCCGGGCGAGGCGGCGGCGGGCTACCACTTCACCAGCGGCCTGGCGGTGCAGATCGTCAAGGACATGGAGCCGGCGCTGCGCCCGCTGCTGCTGGGCAACGCCCGGCCGGAGCCGACCTGGGAGGAGCTGGCCAAGTCCTTCGACGCGGAGAACGGCGTCGCGCCCGTGCCCGTACCACCCGCGGCCACCGGCACCCCTGCGCCGCAGAAGCCCGCGGCGCCCAAGCCGGCACCGGCCAGGCCCCCCGTGCCCGCGGCGGTGAAGCCGCTGCCGCACGCCGTGCAGGAGGCCGCGCCGGCCGCCGAACCGCCGCCCGCGCCGCCGCCGCCGCAGGTGGACAAGCCCGATCCGCCGCCGCCGCCGCAGGTACCGCGTCCGCCGGCGCACACGCGGGAAAGGCCCAGCGAACCAACCGCGCCCGCCACCGGTTCCGGCTTCGTGTTCTTTTAAGCCAGCGGGAACAGGTTCAGGATGGCGCGGTGACCGGCACATGGCTCAGAGAAAGGACGCATAGGCGATGATCGAAGCGAGCATGCGCGTTGGGCTCGGCCCACGATTGCCTGTGCTGGCGGTAAGCGATGGCATCGAGGCCCTGCTCGGCTACCCCGCGGCCGACTTCCTCGCCGGCCGCGTCTCACTGGGCGAGCGCATCCACGCACACGACCGGGACCTCGCCGAGACCCTGTTCGCACCCGAGGCGGGCGAAGCCGCCGGCGCCGTCAGCCTCCGCCTCCGGCAGGCGAACGGACGCATCCGCTGCGTCCGCGCCGAATACCGCAAGTCCGCGCGCGCCGGCATGGAAGCCGGCCGCATGGAGTTGCTGCTGCAGGACGCCAAGGGCCTGCCGCGCACCCTCGACGCCGCGGCCTCGTGCCTCAGCCAGCGCGCCATGCTGGAGAGCACCGACGACTACATCTACTTCAAGGACCGCAACCACGTCTTCACCGGCGCCAGCCAGTCCCTCGTGTCGATCTGCAGCCCCGCGGAGCACTGGACGGACCTCCTCGGGCAGACCGACTACGACGTCTTCCCCGAGGAATACGCGGACATCTACTACCGCCTGGAGAAGCAGGTCTTCGCCGGCCTGCCGGTGGCGCGCGAGATCCAGAAGACCTTGAGCAGGGACGGCAAGCCGGGCTGGGTGGACAACCGCAAGTACCCCATCCGCGACGCGCGCGGCGAGATCATCGGCCTGTTCGGCATCGCCCGCGACATCACCCAGCAGATCGAGACCGAGCTGGCGGAACGCGCCGCCCGGCGCGCCCTGCGCCTGCTCTCAGACTGCAACCTGGTGCTGGCGCATTCGGACTCCGAGGCCGGCCTGCTGAACGACATCTGCCGGATCGCCGTCGAATCCGGCGGCTACCGCATGGCGTGGATAGGCTACGCCGAGCACGACGAGGCGAAGACCGTGCGCCCGGTGGGCGAGTGGGGCTTCGACGAGGGCTACCTGAGCGGCATCAAGGTCAGCTGGGACGCGGCATCGGGCTATGGCCAGGGGCCGACCGGCAACGCCATCCGCAGCGGCGCGGTGCAGGTCAACCAGGACTACCTCAACGACCCACGCATGGCGCCCTGGCGGGAATCGGCCCTCAGGCGCGGCTACCAGTCCAGCATCGCCCTGCCCCTGCTCAGCCAGGAGACGGGCACCTTCGGCGCGCTCATGATCTATGCCAGCGAGCCGGATGCCTTCTCGCCCGAGGAGGTGCGTCTGCTGAGCGAACTGGCCGCCAACCTCGCGTTCGGCATCGAGCACCTGCGCGATCGCCAGCGGCGCTTCGCCGCCGAGGCGGCGAACCGGTCGAAGAGCGACTTCCTGGCCAACATGAGCCACGAGATCCGCACCCCGCTCAACGCCATCGTCGGCCTCTCCTACCTGATCCAGCGCGACGGCGTGACGCCGGAACAGGCGGCGCGCCTGGACAAGATCAACGTCGCCGGCCAGCACCTGCTGGAGATCATCAACACCATCCTCGACCTGTCCAAGATCGAGGCCGGCAAGTTCACGCTCGAAGCCGTGCCGGTCAACATCGACGCCATCCTCGCCAACGTCGCCAGCATGGTCACGGAACGCGCGCACGCCAAGCACCTGGAGCTGCGCGTCGAACCGCCAGACACGCCCGGGCCGCTGCTGGGCGACCCCACGCGCCTGCAGCAGGCCCTGCTCAACTACGCCATCAATGCCGTCAAGTTCACCGACGCCGGCGCGGTCAGCCTGCGCGCCCTCGTCCTCGATCGGACCGAGACCTCGGCGCTGCTGCGCTTCGAGGTGGAGGACAGCGGCATCGGCATCGAACCCGAGGCCCTGCCCCGCCTGTTCACCGCCTTCGAGCAGGCGGACAACTCCACCACGCGCAAGTACGGCGGCACCGGCCTGGGCCTGGCGATCACGCGCAAGCTGGCGGAACTGATGGGCGGCACGGCGGGCGCGCACAGCACGCCGGGACGAGGCAGCACCTTCTGGTTCACCGCCCGCCTCGCGCTCGCGGCGGCGCACGGCGCGGCCGACGCGGGGCCGGCGCAGTCGTCCCACGCGGCGGCGGACACGCTCAAGGCCAGCCGCCTGCTCCTGGTCGAGGACGAAGTCATCAACCGCGAGATCGTCGTCGAACTGCTGAAGGACAGCGTGGGGGCGATCGACGTCGCCGAGGACGGCGTCCAGGCGGTCGAGATGGCCGGGCGGACGCGCTACGACCTGATCCTCATGGACATGCAGATGCCGCGCATGGACGGCCTGGAGGCGACGCGCCGCATCCGCGCCCTGCCCAACGGCGCAGCGGTCCCCATCGTCGCGATGACCGCCAACGCCTTCAACGAGGACCGGGTGCGCTGCCTGGAGGCGGGCATGAACGACTTCCTGAGCAAGCCGGCGTATCCCGACACCCTGCACGAGATGCTGCTGAAGTGGCTCGCCGCCCGCCCCTGAGGCGGGACGAAAAAAACGCCGCGTGACGCGGCGCTCGGTGTGGCGGGGGCGGGCTCAGTGCGCCGGGCGCTTGATGAAGTTGACCACCTTCGCCTCGCTCGGCGGGCCCTTGCGCAGGCCGCTGGCGCAGGACACGCCCTCGGTCTCCATGACGAAGCCCTCGGCCTCGTGCAGCAGGTTGATGACGTCGACGAAGAAGCGCTCCTTGGCCATCGCCAGGGCGGTGCGCCCGCCCTCGTTCTCCGCCTTCACCTCGGCGCCCGCGTTCAGCAGCACCTCGCACACCGCCGCCTCGCCGGCGCCGGCGGCCAGCATGAGCGGGGTGAGGCCGTAGAAGATGCGCTGGTTCACGTTGGCGCCCGCGTCCACCAGGGCCTGGACGACGGGGGCGAAACCGCAGTCCACCTCATGGTTGTAAGCGGCCTTGAAGATGGGCGTCCAGCCCTGGGCATCCTGGGCGTTGGCATCGGCGCCGGCCGCCAGCAGGGCCCGCACCACGTCGAGGTGGCCGTGGAAGGCCGCCAGGTGCAGGGCGGTGCTGCCCTCGGCATCGGTGGCGTTGGCATCGGCACCGCCGGCGAGGATGGCCTGGACTTGCTGGAGATCGCCGGCCTGGGCGGCGCTGTGCAGGGTAGCGGACATGATGTTCTCCGGGATCGAATGAATTCCCGACGATTCTACTCAACTATTCGCCGGATGGGAACCCGGTCCCCGGCTCTCGAAGCAACGCCCCGCGGCAAGCGCGGCGCCTCCGCCACGGCTACAAGCCCAGCTCGCCCCACATCGCGTCCACGCGCCGCTTCACCTCGTCGGTCATGCGGATGGGCGTGCCCCATTCGCGCGCGGTCTCGCCCGGCCACTTGTTGGTGGCGTCGATGCCCATCTTGCTGCCCAGGCCCGAGACCGGGCTGGCGAAGTCGAGGTAGTCGATGGGCGTGTTCTCCACCAGCAGGGTGTCGCGCGCCGGGTCGACGCGCGTGGTGAGCGCCCACATCACGTCGTTCCAGTCGCGCACGTTCACGTCCTCGTCGGTGACGAGGATGAACTTGGTGTACATGAACTGGCGCAGGAAGGACCACACGCCGAACATCACCCGCTTGGCGTGGCCGGGGTACTGCTTCCGCATGCTCACCACCGCCATGCGGTAGGAACAGCCCTCGGGCGGCAGGTAGAAGTCGGTGATCTCGGGGAACTGCTTCTGCAGCAGCGGCACGAACACCTCGTTCAGCGCCACGCCGAGGATGGCCGGCTCGTCCGGCGGCTTGCCGGTGTAGGTGGAGTGGTAGATGGGGTCGCGCCGCATCGTCATGCGCTCGACGGTGAAGACCGGGAAGGTCTCCTGCTCGTTGTAGTAGCCGGTGTGGTCGCCATACGGCCCCTCCAGCGCGGTCTCGCCGGGGTGGATCACGCCCTCCAGGACGATCTCGGCCGAGGCCGGCACCTGCAGCTCGGACCCGAGTGCCTTGGCGACCTGCGTCTTGGCGCCGCGCAGCAGGCCGGCGAACTGGTATTCGGAGAGGCTGTCCGGCACCGGCGTGACCGCGCCGAGGATGGTGGCGGGGTCCGCGCCCAGGGCCACCGCGACGGGGAAGGGCTGGCCGGGGTGGGCCGCCTGGTGCTCGCGGAAGTCGAGGGCGCCGCCGCGGTGCGCGAGCCAGCGCATGATCAGCTTGTTCGGCCCCAGCACCTGCTGGCGGTAGATGCCCAGGTTCTGGCGCGGCTTGTGCGGTCCCTTGGTGATGACCAGGCCCCAGGTGATGAGCGGCGCCACGTCGCCGGGCCAGCAGTGCTGGATGGGCAGGCGCGACAGGTCGACGTCCTTACCCTCCCACACCACCTCCTGGCAGGCGGGCGAGCGCACCTCCTTGGGCGACATGTTGAGCACCTGCTTCAGCACCGGCCACTTCTCCCAGGCGTCCTTGAGGCCGCGCGGCGGCTCGGGCTCCTTGAGGTAGGCGAGCAGCCGGCCGATCTCGCGCAGCTTCGCCGGATCCTCCTCGCCCATGCCGAGGGCGACGCGCTTGACCGTGCCGAACAGGTTGGCGAGCACGGGGATGCGGGTTTGCCCATCCTGGCCCTTGGGCCGTTCGAACAGCAGGGCCGGGCCGCCGGCGCGCAGCACGCGGTCGCCGATCTCGGTCATCTCCAGGACCGGGTCGACCTCGCGCGTGATGCGCTTCAGCTCGCCGCGCGCCTCCAGCTGGGCGATGAAATCACGCAGGTCTTCGTAACGCATGGCTCAGGCACCGGCCTCCACGAACCGGAACTTGCCGTCCACCTCCTTGAACGCGCCCAGTTTCTGACCCAGGTCCGCGGGCGCCTCGGGGAACTTCTGCATGCGGCAGGACTGCGCGCTCACGGCGTACACGCCGGCGCTGGTCTTGAGCAGGAACAGCGGCTCCGGGTATTCGTCCGGCGCGCGGTAGAGGGTCATGGCCGAGGCCTGTTCCACCTCCTTGATGGAACCGCCGCCGTTGCAGTCCGGCATGCGGGCGATGATCACCTCGACGTCCACGGTGTCCTTCCAGAACCAGGTCTTGTTGCGCATCAGGGTGATGGCCTGGTCACGCTCGCCGAGGGAGTAGGAGGCGGCATCCTGCAGGCAGCCCGCCAGCAGGGGCAGGAGGGGAAGCAACAAGATCCAGCGTTTCATGGCCATGCTCCTCATGGTTGGATGGTCCGGCGCCGTGCGGGCCTTACTCCAGGCCCTGGCTGGCGAGGTAGTCATCGTAGCCGCCTTCGTAGACCACGTGGCTGCCGTCCAGCTTCAGCTCGATGATCTTGTTGGCGAGGGAGTCGACGAACTGGCGGTCGTGCGAGACGAACACCAGGGTGCCGGTGTAGGCGTCCAGGCCGTTGTTCAGGGACTCGATCGATTCCATGTCCAGGTGGTTGGTCGGTTCGTCCATCACCAGCACGTTGGGGCGCAGCAGCATGAGCTTGCCGAACAGCATGCGGCCCTGCTCGCCGCCGGAGATGACGCGCACCGACTTCTTCATCTCGTCGCCGGAAAACAGCAGGCGGCCGAGCGTGCCGCGGATCAGGGTCTCGACGTCATTGCCGTCGTAGCCGCCCTCGCGCACCCACTCCGCGATCCAGTCGGTGAGCGACCTGTCGGCCTCGAAGTCGGCGGAATGGTCCTGCGCGAAGTAGCCGTGGCGCGCCTTTTCCGCCCACTTGACGGTGCCCCGCGAGGGCGTGAGCTCGCCCACCAGCAGCTTGAGCAGGGTGGTCTTGCCGACGCCGTTCTCGCCGATGATGGCGACGCGATCGCCGGCGGCGACCTGGAACGAGAGGTTGGTGATCACCGGCACGCCCGGCTCGTAGCCGAAGCTCAGGTTCTCGATCTCGCAGGCCAGGCGGTGCAGCTTTTCCTTCTCGTCGTAGTCGAAACGGATCCAGGGATATTGGCGGCTGGACGGTTTGACGTCCTCCGGCTTGAGCTTGTCGATCAGCTTCAGGCGGCTGGTGGCCTGCTTGGCCTTGGACTTGTTGGCCGAGAAGCGGCGCACGAAGTCCTGCAGGTCGGCGATCTTCTCCTTGGCGCGGGCGTTGGCGGCCTGCTGACGCTCGCGCGCCAGGGTCGAGGCCTCCATGTAATCGTCGTAGTTGCCGGGGTAGACCTTGAGCGTGCGGTAGTCCAGGTCGGCCATGTGGGTGCAGACCTGGTTCAGGAAGTGGCGGTCGTGCGAGATGATGATCATGGTGGAGTTGCGCGCGTTGAGCACGCCCTCCAGCCAGCGGATGGTGTTGATGTCCAGGTTGTTGGTCGGTTCGTCGAGCAGCAGGATGTCCGGGTCGGCGAACAGCACCTGCGCCAGCAGCACGCGCAGCTTCCAGCCCGGCGCCACCTCGCGCATCGGCCCGTTGTGCTTGTCGGAGGGGATGTCCAGGCCTAGCAGCAGCTCACCGGCGCGCGCCTCCGCGTCGTAGCCGCCTATCTCGCCGAAATGGCTCTCCAGCTCGGCGGCGCGCATGTAGTCCTCCTCGCTCGCCTCCGGGTTCATGTAGATGGCGTCCTTCTCCTGCATCACCCGCCACAGCTCGGCGTGCCCCATCAGCACCACGTCGAGCACGCGCACGTCCTCGAAGGCGAACTGGTCCTGGCGCAGGAAGGCCATGCGCTCGTGCGGGTCGATGCTGACGTTGCCGGCGGAGGGCTCCAGCACGCCGGCGAGGATCTTCATGAAGGTGGACTTGCCGCAACCGTTGGCGCCGATGAGGCCGTAGCGGTTGCCGTCGCCGAACTTGACGGAGACGTTCTCGAACAGGGGCTTGGCCCCGAACTGCATGGTGAGGTTTGAAACGGTGAGCATGGTGAGGCCTGTGAAATTCAGGCCGCGATTCTACCCGCTTAGCGCATTCCCTTCCGCACCAAGGGCTTACCGGGGGCCACGACCTACACCAGCCCCATGTCGCGCGCCAGCAGGGCCGCCTCGGCGCGCGAGGAGACGTTGAGCTTGCGGTACAGCTCCTTCACGTAGCCGGACACGGTGTGCTGCGAGATGCCCAGCAGGCGCGCGGTCTCGACCTGCGTCATGCCCTTGGCGATGAGGCGCAGGACCTCGGTCTCGCGCTCCGTGAGATCGGGATCAGGCAGATGCTGGACGGGCTGGAAGAAGGCGAGCATGCGCCGCGCGATTGCCGGCGAGAGCGGCGGCTGGCCGGCGGCGATGCCGGTGAGTGCGGCGACGATCGCCGCCACCGGCTGGTCCTTGAGCAGGTAGCCGCGCGCGCCCGCGCGCAGCGCCGGGAAGATGTGGCCGTCGTCATGGTAGATGCTCGTCACCACGCAGAGGGTGGCAGGCGAGCGGCGCTGGATGAACTCGATCAGCTCCACGCCGCTGCCGTCCGGCAGGCCCAGGTCGATGAGGGCGATGTCCGGCATCTCGGCGGACGCAAGCTTGCCGCGCGCCTCCTTGAGGCTGTAGGCGGCATCGACGGCGATGCCGGGGAAACTGTCGCGCAGGGCCTGGCCCAGCCAGGCCTGCGACTCCGGCAGATCCTCGAGAATGAAACCTTTACGCATGCGTGCTCCCGATGTTTTTTCGCGGATCATACCCGTCTCCCGGCGCCACCCAGCCCCCCAGAACACGGGGTGGCGCCGATCGCGCGGGGCGGGAAAATCCCGCCGCATCAGGTAACCTCGCCCTCCGTCCGCCCCGTGCCTCTCGCCATGCGATATCCGAACACCCTGCTCGCCTGCCTGACCGCCCTCGCCCTGCTCTCCCCCGGCGCCCGCGCCGAGACGCCGAACCTGCCCGCCGCCAGCAACCACGGCCTCGACGCGATGGCGCCGCACGGCCGCTGGGCCGCGCGCCTGACCCTGCTGCGCAACAGCTACGACCAGCGCTACGACGACGCGCGCGAACGGGTCGACCTCGACGCCGGCTATGACGGCCTCGACCTCGCCACGATCGGCCTGGCGGGGCAGCTCAACCTGGACACCGACGTGGTCACGGAATACGCCGAGCTGATGCTCGGCTACGGCGTCACCCCGGACCTCACGGTCGGCGCGATCATCCCCTACGCCCGCACCACCCGCCACGCACGCTTCTCGGTGGATGGCGGCATCGGCACCGCCGGCCTGCAGGCGGTCCTCACCGGCGCGCTCGGCTACAAGCCCCTGGGCACCAGCACCACCTCCGGCCTCGGCGACCCCACCCTCGGCGCCCTCTGGCGCTTCCACAAGAGCGCGCGCGACAGCGCCGTGCTCGGCCTGGGCGTGCGCTTCGGCGTCGCCGACCCGGACGACCCGGACGACCTGATGGACGTGCCGCCGGGCGACGGCAGCACCGACCTGCGCGCACGCATCGAATACTTCCGCGACCTCGGCCGCGGCTTCGACCTGCGCCTGCTGGCGGAGTACCAGCCGCAGTTCGCGGACACCGTGGTGATGCGCCCCGGCAACCCGCTGACCACGGCGACCAAGGAACGCCTGGAGCGCGACCTGGGCGACTACTGGGAATTCGACGTGGAACTGGGCAAGAGCTTCGGCGACTGGCGCGTCGCCGGCACTTGGCACCGCTACCAGGAAGGCCCGGACCGCTACACCTCCAGCCTCGGCACCGACACCAGCTTCCTCTCCGCCAACACCGACACGCTCGCCGACCAGTTGCGCCTGAGCCTGACCTGGAGCGGCATCCGCGCCTGGCTCGCGGGGCGGCTGCCGATGCCGCTGATCGTCAAGCTGGAGGTGCAGGACGCGGTGGCCGGGCGCAATTTCGTCGACGTGCGGGACGTCTACCTGCGCGTCACCAGCTTCTTCTGAGCCCGTGACCCCCTGGCTGCGCCTGCTGCTCCTCGCCTGGCTGGCGCTGGCCGCCGCCTGGGGCCACGCCGACCAGGCACGCAGGCTCGACCGGGCGGAGTTCCTGCTCTCCCCCTCCGCCCTGCCGCCGCCGGACGCCGCCGCCTGGCGCCCGCAGGCCCTGCCCGACGCCTGGCGCGTCAACCACCCGGACGCCGCGCGCGCCGGCCCCGCCACCGGCTGGTATCGCCTCGCCTTCGAGGCGCACACCCGCGAGCCCCTGCAGGCGGTCTACCTGCCCAGACTGGGGCTTAACGCGGCGGTCTGGCTGAACGGCCGCCCGCTCGGCGACGGCGGGCCGTTCGACGAACCGGTGGGGCGCAACTGGAACCGCCCGCTGCTGTTCCTGATCCCCGACGGCCTGCTGCGCGACGGCGCGAACACCCTGCACGTGCGCCTGTTCTCCCACCCCTACACGCAGGCCAGCCTGGACCCGCCCTGGATCGGCCCGGAGCGCCTGCTGCGCCCGCGCTTCGATCGCGCGCATTTCTTCCGCGTCACCCTCAACCAGACCGCCAGCCTGCTGATCGCCAGCATCGGCGTGCTGATGCTGGTGCTGTGGTGGCAACGGCGCCAGGACGTGGCCTACGGCTATTTCGGCATCTCCGCGCTGGTCTGGGCGGCGCAGTCCGCCAACCTCTACCTGCGCGCCGCGCCGCTGCCCACCGCCGCCTGGGAGGTCCTCGTCAACGGCAGCTTCCAGGTGTTCTCGGCCTTCCTGCTGGTCTCTCTGCTGCGCTTCGCCACCGCCGGCGGCCGCCCGCTCATCCCGCTGCTCTGGTTCTCGGCGATCGCATCGCCCCTCAGCCTGGCCCTCGTGCCGGGACACCTGTTCCTCGCCGCCACCTCGTTCTGGCACGTCTACACCCTCCTGTGCAGCATCGCGACCCTGGCCTTCCTGCTGCGCGCGGCAGTTGGCTGGCACAACCGCGACGCCACCCTGCTGGCGGGGGCGATGGGCCTGGTGGTGCTGCTCGCCGCGCACGACTGGTTCATGCACAGCCAGCACTTCTGGCGCTCACCCACGGATCGGTTCCTGGAGGACGTCTATCTGCTCCACTACAGCGCACCCCTGGTGTTCCTGGTGGTGGGGCTGATCATGGCGAGCCGCTTCGTGCGCGTGCTGAACGAGTTCGAGGCGCTCAACGACGAGCTGGAGACGCGCGTGCAGGCCAAGCACGCGGAGCTGCAGGACAGCTACGGGCGCATGCGCGCCATGGAGATGGAGCAGGCGGTGACCGAGGAGCGCGAGCGCATCTACCGCGATCTGCACGACGACGTCGGCGCCAAGCTGCTCTCCCTGGTCTACCGCGCCGGCACCCCGGAGACCGCCGAGCTCGCGCGCTCCGCCCTGCAGGACCTGCGCGACGTGGTCTCCACCACGCAGCAGGACAAGCTCAGCCTGAGCGCCGCGTGCGCGGACTGGCGCGTGGAGTGCGAGCAGCGCCTGAGCGCAGCCGGCATCGGCCTGGACTGGCAGACCCGGGGCGACCTGGAATCGATCGAACTGCATCCCGCGCAGACCCTCAACCTGGGACGCATCCTGCGCGAGGCGGTGAGCAACCTGATCAAGCACGCCCGGGCCGTGCGCGCCGAGGTGTGCGTCGAGGCGGTGGCCGGCGGTCTGCGTCTGCGCGTGCGCGACGACGGGCGCGGCTGCAACGGCGGCGCGGAGGGCGGCAACGGCCGCGGCCTGCGCAACATGGAGTCGCGCGCCGCACGCATCGGCGCCACGTTCACGCGCCGCGACGCGGCGGCGGGCGGCTGCGAGATCGAGGTCGGCCTGCCGCTGTCCTAGCCGCCTCAGAACAGGCCGGAGGCGCCACCGGCGTCGGACTCCGCCTGTTTCTCCGGCTCGCCGCGGAGACCGTCCGCGGCCTGGCGCAGGTGCGCGATCAGCATGCGGTTGGCGGCGGCGATCTCCTCGCCGGCGACCTTCTCGAACAGCGCCGGGTCGGCCTCCACGGTGTATTCCACGTGCTTCGCGCTCACCCCCAGGGTCAGCGCCAGCACCGGTGCGAGGGCGTTGCCCACCTTGTCGAGGCCGCCGGTGGTCTCCTGCATGCCGCTGTGCGAGATGGCATCCGCGACGCGCACGTCCTGCTTGAGGAAGATGGCGCTGTCGCCCTCCTCGGTGAAATCGCGCACCTTCTTGCCGAAGAAACGCTTGCCGCCAAACATCTTGAAGTCGTTGACCGAATGCCCGGCGCTGCGGAACACCATGCGCGACTCCTCCGTGACCGTCAGCCCCGGTTTCACCTCGGAAGACGACATCAGGCTCACCGCCGCGCCGATCAGGCCGCCACCCGCCGCGGCACCCGCCTTGACGCGCGCCGGCGTGACCGTGAGCAGCACCTTGAGACAGGGGGCGTCGTACTTCTTCGCCAGGGCCAGCTCGGCGTTGGGGATCTCCTTCTGCATGTCCGCGAAGGCCGTCTTGAAACCGCTGCCGATGCCCTGGCGCTCCTTGTCGGTGCGGCGCAGCAGGGCGTACACGCGGCCGCCCGTGGGGGCGAAGAAGCGCGAGATGCTGTCCTTGGTCTCCAGGACCTCGCCGGAGGGCTTGCCGACGCGCAGCACCGGCTCGTACTCCGCCACGTCCGCGAGCCGGTCCGGGCCGATCACCTCGATGCCGCGTGCCGCCATGTCCTGCACGAAGGTGGCGTAGGCCTGGTCGGTCAGCCTTTGCAGCAGGGCGTCGTCGACGCCCTTGAGGTGGACATAGGCCGTGGAGGAGGCGCTGGCGTGCTGGCCGCCGCCCAGGTAGCGCCCATCCGAGGCGGAGGCCTCGGCGCGCAGCTGGAATTCGATGCGGAATTGCGGCACGACGACGCGGCGCACGCCCTTGAGGCGTTCCGTGCCCTCGCCGTCGACATAGGTGGACACCAGCGTCTCCGGCGCCGCCTTGAGGTCGAAGTAGTTCAGCTCGGCGGCATGCAGGGGGGCGGCGAGCAGGAGGCACAGCAACAGGGGCGACAGGCGGGGCATGGCGTTCTCCGGGCAGTGGGTGACGTGGCGCAGTATTGCGAAGGCGGTGGCGGCACGGCACCCCGTGAACGCGGGGGACGGAAGCGGCGGCGCAAACGAAAACGCCCCCGACGGGGGCGTGCCTCGCTGACCGTGAATGCGGTGGCTCAGGTGCGGCGGCGGGCGCTCACGCCAAGCAGGCCCAGCCCCAGGCCGAGCAGGGCGAGGGAGGACGGCTCGGGGACGGGGTTCGTGCCGCCACCGCCGACATTGCCGCCCCCGCCAGAGCCGGTCGGCGGGGGGGCGACCACGGGCTGCCCGGGCGTAGTGAGCAGGTTTTGATAATTGAACAGCGGCGCCATGCTCATATAGGCATTCGTCGATGCCAGGGCATTGGTTTCGGCAAACCCGCTGAAGAGCAATTCCAGGGTCTTGGTTTCATTCGGCGCCCATGTGCCAAGCAGGATATTGGAGACCGTGTCGGGCGGCGGATTCTGATTCGACAGAAAGGCGTAGGGATTGCTGCCACTCGTGTCCATGGTCCTGTCAAACACGCGCTCCCATACCTCGACGCCATCGACCATGAGGGAGAAATCGGCGTTCAGACGCATGTATTCCGCGCCATCGAGTCCACCGGTCAAATAGCGTTCATAGGTGTACATGCCATAACGCATGCCGTGCCATGCGGTGAGGGTGAGGTCCAGCCAATCCGCGGAATCGTTGGTCAGGTCCACGGAAAGGTGGAAGGTTTCCCCCGCCCTCATGACCGATCCGGTGGTGTTGCTCCTGGAATACAGGGAATACGACGAGAGCCCGTCGTGGCCAAAACCAAAACTGAGCGAAGTGCCCGGGTGCGTCGAGGCGGTTGCATACATCCGCACCTCTTCATCCGAGTTGTAGGTCTGATAGTTATGCGCGGTGGACGAGGTGGGCGGAGGGGCCATGTAGCTGCTGGCGTTGCTGTTGGTCACACCACCGTAGGTCGCATAGGTCGAATCGGCGAACTGTGTGACCGTGGACAAGATCGTCGCCTGGGCGAATGTCGGCAGCCCCATCAAGGCACCGCTGGCCAGAAGTAAAAAGTGCTTTTTCATCACGCGCATCCTGTATCTGCCGGTAATGGCTTCACTTTGACGCGACGTGGGGCTCGACACCACCCCGCGTTCAGGGGTGTCGGCCGTTTTGACAACGCTCAGCCGGCATCCGCCTCCGGGGCCTCGCCCTCGTGCCAGACGCACACCGCATTGCCGCCGCGGCGCTTGGCGATGAGCTGCGCGCGTTCCGCCTGCTCCAGGGTCTCCTCGATGAAGAAGACGGGGTCCAATGCGACCACGCCGAAGGACGCGGTCAGGGTGACAGGCTGCTCGGCGACGCTGAAGGCGGTGTCGGCGAGATCCTCGCGCAGGCGGTTGATCATGAGCGCGGCCTGGTCGAGGCCGGTGTTGGGCAGGCAGAGCAGGAATTCCTCGCCATTGACGCGGAACAGGGTGTCGTAGCCGCGCAAGCGCGTCTTGAAGAAGGCGGCCACCGCCTGGATCACCTCGTCGCCGCCCTTCTGGCCGAGGCGTTCGTTGATGCGAGAGAAGTCGTCCAGATCGGCGTGGCACAGCGTGCAGGGCTGGCGCGTGCGCTGGACGCGCTCCACCTCCTCCGCGAGGCGCAGCTGCACGGCCTGGCGGTTCCAGACCCCGGTGAGCTTGTCCACCGCGCCCATGCGCTCCATCAGGCCCTGCTCCATCTGTCGCAGCAACTGGCGGAAGCGCGCGGACACGGCGATCAGGGCGTCGTAGTCCTCGCCGGCGATCGGCGTGCCCTCGGCCTTGCCGCGCAACAGGTGGCTGGCGATGCCGTGCATGGATTCGTGCGCCACCGAGATCGCCTCGTAGCCGGGTTCCGCCTTCAGGCGCTCATGCCCCGGACCGTGGAACCAGAGACCGAAGTTGCAGCGCCGGTGCGCATCCTCGGCGAGGTCGTCGGGATGCGCCGGGCCGCCGCAGATCAGCTGGCGGTTGAGGCGCGCCATCCACTTCGCGTGATCGCCGAGGGCGCGGTCGAGCTCCTGCAGCCGCGCGACGATCTCGGCGTGGGAACGTGTCTTTCTGCTCATGCGAAGTCTCCCATCTGGAGGGCGGGGTGGCGCGCCTGCGGGCGGTCCAGGAAATAGCCCTGTGCCTTGTCGACGCCGAGGTTGGCGAGGAGTTCCAGGGTCCCCGCGTCCTCGACGCACTCCGCCACCGTCTCCTTGCCCAGGCCGCGCGCGACCTCCACCATGCCGCGCACGAACACCTGGTTCTCGCGGTCGTGCGCGAGGTTGCGGATGAACATGCCGTCCAGCTTGATGGCGTCGACGCGGATGTGCTTGAGGTAGGCGAAGGAGGCGAAGCCGGCGCCGAAGTCGTCCAGGCACACCATGCAACCGGCGAGCTTGAGTGCCTCGATGAAGCGTTCCGCGTCGGCCAGGTCGGACACCGCCGCGGTCTCGGTGATCTCGATGATCAGCCGCTCCGGCGCCAGGCGCGCGGCGCGCAACAGGCCGACGATGTAGCCGGGCAGGGCCGGGTCGTCGAACGAGCGGCCGGAGATGTTGACGGCGATGCGCGGCCCGTCCGGACGTTCCGCGAGCAGTCGCACGGCCTCCTGCAGCACCCAGCGGTCGATCTCCAGGATCTTGTTGCTCTTCTCCGCCACCGGGATGAACTGGCCCGGCGGCACCAGCTCGCCGGTGGCCTCGTCGCGCAGGCGGATCAGCGCCTCCAGGTGCTTGAGGCCACGATCGCCGACGCCGTACACGCCCTGGAAGTGCAGCTCGAAGAGGTCGTCGCGCAGGGCGCGCGCGAGCCGGTCGTTCCAGGACAGGCGGTTGACCATCTCGGGCGTGTTGTCGAGGTCCTGCCGGTACAGCCGGCAGGCGTTCTTGCCCGCCTGCTTGGCCTGGTACATGGCCGTGTCGGCGCGCACGATGAGCTGATCCTGGTCCGCCGCGTGCACCGGGTAGAGGGCGATGCCGAGGCTGGAGGAGATGTGCAGGACCTGCCCCTCGAACTGGAAGGGGATCTGGCCGATGGCGCGCACGATGCGCTCCGCCAGGGTCATGGCCTGCACCTCGTCGGCGCTCGGCATGAGCACGGCGAACTCGTCGCCGCCGAGGCGGAACAGCATCTCGTTGCGCCGGGTCAGGCCCGAGACCTCGCCGGCGACGCGGATCAGCAGGGCATCGCCCGCCTTGTGGCCGAAGGTGTCGTTGATCGCCTTGAATTCGTCGAGGTCGAAATACAGCAGGGCGCACGACACGCCGTGGCGTTCCGATTCCACCAGCGTGCGCTCCAGCTCGATCTGGAAGCGGTGGCGGTTGTAGAGGCCGGTCAGGGCGTCGCGCTCCGCGAGGTAGAGGAGCTGCTCGGCGGTATGCCGTTCGCCGGTGATGTCCTCGAAGATCCACAGCTGGCCGACGAAGCGGCCGTCGCGCTCGAACACCGGGAAGCTGGCCTGCTGCAGCACGCGGCCGTCCTCCGTGCGGATCTCGAACGGCTCGGCGCCGTCGCGGCTGGCGCCGAGCGCGTCGAGGTGGCGCGCGAACGCCTCGCCGTCGAGGATGCGGCAGTTGCCCCCTGCGATCAGCTCGCGCGCCGGCAGGTGGTCGGCGCCGCCGCCGGGGATGCGCAGGATCCGCTCGAAGGCCGGGTTGTGATAGATCGCGCGGCCGTCCTCGCCGACGAACAGGATGCCCAGGTTCATCGCCGACAGCAGCGCCATCATGCGCGCGCGTTCCAGCTCGATGGATTCGAGGTACTCCAGCGCGCGCTGCTCCGAGGCCTTGAGGTCGGAGATGTCGCGGATGCTGGCGCGCATGCCGAGGAAATCGTTTTCCGGACTGAAGATGGGGTGCCAGTTGACGGCCGCCCAGAACTGGCTGCCGTCCTTGCGCACCATGCGGAACTGGTAGCCCTCGCCGATGGAGCCGCGCAGGGCCTCGGTGAAGCGCTGCGCCGCCAGGGCGCGATCCTCCTCCGCCACCAGGCAGATCGGGAAGCCGGGCATATCCAGGCACTCCGCCTGGCTGTAGCCGGTGATGCGCAGCACCGAGGGGTTGACCCAGATGACCTGCGCGGCGGGGTCGACCCACAGCTCCAGGTCGAAGGTGTAGTTGGCGATGGCGACGAAGCGCTGCTCGTTGTCGCGCAGCTCCGACAGCCTGGCGAGGAGCTGATGCGACATCTCCTTGAAGGCGTCCGCGAGCTGGCCGACCTCGTCGCCGGCCTGTTCGGGCAGGGCCGCGCCGAAATCGCCCGCGGCCAAGGCGCGGCTGGCCTGCGTCAACTGCGCCAGGCGGCGCGTCAGGCCGTAGCCCAGCAGGGCCAGGAGTGGGATGGTCAACCCCATCACGCCCATGCCCAGCAGGGTGCCGATACGCACCAGGCGCTGCCGGGTCTGCGACAGGTAGGTGGTGTCGATGCCGTAGCGCAGGCTGCCGTAGGCGGCACCGCCGAGACGGATGGTCATCGCCGCGTCGTGCACGTGGTCGAGCGGGTCGTCGCCGAACTCATGGTTGAGGCGCGGCATCGCCTGCCCGGCGGCGATGCCTGAGGCGGCGATGCGGTGATCGCCGCGGTCGAGCAGCAGCAGATAGGCGAAATTGCGCGAACTGCGCGCCTCGTCGAGGATGTCCTGCAACGCCCCGTAGTCGCGCTGCATGAAGGGACCGCTCAGGGCGGCGTTGAGCAGGGGCACGATCGCCGCGGTCTGCTCGCGCGCGCGCTGGCGCAGCTCGCCTTCCGCCTGGGCGATGAGCCAGTTCATCAGCACGACCAGCATGGCCAGCTCCACCACCAGGCCGGCGAGGGTCAGCTTGACCCACAACGGCCAGCGCATGAAGCGTTGGGCGACGCCCCTCGTGAGGCCCGGACTCACTGCGCGAGCCTCCCGCGCGTCTCCTTGAGATAGGCGTCCACCCGCTTCAGGGAGGACTCGTCCGCCGCCGTCAGGCTGTCGTACGCGACCCCCCGCAGGAACGTCCGCCCCGACTGGCCGCGCGCGAAGTCCAGCAGCATGCCCTGCAGCCGCGCCGCCTCGGCATGGGTTACGCCGGGCTTGGCCATGACGATGAAGGCCGGAATGCCGGCGAGGCGCGCATGGACCTTGATCTGTGCGCGCACCGATTCGGGCGTCTGCTGCAGGCCCTGGCTGCTGGTGACCCCGGCGACGGCGATCCCCGCCTCCAGTGCGCGGGCGACGCCGGCATGGTTGCGGTACTCGACGACGCGAAAGTCGCGGTCTGCCGCCAGCCCACGGCGTTCCAGGTAATCCAGCGAGGCCATGACCGTCACCGCCAGGCGGTCGATGACCGCCAGGCGCTGGCCGCGCAAGGGTTGCAGATCGGCCAGCGGACGCCGCGCGTGATACACGAGCAGGGCCTCGTGGTCCGGGTGGAACTGGGCGAGCGGCTGGAAGCCCCGTTCCTTCTGCGCCAGGCGCGCCAGGTGCGCTGGCGTGATGGCGAGGTCGAAGTCGCCGGCGAGGGTGCGGGCGTGGTAATCGGCGAAACTGGCTGCGCTCTCCAGCAGCACCGGCTGGCCGAGCCGCGCCTCCAGGTCCGCGCGCAAGGGCGCGAAACGCTCCGCCAGGGTGCGCATGCTGTGGATGGGCGGCACGCCGACGACGAACACCGTTGCGTGGCCCACACAGGCAATCAGGGCCAGCCATGCCCCGAACAGGAATCGCAACACGTCAGCCCTCCATCAGCGACTTCACCAGGACCTTGGAACGGCGCTGCCAGTTGTAGAGGGCCTTGCGCGGCGTCGGCAGGTCGTCCGGCGAGGCCAGGCGGAAACCGCGTTCGATGAACCAGTGCGCGGTGCGGGTGGTGAGCACGAATAGCTGGTTCAGGCCCTGTTCCAGGGCGGCCTCCTCGACCGCCGCGAGCAGCGCGTCGCCGCGCCCGGCGCGGCGGAAGTCGCGGCTCACGGCCAGGCAGGCCATCTCCGCCGCCTGCGTCTCGGCGAAGGGGTAGAGGGCGACGCAGCCGACGATGCGCCCGTCCAGTTCGTCGACGAAGAACTGCTCCACCTCCTGCTCCAGGCGCTCGCGCGAGCGCCGCACCAGGATGCCTTCCTGCTCCAGCGGCTCGATCACCGAGAGGATGCCGCCGACGTCCTCGATCTTCGCCGGACGCACGCTCTCCACCGCCTCGCGCGACACCATGGTGCCCACGCCCTCGTGCGTGAACAGCTCCACCAGCAGGGCGCCGTCGCGCATGCGCTCGAGCAGATGGGCGCGCCGCACGCCGCCGCGGCAGGCGCGGATGGCATGCGGCAGGTACAGCTTCAGGTCCCCCTCGGGCAGCCCCTTGAGCAGGCGCTGCGCGGCGGCGACGGTAAGCTGGCTGAGCAGTTGCCCCTTGGCGTCGCGGCAATCGCCACGGTCGAGCAGGAAGATCAGCTTGTCCGCTTGCATGGCCATGGCGGCGGCGGTGGCCACCTCCTCCAGCGCCAGGTTGAACACCTCGCCGGTGGGTGAATAACCAAGCGGCGAGAGCAGCACGATCTCCCCCGCCTCCAGGCGCGCGTTGATCGCCCGGTCGGCGATCCGGCGCACCTCGCCGGTGAACTGCAGGTCGACGCCGTCCAGCACCCCGACCGGCCGTGCGGTGACGAAGTTGCCCGAGGCGACGCGGATCTCCGCCCCCGCCATGGGCGTGTTGGGCAGACCCACGGAGAGCATGCTCTCGATGTCCACCCGCACCGAGCCGACTGCATCCTTCACCAGCTCCAGGGTTTCGGCGTCGGTGACACGCAGGCCGCCGACGTACTGCGGCGCGTCGCCCTGCGCGGCCAGGCGCTCCTCCACCTGCGGGCGCACGCCGTGCACCAGCACCAGGCGCACACCCAGGCTGTTGAGCAGGTTGAAGTCGTAGATCAGGCTGGAAAAGCCGCCGTCCGCGAGCGCGTCGCCGCCGAAGGCGACGACGAAGGTCTTGCCGCGGAAGGAATGGATATAGGGCGCGGCGGCGCGAAACCACTGTACGAATGTATTGGCTTCCGCCTCGCCAAGCTTGGCCATCTGTCTAGCTCCGGTCTTTCTTATGGGCATGTTTAACGGACGCTTTCCGGGAAACTTAAGGAAACCTGAACGGGTGGATCAACGGTAGTCGCCCCACAGCGCCTGCATCGCCGCCAGCGCCGCCAGGGCGGCGGTCTCGGTGCGCAGCACGCGCGGGCCGAGCCGCACGGCGACGAAGCCGGCGGCGCGGGCCGCGGCGCGCTCGGTGGCGTCGAAACCGCCCTCCGGACCGGCCAGCAGGGTAACCTCGCCGGCCGGCGCGGGCAGATCGGCGAGGGAATGTTCCGCCTCCGGGTCGAGCAGCAGCCCCAGGCCGGCATCCGCGCCGCGCGCACGCCTCCAGGCGTCGAACTCGGCGATCGCGCGCACCTCCGGCACCAGGTTGCGGCCGCACTGCTCGCAGGCGGAGACCACCACCGCCTGCCAATGGGCGCGCCGCTTCTCCACCTTGTCGCCGGCCAGACGCACGATGGTGCGCCGCATCACCAGGGGCTGGATCGCCGCCACCCCCAGCTCCACCGACTTCTGCACCGTCAGGTCCATGCGCTCGCCGCTCGATATGCCCTGTGCCAGGACGATGCGCAGCGGCGACTCGCGCGGCGGCGTCAGGCGTTCCAGCACACGCACCGAGGCGCGGCCCTGGGTGTTCAGGGTACCGGGGTACTCGTGGCCGTCGCCGTTGAACAGGGTCACGGCCTCGCCGTCGCGCAGGCGCAGGGCGCCGATGGCATGGCGCGCGACGGCGTCCGGCAGTGTCACGGTGGCACCGGGCTGCAGCGGGCCTGGGCAATGGAAACGCGGCATGATGGCTGGGGAGGTTGGCAATGGGCCGGGTGGTATTATCGGCTCGTTAGTGACGAGCAGGAGCATGGCCGTGGTGAGCCTGGAGACCCCAGTCTGCGATTTCGGCCGCAAGGCGGTGGATTTTTCCCTGCCCGGCGTGGACGGCAGGACCTATTCCCTGAGCGACGTGGCGGGCCCGAACGGGCTGCTGGTGATGTTCATCTGCAACCATTGCCCCTACGTCAAGGCGGTGATCCAGCGCATCGTGCGCGACGTGCGCGAACTGAAGCAGCACGGCATCGGCGCCATCGCCATCATGTCCAACGACCCCGCCGAATACCCCGAGGACTCGTTCGGCAACATGCAGCGTCTGGCGCGCGAGCTCGACCTGCCGATGCCCTACGTGCTGGACGAGACCCAGGCGGTCGCCAAGGCCTATGGCGCGGTATGCACGCCGGACTTCTTCGGCTTCAACCGCGCCCTCGAACTGCAGTACCGCGGCCGCCTCGACGAATCGCGCAAGCAGACCGCGCCGGAGGGCGTGCGCCGCGACCTGTTCGAGGCGATGAAGCAGGTGGCCGACACGCAACGCGGCCCCGCCGACCAGATCCCCAGCATGGGCTGCTCGATCAAATGGCGGACCTGAAGCACATCCTCGAGCAGGTCGTCGCCGCCTGCCGCAAGGTGGGACGCGAGGAGATCATGCCGCGCTATCTGAAGGTGGCGCACGAGCGCAAGGTGGACGGCAGCCTGCTCACCGAGGCCGACGTCGCCGCGCAGACCGCCCTGATCCGCCACCTGCGCGAGATCGCCCCCCTTCCCGTGCTGGGCGAGGAGATGAGCGAGCCGGAACAGCGCGCGGCCTGGGAGGTCGGCGGCGACGGATTCTGGTGCGTGGACCCGATCGACGGCACCAGCAACTTCGTCAACGGCCTGCCCTTCTTCGCCATCTCGGTGGCACTGCTCCGCAACCGCGAGAGCGTGCTCGGCGTGGTCTACGACCCGAGCGCGGACGAGGCCTTTTACGCCATCCGCGGCGAGGGCGCCTACATGAACGGCGAACGCCTCCCGCTCAAGCAGCCGCCGACGGAGCTGAAACGCTGCATGGCCGGCATCGAGCTGAAGCGCATCGACCGCGAGCTGGCCGGGCGCCTTGCCTACGAGCACCCGTTCAGCTCGCAGCGCAACCTCGGCGCCAGCACCCTGGACTGGTGCTACGTCGCCGCCGGCCGGCTGCACATCTACCTGCACGGCGGGCAGAAGCTGTGGGACTACGCCGCCGGCTGCCTGATCCTGCGCGAGGCGGGCGGCGCCTCCTGCACCCTCGACGGCAAGCCCTTCACCGGCAAGGACCCCTGGAACCGTTCGGTGCTCGCCGCCCTTACCCCCGAACTGTTGGCGCAGTGGCAGGACTGGATCCTGCGCGGGCGCTCCTGAGCCGTCCCGGACCGCCAAGACATAAAAGCCGCGTCCGCCGACATAAAAACATTTTAATCCGCCCCCGATTCGCGCCGTGCCCCGCGCCAAACAAGGCAAACGGCCCGGCACCGTGCCTTCGGAGCTGATTTTGCCCGCTTGCCCGCCTTGCCCTGCGCTCGCAGGCTAAGACATAATCGAAGCTTTCCGCCCAAATCGGGCCAAGAATCCGGTTTTTTCTTCGAGGAAACAACAACATGGCTACCCGTACCGATCTTGCTAACGCCATCCGCGCCCTCGCGATGGATGCCGTCGAAAAGGCCAAGTCCGGCCACCCCGGCGCCCCCATGGGCATGGCGGAGATCTCCGAAGTGGTGTGGAACCACCACATGCGCCACAACCCGGCCAACCCGAAATGGGCGGACCGCGACCGCTTCGTGCTGTCCAACGGCCACGGCTCCATGTTGATCTATTCCCTGTTGCACCTGACCGGCTATGACGTCTCCATCGACGACATCAAGAACTTCCGTCAGCTGCACTCCAAGACCCCCGGCCACCCCGAGTACGGCTACACGCCCGGTGTCGAGACCACCACCGGCCCGCTCGGCCAGGGCATCACCAACGCCGTCGGCATGGCGCTCGCCGAGAAGCTGCTGGCGCACGAGTTCAACAAGCCCGGCCATGAGATCGTCAACCACCACACCTACGTGTTCCTGGGCGACGGCTGCATGATGGAAGGCATCTCCCACGAGGCCTGCTCCCTGGCCGGCACCTGGAAGCTGAACAAGCTGATCGCCATCTGGGACGACAACGGCATCTCCATCGACGGCCACACCGATGGCTGGTTCACCGAGGACGTCTGCGGCCGTTTCGAGGCCTATGGCTGGAACGTGGTGCGCAACGTCGACGGCCACAGCTTCGAGGCGGTCGAGGCCGCCGTGCAGAAGGCCAAGCAGTCCTCCGACAAGCCGACCCTGATCCAGGCCAAGACCATCATCGGCAAGGGTTCGCCCAACAAGGAAGGCACCCACGACGTGCACGGCGCCGCGCTGGGCCAGGCCGAAATCGACGCCACCCGTGCCCACATCGGCTGGAACCACCCCGCGTTCGAGGTGCCGGCCGACGTGTACGAAGGCTGGAGCGCCAAGGTCAAGGGCGAAGGGCTGGAAAAGCTGTGGAACAACAAGTTCGCCGAGTACGAGAAGGCCTTCCCCGCCGAGGCCGCCGAATTCAAGCGCCGCATGGCCGGTGACCTGCCCGCCGACTGGCAGGACCGCGTCGCCGCTGCGATGAAGACCACCCTCGAGAAAGGCGAGACCGTCGCCACCCGCAAGGCCTCCCAGCTGGCCATCGAGCGCCTGGTCTCCACCCTGCCCGAGCGCGTCGGCGGCTCCGCCGACCTGACCGGCTCCAACCTGACCAACTGGCCCGGCTGCCACAGCCTGCACCGCAATCCGGGCGGCAACTACATCTCCTACGGCGTGCGCGAGTTCGGCATGTCCCACATCATGAACGGCATGGCCCTGCACGGCGGCATCTTCCCGTACGGCGGCACCTTCCTGATGTTCTCCGAGTACGCCCGCAACGCCCTGCGCATGTCCGCGCTGATGAAGCAGCGCGTGGTCTACGTGTTCACCCACGACTCCATCGGCCTGGGCGAGGACGGCCCGACCCACCAGCCCGTGGAGCAGACCGCGACCCTGCGCATGATCCCCAACATGACCGTGTGGCGCCCCTGCGACACCACCGAGACCCTGGTCTCCTGGGTCGCCGGCGTGGAGAAGAAGGACGGCCCCACCAGCCTGATCCTGTCGCGCCAGAACCTGCCCTTCCTGCCCCGCAGCGAGGAGCAGATCGCCAACATCCGCAAGGGCGGCTACGTGCTGTCCGAGGCCGAGGGCAAGGTCGACCTGGTGCTGATCGCCACCGGTTCCGAGGTGGAACTGGCGCTCAAGGCGCAGGAGGCCCTGAAGTCCGACGGCAAGCATGCCCGCGTGGTGTCCATGCCCTCCACCAACGTGTTCGACCAGCAGGACAAGGCCTACAAGGACAGCGTCCTGCCCCCGGGCGTGCCGCGCGTCGCCATCGAGGCGGGCGTCACCGACGGCTGGTACAAGTACGTGGGCCTGGACGGCGCGGTGATCGGCCTGGACCGCTTCGGCGAGTCCGCCCCGGCCGGCGAGCTGTTCAAGGAGTTCGGTTTCACCGTGGCCAACGTCATCAAGACGGTCGAAGGCCTGAAGTAATCCCATCCAGCGCGGCGGGCCCGAAGCCCGCCGCAACGTCTTTCTAGAAGGAGCACACAATGTCTATCAAAGTCGGTATCAACGGTTTCGGCCGCATCGGTCGCATGGTCTTCCGCGCTGTCACCCGTGACTTCCCGAACATCGAGATCGTCGCCATCAACGACCTGCTCGACCCCGACTACCTCGCCTACATGCTGAAATACGACTCCGTGCACGGCCGCTTCAACGGCAGCGTCGAGGTCGACGGCAACAACATGATCGTCAACGGCAAGAAGATCCGCCTGACCGCCGAGAAAGAGCCCGCCAACCTGAAGTGGAACGAAGTGGGCGCCGACATCGTCATCGACTGCACCGGCTTCTTCCTGACCACCGAGTCCTGCCAGGCCCACATCGCCGCCGGCGCCAAGAAGGTCGTGCAGTCCGCCCCCGCCAAGGACGACACCCCGATGTTCGTGTACGGCGTGAACCACAGCACCTACGCCGGCCAGGCCATCGTCTCCGCCGCCTCCTGCACCACCAACTGCCTGGCCCCCGTGGCCAAGGTGCTGAACGACGCCTTCGGCATCAAGCGCGGCCTGATGACCACCGTGCACGCCGCCACCGCCACCCAGAAGACCGTCGACGGCCCGTCCAAGAAGGACTGGCGCGGCGGCCGCGGCATCCTCGAGAACATCATCCCGTCCTCCACCGGCGCCGCCAAGGCCGTCGGCAAGGTCCTGCCCGAGCTGAACAAGAAGCTCACCGGCATGGCCTTCCGCGTCCCCACCTCCGACGTCTCCGTCGTCGACCTGACCGTCGAGCTGAACAAGGAAGCCTCCTACGAGGACATCTGCAAGGCCATGAAGGCCGCCTCCGAAGGCCCCCTGAAGGGCGTGCTGGGCTACACCGACGAGAAGGTGGTCTCCACCGACTTCGTGGGCAACTCCGCCCCCTCCACCTTCGACGCCGAGGCCGGCATCGCCCTCGACCCGACCTTCGTCAAGGTCGTGGCCTGGTACGACAACGAGTACGGCTACACCTGCAACATGCTCCGTCTGGTCGAGCACGTCGCGAAGTAAGGCTGTAGGGTGGGTTAGCCGCTTGCGGCGTAACCCACCAATCGCGTCATGGTGGGTTACGGCCTGGCGGCCTGGCCCACCCTACGCCCCGACAACGTGAGCTGTAAGGCATAAGCCCGCTTATCCCTTACCGCTTAACTTTCCAAGGAGTCTCCAAATGGCCAAATTCCTCCGCATGACCGACCTCGACCTGAAGGGCAAGCGCGTCTTCATCCGCGCCGACCTGAACGTGCCCGTCAAGGACGGCAAGGTCACCTCGGACGCCCGCATCACCGCCTCCATGCCCACCATCGAGCACGCGCTCAAGGCCGGCGCCAAGGTGATGGTCACCTCCCACCTGGGCCGCCCCACCGAGGGCGAATGGACCGCCGAGGTCTCCCTGCAGCCGGTGGCCGACGTGATGTCCGCCAAGCTGGGCAAGCCCGTGCGCCTGATCAAGGACTGGGTGGACGGCGGCTTCGACGTCGCCGAGGGCGAGGTCGTCCTGCTGGAGAACTGCCGCGTCAACAAGGGTGAGAAGAAGAACGTCGAAGAGACCGCGAAGAAATACGCCGCCCTGTGCGACGTATTCGTCATGGACGCCTTCGGCACCGCCCACCGCGCCGAGGCCTCCACCTACGGCATCGCCCAGTTCGCCCCCACCGCCTGCGCCGGCATGCTGGTGTCCGAGGAACTGGAGGCCCTGGCCAAGGCCCTGGCCAACCCCGCCCGTCCCATGGTCGCCATCGTCGGCGGCTCCAAGGTCTCCACCAAGCTGACCGTGCTGGAGGCCCTCTCCGAGAAGTGCGACCAGCTGGTGGTCGGCGGCGGCATCGCCAACACCTTCCTGGCCGCCACCGGCAAGAACGTCGGCAAGTCCCTGTGCGAGACCGACCTGATCCCCACCGCCCAGGGCCTGATGGAGAAGATGTCCGCGCGCGGCGCCACCATCCCCGTCGCCGTCGACGTGGTGTGCGGCAAGCAGTTCGACGCCAACGAGCCGGCCGTGCTGAAGGACGCCGGCGCCGTGGCCGACGACGACATGATCTTCGACATTGGCCCCAAGTCCGCCCAGGAACTGGTGGACATCATCATGAAGGCCGGCACCGTGGTGTGGAACGGCCCGGTCGGCGTGTTCGAGTTCGACCAGTTCGGCGACGGCACCAAGGCCATCGCCAAGGCCATCGCCGAGACCAAGGCCTTCACCCTGGCCGGCGGCGGCGACACCATTGCCGCCATCCAGAAGTACGACATCTACGACAAGGTGTCCTACATCTCCACCGCCGGTGGCGCCTTCCTCGAGTACCTCGAGGGCAAGACCCTGCCCGCCGTGGACATCCTGGAAAAGCGCGCGCAGGGCTGACCGCACACCGCGGTGCGGCGTGGGGCGCAAGGCGTGAGGCGAAACCTCCACATTGCCTACGCCCCACGTCTCTCGCCTAACGCCTCAGGAAAACCATGAACCGTAGAACCAAGATCGTCGCCACGCTTGGTCCAGCCAGTAACGACCCCAAGGTCCTGGACAAGCTGATGGAGGCAGGGGTGGACGTGGTCCGCCTCAACTTCTCCCACGGCACCGCCGAGGAACACCAACAGCGCTGCGAACTCGTCCGCTCCCTCGCCAAGACGCGCGCCCGCGCGGTCGGCGTGCTGGTCGACCTGCAGGGTCCCAAGATCCGCATCGGCAAGTTCAAGGACGGCAAGATCACCCTGAAGCCGGGCGACAAGTTCATCCTCGACGCCGACTGCCCCCTGGGCGACCAGGGCCGCGTCGGCCTCGACTACAAGGAACTCGTCAAGGACGTGGCGCGCGGCGCCACCTTGCTGCTCGACGACGGCCGCATCGAGATGTGGGTTGAGGGCGTGCAGGGCAACGAGGTGCACTGCAAGGTGGTCCAGGGCGGCGTGCTGTCCAACAACAAGGGCATCAACCGCAAGGGCGGCGGGCTGTCCGCCTCAGCGCTGACCGAGAAGGACATCGAGGACATCAAGACCGCCGCCGCCATCAAGGCGGACTACCTCGCGGTGTCCTTCCCGCGCTCCGCCGCCGACATCCAGCAGGCGCGCGAGATCCTGCGCGCCGCCGGCGGCAAGGCCTGGATCGTCGCCAAGATCGAACGCGCCGAGGCCATCACGGCCCTGGAGGAGATCGTCGCCGTCTCCGACGCCATCATGGTGGCGCGCGGCGACCTGGGCGTGGAGGTCGGCGATGCCGCCGTGCCTGCCCTGCAGAAGAAGATGATCCGCGTGGCGCGCGAGATGAACAAACTGGTGATCACCGCCACGCAGATGATGGAGTCGATGATCTCCAGCCCGATCCCGACCCGCGCCGAGGTCTCCGACGTGGCCAACGCGGTGCTCGACGGCACCGACGCGGTGATGCTCTCGGCGGAAACCGCCGCAGGACAATTTCCCGTCGAGGCCATCCAGGCGATGGACCGCGTCTGCCTGGAGGCGGAGAAGGAATGCGACTCGCTGGCCATCAGCCGGGTGTTCGACCGGGGCCTGCTGCGCATGGACGAGGCGATCGCCATGTCCGCGGCCTTCACCTCGCTGCACCTCAACATCAAGGCCATCGCCGCCATGACCCAGTCCGGCTCCACCGCCCTCTGGATGTCGCGCATCAGCACCCGCGTGCCGATCTACGCCTTGACGCCGGAGGTGGAGACCCGTAGAAAGGTGACCCTGTTCCGCGGCGTCTACCCCGTCAACTTCCGCCCTTCCAGCAACGATCGCGATCAACTGCTTGCCGAGGCCGAGGATGAACTGCGGCGACGCGGCGCGGTCCGAGACGGTGACCTGATCCTCCTGACGATCGGCGAACCCATCGGCAAGCCCGGCGGCACCAACACCCTGAAGATCGTCCGCGTCGGTGAACGCAAGAAGGCTTGATCCAAGATTGCTTAATTAACTTAAGGAGAAACGACAGATGGCTCTGATTTCCCTGCGTCAACTGCTCGACCACGCCGCCGAGAACGGCTACGGTCTGCCCGCTTTCAACGTCAACAACATGGAACAGGTCCAGGCCATCATGCAGGCCGCCGCCGCCGTTGACAGCCCCGTGATCCTGCAGGGTTCCGCCGGTGCGCGTTCCTACGCCGGCGAGCCCTTCCTGCGCCACCTGATCCTGGCCGCCATCGAGCAATATCCGCAGATCCCGGTGTGCATGCACCAGGACCACGGCGCCAGCCCCAGCGTCTGCTTCCGCTCCATCCAGTCCGGCTTCAGCTCCGTGATGATGGACGGCTCCCTGATGTCCGACGGCAAGACCCCCTCCACCTACGAGTACAACGTCAACGTCACCCGTCAGGTGGCCGAGCTGGCCCATGCCTGCGGCGTGTCCGTGGAAGGCGAACTGGGCTGCCTGGGCTCCCTCGAGACCGGCAAGATGGGCGAGGAAGACGGCCACGGCGCCGAGGGCGAGCTGGACCACTCCATGCTGCTGACCGACCCCGACGAGGCCGCCGACTTCGTCGCCAAGACCAAGGTCGACGCCCTGGCCATCGCCATCGGCACCTCGCACGGCGCTTACAAGTTCACCCAGAAGCCCACCGGCAAGGTGCTGCGCATCGACCGCGTGAAAGAGATCCACGCCCGCATCCCCAACGTGCACCTGGTCATGCACGGCTCCTCCTCCGTGCCCGAGGACTGGCTCGCCATCATCAACAGCTACGGTGGCGACATGGGCCAGACCTACGGCGTGCCGGTCTCCGAGATCGTCGAAGGCATCAAGAGCGGCGTGCGCAAGGTGAACATCGACACCGACCTGCGCATGGCCTCCACCGGCGCGATCCGCAAGCACCTGGCCGAGAACAAGGCCAACTTCGACCCGCGCAAGTTCTTCAAGGAGGCCACCAAGGCCATGAGCGGCATCTGCAAGGCCCGCTACGAGGCCTTCGGTTCCGCCGGCATGGCCAGCAAGATCACCAAGGTCTACAACCTCGAAGAGATGCAGGTCCGCTACGACAAGGGCGAACTGGACCCCAAGGTCAACTAAGCCTTCGGTGAGACCCAGGCAGGAGAAGGCGGCCCACACGGGCCGCTTTTCACTTGGCGCAGGGCATCGCCATGAGCACCCCGGAACGCAAGGCCAGCCGCCGCGTCATCCTCGCCCTCGATAGCGGGCAAATGGGGCGCGACCTGCAGAAGGAGGCCCTGCGCACCTGCGTGCACCTCGCCTCGCGGCTGGACATCCTGCTGATCGACCCCACGGATGGCGCCGCCCCCCTGCCTGCCCTGCTGCTGCTGCAGTTGGAGCACAGCGGTATCGACTACCGCCTGGCGCAGGTCGGCGGCCAGCTCTCCGAGGCCGTCGTCCGGCACCTGAGCCGCAACCGTCAGCCCGTCACCCTCATCGTCGCCGATGCCGCGCACCTCTCCGACGCCTGTCGCGCCGCACTCGATGCCGGCGCGCATGAACTGATCAGCCTCGCCGCCGCGCCAACCGGCGCGCCGGCGCCCCCTCCTGCAAGGACAGACACCATGACCACCTCCCTGTATGAATCCTCGATCCGCTCCCTGCCCCTCATCCACAAGGGCAAGGTGCGCGACATCTATGCCGTGGACGACAAGCGCATGCTCATCGTCACCACCGACCGCCTCTCCGCCTTCGACGTGGTGATGCCGACCCCCATCCCCGGCAAGGGCAAGGTCCTCACCGCGATGGCGGACTTCTGGTTCAGGAAGCTCGCGCACATCCTGCCCAACCAGCTCACCGGCGACGCGCCGGAGGACGTGGTGGCGGCGGACGAGCGCGAACAGGTCGCCGGCCGCGCCATCGTCGTCAAGCGCCTCAAGGCCCTGCCCGTGGAGGCCATCGTGCGCGGCTACCTGGTCGGCTCCGGCTGGGCCGACTACCAGAAGACCGGGCAGGTGTGCGGCCACGTCCTGCCCGACCGCATGCAGCTGGCGGACCGCCTGCCGGAGCCCATCTTCACCCCCTCCACCAAGGCCGCCGTGGGCGAGCACGACGAGAACATCGACTTCGAACGCTGCCAGGCCCTGCTGGGGCGGGACCTCGCCATGCAGGTGCGCGACGCCGCCATCGCCCTCTACACCGCCGCCGCCGAATACGCCCTGACGCGCGGCATCATCATCGCCGACACCAAGTTCGAGTTCGGCCTGGATGAGAACGGCACGCTCACCCTCATCGACGAGGTCCTCACCCCCGACTCCTCGCGCTTCTGGCCGCTGGACGAATACCGGGTCGGCAGCAACCCGCCCAGTTACGACAAGCAGTACGTGCGCGACTGGCTGAGCGACTCCGGCTGGAACAAGCAGCCCCCCGGCCCGCAGATCCCCGCGGAGGTGGTCGCGAAGACGGCCGAGAAATATGCCGAGGCCCTGCGCCGCCTCACGGCCTGAGACGATAACGGCCCGGCATCGCCTATACTCCCGCCCGGGAGTCGGCCAGACAGCCGCCGTGCCTTCGGGCACGGAGGAAAGTCCGGGCTCCACAGGGCAGGATGCCAGGTAACGCCTGGGCGCTATAAGCCTGGGGTGCAAGCCCCCGGCCCAAGGCGACGGAAAGTGCAACAGAAACATACCGCCGATGGCTGGCCGCAAGGCCAGATCAGGTAAGGGTGAAATCGTGCGGTAAGAGCGCACGGCCGCGCCGGCAACGGCCGCGGCGGGCAAACCCCATCCGGAGCAAGGCCAAATAGGCGGACGTTGAAGCGGCCCGCTGAGTCCGCGGGTAGGCTGCTCGAGGCGGTGAGCGATCACCGTCCCAGATGAATGGCTGTCCACGACAGAACCCGGCTTATCGGCCGGCTCCCACTCTCCACTTGCCGGGCGGATGCCCGGACCTCACTTCCCCACTTTGCCCCACAACTTAAAGTTCGACTTTAAGTTACCTGCGTATTGCCTCAATCCAGAAAGGTATTTCCCAAAAACACCCCCTTTCGTAAGTCCTTGAACCCATTGAAAAAATTGTGTTTTTTGGCTTGACCGTGGGAATTGGTGTTCATATAGTGGGAGGAAGTGGGAGATCGTGTGGCCTGGTGTCAGGCCGTGGATCAGACAAACGCCCGAGGAGACATGTTCAGAGGATCGACACAGCTGGCCCTGGATGGGAAAGGACGCCTGTCCATACCCGCCAAGTACCGCGAGCGCCTGATGGCGCGCTGCGGCGGCCAGCTCATGCTCACCGCCGATCCGACCAACGGCTGCCTCCTTCTCTACCCCTACCCCGATTGGGAGGTCGTCGAGCGCCAGATCAACGCCCTGCCCGGCATGGACCCGGTGAGCCGGCAGCTGAAGATGCTGGTGGTGGGCTCCGCGGAAGAGGTGGAACTGGATTCCGCCGGCCGCATCCTCGTGCCGCCGATGCTGCGCAAGTACGCCAAGCTGGAGAAGGACGTGGTGCTGGTCGGCCAGGACAAGAAATTCGCGCTGTGGAGCGAACCCGCCTGGCAGGCGCTGTTCGAGCAGGCCGCCCAGTTGCCGGAGATGCTCAACGACGCCGCGCGCAACGGCCGTCTGCCCGAGGAGCTCAAGGGCTTCTCGCTGTGAGCGGGGACGCGGGCCACGTCACGGTCCTGCTGGACGAGGCGGTCGAGGCGCTGGCGATCCGTCCGGAGGGCGTCTACGTGGACGCTACCTTCGGCCGCGGCGGACACAGCCGCGCGATCCTCGCGCGCCTGGGCGAGCGGGGCCGCCTGATCTCCCTGGATCGCGACCCGGCCGCGCTGGCGGCGGGCGCGGCGTTGCGGGATGCGCGCTTCCACCTCGTGCATGCGGCCTTTTCCGGGCTGGACGAGGCGGTGCGGGAACAAGGTTTGGAGCAGGTCGACGGCGTGCTGTTCGACCTGGGGGTGTCCAGCCCGCAGCTGGACGAGGCGGAGCGGGGGTTCAGCTTCCGTTTCGATGCGCCGCTGGATATGCGCATGGATACCAGCCGCGGCATGACCGCCGCGGAATGGCTGAACCAGGCGCCGGAAGAGGAGATTGCGCGGGTTGTCCGGGACTATGGCGAAGAGCGGTTTGCTCGGCAGGTTGCAAGGGCGGTTGTCAAGGCGCGCGCCGAACGTCCGCTCGCGACGACCCGCCAGCTCGCCACGCTGGTGGCCGGCGCCGTGCGTACGCGCGAACGCGGGCAGGACCCGGCGACGCGCACCTTTCAGGCTGTGCGGATTTTCATTAACCGCGAGCTTGAAGAGCTTGAAGCGGCGCTCCCGCAGGCGGTCGGGGTGTTGAGGCCGGGTGGGCGTCTGGTGGTGATCAGTTTTCATTCTTTGGAAGACCGGATGGTGAAGCGGTTCATGCGCGGTGAAGCGGAAGGGGAGAAGGCGCCGCCCGAGATCCCCCTGACCGCCGACGCCCTGCGTCCGGGCCGCCTGCGCCTGATCGGCAAGGCGGTGCGCCCGGGCGAGGCGGAGTGCCGCGCCAACCCGCGCGCGCGCAGCGCGGTGATGCGCGTCGCCGAGCGCACGCCCGTGGATGCGGGGGCACCATGGTCAAGGTGAACCTGCTCCTCACCCTGGTGCTAGTGGTCTGCGCCCTCGCCGTCGTCTCAGCGCGCCACCAGGCGCGCAAATTGTTTGTGGCCCTGCAGGCGGAGCAGGCGCACGCGCGCGAGCTCGACATCGAGTGGGGCCGCCTGCAGCTGGAGATCTCCACCTGGCTGATGCACAACCGGGTCGAGGAGGTCGCGCGCACCCGCCTGCAGATGGCGGTGCCGGACCCGCGCCGCATCTATGTCCTCGAGGGAGGGCGCCAGCCTTGAGCCCGCCGCGCGCACGCCACTCGCAGCCGCAGGGCCACCCCCTGCTGCGCCTCGACCTGCAGCGCTGGCGCCAGCGCCTGACCCTGTCGCTGCTGTTCGCCGGCTTCGCCGCGCTGTCGGCGCGCGCGGTCTACCTGCAGGCCTGGCACGACGACTTCCTCACCGAGGAGGGCGAGAAGCGCGTGCAGCGCATCATCCCCATCCCCGCCTATCGCGGCATGATCACCGACCGGCGCGGCGAACCCCTGGCGGTGAGCACGCCGGTGGAGTCGCTGTGGGTGAACCCGCGCGAGGCCAGCGCCACGCCGCAGCAGATCCAGGCCCTCGCGAGCATCCTCGACAAGGACCCCGAGCACCTCGCGCGCGTCTTCGCCGACAAGGGCCGCGCCTTCGTCTACCTCGACCGCCTGGTGGAGCCGCACAAGGCGCAGATGGCCAAGGACCTGAACATCGCCGGCCTGCATGCCAAGCCGGAATACCGCCGCTACTACCCCGCCGGCGAGGTCACGGCCCACGTCCTCGGCGTCACCAACATCGAGGACCAGGGCCAGGAGGGGCTGGAGCTCGCCTACCAGACCTGGCTCACCGGCGAGCCCGGCGCCGAGCGCGTGATCAAGGACCGGCGCGGCAACGCGGTGGAGGTCCTGGAGCGCGTGAAGGCGCCAAAGCCCGGCCGAGACCTCGCCCTGTCGCTGAACCAGCACGTCCAGTACCTCGCCTTCCGCGCCCTCTCGGACGCCGTGGTGCAGCACCAGGCACGTGCCGGCGCCGCGGTGGTGCTGGATGCGCGCACCGGCGAGCTGCTGGCGCTCGCCAACGTGCCCAGCTTCAACCCCAACAGCCGCGCCACCTTCACCGCCGCGCGCCTGCGCAACCGCGCCGTCACGGACGTGTTCGAGCCGGGCTCGACCATGAAGCCCTTGCTGGTCGCCGCCGCGCTGGAGGCCGGCGTGGTCACCCCCAACACCGTCATCGACACCGGCCCCGGCTGGTTCCAGGTCGGCGACAAGCGCATCACGGACGTGCACCCCAAGGGGGCCCTGACGATCTCCGACGCGATCCAGGTCTCCAGCAACGTCGCGGTGGCGAAGATCGCCCTGGAGATGCGTGGCGAGGACTACTGGCGCCTGCTCACGCGCGCCGGCATGGGGGCGCCGCCCAAGTCCGGCATGCCCGGCGAGGCGAGCGGCCGCCTGCGTCCCTTCGACACCTGGCGGCCGATCGAGAAGGCCACCATGGCCTTCGGCCACGGCATCTCGGTGAGCCTGCTGCAGATGGCCCACGCCTACACGGCCTTCGCCAACGACGGCGTCATGCCCCAGCTCACCGCCCTCAAGCGCGAGGGACAGGCGCTGGGCAACCGCGTCATGAAGCCCGAGACCGCGCGCGCCGTGCTGGCGATGATGGAACGCGTGACGCTGAACGGCGGCACCGCGCCGCAGGCCCGGGTGGTCGGCTACCGCGTCGCCGGCAAGACCGGCACCGCGCACAAGCTGGTCGGTGGCACCTATGCCCCGGACAAGTACATCAGCTCCTTCGTCGGCCTCGCCCCCGCCTCCGACCCGCGCCTGGTGGTGGCGGTGATGATCGACGAGCCGAGCGGCCGCGACTATTACGGCGGCCTGGTCGCCGCGCCGGTGTTCTCACGCGTCATGGCCGGCGCCCTGCGCTTCATGGCGGTGCCGCCGGACGCGCCCTTCGACGAGAACAGCGCGCCGCCTGGCGCCGCGCCCGTGATCCCGGAGGCGGTATGAGCGAGACCGAAACCGTGAACGAGCTGCGCCGCCTCGCCCCCGCCGCCCAGGGCATGACCGCCGACAGCCGGCGCGTCGGCCGCGGCGACGTGTTCCTCGCCTACCCCGGCGGTGTGCATGACGGGCGCGGCCACATCGCCGGCGCGATCCACGCCGGTGCCGCCGCCATCGCCTGGGAGCCGGAGGGTTTCTCCTGGGACCCGGCCTGGACGGTGCCGCACCTGCCGGTGGCCGGCCTCAAGGCGCGCGCCGCCGGCCTCGCCGCCGCCTGGCACGGCGAGCCCTCCAAGGCCCTGTGGATGACCGGCATCACCGGCACCAACGGCAAGACCTCGATCTCGCACTGGCTCGCGCAGGCCTTCACCCACCTGGGCCGCCGCACCGCCGCGGTGGGCACCCTGGGCAACGGCTTCCCCGGCGAGATGGCCGGCGCCACCCACACCACGCCGGACGCCGTCACCCTGCAGGGCCTGCTCGCGCAGTACCGCGACGCCGGCGCCGCCGGCGTGGCCATGGAGGTCTCCTCGCACGGCCTCGACCAGGGCCGCGTCGCCGAGGTGGCCTTCGACGTGGCGGTGCTCACCAACCTGTCGCGCGACCACCTCGACTACCACGGCAGCATGGAGGCCTATGCCGCCGCCAAGGCGCGCCTGTTCCACTGGCCCGGCCTCAAGGCCGCCGTGGTCAACGCCGACGACGACCTGGGCGCCGCGCTCATGCACCAGGTCAAGGACGCGCGCGTCATCAGCTACGGGCTCAAGGCCGGCGACCTGCGCGCCGACCTGCAGGCGGACCGCCTCGGCCTGCGCCTGGAGATCGTCTCCCCGTGGGGCGGCGGCCACCTGGAAAGCCCCCTGCTCGGCGCCTTCAACGGCTACAACCTGCTCGCCGCCCTGGGGGCCCTGCTCGCCGCCGACATCCCCATGGCCGACGCCCTCGCCGCCCTCGCGACGGTGCGTGCCGCCGCCGGGCGCATGCAGACGGTGGAGGGCTTCCCCGGCGCGCCGACCGTGATCGTCGACTTCGCCCACACCCCGGACGCCCTCGAGAAGGTGCTGGCCGCACTGCGGCCACTCACCCGGGGCCGCCTGGTCTGCGTGTTCGGCTGTGGCGGCGGGCGCGACACCGGCAAGCGCCCGCTCATGGGCGCGGCGGTGGCGGCCGGCGCCGACCGGGCGGTGGTCACCAGCGACAACCCGCGCAACGAGGACCCGGCCCACATCGTGCGGGACATCCTCGCCGGCATGCCTGCGGGGGAGAACGCCAACCACAGCGTGATCCTCGACCGGCGCGAGGCCATCCAGACGGCGATCCGCGACGCGGGCGCCGAAGACATCGTTCTCCTCGCCGGCAAGGGCCACGAGGACTATCAGGAGATCCAAGGCGTGAAACGTCCCTTCTCGGACCTGGCCGAGGCCCAGGCCGCCCTGGCGCAATGGAGGCCGGCATGAACCTGCACGAAGCCGCCCAGGCCATCGGCGCCACCGCGGCCGGCGCGGACGTCGCCTTCACGCGCGTCGAGACCGACACGCGCAGGCTCACCCCCGGCTGCCTGTTCGTCGCCCTGCGCGGCGCCAACTTCGACGGCCACGCCTTCGCCGCCAAGGCCCTGGCGCAGGGCGCGGCGGCGGTGATGGTGGCGGCGGACGCCGGCCTCGACCTCGACCTCGCCCCCGCCATCGTCGTCGACGACACCCGCCTGGCGCTCGGCCGGCTCGCCGCCTGGCACCGCAGCCGCATGCCCGCGCGGCTCGCCGCCATCACCGGCAGCAACGGCAAGACCACGGTGAAGGAGATGCTCGCGGCGATCTGCGCCGCCGAGGCCAGTGAGTCGGCGGTGCTGGCGACGCAGGGCAACCTCAACAACGACATCGGCATGCCGCTGACCCTGCTGGGCCTGACCCCCGAACACCGTTACGCGGTGATCGAGATGGGCATGAACCACCCCGGCGAGCTGGCCTACCTGACCGCGCTGGCGCGCCCCGACGTGGCCCTGGTGAACAACGCCCTGCGCGCCCACCTGGAGGGCCTGGGCAGCGTCGAGGCGGTGGCGCGCGCGAAGGGCGAGATCTACGCCGGCCTGCGCGAGGACGGCATCGCCATCGTCAACCTGGACGACCCGCACGCCGGCCTGTGGCGCGGCCTGAACCAGGGCCGCACGATTCTCGGCTTCGGCTTCGACCCGCATGCCGACGTGCGCATCGACCCGGCGCAGGATGACACCCTGCGCCTGCACACCGCGCACGGCATGATCGAGACCGAACTGCAGGTGCCGGGCGAGCACAACCGCCGCAACGCCGCCGCCGCCGCCGCCGCCGCCCTGGCGCTGGGCATCGCGCCGGCCGCCATCGCGCGCGGCCTCGCCGCCTACAGCGGCACCAAGGGCCGCCTGCAGCCCCACGCCTGCCTGATGGGCGCAACCTTGATCGACGACACCTACAACGCCAACCCCGACTCCGTGCTGGCCGCCATCGGCGTGCTCGCCGCGCGTCCCGGCACGCGCATCCTGGTGCTGGGTGACATGGGCGAACTGGGCCCGGACGCCGCCGCCCTGCACCGCGAGGTGGGCGAGAAGGCAAAGGCCGCGGGCATCGACCGCCTGCTCTGCCTGGGCGAGCTGTCGGTCAACACCGTGCAGGGATTCGGCGAGGGGGCGACGCCCACCGCCGCCATGCACTTCGAGCGCATCGAGGAACTCCTGGCCGAGATCGAGCAGGCCCTGGGGCCGGAGGTCACCGTGCTGGTGAAGGGTTCCCGCTTCATGCAGATGGAACGGGTCGTGAAATCTTTCCAGGAGGCGCACGTATGCTCCTGATGCTCGCGCAGTGGATCGGCCACGACATCCGCCTGTTCAACGTCTTCAACTACATCACCCTGCGCGCGGTGCTGGCGGCGCTCACCGCCCTGGTCATCTCCTTCGTGCTGGGGCCGTGGATGATCCGCAAGCTGACCGAGCTGAAGGTCGGCCAGCCGGTGCGCGACGATGGCCCGCAGACCCATCTGGTGAAGGCCGGCACGCCGACCATGGGCGGCGCCCTCATCCTCTCCTCCATCGCCGTCACCACCCTCTTGTGGGCGGACCTCTCCAACCGCTACGTGTGGATCTCGCTGCTCACCCTGGTGGGCTTCGGCGCCATCGGCTGGGTGGACGACTGGCGCAAGGTGGTGGAGAAGAACCCCAAGGGCCTCGCCTCGCGCTGGAAGTACTTCTGGCAGTCGGTAATCGCCATCCTGATCGCCGCCTGGCTGGCCTGGTCGGCGCACCTGCCGGCGCAGACCGAGCTGATCGTGCCCTTCTTCAAGCAGATCGTCATGCCGCTGGGCGTGGCGGGCTTCGTGGTGCTGGCCTACTTCGTCATCGTCGGCAGCAGCAACGCGGTGAACCTCACCGACGGCGCCGACGGCCTGGCGATCCTGCCGACGGTGATGGTCTCCGGAGCGCTGGCGGTGTTCGCCTACGTCGCCGGCCACGCCGTGTTCTCCAAGTACCTGGGCCTGCCGCACATCCCCGGCGCCGGCGAGCTGGTGATCTTCTGCGCCGCCATGGTCGGCGCGGGCCTGGCCTTCCTGTGGTTCAACGCCTACCCGGCCGAGGTGTTCATGGGCGACGTCGGCGCCCTCGCCCTGGGCGCCGCCCTCGGCGTGGTGGCGGTGATCGTGCGCCAGGAGATCGTGCTGTTCATCATGGGCGGCGTGTTCGTCGCCGAGGCGGTCTCGGTGATGGTGCAGGTCGGCTCGTTCAAGTTGCGCGGCAAGCGCGTGTTCCTCATGGCCCCCATCCACCACCACTTCGAGAAGAAGGGGTGGAAGGAGACGCAGGTGGTCGTGCGTTTCTGGATCATCAGCATGATGTTGGTGCTGGTGGGCCTGGCCTCCCTGAAGCTGAGGTGACGCGATGACGCGCGCGGGCTCCAACTACGCTGGCATCAAGGCCCTGGTGGTCGGCCTCGGCGACACCGGCGCGTCCTGCGTGCGCTGGCTGATCGAGCACGACGCGACGGTACGCGGCACCGACACGCGCGCCGAGCCGCCGCACGCGCAGCACCTGCGCGAGGCCTTCCCGGAGGTGGCGCTGAGCCTGGGCGGCTTCGACGCGGCGGACTTCGCCTGGGCCGACCTGATCGTCGCCAGCCCCGGCGTGCCGCTCGCCACCCCCGAGATCCAGGCGGCGCTCGCGCAGGGCAAGGACGTGGTGGGCGACGTGGAGCTGTTCGCGCGCGCGGTCCGCGGCTCGCACGCCAGGGTCATCGCCATCACCGGCTCCAACGGCAAGAGCACGGTCACCGCCCTGACCGGCCACCTGTGCGCCGCCTACGGGCGCGACACCGTGGTGGCCGGCAACATCGGCCTGCCGGTGCTGGAGGCGCTGGACGAGCGCGAGGCCAGCGGCAAGGACCCGGACGTGTGGGTGCTGGAGCTGTCCAGCTTCCAGCTCGAAACCACCGCCAGCCTGGAGGCGGACGCGGCCACGGTGCTGAACATCTCGCAGGACCACATGGACCGCTACGCGGGCCTGGACGACTACGCCGCCGCGAAGGCGCGCATCTTCGGCGTGGAGACCGTCATGGGCCGCGCCAAGCCCTCGTGCATCCAGGTGTTGAACCGCGACGACCCCATGGTCATGGCCATGGCGCGCCCCGGCCACACACAGTGGAGCTTCGGCATCGACCTGGAATGCGCGCCGCCGGAAAACCTGCCGATCGGCCATTTCTGCCTCATGCACCAGAAGGACCGGCTGTGGATGGCGGAGGCCGGCCAGGGCCTGCTGCCGGTGGACAAGCTCACCATCGCCGGCCTACACAACGCCGCCAACGCCATGGCCGCGCTGGCCCTGTGCCGCGCCATCGGCCTCGACTACGACGGCCTGATCCCCGCCCTCAAGACCTTCGAGGGCCTGCCGCACCGCGTGCAGAAGGTGGCCGAGCTGGCCGGGCGCAGCTTCTACGACGACTCCAAGGGCACCAACGTCGGCGCCACGGTGGCCGCGCTCAAGGGCTTCACCGTGCCGGTGGTGCTGATCGCCGGCGGCGACGGCAAGGGCCAGGACTTCTCGCCCATGCGCGAGGCCGTGGGCAAGGTGCGCGCGGTGGTGCAGATCGGCCGCGACGGCCCGCAGGTCGAGGCGGCGATCGCCGGCGCCTGCCCGGTGCTGCGCGCCGAGACCATGGAGGCGGCGGTGACCCAGGCCTACGCCCTGTCGCAGCCGGGCGACGCGATCCTGCTCTCCCCCGCCTGCGCGAGCTGGGACATGTTCCGCAACTACGCGCACCGCGCCGAGGTCTTCGTCGCCGCGGTGGAGACGCTGATGGCACGCCACCAGGAGCGCCGCCTGCGCGACCGGCGCAAGCTCGCCACCCTCAACCACGTGCCGGAGCGCCGCCAGGGCGAACGCCGGAGGGGCGGCCATGTTTCATAACGCGGCCCTCAAGCGTACCGCCCTCAACCCCTACGACTGGGGCCTGGTGTTCGCCGCCCTGGCGCTGCTCGCCATCGGCCTGGTGATGGTCTATTCCGCCTCCATCGCCATCGCCGAGGCGAAGAGCGTCGACCAGCGCGCCAGCTTCTATCTGGTGCGCCACGCCATGTACCTGGTGATCGGCCTGGGCGTGGGCTACGCGGCGTTCCAGATCCCCACGCCGGTCTGGCAGAAGCTTGCCCCCGGCCTGTTCATCACCGCCGCGGTGTTCCTGGTGCTGGTGCTGATCCCCTTCATCGGCAAGGAGGTCTATGGCGCGCGGCGCTGGATCCCGCTCGGCCCGCTCGGCAACTTCCAGCCCTCGGAGCTGATGAAGTTCGCCACCATCCTCTATGCCGCCGACTACACGGTGCGCAAGGCCGCGTTCATGAAGGACCTGAAGCGAGGCTTCCTGCCCATGTTCCTGGCGATGGCCGGCCTGGGCGGCCTGCTCCTGCTGGAGCCCGACTTCGGCGCCTTCGTGGTGATCGTCAGCATCGCCCTGGCGATCCTGTTCCTGGGCGGCTTCAACGCCAAGCTGTTCTTCGGCCTGACCCTGCTGCTCGGCATCAGCTTCGTGCTCATGATCGTCACCTCGGAATACCGCTACGAGCGCGTCCTCGGCTACCTCGACCCCTGGAAGGACCCCTACGGCTCCGGCTACCAGCTCACCCACGCCCTGATCGCCCTCGGGCGCGGCGAGTTCACCGGCGTCGGCCTGGGCGACAGCATCGAGAAGCTGTTCTACCTGCCCGAGGCCTACACCGACTTCCTGCTCGCGGTGATCGGCGAGGAACTGGGCCTGTTCGGCGTGATCGCCGTGATCCTGCTGTTCGCCTGGCTGACCTGGCGCGCCTTCTCGATCGGCTGGCAGGCCAGCCTGATGGAACGCAACTTCCAGGCCCTCGCAGCGCAGGGCGTGGGCGTCTGGCTGGGCGTGCAGTCCTTCATCAACATGGGCGTGAACCTCGGCCTCCTGCCCACCAAGGGCCTCACCCTGCCGCTCATGAGCTACGGCGGCTCCGGCATCGTCGCCAACTGCCTGGCGCTGGCCCTGCTGCTGCGCATCGACCATGAAAATCGTTGCCTCATGCGAGGGAAGCGCACATGAACCGACTCCTGGCAACGATTTCGGCGCAGGCCAACTTGCATCAGCAAGTTAAGCCGCGTAGCGGCGGCCGGAGCCAAAACCGCTGCCTGATGCGGGGGAAGCGCACATGAGCACGGCCCCGCGCACCCTCCTGGTCATGGCCGGCGGTACCGGCGGCCACGTCATGCCCGCGCTCGCCGTGGCCGAGGCACTGCGCGGCGAGGGCTGGCGCGTGGTGTGGCTGGGCACGCAGGCCGGCATGGAGGCGAAGCTGGCGGTCGCCAAGGGCTTCGACATGGCCTGGGTGAAGGTGGCGGGGGTGCGCGGCAAGGGCCTGCTGGCCAAGCTGCTGCTGCCCATGCACCTGCTGGTCGCCTTCTGGCAGGCGGCGCGCGCGATCTTCCGCGAACGTCCGGACGTCGCCCTCGGCATGGGCGGCTACGTCGCCTTCCCCGGCGGCATGATGGCCTCGCTGCTCAACAAGCCCCTGGTGATCCACGAACAGAACGCCATCCCCGGCCTCACCAACAAGGTGCTGGCGCACGTCGCGGACCGCGTCCTGCTGGGCCTGCCGCTCGCCACGCGCGACTCGCCGCTCGCCAAGGGGCAATGGGTGGGCAACCCGGTGCGCCCGGAGATCGCCGCCGTGCCGGCCCCCGCCGAGCGCCTGGCCGGACGCGAAGGCCCGCTGCGCCTTCTGGTGGTCGGCGGCAGCCTGGGCGCGCAGGCCCTCAACGAGCAGGTGCCCAAGGCCCTGGCCCTGTTGCCGGCGGCGCAACGCCCCGAGGTGCGCCACCAGGCCGGCACCAAGCACATCGAGGCCCTGCGCGCGCACTACGCCGCCGCGGGCGTGGCCGCGGAATGCCTGAGCTTCATCGACGACATGGCCGCCGCCTATGCCTGGGCGGACGCGGTGATCTGCCGTGCCGGCGCCCTCACCGTGGCGGAGATCGCCGCCAGCGGCTCGGCCGCCCTGTTCGTGCCCTTCCCCTTCGCCGTCGACGACCACCAGACCGCCAACGCCCGCTGCCTCAGCGAGGCCGGCGCGGCCTGGCTGATGCCGCAGGCGGAGATGAGCCCGGCGGCGCTGTCGCAATGGCTGGGCGGGCTGGATCGCTCCGAACTGATCGCCCGTGCAGCCAAGGCGCGCGCCCTCGCCAAGCCGGAGGCCACCGCCACCGTCGCGGCCATCGTCAAGGGACTAGTGAAATGAAGCACAAGGTCAGACACATCCACTTCGTCGGCATCGGCGGGGCCGGCATGAGCGGCATCGCCGAGGTGCTGGTCAACCTGGGCTACCAGGTCTCCGGCTCGGACGCGGCCGACAACGCGGTCACCCGGCGCCTGCGGGCGATGGGCGCGACGGTGCACCAGGGCCATGCCGAGGCACACATGCAGGGCGCGGACGTGGTGGTGATCTCCAGCGTCATCACCGAGGACAACCCCGAGGTGCGGGCGGCGCGCGCGGCGCGCATCCCGGTGGTGGCGCGCGCCATGATGCTGGCCGAGCTGATGCGCTTCAAGCAGGGCATCGCCATCGCCGGCACGCACGGCAAGACCACCACCACCAGCCTGGTGGCGAGCGTGCTCAGCGAGGGCGGCCTCGACCCCACCTTCGTGATCGGCGGCAAGCTGCTGGCGGCGGACGCCAACGCGCGCCTGGGCCAGGGCGAGTACCTGGTGGCCGAGGCGGACGAGTCGGACGCCTCCTTCCTGCTGCTCTCGCCGGTGATCAGCGTCGTCACCAACATCGACGCCGACCACATGGACACCTACGGCCACGACTTCGAGCGGCTCAAGTCCGCGTTCGTGGAGTTCCTGCATCGCCTGCCGTTCTGGGGCATGGCGGTGCTGTGCGCCGACGACCCGGTGGTGCGCGAGCTGCTGCCGCGCATCGAGAAGCCGGTGCTGACCTACGGCACCGGCGAGGACTGCAGTTTCCGCGCCATCGACATCCGCGCCGTGGACGGCGGCATGGCCTTCACCGCCCTGCGCAACGGCGAGCGCTCGCCCATAGCCATCCGGCTCAACCTGCCGGGCATGCACAACGTACTCAACGCCCTGGCGGCGATCGCCATCGCCTGGGAACTGGGCATCCCGGACGGCGCGGTGCAACGCGCCCTGGCGAGCTTCCACGGCGTCGGCCGGCGCTTCCAGCGCTACGGCGAGGTCACCCTGCCAGACGGTCGCCGCTACACCCTGGTGGACGACTACGGCCACCACCCGGTGGAGATGCAGGCCACCCTGCTCGCGGCGCGCGGCGCCTTCCCGGGACGCCGCCTGGTGCTGGCCTTCCAGCCGCACCGCTACACCCGCACGCGCGACCTGTTCGAGGACTTCGTGCGCGTGCTCGGGCTGGCCGACGCGGTCCTGCTCACCGAGGTCTACGCCGCCAGCGAGGCGCCCATCGTCGCCGCGGACGGCCGCAGCCTGGCGCGCGCCCTGCGCGTGGCGGGCAAGGTGGAACCGCTGTTCGTCGAGGACGTGAACGCGCTGCCGGAGGCGATCGCCGGCTTCGTGCAGGACGGCGACGTGGTGCTGACCATGGGCGCCGGCTCGATCGGCCAGATCCCCGCGCGCCTGGCGGCGGGAGGCGAGGCGGCATGATGGTCATGGAACACGACGCCATGAGCCCCAACACGGGCCCGGCCAAGGCGCCGCGCGGCGAGATCCTCCTGGACGCCGACATGAGCCGCTACACCAGCTGGCGCGCCGGCGGACCCGCAGACCGCCTCTACACCCCGGCGGACAAGGACGACCTGTGCGCCTTTCTCAAGACCCTGCCGGCCGACGAGCCGCTGCACTTCATCGGCCTGGGCAGCAACCTGCTTGTGCGCGACGGCGGCGTGCGCGGCACGGTGATCCACCTGCACGCGGCCCTCAACGGGATCCACGTCGAGGACCGCCGGCATGAGCGGCGCGAGGGCCAGGGCCCGTCGCGCCTGGGCGTGATTTACGCCGAGGCGGGCGTGGCCAGCCCCAAGGTGGCCAGCTTCGCGGCGCGCCACGACCTGGTCGGCGCGGAGTTCCTCGCCGGCATCCCCGGCACGGTGGGCGGCGCCCTGGCCATGAACGCAGGCTGCTACGGACACGAGACCTGGGAGTTCGTCAGCCAGGTGCTGACCGTGAACCGCCGCGGCGAGACCTTCAAGCGCTCGCCCAAGGAATACCGCGTCGCCTACCGCCACGTGGTCGACGACGAGGGGCGCCAGGAGTGGTTCCTCGCCGCCTGGTTCGTGTTCCCGCGCGGCGACGGCAGCGCCAGCCGCGAGGAGGTCAAACGCCTGCTGGAGAAGCGCGCCGCCAGCCAGCCCCTGAACCAGCCCAACGCCGGCTCGGTGTTCCGCAACCCGCCCGGCGACCACGCCGCGCGCCTGATCGAGAGTTGCGGCCTGAAGGGCTTGCGCATGGGTGACGCGCAGGTCTCGGAGAAGCACGCCAATTTCATCGTCAACCTCGGCCAGGCGCGCGCCTCGGACATCGAGGACCTGATCGAGACCGTGCAGGTGCGGGTCGCTGCCCGCACCGGCGTGCAGCTGCAACGTGAAGTTCGAATCATTGGTGAGCGACATCGTGAGTAATCAATTCGGCAAGGTAGCGGTGCTGTTCGGCGGCACCTCGGCGGAACGGGAGGTCTCCCTGAAGAGCGGCAACGCGGTGCTGGCCGCGCTGAGGAGCCGCGGCGTGGACGCGCATGCCTTCGACCCGGCCGAGCGGCCCCTGCACCTGCTCAAGCAGGAGGGTTTCGAGCGCGCCTTCGTGATCCTGCACGGGCGCGGCGGCGAGGACGGCACGGTGCAGGGCGAGCTGGAACTGCTCGGCATTCCCTACACCGGCAGCGGCGTGATGGCCTCCGCCCTCGGCATGGACAAGTGGCGCACCAAGCTGGTGTGGCGCGGCGCCGACCTGCCGGTGCCCGACTACGTGTTGCTCGACGACGCCACCGACCTGGCGGCGGTGGAGCGCCAGCTCGGCCTGCCGCTGTTCGTCAAGCCGGCGAACGAGGGTTCCAGCGTCGGCATCAGCAAGGTCAAGGCCCCGGGAGAGCTGGCCGGTGCCTACCAGGCGGCGGCGCGCCACGACAAGCTGGTGCTGGCGGAGCGCTTCATGGGCGGCGGCGAGTTCACCGTCGGCATCCTCGGCAACCGTGCCCTGCCGGTGGTGCACATCGTCCCGGCGACCGAGTTCTACGACTACGAGGCGAAGTACTTCCGCGACGACACCCGCTACCTCTGTCCCTGCGACCTGCCGCCCGAGCAGGAGGCGCGCATGCAGGCGCTGGCCCTGCGCGCCTTCCAGGTCCTCGGCTGCCGCGGCTGGGGGCGCGTCGACGTGCTGCTGGACGCCGACGGCACCCCCTACCTGCTGGAGATCAACACCGCGCCGGGCATGACCGACCACAGCCTGGTGCCCATGGCCGCGCGCGCCGCCGGCATCGAATTCCCCGACCTGTGCCTCAAGGTGCTGGAGCTTGCCCATGTGGGATGACCACGTCGCCCTCAACCGCCTGAGCAAGCTGATCCTGCTGGCTACGCTGGCGTTCGTCGCCTGGGTGGCGGGGCGCGCCGTGCTGGAACAGGCATTCCCCTTCCGCGAGGTGACGGTGCACGGCGCGCAGCATGCCGACACGCGCGCGGGGGCGCGCCAGCTGACCTCCAGGCTGAATGGCGGTTTCTTCTCCATGGACCTGCAGGCGGTGCGCGACGAATTCATGAAACTGCCCTGGGTGCGCCGCGCCGACGTGCACCGGTTATGGCCGGGACGGCTGGTGGTGAGCCTGGAGGAACACCGGGCGGAGGCGGCGTGGAACGACCGCTACAGCCTCAACACGCACGGCGAGGTGTTCGCCGTGGAACCGCGCGGCAACCTGCCTCGCATCTATGCCCCGGACGGCATGGAGAAGCTGCTGTCGCGCCGCTATCACGAGTTCAACCAGACCGTCGCGCCACTCGGCATGAAGGTCGAGCAGCTGGTGGTGAGCAAGCGCCTGTCGTGGCGCGTGCGCCTCTCCGGCGACATCAGCATCGAGCTGGGGCGCGAGCGCATCAACGAGCGGCTCGCCCGCTTCACCGCCGTGTATCCCCACGCACTGGCGGCGGTGGGCCCCCTGCAGCGCGTCGACATGCGCTACCCCAACGGCTTCGCGGCCAAGGTGGATGCGCACGCCACGCCGCGGGACACCCAGGAAAACAAGGCAAGCAAGGCATGAACAAGATTCGCGAAAACAAGGACCTGATCGTCGGCCTGGACATCGGCACGTCGAAGATCGTCGCCCTGGTGGGCGAGGTGATGCCGGAGGGCGGCATCTCGATCATCGGCATGGGACAGGCGCCGTCGCGTGGCCTCAAGAAGGGCGTGGTGGTGAACATCGAGTCCACCGTCTCGGCGATCCAGCGCGCCCTCGAAGAGGCCGAGCTGATGGCCAACTGCAAGATCACCCACGTCTACACGGGCATCGCCGGCAGCCACATCAAGGCGCAGAACTCCAGCGGCATGCTGCCGATCCGCGACCGCGAGGTGTCGCAGGCGGACGTCGACCGCGTGATCGAGATCGCGCGTGCGCTCAACATCCCCGCCGACCAGCAGATCCTGCACGTGCTGCCGCAGGAATTCATCATCGACGGCCAGGACGGCGTGCGCGAGCCGCTGGGCATGTCCGGCGTGCGCCTGGAGGTGAAGGTGCACATCGTCACCGGCGCCGTCTCCGCCGCGCAGAACATCGTCAAGTGCGTGCGCCGTTGCGGCCTGGAGGTGAGCGACCTGGTGCTGCAGCCACTCGCCTCCAGCCACGCGGTGCTGAACGACGACGAGAAGGATCTCGGCGTGTGCATCGTCGACATCGGCGGCGGCACCACCGACATCGCCGTGTTCACGCGCGGCGCCATCCAGCACGTGGCGGTCATCCCGGTGGCGGGCGACCAGATCACCAACGACATCGCCATGACCCTGCGCACGCCGACGCGCGAGGCGGAGGACCTGAAGATCCAGCACGGCATCGCCCTGCGCCAGCTGGCCGCGCGCGACGACATGATCGAGGTGCCCGGCATCGGCGAGCGCGGCCCGCGCATGCTCTCCAAGCAGCTGCTGTCCGAGGTGATCGAGCCGCGCGTCGAGGAGCTGTTCAGCCTGGTGCAGGCGGAGCTGCGGCGCAGCGGCTTCGAGGAGCAGATCTCCTCCGGCCTGGTGCTCACCGGCGGCGCCAGCATGATGAAGGGCATGGTGGAGCTGGCCGAGGAGGTGTTCCACATGCCGGTGCGCGTGGGCGTGCCGGAATACGTCGGCGGGTTCTCCGAGCGGGTGAGGAACCCCCGCTACGCCACCGCCGTCGGCCTGCTGCTGGCGGGCCTGGAGAAGCACGAGATCGACCAGGCTGCGCGCATCCAGGGCGCCAGCTTCAAGCAGATCCTGGAGCGGATGAAGGCATGGTTCCAACAGAATTTTTGAGTCAGGAATGGGCAGAAGCCCATCACTGGTGTTTAGCGCGCGTAGTACCTGTTTAACCTAGGAGGGAAGAAAAATGTTGTTCGAACTGGAAGACATGCAGACTCAGGATGCCGTGATCAAGGTGATCGGCGTTGGCGGCTGCGGCGGCAACGCCGTGGACCACATGATCAAGCAGGGCATGACCGGCGTGGAGTTCATCGCCATCAACACCGACTCGCAGGCCCTGAAGCGCAATGCCGCGCCGATCCAGCTGCAGATCGGCAACTCCGCGACCAAGGGCCTGGGCGCCGGTGGCAAGCCCGAGGTGGGCCGCGAGGCGGCGCTGGAGGACCGCGAGCGCATCGCCGAGCTGATCGACGGCGCTGACATGCTGTTCATCGCCGCCGGCATGGGCGGCGGCACCGGCACCGGCGCCGCGCCGGTGGTGGCCGAGGTGGCCAAGGACCTGGGCATCCTCGCCGTCGCCGTGGTGACCAAGCCCTTCGTGTTCGAGCAGGCGAAGCGCATGCGCTCCGCCGAGCAGGGCCTGAAGTCGCTGTCCGAGCACGTCGACAGCCTGATCGTCATCCCCAACGAGAAGCTGATCCAGGTGCTGGGCGGCAAGACCAAGCTGTCCGACGCCTTCGTCGCCGCCAACGACGTGCTGCACAGCGCGGTCTCCGGCATCGCCGAGATCATCAGCAACCCGGGCCTGATCAACGTCGACTTCGCCGACGTGAAGACGGTGATGAGCGAGGTCGGCATGGCGATGATGGGCTCCGCGCAGGCGAGCGGCGAGAACCGCGCCAGCGAGGCCGCCAAGGCCGCGGTCGCCAGCCCGCTGCTGGAGAACGTCGACCTCAAGGGCGCGCGCGGCGTGCTGGTGAACATCACCGCCAACGACAGCCTGACCCTGGAGGAGTACTACGAGGTGATGAACACCATCCAGGGCTTCGCCGCCGAGGAGGCCACGGTGATCGTCGGCACCTCGCTGGACGAAAGCCTGGAGGATGGCCTGCGCGTCACCATGGTCGCCACCGGTCTCGGCAACCCCGTGCGGGCGCAGCAGAAGAAGCCGGAGATCACCCTGGTGCAGGCCCCCGTGTATCACCAGGCCACCGGCACCAACGACGCCGTGCCCATGGTCGCCGGATTCGAGGACAACTACGACGCCCCGACCATCATGCGCAACCGCCGCAGCCACCAGGCCGCCGTCGAGGTCGCGCAATCCGCCGGCATCGACACCCTGGACATCCCGGCCTTCCTGCGCAAGCAGGCGGACTGATGCCGTAGCGGTGGCATCGCTGGCGAACGACGCGGCCAGGTCCAGCGCGCGGACCTGAGACGCGCGCGCCACACGGCGTACACTCGTGTGGCGGGAAACGCGCCCGGGCAGGGGCCCTCCAACCTCGCCCGGGTAGCATTTCCTCGCCAGCCTGCGACACGCGGCATTGACCGGACAAGGCGATGATCCAACAGCGAACCATCAAGTCATTGGTACAGACCACCGGCGTCGGCCTGCACACCGGCGCGCCGGTGCGCCTGACGCTGCGTCCCGCGCTGGCGGACAGCGGCATCAACTTCCACCGCACCGACTACCCGGAACCGCGTTCCTTTCGCATCGCCCCGGAGATCGTCGTCGACACGCGTCTGTGTTCCGCCCTGGAATGCAACGGCGCGAAGATCTCCACCGTCGAACACCTGATGTCGGCCCTTGCCGGGCTCGGCATCGACAACCTGCACATCGACATCGACGGCCCCGAGGTGCCCATCCTCGACGGCTCCGCCGCTCCCTTCGTTTATCTACTGCAATCCGCTGGCATCCGGCTGCTCGACGCGCCCAAGCGCTTCATCCGCATCAAGCGGACGGTGCGGGTAGAGGAAGGCGACAAATGGGCGGAGTTCCGCCCGCACGAGGGTTTCACGCTGTCTTTCCGCATCGACTTCGATCACCCCGTGTTCCGCCATACGGCGCGCGAGATCAGCATCGATTTCGGCCGCCAGTCCTACGTGCAGGAGGTCAGCCGCGCACGCACCTTCGGTTTCATGAAGGACGTGGAATATCTGCGCAGCCATGGCCTGGCACTCGGCGGCACGCTGGACAACGCCCTCGTACTCGACGAATACCGCGTCCTCAACAGCGACGGCCTGCGCTACGCAGACGAGTTCGTGAAACACAAGGTCCTGGACGCGGTCGGCGACCTCTATCTCGCCGGGCACCCCATCCTCGGCGCGTTCAGCGCCTACAAGTCCGGCCACGGCCTCAACAACAAGCTCTTGTGCCGCCTGATGGCAGAGACCGACGCCTGGGAATGGCAGACGTTCGCCGATGCCGCGAGCACGCCGAAGGCCTTGTTGGGCCTGCATCCCCTGCCCGCCTGATGCTGGCACTGCGCATCATCCTCCTCACCGGCGCGGGATTGCTGATCCTCTCCCTGCTTGGCTACGCCCTGAGCAAGGACAGGCGCTGGCTGGGCTACACGGCCATCCTCGGCAAGGTAATGGTCGCCCTGCTGCTCCTGATGCTGCTGACCCTGGCACTGGAGCGGATCGTCCTGGTCCTTTGACCAGGCCCGGCTGCAAATGAAAAAGGGGCGCCACAGCGCCCCTTTTTCATTGTGCAGACCTCAGCGGGTCACAGCGAGACTATCGTCCACCAGCCTGGGGGTGAGGAAGATCAGCAGTTCCGTCTTCTCGTCGCTGCGGCTGTTGGACTTGAACAGGTTGCCCACGACGGGGATGTCGCCGAAGAAGGGAACCTTGTTGGTGTCATCGCGCACGGTCTGTTCGAAGATGCCGCCGAGGATCGCGGTTTCACCGTTGTTGACGCGCACCTGGGTCTTGACGCGCTTGACGTTGATGGCCGGACCGACGCCGGGGAAGTTCGCGCCCTGCGCGTCCTTCTGCACCTCGACGTTGAGGATCACCGCGTCGTTGTTCAACACCTGCGGCGATACCAACAAGCACAGCAGGGCATCCTTGAACTGGGTCTGCGTGCCCTCGTTGCTCACCGTCTGGTAGGGGATCTGCGTGCCCTGCAGGATCACCGCCGGCTTCAGATTGGTGGTCACCACGCGCGGGTTGGAGACGATCTTGCCGCGGTTGTCCGCCTCCAGGGCCTGCAGTTCCAGGGACAGCATCTTGTTTGCAGACGCATTGAGAATGGTCAGTCCCAGGGTGCCCGCGTTGGCGACACCGGTAGCGTCCGGCAGCTGCACGTTGTACCCCGTCTGGCTCGACACCGAGGTACCGGTAGCGATCCCGCGCGATGCCGAACCGCTCGAGGACAGGCCGATCGTGCCGCCATCCACGGAGCCCCGGCCATGCAAGCCCAGTTTCACGCCCAGGTCGCGCTCGAAGGTGTCGTCGGCGACGACGATGCGGGCCTCGATCATGACCTGGCGCATCGGGATGTCGATCTGCTTCAGCACCTCCTCGACCGCCTGATGTTTTTCGGCGGTGTCGGTCACCACCAGGGTATTGGTGGTCAGATCGTGGGTCGCGCCACCGCGGGTGGACAGCACACGGTTGACGTTGGCCTGCGCACCCGTCTGGCCTGCTTGGCCGGGAAGCGTCTGCGCACCGCTCGCGGTGTCCTGCTTGGAAAGACCCTCCGAGCTTGGGCTGCAAGTGGCGTCATCCGAGCCAGACATGCCACGCCGCGAACCGCCGGACAGCACCACCACGGCATCGTCGGCACGCACGTAGTTCAGCTTGTAGCTGCGGGTGACCAAAGGCTCCAGTTCCTGCATCGAGCGCTTCGCCTCCAGTTCCGCCTTCTCCTTCGCCGCCAGTTCGTCGCGCGGGGCGACCCAGATGACGTTGCCGGCGACCCGCTTGTCCAGGCCGCGTGAGCGCATGATGATGTCCAGGGCCTGGTCCCAGGGCACGTCCTTGAGGCGCAGCGTGATGTTGCCGGTGACGGTGTCGCTGGCGATGATGTTGAGGCCGGTGAAATCGGCGATCACTTGCAGCACCGCGCGCACGTCGACGTTCTGGAAGTTCAAGGTCAGCTTCTCGCCGCTGTAGACCGGACGGTCGGTCTTGGCGAACTGCGGGTCGTCGAGCGAGCGCACCTCAAGGATGAACTTGTCCCCGACCTGGTAGGCGTAGTAGTCCCACTTGCCCTTCGGCGTCACGACCAGGCGGGTGTTGCCATCCTTGGCGAAGGTCTCGACCAACTGCGCCGGCGTCGCGAAGTCGGCGACGTCGAGGCGGCGTTGCAGCGGCGCGGGCAGGGTGGCGTTCATGAAGTCCACCTGCACGGTCTTGCCCTTCTGCTGGATGTCGGCGGCCACGCCGGGGGCGGAGAGGGTCACGGTGATGCGGCCTTCGCCGTTCCGGCCGCGCTGGAACTCGACGTCGCGCACGCTCTGGCCGGGCGTCGCCATGGCCTTGGCCTGCGGCACCGTGACAGCCTCGCCCCCCGCGGAGGCACCCTGCAGGACGGCGTAGACGACGTTCTTGTCCTTGCGGATCTCGTAGTTGGCCGGCCCGGCGAGATTGATCACGAGGCGTGTCCGTTCGCCGGACTGCACGGCCTGGTAGCTCTTGATCGCGCCGCTGTTCAGTTCTTCCTGGCCCCGTCCCATGGCATTGCTGGTGTCGGCGAAATCCAGGACCAGGCGGTTCGGATTGCTGGTGATGAAGGCCACCGGTTCACCGCTCACGTCCTGCTTGAACTGGATCTTGAGCACCTGGCTGTCGTTCTTGCCCTTGGTTACCGAAACCGCGACCAGGCCGTTCTGCGCCGCCCAGGAGACCCCCGCCATCAGGGTGGCGGTTGCTAGCAAGGCCCCGGCCGTGGCCTTGGGGGAGAAAATGCGCTCAATCACGTGTGCGATCACGTTCATACGTCACTCCTGCAGGGCCAAGCTGGCCTTGGATTCAGCCCAGTCTCCGGCACCGTCCTGGGTCATTTCTTTCAATTCGATGGCGGTCTCGGTGACGCCGACGATGCGTCCGAAATTCTGGCCGAGGTAATTTCCCACCCTGACGCGGTACAAGGCATTGTCAGGCGTCTTGACGAGGGCGTAGAGGACACCTCCCTTGCGCAAGGTGCCCACCATCCGCAACGCATCCAGCGGGAAGGTCTCCAGGAACTCCTTCGGCCTGCTCATGTCCGGTTGCAGACCGCCACTGCCCGACTTCGCCTTCATGCTGCGCGGCTTGAACGGGTCCGGCAGGTCCGCCGGGTCGTAGCTGAACTCCGTGGTCGGCTTCAAAGCGGGCATCGGCTCCAAGGCATGCTGCCCTCCCTGCCCTGCCTGGGCCATGAAGGTCTTCAGGTCGGCGAACTCGTCCTGCCCGCAACCGGCGAGGAGCAGGACACAAAACACGATGGCCGTCCTCATTTGTTCGGTCCCTTCTCGTTCTGCTTGCGGGCCGCGGCCATCTCCTCCTCGTCAAGATAGCGATAGGTCTGCACACGCGCCTCCATGTCGAGTTCAGCGCCGTCCTTCGCCGGCACGAGCGACACGTCATGCAGGGTGACGATGCGCGGCAGCTTGGCCAGGTCACTGACGAAGCTGCCGATGTCGTGGTAGGTCCCGGTGACCTTGATCGCCACCGGCAGGGTGGCGTAGAACTCGGACGGGGTCTCCTGGCCCGGCTTGAACAACTCGAATGCCAGACCCCGGCCGACGCCGACCTGGTTGATGTCGGTGAGCAGTGCGTCCATCTCGGATTTATTCGGCAGTTGCCGGAGCATCGACGCGAGGGTCTGCTCGACCTCCGCAAGGCGGCGCTTGTAGGTCTCGTAGTGGTAGGCCTGCCCCTTCTTGTTCGTGTAGGAATCGCGCAGTGCCTGTTCCTCCTGCCTGGCGGTATCGAGCGTCCCGAGCGCATCCTTCCAGACCAGGTACCAGCCCAGCGCGACGATGCCGACGAACAGCAGCACCAGGACCACTGCGCGAACCGGCGCGGGGGCGGTGACAACGTCCTTGAGATTGAGGTTGTTCAGTTCCGACCAGTTCATCCCGCAGCTCCTTGCCCGGATGCCTTCTCTTCCTTGCCAGCCGGCTCGGCACGCTCGATCTGCACGTTCAAGGTGAACTCATTGAGGCGCTGGTTGCCGACCTGCGTCGCCCGCACCTCCACCAGGGTGGGTTCGAGGAACAGGCTGGAGGCCGACAGCTCGCGCATGAAGGTGGAGACCCGCGCGCTGGATTGCGCCAGGCCAATGATCACGAAGCCGTCGCCGGTCTGCTTGACGTTCTTCAGGTACAGGCCCTCGGGCACACGGCGGGCAAGCTCGTCGAACAAGTGGACTGCCTCGGCGCGGTTCACCTGCAGCGACTCGACCACCTCCTTGCGGTCCAGCAGGTCCTGCATCTTCTGCTTGAGCTGCGCGATCTCGGCGATCTGCTTGTCCAGCTTGGCGATCTCCTCGCGCAGGAAGCCGTTGCGGCGTTCCTGCTGGGCCTGGGCGTTGGAGATCCAGTACTGTCCGGCCGCGACGACTGCCACGGCGAGCGCGCCGCTGACGATGGCCATGGCGGAGAACAGGCGCTGCGCCTGCGCGCGGCGCATCTGCCGGTGGGGCAGGAGATTGATGCGGATTGGCGTCATACCGTATCGAACTTTCTCAGTGCCAGGCCGCATGCCACGAACAGGGCGGGCGCGTCAGAGGCCAACTGCCTGGCCCTCACGTTGGAAGACACGGCCATCTTCGCGAAGGGGTTGGCGATCATCGTGCTGGTCTGGGTCTTGCCGTGCACCACGTCGTCCAAGCCAGGGATCGCCGCGCAGCCGCCCGCCAGCAGGATGTGGTCCACGCGCTGGAAGGAGGTGGCGGAGAAGAACATCTGCAGGGCGCGGCCGATCTCCAGGGCCACGGAGTCGAGGAAGGGCTGCAGGACCTCGGATTCGTAGCGCTCGGGCAACAGGCCCTTGCGTTTCGCGTCCTCCGCCTCCTCGACCGACATGTCGAAGCGGCGGGTGATCTCGCTCGTCAGCGTGCTGCCGCCCAGCGCGTGCTCCCGCTGGTAGACAGGCTGGTTGTCGTGCAGCACGTTGAAGTGGGTGGTCTGCGCGCCGATGTCGATGATGGCGACGATCTGGTTGTGGCCGTTCTCGGGCAGTTGGAAGGCCATCTGCTCATAGGCGGTGAGCGTGGCGAACGCATCCACGTCCATGATGATCGGCTTCAGGCCCGCCGCCTCGGCGATCGCCACCCGTTCCTCCACCCGTTCCTTGCGGGTCACCACCAGCAGGGCGTCGTTTTCGTTGGGGTTCTTGGGGTTCGGATCGAGGATCTGGTAGTCGAGGCTGACCTCGTCGAGGGGGAAGGAGGCCATCTGGTTGGCCTCGGCGGCGACCTGGGCCTCGATCTCCGACTCCGTCGCGGTGTTCGGCAGGAGGATCTTCTTGGTGATGACTGCGGAGGCCGGGAGCGCCAGGGCGACGTTGCGAGTCTTGGTTTCCAGCCTCGACCAGGCCTCCTGGAGGGCCGCCTGCACCAAGTCGGCCTTGCTGATCACGCCGTCGACCACGGCCTCTTTCGGCAGGGGAACGATGGAATAACGCTCGACCCGCCGCACCCCCTTGCCGGTGTCGCCCAGCTCAAGCATTTTCACGGCCGATGAGCTAACATCGACGCCGATCAAGGGGCGCGAACCCTGGCCTAGAAACGCGAGTTCCAAATATCGTCTCCCACAAATCCACCTATACAGGCACTATTTAATAATCTGGTTTAAATCCTAGCAACAACTCAATTAATCTGCACAATATTTTTCAGTCAACTTCTTTTCGAGACGTCCTGCAAATGAACCGCTGGTGGCAATATTTATTGGCAACATTCGCGGTGATGGTCGTCTCCGCGGTCGCGGTCGCCGCCCTCGCCACCGCCATCATCTACCCCAATCTCCCCAGCCTCGAAACCCTCACCGATTACCAACCCAAACAGCCCCTGCGCATCTACACGGAAGATGGCGCGCTGATCAGCGAGTTCGGCGAGGAACGCCGCAAGGTCGTGCGCCTGCGGGACACCCCCAAGGCACTGCGTCAGGCGATCCTCGCCGCGGAAGACGAGCGCTTCTACCAGCATGGCGGTGTGGACACCCTGGGCGTGCTGCGTGCCGCCCTCGCCAACCTTGTGTCCGGCGGCGCCAAGGAGGGCGCCTCCACCATCACCATGCAGGTCGCGCGCAACTTCTTCCTTTCCTCGGAAAAGACCCTGCGCCGCAAGCTCAACGAGGCCCTGCTCGCGATCAAGATCGAACACGCGCTGAGCAAGGATGAGATCTTCGAGCTGTACCTCAACCAGATCTACCTGGGACAGCGTGCCTACGGTTTCGCCGCGGCTTCCAACATCTATTTCGGCAAGCCGCTGGAAAAATTGAATCTCGCCGAGGCGGCGATGCTCGCAGGCCTCCCCAAGGCCCCTTCCGCCTACAACCCGGTGGTCAATCCCAAGCGAGCCAAGGCACGCCAGCTCTACGTCCTGGGGCGCATGAAGACCCTGGGCTTCATCACCCAGGCCGATTACGACAAGGCCAAGGTGCAACGCCTGCCGGTCAAGTACTCGACCCTGAGCTTCGAAGTCGACGCGCCGCACTTGGCCGAACTGGTACGCCAACGCATGCAGCAAAAGTACGGCGACAGCATCTATGTCAGCGGCATGAAGGTCTACACGACGCTGCGCCAGGCCGACCAGCGCGCCGCCATGGAAGGCGCCAAGCGCGCCGTCGTCGAGTTCCACCGGCGCCGCGGCTACGCAGGCCCCGAGGGGCGGATCGAACTCCCCAAGGAAGCACAGGCGATGGACCGGGCGGTCGAGGACGCGCTGGCCGACCGCGAGGAATCCAACGGCCTGCTGCCCGGGGTGGTGCTCGCCGTGGACAAGAAGGGGATGCGCGTGCGCCTGCGCAGCGGCGACGACATCGAACTGGGGGCCGGCGAACTGAAGTACGCGCAGCAATACCTGTCCAGCAAGACCCCCGCGGGCAAGCGGCTGCAACGCGGCAGCATCATCCGCGTCGCACGCCTTGGTACCGGGCAACCCTGGCTGCTGACCTACCTGCCGCAGGTCGAGGTGGGCTTCGTCGCCCTCTCGCCCGAAAACGGCGCGGTGCGCGCCATGGTCGGCAGCTTCGACTTCTCGCGCAACCAGTACAACCACGTCACCCAGGCCTGGCGCCAGCCGGGCTCGAGTTTCAAGCCCTTCGTCTACTCGGCCGCGCTCGAGCGGGGTGTCACCCCTGCAACGGTCTTCGATGATGCGCCGATCACCATCGACCCGGCGGAAACCGGCGGCGTGCCATGGGAGCCGAAGAACTTCGACGGCACCATGGACGGCCCGGTCACGCTGCGCACCGCCCTGGCGAAGTCGAAGAACCTGGTGTCGATCCGCGTCCTGCAGACCGCGACAGTGCCGTTCGCGCAGGAGCACATCGCCAAGTTCGGCTTCAACATGGCGCGGATTCCGCCCTACCTGACCATGGCGCTGGGCGCCGGCGAGGTCACGCCGCTCGCCCTGGCGACCGGCTATGCCGTGTTCGCGAACGGCGGCCGCCGCATCACGCCCTGGCACCTGCTCAAGGTCACGGACAAGGACGGGCGGGTGCTGGAGAGCTTTTCCGCCCCCGCCGCCGTACCCGTCCTCGACCCGCGCAACGCCTTCACGATGGCGAACATGATGCAGGACGTGATCCTGCGCGGCACCGCCACCGGCGCGCTGCAACTGGGCCGGCACGACCTGGCGGGCAAGACCGGCACCACCAACGACCACCGCGACACCTGGTTTGCCGGCTTTCAGGCCAGCCGCGTCGCCATCGCCTGGATGGGCTACGACCAGCCGCGCCCACTCGGCGGCACCGAGACGGGCGGGGTCACGGCCTTGCCGATGTGGACCCAGTACATGGGGGCGGCCTTGCGTGGCGTACCCGAGACGCCGTTCTTGCCGCCCGCGGGCATCGTCGTGCACCGCATCGACCGGAGTACCGGCATGAGCGTGGCCGACGACCAGGGGGTGCCGGAATACTTCTACCAGGAGTTCGCCCCCGGCGCCGCTCCCCAGGCAACCACACTGGAGCCAGGCAATGACGGCCAGATCCTCCCGTGAGCCGCCCCCCAGGCAGGCACAGACGCGCGCGCATCGCCGATCTGGCGGCGCGCCTGATGGTGGAGCACGGGATCCGCGACTATGCCCTGGCCAAACGCAAGGCGGCGCGCCAGCTGGATCTGCCCGAGGGCTTCGCCCTGCCCAGCAACGAGGAGGTCGACCAGGCCCTGATCGAGCGGCAGAACCTGTATGAACCGGTCGAACAGACCGTGATGCTGCGAGCGCTGCGCGAGGAGGCCCTGGAGGTGATGCAGGTCTTCGAGCGCTTCCAGCCGGTCCTGACCGGGGCCGTGGCCTCCGGCGCGGTATCGGAACACTGTCCCGTGGAACTCGACATCCAGGCCGACTCCAGCAAGGACTTCGAACAGCTCCTGGTCAACCAGGACATCGAATTCAAGGTCATGGACCGGGGTGGGCAGATGGCGTACCTCATCTACGCCGAACCGGCAGACGTCATCGTACGCATGGCCGGCAGGGAGGCGCGGCACACACAAAACGGCTACCGACCGCAGCTCAGTTTGAAACAGCTGCGCAAGATCATGGATAACGCGGCCTGAGATATAGTGCGCGCAGGTATCGAGGTTCCAACGAATAACAACACCATCCTGCCGCAATGATCCGCTTCTTCCGCCATTACATTCCGCTCAGCCTGCTTCTGCTGACGGCGATCGAGTTCCTCCTCTTCTATCTCATCGCCCAGTATGCCTTCCAGCAGCACGGCTCCGCCGTGCCTTACGCCGCCGTGGAGGCGGCCTACAAGCCCTGGCTGTTCGCGGCCCTGTTCAGCCTCTTCAACTCCATGTTCGGTCTCTATGACTGGGAATGGACCACCGGCCTGAGGAGCCTGCTGTTGCGCGTCGCCGGCAGCCTGCTGGTCGGCGCGCTGCTCGTCGCGGCCGGCGCCGGCCTGCTGCCGGGGCTGTTCCCGTCCGGGGTCGAGTACCTGACCGGCATCGCCCTGGTGGGTTTTTCCTCCGTCCTCATCCGCCTGCTGTTCATGGAGTGGGGCAAGACAACGCTGTTCAAGAAGCGCGTTCTCGTCCTCGGCACCGGCAGCCGCGCCGCAAAGATCGAGGAGATCGCCCGTACCGGCGAGGCACAGGGCATCACCATCGTCGGCTACCTGCCCATGGGTAGCAGCCACCACTACGTCTCGCACGACCGTCTCATCGAGGGCGAGGGGCGCCTGTATGAGATCGCCCTCGCGCACGGCGCCACCTCGATCATCGTCGCGGTGCGCGAGCGCCGCGGCGGCGGCCTGCCGATCCAGGAATTGCTGGAATGCAAGCTGCGCGGCATCGAGATCATCGACCTGCCGACCTTCTTCGAGCAGCAGACCGGCATCCTCTCGCTCGACTCGACCAACGCCAGCTGGATGATCTTCTCGGAGGGCTTCAACCACGGCTCGGCGAGGGACGTGGTGAAGCGCGTGTTCGACCTCCTGGTCAGCGGCTCGTTCCTCATCCTGCTCGCACCGCTGATGCTCCTCACCGCGTTGCTGATCCGCCTGGAAAGCCGCGGCCCGGTGTTCTACACGCAGGAGCGGGTGGGCCAGCTGGGCAAGCCCTTCACCATCTTCAAGTTCCGCAGCATGCGCACCGACGCGGAGAAGCACGGCGCGGTCTGGGCTCGCAAGAACGACGACCGCACCACGCGCGTCGGCCGCTTCATCCACCGCACCCGCATCGACGAGCTGCCTCAGGCCTTGAACGTGTTCCTCGGCCACATGAGCTTCGTCGGTCCCCGCCCGGAACGCCCCATGTTCGTCGACGAACTCGCCGCGCAAATCCCCTATTACCACGCGCGCCACAGCGTCAAACCCGGCATCACGGGCTGGGCGCAGGTGAAGTTCCCCTATGGCGCGAGCGTCGAGGACGCCATGCACAAGCTGCAGTACGACCTCTACTACGTGAAGAACCACAGCCTCTTCCTCGACCTGATGATCCTGCTGCAGACCGCACAGGTCGTGGTGCTGGGCAAGGGGGTACGCTGAGGTGAGCCTGGCGGCCTTCAGCTACGGCCTGGCCGCCATTGCCTTCCTGCTGCTGGGCCTGGCCTCGCGCGGGCGCGACGGCCCGCCCGGGGTGCCGGGGGTGGCGGTGCCCTCGCTGGCCAGCGCGCTGTGGGCGGCGATCCTCGCCATGGAGCCCGTGTTGCTGGGCGGCCCCGTCCTGACCACGCTGGCGGAACTGGCCCGCAACCTGGTCTGGATCTGGTACCTATGGCGCAACCTGCGCGCCCTGCAGGGCAAAGGCGGCGAGCGGGACGGCCTGGCCCTGCTCGGCCGCGTCCTCGCCTGGCTCGCCGGCATCGCGGCGCTGTCCTCGGCGGCCTACCTGCTCTACCCGCATGTCGTGCTGCAGTACTGGGTGAGCGCGGTGGTGCCCGCGTTACTGACGGTCGCCGCGCTGGTGCTCGTGGAACAGTACTACCGCAACGCCGGCACCTCCGAGCGCTGGGCCAGCAAGCACCTGTGCATCGCCCTCGGCGGCGCCTTCGTGTTCGACTTCTACCTCTACTCGGACGCCATGCTGTTCGCCACCTACGACCAGGGCGCGTGGAGCGCGCGCGGCCTGGTCAACGCCCTGCTGGTGCCGCTGATCTGGGTCTCGCTGAAGCGGCGCATCCAGACCGACCTGAAGGTCGCCATGTCGCACCGCATGGCCTTCCACACCGCCGCCCTGCTCGGCACCGGCAGCTACCTCATGCTCATGGCCGCGGCGGGCTACTACATCCGTCTGGTCGGCGGCGATTGGGGCCGCATCCTGCAGACGGTGTTCCTGTTCGGCGCTGCCCTGCTCCTGCTGCTGGTGGTCTCCTCGGGCACGGCGCGCGCGCGCCTGCGGGTCTTTCTCTCCAAGCACTTCTTCCGCTACCGCTACGACTACCGCGAAGAATGGCTGCGCTTCACCTCCATGCTCACCGAGGGCGAACCCGGCAGCCAATTGCACGAACGTGCCCTGCAGGCGATGGCACGCCTGGTCGAGAGCCCTGGCGCGGCGCTGTGGCTGCGCCAGGACCAGGGTCCCTACCGGCGCGTCGCGGAATGGCGCCTGGCGGGCCTGGACGGGCAGGTGGCCGCGGACGACCCGTTCACGTGCTTCATGGAGAGCCGCAACTGGGTGCTGGACCTGGACGAATGCCGCGAGCAACCGGACCTGCTTGCCGGCGCCGCCCTGCCGGACTGGTTGCGCGACAACAAGGAGGCCTGGCTGGCGGTACCCCTGCTCTGGCACGAGCGCATGCTGGGCTTCATGCTCCTCGCACCCTCCATGGGCAGGGTCAGCTTCAACTGGGAGGTCAGCGACCTGCTCAAGACCGCCGCGCGCCAGGCCACGGCGCACCTCGCGCAGGCACAGGCCGCCGAGGCCCTCACCGTGGCGCGCCAGTTCGAGTCCTTCAACCGCGCTGCCGCCTTCGTGGTGCACGACATCAAGAACCTGGTGGCGCAGCTCTCCCTGCTGCTCGCCAACGCAGAGAAGCACAAGCACAAGCCGGAGTTCCAGGAGGACATGCTGGCGACCATCGAGAGCTCGGTCGCGCGCATGAACCGCATGCTCACCAAGCTGCGCGACGAACCCAACACCGCGCGCGCCGCCAGTGTCTCCCTGGAACAGCTGTTGCAGGAGGTCATGCGCAGCAAGAGCGCCTACAGCCTCAAGCCCAGCCTCGACATCGAGGCCTCTGAGCTGAACGTGCGCGCCGAACCGGAAAAGCTTGCGCGCGTGCTCGGCCACATCGTGCAGAACGCCATCGAGGCCACGCCGTACACCGGCAAGGTGGGTGTTACACTGTCCCGCGAGGCCGATTGGGCCGTCGTCGGCGTCGTCGACACCGGCGCGGGCATGGACGAGCAGTTCATCCGCGAACGCCTGTTCCGCCCCTTCAGCTCCACCAAGGGCACCGGCATGGGCATAGGCGCCTACGAGTGCCGCGAATACATTCAAGAACTGGGTGGTACGATCGCCGTAACCAGCCGTGTGGGACAGGGGACCCGCTTCGTCATCCGCCTGCCCTTGAGCAACGAGGAGAACAGCTCGGCATGAGCAACAAGGCACCCAAGATCCTGCTGGTCGAGGATGACGTCGGTCTGCAGAAACAAATCAAATGGAGCCTCGACGACTATGAGGTCGTCATCGCCGGCGAACGCGAGGAGGCGCTCAACCAGATCCGCCGCTTCGAGCCCGCCGTGGTCCTGCTCGACCTCGGCCTGCCCCCCGACCCGGACGGCGCCACGGAGGGCCTGGCGGCCCTTCAGCAGATCCTGCAGCTCGCCCCCGGCACCAAGATCATCGTCGTCACCGGCAACCAGGACCGCGCCAACGCGGTCAAGGCGATCGGCATGGGCGCCTTCGACTTCTACCACAAGCCGTTCGAGGAACAGATCCTCAAGCTCGTGATCGAGCGCGCCTTCAAGGTCTACGAGCTGGAACAGGAGAACCGCGCCCTCTCGGCGCGCAACCGCGCCGAGCCGCTGCAGGGCCTGATCACCAGCGACCCCGAGATGCTCAAGGTGTGCCGCATGATCGAGAAGGTGGCGCCGAGCGACGCCTCGGTGCTGCTGCTCGGCGAATCCGGCACCGGCAAGGAGGTGCTGGCGCGCGGCCTGCACGAACTCTCCTCGCGCACCAAGGGCCGCTTCGTCGCCATCAACTGCGCCGCCATCCCGGACAACCTGCTCGAATCCGAGCTGTTCGGCTGCGAGAAGGGCGCCTTCACCGGCGCCGCCAAGCAGACCATCGGCAAGATCGAATACGCCGACAAGGGCACGTTGTTCCTCGACGAGATCGGCGACCTGCCCATGCCCCTGCAGGCCAAGCTGCTGCGCTTCCTGCAGGAACGCGTGATCGAGCGCCTGGGCGGCCGCGGCGAGATCCCGGTCGACGTGCGCGTGGTCGCGGCGACGCACCAGAACCTGGCGGAACTCATCAAGGACGGCCGCTTCCGCGAGGACCTGTTCTACCGCCTCTCCGAGATCAGCGTGAACATCCCGCCCCTGCGTGACCGCCACGGTGACAAGACCCTGCTCGCCCACGCCTTCCTGGAGCGCTTCAACCAGACGCAAAAGCGCAACCTGCGTGGCATCACCCCCGAGGCCCTGCACGCCATCGAGGCGCACGCCTGGCCGGGCAACGTGCGGGAGATGGAAAACACCATGAAACGCGCCGTCATCATGGCGGACGGCGCGCAGATCACCTGCGAGGACCTCGGCCTCGCGCCCGGCAACGTCGAAGACGCGCAGCCGCTCAACCTGCGCCAGATCCGCGACGAGGCGGAGCGCAGCGCGGTGAGCCGCGCGATCGCGCGCAGCAACGGCAACATCGCGCAAGCCGCCGAACTGCTGGGGATATCACGCCCCACCCTGTACGACCTGATGAACCGGTTCGGACTCAAATAGGCCCCATGCCCCCACGCCCCACGCGGGACGACGCCCACCCACTGAAGCCGCGTCGGCCCTCGCCCCTCGACAGCACTGAAGCAATGCGAACGATATGAGCCGATCTAGACGCAGCCATGCGAAGTCCAAGGGCTGGATGGCCAGGCATTACCCCAAGCTGCTGATCGGCCTGCTGGGCGCGGCGGTACTCGGCGGCGGGCTCTACCTGGGGACCCGGAAGTCCCCCGAGGACCATCTTCGCAAGGGGATCGCCCTGCAGCAGGCCGGGGACCTCAAGGGCGCGGCGATCGAACTGAAGAACACCCTGCAGGCCCTGCCAAAACACGCCGAGGCACGCTACCGGCTTGGGCAGATCCACTTCGCGCAGGGCGACTACCTGGGCGCCGAAAAGGAATTGAAGAAGGCGCGTGAGCTGGGGTTAGGGGATGCGGAGTTGGCACAACTGCATGCGCGCACCCTGCTGCTCATCCAGCAACCGCAGCGCCTGCTGGACGAGGTCAAGGCGTCGCCGGACGCCGCCGCCGAGGCACGCGCCGCGATCCTCGCCCTGCGCGCCCGCGCCCGGCTCATGCTCAAGGACGAGAGCGGGTGCGCGCAGGCCCTCTCAGAGGCGGACGCCGCCTCCCGTGACCACCCGGAGAGCCTCGTCACCCGCGCCCTGCTCGCCGTCACGCGCGACCAGTCCGCGCAGGGGCTGCCGCTGCTCGACCTGGCCCTGGCGAAGGCCCCCGGACGCGCGGACTTCTGGCTGCTCAAGGGCGATCTGCTGCGTGCAGGGAAGCAGGATGCACAGGCCATGCTCGCCTATGGCAAGGCCATCGAGGGCGAGCCCGCGAACATCCCCGCGCGCCTCGCGCGGGCGCAACTCTTCGTGCAGGCAGGCGAACTCGACAAGGCCGACGCGGACATCGCCGAGGTCCGCAAGGCCGTCCCCAACCAGCCGCTCGCGAACTACCTGGGCGCCTTCACCGCCTTCAAGCGCGGCCGTCTCGCCGAGGCGGACGGCCTCCTGCAGGGGGTGTTGCGCGTCGCGCCCGACCTCCTGCCCGCGCATCTGCTCGCCGGCACCGTCAACATCGCCCAGGGCAAGCGCGAGGCCGCGCGCGCGCACCTGGACAAGGTCCTCGCCGTGGCCCCGCAGCACCCGCTGGCACGCAAGCTGATGGCCGCGGCCCTGGCCGACCTTGGCGACCTGAACGAGGCCAAGCGCCTGATCGCAAGCTTCGGCAACGACCCCGGGGATCCGCTCCTGAACGCCCTGCAAGGGCAGATCGCGCTGCGCCAGGGCGATTACGCGGAGGCCCGGAAACACCTGGAGCAGATGCCCGCCGGCGCGACGCAGAACGCCCGCTACTACACCGACCTGGCAACCAGCCGCCTCGGCAGCGGCGACGAGGCCGGGGCCATCAGCGCGCTCGACAAGGCGGCGGAGCTCGACACGCAGAGCGCCCGGCCGGACGTCTTCCTCGTCATGCTGCACATGAAGGAAAAACGCTACGCCGAGGCCCTGCGGATCGTCGACCGGCTCGCGCAGGAAAGGCCCAAGGATCCGCTCGTCCACAACCTGCGCGGCGGCATCTACCTGAACCAGAACGACCCCGCGAAGGCTCGCGCCAGCTTCGAGCAGGCCCTGCGCATGGACCCCGCCTATCTGGCGGCGGCCTCCAACCTGGCCAGGCTCGACATGCGTGACGGCAACGTCAAGGCCGCGCGCGCGCGCTTCCAGAAACTGTTGGCAAAGAACCCCAAGGAGGCCCAGGCCTGGCTGGCCCTCGCCGAGATCGATGCGCGCACCGGCAACGATACGGGCTATCTCGACAACATCGAACAGGCCGTCAAGGTCGACGAAAAGCTGCCGCAGCCGCACATCGCCCTGATCCGCTACTGGCTCGGCAAGAAGGATGCCGCCAAGGCCCTGGTGGCCGCGCGCTCCGCGCTCAACGCCACTGGCCGCGCGGACTTCCAGGAATACATCGGCCTGGCGCTGCAGGCCCAGGGCGACCTCGTCAGCGCCCAGGCAACCTTCGCCAAGTGGGCGGAGAGCAGTCCGAAGAACCCCATGACGCATTACCGGCTGGCCCGGGCGAAGCTGGCCGCGAAGGACAACGAGGGCGCCCTGAAGTCCCTCGACCAAGCGCTCGCGCTGCAACCCGCATTCGCCGAGGCCGGCATGGGCAAGGCCATGCTGCTGGCGCGGATGGGCCGCGCGGAAGAAGGCCTCAGGATCGTCCGCGCCTGGCAGGCGCAAAACCCCAGGCATGCCGTGGCCTACCTGACAGAGGCGGAAATCCTGTTTGACGCCAGGAAGTACCTCGATGCCGCCAGGCTGTATGCCAAGGGTGCGCGCCTCGCCGGCATGGGCAGCCCGCTCGGCAAGGCGCACAAGGCCTATGCCCTCGCGGGACAGGCGGCGGAAGGCGACAAGGTCCTCGGCGAATGGCTCAAGGAGCACCCCGCGGACACCCTCGTGCGACACCAGCTCGCCATCGCCCAGCTCAACGGCAAGCGCCTGAAGGAGGCCGCGGACAACTACCGCATCCTCGCACGCGCCAACCCAAGGGATCTCGTGGCCTACAACAACCTCGCCTGGCTGCTCGGCGAACTGCGCGACAAGGAGGCCGCCGCCGTCGCGGAACAGGCCCTCAGGCTCAGCCCGGACGACCCCGCCACGCAGGACACCGTGGGCTGGGTGCTGGTCAACGCCGGACAGGCCAAGCGAGGGCTGGAACTGCTCGCAAAGGCGCACGCCAAGGCGCCCGCCATCCCCGAGATCCATTGGCACTGGGCGGCGGCGCTGGCAAAGGCGGGCGACTTAACGCGCGCTAAGCAAGAGTTGGAGAAACTCATATACAGTGGCCTCGATTTCCCGCAAAAGCCGGAGGCAAAGCGGCTGTTGGAAACCCTCTAGGCCTGATCCCCGCGAACGCCAAGGCAATGCTTACCCCTTTTCGGAACCCGACACCATGAACCGTCGCCCCCGCCCCACTCCCTCCCTCCTGGTCCTCCTCCTCGCGATCGCGCTGGCGGGCTGCGGCAAGAGCCCGGAACAACATTTCGAGCAAGGCAAGGCCCTGTTCGAGAAAGGTGACAGCCAGGGGGCCATCCTCGAGCTCAAGACCACCCTGCAGGCACAGCCCAACAACGCGGAGGCACGGTTGCTGCTGGGCAGGAGCTATCTGGCGACGGAGGCCTATGCCGCGGCGGAGAAGGAACTGCAGGCGGCGCGGCAGGGCGGCATCGCCATCGACCGCGTCCTGCCCCTGCTCGCCAGGGCCACCATCGGCATGGGCGAACCGCAAAAAGCACTCGACCTGGGCATACCGCCCGGCACGCTGAACCGCGCGGACAGCACCGCCATGCACGTGATCCGCGCCGAGGCCCTGCAGGCGCTGGGCAAACAGGCGGAGGCGGAGCAGGCCATGGCGGTCGCGGAGGGGATCGACGCGACGCATCCGGACCTCCTGCTGCTCAAGGCGCGCCAGGCCGTCGGCAAACACGACCTCGCCCGTGCATCCGAACTCCTCGACGCCGCGCTCGCCAAGAACCCGCAGCTGACCTTCGCCTACTACCTTAAGGGCGCCATCCTCGAGGAACAGAAGCGTTTCGACGACGCGGTGAAGACCTACCAGACGGCCTTGCGGCACGACCCCAAGGCCTACCGCGCGCAACTGAGCATCTCCGATCTCGAGTTCAACCGGGGCAACAGCGCCGCCGGCGAGGAGGCCCTCAAGACGGCGGAGAAGCTGGCGCCGAACCAGGTGTTGGTGAAATACGCCCGTGGCTATTACGAATTGCGCCGCAACCACCTCAAGGCCGCCAATGACACCCTGCTGCAGGTGTTGCGCGTCGCGCCCGACTACACCCCGGCGGTCCTGGCCCAGGCCATGGTCAACCTCGGTCTCGGCAATTACGAGCAAAGCCTGAAGGCCGCCCAACTGGTCCTCGGCCGGGAGCCGAACAACACTTTGGCCGCGCGCCTCGTCGCCGCGAGCCAGATCGAGTCCGGCGACCCCAGGGATGCCCTCGCGACCCTCGCCCCCATGCTGCAACGGCGGCCCGACCACGCGCGACTGCTCGCACTATCCGGCGAGGCATACATGCAGTCGAAGGATTACCAGAACGCCCTGAAACAGCTCCGGCAGGCCGCGCAGGCCGACCCCACGAACCCGCAGATCAGGCTGCGCGAGGCGCAGAGCCTGTTGGCGCTCGGGGAACCCGAGCAGGCCATCGCCACCCTCGAACAGGCGGTGAAACTGAGTCCCAAGGCCGGCCAGGCGGATGTGGCGATCATCGGCATCCACCTGCAACGCAAGGATTTCGACAAGGCCCTGCAGGCGATCGCCAACCTGGAAAGGAAGCTGCCCAACAACGCCAACACGCACAGCCTGCGGGCCGCCGCCCTGCTCGGCAAGGGCGACCGGGCCGGTGCGCGCAAGGCACTGGAGCAGGCCCTGGCCTTGCAGCACGATTTCATCCCCGCCGCTGCGAATCTTGCGCGCATGGACCTGGCGGAGAAGAACCCCAAGGCCGCCCGCCAGCGCTTCGTGCGCATCCTCGACAAGGCACCCGGAAACGCCGACGCCATGCTTGCCCTGGCGGAACTCGCCTTGCTCGACCGGCAGGAGGCGGAACACGTCGAATGGCTCCAAAAGGCGATCAAGGCGGACCCGCGCTCGCTGCAGGCGCGCCGACTGCTGTCGCGCCACTACCTGTCGAAAAAGGACTTCCCCAAGGCCTTGGCCGAGGCGGAGGACGCGGTGAAGAACCTGCCGGACGACCCCCTGGCGCTCGACCTCCTGGGCAGCACCCAATCGGCCGCCGGCGCGCACAAGGCGGCCATCGACACCTATCGGCAACTCATCAAGAAGCAGCCCAATTCGGCCGAGGCCTACTATCAACTGGGACTGGCGCAAATCGTCGCCAAGCAGACGGCCGATGCGCGCGCCTCACTCGCACAGTCGCTGCAGATCAATCCCGACCTCATCGTCTCGATGCACGCGCTCATCAGGCTCGACCTTGAGGAGAAAAAGCCGGACAGCGCCCTGGAATGGGCGAGGAAGATCCAGGCCGCGCGTCCCAACTCGCCCACCGGCTACGAGGAGGAAGGCAACATCCAGATGCAGCGCCAGCAGGCCCCTCTGGCCGCGAAGGCCTACCAACAAGCGCTGGAGAAGGGCGCGGGCACGCCGGTCCTGATCAAGCTGCACGACGCGCTGCGCCGCGCCGGCGACACCAAGGGCGCCCAGTCCAGGCTGGAGGCGTGGGTCAGGGCACGCCCAGGCGACCTGCTGGCGCGCGCCTACCTGGCCAGCCAGGCCATCCTGAACGGCCAGGACAAGGTCGCCATCGCCCAATACGAGGAGATCCTGCGGCTCCAGCCGAACGACCTCGCCTCGCTCAACAACCTGGCGAACCTGTATCAACGCCAGAAGGACCCCCGCGCGCTGGCCCTGGCGGAGAAGGTGTACAAGGCCTCGCCGGAAAACCCGCTGGTGCAGGACACCCTCGGCTGGATCCTCCTCGAACGCGGCGAACAGCTGCAAAAGGCCATGGAGCTGCTGCGCAAGGCATCGACCCGGGCCATCGGCGACCCTTCGGTGCAATACCACTACGCGGTCGCTCTGGCACGCAGCGGCGACAAGGCTGGCGCGCGCGAGGCCCTGCGCAAGGCGCTCAACGCCCAGCGCGCCTTCCCCGAAGCCGCCGACGCGCGGGCGCTCCTGTCCAGTCTCTCCTGAGCGCGCCCGGGGCCGGGCTGCGCCCAGCCCGCCCCCGCCATCACACCGACATGAAGGCCCGTCTGATGCGCAGCCTGCCCCACAACACCACGAGGGCGGGCAGCAGCAGCAACTCGAACACCTGCCCCGCCAGAAGGCCCGTCGCCGTCAACAGGCCGAAGTGAACCGTCGGCTGGAAGTGCGAACCGACCAGCAGCAGGAACTGCGTCACCAATAGCAGCGAGATCGCCACCACCGCCTTGCCCGCGGCGTCGAAGCTGCGCGCGAGCGAGAACACGACGCCGAAACCCTTGTGCCGCCGCTCCTGGTACTGGTGGAAGAAGTGGATGGTGTCGTCCACGGTGATCCCCAGCAGCACGCTGGCGATCAGGACGGTGGCCATGTCGAGGTAGATGCCCAGCGTGCCCATGAGGATGAACACCACCATCAGCGGCGCCAGGTTGGGCAGCATGCTGATCACCGCAGCGGGCAGCGAGCGCCACAGCACCAGCATGATGAGGAAGATCTGCCCGAAGGCGCCGGCGAAGCTGTGCATCTGCCCCACCACCAGCAACTCCTGCTGGTCGGAGAACTGGCGCCCGAAGCCGCTGAAGTCGAACCGGAGGCCGGGATAGGCATGGCCCGCCAGGTGCGCCTTGATCTTCGCGATCACCGCGCTGATCTCGTTCGCGCCATGCACGTTGAGGTTGAGGACGATACGCGCGCGCTGGTATTCGCCGTTCACCAGTTCCTCCAGGTCGCGCCCGTCGTAGATCAGCAGCAGCTGGCTCAGCAACTTGCTGTCGTCGGGCACGGCACGGTACACCGGGTCCTCGCCGTGGAAGGCCCAGTTCATCTCCTCCACGAGGTCGGCCATGGAAAAGGTGCGGTCCACCTCGGGCAGGGTCTCCACCCAGGTCTGCAGGTCCTTCAGGCGCCGCAGGGTCTGCGCGTCCTTGAAGGCGTCGCGCCCGGCACCGTCGACGACGATCTCCAGCGATCCCACGCCGACCAGGCGTTCCTCGATCAGCCGGGTCGACTTCGAGATGGCATGCCCGTCGTCAAAGAACTTGAGCAGGTCGGACTCCACCGTCACCTTCCAGATCTGCGGGGTAGCCAGCCCCACCAAGAGGACCACGCCCGACACCACCCAGCCGGCGTTGCGCATGCTGAAGCTCGCCAGGCCATAGGAGATCCGCTTCGTCCAGGCGAAACCGGCCGTGCCGCGCGGCCAGGGCCCCTTGTCGAAGGCGACCAGCAGCGGCGGCACGAGATAGAAGATGACGATGTAGATCATCAAGGCGCCAAACGAGGCGACCAGGCCGAACACCTGCACGGGCGGGATCGGCACCAGGACCAGGCTGGCCGTGCCGGCGATGGTGCTGAGCAGGTTGAAGAAGGCCGGCTTGTGCACCAGACGCGTCGCGTAGACCACCCGCCGGGGCCGGCGGAAGCCGGCGTTGCGCATGCGTTGCAGGGCGGCGTAGTAGTGCAGCAGGTTGGCCACCGTGTAGGCGGCGAGCAGGGTCGGCACCATCGCGGTCACCAGGGTGTAGGGCTGGCCGATCGCCGCGATCAGGGCCACGCAACTCACCACCACGGTGCTCATCGCCACCGCGCCGATCAGCATGGGGCGGCCCCGCCCCACCACCCAAAGCAGGAGTTGCAAGCCAATCACGAACACCAGCGGCGTGAACATCACGCTGTCCTGGATCATGGAACGGAATTCCGCCGCGTCCAGTGCCACCGGGCCCGCCACCGCCACCAGGCGGTCGCGCAGGCCGAGGGTTTTCACTGTCTCGTGGAGATATTCCTCAATCGCCACGCGCTGGCGGCTCTCATTCAACTTCTTCACCCGCACCACCAGCGCCAGCACCGTGCCGTCCTTCGACGCCAGCCAGCCCGGCACGAAGCGGTCCGCCAGGACTCGCTCGCGCCATTCGTCGGCACTGCGCTCGGCCAGATTCTCCGCGTCCACCAGCGGCTCGACCGCGAAGCCGTCCTCGGTGGCGGCGATGTGGTCGACGCTGGTGACGGAGAACACCCGGTCGACCTCGGGGCGCTGCTCCATCTCGCGGCGCAGCTTGTCCAGCGCCGCGAGGTTCTCGTGGCTGTAGGGCGCCGCGCCGCTGAACAGGGCGATCAGCAGTTCGTCGTTGGGGAATTCGGCGCGAATCTGCCGTTCCAGCACCGCCGCCGGCGACTGCGCGGGAAAATACAGGACCGGGGCGTTGTTGAACTCCAGGCGCAGCAGGAAGAAGGCCGCCACGGCATGGATCAGCACGATCAATGCGATGGCGGTGCGCACGCCCAGCAGCCTGGGCTCGATGGCGCGCCAGAATCGCCCCTCCGGCTCCGGCACATGGACCATGGTGGAAGGATAGGTAGGGGCGCCCGGGACCTCCGCGGGGATCTGCGACTCGCTGGCGGCCATGTGTTCGTATCCCCCGTGTTCAGAACCTGGCGCGCCAGCCCACCTCGATCAGATCCTTGTCCTGGTAGTAACCGCCAAGGGACTTGTCCGTGCCGGAAAAGGCATGGCCGGCGAGATAGAACTCGTGCTGGTCGATGCCCAGGTAGGCGAGCCTGGGGTTGAGATAGATGTCCCGCTCCCCCAGCCCGGACACGAAGCGCAGGTTGAAGCGCCAGCGCCCCTGTGCGAAGGGGTGCTCGACCTCGCCGGTCAGGGCATAAACCTCGTCGCGGTCGAGGATGGGCGCGTGCACCAGGGTCTTGTGGCCCGCCAGCTGCAGGGTCACGCGGGTCTCCGCGTCGCCGGGGAAGAACTCCGTGCCCAGCACGACGTCCCAACCGTTCTGCAGACCCATCTGTCCGGACGCAAAAGTGACCGGCACGTCGCTGCTCCACGCCGCCTCCATGCGCCAGGTGGCGCCCGCCTTCTGGGTCTCCAGTTCGCCGCCCACCACCCAGGTATAAGGGTGGACGCCGGTCAGCGTGCCGGCCCCAATGCGGTAGTAGGGCAGCGACTGGCGCACGCGCTGCACGCTGAGGCCGTAATCGACCCCGCCGCCGGCGCGCGTCAGGCGCACGCCGCCGCCGCCGCTGCCATGCGCGTCCTCGCGCACGGCAGCGCCGATCGCCAACGGCACGGAACCGATGCCGAGGACGCGCCCCGCCACCGTGTCCACGGGATGCCAAGCGCTGTCCAGATGCGGCATCACCGCCGCGTCGAAGGCCGGCAGCCAGACCGCGTCCAGCTTGTAATCGCCGAGAAACTCCTCCCAGCGCACGGCGGGGACGGCGCGGCGCCGCTCCGGCTGCTTGTCCAGGACCAGGCGCGTCAGGTCGACACGGCTCATGCGGTCGATCGGCGAGATCTCATCCACCCGGCCCCACAGCACGTTCTGCGCGCCCACGGTGATGCGCCGGTCCTCGCCGCGCCAGCGCGCATAGTTTTCCGCGTAATCCAGGCGTCCGCGCGAGAAATCCGGATTCCCGCCCTGCACCTGGGCATCGGCGCGCAGGCCCAGCGCGTACTCCCAGGCGCCGGACTGCATGCCGGCGCTCACGGAGGCGAACAGATTGGCCATCGTGTCGGGCGCCGAATCGCCGGTGAACAGGTCGGCCGACAGGCGCGCCTCATCGAGCTTCACCTTCCAGACACCCTGCGCCTTTTTCTTGCCCTTGGCCTTCTTCTTGGCCTTCGCGGGGGTCGGCGCCTCCGCCGGATCGCCCGCCTCCGGCACCGCGTCATCCTGGGCCGCCGCGTAGCTCGTCGGCACGGCGGCCAACAGACAGGCCAGGCCCAGGGCGATCGTCATTTGCGTGGTTCTCATGCCTTTCCCTTTGTTCGTCTGCTTGTTCGTATACACACCATCCCGGTGTTCAAGGCCGGTAGTCTTCTTCCGCGCTCTCGTCTTCCAGCGTCTGGGTACTGAACAGCCTTGCCGGCAGGCGCCGATCATACAGGGCGCGCTCGACGGTCAGGCGCGTCTGATGTCCTGATTCCAGGTCGGTCATGACACTGTCCATCACCGTCCAGTAGCCCTGCACCTTCTCCCTTTTCAATACCTGCAGGCGCTTGCCCGGCTGGGCCTCGTTCCTGCCGTAGAAATCCACCCGCATCGGCAGGGCGGTGGCCGGATCGATCCAGCTCAGGCGCTTGGCATAGACGGAATTCCCGGCCTCCGTCGGCACGCTTTCGAGGATATCGCAGGCCACCCCCGCGACGGTTTCGCGGCCCACCACCCTGTGTTCGTCCTGCTCGACCTTGCGGTCGCGCAGGTCTTCGTAGAAATAGTCGGAGTTCACGAAACGCCCGCCCTTGCGTCCGGAGTCGATCCTGCGCACCCGCTCCATCGCCGGCAGGTACACCCACTGGTTGGATTCGCCGTCCGCCCTGTCCAGGGTCAGGAGCCCCGTCCCCTCGATGTCCGCCGGCTCCAGGAAGCGGATCAGCGAGGCCACCTCGCCTCCCTTCCGGTCCAGGCGATACACCAGCATCTTGCGCACGCGCGGCGCACGCCCCCTGTCCTGCAGGACCATGCTGACCACCGAGGTGGCATCCTTGCCGTTGGGGCGGTCATAGACCTTGCGCGCCAGTTGCTCGCCCGCCGCATCCGCGCCGGCCGTATTGGGGGACAGGCACAACGCCACCCCCAGTGCCACACCAAGTTGAGTCAGGAAACGCTTCATCGCTCGCATCGCCGGAAAAACCTGTGCCGTAGGTTACCCCAATAACGTGCGAGTTGCGTTTTCTCGCACCGGGCGAGCAAATGAAAAAGCCCCAAGGCTTGCGCCTTGGGGCTTGCTTCAGGTCGGGAACCTGAGGAGATCAGGCGGCCTTGCGACGACGCAGGGACAGACCCAGGCCGGTCAGGCCCAGACCCAGCAGGGCCAGGGAGCTGGGCTCGGGAACGAACACGGCGCTCACGTCACCGGTGACGCTGGTGGTGTAGACGGCGCCGGTGCTGACCGTGGCCAGCAGGGTGCTGAAGTCGACGTTGTCGAAGTCACCGTCAACGTTGGTCTCCAGGTAGAAGGGGCGCGGAGACACGAAGTAGCTCTCGCCGTTCTGGTCGCCGGCAAAGGCGCCGCTCTGGTCGCCGGTGGTCAGGGTGAAGTCCTTGAACCACAGGTCGAAGGCGCCGGGGTTGCCGATCACGTTCTTCAGGGAGAACAGGGAAGAGGAGGAGGCGATCAGGTAGTCGTCGCTGGTGTTGCCCAGCACGACGTTGGCGAAACCATCCGCGCCCAGGGCCTTGGTGGTGTTGCTGTTGACGTCGATATAAAGGCTGAAGGTGCCGCTGTTGCCGTTGAACTGGGCCTGGCCACCGGCACCCAGGGACACCGAGCCGGTCGCGTCAAACAGGGCATACATCTGGTACTGGTTGGACTGACCGAAACCGCCACCACCCAGCTGGGTCAGCAGGAGGTCCTGGCCATCGTTGCCGTAGAGGGCGGAGAAGTTGGCGTAGGCGTGGGTGGTGAAGCCCAGGGTGCTGGGGCTGGTCGCGTACACGGAGTACTTCTCGTTGTAACCACCGTTCAGCTTGTCAGCGGTGATCTTGTTGGCGTAGGCGCCGGGCACGGAACCTTCTTCAACCTTGAAGTCCAGCAGAGAAACAGCAGCGAAGGCGGGAACACTGGTGAAAGCAGCGACGGCCGCCAGGGACAAGAGGGTCTTTTTCATTTCCATCTCCAAGTAGTTTGAAATCGCATCAGGCCAGGGGCCGTGCCGAACATAGAGCAAAGCCCGTGCCAGAAAACAAATTCTTTTTATATTCAACATGTTGCACAATCCGCCCAAAGCGGCGAGCCCCCCTCTGTAAAGCCCACCGACACCCTCTCTGGTACATGAGGCCCTTATGCGCCCCTTGCGGGACAGCAATGCTCCCGCATCGGGCCGATGGCGTGCAACAATTTGCCGCGAGCATTTTTTCACCGCGTTCTGGGATGCGTCACGTACATGGGCCTGTTCAGCTGGATCAAGGGTAATCGCGCCAAGGCGGACCAGTTCGCCCGCACGGTCGTGCAGCTTGACGGCCCGCGGCGGCCCAAGGCCAGTCGGGCGGGCCCCCTGCCGCACGAGCCGGGCGACGATGCCCATGCGCAGCCCGCCATGAAGATCCGCTTCGCGCAGAGCGATTCCGCTTACGAAGGCGCGACGCTGCTGGTGCAGAAACGCTACGAATGGCGCGGCTACCCGAAGGCGCAGGTCTACGGCACGCCCAACCGGGTCACCATCCTCACCCACCTGGACAACCGGGTCGTCGGCACGGTCACCGTGGGTTACGACTCGGAGCAGGGCCTGCTGGCCGACGAGATCTACAAGGACAAGATCGACACCCTGCGTAGCGAGGGCCGGGTGGTGGGCGAACTGAGCAAGCTGGCGATCGACGAGGAACATGGCAGCAAGCAGGTGCTCGCCGGCATGATGCACATCGCCTTCATCTATGGCGCGATCCACGGCTGCACCGACGCGGTGATCGAGGTGGTGCCGCACCACCAGGCCTTCTACGAGAAGAAGCTGGGCTTCAGCATGCTCGGCGAGGAGCGCCTCAACAACCGCGTCAACAAGACAGTGGTCCTGCTGCACATCCGCATGGAGGAGATGCAGCGCCATATCGATGCCCTGGGTGGGCAAGGCAAGTCCAGCACGGACAAGAGTCTCTACCCGTATTTCTTCTCGCCAGAGGAGCAGAGGGCAATCGTGGAACGGCTGATGAACGAGTGAGTACTACTTGCCACTCATCTGCCGGTTGAATTCCGCCGCCTGATCGCGGAACTTGCGCGCGACGATCCAGCGCTTCAAGGCCTGCAAGGGCCCCTTGGCCCCGAACCACAGGCGTCCGCGGCGATACAGCCCGCGGTACGGGTCGAACTGCGCATAGGCCGGCGCGGCCTGCAGCGGCCGGCGCCGGAGCAGATGCGCGAACACCTCGGTGGTGAGCAGGCCGGCGCTGATGTCGCAGGCGCTGGCAAGCGAAGGCCCGGCATGGCTGTTGAGGTCGACCCGAGACAGGTCCATGTACTTCCAGTGCGTGCCGCGCGGCGTGAGGCCGATGCTGAAGGCGACCAGCTGGTCGAACGGTGCCATGTCCTCGCGTATGCCGTAGTAATCGAAGAAGGACATCCCCTCCGGCGTGAACACGTGCAGGGTGCCGGAGTGGCCGATGGGGGCCGAGAAGAACACGGTCTTGCCCATGCGCCGCGCGGTCTTGTAGAGCAGGATGCGCGCCTTGATGGCGAAGTAGTCGATGCTATCGACCACGGCATCGGCGTCCCGCAGGAACTCCTCCACGTTGTCCGGCTGCACGCCGGCATCGTAGATGCGCAGGCTGGCATCCGGGTTGATGTCGCGCACCACCTCGGCCATCACCTCCACCTTCGGCCGCCCCACGGTCTTCGCGTTGGCGCCATACTGGCGGTTCATGTTGACCTCGCTGAAGGTGTCCAGGTCGGCGAGGTTGAACCCGCCGATGCCCATGCGCGCCAGGGTCACCAGGTGGATGCCGCCCACCCCGCCCATGCCGGCGACGGCGACGCGACAGCCGCGCAATCTTTCCTGCTCCGCCTCGGACACCAGGCCCAGGTTGCGTTTGAACAAGGTTGCGTAATCCGCCATCTCCCTCTCCCAGATACCTCGCCTCAGTAGGCGAATTTCAAGCCGTGCCGCGCGTACTCGCCCCGGATCTTCTCCAGGTCCTCGGCGCGCAGCGTGTCGACGAAACGCGTCTTTTCCTCCAGGAAGTAGCGCGCCATGGTCTCGTCCCAGGGACTGCCCTCGTTCATGTGCCTGTCGATCTCGCCGGCGAAGAAGAAGTCGTGCACGTTGGCGTCGAAGCCCTCGGTGGAATAGGTGGCCTTGGAGTCGCCGTAGGCATGCTCGATGTTCAGCACATGTCCCTGCACCTCCAGGCCATTGCCCGCCTCATAGGGCAGGAGCTGGCCGAGTGGCCGGAACAGGAGGATGTCGCGATAGAACTCGATGTGCCGCTTCGTCACCGCGCAACAGATGTCCGTCACCCCTTTGAGGCGGGCATACTCGAACATGATCTTGTACAGGTACATCATGACGTTGTAGCGGCGGAAAGCGGGATCGATGGCGAGCGCGATCACCTCCGCGAGCCGCGCGCCCCGATCGCGCATCGCCTGGATCTCCGGCGCGCACACCTGCTCGACCGGCAGGCCGAGCGAGGAGTCCAGGACCAACGTCAGCGTACCCACGACCCGCTTGTCGTCGTTGACGTGGGTGCGGTCGATCTCCTGCTTCGTCAGCTCGGGACGGAACACCGCGACGAAGACCTTGGTGGAGGGGACCAGGTGATACTTGGTGAAGCGCATCTGCGCCGGGTTCTCCGCCTGCAGGCCCACCTCTACGTAGGCCTGGTAGACCAGGTGAAAGGCATCCTCGTAGGCTCCCCGCTCGCGCGCGATGGAGTAGTTGACAGCGAGATCAAACGGGTTGTTGAGCAGCGCGCGTGTCTTCCTGAGGCGAAGCTCACGGCGCTGGTCACGCGCTGTCCTCTCGGTTTGCATCCTCACTCCTTAGTGGCCAAGCGGGCAGGATATGCCATCCCGTGTCGCCCCTGGTATATGCGGCATCAGGTGCCGATTGTCTTGCTCAGGGCCTGGTAGCACAAGGCTACAATTCCGCCATGAACAACGCCCTCACCCGCCCAGAAGACTGCGAACGCTTTCGCGTGACCCACACGTACACCATCGAGCGCATCCTGCGGGAAGTGATGGACACCAGGACCATCGTCTCCCTGTACGTGGAGCATGGGCAGGACTTCATCCTCTCATCCATCGTCGCGCTCGACACGAAGCACGGTATTCTGCTGCTGGAACAGGGCGTCGACCAGGATTTCAACCGCCGCCTGCTCGATGCCGGCCGCATCGTCTGCTCCGCCACGCACGACCAGGTCCCCATCCAGTTCACGGGCCAGGACGCCAGCGACACGACATACGAAAACACCGCCGTATTCCGAGTGGCACTCCCCAAGGAACTGCTGCGCCTGCAGCGACGGGAGTCGTACCGCCTCGCCACCTCGGTGGTGAACCCGGTACGCTGCCTGATCAACACGGGCGCCACCTTCCTGGACGCCGTGGTGATCGACATCAGCATCGGCGGGGTCGGCATCCTCGCCTACGAGGGCAGTGGCCTGCTGAAGCCCGGCGACATCTACCACGGCTGTCGCATCAGCCTGCCCGGCACGGGCGAGTTCGCGGTCAGCCTCAACGTCTGCACGACCTTCGACGTGGCACTCAAGAACGGCCGCCTGACGCACCGCGCAGGCTGCCAGTTCATCGACCTGCCACCCAGCGTCGAGACGGAGATCCAGCGCTACATCACGCGCACCGACCGCGAGCGGCTGGCGCGCTACAAGTGATCAGCCGGGGCGGCCCTGCACCAGCCAGCGCGCCGCGTCGAGCGCGAAATACGTCAACACCCCGTCCGCGCCGGCGCGCTTGAAGCCGAGCAGGCTCTCCAGCACGCAGGCCTGCTCGTTGATCCAGCCGTTCTGTCCGGCGGCCTTCAGCATCGCGTACTCGCCGCTCACCTGGTAGACGAAGGTGGGGGCCTGATAGGTGTCCTTCACGCGCCGCACAATGTCGAGGTAGGGCATGCCGGGCTTGATCATGACCATGTCCGCACCCTCCTGCAGGTCCAGGCCCACCTCCCACAACGCCTCGTCGGAGTTGGCCGGGTCCATCTGGTAGGTCGACTTGTCGCCCTTGCCGAGGTTGGCGGCGGACCCCACCGCGTCGCGGAAGGGGCCGTAGAAGCTGGACGCGTACTTGGCCGAATAGGCGAGGATGCGGGTGTAAAGAAAGCCGGCGGCGTCCAGGGCCTCGCGCACCGCGTGGATGCGGCCGTCCATCATGTCGGAAGGCGCCACCACGTCCGCGCCCGCCGCCGCGTGGCACTCCGCCTGGCGGGTGAGGACGGCAATGGTCTCGTCGTTGAGCACATAGCCGGTCTCGTCGATGAGGCCGTCCTGGCCGTGGCTGGTGTAGGGGTCGAGCGCCACGTCGGTGATCACGCCGAGTTCCGGGAAACGCTGCTTCAAGGCCGCCACGACGCGCGGCACCAGGCCGTCGGGGTTGTAGGCCTCGGCGGCATCCAGGCTCTTCAGGCCGGCATCCACCACCGGGAACAACGCCAGCGCCGGTACGCCGTACTTCAGGCATTCCTCGGCCACGCCGTACAGCCGGTCCAGGCTCATGCGTCGCACCCCGGGCATGGAAGCGACATCCTCGACGCGGCCCTCGCCGTCCAGCACGAACACCGGCAGGATCAAGTCGGCCGGAGTCAGCACCGTCTCGCGCATCAGGCGGCGGGAAAAGTCGTCGCGGCGCATGCGCCGCATGCGCTTACGCGGAAAGCTCGACAGGTCGAACATGCAAGTCACTCCTACACCAGATTCGAATTCGCGGCGCCCGTGCGGAGGGAACTTAGCGGCCCAGCCGGGCCTCTATTACGCCAGACGAGTGGGCGGACACGCGCTTCCATCGTCTCCCGCTTCACTCCCTGAGCGGGCGCCTTGACGCAAGGTTAAGGCAAGTTCACCCGGCCTCACTCGCTTGAGCCGGGTTTTTTTTCGGCACCCCCAGCCACGTGCGCACCACGCCCTCCGCCTCGTCCACGCCCACGCGCTTGAGGCTGGAGAACAACTGCACGGTGGCGGGAATGCCCGCCTCGGTGAGCGTCGCCCGCACCTTGGACAGGGTCTGGTGCGCGGGGCCGCGCGACAGCTTGTCGCTCTTGGACAGCAACACGTGCACCGGTTTGCCGGAGGGCCTGAACCACTCCAGCAGGGACCAGTCCAGCTCCGTCAACGGATGGCGGATGTCCATGATCAGTACCAGCCCCTTGAGGTGGGCGCTGCGCGCCAGGTAGCCGCCGATCAGGTCCTGCCACTGCATCTGTTGTTCCTTGGGCGCCTTCGCGAAGCCGTAGCCCGGCAGATCCACCAGGAATCGCCCCTCGGCGATGCGGAAGAAGTTGAGCAACTGCGTGCGGCCGGGCAGCTTGCTGACGAACGCCAGGCGCTTGTGATTGCACAGTGTGTTGATGGCGCTCGACTTGCCCGCGTTGGAGCGCCCGGCGAACGCCACCTCGGCGAGGCTGTCGGCGGGAAGGTCGCGGGTATGGGCGACGGAGATGTGGAAGACCGCGTTTAACACGTTGGGGGCCGGACTGGCACTTGGATAAGCAGGTCGTTACAATGCCGTGATTTTCCCTTGCTGTCATTCCGGATTTAAGGAGCGTTTAATGAAAACCTTCGCGCTGTTGACCAGCCTGATCATCTCCGCCACGGGTCTGGTGTCCACCTCCTGGGCCAACACGCCGGCCCCCGCCCCCGCCGCCAAGGGCGACGCCGCGAAGGCGCAGAAGATCGTCAATGACGTGTGCGGCGCCTGCCACAACACCGACGGCAACAGCAACAACCCGATCTACCCCTCCCTGGCCGGCCAGCACCCCGAATACCTCGCCAAGCAGCTCACCGAGTTCCGCTCCGGCGCGCGCATGAACGCCACCATGGCCCCCAATGCCGCGAAGCTCTCCGACGCCGACATCCTCAACCTGGCCGCCTACTTCAGCGCCCAGCAGCCCAAGGCCAAGCAGGCCAAGGACGCCGCCCTCGCCGCGGAAGGCATGAAGATCTACAAGGGCGGCAACCAGGGCAGCGGCGTGCCCGCCTGCGCCTCCTGCCACGGCCCCGCCGGCGCCGGCATCCCCGTGCAGTTCCCCCGCCTGGGCAGCCAGCACGCCAAGTACGTGCTGTCCCAGCTGAAGAACTTCCGCAGCGGCGACCGCGCCAACGACGGCGGCAAGATGATGCAGGTCATCGCCCGCAAGATGACCGACCAGGAAATGAAGGCCGTGGCCGAGTACATCTCCGGCCTGCGCTGAGACCTCGCCACGCCGGGACGGCCCGCCTCGCGCGGGCCGTTTTCATTTGACGCACCGCCCCATGTCCTCGCTCGACGACCTCAACCCCCAGCAACGCGAAGCCGTGAAGTACCTCGACGGCCCGCTACTGGTGCTGGCCGGCGCCGGCTCCGGCAAGACGCGCGTGATCACGCGCAAGATCGCCTATCTGGTGAAGAGCTGCGACATCGAGGCACGCCACATCGCCGCCATCACCTTCACCAACAAGGCGGCGCGCGAGATGCGTGAGCGCGTCTCCGAACTGCTGCCGGGCAAGGCTGCGCACGGCCTCACCGTCTCCACCTTCCACTCCCTGGGCCTGCACATCCTCAGGGCAGAGGCCAAGCGCCTGGGCTACAAGCCGCGCTTCTCCATCCTCGACGCTGCCGACGCCAACGGCATCCTCTCCGACATCCTCAAGAACCCGGACAAGGCAGGCCTGCGCCAGGCGGCCGCCATCGTCTCCAACTGGAAGAACGCCCTGCTCAGCCCCGCCGAGGCCCTCAAGGTCGCCGAGGACGAGGCGCAGCGCCAGGTAGCGGTGGCCTACCAGGCCTACCAGGACACCCTGCGCGCCTACCAGGCGATGGACTTCGACGACCTGATCCGCCTGCCGGTCGACCTGTTCCGCCAGCACCCGGACGCCCTGCAGACCTGGCAGGGCCGCCTGCGCTACCTGTTGGTGGACGAATACCAGGACACCAACGGCGCGCAATACGAGCTGATGAAGCTGCTGGCCGGCACCATGGGCCGCTTCACCGCCGTGGGCGACGACGACCAGGCGATCTACGCCTGGCGCGGCGCCGACGTGGAGAACCTGCGCCGCCTCACGCACGACTGGCCGCGGCTCAAGATCATCCCGCTCACCCAGAACTACCGCTCCAGCCAGCGCATCCTCAAGGCCGCCAATAGCGTCATCCGCAACAACCCGCGCCTGCACGAGAAGAACCTGTGGAGCGAACTGGGCCTGGGCGACCACATCGAGATCGTGCAGTGCCGCGACGACCGCCACGAGGCCGAGACGGTGGCGATGCGCATCTCCGCGCACAAGTTCGAGCACCGCACGCGCTTCGCCGACTATGCCGTGCTGTACCGCGGCAACCACCAGGCCAGATTGATCGAGGAGGCGCTGCGCGAGGCCAAGATCCCCTACCAGCTGTCCGGCGGGCAATCCTTCTTCGACCGTGCGGAGATCAAGGACCTCACCGCCTACCTGCGCCTGATCGCCAACCAGGACGACGACCCCGCCTTCATCCGCGCCGCCACCACGCCCCGGCGCGGCATCGGCACCGGCACCCTGGAAAAGCTGGGCGACCATGCCGGCAAACGCCAGGTGAGCCTGTTCGAGGCGGCGTTCGAGGAGGGCTTCCAGACGCAGCTGCCGCCGCGCCAGCTGGAGCCGTTATTGGAGTTCTGCGACTTCATCAACCGCCTCGCCTTCCGCGCCGACAAGGAGCCGGCCGGGCGCCTGCTGGAGGAACTTCTGGCCGCCATCCGCTACGAGGAGTGGCTGTATGACAACGAGGACGACCGCGCCGCGAAGAACAAGTGGGAGAACGTGCGCGAGTTCGTCGACTGGCTGGCGAAGAAGGGCGAGGAGGACGAGAAGACCCTCAACGAACTCACCCAGACCGTGAGCCTCATGAACCTCCTGGAAGGCCGCAACGACACCGAGTTGGACGCGGTGCGCCTGTCCACCCTGCACGCCGCCAAGGGCCTGGAGTTCCCGCACGTCTACCTGATCGGCGTCGAGGAGGAGGTCCTGCCACACCGCGAATGCCTGGAGGGGCCGCGCCTGGAGGAAGAGCGCCGCCTCATGTACGTGGGCATCACGCGTGCCCGGCGCGGCCTCACCATCACCCATTGCGCCAAGCGCAAGAAAGGCGGCGAGCAGGTCAGCTGCGAGCCCTCGCGCTTCCTCGCCGAGATGGACGGCGGCGAGGTGAGGCGCGCGGGCGCCCCCGACGCCGACCCGCAAGCCGCCAAGGCCGAAGGCCAGCGCCGCCTCTCCGCACTCAAGGCGATGCTCGGCCACAAGGCCTGAAGCCAGGGCGGAATCCTCCCGGCAGGGGCCGGGAATGTGGCACTATGCCGCCGTCCATTCCACCGATGGACGCGAATCCCGGACGACCGGGCACGTAAAGACAAACAAAGGAGACGAAGGACATGGCCTCAGGCAACAACGCCGTCAAATGCCCGAAATGCGGCAAGGAAACCCAATCCCTGGTGAGCACCGTGAACGGCACCCAGTACGTGGTCTGCAGCGGCTGCAGCGGCCTGCTCAAGGTAGAGGTCAAGCAGGGCCAGTTCACCGGCAAGGTCCAGGTCTGACGGAAACGGCACACCAATGAAAAACGCGGCCCGCGGGCCGCGTTTTTCATTGGCGGAGGGACGTCTTACTTCTTCGCCGCCATCGCCGCCTTCGCCTGGTCGATCATGTAGTCGACGGCGACCATGGTGTCGGCGTCCGACAGCTTCTCGTTGCCGCCCTTGGCGGGGCCGCCGAAGCTGCCCTTGATCGCGGCGGTGTAGAGGTAGTCGCGGCCTTCCTTCATCAGGGTGGCCCAGGCCTTGGTGTCGTTCAGCTTCTGCGCGCCGGTGACGCCGGTGTCATGGCAGTAGGCGCAGTTCTCGGCGTACACGGTCTTGCCGCGGGCCAGTTCCTCGGCGGTAGGCACCTTCTCCTTCTGCAGCGTGGGCTGGAAGCTCGCGCCGGCGGCGTTGGTCATGTGCACGATGCCGCGCGCCACCTCCAGGTCGGAGAGGTCGGGCTCGCCGCCGCGCGCGGGCATCTTGTTGAAGCCGTTCAGGGCATGCAGCAGCAGGGTGTCGTAGCCCTTGGCGATGCGCGGCCCCCAGTCCTTGCCTTCCTTGAACTTGGGCGAGCCCAGGGCGCCGGAGGCATGGCAGCCGGCGCAGATCTCGTTGTACACCTGCTCGCCGGTCATCTCCACCTTGGGGGCATTGGGATCGATGGCCACGGACTTGCCGAAGGGCTGGATGCGCGACTGCACGGCCTTGTCGGACACCGGCGCCGGATCGTCCTCGCCCATGCGCCCCTGGATGCTCAGGAACAGCATGACGATCAGGAAGATCGCCAGGCCCGGGGCGAACAAGCCGCCCAATGTGGCAATCAGAAAGTCCTTCGGGGTGGTTTTGGTCATTTCGTGATGGTCAGCCATGGCGCAGCTCTCAAAAAGTACTGATCGGTTGCAAAAACCTGCCGATTATACGGTCATATCCCTGACCGGCGTGAAGTGCTGTGCTATTCTTCGCGGCCCACGCGGTCGTAGCTCAGCTGGATAGAGTACTGGCCTCCGAAGCCAGGGGTCGTGGGTTCGAATCCCGCCGATCGCGCCATCCCCCCCTCCCTCGCCCCATCGCGCGACCGCCTTGCACCGAGTCGCGAAATCTCATGGAACAAGCAACAAAAAAGCCCGCCGAAGCGGGCTGATTCGCGTGAGCAGACTGCTCAAAGGGGGCGGATGTTGGACGCCTGCTTCCCTTTCGGACCGGTGGTCACGTCGAACTCGACCTTCTGGTTCTCGGACAGGCTCTTGAAGCCTTTGCTCTGAATCGCGGAGAAGTGTGCGAACAGATCCTCGCCGCCTTCGTCGGGGGTGATGAAGCCAAAACCCTTAGCGTCGTTGAACCACTTAACGGTACCAGTTGCCATATTGATCATCCTAGATTTGTGAAGACATGGCGGATAAGACCCGCCGCGCAAGCGCCAAGATAGGGGAGCAACCGAGATACCAACCGTGAAGCGGTACAGCCGAGCAAACACTACCTGAAGACCTGCGCGGGTGACTATACGGCAGGGGCGGTACGCCCACAACCCTTTTGTGCCGGCGTTTTCCGCCCAGGATACGGATGAAAAGAAAACGCCCCTGGGGTCCAGGGGCGTTTTCCGGTGACGGTGGTGGTGCTGAGGCGACGCCACGCGGCCTATCGCGGCTGCAATGAGTTCCAATGAGCACCGTTCGGCGATGATTCTACGCTGATCACCATCCCTTGGCTCTCCCCTGTCGCGTCCGGCCGTCTTTTGCGGACGCCGGTTCAATCCCGAACACGGAATCGAACTCGACTCCTGAGACGTAGCTACGCTCGTGTTGTTGTAGTCCAAGTTGTGGCGCATAATGTCATCAGTTTGATGATGTGAACTGCCTGGCAATGGACAAACATAAAACCAATCTCAGTCTTTCGGTCGTCCGTCTTGGATGAGGAGCCTTCGGTGACTCAACCCCAGCGCGTCGAGAGCTTGAGCCACGCCCAGCGCGAGCGGCTGGCCTACATCGACTTCCGGCTCTACTTCTTCGGTGAGATCGGTCGCCCAGATCTGATTGAGCGCTTCGGCGTGGCGCCGGCAGGGGCGACGCGCGACTTGGCGCTGTACCGGGAAATCGCGCCGCAGAACATCACCTTTGACGGTAGCCACAAGATCTACCGGATCGGGCAGGCGTTCTCCCCGCTGTTCAACCACGCCCCGCAGCGCGTGCTGTCGGCGCTGGCGCTGGGCTTCGGCGATGGTGTGAACGGCCCGAATCAGTCCTTGCAGCCGCTGCTGCCGTGCGAGTCGCCCACCGCCCTGAGCAACCCCAGGATGGATGTGCTGGCTCCGGTCTGCCGGGCGATCCACGCCAAGCGCCCCGTCGCCATTCGCTACCACTCGATGAGCAGCGGTGAATCCGAGCGCGTCATCGTTCCCTTCGCGCTGGTGGATACCGGCCTGCGCTGGCACGTCCGGGCCTTTGATCGCAAGAGCGGAGAGTTTCGGGACTTCGTCGTCACCCGTATCGAAGCGCCGACGCTGCTCGACGAGGAGCCACAGGCCTTTGAGCGACCGGAAAACGACATCCAGTGGACGCGCATCGTCGAGCTGGAGTTGGTGCCGCACCCGCGCCTTGAACACCCCGAGATCATCAGGATGGACTACGGGATGACCGACGGCTCGATCCGGATGCGCGTTCGCGCCGCCGTCGCGGGCTACATGCTGCTGCGCTGGAGCGTGGACTGCTCGCCCGACCACCGCCTCAAGGAAGAACAGTACCGCCTATGGCTCAGCGATCCGCTGGCGCTGTACGGCGTTGAGAACGCAAAGCTCGCGCCGGGGTATCAAGCTCCGAGCAGCCCCAAGAAACGATAGGAAAGAACAAGCGCAATGGCCAAGACACTTGAAGCCCACGACAAGCTGATCCGGGAGATCTTCGAAGGCAGCTACCAGTTCGAGATTCCGGACTACCAGCGCCCCTACGCCTGGACAACCGAGCAAGCGGGAGAGTTGTTTGATGATCTGGTCTCCGCTATGCAGGATGCCCGAGCCAACGGGGCCACAAGCCAATACTTCTTGGGCAGCATCGTTCTTATCAAGAACGACCGCGACCCCAAGGCGATGGTCGTTGATGGCCAGCAGCGACTGACCACGCTCACGATCCTGTTTGCGGCCCTGCGCGCAGCGTGGGAGGCGGCCAACTACCCACCAGGCGTCAAAAGCGTGACCCCTTTCCTCTACGAAGAGGGGGACGAGATGCTGGGCAAGGCCACCGGCTACCGATTCACCGCCCGCGAGGAAGATGCGACGTTCTTCCGTCAGTACATCCAGGAGCCGGGTGGCATCGCACAGTTAGTCGCCAGTACGGACAAGCTGAAAGACAGCCGTCTGCGTTACCGCGAAAACGCCACGCTGCTGCTCGAAAAGGCCAAGGCCCTGTCGCCTGACGACTTGAATGCCCTGTGGAAATTCCTCGCGAACGACTGCTCCCTGGTCGTCATTTCCACACCCGACCTCGAAGCGGCCTACCGCATCTTCTCGGTACTGAACAATCGTGGGCTCGATCTGGCACCCATCGACATCATTAAGGCGGAAGTGCTCGGTTCGATCCGTCGCATCGGCGGGGAGGACAAGGCGCGCGCCTATTCGAAGAAGTGGAGCGAGATCGAAAGCCAGCTTGGCCGCGACGCTTTCGGCGACCTGTTCGGCCATATCCGCACCATCTACGCCAAGCAGAAGCAGCGGGCCACGCTGGTCAAGGAATTCCAGGAGCACGTCACCGAGTACAAGGCCCCCATCGACCTCGTCGACAAGGTCATCAAACCCTATGCCGAAGTGTGGGACTTCGTGCGCGATGCCAACTTCGAAGCCACCGAGCACGCCGAGACGATCAACGAATACCTGTCCTGGCTCAACCGCGTGGACTTCAAGGACTGGGTGCCCCCGGCACTGGTCTATTTCAAGCGCTTCCGGCAGCAGCCCAAATTGCTCGCCGAGTTTTTCAAGTCACTGGAACGCCTGACCTATTTCCTGCTGATCACCAAGGTGGGTATCAACGAGCGCATCGAAACCTACGCTGCGCTGACCAAGGAAATCGAGCCGGAGACCTTCAAGGGGGATCTGGCCGCGCTCACCACGCTGACACTGACTGACGCGCAAAAGCGCAAGTTCGTCGCGGCACTCGATGGCGACGTTTACGACGATCTGCCCAAGGCACGGATGGCCCTGGTCTTGCGCCTTGAGTCCTTGGTGCGCGCCCCCGGCGTGCAGCTCCAAGATGCCGTGTCTCTGGAGCACGTTCTGCCGCAAACCCCGCCCGACGGTTCGGACTGGATCAAGTGGTTCCCGGATGAAGACGAGCGCAATGGCTGGACGCACCGTTTGGCCAATCTGGTTCCGCTGGATAGGAAGAAGAACTCGTCTGCCAGCAACTACGACTTCGCCAAGAAGAAGAACGTGTACTTCAAGGGCAAGGGCACAGCGTCACCCTTCGTCCTGACGCAGGAAGTGCGCTCGGAAGAAAAGTGGACACCGGCGATGCTGGCCGAGCGGCAAAGGCGCCTCGTTGATGTACTTCGAAGCCATTGGGGGCTAGCTATTGCCGACGACAACACTCTCGTCCCTACAAACGAACGAGAGACCTTTACGACCATCAAGGCCTGAGTCGTTGCTCCAAGAGCGCTAAATGGCTATGATGACTATAAGTTCCATTTTTCGAGATGACCGCATGCTAGGCCCCTTTCAACTAAACAGAGCACACGAAGGCGATTGCCTTGAGCTGATCCCCCAGTTGCCGGATGAATCGATTGACGTTGTTGTGACAAGTCCGCCCTATTGGGGTCAGCGGCACTCGAAGGGGATTGGCGTGGAAGAAGACCCGCGCGACTACGTCAGATTTCTCACAGACGTGTTCATGGGCTTGCTACCGAAGCTCAAGCCGGGTGGTGTTATCTGGATCAATATCGGAGACGCCTACAACACGCCGGTGAACTGGCGAGAAGATGACCGGCAGTTCAGCACCTTGGGAGCAGACAAAAGTGGACTTCCTGCCCACAACTCCGCCTATACCAAGCCGCGCATGAAGCGCAAAGCCTTCATCGAGAAGGAGACGGCTTGGTTGCAGTATGGAAATCTGTTGGCGCTACCGTACCGGCTTGTCCTTGCGCTATGTGATGGTGGCTATCTGTACCGCGGCGAGGTGATTTGGCGCAAGAAGAACCCCATGCCGGAAGGCCGCTGCCGTCGCCCCCATCGCTACCATGAGCCAATCTACCTCTTGGCAAAGGGCGAACGACACAATTTTCGAGTAGCGCCGCCCGTGAAAAGCGTTTGGGAGTTCGCCAACGAGAAGATCGACGGACTGAAGCACTTCTCCAGATTTCCGGAGGAACTGCCGTTCCGGTGCATCGACGCCTATGGACTAGCTGGAGAAGACGTTGTTGTCCTGGACCCGTTCTCAGGCTCCGGGACAACCGGCATCGCCGCTTTGCGCTTGGGCTGTTCCTATGTCGGTTTCGAGATTGAGCCGGAGCAAGTCGCTGCATCGAATGAACGACTGGCAGCGACTGAAGGCGTCAAATCCCAAGCTTTGCTCTGATCCGCTGGCGTTCGGCTACAACGAAGTCTGTGAAGGCGTCGTTAGGATTCGAGAAGTCGCAAACATAAACACGCCCCCGCGCTGGGTAGCCCGCGGGAGTGGGAGCGGTGTTCTTGTTGTACGAGAAGCACGCGGAGAAAAATCCATCATCCTCGATGTCTTTGCGCTTCGCACTTCGGCCATCCGTTCCCTGCCCACTAAAGACGGCCCCCAGCTCACCACGATTCACAGGACGCGCGGATGGCGTGCTCTTGCAGTCCATCGTCCAAAGAGGAGAAATGTACCCAGCGGCCACGAGCGCCTGGCTCATGGGCACGTCATCCGTCCGTCTTTCAGCAAAGCTCGCCTTGACGTGAACAACCCCGATGAGCTTTTCATTGGCACCGGCTCCGACTGTTAAAAGCACGTCCATCTTGTCCGCTTCCAGCCTGTGCCCAACGTCCAAACCTGCCAGCAACCGAACTTTGCGCTCACCATCGGCAATTACAAGGTTGATACCGTGTGCCGCGAGCGCCGGCCCATAATGCCTTTCAAGAATGCGCTCCAGTGCCCAGCCCCCGGTTCGCTTCCAGCTCTGCGTGAAATCGAGTCGCGAATGCTCAGAGGGGTGGTTGTACTGGTCACAGTAGGCACGATAAATCACGAACCACCATAGATCGGAGGGGTTAGCCGTCGGCCAAAGCTCAACAGCCTTCAAGAAGGCGATCGCTACGCTCTCCGTCTTGATAGCCTTCTCTTGCTCGTCGCTCATGTTCTGGCTGCTCAGTTGAGCAAGACCATTCCGAAGCGTAAGCACCACTTCCGTAAACTGCTCCAAGGAGGCATTCGGCAGCCTGTACGTCGCGTCGTGCTGGGCGTAGGCGAAGTGAATATCCAAGTCTGCGCCCACCGCTTCACCGGCGATAGAGCGGTTGATATGAGGAACGCTCCCCGTCGCACCTTGGGCAAGATCGCTCAAACTCTTCCCGTATACCGAGAGCATCGAAGCGATGACATCAAGGCTTGGGTGAATGGTCCCAGCCTCAATTGCACCAACCCATCCGGGGCCGAGAATCAGACGCTCCTCGACTTGAGCGGGGGTGAGCCCAGCCTCCGCTCTGAAGGCACTGAGACGCTGAAGCAGACGGGCGAGGTAGTCAGAGTTGGAAGTCATCGTCGAAGAGGTCCTTTGCATTGACGCCCAATGCATCGGCAAGCCTCTTGACGTTCAATAGGCTCAGGTTACGCTCGCCGCGCTCGACCCCCCCGATATAGGTGCGGTCGATTCCTGCGAGCTGCGCGAGTTCTTCTTGCGAAAGGCTCTTCCGCTGCCGAAGTCCGCGGACTCGGGCGCCGAACCAATGTAGGAAGTCGTCATGATGCTTGGGCATTCGGACATTGGAACAGATTGATGACCATAGTGCCACGGACTATGAGTATCATCAGTCTTCGCCCGACGTTACCTTGCCAGTCATAAAGAGCGAATTACTGGGTTGGAGCCGAGGTCGGAATCAATCGCCAGACGGCATTAATCCACGCCTGCAACGCCCTCAGTTGCTCGGCGTTCTCGTGGCAGGTCTGGTAGTTGGCGGCAACGGTTCCGGCGACGGCAGAGAGCGCAACGCCTGCGGCGGCCGCATCAGTATCTCGGGCGGGCTCGGGTAGTTCTCCGGCGGCGGCAGCGTCGTGCAGGCGCACAAAGCCACGGTTGATAGTGCAAGCAGCATCGGCTTGAACGGGCACATAGACGGGTACCTCCTTGATGATGGTGTCGCCCTTCTTGCGGACGACACGGACGCGGTCGACGTACTGGGTGACGACCTTGACGGTCGCTTGCGCCTGCCGCTCGCGGATAGCTGCGGTCTGTAGGGCTTGTTGCTGGATGGCGGCATCCCATCGCGCTTGAACGTGGTTCGCCCCCTTGATCCAGCCAAAGCCAACCAGGGCGATGCCGAGCGCCGTGAGTGCCAGCAGCCGGTACGGCCACGGAATCACGCTCACGATGCCTCCCCGATGCACTGCCGGTATTCAGCTTCTCGCCGTGTAGCCAGCCCGCCGCACAGCCGCGCATTGGCAGGCAGCGCGCAGTCCTTGCCCTGGAAGAAGCGCCAGCGCAGCAGCTCAGCACACGCTCCGGCGTAGTCCTCGGCGTTGAGTTTCCTGACCAGCGTGGACTGGCAGAACGCACGGCTGCCGACGTTGTAGGAGAAGCTCACCAGCGCGTCGTACTCGTGCTGGGCCAGGGGCACGGTCACGCATTGCTTGAGCGCGCCCTCGAATTGCTGCACATCGGTGAGCGCGCGCGCCAGCGCCTTGGGCGGCGTGGTGGTGTCGCCCAGCTTCACCCCGGTGGTGGTGCCGAACCCGATGGTCGGGACATCACCCTTGACCGGGATCACCGCGCGGTCGGTGTAGCCCTCGTGCAGCACGATGCCGACCAGGGCGGTGGCGGACAGCGTTAGTCCGGCCACCGTCCTGCGCATCACGGGTGATGGTGTCCGGGTCATCGGTGCATCTCCGGCTGCGCCACGATGCGGGCCACGGTCGCGCCGATGCTGGCGGCGAAGGCCAGCAGCACGAATGCGCCACGCGGCAGCACGTCGCCAAACAGCGGCACGACAACTTCTGCCGCCGTGAAGGCAGCAGCCAGCAGCGAGAAGCGAATGCTCCAGGCCCGTAGCAACACTCGCCGCCAGTCGTCCAGAAGGCAGATCTTCGGCTTGGCGGTCATTGCACGCCTCCCATCAGCTTCAACTTGATGGCGGCCCCCACCAGCAGCGCGGCCAGGATGCCGGTGGTCACGACCTTGATGGTGGTCTGCCACGCCGTGCGGCGGGCATCGCGCCACGCTTCCAGCAGGTCGCGCAGTTCGCGGATGTCCTTCGCGGCACTGCCGTTCTCCAGCCCGAGATGGGCGAGGCAACGCTCGGCTCCGCGTTCAGCGGCACGGTCGAGCAGTTCGTCGAAGTCCTCGCGGCGCAGGAGTAGCGTGTTCTCGACGAGGGCGGGGGCTTGGGTCGGTTCAGTCATGGGCGTCTCCAAATACGACGAACCCGCCTCGTGGGCGGGTTCAGGTGGTTGCGAAGGGATGGAGATTCAGATGGCGATGCCGGGACTCCAGCCGGTGGCTTTGTAGGCCGAGAGCACTGCCTCGTCCTCGATGTAGCAAAGCCAGCCGATCTTGGGCGTGTGGTACTCCCAGGCATCGGCAATTCGCACGGCGATCTGGTTGGTTTTGCCTGCCCAAACGCCCGTGGCGGCGGCAGGAATGAGGTAGCGGTCGCCGTTGGCGGGGCTGGCCGGTGGCGTGGTCAGGTCGCGGTCTTTCACGGACAGGCCGACCACCGCGCCGAGGCGCTTGAGGTTGGCGTCCATGCCGGTATCCCAGCCGCTCTCGCCGAGCGTCCAGCCGTAGTTGAGCCCAAGGTTCGGGTCGGTCGATGACATGGTCTATCTCCAGAGGTTTGATGCTTTGCGAATGCGCCGGACGGCTTCCGGGTCGCCGGTGCGGTGGCTTTGCTGCGGGTGCTGCCGCCAGTGACGCCCGACGATAGGCAAATGCAGCACGCCGCCACGCTTGGCTACCAGCAGGGTCAACAGCCAGTCAGCAAAGTTGTTGAGGTCGGTGGTTTCCTTCAGCACGGCTTCCACGGCGGAGCGCCGCATCACGATCAGGCCGTGAACGTGGCTGGCACTGTTGGCGTGTTGCCAACGGCTGTAGGCCAGACGCCGCACGGCGATGTCCTGGCCGCTTTCGTCGGTCAGTGCTTCGTCGGTGTAGGCCATCACGGCTTGCGGGCAGGCATCCAGCGCATCGGCCAGTTGTGTGAAGGCACTGGCTTCGTACAAATCGTCGGGATCGACAAAGGACACCAGCGGCAGCGTGCCTTGTGCATAGCCTGCCGCGCGTGCCTCACCAATACGGCCAGGAATGCCGGGCAAAACGTGCAACTGGATCGGTGCGTCGTCGAGGCTGGCGATGCAGGCCTCACGCCATTCGGCAGGCTCGTTCAGGGTGAGCAGATGAACATCGATGCGCGGCTCCATCACACACCTCCCCAATACTGTCCCCAGCGCAGGCCGTAGCCCGCGCGATCCATGACCCGCACCTGCGGCTGCCAGCTACTCAAACCATCGCGCTCGGCACTAATCTCCACCGTGATGCGGTCGCCCAGCGCACCGGCATCCAGCGCGGCCATGGCTGCCGTCCAGATGTAGGCGGTGCCGAACAGCCCCGTCTCAGTACGAACCAGCACGTTGTTGCGATTGCGGATGTGTACCGTGTAGGTCACGCCCAGTTCTGGCCCGATATCGCCCTCGTCTTGCTGCACGAGGTAGGCGGTCTGCTGCGTGCGGTCGCGATGTGCCCACGCGACGTTGAGATCACCGGCCACAACGGCAGGCTCGGTCTGGCCATTGAGGCGGATACGACCGGGTGGATACGGCAAAGCCTGCCGACCAGCCAGCACCATCGGCTGCCCATTGGTGGCCAGCACAGGATCGCCCTGATCGGTCGAAGTGCGAGGAATCGCGCCCACGAACACCGATTCGCCCGGGGCCCGCTCCGCACCTTCGGATGCCAGCCATTCGCCGACACCGATCAACCGAGTCCCCGAGGCATGTGCTTGGGGTGTGGTGTCGAGCACGCCGCGTGCGAGATCGATGGTCGCGTCGGCGGCATCGAAGGCCAGGACGGCAACGGCCTCGGCAATCGCCCCGCTCGCATCCACGAGATAGGCGTAGTCGCCCACGGACAGCCTTTCCGGCTGGCTGATGGCGGTCACTGGCACACCGACGGCAACAGCCTCACTGGCAGGCAGTGCCACATCGATCGTGAGAAGTGGCGCGTAGTCCTCGCTGGCCACGCTGGCGATATCACTGGCCGAGGCACCGGTGGCGAGCTGCCAATTGAGCTGGCCCGCACCACCCACTGCGGCCAATGCGCCAAGCGCAGCATCGGTGTCGGTCAGGTAGTCCAGTTCGGCTCGTGACAAGGTGCGCGCCAGTTCCCAGTACGGAATTTCCACCGCCAGCACCAACGCGGGCGGCAGTGGCTCCAGGGTTGGCTCGTCGATGATCGGTGGTGGCGGTGCCAGCACCGCGTTCTCCAGCCCGAACACATCTTCCATCGCCTCGATGCGCCACTCAGATGACCCCAGCGTGCCGGTGTCGATGCCGGTGACGCGCACCACCATCTGGTCGATGCCCAAGCGTGGCCAGTCCAGCAGGAACACGTCACCCGGCAGCGGCGCACGCTCCAGGGTGTCGCGTGCCACGGTCAGACTTATCCGGGCCAGGGGTGAACCCAAGGCGCGCAGGTCGCGCAAGGCCAGCCGCGCGGCCAGCGGCCCGTAGTTGACGCCCGGGTAGTCGCGGCGTTGATTGATCACGCCGCCTTGCAACTGGATGGCGGCCAGGTTCTCAACCGTGACGGTGGCATCACCGCCGGTTTGCCAGTCGGTGTAGACCACGGTCAGCTCGTTGGGCAGTTCACCCCATTGCGCGCGCTCGAAACGCTCCAGCCGCACGATCTCGTCCGGCCCTAACTGCGGCAGACTGTCGATCCAGTAGTCGTCGCGCAGCAGCTTGAGCTCAAACGTGCCCTGCTCAGGGTCGGTGTAGAGGATGCCGCCGATGTGGTCGATGACCTGACTGATGAAGCTCTCGATGGGCTGCTGGCGCGTCCAGATCAGATTCAGGCCGAAGCCCTCATCCGACAGGGCCCACGCCGCATTCCAGAAGCTCCAGCCGATGCTGTCCTGCGGGTAGCCCATGCCCCAGTGCGGGTCGGTCAGGCATTGCACCAGGATGTGAGCCGGGTTCATGCCGACACTGATCTCGCGGCCTTGGCTGTCATCCCAGGCGCGGACTTCAGCGTTCCACTCCATCCACGGGTAGTCGTTCCAACCCGCCGTGAAACGGCGCACGCGCACTGCCCACGGCTTGATGTACGGGTTGTTGGCCGCGAACAGGATCTTGCGCGCAACCAAGGACAGCACGCCCCGGAAGGCTGGAATGGCGCTGCCAAGGCGGCTCATCAGATAGTCGTTGCGCCCCTGGCCGGGGCCACCAGGCAGTACATCGATGTTGCCGACTACGCCACCTTCACGCTCGTCACCACCAAACAGCGTGGGCTTGTTGATGCTGAGAGTGGTCAGGCCGTGCCCGCTGGACAGCGGCGCACGGTCGGCATCACCCCACGCAGTGCGGTCGCCCATCTGGATCTCCTGCACGGCATCGACCGGCCCTTGGCACAGCACCAGATGCAGGCCCATGCGGTAGCGGTAGCCGACGGTCTGTTTTTTCTTGCTGCCGCCCATCAGGTGTGCTCCTGCTCATTGCGTTGTTGGCGGGCACAGTCCACGACGCGCTGCGCCATCGCATCGCCGGTGGCCAGCAGCGTTTGCGCATCCAGCCCTTCGCGCAGGAAGGCGCGGAAGTCCAAACCGTGCCGCACAAACCACACGCGCGAGCCGTTGACGCACAGGCCTGCGGCGCGCACATGGGCGATGGTGACGATGAGATCGCTCATTTCTTGCCGCCTTTCTTGCGGATCGGGTCGGCGGCCAGATCGCCGTACCAGACCACGTTGGCCCCGCGCAGCAGCACGGTGCCGAACACCACCGGAATCGGTCGGCCTTCTTCGGCGGTAGGTGCGTCCACATCGGAGAGCGATGCCGGTTTGGGCTCGGGCGGCTTCGGCGCGAGCGCGACCGAAACCAGCGCTGCCACCACGATGACGACGAGGTACCACATGAGATGCCTCCAAATGGATCAGAACACGCCCGTCGAGAACGGGTTTTTGCTCGGTATGGCGGGAAAGCCGCCGTAGTTGTCGAGGTTGTTGAAGCGGGATTGGCAGGTCGCTGTGCTGTGATCGCAACCGACGGTGAGTGACACCAGGACACCGGGCTCAATGGCAGCGGGATAGAGCAGTTCGACGCTGCTCCACCCCTCCGAGACGATCATGTGGCGCGCACCTTCCGGCGTTTGCAACCAGCCACCGGCCAGACCGCCACTGACGCTGCCGGGAATCCCGCCTTCAAATTCGACGTTGCGGCCATAGACCTGCGTCACGATGGCGCTGCCGGAGATCGGCGACGCGCCACAGGCCGCCGAATACAGCACGTGGGAACACTTGCGGCTGTAGAGCCGCCGCAAGCCGATGCGCTTGAGACTGACTTGCGCGGACTCGCAGCGAACGCGAGCCACATCATCGGCGACTTCGACGCCCAGCACCCGGCCCATCCAGCGCGTGCCGGAGATCCACCAGTAGTCGCCCCAACTATCGCGCCGTCCGATGCGCAGGGTGATCGAGGTGGTGTCACCGGTCAGCGAGTTGGCGAGCAGATGGCGCACCAGATCGCAGTTCGGCGGCAGTTTCAGATCCAGCGCCGATTTGGCGGCTTCGGCACCCAGCGCCAGTTCGTTGCGCTCCAGGGCCAGGCTCTTGTAGAGGTTGCCATCCAACTCGACGTCGAATTCGTGCGGCGTCAGGTAGAACTGCGCGCTGTTGCTGGCGAAGGCATACAGCTCCACCTCCTGCAAAGGATTCTGGCTCATGGTCAGGCGGGCTCGTAGGTAATGCGGTCGTTACCGCGTGGTTCGGGCAACTGACGTGCGGTCAGGGTGATCTCCAGCAGCGTCGGGCTGTGCCAGTACAGATCGATGGCATCGTGGTCAAGGCGGCAGCGCACGAGGCGAATGACGCGGCTGCCCGTGGGCACCCAGTCGTCGAGGCCCGAGCGCAGCACCAGCACACCGCCTTGATCCAGATGGCAGGTCGCCGTCAGGGCGTACTGCCGATAGCCGTCTGGATGCACGATCAAGCAGGCGGCGGGGCGATGCCAGAATGCCGAGAGGTCTTGGCCATCGACGCGCAGGAAACCGTCATCGGGATCAGCTTCGACGCTCACCCACAGGATCGGGGCCAAGCCATCGGGCAGCCAGAAGGCTTCCAGACGGCCTTGGGTTTGCCACAACCGCGCCCGCCAGATCTCGATTTCATCGAGTGAGCTGGCCAGATAGCGCCGCTGCAAAGTCGTCGTCGCCCACGGATCGTCCCTGCGCACCCACGGATCTGCAGGCGAGAAGTCTTGGCGGGTGATCGTGGCCTGCACGGCGGCCGTCGGATCGTCACGCCAGTTGCCATCGGGCCAGACCGGAATCTCGTCGAGCCACGCGTCGTCGAGTGCATCCATGTCCGGCGTTTGCGCGGGCGTGACAGTCGTGGTGACGCTGCCGCCGACCATCCCCGGCACCCACTGGGTCAAGTCCGCCGGATCGACAGCGCGTCCCCACACCAAGGGCATCACGCTGCTACCGGCTCCGGCAGCACGCGCCAAGGGTTCGGCCAGCCACAGCAGATCGGTTTCCACGTCGCTGAGTTGGGCGACTTGCCAGCCCTCGGGCGCAATGATCAGCACCCAGCGTTCGTCGCTGTCCCAGCCCTGCACGCCGTCATAGGTCAGACGCAGCGCGGCAGCCGGTGGGCCAAAGCGCCGCCAGTCAGCCTCCGACACCCCGAGAGTCAGCGCGCCCTCCTCAGCGTTCTCAGTGAGATGAACGGCGTACTGTGGCAGGGGCCACCACGCGGCCTGGCCCAGATGATCGGCCAGCCAGTCGGCCACCAGGGCATCGGTCTGGCGGGCGTTGCCTACTTTGTAGGTGAGCCAGCGCCGAGGAACGCGGCGGCGTGCTTGCCGGGATTCGTTGCCGCTGGCCAGCCGTGTGACGCTGGTCTGCCACTCCAGCCGTTCGACCAAGGGCTCGGTCCAGTCGTGGCGGAAGGCAAACACACCGCGTTGCGCATCCGGCCAGGGTTGATCCCCGAAGGCGTCCATGCCAGTGGCGACGACGGCGCTGGATGCGGTGTCCCGGCGCAGCACCTCGACGAGGAATACCGGGGCATCGATGGGCGGCCACGGGTGCGCCAGAGACTCAGCAAGCCAAGTCGCAGCCAAGTTGGGCGGAACCGGTGCAATGGCGGTTTCGGGCGTGAAGGTAGCCGCACGGGCTCCGAACGATGCACGCGACAGCACTTCGCCCTGGAACTCCGGCAGTTCACTTCCGGGCGTCGGCTTGCTGGAAACCTCCGCGAGGTCTTGAACGACGACGCGATCCGTCATGCCGACTCCACGCCGAACTCAGCGGCATTGAAGGCGGCCTCCGTCCACTGCACGTTGCCGTTTGGATTACGCTCGAACAGCGTGCTCTGCCACGCCAGTTGCTCCTGCAGGATGATGTCGGCGCTGGTGGCAGTTTGCGCACCACTGACCACGAGGCCTTTGACCTTGCCCAGACCGGCGTCGGTCTTGCGGGCCAGCATCGTGAGCTGGACGCCGTAGATGGCGGGCGTGGCCATCACCGGCAACGGCTCGACATCGAAGGACTGGCGCAACCCCACGTTCGGCGCACTGATCGCCGTGGCCTCGTCCTCATCGCTCACGGCTTCCCACGCGGCAGTACCGACCGGGCTGGCCGTCCACTGGTTCAGGCTGCCATCGGCCTGTGTCTGCAAGGCATCGACGCGCACATCGCCGAGAAAGGTGTTGTTGATCGTGCCGGTGGTGTCGGCGATGTAGAAGTCGTCGACGTCGATGGTGAGCGGGCAGTTTTGGCCAGGCACTGCACCCACGAATGCCGTGAGCAGTTGGCCACCGCCCTGGATGGTGTTCTGCGCAGTCATCTGGATGGCCAGGATGCCGTTGATGCGCACTGACAGAATGCCGTTGCTGGTGCCTTGCGTGACCTGCAACTCGATGTAGTGCCAGCCGCGTGCCGGGGCGCTGGCGACCGAGGTCGAGATCAACTGGTCGTAGCCGTATTGCCAGCGGTAGAGCTTGAGCCGACCGTCCTCGCCGATTTTGACGAGGTGGGCGACCTGCGCGTTGGCATCGCGCACGCCCAGCAGCAGCGGCTCGGTGTAGGTGTTTTGGTACGGCACCACGCGAATGGCCGCCCCGACGATCAGGCTGGTCTTGGTGGCGTCGAGGTTCTTGACGTAGCCACCCCCCGAACCTTCCGGCAAACGCAGGGCATAGGAGGACGGGCGACGGCCATTGATACGGGTGGCCTGCGGTGACAGATACGCTGCCTTGCCACGCGCGAGCCACGGATCGCCAAAGCTGTCCACGGCCTGCGGGTCGTAGTGATCGAAACCGTCGATGAACAGAAGTGCCATTGGACTTTCCTCTGAAAATTCAGCCTTGCAGCGCCGCACGGATGGCCCGTGCATTGCGCCCGATGATGTTGACGATGACTTTCTCTCCGGCAGGCGACTGCAGGTGGTCGTGGGTCACACCCGGATCGACCGCGTTGACGATTCGCACCGCCTGATTCATCTGCGGTTGCGCGGGCGGCACTTTCACCTCCGGTACCAGCCCGCCCGCTGCGAAGGCCAATTCGCCACCCTTGAAGCGTGGGCCTGCCGACAAGCCGTTGAGCGAATCGAGGAAGGCCACACCGACCTGGCGCACGGCGGCCGCCCGCACCACGTACTCGCCTGCGGACAGACGCGCCGGGATCGAATCCGACGTGGCGCTGCCCGGCCCTGAAACCAGACCGCCCGTCGCAAATTTCTTCACGTTGCCGAGCAGCGCCATCACGGCGGCCACCATGGCCACCATGGCGGCAATCGCGAGTCCCGGCCCAACGATGGGGATCGAAGCCTGCGAGGCGGCCGCCCCGGCACCGGCCTTGGCGGCATCCATCGACACCACGGCGGTGGTTTCGGTGGTCTTTTGCGCGACTTTGGCCGCGCTGGCCGCCGCATCGACGGTTTGCTCCTGCTGGATGAAACCGAGCTTGAGCGCCAGCATCCGCGCCTGCATGGCGATCCATTGCTGGAAAGGCTGGATCACGATCTGCTGCAGGAAGGCGTCGGCCACCTGCTGGAACAGGCTGGCCATCGCGCTGCGCCAGGTCTGCGCGCCGGTGATCATCCCGTTGAGCGCGCCTCCAAAACTCTCGCCGATGCGGTTCCACAGCGGGGTCATTTCGTCGACCGTGAGCCGGGTGCGCTCCAGTTCATTGCGCCACGCCTGCACGCGGATCACAGCATCCGGCCCGATGGCCTGCGCCGCCTGTTGCATGGTCGGCAGCAGGCGCTCCATCTCGGTGGCCGATTGCTGCTGCAAGGTCACGATCTGTTGGCGCGCCTGTGCTTCGGTTAGCAGCCCGGCCTGCTGCTGGGTCTGAAGGGCTTCCTGCGCATTGCGCAGACGCTCGGTGACCTGCCGCCATTGGGTTTCCAGTGCGGATAGGTTCGCTTGCGCCGCCTTCACGTTGATCAGTCGGTCAACGAGCGACACGCCGTCGGCATCACTTTCTGCAGCGAGACGTGCCCGCAGATCCCGGTAACTGCGCTCGATGGCAGCCTGCCGGTCGGCATCCGTGGCGGTGCCTGTGATCTGGGCCAGTTCCTCACGCGCCTGCGCCAAGGCATCGGCCAGTTCCCGTTCGGCCTGCGCGGCTTTGCGGGCATTGGCCTGCTCGATGTCGCTGCGCCGATTGTTGAGCACGATCAGCTCGGCTTCCGCCTTGGCGACCTCCGCTTTAGCTTTGAGGCGCTCGTTCTCGCTCTTGCCTCCGACGGCCATCTGCTGGCTCCGGGCCAGTTCCTGCTGCTTGCGGGCGATCTCGGCATCGAGCTCGCGCTGCTCCAGCGCGGTTTTTTGCGCGTAGTAGTCGCGCACCGAGATCAGGCGGTCTTCCAGTGCCGCGTCCAGCGCCGTCTGTTGCCGGGTCAGCGCGTCTTTGAGCAGGGCCAGTTCCGCATCCAGCTGCGCTTTGATCAATGAGGTTTGCGCGCCTCGGGTGTCGGGAGCTGCGCGTGGCCGGGTCATGCGCTGCAGCAGCTCCGGATCGGCCTGAATCCTCGGCGCTTTGACCTCGATGGGCTTGGGATCGAACAGGCTGTCGCGGAACTCGGCCAGCTCGTCGAGCCGTTTGATCAGGCTGCCTTTCAGATCGGCGATGATCGCCTTGGCCCCGGCGGTATTGCCCTTGAGCGCTTCAACCGCCGCCGCCACGCCCGCGCCGATGGCCTCGCCCAAGGCGACGAAGGCCTTGCCGACGGTGGCAGCGCCCAGCGCCAGGGTCTTGAGCACCAGCACCACGCCATCGAGAATCACCCGCAGCGTGCCGCCTTCCTTGGCCGACTCGACCATGCCACCGGCCATATCGTTCAGCGCGGGCAGCAGAGACGCGATGATCTGGTTGCCGATGCTGGTGCTGGCGAGTTTGAGCTTGTCGAGCGCGTCGTTGAACTCACCGGCTTGGGCGGCGGTTTCGCCGCTCATCTGCACGCCCAGCGCCTGCATCTCGGCGGACAGTTCCTCGATGCCGTCGCGCCCCTGATTCAAAAACGGGATCAGCTCGGCACCGGCCTTGCCGAACAGTTGCACCGCCAGCGCTGTTTTTTGCGCGCCATCGGGCATGGCCTTGAAACGCTCGGCCAGATCCAGCAGAACCTGATCGGTGCCGCGCAGCGTGCCGTCCTGGTTCTTGAAGGCCACGCCCACCGCCGCGAAATTGCGCGCGGCCTCCTCCGAGCCGGTCGCGGCTTCCAACATCGTGGTCGAGAGTTTGCGCAGGCCCTTCTCGAAGGACTCGCCCGACACGCCGGATTGCTCGGCGGCGGGCCGCCACACCGACAGGGTTTCGACGCTGATGCCGACGCGCTGCGACATCTCATCGAGCGCATCGCCGGTATCGATGGCCGATTTGACCAGCGCGGTCAGCCCCGCTAGCGACACGCCCACGCCGAGATTGGCGAGCAGACCATTGACGCTCTTGGCGGTGTCAGTGAGTCCACCCAGTCCGCGTTTGATCGAATCAAACGCCGTCTTGGTCTGATCGACAGCGCTGATGAGGATTTGCGCACGATTGCTTGCCATCAGACCTTGTCCAGTTCCTGTTGAATCGCCCGCGCCAAGGCAGGCAGTGCGCGCTGCACGCCACCGGCCAGATTGAGGCGGCGCTTGAGATCGACGCGCTTGACCAGCACGGCGATGGGAATTTCCTGGCCACGCTTGATCTGTTTTGCGCCGGTGCGCGCCCGCTCGGCGCGTTTGAAGCGGGTCAGCTGGCGGCTGTTCTCCGAGATGTTCTCGGCCATCAGCAGCACGCGACCGTTTTTCTCGATGAAGAAGGCATTGCCCGAGCGCATCAGGCCGTCGATGACCGCCTTGAAGCGCTTGGGACCGATGCGACCGGGCAGCAGCGGAATCAGCAGATTGCCGCTCACGCTGCCGCCTTGTTCGTGCAGGCCCAGCCAGGGGATCTTGCTGCCCACCCACAAGGCAGGCAGCTCGTTGGCTTTCTTATCGAATACCTTGATGCCCATCGAGGAGACGAAGCTCGCGCGTTTGACGTCGAAGGCGCTGCGCATCTCGGCGCGGGCGGAGTCCCGCACCTCGCGGCCGCCTGTTTTCATGCCCCGGGTGACGGCGGTGTGGACGGCGCGGCGGCGTTCGCTGCTCCACGCAGCCAACTGGCGCGGGTCGAGCAAGCCGGCGGTGGTCAGCGACAAACGCATGGTTTCAGTCCTTCAGCAGATCGCGTTGCAGTTGTTCGATGGATCGTTTTTCGCCTTGGGCGGCAACGGCGACCACGCCCAAGAGTTGCGCCAGACGCTGGCGTTCCAGTTGGCCTTCGAGATCCAGAAAGGCCACGGCCTGCGCCAGCGTGTAGCCCAGCACTGCGTGCAGGCCGTGACCGGCGCGGATCAGGCGGGTGACGGCGCTGTCCCAAGGTTGCGGATCAGCGGGGCCAGCTTGTCCGCCGAACGCTGGATGCCCGGCACCACCCGGCCCACGAAAAAATCCGCGTTCACCTCGAACACGGCAGCGGCCAGAAGAACGGCGTCCTCCAGCGACAAGTCGTTGATCCACGCGCGCTCACGCCGGGTAGTGATCGCCAGCAGATCGAGCACGGCATCACCGTGCCGTCCCAGCAGCGCCATCCAGTCCGGATCACTGGTGATTTCCTCGGCCAGCGGGCGCACCACGGCCAGCAGCCGTGGCAGCTCACCCAGCCGGATCGGCGTCAGTTCCAGCGCGGTGCCGGACAGCGTCACGACCACAGGCTCAGGGGGGAATGTCTTGAAGCCGTCCATCACAGCAGCACCAGACGTCCGAACTGACCGAGATCACCGCCGACTGGCTTGGTCAGATCCGCCAGCACCTGGCCCGACAGCTCGAACTTCAGCAGTTCGTCCGTGATGATCGAGAGTTCCTTCGCCGGGTTGATGGCCACGCGGTACAGGTCAATCACTACCTCGCGGTTGCCGTCGGCGGTATTGAGCCCCTCGAAGCGAATCCAGCGCTCGGGCAGTGGCTGGGTGAACATCGCCGTGCTCTGCGCCGCGCCATAGGCGTAATCGACGGTGAACGGCTCGGTGTACGGGCCACCCGACGTGGCATCCAGCACCACCAGTGAACCGTGCTTGGCATTGACGCTGTACTGGCTGACCGGGAGCGTCTTGGGCGTGACGTCCGAGTCCTGGATCTGCACGGCGGACACGTTTTGCATGGCCAACGGATACAGACTGCCCGGCGTGACAGGGTTGGGCAGTAGTTCGCCAGTCACCGTACCGGGGGTGATCGTGGTCGTGGTGCCATAGAGCGCGAGCGCCAGGTTGGTGGCGATCAGCTCTTCCAACGTGCAGGCGAACTCGCCTTTCTTGGTCTTGATGAGTTGCAGGTCGGTCAGGCGCTGACCCGACTGCGCTTCCTGGTGCTCGATGGTGTCCACCGACAGCGACACCTTCAGCTCGGGCACGTTGCCGACGAAGGTCAGTCCGGCCGGGTTGCCGAGTTCATCACGTGCGCCGATGTAGACGCGGCCTTGTCCGGAAAAATAAGCCATGTTCAGTCTCCTTGGGTGGCTGCAGTTGTGGAAACACCGGACGTGGCATCACGGCGGGTGGATTTGGAATCAGTGATGGGTGCGGCGGACGCAGTAGCGGGCTTGGCCACGCCCTGCGCGATCAGCCAGCGTCCACTGGCATCGGGCAGATCAAGGCGATCACCCACGGCGAGGCGCTTGCCTGCATGGGTGTGAGGTTTCAGTAGTTCGATGTGCATGGGTTCATCCTGTTTGGGTGAGATCAATGGCGTGGGTGCGGTAGCGGATCTCGTAGCGTGCGGGCAGCGCGACGGCACCGGCATCGGCGTCGTCGAACTCCCATTCGCAGTCGATCTCGCGCACGGCGATGGCCAGACCGCCCAGATTCGGGTCGGCCAGCAAAGCCGCGTGAGCCGCCACCAGCGCCAGGTCAGCGACGTTGAAGGCATCCGCACCGCGTGCCACCACGGCAAGCCGGACGATCAGCAGCCGGTCGACCAGGTGGTTGGCATGGGCGGTGATGCTGTCGCCATCGACGAACAGCAGCAGCGCAGGACTGGCCTCGCGGGTGACCGGAACGGCTGGCATGCGCAGCACCGGCACGGGTGTAATCGCAGATGACAGGCGTGCGACGACCTCCCGCAAGACGCGCTCACGGACGGAGTTCATGGCGATGTCCTTAGAGTTGGGAGAGAGAGGCGCGCCGCTCGGTGCCGTCGCCGATGGCGCGCACGTCGCGCACCTGATAGGTATTGCCTGCCACCTCGACCGTGTCCCCGGCAGCCAGCGTCAGCCAGGACGCCGGGTAGTCGATCTGGTAGTCCCGCGACAGCGCAAAACCATCCAGCACGGTTTCGTCCGGGGCACGGAAGGCGCAGTGCACGGTGCTGCCCGCCACCGTGACGGCGGTCAGCAGTCCGGCATTGCGGGCCGATTCGTAGAACAGCTCGACGGCCAGCATCAGGACGCCAGCACCTTCACCAGCACCGCAGGCCGGTGACACATCGGCAGCGGGTTGGACTGGGTGTGAATGTCGGTGCCCCGGTCGAACTTGCGCGGCTCCTGCTTGGCGTAGAGCGGCTGTCCCAGCGTGTTCGCCGTCTCGTTGAAGTCAGCCGGCGCGAAGTAGGTGGCGAAGGTGTCCACCGTGCCCAGCGGGAAGGCATGGCCTTCGCCGGCGGCGATGAAGCGGCGGACGTTGTCGTCGCCGTCGCTGGCCTCGCCCGAATATTCCTCGAAGGTGATGCCGCCGAAGGTGAAGCCCGAGCGCAGATCGGAGCGCAGCGCAACGCCGTCCTGCCAGCGCTCGTAGGCCGCGACGACCTTCTCGTGGCTGGTCAGCGCATCGAAGAATTCCTCGGACACCAGGCAGTGGACGCCGGTCATGCGCTCACCCTTGAGGTTTTTCTCGAGGTAGCGCTTGAGCTCCAGGCATTTCTTCTTGACGTCCGTGCCGGCGTTGCCCAGTTGGAAATTGATCACCTTGGGCGTGATCCCGAACAGATCGAACAGGTCGTAGAGCACGGAACCGTCGGCGTCGAGGATGACGCCCTTGAGCGCGCCGATGCGCAGGTGCTCGAGCGTGATCGCGTGCTTGTTGCGCATCGTTTGCAGGTGTTCGGCCATGACCGAGGCCACGGTTTGCAGCTCGGTTTCCGAACCGAAAGCCCGCAGTCCTTGCACTTCCTCGGGCAGCACCACGTCGTCGTGCGGGATGTGCGGAATGGCGAAGGAGCGCAGCTTGCGCTTGCCGTGTTTGCCCACAGTGCCGGGCGAGCCGACCGGCATCGTCGGCAGCAGCGTCAGGATGCCGTTTTTCTCCTCGACAACCACGGAACGGAAGCGCACCGGCTTGGCCGGGAACAGCCCCATGCTCTCCATCAGCCCGTAGTTGTTGGGCAGGATGTTGATAGCGGCGGTCAGCGCCGACATCGAGAACGCGGGATTCTCGAAAACGTTGTTCATGGTCAGACTCCTTTGCGAACGAGGATGCCGAGGCTCTTGAGCTGTGCGATGGCAGCCAGCTTTTCTGCGGCGGTGATGGCGGCTGGCCACGCCAGGGCGTGATCGGCGACGATGGCGTGACGGGCCAGCATCAGCCCGTCCTCACGGTCGATCAGCGTGGCGTCGACGGCCTGCATCAGCACGCCTGCGGCGTACTGACTGCCGTCGGTGGCCGAGGGGTCGATCTGCTTGACCTTGCCGGTGGCGGTCACCAGACCGACTACCGCACCCAACGGCAGGTTCTGGCCTGCGCCGACGGTGACCTGATCGCGCGAGTAGAGATTGGGCGCTTCGTACTTCAGAAGATCGCCCAGGTTGAGGCCTTCGGTGATGACGGGCATATCACTTCTCCTGTCCGGCGCGGGCACGGGCCGCCAGCACCAAGGGGTTGTCGTTGAGGGATTGCGTTGCCGTGGTGGCTGCGCTCGGTGTGATCAGGCTGTTGATCTCTTGCCCGGTGGCGCGCGCGGCCAGCAGATGGCCACGCACCGCCGATGGCGACGTACGTGTAGCCAGAAAACCGGCGATACGCTCAGGGCAGCCTGCCAGCGCACACAGCTCGGCGATTTCCTGCGCGTCCTCGATGGTCATCGGCGGGTGCGCGCCATCAGTGCGATCAGGATCAGCGCCAACCCCAGGGTCAGCAGTGGTTCCGGGTTCATTCATGAAAGGCTCCAGTCGTGGTGGGTGAAGATGTCCCGACGCCGCAGTTGCAAGCGCCGGTGGGGGTGAAAGTGCGGCGGTGAGTTCGGCCAGCAGGTCGTCGAACGTGCCGACGGCATCCGCCAGTCCTGCTGCGACGGCGTCCTGTCCGAAGAACACGCCCGCTTCGGTGGCGCGCACCGCGTCACTGGTGAGGCCGCGATGGCTGGCCACGGTGTCGACGAACAAGCCGTAGATCCGATCCACCTCGCGCTTGAGAAACGCGTGGGCTTCGTCCGAGATCGGCTCGTGCGGGTTGAGGTCGTTCTTGCGCGCTCCGGCAAAGACGGTGGTGTAGCGGACGCCGTCCTTGGCGTCCTTCACCGAGTGATCGGCGTGCATGGCAATGACGCCAATCGAGCCGACGCCGCCGGTGCGGGTGACAAAGAAGCGGCTCGCCGCCGACCCGATGGCGTAGGCCGCCGAGTACGCCATGTCATTGGCTAGCGCCCAGACCGGTTTGATCTGCGCGGCAGCACGCACGCGGTCGGCGAGATCGAACACACCACCGGACTCACCGCCCGGGCTATCGATGTCGAGCACGATGGCCGCCACCGACGGATCAGCGATGGCGCTGTCGAGCTGACGGGCAATGTCCTGATAGCTGGTCAAGCCAGAGGCGGCATCCAGCCCCGCTGTTCGCCGCACCAGCGTGCCGTAGATCGGCAGGACGGCGATGCCCGCATCCGGTGCGGGTGGACTGCGCGTAGCAGGTGAAGGAAGCGGCGCGCCGTTGTCCGTCAACCCGATGCGTGGCCCCAGTACGGCGAGGATCACCTCGAGTTTCGGGCGATGAATCAGCAGCGGCGCGCCAAAGATACGCGCCGCCATATGCGGTAGCAGGGTCATCGAAAAACCTTCAGGGGGGCGACGGATTGCTGTCGGTCGCCTGTGAGTTGGGTTCGGCGCTGCCGCCATCCTTGGAGGTGCGGCGCGGATCGGAGTCGAAGATCAGGCCAAGTTCATCGGCTCGCTGGTTATCCAAGGCGATCTCGCGGTCAACGTCCTCGGCGTCGTAACCGAACGCCGAGATGGCTTCCGAGCGCGACATCAAGCCCGCGCGGATCGCCAGCAGCATCGCCTTGAATTCCTTCTCGGGATCGACCCATTGCCAGCCCTGCGGAATCCATTTGCAGGCGATGTAGTCACGCCGATGTCTGGCATAGCCTGGCGCCGTGAGGCTGCCGGACAGCACTGCTTGATCGAGCCAGGCATTCCAGACCGGGCGACACAGCTGATGCACCAGAACGCCATGCTGAATAGCTTCGGTGCGACGGCGGAACTCCAGCATTCCGGCGCGGATCGAGGAGTAATTGACGCCGGAAAGATCACCGGTCAGCTGCTCGTAGGTCACGCCAATGGCGGCGGCGACCGCGCGAAACTGCGCGCGCAGAAATTCGCCGTAGCTGCCACCCACGTCGGCGGGATCGGAGAACTTCACGTCCTCGCCGGGTTCCAGGATTTGCAGCGTCCCGGGCTCCATTCCCGCCAGCGCGATGCCTGCATCGTTGGCCACGCCTTCACCCAGCAGGTTGTCCTCGGGAGACAGGCGCGTGATGAAGCCGGCGAACATCGCGGCGGTTTTCTTGCGCACGAGCTCGGCGTCGTCGTACTGGTCGAGTTCGTTGAGTTTCACCAGGGCGCGCGCCAGCCACGGCTCGCCCCGTATCTGTCCGGGGCGCAGCACGCGGTAGAGGTGCATGATCTCGTCCGCCGGCACGCGCACCGTGTCCTGGCCGCCTTGTCCGGACATCGGGGAAAGCCGGCCGTCCTCCGGATGCGAGCGGTACAGGTGATACGCCACCCGCCGCCCCATCGAATCGAATTCGATGCCGGAGCGCACGACATTGCCGGACGGCAGTTCCGTGTTGAGATTCAGCGGCAGGTGTTCGGCCTCGAGCAACTGCAGTTGCAGCGGCACGACCAGACCGTCCTCGGGGCGGCGGGGGCGCAACCGGATCAGACATTCACCCCCTTCGCACATCGCCCGGGCAGCCAGCGCCTGCAGGCCGTAGAAATCGGTCTGCCCGCTGGCGTCGGCCTGCTCGGTCCAGTCGCGCCACAGCGCTTGCACGTCAGCGCGGAAGGTTTCGTCCTTGGCCATCGACTGCGGCTTGATGCCGGTGCCGACTGCGTTGGACACGAAGGCTTCGATTCCGGCGTTGGCCCAGGCGTTGCGGCGCACCAGGTCACGCGATTTCACACGCAGCTCGTGGGAGGTCGCCAGCATGGCGGCCACGGCGCCCGGATTCCCAGGCATCCACGCAAGGGCTCGCCGCCCGCGTCCGGCTGCTTCGTGAACAGGTGACGGGCCGAACAGGCTGCGGATTTTGGAATACCACGCCATGTTCAGAACCCTTTGCCGGTGGTGACCCGGATCTGGCGTGGCGCGCCAGGCCACAGTCCGGTGTCCACGGCCTGCTCGAAGAGGTCGCGCTTGACCGCGCGAATGGCGGCCTGGAGTTCATCGACGCTGCGGTACTCGACGGTCTTGTCGCCAAAGGTCACGCGCTTTTCGCCCTTGACAAGCGCCGCTTCCAGTGCGTCGAGGTGTGCTTGTGTGTAGGCCATCAGCGGAACACCGTAAGGTTGATTTCGGAGGAGTCGTCGAACGATGCGGCCGTGGTGGCGCAACTGATGTCGACGTACTGGGCGGTCTTCTGGTCGGTGCTGGATCGCACGATGGCAATGCGCTGCGTGCCGCTGTTGGTGCTGCTGCGGGCAAGCGCCGTCCAGCAATAGTTGGCGTCGGGCATGGCAACGGCGAAGGTCACGCGGTAGCGGCCTGCCGCCGTCCGGGTCACGCTGGCCACGTTGTGCGACGAGCGCACGACGATCTGGTTGCCGACGTAGCCGAAGCACACCCACGCCTGGGCGAGGCCTGGGTGGGTCGCGTCGATCTTGGTCTTGACCTCCAGCCCCACACGACTGGCAAGCAGCGAGATGCGCGATGCGAGGCTCATCAGACCAGCGCGCCTTCGAACACTGCGACAAAGTCGGTGTCGGTGTTGCCAATATCGCTGGCGGCGACCGCGCCGATGTTGCTGCGCGCCTGTGCCTGCTCCGGGGCGGTCAGCGTCTGAGCGGCGTCGAAACGCACGCGGTTGTTCACCGCCGTCAGCAGCGCGTCCAGGCCACTGGTGCCGTTTTGCAGCAGCTGCTGGATCTCCAGCAGCGTGTCGTAGGCGGCGTCCGCTCCACCGAGGATTTCCGCCTTGAGCGCGTCGAGCAGCGTGACGATCTTGCTGGACGAATAGGTGCTGGTAGTGGCGACCTGCGCATCGTCGATCACCGCCGAGGAAACGACGGCCGCCTTCAATTCGTTGATGGCGGCGACCAAGCTGGATTTGTCGGTGGTGGTGAGGTTGGCCAGGTTGCCCGCCTTGGCGCGAACGTCGTTGAACTCCTGCGCGACGCGGATGACCAGGCTTTCGATACGGGTAGCAAGACTCATGTTTTCTCCTTGAGGTGTCAGGACAGCCAGCGGCTTTTGATCACGCGCCGACCGGTGTTGCGATTGCCAGAAACAGCGAGGCCACCGCGTTGGGTGGCCTCGTTGATCGATTCAGTAGGTGTTTCAAGGGCTGGCGGACCGGCCAGCCCCAGTTGTCGCTCCAGTTCCCGCCAGTGACGTTCCTCGAAGCGATCCAGACCCGCCGCCGATGCAGCCGCACGGGCGTAGACGTAGCAGTCGAGCGCCTCATTGCGTTCGCGCATCTTTTGCCACTCACGCACCGGAAAGCCGTTGCGGTCGCGGCGGGTGATCAGTTGTTCCGCGCAGAGTTGCTGGATGAATTCCGCGTCGATCTTGGGCAGGTGGACGTAGCCGGCCGGGTAGATCGGGGTCGCGCCGTCCTCGCCGACGTCCGCGCTCTTGCGCAGGTTGTTGTAGAACTCCAGCTTGGCGATGCTGACCGCCACCGAGTACACCTTGATGCCCCGGCGCAGCTTCTTGCCACCCTGCGAGACATCGATGGCGGTCGGCGTGCCGATCAAGGCTGCACCGCGAGGCACCCCCTTGACCGCCATCACACGCGAATCGCGGCAGGCCCGCACAAAGGCGTAGGCCTCCTGCGTTGCAAAGCCGGTATCCAGTGCAAAGCGGGCCAGCGGCATCGCCGCGCCGGAGGCGTGTGTCCAGGTTTCGGCCAGCATTTCAGCAAGGCGCTTCCACACCGTGTCGCGGGCGGTGTCACCCATCAGCACGCGGTGCTCAACCAGCCAGGACTCTTTGCCGCGCCCAAAGGCCCAGACCGACGCCTCGATGCGATCTTTCTGCACGTCGGCTGCGCCGACCAAGAGCAGACCACCTTGTGGCACGCTTCCAACGCGGTAGTCCTCTCGCCGCTCGACCAGCCGTTGCCAGTCGGGCGCTTCGCCTTCCTCGACCCAGGTTTCGCCCAGCTCGGTGTTCTTGAAAGTCTTGATGGCAGCGGCCGAGCCGGATTCCTTGTTGACGGCGGCTTCCCACGCGGCGGCGATATCGCGCCACGAACGCCAGCCCACCGGGCTGTACAGCGAGGACAGGTGAAAACCCGCCGTCTTGGCGCCGTTCTCCGGGGCCATCGCGCGCCACTCGCCGTGCTCCAGCATCCACGTTTTGTGATGCTCAGGGATAGCCGTGTCACACGACTCGCAGATGTAGGCGGCGGTTTCCGGTTGGCCCTTGTCCCAACGCAGCTGCTCGAAACGCAGCCACTGCCGGTGTGAGCAATGCGGACACGGCACGAAGTAGCGACGTTGGTCGCTGGCCTCGTACTCGCGCTCAATGGCCGATGCCCCCGAAATCGTCGGCGTCGAGACGATGAAGATCTTGCGCCGCGCAAAGGTGCGCGTGCGCGCCTCGGCCAGCGAGATCGCATCGCCTTCACCCTCGACGTCCAGCGGATACCCGTCAACCTCGTCGAGAAACAGATACCGCACCGGCATCGAGCGCAGGCCCACCGCGCTGTTGGCCCCCGTCATCACCAGCACGCCGCCCCGGAACTCCTTGGCCAGAATGGTGTTGCCTGAGTCGCGTGAGCGCGCCGGGGCGATCAGTTCGGCCAAGGCGGACGATTCCTCGATCAGCGGGTCGATCCGCTGCTTGGAGTTGCGCTTGGCCATCTCCACCGTCGGCCATACCGCCATCATCGGCCCGGGTGCGTGGTGGATCACATAGCCGATCCAGTTCGATCCCATTTCGGTCGCGCCAAGCTGCGCGGCCTTCATGAACACCACACGCTCGACCGGCGAGGTCGGCGACAGGCAGTCCATGATGGCCTTGAGGTACGGCGTGCGGCTGGTACGCCAGCGCCCTGGCTCGGCAGAGGCCTTGCTGGAGAGCATCCGGTGGCGATCTGACCATTCGGACACGGTGAGCAGCGGGTCTGGAGTCAGCCCTTCGCGCCACGCGCGTTCGATTTCTGCCGCGCCTTCGTAATCCATGTCCATCAATCCACCCTCGGGCGCATCTCGCCCAGTTCCTGCAGGTGCTCACGCACCGCCGCCTCCAAGGCGATGTGCATCGTGTGGGGATCGACGCCGAGCTTGGCTGCCATTTGTGCCGAGATGCGTGCGGGCCAGTTGAGCCACGCATCGCGTTCGGAGCGCGCCAGCTTGAAGACATGGGCGATGGCCTGCGGCCGATCCACCAGCTCGCCCTTGAGTCGGGCCAGACGCACCTTGTTGGTTTGCGCCTTGACCACTTCGTTGACCGTCCGCGCTTGCAACAAGGACGTGCCACCTGCTGCGGATGTTGCCAATGAGGCTGCTTGCCCGTCTCCTGTGGCCCCGCTGGATTCCTGGACGGCGACCTTGACCGCGCGGGTGGCCGTGCCATTGCGCGGTGCATCGGAATTGCGCGCCCACTCGCGGTCGACGCGCTCGGCATCAATCGTTCCGTCTGCCTCCGGCGTGATCCGCCCAGCAGCGATGGCCTTGCGCACCGCTGCATCGGACACCCCTCGGTGGCGTGCGTAGGCACGAATCGAAATACCCATATTTCCCCTTCGGGGCACCTTCAATCATTTGTTCGTCATTCATGCGAATTGAGGTTGGCTTCCATCTGGAACAGCGCGTTCATACGTTCGTCATCAACACCATGAAAGGACACGGACATGAGCAAGCTCGAACAACTCCTGACCCAGATCGCGCAAAACAAGCTGGGCATCGAAACCCTGGAAACCCGCCGCTCAGACAGCCTCGATTTCCACGATGTGGCGGTCTGGTGCCTACGCGATGCGCTTGAAGCCGCCTTCAACGCGGGTCTCGAGCAGGGGCGCAATGCCAACCCGCCAGACAAGGCCAACACCTGATTGCGAAGCGAAGAAGCCAAGCAAAAAGCGCTTGGCTTCACTTGAGAACAGCGCGTTCATCACATCACCGTCCACCACATCGAAGGAGCAAAACATGACCACCACTCAACTGACCCCTGCCCAGCACGCGATCCTGGCCCACGCGGTTGAACACACCAGCGGCAAGATCGACTGGTTCCCCGACAACATCAAAGGCGGCGCACGCAAGAAGGTGCTCGACGGACTTTTCAACCGCGCACTAATCACAACCGACGGCACCAACTGGTTTGTCGCTGCGGAGGGCTACGACGCCCTGGGCATTCCGCGTCCCGACGTGAACAGGAAGGGCATCGGTCAGTCCGAAGCCAATCTCGACCGGATCATCGCCAACGCTGAAGGCGCGCCTGCGGCCGCGAGCGATCCCGAACTGGAAGCCGCCGTAACCGCCGCAGAAGCAACGTGGGTCAAGCCGCGCACCCGCGAGAACAGCAAGCAGGCCGAAGTGATCCGGATGCTGCAACGCCCCGAGGGCGCAACCATCGGCCAGATCTGCACCGCCACCGGTTGGCAGGCGCACACGGTGCGCGGCACCTTCGCCGGAGCCTTCAAGAAAAAGCTCGGCCTGAACATCGTCTCGGACAAGCCGAAGGGTGGCGAGCGGATCTACCGCATCGCCTGAAAACGAGCACAGCGAGTTTCGGCGAAGCCAAAAAGATGGCGAGAGGAGCCATGAATAGCTTGGCTTCTCTCCCCACCAGCGCGTTCATACAGATGTCGTGATTGACGACGCCAAACCAGGAAAACCGCCATGAGCACCATGACCATCACCATCGAACGCACCCCACGCACTCTGCAGTTCGCAGGCCAAAGCCTCCAGGTCGAAGAGTTGAGCATCCGCCTACCGTTTGCACGCAAACCTGCCGACCTCGGCGAACCGGGCGGGAGCGACCAGCACAATGTCTACGTCACCGAGACCAAGGAGCTCACCCCTGCCGAATTCGACGCCTTTGGGCGCAGCCTGCTGGTGTCACGCGACTGGCTGCGTGGCAAGGGTGGCGGCACTGGCGACGGCTACCTCTGCGTCGAGGTCACCGCTCCCGGACGCCCTTACCTCTACGTCAATCCCGAGGGCGGTGATTACGCCCGCTACGTAGCCCGTCTCGGGTAAGCGAAATTGATCGAGAAAGAGGCCAGGAACAGCTTGGCTTCTCAATCGAACAGCGCGTTACTACAGGTGTCGCAACGATCAACCCGGAGAAGACACCATGACCACCAACCAGATCCCCACCACCCAGAACGAAGCCTGGGGTTTTTGGGGCACGATGAACGAACACGCCAGCGCCGCATGGCCCCTGGCCATGAACGCCATTTCGGACGCCACCCACCAGCCCCTCGAATCGGTGCGGACCTTCCTCGACAGCCGTCACGGACGCCACTTTGCCGACGACGTCCAGAACGGCTTGTACCAAGGCCAAGCCTTGCAGGATGCGATCAAGGCCGCCACCCAACGTTGGATGGGCTGGACGATTGGCCGCCAGACCAGCAAGCAGTACGGCATCCCGCGCGGCCTGCCTTACCTGACAGGCTTTGTGATCCACTGCGAAATCTGCGAAGAGCTGGCTGCCTGATGAAAACGCCCGCCACCGAACGGGAGCAGGCACTGCGTTGGCTGACTGCCAACCGGCGTCCAGACATCTCCATCGAGCAGGCTGTGCTGGTAATGTGCATTGCACTGCCCTGAGATCTCAGCGCGGTTATCCGTAATCTGCGATTGATTCGTGCTTTTGCAATGCTGTATCGAAACGGCCTAGTAGTATTGCCTGCTCCAAATGACTGCGTTCGGCCAGAAGCAGACATTCGTTTTGCTATTTATATTCTATTGAGCCTAAATCCGGAGAATGGAGAATCAAATCTGCAAGGCTTGCCACCGGACCGCTTAACGAAGTTTCTGAGCGATGTACGAGATAAAGATCTTTGTAAACATCTTCTTCAATCGGAATTGCATGTAACCATCCGCTTGCCTGTTCATGCTTGACCGCGCTTTCCATCACAAGCGAGATTCCTAGCCCTGCGTGGACCGCGTGTTTGACCGCCTCGGTGCTACCTAACTGCATACCCACTGTGAACTCTGCCGAGTCGGCACCGGCATATTGTTGTAGTAGGCGCCCAGTTCCGGTAGCCGCTTCGCCTCCAAGCAAGTTCTGGGATTTTAACCACTTAAGTGGAATGGTCGACTCGGCAGCCCAAGGATGGCCGGGGCGAACAATGACAACCATCCTCTCGCGCCGCCATACTGTTGAGACGAACCCAGGACGTGAGTCCCACCACTCCATTACCGCTACATCCACTTCAAGCGTTTCCAGCAAAGCGGCAATCTCGATATTTTTGCCGATCCTCACATCGATCTTGTTTGCTAATTTATCTTGGAGCGCCTTGATATAGGGTTGTAAAAGATAAATGCCGATATTGGAGCTTGCACCAACGACCAGGCTTTTATTGTGGAGGGCTGCCGTAGCCTTATGGCTAGTACGGAGCAATTGTTCCGCATAGGGGAAAAAAATCTTTCCCTCCAATGTCAGGCTTTGCGGCATTGTTGCGCGGTCAATCAGCCGGGCCTGCAAAGACTGCTCCAGCCGCTTGATATGCTGCGTTACTGTTGGCTGGGACAATCCAGTTTGCTTCGCCGCTTCGCGAAAGCCCCCGCATTTGACGACGGCAATGAACGTCGCCACACGCTCCAGATCTATCACGCCGCCTTTACTCCCGGATACGGCAGATTAATCGCGCCCATCGGTTTTTCACCAGCGAGTGCCTGGATGATGTTCATCGCTGCCTGCCGCTCGATTTCAAGCCGAACTTCCTTGACCGCCGATCCCAAATGCGGCGTAAAAAACGTTTGTGCCGTATTGTCGAGCAGCGCCTTGGGGATAGCCTGCGGGCGATCAGCGCGTATCCATTCTTCCATCTCGAAGACATCGGCTGCATATCCAGCTAGTTTTCCAGACGCCAGTGCTGCTATCACCGCATTCTCATCCACGACCGAGCCGCGACATGCATTGATCAGGTAGCTACCGGTTTTCATCTTGGCCAACGCGGTGGCATCGATCAGATGCAGTGTCTCTGCGGCCATCGGAACCATCGGCACGACATAATCACATTTTTCGAGCAGTTCATCGAGCGTGACGCGCTGTACGTGCCAAGCCTTTTCTTGTTCGGCATTGAGCGGAATCGGATCGCAATACAAGAGATTCATTTCAAAGCCAGCCAAGCGCTGGGCGATTGCACGGCCGACCGCCCCCATACCAATGATGCCAAGCGTTTTTCCTGTCAAACCAGAGCCATATAGTGTCGGCCGCCAGCCTTGGAAGTGTCCGCTACGGATTTGCCTATCGCCTTCCAGCATATGCCTTGTCAAACCGAGAAGAAGGCCGATAGTCAGTTCAGCGGTCGGGATCGTAAGCAAATCCGGCACAATCGTAAGCCATACACCGTGGCGTGTGCAGGCGTTGACATCGAAGTTATCATAGCCTTTAAGCGCGGCGCCGATGACACGCAGCTTTGGACATTCCTCGAGAAACGCGCTGTCGATGCTGTCCGGCATGAAAGCCATGAGTGCATCCGCATCTTTGGCTCGCGCAATTACCTCAGAACGCGGCAAGGTTTCCCGTGTGGTGTTGGGGATAACATCGGCGCTAGCGGACAACAATTCGATGATTTCCGGGTGCACCCAGTGGGTGAGGACGACTTTGGGCTTCATAAAAACCTTTGTAAGCTTTGGGAGTTATTTGAACTTGCGACGCAGGAAGGAGCTGAAGGCGTCGACGAGGGTAACCATGCCTAAAATAACCAGCAAAATAGCCGAGACATCCTGGTATTGCATGATGCGCAGAGAGCCCATCAGCTCGAACCCGATTCCACCGGCGCCGACCATGCCCATCACGGTCGAAGCACGGAAGTTGTATTCCCATCGATAGATCGCGGTATCGGCCATTTGCGGAAGCACTTGGGGAAAGATCCCATGAAAAATCACCTGCAATGGCGTGCAGCCCGCTGCATGCGCGGCTTCTACCGGTGCCGGATCGGCATGTTCGATCGATTCCGAAAAAAATTTGGCGATCATGCCAACCGAATGTAAGCCTAGGGCTAAAACACCCGGCAATGCGCCGAAGCCAACGGCTGCCACGAACAGGATGCCCATGATCAGTTCGGGTATCGATCGCAAAGCGTTTAACAGGCCGCGTGTGGCTTGATACACGAGTGGATGAGGGCTAGTATTCCGCGCGGCGAGCACTCCTAAGGGAATGGATAGCAATACCGCGATTGCCGTGCCGGCGATACTCATGGCCAAGGTATCCAGTACCGGTTTGACCCAGGTGCCAGCCTGCGAGAAGTTCGGTGGGAACATCTCGCCGGCAATTTTTACCAGGCTTGGCATGCCATCCTTCAATCGCTCGGCATCAAATAGGCCGACGTAATACCAGCAACCGATCACAATCGCCAGCACAACGGCAAACTGCAGTATCGTGCGGTTCCATACGCGCTGGCGCTCGGCCAGAATCAAACCAAAATCAGCTTGCATGCTGTCGCTCACTTAGAACTTCGACAGATCGAGCTTGAGCAGTGTGCCAAGGCTGCGCACCACGTCATAGTCTTTGTCGCTGATCGGGCCGAAACCATCGGCTTTGAAAGGTTTCAGGACTTCCGGATCTTTGAGATTCAAGAAGGCTGCACGGATCTTTTCCTTCAGTTCCGGCTTCAGATTGCTGCGCATGGTCCACGGGTATTGCGGATATGGCTTCGATTCGGCAAGAACTTTTACTTTGTTGGGATCGACCAGTCCGCGCTGAACCAGGGATTCAAAAATCGGCTTACTCAAGCCGCCAGCCTGCGCGTGACCGTTTTGCACGGCCATGGCCACCGCGTCATGCGCACCGGCAAAGTGTTCGCGATAGTTTTCGCCGGCTTTCAAACCGTTTTCCGCCAATATCGACTTCGGAATCAAATGGCTGGAGGTGGATGCCTTATCACCGTAAGCGACATTCTTGTTGACGATATCACTGATTTTGGCGATGCCGGCGCCAGTATTGGCGATCAATACGGACTGGTAGGTAGTGCTACCCTTTTGCTTCATCGCTGCGAATGGCTCGATGTCGCTCTTTTGCTTAGCCAGCACATACGACAAGGGGCCAAAATATGCCATGTCGATACGGCCGTGACGCATGGCTTCGATCATTGACGAGTAATCAGTGGTAACCACCAGCTCAATTTTCTTTCCCAGCTCTTTTTCCAGATAGATTTCGAGCGGCTTGTTGTTTTTAATTACGGTCGATGCGTTTTCGTCCGGCAGCAGCGCAACTTTGAGCGTTTCTGGATCGGGATTGGATGATGCATGGCCAATGCTGCAGACGGCGGCAAGCAAGACAGACATTAATGCGGATGCGAGTTTTTTCATAATCAATCCTTTACGGTAGCAAGTTGCATGGGAAATGAAGTATCGATAAGCCGTTCCTCTCGAGCGTCTTGTGGAACGCTCAAAGAAGAACGGGGTACTTGTTCATACAGCGTGTCGTAACTGGCTTGATCCAAAGTCTGCGGGGCGGCATCAAAAATGACTCGGCCATGGGACAGGCCAATAATACGGTCGGCATAACGTTGAGCGAGGTCTACCTGATGCAGGCTGACGACCGCCGAAATCCCGTCCTCTTTACAAATGCGGTGCAGCAGACTTAGCACTCGCTCTGCAGTAGCAGGATCGAGGCTGGCTACCGGTTCATCAGCCAACACCAGTTTAGGTTGCTGAGCCAGAGCCCGGGCAATACCGATGCGTTGCTGCTGGCCGCCGCTCAATGCGTCGACACGGCTTAAGGCTTTGTGCAATAAGCCGACTCGGTCCAGACTTTGCAGGCATATGGATTGATCCTTCGCCGGGAGGGGGAATAGACTGCGTAATGCCGTGTGGTAGCCCATTCGGCCCATCGAAACGTTTTGCAAAGCCGTCAGTCGGCCAATCAATTGATGCTGTTGAAACACCATGCCAGTCTGTCGGCGATGCATGCGCAATGCACGCGAGTTCGCCAAATTTCCTAAGCCGGCGACAATGGTGGTGCCGCGCTGCGACGCATGCAGCGAGTTAATACAGCGAAGTAGCGTGGATTTTCCAGCGCCGGAAGATCCGAGCAATACGGTGAACTGTCCCTGATGGAGTTTGAGAGTGGTGGGATACAGTGCAATCGCATCACCATAACTGACTGAGACATTCTGTAGTTCGATCATGACACCTCCGGCAGATTTGAATTCGTAATCAAAAATGATGACCTGATTACGAATCTGAATTGCAGCGATGGTAATGTCGTGATATGACACCCTGATGACTCGTTGATGTCATTTTTGTGACATGGTCGCGGGTGCCTGTGAGGGAAATAAGTTGTGCTATCTATGCCAAATATAGACGTCTGCTATCGGCCAGGAGTGGACGCTGGTCAGCGACCGCTAAGGAACCTCTGCACTACCCCGCCCACTCGTTCGTGGCGACGAGTTCAGGGTCAATATCGTTTCGTAGGATGGGATCGAAACAGATGCTGAACGGTTCTTGGGCTCCAGCAAGCCCCTTCGTGG
>JBFMHC010000041.1:0-5175 GCA_040751755.1 Pseudomonadota bacterium
CACGCTTGCGGGTGCGCTTGGCGCGCAGCTCAAAGCCCGTATACATCGGCGCCTCCAGACTCATCTGCTTCATGTCGCTATTGTCCCATCCCGGCAGTCTGGCAGGAAGGTTTTGCAGACCTTCCCTTGCTGTCCCGTAGCCCCCAACTGGTCAACTGTCGCCCACACCCATCCCTCCGGCAATTTGGGCAGGGCGGTGGTGTCGGGCGCGGCGGGTTCTTTGTATTTGCCCTTGCCTTGCCACTGGCTGCGGCGGGTTTCGAGGATGCGTTGCAGGAGTTGGGCGCCGGTCTCGTAGCTGCGGCCTTCGCGGCGGGCGCGTTCGGCTTCGGTTTCGACTAGGCGGCCTTCGACCGCGGCTTTGAGGACGGCGGCTTTGTAGCGCTTGAGGTTGGCCTTGACGCGCTTGAGGTTGGCGACGGCTTCGTCGAGGCGGGAGAATTGTTTTTCGATTTCTGCGACGATGCGTTTTTGTTGGTCGAGGGGTGCGACTCGAATCGGGGTCTGCCCAAGCGTTTTGAGATACACGCCCTTCTGTGCCGTCCCCCGGGCATTGGCCTCGAAATAGCGTTGAACCGACGGGGACTGGAGTTGGTAGCAAAGGTATTTCGGCAGAATTTCCGGGCTGGGAGTAAGAACAGCCACACTTCTCTGCAAGGCAAAAGGCTGTACCGCCTCTGGTACAACGGTGGTCCGTCCAATCGTGCCAACAATGGTCAGCAGCACATCACCGGCAGTGACACGTGTTCTTGAGTGTTCGGCTTGAAATGCGTCTTCGGCGATTAGTCTGTACTCGTCAAACACGATGCCATTGTTTTCAATATTGCGAGCACTGAGCATCGGCAGGCCGGCGTCTTGTTTAGGTGGTGGATTGTGTGAGCCGTCGACCAGTTTTGCTACGAGTTCGCGTAACGGTGTCTCGCACCACTCATCATGCGCCGATTGAACGATGTAAGCCGCTGACTGTTCCTGAGCCTTCATGCCGCTAACGTCTCGTTCAATTCTTCAATCATCGAGCTCAGCTTGTCGCCGAACAGTTGATGCACTTTTCCGAGGCCGCCGTGTTGCGAGAACGGCGCGTACTCGAAGTCGTCGGGCTCGATGCCCAGGTTCGCGGCGATGTGGTCACGGATCATCTCAAGCCACTTCAGTTGTTCGGGGGTGAAGCGTTCACCCTCTCCCCTGCCCTCCCCCCCTCAAGGGGGAGGGGGTGTTTTGCTGGGCCAGCCACGCCTTGAAATTGGCGTTGACGCGCTCGGGGAAGGGGATGAGTTCGTTGTCCTGGTGGATGGCGAAGCGCACGAGCGACACGAGGTCGGTGAGGATGCGCTTGCCGCTGGCGCCTTTGACCTTGGATTTTTCCAGGGCGGCGTAGGCGTTCCACAGTTGGGATTCGTTCCACAGGTAGGGCGGCTTTTCGATGGCGTCGGCGAGTTCTTTCACGGCCTCGAAGGTGAGGCGGTGTTTGTAGGGTTTGCTGTAGAGCACTTGCAGGGCGGTGATTTCGTCCTTGTGGTCGGCGATGAATTGCTCGAAGGACTGGACCATGCCTTTGGCGCGGTCGAGTGCTTCGGGCGAGAAACCCGCTTCCAATACTTCGTCGGCGCTGATGATGTCGATGACGACGTCGTTCTTTTGCTTGATTTCAAGGATGAGTTGGCGCAATTCCGGGTTGTGCAGGGGGATGGTGGCGGTTATCCGCGCTTGCAGCGCGGCCCCCTCTCCCCTGCCCTCCCCCTCCAGGGGGGAGGGAGAAAGCGCGCCCTCTCCCCCGGCCCCGCTCCCGCTTGCAGGAGAGGGGAGTTCGGCGTCGGGGTCGAGGGAGGCGACGATCTGGTGGGCGAGGTCTTTCAGGCCGAGGCCGCCGCTCAGGCTGCGGATGCGGGCATCGTCTTCGGCGCTGATGCGGTGCTCCATTCTCGCAAGGCGGCCGGCGAGCGAGGTGAGCACGTCGTCTTCGGTGTTGCCGAAGGCGACGGCCTGCATGAGCTTTTCGAAGCTGACGGTGGGCTTCTGCTCCATGGGGCGCGAGTCGGTCTTGTCCTGCTCGCAGACGCCGACGGCATCGACGATGACGAAGTGGTCCTTGGCCTTGGCGTCGGGGGTGACGCTTTGCAGGTCGTCGGGCTTGATGACGCGCACGCCGCGGCCTTTCATCTGCTCGAAGAAGGCGCGGGATTTGACGGCGCGCATGAACATGACGACTTCCACCGCCTTGATGTCGGTGCCGGTGGCGATCATGTCCACGGTGACGGCGACCCTGGGCATGGGGCTGGTGCGGAATTCGTTGATGAGGTCTTTCGGTTTCGCGCCGGTGGTGCGGTAGGTGATCTTCTGCGCGAAATCGTTGCCCTTGCCGAATTCCTCGCGCACGATTTCGACGATGTTTTCGGCGTGGGCGTCGTCCTTGGCGAAGATGAGGGTCTTGGGCACCCACTCGCGGCCGGGGAAGATTTCGGTGAACAGCTTGTCGCGGTAGGTCTGGATGATCTTGCGGATTTGGTCCGGGGCGACCACGTCGCGGTCGAGTTGGTTGGGGTCGTAGCTGAAGTCGTCGTCGAGCTGTTCCCACCTCTTTTTACGAGTATCGCGCTCCATGATCTGCACGGCGTAGCCAGACTCCACCTGGGAGCCTTGTTCGGTAATGGCGGTGCGGATGCGGTAGACGTCGTAGTTGACGTTGACGCCGTCGGCCACGGCCATTTCGTGGTTGTATTCCATCACCAGGTTTTGGTTGAAGAAGCCGAAGGTCTGCTTGCTGGGCGTGGCGGTGAGGCCGATGAGGTAGGCGTCGAAGTACTCCAGCACCTGCGCCCAGAGGTTGTAGATGGAGCGGTGGCATTCGTCGGTGACGATGATGTCGAAGCTCTCGATGGGGATGGCCGGGTTGTATTCGATGGGCTCGGGTTGTTTGAACAGGCCGCCGAGCTGGTCCACCGATTCTTCATCCAGCTCTTCGGGCAGGTCTTTGCCCTTGAGCATGGAGTACATGCGCTGGATGGTGCAGATGCAGACCCGCGCGGTGCTGTCGAGGGTGTTGCCCTGCAGGCGCTGGACGATGTATTCCTCGGTGAACTTGAAGTTGTTATAGGGCGAGGCGTATTGCTGGAATTCCTTGAGCGTCTGGTCGCCGAGGTTGCCGCGGTCCACCAGGAACAGCACGCGCCGGGCACCGGCGAACTTGATCAGCCGGTAGATGAAGGAAATGGCGGTGAAGGTCTTGCCCGAGCCGGTGGCCATCTGGATGAGGGCGCGGGGACGGTTTTCCTTCAGGGATTGTTCGAGGTTGCGGATGGCCTGGACCTGTGCGGGCCAGAGGCCTTCGGTCTTGAGGACCGGCATCGCCTGTAGCTTGGCGAGGAAGGTGGCGGAGGGTTGTGCCGCCTTGCCGCTCTCGATATCGACCACATTGCTGAAGGCAAGCCAGTCAGCCAGCAGATCGGGCTTGTGGAAGGCAAAAACGGAACGGGAACGCGGCTGCGGATCGAGACCGTTGGTGAAGCGGGTTTCAATGCCGGTGGATTGGTATGAGAAAGGCAGCGGGTTGCCCCAGCGCGGCAGCCCAGCCGGCAGGCCCTTGGTGTACTTATCGGATTGCGTCTCGACGCCGGTGAGAGTGACGCCTTCCTTCTTGGCTTCAATGACGCCGGCGGCCTTGCCGTCCACATAGAGCAGGTAATCGGCGAAGCCGTAGCCGGGCAAGGGAAATTCGCGGATGGCCACGCCACGGGCGGCATGGATGTTGGCGGCAGCGGCGTCGCAGACGTGCCAGCCGGCGGCAGTCAGCAGCTTGTCTATGTTCTCCCTGGCTTCGGCTTCCGGGTTCATTCTGATGTGTAACTCCGGCGCGACGGCTTACTTTTTCCGCCGGCTTTCCGCGCAGGCGATGATGGCCTTGTTGTCCTTCAGTTCCAGGCATTGGCGCAGGTCGCCCTGGGGCAAGCGCCTAGCCTTGTGATACCTGGGTTTGGCTGGCTGGGCAGGCGCGGCCGCCGACTGGCTGGCCTCGGGTTTGGCGGCTTCGGGCTTGGCCGCCGTGGCCGGCTGGGCGGGAGGAGTGTGCGGTTCGGCCGGGGCCTTGTCGGCGGCGAGGGCGAGGCCGGTGGCGCACAGGAACAGCGGGGTGATCAACCAGGTTTTCATGTTGCCTCCTTTGTCGCGCGTTCAAGCCGCGGCGTTCGTTGAATTCGGGCAATGCCCAGGGCCGTCGGCGGGCCTGGCGTGAATGCTACCGCAGGGCGAGCGCGCCGGCGTTGATGCGCTCAGAAATCCGCTGGGCAATCGAAGCCGAGGTCTGCGCCGGTGATGGGGTGGGTGAAGGCGAGCCGGCTGGCGTGCAGTAGCAGGCGACCGGCGGCGGTGAGGACGGCGGGCGGGGCGTAGAGCGGGTCGCCGAGGATGGGGTGGCCGAGGGCCTGGAGGTGGACGCGCAGCTGATGCGAGCGGCCGGTGAGGGGTTCGAGTTCGACGCGGGTGGTTTCCGGTGTAGTCACCCCGGCGAACGCCGGGGTCCAGGGAATGGTGCTGTCTGGATTCCGGCTTGCGCCGTTGCGACCCTGCGGGCCGCCGCCCTCTCCCCCACCCTCCCCCACGGGGGGAGGGGGTAATTCCTGCACGCGCCAGCGGGTCCGGCTGGGCTTGCCCTGTGCGTGGTCGACGATGCTCCTGGGGCGGTTGGGCCAGTCCAGGCGCATGGGCAGGTCGATGAGGCCCCAGCCGTCCGGGGTATCCGGCGCGGCGAGGTGGCCGGCCACCACGGCGACGTAGCGCTTGCGCACCTGGCGCGCGGCGAAGGCCATGCTGAGCCGGCGTTGCATCTCGGCGCCGCGCGCCATGAGCAGGAGTCCGGAGGTGTCCATGTCCAGGCGGTGGACGATGAGGGCGTCGGGGAATTCCCTCTGCACGCGGGCGCTCAGGCAGTCCTGCTTGTCCGGCCCGCGTCCGGGCACGGCGAGCAGGCCGCTGGGCTTGTTGAGCACCAGCAGGTGGGCGTCGGCGTGGAGGAGGTGGAAGGACATGGCGGCGTTGCGGGAATGGCGGCGTTGCTCCCTCACCCCGGCCCTCTCCCGGGGGGAGAGGGGGTGCTTGCGGGGTTATTTGCGGGGCTTCTGGCCACGGCTGCGGCGGCCGGCGGGGTCCTGGGGGGCGGCGATGGGCTGGCCGCGGCCGGCGCCG
>JBFMHC010000042.1:0-6721 GCA_040751755.1 Pseudomonadota bacterium
GTAGATCTGGGTGGTGGCGAGGCTGCTGTGGCCCAGGAGCTCCTGCACCGCGCGCAGGTCACCGCTGTTCTGCAGGAAATGACTGGCGCAGGCGTGGCGCAGCATATGCGGGTGTACCCGGCCGGCGAGGCCGTGCTTGCGCGCAAGTCGCGTCAGTCGCCCTTGCACCGTGCGTGGGGCAATGGGCCGGCCGAGGCGGCTGAGGAACAGGGCGTTCTCCCCCGGCGGGGCAAACAGCGCCCTAAGCGGCAGCCAGCGGCGCAGAGCGGCGAGGGCGGCCTGACCGACCGGCACGATGCGGGTCTTGCCGCCCTTGCCGAGCACACGGGCAGAGCCCTCGCCCAGATCGAGATCATGCAGGTTCAGGCCGCAGACCTCGGCCAGGCGCAGGCCGCTGCCGTACATCAGCTCCAGCATGGCGAGGTCGCGGGCCTCGAGGGCATCGTCCGCAGGTTGGTCGAGCAGGTGGTTGAGCGGCTCGGGCTCGAGGGTCTCCGGCAGCCGTCGGTCGGCGCGCGGCAGGCGCAGGCCAAGGCTGGGGTCGTGCTCGATCACCCCCTCGCGGCGCAGGCTACGCAGCAGGGCGCGCACGGCGGCCAGGCGGCGGGCGAGGGTGCGGGGGGAGAGCCCTTCGGCATGGCGTTGGGCCAGCCACAGGCGCAGGTGGTGGGGCTGGATGGCGGGCCAGTCGGTGAGCCCCTGCGCGGCGAGGAAGGCCCAGGCATCGGCAAGGTCGCGCGCGTAGGCTGCGCGGGTGTGGGGCGAGGCGTTGTTCGCCGCCAACTGGGCGAGGAAGGCGTCCAGCCGGGGGATGCTGTGCCGCTCCGCCGCCGGGCCGCTCATTGGGCGTGGGCCAGTGCGGCGCTGACCAGGTCGCCGATCTGCTCGAGGAACAGGGTGCCCATGTCCGGGGCAAAGCCCTGCGGTTCGCGCTTGACCAGCAGCATGGCGCCGGCAAAGCCGCGGCCGCGTAGCGGGATCGCCGCGACCGAGGCGGTTTCCGGCAGGCCGTGGGCGACCAGCAGCTCGCGCAGGGTGGGGCTGGTGCGCGGCATCTGCGGTGCCTTGAGGGCAAACAGGGCGGGCCACAGCTCGCCCTGAGCCGGTGCCAGGCAGGGGGTGACGAGGGGGTGCCCTTCCTCCAGGCCGATCAGCACGCCGGCCAGGTCAAAATCGGTGCACAGGCGGGTACGCGCGGCCTCGAGCACCTCGCAGGGGCTGCCGGCCGCAATCAGGGCGAGGGCGAGCTGGTGCATGCGCGCGGCCAGGCGCTCGTTGGCATGCGCCTGGGTGTGCAGGTCACGCAGGGTCTTCTCCAGCGTACCCACCCGCTCGCGCAGCAGGGCCGCCTGCCGCTCGACCAGGGACACGGCGCCGGGGGCGGTGTGTGGCAGCCGCATGGACAGCAGCAGGGACTCGTGGCCGACGAAGAAGTCCGGGTGCTCGGCCAGGTATTCGGCCACGGCCTCCTCGCCCAAGGTGACGAAGGCGTCGCTCACAGCGTGATCCTCCCTTCGAACACTCGAGTGGCGGGGCCGGTCATCAGCACGTGCCGGCCCTCGCCCTGCCAGTGGATGGTCAGGCGGCCGCCGGGCAGGTCGACCTTGACGGTATCGACCAGCCAGCCGTGCAGGCGGCCGGCGACCACCGCCGCGCAGGCGCCGGTGCCGCAGGCCAGGGTCTCGCCCGCACCGCGCTCGTACACGCGCAGGCGGATGTGGTCGGGGGCGAGGACCTGCATGAAGCCGACATTGACCCGCTTGGGGAAGCGCGGGTGGGATTCGATCGCCGGGCCGAGGGTCTCGATCGGGGCGGTGTCCACGTCCTCTACCCGCAGCACGGCATGCGGGTTGCCCATCGATACCGCGCTGATGACGTGCATCTCGCCGTGCACCGCCAGGGGGTAGCTCATGGCGCGGGCCGGGGCCTCGAAGGGGATCTCGGCGGGTTCCAGGCGCGGCACGCCCATGTCCACCGTGACCTCGCCGTTGTCCTCCACGTGCAGCACGATGCGCCCGGAGGCGGTCATGACCGGGATGGTGGTGGCGTCGGTCAGGCCCTCGTCGCGCACGAAGCGGGCAAAGCAGCGCGCGCCGTTGCCGCATTGCTCCACCTCGCCGCCGTCGGCATTGAAGATGCGGTAGCGGAACAGGGTGTCAGGCGTGGGGGCAGGCTCGACGAGCAGCAGCTGGTCGCAGCCGATGCCGAAGTGCCGGTCGGCGAGGAAGCGGACCTGCTCGGTGGTGAGAGTGATCGGCTGGCGCACGCCGTCGAGCACGACGAAGTCGTTGCCGAGGCCGTGCATCTTCACGAAGCTGAGTTGCATGGGCTGACGCCTTTTCTGGGAGGACCGCGGTCAGGTGGAGGGCATTATAGCCGGAGGGGCGGGCGTGGCCTGGCTTGCCCCATCGCCGAGGAAGTCGTCCAGCGGTCGGGGTGGGCTGATGCCGTAGCCCTGGGCGAAGTCCACCCCCATGCCGCGCAGGATCTGCTCGGTGGCGGCATTTTCAACGAATTCGGCGATGGTCTTCAGGCCCAGGGTGCGGCCGACCTGATGGATGGCCTGGACGAAGCTGCGGTCGTGGGCGTCGCTCTCGATGTCGCGCACGAACACCCCGTCGATCTTGAGGAAGTCCACCGGCAGGGCCTTGAGGTAGGCGAAGGAGGACAGTCCCGAGCCGAAATCGTCGAGGGCGAAGGTGCAGCCGAGGGCCTTCATGCGCTGGATGAAGGCGAGCGCCTGGTGCATGTTGCTGATGATCGCGGTCTCGGTGATCTCGAAGCAGATCAGGCCGGGCGGGAAGGCGTAGCGGCGCACCTCGTCTTCGACGAAGCTGAGCATGCCCTCGTCGGTCAGCGAGTTGCCGGAGAGGTTGATGCCGACATGCCGAAGGTTCCTGCCGGCGGGCGTATCCAGGGCCTGGTGCAGGCGCTCGAGGGTGGTGCTGACCACCCAGCGGTCGATCGCCTGCATGAGGTTGTAGCGTTCCGCGGCGCTGATGAACAAGCCGGGGGCAATGAGCTGGCCGTGGCGGTCGAGCATGCGCACCAGCACCTCCAGGTGCAGGCCGTCGTCCAGGCGCGGCCGCTCCAGGGGCTTGAGCGGCTGGGCGTAGAGGACGAAGCGCGATTCGCGTACGGCGAGCTGGATCTGCGAGGCCATGCCGAGTTGCTCGACCTGGCGCGACATGGTCTCGTCCGCCGCCTCATACACGTGGATGCGGTTGCGCCCACGCTCCTTGGCCGCGTAGCAGGCGATGTCGGCGGCGCGCAGGATCTCCTCGGCGGCACCCCACTGCGGGTCGATGGTGACGATGCCGATGCTCACGCCGACGTTGAAGACCCGATCCTGCCAGTAGAAGCTGAAGTGCTGCACGCTCTCGCGCAGCTGGTTGGCGATGCGCTCGGCGACCTCGACCGAGCAGTTGGGCAGCAGGGCGGCGAATTCGTCGCCACCCAGGCGGGCAATCATGTCGTCGCGGCGCACTCCGCTGCGCAGCAGGTGGGCGATGTTCATCAACAGCTCATCGCCGGCATGATGGCCGCAGGTGTCGTTGACCACCTTGAACTGATCGAGATCCATGTAGAGCAGCGCATGCCGCTCACCGGCCATCCGGGCGCCTTCCAGCAGGCTTTTGAGCCGCTCGCCGAAGGCGGTGCGGTTGGGCAGGCCGGTGAGCGGGTCGTGGCTTGCCTGCCAGCTCATCTGCTCCATCAGGCGATGGGTCTCGCTGACGTCATGCAGGATCAGCACCAGGCCCTCGGCCCCGCCCGCACCGAGCATGGGGGCCGCCTTGAGTTCGATCTCGACGAAGGATTCGATCGCCCCGCGGCGGGCGAGGCGGGCGCTGATCTCCTGGCGGCCTTTCTGCATGAGCTGGTGCACGGTGGCACCATCGAGCACATTCGCACTGTCCTCGGTCATGAGCTGGGCCACCTGCTCGAGAGGGCGAGTCTTGGCCTCGTTCAGCGTCCAGCCCGTCAGTTCTTCGGCCACGGGGTTGAGGAATTCGATCCTTCCATCGGGATCGGTGACGATCACGCCGTCTGCCATCGACATGAGCACGACGCGCAGCCGCTCGCGCTGCTCATCGAGGCTGTGTTCGAGCTCGATCCGCGCGGTGATGTCGCGGTACATCCACAGGTGCCTCTGGAGGACGCCGTCGACCAGGATGGGGGCGTAGTCCCGCTCCAGCACCCGCCCGTCGGCCATCTCGACGATGTCGCCGAGGGCCGGCTCATGGCGTGCGAGCAGGGTCTCGATGCGCTGGATGAAGCGGGTGCCGTCCTTGATCTGGGGCAGGCTGGCTTGCGCGGCCTCGGCGCAGTCCGTGCCCACCAGGGCCTCCGGGGGGGCGGGAATGTGGAACATGTCGCAGAAGGCCTGGTTGGCCAGGGCGATGCGCCGCGACTTGTCCTCCACCAGCACGGCGGAATGCAGGCTGGTCAGCAGGCTGGCCAGGCGCGAGCGCTCGATGGCCAGCCGGCCCTCGGTCTCTTTGAGTTCGGTGATGTCCGTTAGTGTGCCTACCATGCGCTGAGGCTGGCCGTGCGCGTCGCGCAGGGCACGGCCCCGGCTGAGGATCCAGCGCCAGCTGCCATCCTTGTGGCGCATGCGGTGGATGACCTCGAAAGCCGGGGTTCGGCCTGCGAGGTGGTCCTTCAGGGCGTGCATGGTGCGCTCGGCATCGTCCGGATGGATGCGTCCCGACCATTCGGCAGGGGCCTCGCCGATCTCGTCCTCGCCGTACCCCAGCATCGCCTTCCAGCGTGGCGAGAAGTAGACCGTGTCACGCGTGAGGTCCCAGTCCCACAGGCCGTCGTTGCTGCCCTGCAAGGCCAGCTCCAGCCGCTCGCGCGTCTCCCGCAGGAGCTGCTCGTCCGCTTCCAGCCGCTCCAGCATGTGGTTGAGGCCGTGCATCAGATCGCCCAGCTCGTCCTCGCTCCCCACTTCGATGCGCTGGTCCAGTTCGCCCGCGCTGACGCGCAGGAACAGGGCCTTGACGCGGCGCAGGTCGCGGGTGAGGTCGGCCGCGATGAGGAGGGCGAGCAGGGTGCCGAGGAGGAGGGCGGCCAGGGTGTAGAGCAGGCCGTCGCGGAGGACCTTGCCGAGGGCCGCCTGGGTGCGCTCGGTGTTCATGCCAATCCGGGCCCAGCCCAGGATCGTGCCCGGTTTCCCCTGGCCGTTCGTGGGGGAACGCTCGGAGACGATGGGGGCGATGCCGTCGATGAGCGTGGGGAGGTTCTGGATCAGTCGCGGTTCGGTCTCGCGGTAGCGCAGCGCGGCAAGGCTGACGGGGTCGCTCACGTAGCGTCCGACCTGCGCCGGGTCGCTGTGGGCGAGGACACGACCCTCGTGATCGAGGATCATGGCGAACTCGATGTCCGCATCGTTCGCCAGCGGCCGGATCAGCTCGCCAAGGCCCGCAAGGTCGCGGGAGAGTGCCCATTCAAAGCTGGAACGGGCGAGCAGGGCGGTGGTCTTGAGGGCGGCCTGCTCCGTGTTCTTGATCAACAGCTGCTGTTCGCGCAGGCTCAGGTCGAACACGAAGATGGCCATCATCAGCGCGTGAATCAGCGCGATGCTGACGGCCAGCCGGCGGCGCAGCGAGGTGCCGAACAGGCGGCGCAGGGTGAACCTTGGGCGGCTCATCGGGGAAGCCCCTCAACCCGTATTCGATAGCGCTCTAGGAAGACCCGCACCGGGGCGTAGGTGGCATCGTCCGCAGCCTCGAAGCCCTGGATCTCGGCCTGCCGCAGCCGCCGGCGGCCATCCTCGCTCTCCGAGAGGGCGAGCAGGGTCGTGCGGATACGGGCGACGAGGGCGGGGTCAACATCGTCTCGCGCCACGAGTCCGTTGTTTGGCAGAGACGCGGTCTGCCAGCGTACCTCCAGCTGGCGGGCGAGTTCCGGGTGCTCCTTCTGGAAGGCCCGCCAAGGGGGCGGCCAGGTCGATCCGGCATCGGCCAGTCCGTGAACCACGGCGAGGATGCTGGATTCCTGCGAGCCAACGGCGACGACCTTCAGCTCCCGCTTCACATCCAGCCCCTGCTGCTCAAGGAAAGACAGCGGCAGCATGCAGCCGGCCACCGCGGTGAGGGCGGGGCAGCTGAGGGTCTTGCCGCGCAGATCCTCGACCTCCCTCGGCGCGTCCGGCTCCCGGCGCACCAGGATCAGGCCGTGGAAATCCTCATCCCCCTTGACCTTGGCGAAGATCCGGTAGCCGTGCTGGGTGGCGGTCACGGTCTGATAGGGATTGGGCAGGGCGAGCTCAAGCTCGCGCTGTTCCAGCTTGCGTTCAAACTCGGCGTAATCGCGCGAGGCCTCGAGCCGGATCTCCACCTCGGGGATGGCCTGGTTCAGGGCGTCGACGATGGGGCCGTAGGTCTCCAGAAGCTTGACCGGGTTGTGCAGCGGGTGCACCCCGAGCACGAGCACCGGAACCAGCGGCTTGGGTGGGGTGGCGCTGTAGGTGGGCAGGACCGGGGCGGCGTTCTCGCTGCCGCAGGCGGCCAGGAGCAGGGGCAGGACAAGGCCCAGCAGCCTCCTGCGGCCCAGGAGGGCGGTCGGATTTCGGCTGGAGGAAGAGGCTGAGCGCATGTGGGGCTTTATATTGCCTCGCACTCGCTCCAGACCGTCTACCTATCGTCTACATCGATGTTGCACCGAGTGGCGTGTGGCGCGATCGATTTGTGCAAGTGCTTGATTTATATGGTGGGCC
>JBFMHC010000043.1:0-39777 GCA_040751755.1 Pseudomonadota bacterium
CCACCGCCGCGTTGAGCGCCAGGATGTTGGTCTGGAAGGCGATGCCGTCGATCACGCTGATGATGTCGGCGATCTTCTTCGAGCTCTCCGCGATCGCCCCCATGGTGTCCACCACCTGCCCCACCACCTCGCCGCCGCGCGAGGCCACACCGGAGGCGCCGAGGGCGAGCTGGTTGGCCTGGCGCGCGTTGTCGGCGTTCTGCTTGACCGTCGAGGTCAGCTGGTCCATCGAGCTGGCGGTCTCCTCGAGGCTGGCCGCCTGGTTCTCGGTGCGGCTGGAGAGGTCGGTATTGCCGGTGGCGATCTCGCGCGCCGCCGTGTTGATCGCGTCGGTCGCCTCGCGGATCTGCGTGACGATCTCCAGCAGGCGGCTGCTGGTGGTGTTGACGCTGTCACGCAGTTCCGCGAACAGGCCCTCGTACTCGCCGGTCATCTGCCGCGTCAGGTCGCCCTCGGCGAGGGCGCCGAGCACCGCCGCGACGTCGTTCATGCCACGCTCGGAGGTCTCCACCAGCTTGTTGATGCCCTCCGCCAGCTGCAGGAAGAAGCCCTCCTTGCCCTGGGTGTCGAGGCGGCGCGTGAAGTCGCCGGCGGCGGCGGCGTTGACCAGGTCGGCGACGTCCTTCTCCACCGCCACCTCGGCGGTGCGGTCCGCCCATTCCACCACCGCGCCGAGGCGCTGGCCCTTCTCGTTGATCACGGGGTTGGCCACCACGGTCATGGTGCGGCCGCCGATGTTGAGGGTGCTGCGGTAGGTGGAGGTAAGGCTCGCCAGCAGGTTGGCCTGGTGCGAGGGGTTCTTGTGGAAGGCGTCGATGTTCGAGCCCAGCAGCCGGCTCGCGTTGAAGTTCGGCAGCTGCTTCTGGATGTCCGCCTCCACCCCCTTGAACAGGCCTTCCACCGCCTTGTTCATGTAGATGATGTTGCGGTTGGTGTCCGCCATCATCACGTTCGACGACACGTTGTCGAGCGCGATCTTCACGCGCAGGGCCTCCTCGGTCTGGCGACGCGACTCGGCGAGGTCGAAGCCGAGGCGGATGTAGAGCGAGCGGAAGGCGTCGGTCATGGCCCCCACGTCGTTGTCGGCGGACTTGTCGACGGCGATGTTGAAGTTGCCCTGCGAGACCTCGCGCATCAGGCGGGTGGTCTCGCGCAACGGCAGAGCGATGGCACGGTTGGTGCGCGCGGCCATGAGCAGGCCGAGCACCGCGCCGGCGGCGAGCGTGCCGAGGCCGGCGGCCAGACCCATGGACTGGCCGAGCGCGACGCCGCCGGCGCCGAACGCCGTCAGGGTGGCGACCAGGAGGTGCAGCCGGGCGTTGAGCTGCAGGTCGCGCAGGGCGCGGCCGAAGCGGGCGAGGCGGCCGCTGCCCACCACCTTGCCCTCCTGGACCATCAGCCCCTTCGCCTGCCCTGCCTTGAATTGCGCGTAGATCTTGTTCACCGCGTCGACGACGGCGCGGTCCGGGCGGCTGCGCACCGACAGGTAACCGGCCACCTGGCCGTTCTCCCAGATCGGCGTGGCGTTCGCGAGCACCCAGTAATGGTCGCCGTTCTTGCAGCGGTTCTTGACGTAGCCGGTCCAGGGCTTGCCGGCGGCCAGGGTGTCCCACAGGTCCTTGAAGGCCTCCGGCGGCATGTCCGGATGGCGCACGATGTTGTGCGGCGCGCCAAGCAGTTCGGCCTCGCTGAAACCGCTGATCTCCAGGAAGTACGGGTTGACGTAGGTGATGATGCCGCGGGTGTCGGTGCGGGAGACGATGAACTCCCCATCGCGCATCACGCGTTCCACGTTGGTCACTGGCATGTTCACACGCATGTTTTTCTCCTAGACGGCGGCGGCATCAACCAGGGACATCTCCTGGCTGGTCATCAGGCGTTCGATGTCGACGACGATGATCATGCGTTCGTCGACGGTCCCCAGGCCGAGGATGTATCGGGTGTCCAGGACGGAACCGAACTCGGGGGCGGGGCGCAGGTTCTCGGAATTGAGGTGGATCACGTCGGACACGCCGTCGACGACGATGCCGACCACGCGCTTGCCGATGTTGAGGATGATCACCACCGTGAACTGGTCGTAGCTCGGCTCGCCGAGGTTGAACTTGATGCGCAGGTCGACGATGGGGACGATGACGCCGCGCAGGTTGATCACCCCCTTGATGAAGGGCGGCGAGTTGGCGATCTTGGTCACCGCGTCATAGCCGCGGATCTCCTGCACCTTGAGGATGTCCAGGCCGTATTCCTCGCTGCCGAGGGTGAAGGTCAGGTATTCGCCCGATGCCGCCACGCCCACGCTTTCCGTGATTTCCATGATTTCTTGCTCCTCGTCCGGCGGCGTCAGGCCGCCATCTGTCCCTCGACCGGCGCGGGACGCGTTCTTTGCGGATTGCCCAGGCCCATGCGCGTCACCGCGGACACGTCCAGGATCATGGCGACGCTGCCGTCACCCATGATGGTGGCGCCGGAGATGCCGGGCACCCTGCGGTAGTTCGCCTCCAGGGACTTGATCACCACCTGGTGCTGGCCCAGCAGTTCGTCGACGAACAGGGCCGCCTTGCCCTCCTCCCCCTCGATCACCATGACGATGCCCTGGGTGATGTCCTGCACGCCGTTGAGCCCGAACACCTCCGCCAGGGAGACGAACGGCAGGTATTCGCCGCGGATGTGCACCATGCGGCTGTCGCCGCCCATGGTGCGGATGTCCGCGAGGGCCGGCTGCAGGGATTCGACGATGGCGGTGAGCGGCACGATGAAGGTCTCGCCGCCGACCCCCACCGACATGCCGTCGAGGATCGCCAGGGTGAGCGGCAGGCGGATGATGGTGCGGGTGCCGTAGCCGGGCGAGGACTCCAGTTCCACCTTGCCGCCCAGCCCCTCGATGTTGCGCTTCACCACGTCCATGCCGACGCCGCGCCCGGAGACGTCGGTGACCTGGTCGGCGGTGGAGAAGCCGGGCGCGAAGATCAGTTGCCAGACCTCGTGGTCGCTCATGCCGTCGTGCACGCCGGGTATGGCCTTTTCCTTGGCCTTGGCGAGGATCTTCTCGCGATTCAGGCCGCCGCCGTCGTCGATCACCTCGATCACCACGTTGCCGCCCTGGTGGCTGGCCTTGAGCGTGAGCGTGCCCTTGGGGTTCTTGCCGGCGGCGACGCGCTTCTCCGGGGTCTCGATGCCGTGGTCCAGGCTGTTGCGCACCAGGTGGGTCATGGGGTCGGTGATCTTCTCGATCAGGCCCTTGTCCAGCTCGGTGTTGTCGCCGATGGTCTTCATCTCCACCTGCTTGTTCAGCTTGCCGGCGAGGTCGCGCACCACGCGCGGGAAGCGCGAGAACACCATGCTCATCGGCAGCATGCGGATCGACATCACGGATTCCTGCAGGTCGCGCGTGTTGCGCGACAGCAGGTCGATGCCGGCGAGCAGCTTTTCCGCCGTCACCGGGTCGAAGGCGTTCGCCGCCTCGGCGAGCATCGCCTGCGTGATCACCAGCTCGCCGACCAGATTGATGAGCTGATCCACCTTCTCCACCGAGACGCGGATGCTGGTGTCGGTGTTGGCCACGGTCATGACCTTGTCGCTGTCGCGACGACCGGCCTTCGCGGTCTCCACCGCCGGGTTGTCGGTGACGCGCCGGCCGGGCGACTGCGCGGGCACCTGCGGCGCCACGGACGCCGGTGCGGCACCTGCCGCAGCCTGTGTCGCCGGCAGGCCCGGCGCGCCGTCAAACAGGCCGACCCCGCCGGGCGCGTTCACGAACAGGCCGTAGCCCTGCCCCTCGATGGCCGCCGGGGCATCGCCGGGCGCCACCTTGCGGTGCGCCGGGAATTCCGGCTTGCCGGCGGCATCCTCGAACAGGCCATAGGCACCGCTGGCGTCGGTCTCCTCGCGAATCGCTTGCGGCGCCTCCGCCTGGGCCGCCGGCACCTCGTCGGCGAAGAGACCATACCCAGGATCGCCGCCTGTCGCCGCGGCCGGCTCCTCCGCGAACAGGCCATAGCCGGGGTCCGCGGCCGCGGGCGCCTCGTCGAACAGGCCATAGCCCGGATCGCCCGCGGGTGCCTCGTCGAACAGACCGTAGGCCGTCTCCTCCACCTCGTTCTCGCTCAGTACGACGGCATCGGCGGCGACGTGGAAGGAGAGGGTGTCGCGGATCTCGGCGTCACCATACAGGGTCGTCAGGACCGCGCTCAGGGTGGGGTCGGCAGCGTCGGGACGGTGCCTGATCTCGAGGGCGGCGATTTCCGCCAGGGCGGCCAGCAGGTTGTCCAGCGTTCCCCCCTCGGCCACCACCTCGGCGGGCAGGGCGCAGCTGAGGTACACGGTCCGCGCCTGTCGCTGCATCCCGCCCGCGGGCGCGGCGGCCGGCGCCTCGCCGGAGGCGAGCTGGTTCAGACGCTCGCAGACCTCGCGGATCTGCGCCTCGTCCGCTTCGGGCCCGCCCTGGTGGTGCTCCAGCTGCGCGCGCAGCACGTCGCCGGCGGCCAGGAAGGCATCGACCATCTCGGCACGCAGCCGCAGTTCCTCCTTGCGCAGGCGGTCCAGCAGGGTCTCCAGCACATGGGTCACCTCGGTCATGTCGGTGAACCCGAAGGTCCCGCTGCCGCCCTTGATGGAATGGGCGGCGCGGAAGATGGCGTTCAGGTCTTCCAGGGAGGGGTTCTCGACATCGAGGTCGAGCAACAGGCTTTCCATGTTCGCCAGGTGTTCCGAGGTCTCCTCGAAGAACACCTGATAGAACTGGCTCATGTCGATGGACATAGACGCCTCGCGGTCATTGGCTGGTCGGGCATGGCCAGGTTCGAAGCATGCGGCGCGCGATATCGAAGGGCTGCAGGCGCGCCGCTCGCGGGTGGTTTATCCGATCACCTTCTTCACCACTTCCAGGAGCTTCTGCGGGTCGAAGGGCTTGACCAGCCAGCCGGTCGCCCCCGCCGCACGGCCGGCCGACTTCATGGCGTCGGAAGACTCGGTGGTGAGCATCAGGATCGGCGTGGAGCGGTATTGCGGGATGCCACGCAGGCTCTTGATCAAGGTCAGGCCGTCCATCTTGGGCATGTTCTGGTCGGTGAGGACCAGATCGGCCGCCTTGCTCTTCGCCTTGTTCAGGCCATCTTCGCCATCGACGGCCTCGACCACCTCGTACCCCGCGCTCTTCAGGGTGAACGCCACCATCTGGCGGATGGAGGCGGAATCATCAACGGTCAGAACGACTTTCCCCATGGTGAGACCTTTCTTGCTCGTAATCGAAACAACAAATCAATAATCGTCAAAACAGCTCGACATCCCCGGAGCTCATGGTGTCCTGCTTCACCGGGTTGAGATACACCTTATCCACTTCCGCGAGGGCGTGCATATGCTGACGCGCCCCCGCCAGACCGGCCGCCACGTTGTCCGCGGCGCCGAAAGCGGCGGCCGACTCCTCGGCGGCGGCGAGCAGGGCCTTGATCCGCACCTGCGCATGCCCGATCAACTGGCTGGTCATGTCCTGGAACTGTAGCGCGGTGACCGCAACGTTGACCTCCCGGCCGACGCTGTCGGCATGCACCTCGATGGACTTGGCTGCCTCCGCCATGGAGACGTTCTCGCGTCCGATGCGGACCATGGTCTCTTGCACACGCTGCTTGGAGGTGAGGGCGAAGTTCATGTCCATGGACGCGACGGCGTGGATCGCCTCGTGCGCGACGTTCAGCGAGGCGTGCACCTCATCCATGTGATCGCGAATCTCGTGGGAAAACTGGTTGGTGCGCTGCGACAAGGCCCTCACCTCGTCCGCCACCACGGCGAAGCCACGGCCGGCCTCGCCCGCGCGCGCCGCCTCGATGGCGGCGTTGAGGGCCAGCAGGTTGGTCTGCTTGGCGATCGCCTCGATCTCGCCGAGGATGGACAGGACCGCCGTGACCTCGCTGCTGACGCGCTCCATGGTCTCCACCAGCCCCATGGCGATCTTGCTGGTATTCACCGTGTTGTCGACGAAGGCCTCCATGGTCCTGGAGGTATCCAGCACGAAATCGGAAAAACCGGGCTCTTCCTTGCCCTCGCTCTTGCCGGTGATGCCGGAGACGATGGAGATGGCGAGATCGCGCTGCGCCAGGATATGGCTGTTCATCGCGCCGAAGCTGGCGATGAGTTGCCCGATCGCCTCGTGCAGCAGGTCCTTGACCCGGCTCAGCTCGTCGAGGCTGGACTGGCACTGGACGCGACCCTCCGCCGCCAGGCCGTTCATCAGCGCGGCTATCTCCTCGCGATGCAGATCCCCGGTGTGATGCTCAGGCGATTTGCCCGGCGCGACGCCATATCGCTGGCATGCAAGCCAGAAACCGAAGGCGGCGAGCAAAACCGCCAGGACACGCCATATCGGGTCGGCGACCCATACAACCACACACGCCACCAGGGCTACAGCAAAGATCAACGACGTGAATTTCCGCGATAACAACCCTTCCTCCAGGAGCGAGCGGCATTATTTCGTGGCTCATAACGGCACGGCCTGTGGGGCTTATCGGCATCCCCTGCGTGAAACTTTAGGAAAATCGGGAGGCAAAAAAAAGCCGGCTTGCGCCGGCCTGAAAGGACTCGAAACGGTTGCTCAGTGGGCGGTCTGCGCGGTCAGCAGTTTCTGCAGTTCGCCGCTCTGATACATCTCGCGCATGATGTCGGAACCACCCACGAACTGGCCATTGACGTACAACTGCGGAATGGTCGGCCAGTTGGCGTAATCCTTGACCCCCTGACGGATCTCCGGCTCCTCCAGCACGTTCACGGAGAAGAAGTCCGCCACCCCGCAGGCACGCAGGATGTTCACGGCATTGGCGGAGAAGCCGCATTGCGGAAACTGTGGCGTACCCTTCATGTAGAGCACCACCGGGTGTTCGGTGACCTGCTTGTGGATCAGTTCCTTGGCATTCATGGCTGTCTTACTGGAGTAAAATTGTCGGGTATTTTATCCGGCACCTCTGTCCCGTCAAGAGAATTCTCACCCCTTCTCAATCCCCATTTGACGCAGGGGTTTTTATTAAATATATTGGCATCCGAAATGTGTTAATGCGGTGTCGCGCAACGCGTTTCATGTCGTACCCACGGCCCGCCCTGAGCCATCTGGCAGGCTGTGGTGAATGTCGGCCGCCCGCTCACGCCAGCGGCTGACATCCTCCTCCTCTCTTCGCCCCGGTTCGAACCGGGGTTTTTTTTTGCCCGCCGCCTGCGGACAATGCGGCATGTCCGCGCGCGCCCACCTCCTCCCCGCCGTCGCCAGATTCCTGGAGCACGAGGGCCACCGCGCGCCGGACTTCACCGCCTGCCTGGTCCTGGTGCCACACCACCATGCGGCGCAGGACTTTCGTCGCGCCCTGCGCCACGCGCTGCCCCATCCCGTGTTGTTGCCACCGCGACTGCTGACGCTGCCCGAACTGGCGCAGGATGTCAGCGACGGCGACGACGTCGATCCCGAGAGCCGAAGGCTGGCGGAACTCCACGAGCTGTTGCGCCGCACCGGCCACGTGCCCGAGGCGTCGCTGTGGCAGGCCGCACAGTCCCTGCTCGCGCTTCTGGAAGAACTCGACACGTGCGACACCGACCTGGACGACGCGGCACACCGGCAGACCCTGGGCCTGCATGCCCACAACCGCCACCTGAGTCTGGAGGCCGGCATCGCCCATGCGGTATGGCAGGCCTTCAGGCAGACCCGCCCCGGCAAGTCGCGCGCCTACGCCCGGCGCCTCGTCACACTCGCCGCAGACGCCCGCCAGCCCCTCTACCACGTGGGGCTGACGGCCCTCGGCCGGCACGAGGAGGCCTTTCTGCGCGGCTGGCAGGCGCGGCAACCGGTATTCGCGCTTCCGGCGCCCGCGCCCCATCCGCAAAGGCAGGCCCTGTTCGATGCCCTCCTGGCTGCCGACGGGCCGCCGCTGGCGCAGCGTAGCTGCGAGTTCGCCGCACGGGCGGGCGACAGCCCGCTCGCCGGCAGCCTGGACATCGATGCCGCCCCCGGCCTGGAGCAGGCGGCGCGCGCCGCCGAGCGGATACTGCTCGACTGGCTCGCGGCGGGACGGCGCGACATTGCCCTCGTGGCGTTCGATCGGCTGCTCGCGCGACGCCTGCGCGCCCTCCTGGAGCGGCGCGGCATCCTGGTCCAGGATGAGACCGGCTGGGCGTTCTCCACCTCCGCCGTGAGCCACGTGCTGGACCGCTGGCTCAGCCTGGCCGGCGGCCGCATCTGGCACAAGGACCTCATCGACCTCATGAAGTCGCCATTCATGTTCGGCGACGCCGTCGAGACCCGCCAGCGGGCCGCGCACCAGATCGAGACCGCCTTGCGCCGCCATGGCGCGCCGGCCGACCTCGAGGGCTATCTCGCGCTGGCACGTCAGGAAGGCCTCGATGAGGCCCTGCCGCTCCTGCGGCGCCTGGCGTCGGCGCGCGCCGCGTTCCCGCGCCGACACCTCGGCCTGGCGGCGTGGACGCGAAACCTGCTCGACTCGCTGGACACGCTCGGCGCCCTCGGCGCGCTAGCCGTCGACCCGATCGGCGCACAGCTCATCGAACTGCTGACGCGCCTGGAACATGAATGCGGTGAACTGCCGCAGCGCTTCAGTCTCGCGGACTGGCGACGCTGGCTGTTCCTGCATCTCGAGCAGGGCACCTTCATCGACACCTCGGTGGAGAGCCCCATCCGCCTCACCCACCTGGCCGCGGCGCATCACCGCGAACTCGACGCGGCGATGCTGCTCGGCGTCGGCGCGGCGCACCTGCCGGGCGGACGGCCGGGCGGCCTGTTCAATGCCTCCACCCTGCGGCAACTCGGCCTGTCGGATCCCGCAAGCAAGGAAGAGAAGGAACGACGCCTGCTCGCCGACCTGCTGTGCCGCGTCCCCGTGGCGTCCCTGATCTGGCAGTCCGAATCGGACGGCGACCCCGCGCCCCTCAGCCCCTGGCTGCTGCACCTTGACGCCTTCCACCAGGCCGCATGGGGTCGCAGCTTGGTGCGCCAGGCCGCGCCGCGCCACGCGCAGGCGTGTGCCACACCCGCGTCCGCACCCGACGCGCCCGTGCGCGCCCTGCCGCCGCAGAGGTTGAGCGTCAGCGCCTGGCAGAGCCTGGTGGCCTGCCCGTATCAATTCTTCGCGCGCCACATCCTCGGCCTCAACGAACAGGACGAAGCACCGGAGGAGATGGACAAGGCGGAATACGGCAGCATCGTGCACCGCATCCTGGCGCGCTTCCACGCCACGCACACGACCTTGCTCGACGCCGATGCCGCCACCTGGGCGGCACGCCTCGACACCCTGACGCAGGACGCCTTCGCACCGTTCGAGGCACACAACTATCAGGCCGTCGCCTGGCGCCTGCGCTGGACGCGCCACATCCCGGACTACATCGCCTGGGCCATGGCGCACGAGGCGGCCGGCTGGCGCTTCCTGTCCGCCGAGACGCCGCTGGAGAAGGCGGTCGCCTGGTCGGAAACCGCGAGCACCAGCCTGTACGGGCGCGCCGACCGCATCGACGCCGGACGGGAAGGCCTCGCCGTGCTCGATTACAAGACCCAGTCACGCACGACCTTGCGACACAAGCTCGATACAAGCGGCGAGGACGTGCAACTGGCCGCGTATGCCTGGCTGACGGGCGCCGACCTCAGCGGTTTCGTGACGCTGGACGATGCCAAGGTCGCGCTCCTGCGCACGGAGGGCGACACGCCGCTCGCGGACGTCGCCCAGGCCGAGGCCCAGCGCGTCGCCGCCACCCTGGGTGCCATGGCGGCCGGCCACCCCCTGCCGGCGCACGGCGCGCCCGCCACCTGCGCGTGGTGCGAAATGCAAGGACTCTGCCGCCGCGCGCATCGCGACGCCCCCCGCGCCTAGACCGGCGGTGCAGGCAACGCCAACCGTTTAGAGATGGGCCGCCCCTCGCCACGAGGCCCGTGCCGGGGCACCCCGAACAAAATCATGTAGTGATTTCTACACGACGTAGAATTCACTACATGCATTGGCATCTGCTCATCCTCTCGCTCCCCACCGAGAACACCTCCGCCCGCATGCGCGCCTGGCGCGGCCTGAAATCCGCGGGCGCGGCCGTGCTGCGCGACGGGGTGTACCTGCTGCCGGATGCCGGGCCGGCGCGCCAGGTGTTGGGCGAGGTCGCCGGCGATGTGGAGGCCTCCGGCGGGACGGCCTACCTGCTGGAGGTCGGCGGGACGGACTATCCGTTCGAGGCCTTGTTCGATCGCACCGAGGAGTACGGCCGGATCGCGGCGGACCTGGCCAGCCTGGCCGAACGGGTGGAGCCGGGGCGGCTCGCGGAACAGGGCCGGCAGGCGCGCAAGCTGCGCAAGGCCTTCGATGCGCTGCGCGCCATCGATTTCTTCCCCGGCGAGGCAAGCCGCCAGACCGAGGCCCTGCTGTCGCGCGTGGAGGAGCGGATCACGGCAGCCACGCACGATGGCGAACCCTCGCCCCGATCCAGCGGCATCCCCCGGCGCGCGAGCGCGGATTACCAGGGCCGCTGCTGGGCGACGCGGCGGCGGCCCTGGGTCGACCGCCTGGCCTCGGCCTGGCTGATCCGCCGCTTCATCGACCGGAACGCGAGCTTCCTCTGGCTGGACTCGCCGACCGACTGCCCGGGCGACGCCCTCGGCTTCGACTTCGACGGCGCGGAATTCAGCCATGTCGATGCGGGACAGCGGACCCTGGTCACCTTCGAGACCCTGCTCGCCGCCTTCGGGCTGGAAGGCGATACGGGCCTCGCCGGCCTCGCCCGCATCGTGCATTTCCTCGACATCGGCGGCCTGCCGGCCGCCGAGGCCGCCGGTCTGGAGACCCTGCTCGCCGGCGTGCGCGCCTCGATCCCAGACGACGATGCCCTGCTCGAGGCCGCCGCCGGCGCCCTCGACTTCGTTTACACCTCGCTCAAGGAGCCCCCATGACCGACACCCCTGTGGATCGCCCGGCCCATCCCTCCTTCTGGGAGGCCTTCCGCTACTGGCTGAAGCTGGGCTTCATCAGCTTCGGCGGGCCCGCCGGGCAGATCGCCATCATGCACCAGGAGCTGGTGGAGAAGCGGCGCTGGATCTCCGAGCACCGCTTCCTGCATGCCCTCAACTACTGCATGGTGCTCCCCGGCCCGGAGGCGCAGCAGCTCGCCATCTACATCGGCTGGCTGCTGCACCGCACCTGGGGCGGCATCGTCGCCGGCACCCTGTTCGTGCTGCCTTCGCTGTTCATCCTGGCGGCACTCACCTACGTGTACATGGCCTTCGGCGACGTCACCCTCGTGCAGGGCCTGTTCAACGGCATCAAGCCGGCGGTGGTGGCCATCGTCGTGTTCGCGGCCTGGCGCATCGGCTCGCGTGCATTGAAAAACAGGCTGCTCTGGGCCATGGCGGCGCTGTCCTTCATCGCCATCTTCGCCCTGAAGATTCCCTTCCCCTACATCGTCCTTGGCGCGGGGATACTGGGCTTCATCGGCGGCAAGGTCTGGCCGGACAAGTTCAAGGTGGGCGGCGGCCATGGCGCCTCCGACAAGCATTACGGCCCGGCCCTGATCGACGATGACACCCCGCCCATCCCCCACACCCGCTTCCGCTGGGGCTACCTCGTCATCCTGGCAGCGGTGACGCTGGCCATCTGGGCCGGGGCCATGGCGCTGCTGGACGACCCGGTGCTGCGCGACATGGGCGGGTTCTTCACCAAGGCCGCCCTGGTCACCTTCGGCGGCGCCTACGCGGTGCTGCCCTACGTCTACCAGGGCGGCGTGGAGACCTACGGCTGGCTCACCGGCACGCAGATGATCGACGGCCTGGCCCTCGGCGAGACCACGCCGGGGCCGCTGATCATGGTGGTGTCCTTCGTCGGCTTCGTCGGCGCCTGGACCAAGCAGATCTTCGGCCCGGACGCCCTGCTCCTCGCGGGTTTCGCCGGCGCCTCGGTGGCGACCTTCTTCACCTTCCTGCCCAGCTTCGCCTTCATCCTGGCCGGCGCGCCGCTGGTGGAATCAACCCACGGCGACCTGAAGTTCACCGCGCCGCTGACCGGCATCACCGCCGCCGTGGTGGGCGTGGTGCTGAACCTGGCGCTGTTCTTCGGCTGGCACGTGATCTGGCCGCGCGCCACCGAGGCCGCACCGTTCTCCGGTGGCTTCGAGTGGTTCTCGGCCCTGATCTCGGTGGCCGCCTTCATCGCCCTGTGGAAGTACAAGCAGGACATCATGAAGGTCATCGCCGCCTGCGCGGCGGTGGGCCTCGTCTACACACTGTCGGCTGGCGCCTGAACACCGTCCGCCCCCCCGCGCACCCCGCTAATGCGGATGCCGGTGGTGGATGTCCGGGAAGTGCGGATGCGCGTGGCGCATGGCCTCGTGCCGGTGCACGTGGCTGTGCGGTTCCTTGCCGTCCCAGGCGAAATCATGCGCGTGCTGGTGGTGCGCGTCGTGGGTATGGCTATGCGCGTGCTCCATCGGCTCATGGGCGTGTTCATGGACATGCCGCTCGGTCAGGTGCAGCCAGACCCCCAGGCCCATCAATGCGGCGGCCAGCCAGAACGGCGCCGGCGCGGGCTCGCCCAGGAGCAGGATGGCGATGGCGGCGCCGATGAAGGGGGCGGTGGAGAAATAGGCGCCGGTGCGGGCGGCACCCAGATCGCGCAGCGCCCGCACGAACAGCACCAGGCTCAGGCCGTAGCCCGCCAGACCCACCGCCATGGCCGCGCCGGCGGCGGGCCAGGCGGGCGGGGCCGCGCCCAGGGCAAGGGCGAGGCCGGTGTTGACCGCGCCGGCCGCCAGCCCCTTGGCCCCGGCGATGAACAGGGCATCCGCGCCGGACACCCGGCGTGTCAGGTTGTTGTCGATGCCCCAGCACAGGCAGGCGGCGGCGATCGCCAGCAGGCCCGGGGCGTCCGCCGCACCGCCCCCGTCGCCGGACCAGGCCAGCGCCATGCCGCCGGCGACGATGGACAGCATGCCGAGGACGATGCGGCGATCGGCGTTTTCCCGGAACACGAGCCAGGCCAGGCCGGCGGTGAACACCGCCTCCAGGTTGAGTAGGAGCGACGCGCTGCCCGCGCTGACGCGGGTCAGGCCGAACACCAGCAGGGCCGGCCCAAGCACGCCGCCGAAGGCGATGGCGGCGGCCAGCCAGGGCCATTCGCCCGGCCCCAGCCCGCCGCCGCGCCAGCCACGGTCGCGCAGCAGGCGGAGCGCGGCCAGGCCAAGGCCGCTGCCCAGATAGAGCAGGCCGGCGAGCAGCAGCGGCGACAGCCCGCCGACCAGCAGCTTGAGCAGCGGCGTGCTGGCGCCGAACAGCGCGGCGGCGGCGAGGGCCGGCCAGATCGCCGAACGCGGCGAACTCACGGCGAACCGTCCTGGCGCATCGGCCTCACTTCAGGTTGAAGATCGCCTTGGCCGGGGCCTTGCCGGGCAGTGCCGCGGTCAGCACGACCCGCACGCCGACACCCACCTTGAAACGGCCCTTTGCGGCCATGCGGTTGTCGCCGGCCGGTTCCAGTTTGACCGTGGTCTTGTCGCTGCCGGCATAGATCACGGCCTCCGCGCTGCCCCCCTGGGTGGCGACCGGCTTGCCGTGGTCGCTGACGTGGAGCGTCAGCGAGTCCGGCCGGGCGACCAGCTCGTAGGCGACATCCTTGACCTCGCGCACCACGCCGCCGTATTTCGGCCCGTGGTCGTGGCCGGCGCCGGCGAAGGCGGGGGAAGCGGTGAAGGCGGCGGCCAGCGCGGCGGCCGCGATCAGGGGAGAGAGAAAGGTCTTCATGCGAAACTCCTTCGAGGGTTGAAGCATATCAAGCCGGGTTGGCGCCTTCCGCCGCGCGCCGGTGCGGCGCGGCGGCCGCGTCCAGCATGCGCCGGAGGGCGCCGAAACGGAGGTAGAGCGCCGGCACCACGACCATGTTGAGCAGGGTGGAGCTCAGCAGGCCGCACAGGATCACCACCGCCATCGGCGCCTGGATCTCGCTGCCCGGTTCGCCCGCGGCGAGCGCCAGCGGCACCAGGGCGAGACCGGCGGCGAGCGCGGTCATGAGGATCGGCACCAGCCGCTCCTCGGCGCCACGCCGCACCGCCTCGGCCGCGTCCCTCACCCCCTCGTGCTCGATCAGGTGATGGATGTGCGAGATCATCATCACGCCGTTGCGGGTGGCGATGCCGAACAGGGTGATGAAGCCGATGATGGAGGCCACCGACAGCACCCCGCCCGAGGCGAACACGCCGACCACGCCGCCGATCATGGCGAGCGGCAGGTTGAGCATCACCAGCAGGGCGTCGCGCACGCCGCGGAAGGCGATGTAGAGCAGCAGGAAGATGCCCACCGTCACCGCCGCGCCGAGCAGCAGCAGGGTGCGCGAGGCCGCCTCGGCGCTCTCGAACTGGCCGCCGTACTCGATGTGGTAGCCGGCGGGCGGTTTCACCTGCTCGCCCACGCGCGCGCGGATGTCGGCCACCACGCCGGCGAGGTCCCGTCCGGCGACGTTGGCCATCACCACCATCTTGCGCTGCACGTTCTCGCGGCTGATCGAGTAGGGCGCGCGGTCGTTGCGGATGTCGGCCAGCGCGGACAGGGGCAGGCGCGCGCCGGACGCCGTGGTGACGAGGGTGGCGCGCACCGTCTCGATGCTGGCCCGCGCCGACGGGTCGAAGCGCAGCACCAGGTCGTGGCTCGCCTGCCCCTGCTGCACGCGGTTCACCGCCATGCCGGTGAACGCGGTCTCGATCGCCTCCGACACCTCGCGCATCGACAGGCCGTACTGCGCCAGCGCCACGCGATGGAAGCGGATGGTGAGGAAGGGGATCTCGGTCTGCTGCTCGTCGGTGACGTCGACCGCGCCCGGCACGCCCTCGACGACGCCCTTCACCGCCTGGGTGAGCTTGCGCAGCTCGCCCAGGTCGGGGCCGAAGAGCTTCACCGCGATGTTGGAACGGCTGCCCGAGAGCATGTGGTCGATGCGGTGCGAGATCGGCTGGCCGACGACGATCTGCGTGCCGGGCACGGCGGCGAAGTCGGCGCGCAGGGCGGCGAGGAAGTCCTCCTTGCCGCGCTCGCCCATCTTCAGCGTGACCTCCATTTCCGAGGCCGACACGTCCATCGCGTGCGGGTCGCCCACGGCGCGCCCGGTGCGGCGCGCCGTGGCCACCACCTCGGGGTGCGAGAGCAGGATGTTCTCCACCATCTGCCCGAGGCGGTCGGACTCCTCCAGCGAGGTACCCGGCAGCGTCGCCATGCCGATGGTCAAGGTGCCCTCGTTGAAGTCCGGCAGGAAGGCGCGCCCGGCGAAGGACAGCGCGACCAGCGCGGCGGCGAGCGCGGCCACGCTGACCAAGGCCACCGCCCGCCAGCGCGTCAGCGTGGCGTCGAGCACGCGGTGGTAGCCGGCCTTGAGGGCGTGGATGAAGCGCGGCTCGATGACTTCGCGCACGGTCTTCGACTCCGGCAGCCACAGCGCCGCGAGCACCGGCGTCACCGTGATCGCCACCGCCAGCGAGGCGGCCAGCGACACCACGTAGGCCAGCCCCAGCGGCGCCATCAGCCTGCCTTCGACGCCGGAGAGGAAGAACAGCGGCAGGAACACCAGCATGATGATGAGGGTGGCGAAGACGATCGAGCCCTGGATCTCGCGCGTGGCCTCGTACACCAGGTGCAGCGCGTTGGCTTGCTGCTCGGCCGGCCTGGCGCGGTTCTCGCGCAATCGCCGCACGATGTTCTCCACCACGATGATCGCGTCGTCGACCAGCGCACCGAGCGCGATCACCATGCCGCCCAGCGTCATGGTGTTGATGGTCGCGCCCAGCGCCTTCATCGCCAGCACCGCCGCCACCAGCGACAGCGGGATCGCCACCAGGCTGATGGCGGTGGCGCGCGCCGAGAGCAGGAAGGCGAAGACGATGGCGACCACCAGGATCGCGCCCTCGATCAGCGCCTTGGTGAGGTTGTCGACCGAGACGCGGATGAAGTCGGCCTGGCGGAAGATGTGGCGCTCGATCTTCATGCCCTTGGGCAGGCCGGACTGGATCTCGGCCAGCGTCGCGTCGAGGCGGTCGGTCAGTTCCAGGGTGTTGGCGCCCGGCTGTTTCTGGATGCCCATCACCACCGCCGGCTTGCCGTTGTGCGAACCGACGCCACGCTTGGGCGCGGGGCCGATCTCCACCTCGGCGACGTGGCGCACCAGCACCGGCGCGCCGGTCCTGTTGGCCACCACGGTGTCGGCGATGTCGTCGAGCACGGCGATGCGGCCCAGGCCCTGGATCAGGTACTCCTGGCCGGCTTCGACCAGGAAACCGGCCGAGGTGTTCTGGCTGGCGTCGCGCAGTGCGGCCGCGACCTCGTCCACGGTGAGGCCGTAGGCGGCCAGCCGCTCGGGCGAAAGGGTGACCTGGAACTGCCGCGTGTCGCCGCCGATCGGCAGCACCTCGGCCACGCCCGGCACCGCCAGCACGCGGCGCTTGATGAGCTGCTCGGCGGTGTCCTTCAGCGTCATGCCGTCATGGCGGTCGGAGGCGAGGGCGATGAACAGGATCTCGCCCATGATCGACGCCGCCGGCGCCATCGCCGGCGCGGGGATGCCCTCCGGCAGTGCGGCGCGTGCCAGCTGCAGGCGCTCGGCGACGATCTGCCGCGCGAGGTAGAGGTCGGTGCCCCACTCGAACTCGACCGTGACCACCGACAGCCCGATCTTGGTCGACGAGCGCACGCGGCGCACGCCGGGCGCGCCGTTCAGCGCCGTCTCGATGGGAAAGGTGACGAGGTTCTCGACGTCGGTCGGCGCCATGCCGCGCGCCTCGGTGACCACGGTCACACTCGGCGCGGTGAGGTCGGGGAAGACATCCACCGGCGTCTTCGCGGCCTGCCAGCCGCCCCAGGCGAGCAGCAGCACGCCGGCCAGGACGATGAAGAGCTTGTTGCGCAGCGACCACGCAATGATGTGTCCGATCATGTCTGGTCTCCGTCAGTGCGCATGGCCGTGGCCGATCTGCGCGGTGCCGGTGGCGGCGAGCTTGACCAGATAGGCGCCGCGCGAAACCACGCGGCTGCCCGGGGTCAGGCCGTCGAGCACCTCCACCCAGTCGCCGTCGCGCGCGCCCAGGCGCACCGTGCGGCGTTCGAAGGATTCGCCGCCGATCATCACGAACACCACGCTCATGCCGCCCTCGTCGAGCACGCCGGAGGCGGGGATCGCCACCGCCGCGCGCGTGCCGCCGGCGAACACCTGCGCCTGCACCGCCATGCCGATGGGCAGCTGCGCATCCGGCGCCGAGAATTCGAACACCACCGGCAGCGTGCGCGTGGTCGCATCGACTGCGCCGCCGACGGCGACGAGCTTGCCGTTCCTGCCCGCGACGATCTCGATGCCTGCATCGCTGCCGGGCACGCGGAAGACCGCGCCGTTCACGTCACGCAAGCGCGCGGCCTCGGACTCGGGCACGCGCAGTTCCAGCCACAGCGTCTTGCGGTCGGCGATGTGGAACAGCAGCGCACCCTCCTGGGCGAAGGCGCCGGGCGACACGCGCACATCGGCCAGGGTCCCGCTCACCGGCGCGCGCAGCGGAATGCCGCCGCCGGCACCGCCGTACTGGCCCAGCCGCTGCCGCGCGGCGGCGAGTTCGGCACCCGCCGTGGCCTCGGCCGCTCGCGCGGCCTGCAGGCGTTTTTCCGGCACCGCCTCGTCCTTGAACAGGACCTCCATGCGCGCCAGCTCCTGGCGGGCCAGTTCGTGCTCGATCCGCGCCTTGTCGGCGGCCGCGCGCAGGCTGGCAAGGTCGGTCTCGCCGCCCAGGCGCGGCACCAGGTAGCCGAGCAACTGCCCCTTCCTCACCGCCTGGCCGAGGCGCGGGAAGGCGCCCGCGGGCTGCACTTGCCCCGCCGCCGGCGCGGTGAGCAGCGCTTCGCCGTCGGGGCGCGCGCGTACCACGCCGGTCGCGGCGACCGCGCCGCGGATCGGGCGCTCCACCACCTCGGCGGTGGCGAAGTCCACCTTCCACTGCTGTTCCTTGGTGAAGCCTATGCCCTCCTCCTCGTGCGCCGGCGCGGCCGCCTCGGCGGCCTCGCGGTCGGGATGGACGGTGACCGGGCCCAGTTCGTGGGTCACGCGGAATTCGGGGGTGACCACCTCGATGGCGAGCGCGCGTTCGCCGGCGTGCTTCGGCACCGCCTCGGGACGGAAGATGCCGGGCTGAGTCGGGGTTTCCACCGTGAACGACTCGTCGGGCTGGCCGCCGCCGGAGAGCCGCACGGTGACCCTGCCGGCGCTCACCGCCCGGAAGCTCGACAGGTGCGTAAGGTGGGCGGCGAAGGCCGATTTCTCCCCGACCACCAGCGGCGGGAATTCGACGAACAACTCGGTGCGATCGGTGAAATGGGTGAGCTTCTCGGCACCGGCGCCGTGGCCATGCCCGTGTTCGGCCTCGGCCGCGGCTTTGGGGTGGCTGCCATCCTCGGCGTGTTCGTGGTCATTGCAGGCCGCCAGGAAAACCGTGGCAAGCAGGCTAGCGATAAGGGTCTTGTTCATTCGGTGACACTCCCGGTCAGCAGGTCGTATTCGATGCGGACGTCCCGCGCCCGCTTCTCCAGTTCAAGGGCGGCGGTCTCCGCCTCCAGGGCACCTCGGTAGGCATCCAGCAATTCCAGCAGGCTGGATTCGCCCCCCTGGTAGGCGGCCTCGGCGATGCGCAGGAGTTCCGGCGTGGCGGCCACGGCACGGGCGCGATAGTCCAGGGCCGCGCCCCGCAGGGCTGAGGCCTGGCGGTGCAGGCCGCGCAGGTCGCCTTCCGCGCGGGCACGGGCCAGCTGATACGTGGCGCGCGCCTGCATGGCCTCGGCCGCGGCCCGCTGCCGCGCCGCCTGCTGGCGGTCGAACACGGGCAGGGGAACGGACAGGGAGGCGGCGAAACCGCTGTCTTTCGCGATGCCGTTGTCCACCCACCTCGGGCCGATGCCCACCGTGACCTCGGGGATCCGCGCCGGGCTCGCCGCCCGGCCATCCAGGTCCGCCGCCTCGGCCCGGTGGGCAAGGGCCAGCAGGTCCGGACGCCGATCCAGGCCGGTGAGGGCGGACTCGATCGGCGGCGGGGCGGCGGGCAGCAGCTCGCCCGACACCGCCGGATCGCCCGCCAAGCCGGTCAGCGCCGCCAGCCGTGCCAGGGCGCGACCCAGTTCGGCACGCTCCCCCGCCAGCCGGACCTCGCTGTCCTGGCGTTCACGCGCGAGACGCCGCCGGTCGTAGCCCGAGGCCTCGCCGGCGCGGGCCAGCTTGTCCACCAGCTGCTCCACCCGGCTGAAATGCCGGACCCAGTCGACGGTCGCCCGGACGGCCTCCTGGCGAAACAACGCCTCATGGAAGGCGCGGCGTATCTCGGCGGCGACCTCCGCGCGACGGGAGGCGTTCTCCGCCCCCGCCAGGTCGACGCGGCGCTCCGCCGCCTCGCGTCGCAATGCACGCCGCCCGGAGAGATCCAGGGTCTGGCTGAGCATCAGGTTCTGCTCGACCGACCCCGGCGAGCCATGGGTCTTATCCCGGGCGTAGCTCAGGATGGGGTTGGGGATCTGCCCGGCGGCCAGGGCCTCGGCCTCGGCGGCCAGGATGGCGCCTCGCTCCAGATCGACCAGACCGCTTTGCGACAGGCCCAGGCGCACCGCCTCGGCCTCGCCGAGCGGGGGTTGGGAAGCTTGCGCGCACACCGCCATGGGCAAGGCAAGCAGGAACAGGGATAACGCGAATCGCATGGTTTTCCTCGTGATGTATGGACGAAACGAAGAACGCCGGCGAGACGCCAGGACACCCGGTTTTGGCCGGGCATGGGCAGGCACTCGCCGTATCAGGCCAGCGCTAGAGGGGGACGGTCGAGGGGCGGGGGGGTACGACTGATGAGGACGCCAGGCGGATGCTGAATCGGCCCGTTAGCCACCGGCACCGCCATCGACAGGGTGACGGAAGCGAGGATGGGGGTGAACACCGGGTGAGAGTGGCTGGCATGGTGGCCGTCTTCGCCGTGGGGCGCGCCCGTATCGTCGGACGGGGAGACGTCATGGCCTGCGTGGCCTGGGTCCATATCGCCATGTCCATGATCGTGTGCATGCGAATGCACACCCAGCACCGGGGGATTGCCTCCCACATGGCCATGCACGCTCACCACCGCGGACCAGGCGAACTGGAGCGGCATGATGAACATGAGCAGGAAGGCGGCAAAGGAACGCATGGCGGTGATTCTAAGGCCATATGGCACGTGAACCACATGGTCCGTGCATACACGCCCGCGCCGGTTCCTTGAACACAAAGAAAAACGGCTTGCATCGCTGCAAGCCGTCGTTCTTGATGCTGGCGTCCCCACGGGGATTCGAACCCCGGTTACCGCCGTGAAAGGGCGATGTCCTAGGCCTCTAGACGATAGGGACTTATGAGGCCGAAGACCCGGTTACCCGAGTCTTCTCGATTCCTGGTGGAGGTAAGCGGGATCGAACCGCTGACCTCTTGCATGCCATGCAAGCGCTCTCCCAGCTGAGCTATACCCCCACACGAGAGTCGCGCATTTTAGGCACGGTTTAGGGCCTTGTAAAGAGGTAATAGTCTTCTCGAAACAAAAAACACGTTTTTTCGCGGCAGGCCGCCGGCAAACGCCTGGACATCCGTTGTCACCAGAAAGTCATATTACACTGGCAGAGTGCCGGGCCATGCCAGCGGTCCGGTCCATCTTCATCTCGGATGTCCACCTGGGCACCCGCGCGTGCCAGGCGGAACGCCTGCTCGATTTCCTGCGCGAGCACCCCTCGCAATACCTCTTCCTCGTCGGCGACATCATCGATTTCTGGAGCATGAGCCGCTCCATCCACTGGAACACGGCGCAGAACACCGTGGTGCAGAAAGTGCTGCGGCGCGCGCGCCACGGCGAACACGTCATCTTTGTGCCAGGCAACCACGACGAGGCCCTGCGCGATTACTGCGAATCCGCATTCGGCGACATCCGCCTGATTCGCGAATACGTGCACGAGACCCTGGACGGGCGCCGCTTTCTACTCACCCACGGCGACGACTTCGACCAGGTGACCCGCTACCACCGCTGGGTCGCCGTGCTCGGCGACATGGCCTACAACGCCCTGGTGCGGGTCAACGGCTGGCTGTCGCGGTTGCGCCGCCTGCTCGGCATCCCCGGTTACTGGTCCCTCGCCGGCTACGCCAAGCGCCGCGTCAAGACCGCCCTGCAGTTCATCTTCGACTTCGAGGATTCGGTGATCCACCACGTACGCGAACGGGGGCTCGACGGGGTGATCTGCGGCCACATCCACTGGGCGGCGCTGAAGGAGGTGGACGGCCTGATCTACGCCAACTGCGGCGACTGGGTGGACTCCTGCACCGCCATCGTCGAGCATTGCGACGGCCGCCTGGAGTTGATCGACTGGGGTGCCGTTTCCCGCAACCACGCGGCCCCCCAGCCCACCCTTGCGGTCGAGGCACCATGAGCGCGGCCCTGCGCGTCCTCATGGTCTCGGACGTCTATTTTCCGCGCATCAACGGGGTCTCCACCTCGATCGAGACCTTCCGCGCGACGCTCCCCGAGCATGGCATCGAGATCGGCCTGATCGCCCCCCGCTACGGCGACGAGGCGGGGGCGAACGGCATCACCCGGGTCCGTGGCAGGCGCCTGCCACGCGACCCGGAGGATCGCCTCATGCGCTACGCGGACCTGCGCGAAGCGGTGATCGAGGCGGCGGCAGGCCACGACATCGTCCACATCCAGACGCCTTTCGCCGCGCACTACGCGGGCATGCACGCCGCGCGCCGGCTGGGCAAGCCGGTCCTCGCCACCTATCACACCCTGTTCGAGGAATACCTGCAGCACTACATCCCCTTCCTGCCGGCACGCATGCTGCGCGCCGCCGCGCGCCGTTTCTCGCGCAGCCAATGCGACGCGCTCGACGCGGTCGTCGTGCCTTCCAGCGCCATGGTGGACCGCCTGCGCGATTACGGGGTGAGCACCTCCTTGCACGTCCTGCCCACCGGCCTGCCTGAACAGGCCTTCCAGGCGGGCGACCGCGCACGCTTCCGCAAGCGTCTCGGCATCGCCACGGGCACGCCGGTCGCCCTCTTCGTGGGCCGCGTCGCGCACGAGAAGAACATCGGCTTCCTGATCGACATGCTGATCGAGGCACGCCGCACCGTTCCCGAGCTGCTGCTGTTGATCACCGGCGAAGGCCCCGCCCTGGGCGACCTGCGCCACCGTGCCGCGCACCTCGGCCTGGCGGAGGCGGTACGTTTTCTCGGCTATCTCGACCGCCGCGACGAACTGCCCGACGCCTATGCCGCGGCCGACGCCTTCGTGTTCGCCTCGCGCACCGAGACCCAGGGCCTGGTGCTTCTGGAGGCGATGGCGCAGGGCTGCCCGGTGGTCGCGCTGGCGGAGATGGGCACGGCGGACATCCTCGCGGGGGAACGCGGCTGTCGCGTCGCCCCGGACGATCCGGCCGGATTCGCGCGCGTCCTCACCGGCCTGGTCGCCGACCCCGCCCTGCGCGCGCGGCTCGGCGACGAGGCACGCGCCTACGCCCGCGAGTGGTCGGCCAATGCCCTGGCGCAGCGCCTGGCCGGGCTCTACCGCGACCTCGCGGCTCGACGCTGAGGCCTCGCCATGCGCCTGCTGCTGGTCACCGAAACCTATCCCCCCGAGATCAATGGCGTCGCCATGACAAGCGGCCGCATGGTGGCCGGCCTGCGCGCGCGCGGCCACTGGGTGGGGCTGGTCCGCCCCCGCCAGCATCGCCGAGACCTCGGCGACGACCAGGAGTGGCTGGTGCCCGGCATCCCCATCCCCAACTATTCCGGCCTGCGCATGGGCACCCCGGCGTTCGCCATCCTCGACCGCCTGATCCGCACGCAACACCCGGATCTGGTGCACGTTGTCACCGAGGGGCCGCTGGGCTGGGCCGCCGTGCTGGCCGCCAGACGGCTCGGGCTGCCGGTAACCTCCGGCTACCACACCCACTTCGACCAGTACAGTCAGCACTACGGCCTGCGCTGGCTGACGCCCCTCGTCACGCGCGGTCTGGATGCCCTGCACCGACGCTGCCAGGCCACCCTGGTACCCACCCCCGAGCTCGCCGACACCCTCTCCGCGCGCGGCATCCCGAATGTGCAGGTAGTGGGGCGCGGCGTCGATACGGGCCTGTTCCACCCGGGCCGACGCAGCGCCGCACTGCGGCAATCGTGGGGCATCGACGACGAGGCGGGCGATGCTCCGCTCGCCTGCCTGTACGTGGGCCGTCTGGCGCCCGAAAAAAACCTGGAGATCGTCAGTCAGGCCTACGCGGCGATCGCCGAGCGGCGCCCCGGCTCGCGCATGATCTGGGTGGGAACGGGCCCGGCGATGGCGGGTCTGCAAGGCGACCAGCCGGGCCATGTATTCGCGGGGCCACGCATGGGGGATGACCTCGCCGCGCACTACGCGAGCGCCGACCTGTTCCTATTCGGCAGCCTGTCGGAGACCTGGGGCAACGTGGTAGGCGAAGCGATGGCTAGCGGGCTCGGCGTCGTCGCCTATCGACGTGCCGCCGCCGAGGCGCTCATACGGGACGGCGAGAACGGCCTGGCGCCCGACGCGGGCGATGCGGCGGCATTTGTGGCCTCAGCACTGGCACTTGCCCTCGATGACGGCCTGCGCGGGCGACTGAGACAACAGGCCTGCCAGGACATGGCGCGGCTGGGCTGGGAAGGCGTCACCGACCGGCTGGAACAAGTCCTCGCGAAGGTCGCGGGAACAGGCTGAGGCCGCGACTGCCGCCCGCTTATTCCTCGTCGTCCTTCTGCTCCAGGTATTTCTGCAGGCGCCGCTCCACGACATGGCGATCGAAACGCCATTCCTCCAGGAGTTCGAGCGCCAGCTCGAAGGCCTTCTTGTTCAGCTCGTAGATGCGGCAGATTTCGAATGGCTGGCGCGATTCCAGGGCAACGCACAAATCGCGCAGGATCTTCTCACCGTCGGACTCGGGGTTGTTCTTGATGTACTTCGCAATGTTCTTGACTGCATTTGCCATGAGCCGCGTCCTTACTCACCGATCAGGGGCACACAAGCGCGCCGGCCCCAAGCCCGTGAACCCCACGCCGGCCGATCGGTCCGGGGTGCGTACACGCCCCGCCAGAGAGCCGGAGCGGGGTACCGGCCACATTCTGGGCAGGCTTGTCGGCCTGGTCAATGGCGGCCGCGCGCGAAGCCGCCAGCATATCGGGCCAGCATGACAGGAATGTTTCAGCAATGTTTCACGGGGCCGGCGATGCCCGGCCGCACCCCGGACAGTTAACCGAAGCGGCCGGTGATGTAGTCTTCCGTCTGCTTTACCTTGGGCTTCACGAACAGCACATCGGTGGCGCTGAACTCGATCAGTTCACCCAGGTACATGAAAGCGGTGTAGTCGGAGATCCGCGCCGCCTGTTGCATGTTGTGGGTGACGATGGCGATGGTGTAGTCGGCCTTCAGTTCGTTGATCAGTTCCTCGATCTTGGCGGTGGAGATCGGGTCCAGAGCCGAGGTGGGCTCGTCGAGCAGGACGATCTCGGGCTTGACCGCGATGGTGCGGGCGATGCACAGGCGCTGCTGCTGACCACCGGACAGCGACAGGCCGCTCTGCTGCAGCTTGTCCTTGGTCTCGTCCCAGATCGCCGCCTTGCGCAACGCCCACTCGACGCGGTCGTCCATCTCCGACTTCGATAGCCTTTCATACAAACGCACGCCGAAGGCGATGTTTTCGTAGATGGTCATCGGGAAGGGCGTGGGCTTCTGGAACACCATGCCGATCTTGGCGCGCACCAGGTTCACGTCCTGTTTCTTGTCGAGCAGGTTCTTGCCATGGAAGTTGATCTGCCCCTCGGCACGCTGGCCAGGGTAGAGGTCGTACATGCGGTTGAAGGTGCGCAGCAGGGTGGACTTGCCGCAGCCGGACGGGCCGATGAAGGCCGTCACCTTGTTCTTCGCGATGTCCATGGACACATTGGTCAGACCACGGAAGTCGCCGTAATAGAAGTTCAGGTCGCGGATCGACAGGATGGCTTCGTCGTCGGCGATATGGTGATGAGCGGGCATGGGGAACTCCGGGGGTCAATCTGTGGATTTCTTGCGGAACAGCACGCGGGCCAGGATGTTGATCCCCAGCACGAACAGGGCGATCAGCAAGGCGCCGCCCCAGGCCAGGCTGACCCAGTTGTCATAGGGACTCATGGCGAACTGGAAGATCACCACCGGCAGGTTGCCCATGGGATGCGACATGTCGGTGCTGAAGAATTGGTTATTGAGGGCCGTGAACAACAGCGGCGCGGTCTCGCCGGTGACGCGCGCGATCGCCAGCAGAATGCCGGTCACCACGCCGGCCTTGACCGCGCGCAAGGTCACTTTGAGCGATACCTGCCAACGCGGCGCTCCGACCGCGAAGGCCGCCTCGCGCAGACTGGTGGGCACCAGCAGCAGCATGTTCTCGGTGGTGCGCACCACCACCGGGATCGCAATCAGGGACAAGGCCACCGAACCGGCCCAGCCGGAGAATCCGCCCAGGGTCGCCACCATCAGGGCATAGACGAACAGGCCGATGACGATGGACGGCGCGGACAGCATGATGTCGGTGACGAAGCGCGTGGCGGCGGCAAAGCGCGAAGTCGTGCCGAACTCCGCCAGATAGATGCCGGCGAGAATGCCGATCGGCGTCGACACCAGCGCGGTCACGACCACGATCATCAGACTGCCGACGATGGCATTGCGCAGGCCGCCCCCCTCGGACCCCGGCGCCGGCGTGTCCTGGGTGAAGAACTCCCAGCTCAGGGCGGAAAAGCCGTTGTAGAAAAGGGTCCAGAGGATCCACAACAGGGCCAGCAAGCCGAACGACATGGCCAGCATGGACAGGGCGATGCCGAGGCGGTTGGCCCAGATGCGGCGGGAGTAAAGGTTCATGCTCGGTTCCTCTCTCGCGTCACTTGCCCTGCTTGGCGACGCCGCGGCGGATCAGCCACTGCGAGATCGCCAGGACGACGAAGGTGATGATGAACAGCACCAGGCCCAAGGCGAACAGGGCGGAGATATGCAGTCCAGGATCGGCCTCGCCGAACTCGTTCGCCAGCGTCGAGGCGATCGAGGTCCCCGGCGCGAAGAGGCTGCCGACGATGCGGTTGGCGTTGCCGATGACGAAGGTGACCGCCATGGTCTCGCCCAGGGCGCGACCGAGGCCCAGCATGATGCCGCCGATCACGCCGACACGGGTGTAGGGCAGGACCACATGGGTGACCACCTCCCAGGTGGTACAGCCGACGCCATACGCGGATTCCTTGAGCGGCGCCGGAACCGTCTCGAACACGTCGCGCATCACCGAAGCGATGAAGGGGATCACCATCAGCGACAGGACGATGCCAGCGGTGAGGATGCCGATGCCGATGGGCGGCCCGGCGAACCATCCGCCGATCACCGGCACTTCGCCCAGGACGGCCTGCAGATAAGGCTGCACGTGCTCGGCGAACAGCGGCGCGAACACGAACAGGCCCCAGATGCCGTAGATGATGGAAGGCACGCCCGCCAGCAACTCGATGGCGGTACCGAGCGGACGGCGCAGCCAGACGGGGCAGGTCTCGGTGAGGAACAGGGCGATGCCGAAGCTCACCGGCACGGCGATGACGAGGGCGATGACGGAGGTCACCACGGTGCCGTAGATCGCACTCAAGGCGCCATATTGGTCGTCCGGCACGTTCCAGACGTTGGTCCACAGGAAGCCGGGCCCGAACTGCTTCAACACCGGCATGGCCTCGATGGCGAGCGAGATCAGGATACCCGCCAGCGCCGCCAGGACGATGAAGGCGAAGACCAGCGTGACCTGGTGAAAGAGAAAATCCTGCAGCTTGAACTTCTTGACCTGCTGGGCATGCAGATCGACAGGCGCGGTCACGTCGCTCATGGCGATTGGTCCTAAATCAATGCGTTTCTTCGCAAACCTACTGCCTTCGACAATCCGGCTTGCGAAGAAAGTTTGGGCGCGGCGTATCTTAGCCGCGCCCAAACCGGCACTTCAATCAAATTACTTGATGTTCTTCATCTCGGCTTCGACCATCTTCACCACATTGGCCGGCAGTTTCACAAAGCCCAGTTCCTCGGCCATCTTGCCACCGTTGTTGAGCGACCAGGTGAAGAAGTCGACCACGCCCTTCTGCTTGGCGGCGTCGGAACCCTTCTCGTAGGCCAGCATGTAGGTGGCGCTGACGATGGGCCAGGCATCCTTGTGGCCCTGGTCGAGCAGGTCCGGGGCCATGCCCTTGACCTTGAAGTTGGCGCCGGCGGCAGCGGCCTCGACGGCATCCTGGCTCGGAACGACAAAGTTGCCGGCCTTGTTCTTCAGGGCCACGAAATCCATCTTGTTCTTCATGGCGTCGGCGATATCGACGTAGCCGATGGCACCGGCGATCTTCTGCACGTTGGCGGCGACGCCCGGGTTGCCCTTGCCACCCACGCCGTTCACCGGCCAGTTGACGGTGGTGCCGGCGCCGACGTCACGCTTGAAGGCCATGGACTGTTTGGCCAGGTAGTGGCTGAACACGTGGGTGGTGCCGGATCCGTCCGAGCGGTGCGCGACGGTGATCGCCAGGTCGGGCAGCTTCACGCCGGGGTTCAGCTTGGCGATGGCGGGGTCGTTCCACTTGGTGATGGCGCCACGGAAAATGTCGGCGGCGGTGGAGCCATCCAGGCGCAGCTTGCCGGAATCAAGACCGGGCACGTTCATGACGATGGTCACGCCACCCATGACGGTGGGAACCTGCACCAGACCGGCGGCATCCAGCTCTGCTTCCTTCAGGGGGGCGTCGGTGCCGCCGAAGTCGACGGTCTTGGCCTTGATCTGCTTGATGCCGCCGGAGGAGCCGATGCCCTGGTAGTTGACCTGGTTGCCGGTCGCCGCCTTGTAGGCCTCGGCCCACTTGGTGTACACGGCGTACGGGAAGGTGGCGCCAGCGCCCGTGATATCGGCGGCCAGGGCGGAGAAGCTGAGGGACATGGCAGCGGCCAGGCCGGCGACTTTGAACAGGAGAGGTTTAGCGGACATTGCGGTGCTCCATAAAGGTGACTGGGTGAAACGCCGCAGATCGTAGAGCCACAATGTTTCAGATTTGTGAAATTCTGATTACAGACCAAGCAAAATAGTCCTGATACCACCCCAGGACATTGTCACAGCTTCTTCATCGAATCGTCATGTCCGAGTAACCCTGCACCTCTACCTTGGCCCCAACTCGTCAAGGAGCATTCAGCCATGTTGCAGGAACGTGTCGTCCAACAGGAACGCGGCAAGAAGACCTTCCACGTCAGCCTCGCCCGCCATGAGGCGGAAGTGCGGGAGGCGCAACGCCTGCGCTGGAAGATCTTTGCTGAAGAGATGGGGGCCCGCCTGAATCAGACGGAACCGGGGTACGACATCGACCTGTATGACCCCTTCTGCGAGCACCTGCTGGTGCGCGACCGCGACACCGAAGAGGTGGTGGGCACCTACCGCATCCTCACCCCTGGCGCCGCCAAGCGCGTCGGCAGCTTCTACTCGGAAAGCGAGTTCGACCTCACCCGCCTGCAGCACCTGCGCGGCCGCATGGTCGAGGTGGGGCGCTCCTGCGTGCACCCCGACTACCGCAGCGGCGGCGTGATCACCCATCTGTGGGCGGGCCTCGCGGAATACATGATGAAGAGCGGCTTCGATTATCTGATCGGTTGCGCCAGCATCGGCATGCAGGACGGCGGCCACAACGCCGCCGGCATCTGGCACGCGGTGCGGGAAAAGCACCTGTCGCCGGTGGAATGGCGCGTCTTCCCGCGCTGCCCGCTGCCGCTGGAAGAGCTCAGCTCGACCGCCGCGCCCAGCGTGCCGCCCCTGGTCAAGGGCTACCTGCGCCTCGGCGCCTACGTGGGCGGCGCGCCGGCCTGGGACCCGGACTTCAACACCGCCGACCTGTTCATCCTGCTGCCCATGAGCCGGCTCAACCCGGCCTATGCGCGCCACTTCATGAAGTAATCCCCCGCTCGGCCCCGACGAATGGCGGATCGGCGATCCGCCATTTTTCTTCCCTCAGCCGCCGGCGGCCACCTTCACGGCCTCGGCGATCGACTCGGCGCAGCGCCGCACCTGGTGTTCGTCGCGGCCCTCGACCATCACCCGGATCAGCGGCTCGGTGCCGGAGGGGCGCAGCACCACGCGGCCGCTCTCGCCCAGTTCCCCCTCCACCGCCGCGACCGCCTGCGTCACCTGCGGCTGGCCGTCCAGCTTGAAGCCCTTGGCGACGCGGACGTTGATGAGCAGCTGCGGGAACACCGGGCAATCACGGGTGTACTCGGCCAGTGAGGCACCAGAGCGGCGCAGCGCCGCCAGCACCTGCAGCGAAGAGACGATGCCGTCGCCCGTGGTGTGCTTGTCCAGGCAGAGTATGTGGCCCGAGCTCTCGCCGCCCACCTGCCAGCCTTCTTCCTGCAGCACCTCCAGGACATAACGGTCGCCCACCTTGGCGCGGCGGAAGCCGCAACCCAGCTGTCTCAGGGCCAGTTCGGTGCCGAGGTTGGTCATCAGCGTGCCAACCACGCCGCCCTTCAACTCGCCAATCTCCATGCGGTGGCGGGCGATGGCGTATATCAGCTTGTCACCGTCCATGATCTCGCCGCCGCTGTCGGCCATCATGAGGCGGTCGCCGTCGCCGTCGAGGGCGATGCCGACGTCGGCGCGATGCTGGCGCACCGCGCGGCTCAGGGCCTCGGTGTGGGTGGCGCCGCAGCCCTTGTTGATGTTGAGGCCGTCCGGCTCGTTGGCGATGGCGATCACGTCCGCACCCAGCTCGTGGAAGACGTGCGGGGCGATGTGGTAGGCGGCGCCGTTGGCGCAATCGACGACGATGCGCATGCCGCGCAGGTCGAGGTCATTGGGGAAGGTGCTCTTGCAGAACTCGATGTAGCGTCCCGCCGCGTCGTCGACCCGCTTCACGCGGCCGAGGCCACGCGAGGACTCGGCCTTGATCGGCGACTCCATGGCCTCCTCGATCGCCAGTTCCACCTCGTCCGGCAGCTTGGTGCCACCGGCGGAGAAGAACTTGATGCCGTTGTCCTCGTAGGGGTTGTGAGAGGCGGAGATCACCACGCCGGCCTGCAGACGCAGGGCACGCGTCAGATAGGCCACACCCGGCGTGGGCATCGGCCCGGTTAGGCGCACGTCCACACCGGCGGCGGTGAGCCCCGCCTCCAGGGCCGACTCCAGCATGTAGCCGGAGACGCGCGTGTCCTTGCCGATCAGTACCGTGGGGCGCTCGCCGTGCAGGGCGTCGTGTCCCTTCGCCGCCAGGACGCGACCAGCGGCGTAGCCGAGGCGCATCACCATGCCCGGGGTGATGGGGTCCTCGCCCACGCGCCCGCGCACGCCATCGGTACCGAAAAACCTTCTGCTCATTCTTGTTCTCCCAATGTTTGCCAAATCTTCAGTGCATCCCAGGTCTCGCGCACGTCGTGCACGCGCAGGATCGCGGCGCCGCGCATTGCTGCCAACTGGGCCGCGACGGCGCTGCCGACCAGGCGGTCCTCGACCGCACGACCGGTGATCGCACCGATCATGGACTTGCGCGAAACCCCCGCCAGCACCGGCGCGATATCGGCCAGGCGGCGGAGATTCTTGAACAGGGCGACGTTGTGTTCGAGGGTCTTGCCAAAGCCGAAGCCGGGATCGACGACGATGCGCCCCGGAGCGATGCCCGCGGCGATGCAGGCCCGAACCCGCGCGAGCAGGTAACCGTGCACCTCCGCCACCACATCCGCGTAGTGCGGTGCCGCCTGCATGGTGCGAGGCGCGCCCTGCATGTGCATGAGGCAGATGCCACAGGTCGAGCCGGCGACGACATCGAGCCCGCCCGGCGACTCCAGGGCCTTGACGTCATTCACCATGTCCGCGCCCGAAGCCAGGGCGGCGGCCATCACCTCGGGCTTCATGGTGTCGACGGAGAGGGCGGCGCCGCAGTCGCGCAGGCCCTCCAGCACCGGCAGCACGCGCTCCAGTTCCTCCTGCACGGAGACCGGCGCGGCGCCGGGGCGGGTGGATTCGCCACCGATATCGAGCAGGTCCGCGCCCTCCTCGCGCAGCCTCAGCCCATGCGCGATGGCCTGCGCAGCCGTGGCGTGGCGACCGCCGTCGGAGAAGGAGTCGGGGGTGACATTGACGATCCCCATGACCAAGGGCCGGTCGAGGGAAAAGATGAAGCGGCCGCAGCGGAACATGGGGTTGGCGGGTGGGCAGCGAGACAAGGGCAGTGGGGGTTCCCCCACTCCCTCACCCTACCACCCATTCCCGGCCTCAGGCCTCTTCCGCCGGCGTGGCCGTGGGCGCGGGGGCGTTGGGCGTGCTGTTGTTGCCGGCGGAACTGGCGGGCGGGCTCACGGGCTTGGGCGGGCGCGGCTCGCGCCCGGCCATGATGTCGTCGATCTGCTCAGCGTCGATGGTCTCCCAGTCGAGCAGGGCGCGGGTCATACGCTCCACCTTGTCGCGGTTCTCCTCCAGGATCTTGCGCGCCAGGGCGTACTGCTCGTCGATGATGCGGCGCACCTCCGTGTCCACCTGCTGCATGGTGGCCTCGGACACGCTCTTGTGCGTGGTGACGGAACGACCCAGGAAGACCTCGCCCTCCTCCTCGCCATACACCATGGTGCCGAGGACGTCGGACATGCCCCACTGCGTCACCATGCGGCGCGCCAGGTCGGTGGCGCGCTGGAAGTCGTTTGAGGCGCCGGTGGTCATCTGGTTCATGAACAGTTCCTCGGCGATGCGGCCGCCGAACAGCACGGCGATGGTCGAGAGCAGGCGCACGCGGTCCTGGCTGTAGCGATCCTCGGTGGGCAGCTGCATGGTCACGCCCAGCGCGCGGCCGCGCGGGATGATGGTGACCTTGTGCACCGGGTCGGTCTTGGGCATCAGCTTGGCAACCACGGCGTGGCCGGACTCGTGGTAGGCGGTATTGCGGCGCTCCTCCTCGGGCATGATCATGGAGCGGCGCTCCGCGCCCATCATGATCTTGTCCTTGGCGCGCTCGAAGTCGTCCATGTCCACCACGCGCTTGTTGGCACGCGCCGCGAACAGGGCCGCCTCGTTCACCAGGTTGGCGAGGTCGGCGCCAGAGAAGCCGGGCGTGCCGCGCGCGATGATGTCGGCCTTCACGTCCTGGCTCATCGGCACCTTGCGCATGTGCACCAGGAGGATCTGCTCGCGGCCACGGATGTCGGGCAGCGGCACCACCACCTGGCGGTCGAAGCGGCCCGGGCGCATCAACGCCGGGTCGAGTACGTCCGGGCGGTTGGTGGCGGCGATGACGATGACGCCGGAGGTCGCCTCGAAGCCGTCCATCTCCACCAGGAGCTGGTTCAGAGTCTGCTCGCGTTCGTCGTTGCCACCGCCCAGGCCGGCGCCGCGCTGGCGACCGACCGCGTCGATCTCGTCGATGAAGATGATGCAGGGCGCATGCTTCTTGGCCTGCTCGAACATGTCGCGCACGCGCGCGGCGCCGACACCCACGAACATCTCGACGAAGTCGGAGCCGGAGATGCTGAAGAAGGGGACCTTGGCCTCGCCGGCGATGGCCTTTGCGAGCAGGGTCTTACCGGTACCAGGCGAGCCGACCATCAGCACGCCGCGCGGGATGCGCCCGCCCAGCTTCTGGAACTTGGACGGATCGCGCAGGAACTCGACCAGTTCGCCCACCTCCTCCTTGGCCTCGTCGCAGCCGGCGACGTCGGCGAAGGTGATGGCGTTGCTCTCCTGGTCCAGCATGCGTGCCTTGCTCTTGCCGAAGGAAAACGCGCCGCCACGGCCACCGCCCTGCATCTGGCGCATGAAGAACACCCATACGCCGATCAGCAGCAGCATGGGGAACCAGGAGATGAAGATGCTCATCAGCATCGACGGCTGCTCCTCCGGCTTGGCCTCGATCTGCACGCCATACTTCAGCAAGTCGGAGACCATCCAGGGGTCGGAGGGCGCGTAGGTGGAGAAGCGCTGGCCGTCGGCGCGCACGCCGCGCAGCACGTGGCCGTCGATGGTCACCTTGGTGACCTGGCCACTGCGCACCTCCTCGATGAACTGCGAATAGTCCACCTGCGACTGGGTGCTGCCCGGTTGGGCGTTGAACTGGTTGAACACCGTCATCAGCACCAGGGCGATGATCAACCAGATGGCGATGTTCTTGAATAAGTTGTTCACGAAGACTCCTTGGCGGGGACACCCGCGTTCATCACATTCTAACGGCGCTTCAGGGCGTTTGCTTGAGGCCCCTGCCGAGCAGGTAGCACTCGCGGCTGCGGTCGCGCGACGCGTCCGGATTGCGCGTCGCCACGCTCTTGAACGCCGCGCGCATCGCCTTCACAAAGGCCTCGAAGCCGGCGCCCTGGAAGACTTTGATGAGAAACGCTCCATCCGGTTCAAGATGCTGGAGCGCGAAATCCAACGCCAGTTCCGCGAGGGCATAAACCCGTGCCTGGTCCGAGACGACTATGCCGGTAATGTTGGGGGCCATATCGGAAAGCACAAGGTTGACGCGCCGACCGCCTAGCTCGGCCTCCAGCGCCGCCAGGGCAGCGTCCTCGGTGAAGTCGCCCTGGATGAAGGTCACGCCGTTCAGGCCGGTCATCTCCAACAGGTCGATGCCGATGATGCGCCCCTGCCCCTTCATGCGGCTGGTGGCCACCTGGCACCAGCCCCCCGGCGCGCAGCCGAGGTCCACCACCACCTGGCCGGGCTTGAGCAGGCGGTCCTTGTCGTCAATCTCCATCAGCTTGAAGGCGGCGCGGGAACGCCAGCCCTGCTCGTTGGCCTGCTTGACGTAGAAGTCGTTGACGTGGCGTTGATGCCACTCACGGGTTTTTGCTTGTCGTTTCATGGACTTTCATACCCATCGCCGGGTCCGGCACTAGGGAGGGTGGTGCTAATATCGCCCCCCTTTCACGGAGGGCATCATGCTCGAACTCACGCCCGAACAACGCAAATTTCTCAAGGCCCAGGGGCACACCCTGAAACCCGTGGTGATGATCGGCAACGCCGGCCTGACCGAGGCCATCATCCAGGAGACGGACCGCGCGCTCAAGGCCCACGAACTGATCAAGGTGAGGGTGCTGGGCGACGACCGCGAGGCGCGCGAGACCTGGTTTCTAGAGATGTGCGAGGCGCTCGGCGCGGCGCCGGTGCAGCACATCGGCAAGTTGCTGCTGATCTACCGCCCCGCCGAGAAGCCCCGCCTCAAGCTACCTTGAGTACTGCTTGGCCACCAGGGCCAGACCGAGCAGGCTCTGGATGAGGTAGACGGCGCTGGAGACGCCGTGCCAGGCCTGGAAGCGGTTGCGGAACAGGCTCTCCATGACGTCGCGCGGCTGCGCCAGGTCCTTCAGCTCCTGCAGGACGGGGCGGATGCCGAAGTGCTGGGCGACGGTGAGCAGCAGCATCAGCACGACGATCCAGAAGAAGCCCTGCCTGAGCACGCCGCCGCCGAAGCGGGCGATGCGGAACACCAGCAGCCAAGCGCCGCAGACCATCCCCACCCAGGCCATCCAGGCGAACATCCTGCCGGCCACCGCACCGGCGAGCATGCGGTCGGCAAGGTTGTAGAACAGCGCCGGCGCGGCCAGGTAGCCGATCGCCCACAATCCACCCACCCAGAACACAACGGCCCAGGCGGCGAGGAGGTCGGGTAGGCGCTTCAATTACGTGTTCAGACGTAGTGGACGTCGACGATCTCATAGTGGCGCAGGCCACCGGGGGCGTGCACGTCGGCGACGTCGCCGGCGTACTTGCCGATCAGCGCGCGGGCGATGGGCGAGCCGACGGAGATCTTGCCTTCCTTGATATCCGCCTCGTCGTCGCCGACGATCTGGTACTTCACCTCGTCGCCGGTCTCCGCGTCGACCAGTTCCACCGTGGCGCCGAACACCACGCGGCCGTCCGCGTCCAGGTGGCGAGGGTCGATGATCTGTGCGTTCGCCAGCTTGCCTTCCAACTCCTTGATGCGCCCCTCGATGAAGCCCTGCTTCTCCTTGGCGGCATCGTATTCCGCGTTCTCGGACAGGTCGCCGTGCGAGCGCGCCTCGGCGATCGCCTCGATGACGTTCGGGCGCTCCACGGTCTTCAGGCGGTGCAATTCATGGCGCAGCTTCTCCGCGCCGACCACGGTCAGTGGGACTTTGTTCATGGCTACCTCGGTATTTCAGTGCAGGCGCTGGTGCAGTTCCTGCAGCGGGTAAACGGTGATGTCGCGCCGGTCCTTCATGCCCAGACACGCCGCCTTGGCGCCAGCCAGGGTGGTGAAGTAGGGGATGTTCTGGGCCAGCGCGGCGGCGCGGATGGCGAAGGAATCAACCACCGCGCGCTTGTCCTCGACGACGTTGATGATCAGGTGGATGTCCTTGTTCTTGATCATGTCGACGATGTGGGGACGGCCCTCGGCCACCTTGTTGACGCGGGTCACCGGCACGCCCGCGGCGCCGATCACGCGCGAGGTGCCGCCGGTGGCGAACAGCTTGAAGCCGAGTTCGTGCAGGTGGTTGGCGATCTCGGCGACCTGCGGGTGCTCGGGGTCGCGCACGGAGATGAAGGCGTGCCCGGACTTGGGCAGCTTCACGCTGGAGCCGTACTGCGCCTTGAGGAAGGCCTCACCAAAGCTCTCGCCCACCCCCATGACCTCGCCGGTGGACTTCATCTCCGGGCCGAGGATGGGGTCGACGCCGGGGAACTTGCGGAACGGGAACACCGCCTCCTTCACCGAGAAGTAAGGCGGGATCACCTCGTGTTCCGCGCCCTGCGCCTTCAGGGTCTGACCGGCCATGCAACGCGCGGCGATCTTCGCCAGCTGGCGGCCGGTGGCCTTGGAGACGAAGGGCACGGTGCGCGAGGCGCGCGGGTTGACCTCCAGCACGTACACGGTGTCGCCCTTGATGGCGAATTGCACGTTCATCAGGCCGACCACGTTGAGGGCCTTCGCCATCGCCACGGTCTGGCGTCGCAGTTCGTCCTTGATCGCGGGCGACAGGCTGTAGGGCGGCAGGGAGCAGGCGGAATCGCCGGAATGCACGCCGGCCTGCTCGATGTGTTCCATGATGCCGCCGATCAGCACCTGCTCGCCGTCGGACAAGGCGTCGACGTCCACCTCGATGGCGTCGTTGAGAAAGCGGTCGAGTAGCACGGGCGAGTCGTTGGAGACCTTCACCGCCTCGCGCATGTAGCGCTGCAGGTCGGCCTCCTCGCGCACGATCTCCATGGCACGGCCGCCCAGCACGTAGGAAGGACGCACCACCAGCGGATAGCCGATCTCGGCGGCAAGGCGGATCGCTTCGTCCTCGGCGCGCGCCGTGCGGTTGGGCGGCTGCAGCAGGCCGAGCTGGTGCAGCATCTGCTGGAAGCGCTCGCGGTCCTCGGCGGCGTCGATCATGTCGGGCGTGGTGCCGATGATGGGCACGCCGTTCTTCTCCAGGTCGCGCGCCAGCTTGAGCGGCGTCTGGCCGCCGTACTGCACGATCACGCCCCAGGGCTTCTCGATGCGCACGATCTCCAGCACGTCCTCCAGCGTCAGCGGCTCGAAGTAGAGGCGGTCGGAGGTGTCATAGTCGGTGGAGACGGTCTCCGGGTTGCAGTTGACCATGATGGTCTCGAACCCGTCCTCGCGCATTGCCAGGGCGGCGTGCACGCAGCAGTAGTCGAACTCGATGCCCTGGCCGATGCGGTTGGGTCCGCCGCCCAGCACCATGATCTTCTTCTTGTCGCTGGGCTGCGCCTCGCACTCCTCCTCGTAGGTGGAGTAGAGATAGGCGGTGGAGGTGGCGAACTCGGCGGCGCAGGTGTCCACGCGCTTGTAGACGGGGTTCACGCCCTGGGCCCAACGACGCGCCCGCACCTCGTGCTGGGTGCAGCCCAGCAGGGTGGCGAGGCGGCGGTCGGAGAAGCCGTTGCGCTTGAGGGTGTACAGCTCGTCGCGCGTCAGGTCGACCAGACGGCGCCCCTTGAGCGCGTTTTCCTGGCGCACCAGGTCCTGGATCTGCGCCAGGAACCAGGGGTCGATGTGGCTGATGGCGTGGACCTCTTCCAGGCTCATGCCGATGCGGAAGGCATCCGCGACGTAGAACAGCCGCTCCGCACCGGGGTTGCCCATTTCGGACTTGATGCGCGACTCGTCGGCGGTCTTCTCGTCCAGCCCGTCCGCCCCGGTCTCCAGGCCGCGCAGGGCCTTCTGCAGCGACTCCTGCTGGGTGCGACCGATCGCCATCACCTCGCCCACGGACTTCATCTGCGTGGTGAGTCGGTCGTTGGCCTGCGGGAATTTCTCGAAGGCGAAACGCGGGATCTTCGTCACCACGTAGTCGATCGACGGCTCGAAGGAGGCGGGGGTGAGACCGCCGGTGATGTCGTTCTTCAGCTCGTCGAGCGTGTAGCCCACGGCCAGCTTGGCCGCCACCTTGGCGATGGGGAAGCCGGTCGCCTTGGAGGCCAGGGCGGAGGAGCGCGACACGCGCGGGTTCATCTCGATCACCACCATGCGCCCATCCGCCGGATTGATGGCGAACTGCACGTTGGAACCACCGGTGTCGACGCCGATCTCGCGCAGCACCGCGATGGAGGCATTGCGCATGATCTGGTATTCGCGGTCGGTCAGGGTCTGCGCCGGCGCCACGGTGATGGAGTCGCCGGTGTGCACGCCCATGGGGTCGAGGTTCTCGATCGAGCAGACGATGATGCAGTTGTCCGCCTTGTCGCGCACCACCTCCATCTCGTATTCCTTCCAGCCGATCAGCGACTCCTCGATCAGCAGTTCATGCGTGGGAGAGGCCTCGAGGCCGCCCTCGCAGATGCGCGCGAACTCCTCCATGTTGTAGGCGATGCCGCCGCCGGTTCCGCCGAGTGTGAAGGAGGGGCGGATGATCACCGGGAAGCCGATTCCGGCCTGCACCTGCATCGCCTCTTCCAGGCTGTGGGCGATGCCGGAACGCGCGGAGCCGAGGCCGATCTTGGTCATCGCCTGCTTGAACTTCTCGCGGTCCTCGGCCTTGTCGATGGCCTCTTTCTTGGCGCCGATCAGCTCGACGCCGTACTTGTCGAGCACGCCGTTCTTGGCCAGGTCGAGGGCGCAGTTCAGGCCGGTCTGTCCGCCCATGGTGGGAAGGATGGCGTCCGGGCGCTCCTTGTCGATGATGCGCTCAACCGTCTGCCAGTTGATCGGCTCGATGTAGGTGGCGTCCGCGGTCTCCGGGTCGGTCATGATGGTGGCCGGGTTGGAGTTCACCAGGATCACCCGGTAGCCTTCCTGACGCAGGGCCTTGCAGGCCTGGGCGCCGGAATAGTCGAACTCGCAGGCCTGACCGATGACGATGGGGCCGGCACCGATGATGAGGATGGATTGGATGTCCGTGCGCTTAGGCATGCTTGTTCTCCCGCATCAGACCGATGAAGCGGTCAAACAGATAACTGACGTCGTGGGGCCCTGGGCTCGCCTCGGGGTGGCCCTGGAAGCTGAAGGCCGGCACGTCGGTGCGGGCGATGCCCTGCAGCGAGCCGTCGAACAGCGAGACGTGGGTGGCGCGCAGGTTCGCCGGCAGGGTCTGCGAGTCGACCGCGAAGCCGTGGTTCTGGCTGGTGATCATGACCCGCTTGGAATCCAGGTCCTGCACCGGGTGGTTCGCGCCATGGTGGCCGAATTTCATCTTCAGGGTCTTGGCACCGGACGCCAGCGCCAGCAACTGATGCCCCAGACAGATGCCGTAGGTGGGGACGCGCGCGGCGAGGATTTCCTGGATCGCCTTGATCGCGTAATCACAAGGCTCCGGGTCCCCCGGACCATTGGACAGGAATACGCCATCCGGACGCATCGCCAGCACCTCGCTGGCAGGGGTCTGTGCCGGCACCACGGTCACATGGCATCCACGCTCGACCAGCATGCGCAGGATGTTCCGCTTCACGCCGTAGTCGTAGGCGACCACTTTGAAGGGGGCCTCGGCGGGACGCGAGAAGCCCTTGCCAAGACGCCACTCGCCTTCCGGCCACTCGCTCGATTCAGCGCAGGTCACAACCTTGGCCAGATCCTGGCCGGCCATACTGGGACAGGCACGCGCCTTCGCGACGGCCTCAGCCTCCTCGATGACCCCGGACATGATGCAGCCGTTCTGCGCGCCATTTTCGCGCAGCAGGCGGGTGAGCTTGCGGGTATCGATGCCAGCGATCCCGACGACGTTGTGCCGTTTCAGGTAATCGGTCAGGCCTTCCGCCATGCGGAAGTTGCTCGCCATCAAGGGGAGGTCGCGAATGATCAGGCCTGAGGCATGGACGTGAGAGGATTCCTCGTCTTCCGCATTGACGCCGACGTTGCCGATATGCGGGTAAGTGAGCGTCACCATCTGGCGGCAGTAGGACGGATCGGTCAGGATTTCCTGATATCCGGTAATGGAGGTGTTGAAGACCACCTCGCCGATACCGGCGCCCTGGGCGCCGATGCCATAACCGCGGAACACCGTTCCATCGGCCAAGGCCAGAATCGCAGGCTCGAAAGCAGACAAGATAAACCCCGGCTAGATGTGACAAGCGGGACGGGTTCGCACCCATCCCGCTCAGTTGATTTGCTGTGTAATTATACGTTCACGCCCACAGTCCACTCAAGCCATTGAATCGAGGGACAAATCAGGCCTCTACAAACGCAAATGCCCACCGAGTGGTGGGCATTTGTTTGGTATAGGAGTCTGGCGATGACCTACTTTCGCGAGCGCGGGGCTCACTATCATTGGCGCTGGAGCGTTTCACGGTCCTGTTCGGGAAGG